>NZ_LANX01000001.1 GCF_000964795.1 Candidatus Neoehrlichia procyonis str. RAC413 | reverse complement strand
CAAATATATAAAAATTCATGAAAAGCATTTTACATTTATTATCCATTTCCTTCTATATAACAATATAAAAACTTAACTACACTCAAAATCATCATAATTATCATGATGTATTAACATGCATTATATAACTTTCTCAATGAATAAACTTACATAAAGCAAATCTTTTAACTTAATAATACAACAAAATTTGAGCAGCACTTAAAAGTTGATAAGCATAGCTATTTAATTTAATATTTTCATCTATAAATAATAAGTGCTATGCTATACACATCAAAAAAACTAACAAATCTATTTAGCTTTTTAGTAAAACATTAACTAAAAATAACAACCTTCATAAATAAAAAATAATTCCCAAAATTAGTAAGTTCTAGCTAAACAATAACACAATATAAATCCTAATATTTTTTCTACTGTTGTTTAATATCTTAATATATGTTACTATATACAATATAAAGTGTGTTTCCAAAATATATGCGAAAAAGATTTAACCCCCTTGAAGAAAAAATATTTAACGCTATAGAAGCAATTATCAATAAACAATTAGATCATGGCTTTTTTATAAACATGCTTGAAAAGTTAGTAACAAACAAGCCAAGAGATAGTCATAATATTGCTATATTGATTACAGATCAAGTATTAAGTATCGTAATTAACGAAAAATATGGGTACATACCTACTGAGACTTTTTCAAGTGTAACTAACTATTTAGACAAATTATTTATTGATAAACTTAGTTCCGGTATGCATCATGAACTAGTTAATTTATTTAAAGAGCTAGATAGACACGTAACCTTACATCCAACAGAATTTCAACTAAATAGCCTTAATGCATACATTAATTTTATTAATCAACATACAGATCCTACACAAATTAATGCATTAATTCGTTCTTCAGCAAAATTATTAAGAAAAAACAACCTTTGCATATTAACAAAAAAGTGGTTCTTAATGCGAGCATTGGCAAGAGCTATTATGAATGAACATGTTCTATATAATAATAATAAAGCACAACAAGAACTTACAGATGAATTTCATGCATATGACAACTTAGTATTTTATTTTCAACATCGTGATAAGATTCTAGATGAACAGTTAAAAGCTGAACAAAGTTTTAAAGAACATTATTCTATTCTTAATAAATTCTTAAAATTTACCACAAATGCTTTAAAAAAGTTTTCATATATGTTATCAATACATGCTGCATGTACACTTTCAATATTCATGGTACGTATTGTTTCCACAGCAAAATTCAATGATTTTTTGGAAAGAAATTCTTTATCACAATCTTGCTTAACTCCTAATTTACAAAATTATAGTGTATCTCATACTATCACTTCTTGTGCAGATTTTGATTTTGACGCATATCCACAAGAAATAGGTACATTATCTACTATTACTCCTAGAATAATAGCACTAATATGTTTTTTTTTCTCTATGCCAAAAATTTTGTTCTTTAAATTTAAAAATAATTTCATAATTAGCAAAATACGTACAGCACCATTTCATAAACCTATCATCACACCTTATTCTGTTGCAGTCGGAACAAGATGGGTATCAAACATTGCACTCCAATGCATTGATACATTCTCTAGTCAAGGTTTTATAAAATGGTATGTACTCAGATCTTATACACCATCAGAAATAATAGAAAATTCTCAAAAAATAAAAATAGTCCATATTATGGCATTGCAATCAGGCTCAAAGCATTATAATACACAATTTATTTTACATCGGAAATATATTATCTCTGCGTTTATATGTTCAATTATATTTGAATATGTAAGCGCACTTACTTTTCCAAGCAGTTCAATAATAAAAATACCAACAAAATCTATGCGTTTATTCGCTACCATATTGCCATATATATATAATATAAATTCATATGGTGCTCCATATCATCCCTCAGTTTCAAAATATATAGCATTTGACATGATAAGATGCATGTCTTCTACTATTGCATTATCACTATTGGAAGTCATAGACAATGTAAAGTACTCAAATTTAATGTTAGCGTGCCACGTTCTAGCTACACTATATTCGGACATAAAATGCGGTACAATAATGGAAGAATTATCTAATAATCAAGTCACAATAACTTGTTTACAACATCTAAGAAATTCTAGAGAACTAGTAAATTATTATAGTACGTCTTTAAAATATGAAAATGAAACAGAAGAACAGCACGGCAATTCTGCGATAAATTGTATTAATATACCAGATTCAGCACAAATACTACCACACAATACAGAAGAAGAACAGTATAACAATCCTGTAATAAACTTTATTAATACACCAATATGTGATTCAGCACAAATATTTCCATGTAAATACAGAGAACAGCATAATAATAACAATTCTGTAATAAGTTCTATTAATACACCAATACATGATTTAACGCAAAAATCGTCACATAATACAGAAGAAGAACAGTATATATCACATTACATAGCACAAACATCACCATACAATCAAGATACCAATATCACAGATGATGATTGTGCTTTAATATTTGATGATATGCATTATGCTAATGCATTAGCTCCTCAAAACATGCGCTATGATCATTCTAGTCAAAAACGTACAGGAGGCTCATGTATATACAATCCTTTAGATATACCACCATCACACCACATTACACAAATTAACTTACAATCATATCGTGCACATAGCAATAATTACAAAATATAAAAATGATTGTGCTTTATAATAATATATTAGCTCCTCAAAACATGTACTATGATCATTTATATACCCTAGATACACCACTATAATATCCATTACACAAATTAACTTACAACCATATCGTCACATAACAACAATTACAGAATATAAAACTTTCAATATCCAAAATAGTAGCAAATTTAGATCACTTACAAAAATTATAAAACTTTCTTTTTCTATTGTTAAAAAATTTAACATATGTTATTATTTAGTTAAAGTGTGTATATTTTAACCTTATGATAAAAAAGTTTAATCCCCTTGACAAAAAAGCATATAGTACCATACGCAATGTTATCAAACAAAAAATAAACCACGGCATTTTCATTAACACTTTTGAAAAAATATTTACAAATAAGCCAAAAGATAGTCATAGTATTGCTGTACTAATTACAGAAAAAGTATTAAATATTGCAATCAACGATACATATGGATACATACCTACTCAAAACTTTTTGAACGCATTAGAACATTTAGAAAGTGATTTCATTGCTCAACTTAGATCCGAAATGCAGCATGAGCTGGTTGAATTATTTTATGCGTTAGATCAATATGTTACATTACATCCATCCGAATTTAGATTAAATCAACTTAGCGAATATATGGACTTTGTTACAGAAAATGTACATCCTATGAATATTAATACATTAATTATATCTGCAAAAAAGTTATTAAAAAAAGATAATCTTTGTATATTAACAAAAAAATGGTTCTTAATGCGAGCATTAGCAACAGCTATTGTAAATTCCTATGACAACAATAATTACATTACCGAACAACAAAAGCTTTTTATTGAATTTAATGCATACAATAACTTAACAACTTATTTCCAGCAACGCGATAAAATTTTAGATGTACAGTTAAAAGCAAAAGAAGATTTTAAAGAAACACATCCCATAATAAATAAATTATTAGATGTAACTCAAAGCTTTTTTAATAAATTCCCATATATGCCACAAATGTACTCTATATGCATATTTACAATATTCACAATACGTGCTACTACTATAGCAAAATTTCAAGATTTTATCACAAGAAATAATAAAACAACCTGCTTTCTTCCAAACGCTAACTCTGAGTCTTATCAACGAAATGCATGTGAGAGTTTTGATTTTGATGAATACTTTCCAATGTACAGCGGCATAATTAATTCATCATCTGTTATTGTAACTACATCACTAGCAGTATTGTGTTTGTTTTTTAGTGTACCACAAATGTTGTTTGCTAAATCCTACTATAATTTTATAAAAGATAAAGTATCCAGAACAAGAACCAATGAGTCATCATACAATCCTTTTTTTATTACACTAATGCTAAGATGGGCTTCAAATGTTGCAATACAATTTGCTGACTTAATACGTAACAAATATTTTAATATGGTAGTGGTTTGGTATATAGTAAGAACTTTCGTACCATTAGGAATAATGGAAAATTCTCAAAAAACAAAAGAACTTTATGATACTCTACTTATAAGTAGCACAAAAACAAATAATCCACAATTTATTTTGCGTTGGAAATATGTAATTCTATCATCTGTTGTTATGGTTATACTTGAATATACATCACAAGTTTGCAAATATTTCGGGTATCAAGCAATATATTACACGATTGGAATGCCATTAAAATTTGCACGTGCACTTGCTATTGTAGTACCTTACTTAGTAAATAGACACTACAATAAGATTGAATACAACCCTTCAATGTCAAGGTATATGGCGCTAGACTTGATAAGAAGCCTATCTAGCCCTATAGTATTACCGTTGTTTGATAATATACAAACAACAAGGTATATCAGTTTAGTATCAGCATACGATATTCTATCTACAGTATATTCAGATACACATTGTAGCATAATAATAAGAGAGGCACACAATAGTAAAGTTATAATGTATCATATAAAAAGCTTAACGACTAATAATACACCTATTTCTCCGAATACTCCTGCTCATGTACCTTCAGAGTTATTTTATATTAATCACCAACCATATAATTATCAAGAATTACCCCAAGATGAACACACAGTCGCTGATGAAAATACTAATAGTAATGTTCTTAACAGCAACAGAAAGCCCATTTATACAAAAAGCTGTCATTTACGTCATCATGGATCCCCCACCACTCTATCTTCTTTTTTAGAAAACACACACATCATGCGTCCTGCATTAACGCATTATAACCCTGCAATAAATAATCGCTAAAACTCAATTATGTACTAAAGTTAACAAATATATAAAAATTCATGAAAAGCATTTTACATTTATTATCCATTTCCTTCTATATAACAATATAAAAACTTAACTACACTCAAAATCATCATAATTATCATGATGTATTAACATGCATTATATAACTTTCTCAATGAATAAACTTACATAAAGCAAATCTTTTAACTTAATAATACAACAAAATTTGAGCAGCACTTAAAAGTTGATAAGCATAGCTATTTAATTTAATATTTTCATCTATAAATAATAAGTGCTATGCTATACACATCAAAAAAACTAACAAATCTATTTAGCTTTTTAGTAAAACATTAACTAAAAATAACAACCTTCATAAATAAAAAATAATTCCCAAAATTAGTAAGTTCTAGCTAAACAATAACACAATATAAATCCTAATATTTTTTCTACTGTTGTTTAATATCTTAATATATGTTACTATATACAATATAAAGTGTGTTTCCAAAATATATGCGAAAAAGATTTAACCCCCTTGAAGAAAAAATATTTAACGCTATAGAAGCAATTATCAATAAACAATTAGATCATGGCTTTTTTATAAACATGCTTGAAAAGTTAGTAACAAACAAGCCAAGAGATAGTCATAATATTGCTATATTGATTACAGATCAAGTATTAAGTATCGTAATTAACGAAAAATATGGGTACATACCTACTGAGACTTTTTCAAGTGTAACTAACTATTTAGACAAATTATTTATTGATAAACTTAGTTCCGGTATGCATCATGAACTAGTTAATTTATTTAAAGAGCTAGATAGACACGTAACCTTACATCCAACAGAATTTCAACTAAATAGCCTTAATGCATACATTAATTTTATTAATCAACATACAGATCCTACACAAATTAATGCATTAATTCGTTCTTCAGCAAAATTATTAAGAAAAAACAACCTTTGCATATTAACAAAAAAGTGGTTCTTAATGCGAGCATTGGCAAGAGCTATTATGAATGAACATGTTCTATATAATAATAATAAAGCACAACAAGAACTTACAGATGAATTTCATGCATATGACAACTTAGTATTTTATTTTCAACATCGTGATAAGATTCTAGATGAACAGTTAAAAGCTGAACAAAGTTTTAAAGAACATTATTCTATTCTTAATAAATTCTTAAAATTTACCACAAATGCTTTAAAAAAGTTTTCATATATGTTATCAATACATGCTGCATGTACACTTTCAATATTCATGGTACGTATTGTTTCCACAGCAAAATTCAATGATTTTTTGGAAAGAAATTCTTTATCACAATCTTGCTTAACTCCTAATTTACAAAATTATAGTGTATCTCATACTATCACTTCTTGTGCAGATTTTGATTTTGACGCATATCCACAAGAAATAGGTACATTATCTACTATTACTCCTAGAATAATAGCACTAATATGTTTTTTTTTCTCTATGCCAAAAATTTTGTTCTTTAAATTTAAAAATAATTTCATAATTAGCAAAATACGTACAGCACCATTTCATAAACCTATCATCACACCTTATTCTGTTGCAGTCGGAACAAGATGGGTATCAAACATTGCACTCCAATGCATTGATACATTCTCTAGTCAAGGTTTTATAAAATGGTATGTACTCAGATCTTATACACCATCAGAAATAATAGAAAATTCTCAAAAAATAAAAATAGTCCATATTATGGCATTGCAATCAGGCTCAAAGCATTATAATACACAATTTATTTTACATCGGAAATATATTATCTCTGCGTTTATATGTTCAATTATATTTGAATATGTAAGCGCACTTACTTTTCCAAGCAGTTCAATAATAAAAATACCAACAAAATCTATGCGTTTATTCGCTACCATATTGCCATATATATATAATATAAATTCATATGGTGCTCCATATCATCCCTCAGTTTCAAAATATATAGCATTTGACATGATAAGATGCATGTCTTCTACTATTGCATTATCACTATTGGAAGTCATAGACAATGTAAAGTACTCAAATTTAATGTTAGCGTGCCACGTTCTAGCTACACTATATTCGGACATAAAATGCGGTACAATAATGGAAGAATTATCTAATAATCAAGTCACAATAACTTGTTTACAACATCTAAGAAATTCTAGAGAACTAGTAAATTATTATAGTACGTCTTTAAAATATGAAAATGAAACAGAAGAACAGCACGGCAATTCTGCGATAAATTGTATTAATATACCAGATTCAGCACAAATACTACCACACAATACAGAAGAAGAACAGTATAACAATCCTGTAATAAACTTTATTAATACACCAATATGTGATTCAGCACAAATATTTCCATGTAAATACAGAGAACAGCATAATAATAACAATTCTGTAATAAGTTCTATTAATACACCAATACATGATTTAACGCAAAAATCGTCACATAATACAGAAGAAGAACAGTATATATCACATTACATAGCACAAACATCACCATACAATCAAGATACCAATATCACAGATGATGATTGTGCTTTAATATTTGATGATATGCATTATGCTAATGCATTAGCTCCTCAAAACATGCGCTATGATCATTCTAGTCAAAAACGTACAGGAGGCTCATGTATATACAATCCTTTAGATATACCACCATCACACCACATTACACAAATTAACTTACAATCATATCGTGCACATAGCAATAATTACAAAATATAAAAATGATTGTGCTTTATAATAATATATTAGCTCCTCAAAACATGTACTATGATCATTTATATACCCTAGATACACCACTATAATATCCATTACACAAATTAACTTACAACCATATCGTCACATAACAACAATTACAGAATATAAAACTTTCAATATCCAAAATAGTAGCAAATTTAGATCACTTACAAAAATTATAAAACTTTCTTTTTCTATTGTTAAAAAATTTAACATATGTTATTATTTAGTTAAAGTGTGTATATTTTAACCTTATGATAAAAAAGTTTAATCCCCTTGACAAAAAAGCATATAGTACCATACGCAATGTTATCAAACAAAAAATAAACCACGGCATTTTCATTAACACTTTTGAAAAAATATTTACAAATAAGCCAAAAGATAGTCATAGTATTGCTGTACTAATTACAGAAAAAGTATTAAATATTGCAATCAACGATACATATGGATACATACCTACTCAAAACTTTTTGAACGCATTAGAACATTTAGAAAGTGATTTCATTGCTCAACTTAGATCCGAAATGCAGCATGAGCTGGTTGAATTATTTTATGCGTTAGATCAATATGTTACATTACATCCATCCGAATTTAGATTAAATCAACTTAGCGAATATATGGACTTTGTTACAGAAAATGTACATCCTATGAATATTAATACATTAATTATATCTGCAAAAAAGTTATTAAAAAAAGATAATCTTTGTATATTAACAAAAAAATGGTTCTTAATGCGAGCATTAGCAACAGCTATTGTAAATTCCTATGACAACAATAATTACATTACCGAACAACAAAAGCTTTTTATTGAATTTAATGCATACAATAACTTAACAACTTATTTCCAGCAACGCGATAAAATTTTAGATGTACAGTTAAAAGCAAAAGAAGATTTTAAAGAAACACATCCCATAATAAATAAATTATTAGATGTAACTCAAAGCTTTTTTAATAAATTCCCATATATGCCACAAATGTACTCTATATGCATATTTACAATATTCACAATACGTGCTACTACTATAGCAAAATTTCAAGATTTTATCACAAGAAATAATAAAACAACCTGCTTTCTTCCAAACGCTAACTCTGAGTCTTATCAACGAAATGCATGTGAGAGTTTTGATTTTGATGAATACTTTCCAATGTACAGCGGCATAATTAATTCATCATCTGTTATTGTAACTACATCACTAGCAGTATTGTGTTTGTTTTTTAGTGTACCACAAATGTTGTTTGCTAAATCCTACTATAATTTTATAAAAGATAAAGTATCCAGAACAAGAACCAATGAGTCATCATACGATCCTCTTTTTATTACACTAATGCTAAGATGGGCTTCAAATGTTGTAATACAACTTGCTGCCTTAATACATAACAAATATTTTAATATGGTAGTGGTTTGGTATATAGTAAGAACTTTCGTACCATTAGGAATAATGGAAAATTCTCAAAAAACAAAAGAACTTTATGATACTCTACTTATAAGTAGCACAAAAACAAATAATCCACAATTTATTTTGCGTTGGAAATATGTAGTTCTATCATCTGCTGCTACGGTTATACTTGAATATACATCACAAGTTTGCAAATCTTTCGGGTATCAAGCAATATATTACATGATTGGAATGCCATTAAAATTTGCACGTGCACTTGCTATTGTAGTACCTTACTTAGTAAATAGACACTACAATAAGATTGAATACAACCCTTCAATGTCAAGGTATATGGCGCTAGACTTGATAAGAAGCCTATCTAGCCCTATAGTATTACCGTTGTTGGATAATATACAAACAACAAGGTATATCAGTTTAGTATCAGCATACGATATTCTATCTACAGTATATTCAGATACACAGTGTAGCATAATAATAAAAGAGGCACACAATAGTAAAGTTATAATGTATCATATAAAAAGCTTAACGACTAATAATACACCTATTTCTCCGAATACTCCTGCTCATGTACCTTCAGAGTTATTTTATATTAATCACCAACCATATAATTATCAAGAATTACCCCAAGATGAACACACAGTTGCTGATGAAAATACTAATAGTAATGCTCTTAACAGCAACAGAAAGCCCATTTATACAAAAATCTGTCATTTACGTCATCATGGATCCCCCCCCCCTCTATCTTCTTTTTTAGAAAACACACACATCATGCGTCCTGCATTAATGCATTATAACCCTGCAATAAATAATCGCTAAAACTCAATTATGTACTAAAGTTACAAATAATAAACTCATGCTAGTTCTTTAGTACAGGAAATTATATACACTCATTGTTTTACCTAAAATTATAAATTAGGAATAATATGTATAAAATTAAGAAATAGTTAATAATACTTACATTAAAACTTTTCCTATTACCAAAGTATGAGTTTTAACTGATACATGATACAAAATATTAAACTTAACTAAATTGTATGCAATTCATTGCATATCTTTACCACTATTTACTTATAGTAAAGTATATACTTTTAAAATAAAATAATACCACATTTCCTAAATAACTAAATTACATGTAAGTCTTAATTCTATGTAAAAAAAGACTTCTACAAATTCCAACTTCTTTTACTATTTTTATATTTTAAGCAGCATAACATGATTATTAACTGATAGCAACGTAGTTATTATAAGCATAGAACCAGTGCTCTCCTAAGAACACTACCTTACAGCCACCATACATATTTGGAAATACATAAAATTGCTAAAAATAATCAATAAATTAACCACCGTACAATGTATAATGAAACTCAAATAAATTACATTATATTGTGTTAACCCAATAAGCATAATCATAATATACTACATAATAACAAAAATCATATGTGCAGCAACTACGTTGTTACCAGTTAACAATCTTTCAAAAAGTAAATCAAATTACAAGAAAAATACCTATGTCCAGATTATTCATCAGTTGAAGTTACTATTGCACATGCATACTTTACGCTTTTATACTATAATCTAATATTTTGAATTCGCTTTTATATGTTATAAGTGATAGTCTTTATAAGAGAACTTTAAATATAAACAAGAATATTTATTCCATATGTCATACACTAACTTAAGAAAAGTTTAGCCTCTTTAGTCCATAAAGTACATAAGTTAAACAATCATATTCTTCTGCTACTCAATAATAACCAAAAACCATATTACATTAATATAATTGATAGGAAGAAGTATAATAATAAAGTATTATTAAAACATGCAAAATCAGAATTACGTTATTTATTAATTAAGGTATTACCTCTCACGTGCTGAAGATTATCTAAAGTAGAAATGTTAACATATGTATGATCTCTTCTTCTAATAATTCATAACTCTCATTAATTACGCAATTATCTCTATTAACACATTTTTCATATAATTTCAGACACGCACTCACAATAAACTTCAATAAATCCATACTATAAGATAATCTTAAATAGTCTCCTATTTTATCACAATCCTATGAGTTAATGTATAAGGCTTCCCAGTACTTGGATTTACTTCCCTATCAAATATCGCAACACCAACCAACAATACCCACTAATGAACACAATGCTATAACTCAACCAACAATTAAGCCCATAGGATTGGACCTAAAAAAGGACCACCTACCATAAATTATCTATAAACTTATTTATAATACTAAAATCAATACCATTTATCATATAAATAGATATAGTTGCAAATAACTCCCCTGCGATCACTGATTTCATAAAATTTTTACACACATTTATACATGCTTTCGTATGATCATTGTTAATTTATCAATATCTATCGGTACAACTTTTGAGATTTTTTTAACACACCATTATCTATATTATAAATTAAAATGCATATAGAATATTTTCTATAAAATTGTACTAGCAAGCATACACTATACTGCTTACCAAAAATTTTACAGTATAGCAAAAACCATCAACAAAACCAGTCAAATGGTTCTTAATACGAGCACTAGCACAGATATTACAAATTCTTAGGTATATACACATAACAGTATAAATATGCAACTTACTCACAAACTTTTCTATAAAAACAGAAATATTTAGTTATTACATTATAAAACAATTTTAATCCTTTTCATATTTATATAGAATGCATATATGAGGCTTAACCAACTTTTATCTATAAAACCAATAACAACTACCTTTAAGCTTTTTATTCTTTGAATTACTATCTAGCTACATTTCTTCTAAGCACAACAGTATATGGTTTATCAAATAATTCCAAGAACATAATATTCTTCACAACATTATTTAAGTTAAATTTAATATAAATCTTAAATAATGCCTTTGTCATATAAAATATTCCATCAATAAATAAGATATAAAAGCAATAATATCCCATCCGCATCTATTTCTTACAAAAAGTCAGAAACCCATAATAATACTATAATAATAATACTATAATAATTAACATTATTACAAATAAACAAATATTATACACTATGTATTTTTTATAAAATTTAGAAAAAAACTATTTATTGTATAATACAGCAGCAAATATTCTCTAATGATAGATATGCCCCAACATACTTAAATTTCTAAAGCATTAAATATTCTCTACACTCAACACACTTACAATAATACTGTATATTGGTACTAATAAAAAACTTAAATCATTTATGAAATACTTTTTAAGCCACATTTGCATGATGTAATGCATATAAATACACCGCTCTATTTTTTAATATCAATAAAAATATAGAAAAGAAATTATATTTCTAATTTACAAGCACAGTACTTATAGTATTATAAGCTATAAAGCTATACCATATTTCCTATAAAGAATATACAAAATTAGTTTTTAATATAAAATTGTAAATACATTTTTTTAAAGTATATGTTAACTTGGTTACTATAAAAGATAGTATCCCTACATTAAATTTATAACTATTATAAATAATTTGCCTAAATATAATTATTTTGTTAAACAATCCTACAAAAATGATAAAAAATCCAGGAAAGTGCATCTCTTATTCTTATTAGTGTGCACTCTTACATTTACAAGAAATGTTGTGCTTAATACATCAAATAAAGATTTTCTTCCATAAACACATAATAATTATGTTTAAGCTGCCCATATTCAAAACCATAATTTCATATAAGAAAATAACCCTTACTTCATTACAAATATCATTCAAATACAGATTAACTCCTAATCTAACAATGAAAATATAATACTATTACATAGTATTAAAATGATAACCTACTATTTCTTCAGTAATCAGTAAAATTATAATGGATCATAGATTATATTAATACATTATGTATTAAATAACACCCAATATAGATATAAAATAAATATTACTATTAAAGAAATTTATTTGTATTATAAAATAATAATGATAATAAGTTTTTTATCTTGCTTTATGTGGTATATTCATTTACTCTCTTAACAATATGTACAGCTTGCGGGAATAGCTCAGTGGTAGAGCGTGACCTTGCCAAGGTTAAGGCCGAGGGTTCAATCCCCTTTTCCCGCTCTTTAGCAAATTCAAGTAATCATAATATATTTCCAACTATTTATAAATTTGGCAAAAAACATATGCTAAAAAAAAAGTTGTAATAATAATTCAAAATATTACTTATACAAATAATATATGCAGAAACAAATTTTCCTACACTATTGCCTACTTTAGTTATAATATAATAAATACTTTTTAAGAACAAATACTATATAAGCCCTAAAAAAATAGGCATTCACATTATCAAAGTAAAATCCCCCTCTCAATAATAATCTTCTACTCAAATAATTAAATACTACTATAACATTAATTTCTTAATTTAAGAAAGTAAAAGCCTCACACAAAACTTAGTGCAATAATCTTCATATAAATATAGTATATTTTTACATAAGATATAAAAAATAACATTAATTAAATAATAAGCTATTAATAATAAATTAATCTACAAAATCAATCTTTTTGCAGTAGTAATTTTCATATTATCAGTTAACAATTTTCCATTCAGTACTCAATAAGGACTGTAGCTTCACATACCATCTATCAATATTATCTCATGCTTCTTTGAGTTCTTAACCTTTCAATCCTAACATTACATAACTATTGGCAGTACTATAATAAATCATTCACAACCTAAAAAATAATAAAAACACGTACCTATTATTATGATATACCTCGTTGCAAATTAACAAAAATACTATAAGTAACAATTAACAAACATAAAATAGTTAAATTTGCACCTTAACCTATACTTATAACTTTTTTACAACGAGCACTATAACCAATACAACCATTATAGCATAATTAATAATAAACCCGTTAACCTTATTAACATTATTTTTCATTATCACATATGATATAATGTACATATATATAATATTCCATTAATAATTATACATCACATCAATGTAACACACTACATTTTGCGCCTGTTATACAACAACATCATATAATGCCAACAATACATAAACAATTATGCACAATTTTCTTAGAAAATGCCATAAAGTATACTTAATTAAAAATGCTATTATTAATATTTTTATGTTAATTTACACTTTACAAGCTTCATGCTATAACTTTCTATTGCATACATGGTTGTCTTTTTACACGTTTAAAAACATTCTCAACATCATACGAAGAAATTTTATCACATAAACTTAATGCTTCTTGCTCTAATATTTGATTGTCATCATAATGCTGTGCAATTTCTAACGTATTTTTATCACACTTCCCTTTTTTATTTTGACGATTACCTTTATAATTAAAGCAACCCTTTACCGTACTTACCAAGGATTTGCTATTTACTTTCTGCAACCACAGATCTTGCAATTCTCTTAATTTGTCAACAGCATATTGAAATATTCCTTTATAAAAAATTAATGCTTCTTTTAGTTGATAGTACTCATTGTATGCTTCAACTGCCTGCTCACTTCTAACATTATTATCCACGTTAACAACTGTTTGTATATCTTGCTCTTGCTCATCTTTGCATTCAATTGCATTAGATTCATCTGCTACCTCATTTAATAATGAGGAACCAAATTTAACGTCTTTGCTTTCCATCTGCTGCTTTTGCAATTTCTTCTTGAAAATACTATAATAAGTTAACAAAAATAACATAAAACATATTATAAGACAGCTCAAAACAACAACTGACAACCTTACTACGTTAGCATCAATATTCATAATAAACCTCACACACACCCTTATATTATTAAGCAGCACATACCAATTGAAATGATCGCCTATTTAATATAAGTATTAATATTTCTTTTCATAATTATTTGGCTAGCTTGATTAGGTAGTAATAGCAGTTAATATAAAAACTTAAGTTTTGCACAATACTACCTTACCACAAACCTCTCAGTAGGACAAAACACCCACTATTGTAAACAATTATATACATAATTATATGATATTGCAAAATGCATCTACCACGTATTAACTTATATCATAAATATAATTCCGTGACTCAAAATTTCTTTTATTAGTATTATATTATTTATATATAAAAGCATAAACACCTCTATATGTTATAATAGTACTATTTTTCATTGAAAAAATCAATAAATTTCATTTTAACTACATCCTCCAAGTACAAGTCTATTTCGTCATAATATAAATATAGGCACTACCTACTACTTCTATCAATGCTGCCATCATTGATATTCATATACATACCTTAAATACATTAGATATAAAAACAATAAATCATAAAATAAAACTAGCTATTACAATTTTTATACTATCAATAAATATACATTAGAAAAAAAACATAAAGTTATCAGTAATTGAGTATAAAAAACTAATTATATAAATAATTCATAACCTAAAAAACAAATTATGGTTATCCATATTACAAAAATACACCACTTTTATACGTTACAACATATAATACTTAACGCTATTTATAGACTATAACAAGCTCTCATAATGCATATTTAATACCTATCTCAAATTCATAAAGCTTACTAATTAAACTCTAATAAATAGTAACCTCATAATCAGTAATCAACATTATAAATTTACATAAATAAATATACCACACTAATTTCAATAAATATAAATCCACTAAAGCAAAGATAAATTAATCATATAAAGTTAACTTAAAAAGCAAGCATTCCTTCTTTCAATGAACTACCAACTTTTATATAACATTTTTATTATACAAATAATAGTCTACTTTTTTTATGCCTAAACAAAAATACACTACAAATAATTATCTATTATGCTTTCACATAAATAAGATTACAATTCGTACTCATTAACATAAATACATAAAAAATTTTGCAAAAAACATAAATTTATCTCATGATGTTAACAAAAGTAATAAGCATGGTTAATTATTGTGATTGAACGTTACAGCCTACCTGAAATGTCCTCTATCTGGAATGAGCAAAACAAATACAGAATCTGGATGGATATAGAGCAATATGCATGCGAGGCACAAGCAAAACTTGGAGTAGTACCTCAATATATAGTTGACAATTTAAAAAACAAAATAAAATATTTTGACATAGAAAAAATTAATGCAATAGAATCTGCAGTAAAACATGATGTAATAGCGTTCCTAACATATATAGCAGAACATACAAATGTAGACATACGATATCTACATTATGGTATGACAAGTTCAGATGTAGTAGATACATGTTTAGCTGTACAATTGCATCAATCCTGTAATATACTGCTTAGTAACATACAAGACATATTATTTGAGCTTAAGCAAAAATCTGAAGACAACAAATATTTATTATGTATTGGACGTAGCCATGGAATTCATGCAGAACCTATAACATTTGGTTTAAAATTTGCAAGATTCTATGCAGAATTTAAGCGTAATTATAATCGCTTAAAAATTGCACAACAAGAAATATCAACATGTAAAATTTCTGGAGCAATGGGAAATTTTGCAAATATTAACCCATTTGTTGAAGAATACGTTGCATCTTCATTAGGATTAATACCAGAAACAATATCTTCTCAGGTAATACCTAGAGATCGACATGCAATGTTTTTCGCAACACTAGGAGTTATTGCTTCATCCATAGAAAATATTGTTACAGAAATTCGAAATTTACACAAAACTGAAATTTTAGAAATAGTAGAATATTTTTCACCTGGCCAAAAAGGTAGCTCAGCAATGCCTCATAAAAAAAATCCTATTCTCAGTGAAAATTTAACTGGTATTTCTAGAATAATACGTAGCTATGTAATTCCTGCTTTAGAAAACGTAACACTATGGCATGAAAGGGATATTTCTCATTCCTCTGTAGAACGTTGTATAGCACCAGATTCCTGCATCGCCTTAAATTTTGCCCTTGTACGGCTCAAGCATTTAATAGGCAACATGGTAATCAATAAGAATAGTATCAAAAATAATTTAAATATGTCAAATGGTCTAACACATTCTCAACGTGTACTTTTAACATTAGTAAATTGCGGGTTAAGCAGAGAAAAATCTTACAAAATTGTTCAAGATATTGCATTAAAAACACTAGAAAATAATAGCCATTTTCTTGATGAATTAAAGCAAGATTTAACTCTATCAAAATATATCAGTAGCAAGACTCTAGATTCTTTATTTAGCTATGACTACTATACCAAACATATAGATACTATATTCAATAAGGTATTTAGCACATAAATACTATACAGATTTATACTAGAATTTTAATAGGTACATACTTGTTGCTGATTTTTAAATCAGCTTTAAATGTTAAATACAAATTTTTAGTTTTTTTAATGAGCTGCAAATGTCAAATCTGACTTCTTATTCTAATGTACGAATATTCTACTATAACTTAAATTCATTATTTTTATACTCTATATATTACCATACTTACAGCACCATACCTAATAATACACAACACAAGGTAATACAAAGAAAAATTTCACAATTATATCGTCCACATAATAATCGCATTTGATAAATTATCAATAAATACATATTTTTAATACAACATTAACACTGTTAAAAATATATAAAAACTAAATGCATATTACTTTTTATTTGCAAAAAAAAATAGTAACCTTACTTAACACAACATAGTATATATAATAACAAACTTTCTCATACTATTGCCTACTTTAGTTATAGTATAATAAATACTTTTTAAAAATGAATACTATATAAGCCTAACAATAAATGGGCTTTCTCATTAATTATTAACTAAAAAGTAAATATCTCTATTGACTCAGCAAAAGACTTAAGTTACAATCCTATTTGTACTACAATTAATAAATTAATTATGGCCTTGCTCTACTATCAATGCATAACCATTAGGTAACACACACACTTTATCTTAACATGTAGAGCAAGGCCGCCATCACTCTATTAGTGTATACTTTTATTGAATACACTGCAATATATTTTCACAATAAATGTTTAAAATGTGACATTAATATCAAAGACATGTAGTAAAAATGTCATACCCTTAATAATTACTAACAAAAACAATACAGATGTTCATAATTGTATAATTTTACAAATTAGTTTACGAAATACAGTTAATATTACGATTAATAATTATTATACTAACAATATATAAAAATATTATTTTAATTATATGTAATTTATGGTGTGATGTTTATGAAAAAATCTCATTAAAAATATGGTTTACTTGCTATTTCTGCATTATATTAACTAGTGCCATAATCATTTTTACCTTAGTTTATATAAGTGCAATGTTCTTTTAATTTGATAATAAACAAGGATATAATTAACCACTTATACTTATTTTAATACAGTTATAGACAACCATAGTAAAACATTAATACGTCATCAATGTACTAAAAAACTGAAATTTTTTTTAGTATTAAAACAAGTGACATATTGCGTATGATTATATTATACCAAATTTTACAGAAGTTATAGTTACCAGTCCTACTACCTCCTACAAAAATAACTTTACTTTAAAAAAACTCACTCGTTACCTTACTGTTTGTATTTCTAGCATTCTGTTAATGCTTCAAATTTACATTGAACAATATGCTCTTTAATTTCTAAAATATAAAATAATTTGTACTTCGATCGCTATTGTCAGCCGCATAGCGATATTTTCTGCTTTTGTAATAGCAGGTATTCACTTTACAAAATACATTCAAATTATGATAAAATGTCTTGTACATCAGCATCATAACCTATGATTTAATACTTGAAAATTATTTAGGAATCTATTAATCTAACAACTCAGAGCCAACTTGTAATAAAAACGTGCATTAGCATATAACTCAGTTCAACACCTGATTTGTTGAAAACCTAATAATAACCCATACAAAACATAAGAACTTTAAACCCATAGTATAAATCAGCAGCAAGAGGAAATAGCTTGTGCTTTTCATTGCTTTAAAGGAGAATTATCGTTAAAGCAATAGAATATAATAAAAATATCACAAAAAAAAGTAACTCCTTATCTAAGTGAAAGGCCTATACCACTCAGCTACTATTTTTCCAGACTACAATAAAACCTTACTCAAAATAATATTCATTCTATTTGCAAAATTAGCAGCATTATCTATTTCTTCACCCTCAATAATACATGCCTGATCAAACAATACATGTATCATATCTTCTAGCAATACGCTCTCCCCATTTGTACTATATTTTTCAATCAAATTACTAATAACAGTATGCTTAGGGTTTAATTCAAGAATTTTTGTACTCTTATGGCTTAATTGCTTCTGTTCTCTCAAAAAGCGCTCCATTCTAATATCCATTGAACTATCAGAAACTGCAAGACATACTGGACTACTGGTAAGCTTTTTTGAGACTCTAACTCCACTAACTAATTTACCTAATACTTTAGTAGCATATTCAATAAATTTACCTGTCTTTTCTACTGCTAAATCTTCCTCTTTTTCATCATTATCACTTTTTGACTTAACAAAACCTTCTAACTCTTCACTAGCACGAGTCACAGATTTTAAAGGAGTTTTTTGGTATTCCGTAACAACGCTAGTCCAAAAATCATCCACTGGATCTGTTAACAAAATAACCTCTATTTCCCTACTAATAAACCCTTCCAATTGAGGACTTTTCTTAACTGATTCAAGATCATTACCTGAAAGATAAAAAATACTTTTTTGTTCAGATTTCATTCTTCCAATATAATCTTCAAGACTAGTTAATTGGTCACTATAAGTACTATAAAATCTACACACTGATAGTAAATTTTCTCGTGCTTCAGTATTCATATTCTCACATAACCCTTCCTTAAGCACTGAACCAAAATTATTCCAAAACTTCGCATAATCATCTAAATCGCTCTCAGCTTTTTTTTGTAATTCTGAAAGCACCCTTTTTATAATTGAATGTTTAATTTTCTCAATAACTTTATTATTTTGTAAAGTTTCACGACTAATATTCAACGGCAGATCTGAAGAATCTATAATACCCTTTAGAAATCTTAAATACTGTGGAACAACTTGTACATTATCCTCAGTAATAAATACCTTATTAACATACAACTTAACAGAACACCTTCTATCTGGATGAAATAAATCAAAAGGCTTGATAGAAGGTATATACAGTAAATTAGTATATTCAACAGCTCCTTCATTCTTATTATGCAATATCATCCATGGATCACCACCTACATGTGCAACTGATCTAAAGAAATTTAGATGTTCATCTTGTGATATATCATTTTTTTGCCTAGTCCAAATAGCAGACTTACTGTTTAATCTTTCTTCTTCACCTTTATCATTAATAAAATAAACTGGGTAACTAATATGATCAGAATATGTTGTAACAATATGCTCTATACGGAATTTATCCAAAAACTCAATTTCTTCCGGCTTAAGATTTAAAGTAATTTTAGTACCTCTAATAGCACTTTTTTCTAATTGTGCAATGGAGAATTCTCCATCACCATTAGATTGCCATTGATAACATAAATCTTCTCCAGCTTTACAAGACTCAACAACAACTTCATTAGCAACCATAAATGCCGAATAAAAACCTACTCCAAATTTTCCTATTAATTCTATCCCGTCTTTACTTTTATTATTCTCTAAAGATTCAATGAACCTTTGAGTACCTGAATGAGCAACAGTACCTAAATTTTCTATCAAATCTTTTTTATTCATACCAATCCCATTATCAGTAATAGTCAATTTATGATTTTCTTTATCCACACTGATAATAATTTTTAATTCAGCATCATTGCCCATTAAATCTTGATCTGACAAAGATTCATATCGTAACTTATCACAAGCATCAGAAGCATTTGAAATTAGCTCCCTTAAAAAAATATCTTTATTGGTATAAAGAGAATGTATAACAAGATTTAGAACTTTACCAACTTCGGCATTAAATTTTAATTTCTCAACATTCGTAACATCTTGCATTGAACAACCCCTTTTTAACCTGCTTACAGTATTAACCTAATAACTCAGCAATAATTTTTCAAGCCTTATAAAATTATTTTTTGCTATATATTCTCATTAAATCTTTTGCATTCTTACTAATCATTGAGTCAGAATTAACATCACTTACAATTTCTTGCATTATTTCCATAGCACCTTTAATATCATCATCCTTAATTCTTGTAATTGCAGCCACCTCTTTTACCGAAGATTGATAAACTTTACGATTTTGTACAATAAGTTTTCCAACTTTCTCCTTAAGTAAATCAACATTACTACCTTTCAATAACGAAATAACTTCTAAATATCCTGCCAATTCCTTCAATTCAGGAACCACTTTTTCGTCATTCACCAAACTTGCATATATTTCCTGCGCTTTCTCTATATCTTGTATGCCATAAGTACTAGCCAATCTTAGCTTAGCTAAATATTTGTAATTACCAAAGTCACCATCTATTACACTTTGTAACATGCTTATCATTTTAGCTTGATCGACATTACTCATCAATGCTTTATACATAATATTACCAGCCTCTATAGACCTCTTATCCTTTACATTACTCCACCATGATAAAGCACCTGCACCTGTCAATAATAGAACCACCGACCCTAATATTAGCCATTTAACCTTTATTATAGCATCAACTATATTCACTCTCTCCCTCACAAAAACTATTAAGTAATCATACTGTAAGAAAATAGACCCATATAGTCAACATTTAGTTATATGTTACACAACGTATATTATCAGGACTTTTTAGTTATTTTATTACCAAAACTCAATAATATACAATCAAGTAATACAATTATATTAGCTACTAACCATCTTATAAATAACAATTAAAAAAACTGCTTTGTTACTTATTAACAAAACTCAATAATACATAATCCCAATAATATAATTACATTTACTACTAATCACTTCCAAAGCACAATATTATATATCAAAATCTTTCATTACTATTCGTCAATACAATTACAACTTAGTAAATAACCAGCAGCTAAAAAAACCTATATCTCGACTCAATCAATATATAACTAGAACATTAAATGCTAATAAAAATATAACATAATACAATAAATATTTTATTACTTATCACTATTTACATAAACACCAGTATATCAAAAATTGTAATTACATGTTCCCATAATAGATTTAATAATAAAAGTTATATTCAAACATATCTTCCACTTATTATATTAATAAATATATAACTATAACCCTCTTTATACAGCTATAGTATAGCCCCTTTATAATTAAACGCATTACTACTTATGCTTAACTAACCATAATCACAATACAATTTTACAACTAATTACTTATATATTTTTATAACACAAGTCTTCTATAATACATTTATGGCATAAAGGATATCTTGCCTTACAAATATATCTTCCATGTAATACTAACCAATGATGAGCATACAATAACCATTTTTTTGGAATAATACACATTAAATGTTTTTCTACATCAAGCACATTGTTAGCCTTTACCAATCCAATTCTATTACTCACCCTAAAAACATGTGTATCTACTGCAATTGTTGCAACTCCCAGCATAGAATTTAAAAAAACATTTGCGCTTTTTCTTCCAACACCGGGCAAAGAAGTTAAAATATCAAAATCATGAGGTACTTGTGCATCATATTTTTGCATAATAACCTCACTCATCTTAATAATGTTCTTAGACTTAGTGTTATATAATCCTATTGTATTTATATACGCCTTTAATCCATCTTCACCTAAAGATAAGATTTGTTCTGGCGTATCCGCTACCTTAAAAAGCCTTTCCGTAACTTTATTTACACTTACATCAGTAGTACGAGCAGATAACACAATAGCAACAAGTAAAGTAAATTCACTATAATATTTTAACTCTATTTTAGGTGCTGGATTATTATGCTGAAATCTTTTAAAAATTAAATTTATCTTTTGCTTGTTCATTTACATTTAATACCATATCGTACTAAACATACACATTTATTATTGATAAGAACATAAATTTATAATATGCTAATAATAAAATTTATATGCTATAAAAATTTTGCTTTCTACCATACTTCTACTTAAGCTTCATCTATATTTGTACCATCTTCCTTATTATCAATAATCTTTGCAACCGATACAACCTTTTCACCTTTTTCTGTTTTAAACAAAGTTACACCCTGCGTACTTCGCCCAATAATTCTAATATCGCTAACAGCAATACGTATCAGCTTTCCCTTGTCGGTAATAAGCATTACTTGATCTTTTGAATCTACAGGAAAACTAGCAACTACATTACCATTTCTTGTAGTAGTTAGAATATTTGCAACACCAGCCCCACCTCTTAATGCCATACGATATTCATATGCTGACGTTCTTTTACCGAAACCGTTTTCTGTAACTGTTAATACAAACTGCTCATTATGTACCATCATTTCAAAAGCTTCTTTACTTATTTTTAACTCATCAATCATCGAAATAATATCTTGTGTAATCAAATTCTTAGCATCACAGCGTTTTTCTAGAGGAATTCTTAAATATAAATCTTTAATTTCAGAGCTTATACCCATACCTATCAATATAGACATTGAAATAACCTGATCCTTATCTGCAAGACGAATTGCTCTTACACCATCAGACATCCTACCTTTAAATTGACGTATATTATTAACGGCAAATCTTATACTCTTACCAAATTTACTTGACAATAAAATGTGATCTTGCTCCTTACATACTTTCACAGAAATTAATTTATCATCTTTGTTGAGCACCATAGCTATTTTTCCATTAGAAGGCACATACTGAAAATCAGACAATGCATTACGCCTTACATTCCCAGATGAAGTAGCAAAAACTATATTAAGCATATTATCATTTTGACCATTATCAGGTAAAGGCATAACACTAGTTATGATCTCATTTTCATTAAGAGGAAAAATATTTACCAATGATCTTCCACGGGAAGTTGGCTCCCCTAATGGTAACTTATAGACTTTTAACTTATATACTCTACCAATATTAGAAAAAAATAATACACTAGTATGAGTATCTACAATAAATAAGTTAGCAGTTATATCTTCTTCTTTAATAGCCTGACCTAGTCTTCCTTTTCCACCACGTTTTTGCGCACGATAGTGAGATAGCTTTACACGTTTGATATACCCATTCATCGTTACAGTAACAACCATGTCCTCTTTGGGAATAAGATCTTCAGAATCAGTTTCTGAATAAGATAATTCTATAGCCGTCTTTCTAGGAACAGCTAATTTTGATTTAATTTCTAGTAAACCATCCTTCACTAAATTTAAAAGCAATTCTTCAGATCCCAAAAGCTCCGTATAACTTTTTATAATAGTTACCATTGACTGCAATTCAACTTCTAATTTGTCTTTTTCTAACCCCGTAAGACGTTGCAGCTTCATATCTAAAATTGCTTTGACTTGTACATTAGTTAATTGATACATACCATTTTTTACAATGCTCTTGCTATCAGATACAAGCTCTATCATATCACAAACACTAACAGATGCAGACCATGTACATTCTAATAGTTTCTTAGCCGCTTCCATTGCATCAGCTGATGACCTAATAATAGAAATAATTTGATCAATATTTAGCACAGCAATATACATACCTATATATAAGTGTGCTTTGTCTCTTACTTTTTTTAACCTAAATTTTGTCCTACGTATAATAACTTCTTTTCTAAAAGAGATAAACGTTGATATTATCTCTACTAAAGACATTACTTTTGGCCTATTATTATCTAGCACCAAAGTATTAATACTAAAGCTAGTTTTTAGCGGTGTTAACCCAAAGATTTGATTCAAAACAAATTGATAATTAACCTGCTTCTTCAATTCTATAGCAACTCTTATACCCATTTTATTTGATTCATCACGTAAATCAAACACACCTTCTATTTTCTTTTCCTTGACTAACTCGTGTATGCGCTCAATAAGTTTTGCTTTATTTACTTGATAAGGAATTTCATCAATAATAATTGCCTGTCTTCCAGATGGTAAGTCTTCAACATGAGTTTTACCCTGTATAATAATTGTACCTTTACCGGTCGCAAAGGCAGATCTAATACCCGCATTACCTAATATTACCCCACCTGTAGGAAAATCAGGCCCAGGTATAACAGTCAACAACTCATCAAGCGTAACATCTGGATTCTCTATGTACATAATACAAGCACTTATAACCTCTCCTAAGTTATGAGAAGGTATGTTAGTAGACATACCAACTGCCACCCCTCCTGCACCATTAACAAGTACATTTGGAAATTCTGCTGGCAAAACCACTGGTTCTTCTTCATTTTCATCATAATTAGGACGAAAATCTACAGTATCTTCGTCAATATCATTTAACAAAAAATGTGCAGATTTTGCTAATCTCGCCTCTGTATAACGCATAGAAGCTGGAGGATCACCATCAATTGACCCAAAGTTACCTTGGCTATCAATCAATGGAAGCAAAAGTGAAAATTCCTGTGCCATTCTCACCAACGCATCATAGATCGCTGCATCTGCATGAGGATGGTATTTACCCATAACATCACCAACAACACGTGCTGCTTTTTTATAAGGTTTACTATAATCATATCCGGATTTATACATAGAATATAAAATTCTTCTATGCACCGGCTTTAATCCATCTCGAATATCAGGGATTGCCCTACTAACTATTACACTCATAGCGTAAGACAAATAAGAATCTTCTAGCTCTTTTTCTATTGCAACTGGTAAAATGACACTACTCATGCAATCTAAATTACGATATAAACTTTTATCATATTAAATCTCCACAATACCAAGGTCAAGGTAATTGTTTGATAAGATCTTTATAGCTTTATAAATCAAACACATACACCCTCTATAAAATTAATTCAGGTATTTTAGATAAAATAAAAATATAGATAAGCTTTATTATATAAACAATTACTAATAATAAAAATTACTATCATACTAAAATTACGATAAACAAATTTAAAGTGATCCTATATAATCTCCTAATATTGAGACAAATTGTCTTCTGTTATAAACAACATAGTTCTATTAATACTATTTCCTATAGTAGTAAGTATTAAATATTATTAGTATATGTTTATTGTGTTTTTAACCAATTTTTATAATCAATAATATTTTTATTTTTTCCAAACTAAAACACTGGTAATAGTATTTTATAATTCTAATTGGCACAAGACCCTATAAGTCTTACAATTCCTACTGTAAGTGTACTCAGTACCTATATAGTTATAAATATTATGCAATTATTAAATGCTATTCCAAAACTTACTTACAACTTCAATAGTCAATTTTTCTTAAAATTCATATTTGCTGTTAATGTTATTATTATAATTAATCTAATGTTTCATCTATAAAAAATTATCAGCACCTAAACATACACATATTCATAATAAACTCTGTTTCCTAACTCTTAATATTTCTTTAAAGCATTAAATATTTCCTACACTTAATACACAATAACAAATATATAATAATACTGATAAACTGGTTAAAAAATTGATAGAATTATCACACTGTCTAAAATTAAAAAGCATGTAATAATCTTATCAACAAATACATATTCCTCCCCCTATATTTAAATAATGCTTATATAATAAATATCTACTTTGACTGCTATAGTAAAAAAATATAATATCTCACTATTGATCGCAAGTTAGTTTTAATATGGAAGATTATCTTTCTTTGCTAAATGAAGGACAAAAGCAGGCTGTTATTAACATCAACGGACCAACTCTAATATTAGCCGGAGCAGGAACAGGTAAAACACGAACTATAACTTCAAGAATGGCATATATCATTAAAAATGATTTTGCTTTACCAAATCAAATTCTTGCTGTTACATTTACTAACAAAGCTGCAAATGAAATGCTATTAAGAGTTAATGAATTGACTCATACACATGGAATCTGGCTAGGTACCTTCCACTCAGTAGCAGCAAAAATTTTACGTCAAAATGCAGAAATAGTACACCTTAAAAACGACTTTACAATTATTAACTCCGATGACCAAGCACAAATTATCAAATCCATTGTTAATGATATATATCCTCAATATTCCTCAGATGGATATAAAATAATTTTAAACATAATACAAAGATGGAAAGATAAAGGACTAACTCCACATAATGTAACAAATACAGAATTACTCAAACCCATACATAATGCTGCACTTAATGTATACAATGCATACCAAGAGCGTCTTAAATGTCTTAATTGTACTGACTTTGGAGATCTTTTATTACATAACATACATATATTAAATACCCAGCATCAAATTCTCACACATTATCAAGAACAATTTAAATATATCATGGTTGATGAATATCAAGACATCAATACTGTACAGTACTTATGGTTAAGGTTATTAGCACAAAAACACAAAAATCTTTGCTGCGTTGGAGATGATGACCAATCAATATATAGTTGGCGTGGTGCGGAAGTAGGCAACATATTAAGATTTTCAGATGATTTTCCACAAGCAACAGTCATTAGATTAGAGTGTAACTACCGCTCAACATCTAACATATTAGCAGCAGCAGCAGCAATAATAACTCATAATAAGTCAAGATTAGGAAAAAAACTATGGACTCTTAATCAAGCTGGCCATAAAGTAAATTTAATGAAATTTTGGGATAGCAAAGCTGAAGCAAAATATATAAGTGAGTATATAAAAAATTCTTATGATTATCAATTTAACGAAATAGCAATACTAGTAAGAGCTGGATTCCAAACAAGAACATTTGAGGAATTTTTCATAAAATATAGCATTCCTTATAAAATAATTGGCAGCACAAAATTTTATGATCGTCAAGAAATTCGTGATATTCTTGCTTACTTAAAAATAACAGTTAACCCTAATAATGATATCGCTCTTGAAAGAATTATCAATAAACCAAAAAGACATATAGGATCTGCTACGCTCAGCAAAATATATCTTTATGCAAAACAATATAATATATCCTTTATACAATCAATACAAGCCCTCACCGATAATAACCAATTACCAGAAAAATCCACTAACTCTTTAAAAGATTTACTAAGCAAAGTTGAAAAGTGGAAAAAAATGCTTGATTCAGAATCTGTATCCAATGTTGTAAAAACTATTTCATATGACTCCGGATATATTGAAATGTTAGAAAATGAAGGTGAATCAGGACTTATAAGAATTGACAATATTAAAGAACTATTTTCCGCATTACTAAATTTTGATGATGTAACAGAATTTTTAGAACATATCAGCCTTGCAACAGACTTAGACAATTTTAACCATTATGATAATCATGTATACATTATGACATTACATGCTGCCAAAGGACTAGAATTTCCCATAGTTTTTCTTCCAGGATGGGAAGAAGGTACTTTTCCACATGAAAAATCTTTACATGACCTTACAGGACAATCTTTGGAAGAAGAAAGGCGCTTAGCTTACGTAGGTATTACAAGAGCAAAAGAACAATTATTTATTTCATGCGTTGCAGTACGAGAAATTAATAACTGGCGTCAACCCATGAAAATATCTCGATTTATTAAAGAACTTCCAACAGAATACGTACAAGTAGTAAAAAATATTTCTTATCATTGTTAACTCTTGTGTTATATATTAGCTACTGAAAAAGCAAACTTAGCCTCTAAATTACAAGTTATTCATAAATGCTTTATCACAAACAATTGCTTGTATATTCTGACAATTACAAATTAAAAAACAACAAAATCATATATTAAAATATTTTATATAGCATTTAACACTTATTTCTTCTTATATGGTATTTTTTATGTGAAATGTTGTTAATTGTTAGTTAATAATTTTTTATATACTAGTACATGTAACTAAAAGTTGAGAAACTTATTAGTGATAAGGTTAGCAAGAAATTTATGTCATTTTCAAGCAATAAATTCAAATAAGTTCTTATTAAGATATTAAAATAACTATACATTCATACTTATGTAAAACAGCAATAATAATATAATATTATTTATGTATACAAAATTACTTACTTATTAATACTTATCCTCTTTACAAAAAGATCTAAAACCCCTAATTTGCCATTCAGTAGTATAATTCACGTCAACAAATACTAAACAAGGTATACATAGTTTACAAATAACACATATTTAATTATTAAAGAAATTAACAATATAATTTATATTAATAATACATTATAAAAAATATTAATTTCTTTACTTAATACTTAAAACAAGTATAATGCTTAAATGTAACGTACCATATAATTAATCCTATGAAAGAAAATATTAAAAATAGTATTTCCAACATTAATGACAATTTAGAAAATGATTGGAATGCTATACTATCAAATAGTCAAGTATACAATTTAAGGCCAACAAAACTTTCAGACATACAATTAAGTGGGTATGAAATAGAATCAGAAATCCCAAGATTACTTAATAACTTGTATATTAATAGTAAACTTATTAACCTAAAGCAATTACAACATAATTTTTGTCAATCTACCCCGCATGAAATTTATCAAGCCATGAACGAGTTATGTTATTATTCTACAAGAAATGAAGCATTCCCTAAAAATCATGAAAATATTCATTCTAATGATTTATACAAATATTATCAAAATCGTATAAAATTTTATCTTACGCTAAAAAAGACATTTAAAGCTAACATTAATACTATACCACACAACAGCATAATAAACGAACTTGTACACAATATTACCGTAGGAACTATTGGTGCCTTTGTTACATATAATATAGCATATCCTATTTTTAGAATAGTAAGCAAAATTCATAAAACATGCAATTATGATTCTCATAAGCTCGATATTACATATGCTCTCAACATGTCATACTCTGCAAATAAAAACCCAAATTCCATTACAATACAGTGTATATCTAAAAGCAATATATTTCCCAGAGAACTATATTCTGACAAAGAAAAATTACCAGTATTCGAAGATTTTGAAAAATATAAAAAATTATTTAACGATTATTCACAAAATAAAACTTCCAGTATAAAAAATGCAAATTTTGACCAAAAACTTACTTCAATGTTTTACATAGAATATACTATTACAGCAATTGACAACAATAAAGTTCAATATACAAATTTTCATTGCAAGCTCCTTCTTCCAAATTATTCTTTAAAAAACAATGAAACATCTACTAAATCAATAATAGAGAAATTACGTGCCTTACTAATAAGGCTTTGGAATATAATTGTCAGAAACACAAAAAACGTATCAACACTAAATATAGGAAGTTATGACACAATCAACGACATTAATCATACAGTAGATATACAACATACATGTAAGAACAAAGTAGTAATTTCTTGCAATTTTAATAACTCTGAAATAATAAATGCATTTACAATTGATACAGCAAATAATATATCAAAACAAAAATCCTGCGGTAGAGCATTTAGTCAGTAAATATGCAAGTAATTTAAGCCATAATACAACAACACATACGTGTATATATCTAAGTCACTTAACTTTTCTTCAAAAAAATAAATTCAATAAAAACTCATAGGTTCACTATCTATGTTATAATATTCATTCAACAATTGTAACCTTTATATACAATGTGGTGTACATTTATACATTATTAAGTGATCTTTCTTAAGATTATATATATATTTATAATATATAATTAGTACTGCATTCACAATTCACAGAATGTTTACACTCATATAAAGTATAAAAGAAAAGTAAACATAAGGTCATACAAATGTTTCTATATCATATTCATAATAGTATTTTTTATAAAGCTTTTTCAAAAATAACAACAAATTCTTTAATTAACAATACGCAAATTAGTAATGATGTATTAAGCGGATACACAGCTAGTATAGACTTTAATAGAACAAATATAAGGATAAATAATAACATTGTTAAAAAAGATTATGAAACATATACCAAAGACGGTTTAATAAGAGAAATAATGCGCACACAACATAGCATGCCTTCTGAATTAAATAACTTATGTACAATATACAATACCACTACACAAAATTTCTTAGAAAAATGTCCAGCAAGATATTTACTACACATAAAATATAAAAGTTTATTTTGCAAGTATTGTAATGTTCAACCTGACATAAGACTCACTAACGAAATAATAACTAATTGTAACCAAGGAGGTTTTATATCCTCTATCGTATATGCACTTATGTCAGAACTTTATACAACACAAAAGCCCTTATTATCACATAATTGTATTGTTTTTAAAGTAGGTGACAAATCATCCACGTTTATTACTATACCAGATCAACCGTCTAATGCAAAAACTGCTAATACTATATCAGTTAATGAAAGTATTACTTTTATCTTCTTTAACACATTAGGCTATCAATGTAGTGTTCCAGTTCAATTAACTTACACAATTTCACTAGTATCAAATATAATAAAATACCACAACGTTAAAATAAGTGGAGATATACCATACAAATTACAAGAAGATATTAATCAAAATATACAACATACCTTACTAAGCAGAATAAAAAATAAAATAACAATGTTTTTCTACCGTATATGTGCTTATATATCATCGTGTATCTACGGTTGTCAACCTATACCAGAAGAAGAAAATGATATACTTATCGATAACAAAAAAAGCTCTTCATTTTCACTGACACGCACACTTGAAGACCTTTATATTTACACACATAAATTACCCGAAACCAAACAATTTTGCTTAGAGGAACATAATAATTTAATAAAAAATCACCATGCTAATACAAAATTTCAAGAAAATATTACAAACTTACAACATCAAGAAAATATTACAAACTTACAACACCAAGACAATATTACAAACTTACAACATCAAGAAAATATTACAAATCCACAACACAAAAAAAAGATATCACAAACTGAAAACCTTCAATTAACAAGTATAGAACGTCAAAAACCATCAAATAACAAACATATTAGTTAACATAAAATTTTTATAAAACTATTACAAAAATACATCATAAAATATACTAACAGTAAAATGTTATATTTATAATATAATAAAAATTCAGTAAAGTACTAACCTATAACCATGATGATTCTAACAGAAACAGCATTCTTTATACTTAAATCACTAATCTTTACTTAACAAATGCGTGACTGCATAAATATACTTAGTATTTCTACTACACCATTATCTTTTCAATAAAAATTAAAAATATGCTCTATAATATAAAAAAAACATTACATTAATTATGTAACCTGACGCCCATATTAAAGAGAATCAACAAGGAAAATAAAATTTAAAATCAAAAATAATACCTATATCAAAATAACACTTAACAAATCTTACAATACATAAAAAGTGAATATGAAATTTTTTTTGTATTATCTTAATATAAATATAAAGCTATCACATATTTAAAAAATTCATTCAGTACTACTTATGATCACTTATTAATAAATTCTTTAACTTATTAAATAATAATATAATATTCTTAATTATAAAAAATTAATGATTTCTAAACATGACAAAATATACTCCTAATCCCAATTATTATAATAAATTTATATCCTCCATAACAATAGATTCACTGATTAATGAAGCAACTTCCAGACAAGATGTACTATGTGGAAATACTGCTATGCAAGATTACCATAGAAAAAACTTATGCTTAAATGGAATAATGATACCAAAAACCGAAGAACATAATTTATCTATAAAAGAAAATATTGAAACATATATTAACAATCTAATAAGAACATGCGGCATTTTGCCTGACTTGCAAGATATATGCAAAATGTACAATATAGATCAAAAAGATTTCTTAGAAAAATGTCCCAGACGTTATTTAATGTACGTAGAGTACAAAAAATTATTTAACAAAACAATTAAACTTTCTCCTCACATTAAACTGATTAATGAACTCATCACCAACTGTAATCAAGGAGGGTTATTAATTGGATCAATCACAGCAAAATGTATTCATATGCTTTTCCCATATGTAAATACTATTATCAAACCAGATAATTCAACAGATATACACATTAAAGCCCGTAAAGATACTTTAAAAACAAACTTTACTCTTACACACAATCAACATAAACCTTCACCAATATCGCACAATATTTTAGCAGATGATGCTCCAAAAATTAAAAGAAAGCAGTATAATAATGCTTCAGCAATAAAAGAGCAGGATCATAATAGTACTACTAGTAATAAACAAAAATCATACAATCCCTTATCAACATCAGATACTCTAAAAGTAAGAGAAGAATTATTACTTGACATTGTTCACAATGAAACAGTTTTTTCTCAAGTTAATATATCTCTAGAATATAGTATGTCATTACAAGATAATAATATACTTTATCACAATACTTATTTTACAATCACAATTCCAAATAAATTAAGTCAACTCATTACACATATAAAAGAAGATAATCTTCATAATAATTCTAATAACTTACCACAACTACTAAAAATACATCGTTCATCATCAGATACAAAACTTGTATATCATATTGGCCAAGCTAAGATATCATCACAATTTCAAAATTTGTTATCGCAAATTCCAAAGGACATTAATGCGTTTTCTTTTCCCATAACTATAAACAATGTACAAGTTTCACCCGATGAAGTAATGGCCGACACAAAATTACAGCATCATCAAGATTTACAATACTTTAAATAAATTTGTACGCATCTTATAAATTATTTTAATACAGATTTAATACCGTTAATTCAAAATTAAATACAAAACACCTTTATATAACTACAAATAACCTATAATCTTTATCTAATACACTTATAGCAACCCAAAGCACAATATTATAAAACTCAACAAGAACATATATGCATATTATATAAATAAATAATTAATTAAGTAACTAAATTAAGATCTATAAAACATTTCAAAAAATATAAACCTTAAATTATAATATTACATTAAAAAATTTATAAATTAACATCTTAATAAAAAATAATATAAAAAAATGCCATTATAGAATATAGAACTACTAATATATATTTTCATCTTAAAAATATTCATAGAATATAAGCGTATAAATATCTACTATTACCAATACTATTTCTTCATACTAATTACAGTAATATAACTGATAAATATACCCTATAATATAGGTTATATATAGTATTTACAGAAAAATATGCAAAATACATTTTACTTTAAATAACTCATTGGTATTACTACTTGATTATAGTTAATATTTAAATTTTTTAATAAAAATTAATATTTTATTAATATATAAATTCTAATATTTATTAATAATTTTAATTTATTAATTAATATTTAATGACTAAATACAATATTAATACTGATAATAAATCTGATATACAAAATCTTCAATATGGTACATTCCATCAGAATTTTTCTTCAATTACACTCAATTCACTAATACAAGAAATATGTACTAGTAACAGTGTGTTAAGCGGCAAAGAAGCACTACAAGATTATGCTACAAAAAACTTAATTATAGGTAATAAAAGCATCAAACATGATAATAACTCACTATATAAACCTTCTTTACAATCTCATATCCAAAGTTTAATAGATCAACACAATATTTTACCGGAAATAAAATACATATGTAATATGTATGATATAGATCATATAAATTTTCTAGAAAGGTGTCCAGAACGCTATTTGCTATATTTAGAATATAAAAAATTATTCTATAATCATTACAAATTCACACCTCACATAAAACTCATAAACGAACTTATAACTAACTCTCATAAGAAAGGATTTATAGGCCGTACACTGCTAAAGTCCGTACGATCAGCAATAAAAACAAACATATTCAAACAACAAACAGCAATAGATATTGAAACACAAATATTGTCTACACTAGAAGAAGCATCATTAACAACAATAACTATTGATCCTCCTAAAGCACCTGCTCTTTGCCATATTGCCCCTTACTCATCAAAACATTATCACTCAAGTGTATCAAATTGTATAACAATTACAGAACATATGATAATTAACTTAAATAAAATAAGCCAATTTACAGGAGCAATGAAAATAACCCTTTCTTATAAAATATCCTTAAAAAACAAACACAAAAAGATTTATTATAACAATATCGAATTATTAGTAGAAGTACCACAACAACTTCACAAATATGTTGTAAAAATAAATCCACATATAATAAAATTAAAAAAAATTATTAACCATTTAACAAAAATTCAATGGAAAATATTATCATATGTTAATATTTACAGACCTTTAAGAACCAACACTAAAGAAAGTAATACATTAGTTAAGCAATCTAATGATTTATTATCAACTAATTTTACATATTCTCTTCCAGATATCACACTTTCACAAAACTTTTTTAAGAAACTTAATCTATTAAAGATAAAAAAAGCAATTAATCTATCTTTTTTAAAAGCAATTCCACATAGTATAAAACATAATTCTTTATATTTACCTACTTCATTATTAGAGGATACATCATTATATGATGTTCAAACAAAATCTTTACTAATAATTAAAAAAATATAAATTTATTAAGATAATAAATTAAATTATATTAATAAAACAATTTATTATTAATTATAAAATTAATAAAATATTAAGATCTTAATAATAAATTTATCTTTATTATTAATTAGTTTTAACTCATGTTTCATAAAAAATTCAATACTTACAAGAATATATCTAAAAGCCTTCAGCCATTAACATTCGATCAAGTATTTTCCAAGATCAATATAGATGAATTAAAAAATTGTATACAAAGTACAGAATGTTTAACGGAAGAATCACTTATTAAAAATCTTAAAAATATAAACTTTTATATAAATCAAAAAAAAATAGACACTAAAAATTTAGAACACACTTCAACACAGAATAATGAAAATACATTACCTAATAACAGAACAACAGCTTTATCAACAATAGATAACATAATAAAAAGTAACTCTTTCGATAAGATTGATGTAAACCCCATAATTATTGAGGGGCTAGCTAATCATTGCAATAACAACGGATTGAACAAATTATTCTTATCCAATATTAAGTCTTGTACAAAATATCAAATGAGTAATGCAAAAATATTTGATGAACATAAACCTTGTATAAAAATCAATGTACTTTCTAAAAACCTAATACATATTGTTCATAAATATGGAATAGACATCAAATCACAATTGAATGAACATCTAGGATCAATTACAGTATGTTTTCAAAGTCATATATCTACACAAAAGGACATAATTAAACACCAGAATAACACCATAGATATCGATTTTTCTTCTACGCTATCACATTTAATAAATAATATAAAATCTAAAAAATACACACAAGACATGGCTATTAAGCTAAAAGTAGCAACTCCTCTACATTTAATATATATGGCAAAGGACATTGATATAAAGCAATCCCTAACAGATAATGTAACTGAACAATTAAAAAATCTACCATCTCACAAAACTCAATATCAGTACAACAAAACATCAGAAATAACAACTATAAAAGAACCTATTTATAATAAAGCACAATCTTCTCAAGATCAAAGCAGTATTACTAATTCACCATATAATACCAAATATCCTTTAACATCAGAATACCATCCGTATACAAGCAAAGTCCGATCTTTATCATATATTTTAAAGCAATATCGTAAGAGCACACCAATAGAAGATCAACAGATATATATGGATATCAATAATAGTTATACTATAGATCAAGAACCTACTACTTCACATAATATTATACCTGTTATCAAAGATCAAACTTCTTATACACAACCTCATAAATCAGTACCTCAAAAGCAGCAACTTTCAAATACTAACGATAAAAACAATACATTTAAAGATACGATTTCTGTTAATCAATCAAAAATCAAAGAACAACAACCATTAAATATGAATAGTAAAAATGATACATCACAAATTCATGAACTTACACAACCTACTTCTGCAGATTCTGAGTTAACCCTTGAAAGGCCATCTTCTTCTGCTAATTCACAAAATTTTTATAAACAACTTGGTAAATTAATGACTAAAGAACAACAGCCCTTAAGTATGAATGGTAAAAATAATACACCACAAATTCATGAACTTATACAACCTACTTCTGCAGATTCTGAGTTAACCCTTGAAAGGCCATCTTCTTCTGCTAATTCACAAAATTTTTATAAACAACTTGGTAAATCAATGACTAAAGAGCAACAGCCCTTAAGTATGAATGGTAAAAATAATACACCACAAATTCATAACCCTATACAATCCACTTCTGCAGATGTTGAATTAACCCTTGAAAGGCCATCTTCTTCTGCTAATTCACAAAATTTTTATAAACAACTTGGTAAATCAATGACTAAAGAACAACAGCCCTTAAGTATGAATGGTAAAAATAATACACCACAAATTCATAACCCTATACAATCCACTTCTGCAGATGTTTTAAATAATATTACATCGAAGAATTCATCATCTAAGAAAATAGCTATTTTACGCTACAAATTTTTAGATCAATTACTTAATGAATCAATCAATAAAGAACAACGACACTTAAATATGAATAGTAAAAATGATATATTACAAGTTCATAAACCTATACAACCTACTCCTGCAGATGCTAAATTAACCCTTGAAAGACCATCTTCTTCTGCTAATTCACAAAATTTTTATAAACAATTTGATAAATCAATGACTAAAGAACAACAACCCTTAAATACGAATAGCAAAAATGATACATTACAGATTAATAAACCTACACAACCTATTTCTGCAGATGCTAAATTAACCCTTGAAAGACCATCTTCTTCTGTTAATTCACAAAATTTTTATAAACAACTTGGTAAATCAATGACTAAAGAACAACAGCCCTTAAGTATAAATGATAAAAATAATACACAACAAACTCATAACCATATACAATCCACTTCTGCAGATGCTACTGTTTTAAACAATATTACATCGAAGAATCCATTATCTAAAAAAATAGACGTTTTACGCTACAAATTTTTAGATCAATTACTTGATACATCAAACTCTAAAGATCCTACTGTTTTAGACAATACTACATCTAAGAATACATCTTCTACACAAATATTACATACAAATATTAACCCTATAATAAATCCAAAACCTTACTCAAAAACAACAGCTACATATAGAAAAATTCCGCTTTTTAACATTAAAACAACTAATACCACATCACCATCCTATAATGATGATAATACACAAAAAGTAGAAGCACAAAATCAAAGTATAACTATCACAAGCAAAAAAGAATCTGCAGGTCAGACCTCACAGCAAACAACACCAGTAATTTCACAGAATATACAAAAAATAATCAAACCTGCCATTGCTCGTAAACCCTCTTTATCACAACTTTACTTACAGACAATAAGTACAGATAAACAACAAAATAAAGATAAAGTTGCTACCCAACCTATACCCCAAACTAATAACACTTCTGCTGACTTACAAAATACTACCCTAGTAAAGAGAAATCTTTCAACTCATACAGCAACAAAGTTAACAACAGCACAACATATATCTACTTTACAATCAACAAGTGCTTTATCTACATCTACAAGTAAAGAATCACAATCCCATACAGAAAAAACAATACAACCACATGATAAAGAACATTCTCCACAAACAATAAAAGATCTCCAACAAAAAAAACAGTCACATGTTACACAGCTTAAAAACATTTATGAAAAATTACTTACTTCACAATCAACAAGTATTCCATCAACACCTACAAGTACTAAATCACAACATCATACTACAAAAACATTAACACAATCACATAATGGAAAACTTTTTGTACAGGTAATAAAAGAACCTCAACAAAAACATCAGTCACCACGTGTTACGCAACTTCAAAAACCAGCAAGTACTCCATCAACATCTATAAGCACTAACCCACAACACCATGTAAAAACATTAACACAATCACATAATAGACAACTTTTTACACAGGTAATAAAAGAACTTCAACAAAAACATCAATCATTACATGTGACACAACTTCAAAGATCAACAAGTACTCCATCAACATCTATAAGTACCAAACCACAACATCGTGTAGAAACATTAACACAACCACATAATGGAGAACTTCTCGCACAAGTAATAAAAGAACTTCAACAAAAACATCAATCATTACATGTGACACAACTTCAAAGATCAACAAGTACTCCATCAACATCTATAAGTACCAAACCACAACATCGTGTAGAAACATTAACACAACCACATAATGAAAAACTTTTCGCACAAGTAATAAAAGAACTTCAACAAAAACACAAAGAAGCCTCTAGTAACCCTTCTAATAAACTTGATGCAACATCACTGCAACAATATAACACAAAAACACTTAATAGATAAACAGGCTAATCTTTAAAATAAGCACTATAAAACAACGTTTTATAGTGCTTATTACTCTATAAAATCATCTTTTTACTACAAAAGTTATAAAATTTTGAACATTCCCACTTTTTATAGAATTCACAAAAAAACTTTAAAATATCAAGGATCATATCCCATAATAAGCTAATTTTCAGAATAACTAAATAATACATATACGATATATAATCATATCAAATCATCACACCATATGATACAAAAGCTTATATAATTTATTAATATCTTCAAATTTAAATTTCTATTATTACAAGTAAAACAACTCTACCCATTAGTTATCACTTAAATATATAAGATGTAAGCAATTTACACACGATATAAGAGCACATTGATAGCTATAAAATTTTCTTTAAAACATTAATTCACGAAAATTTGTATTATACTCAAAAATATCACAATTTAACTTCCTGAACAATTTACAAAAATAATGTAAAAATAAAACGTACCTATATTAATAAGCCCACATATAGAATATATAATGTACTTTCCTTAATACTAATTAAATAAAAATACTATATACTCCTTCATTAAAATACTAAGTCCTAAATTGAATGCAATATTTCAATCAACTAATTTTATCTTCAATACAATATTCTGCTTCACATATATATTTTATTCCTAACACACCTCCTGCTATTAAAACTCTTGGTCGTATAGAATTTTTACAGCTCAAAAATTGTAGTACTATAGAAATAGAAAAAATAATAGAATCGGTACTCACAGAAGAAGCTTATAACCTTTGTAAATCAAAAAATTACTTCACAACTACCTTGAACTTTAATCAAGAATACCAACTAAATATACATATTATACGTAGCATATCACAAATAAAAATGGTGATACAAATTAACAAAAAAACCTCTTATTCTTTATCAGAATTAAATATACCTATTGAATTATTAAAAACTATCAGTTCAGCATCAAAAGGATTAATAATAGTTACCGGAGCACCTCATCACAATAAAGATATAACAATTAATGCATTACTAGACGAAATTAATAATAATCAAAAAAAACATGTGTTGATCTTTAGCAATGATAATGCTTTCCATAAAACATCAAATAAATCGATAATAAGCTCATATAACTTATCACAAGTTAATTTTGAATTTATCAAAAATCAATCAGCAGATATTGTAATACTAGGCTGCATTAATAGTACTGAATTAATCCATATAGCAAACAATTGCATTGCTATAGGAACTTTAGTTATAGCATTGGTAGATGCAGTATCAGTGACATATGCAATAGAAAAAATTATTTCCCTTTTTCCACATAGGCAGTCTGGTCTTAATACGCTTTCGTATCATTTATTAGGAATAATGTTACAAGTTTTTATTACAAGTAAAATCCATAATAACAGCTTATATTTATATGATTTTATAAAATGTAACAGTAAAGTACAAAACTTAATACAAGAGGACAAGTTACAACAAATCAACTCTTCTAACATAAAGAACAAAATTAATGAACTTATAGAACAAAATAAGTTGACTTATCATGATGTACAAATTATCCTGTCAAATTTATCTAATACCCAATTTTTTTATGATACACATTATGATATATTCTAGCATCTTATTACTTTGTTAATAATCAATACTACCAACAATACTCTTAAAAAAGGAGAAGTACATGAATAGTTCTTCTTATCACATCATTATACTTTCACTTATGTGGCATACTTGTTGTAAGCAATCTGCTAATCAACAATAATAAAAAATCTTTATCACAAAGAAAGTAGCGTAATTAAAAAATATACCAACATAATAGCTTAAATAATAGTTATCTAACAAAAAATATTTTTGTATATTAGTCATCACAGTAACGTATATAGTGCATTACTGATATTACAAGGTAGGTAATACAATATATATAAAACATAATCAGGAGAATACATGACCACCACAACGTTATGTTATCGTAGTAAAAATTAGTATAATGATACTTACCACGTAATAAATCAGCAAAATAAGCACGTAAAAGTATGTTAACATAAATAATTACACATACTGTACAAACTCTATTATAATAATTTAATTTTCATGATATTATTATTCACAAATGGACTAAAAACATTCGAAATACTTGAAATAATCCCATGTATCATATATACAAACAATTACATTAATCTTCTACCAATTTTGGACTTGAAAAATCAGCGAAATAAATATATATTTTGCCATGCTACACTTGTACATTACAACAGCTCTATATATATTATGATCAATAACTTTAAAATTAATCCATTAGTACCCAATAAACCCCCTCAAGAAACAACTGTAGTAGTTGCAATGTCAGGAGGTGTCGATAGCTCAGTAACGTCAGCACTTTTACATGTACTAGGATACAAGGTAATAGGGGTTACTATGCAGTTATATTCTAATAATAATTCAAAAAAAAAAGCATGTTGTGGCAATATTGATATTTATGATGCAAAAAGAGTTGCTGCCTCTATGGGATTTCCTCACTACGTATTAAACTACGAACAAGTATTTAAAAAAGAGGTAATAGATGATTTTATAAGTTCTTATGAACGTGGTGAAACTCCTATACCATGTGTAAAATGTAATCAAACAGTAAAGTTTAGGGATCTTTTACACACAATGAAAAATATAGGTGGAGACGTATTAGCAACAGGTCATTATATTAGACAAGTAGAAGTTAAAGGTGAAATGCAAATATTTTCAAGCAAAGACATAAAAAAAGATCAAAGTTATTTTTTATTTTCCGTTACTCCCGACCAACTAAAATTTCTAAGATTTCCATTAGGAAACTTCCAAAAAAGCGATATTAGAGCTCTAGCAGAGTTTTTTAATTTAAGTATTGCTAACAAACCAGATAGTCAAGATATATGTTTTGTGTCAGAAACATACAAAAAAACTATTTTTAATCTTAAGCCAAGTACCATGAAAAAAGGTAAAATCATACATATTAACGGCCAGGTTTTAGGAGAACATAATGGTATAGTCAATTTTACAGTAGGACAAAGAAAAGGTCTCGGCATATCATCACCCATACCACTACATGTAGTAAACCTAAATGCAGAAAAAAATGAAGTTATTGTTGGTCCTTTATCATCTTTGATGAAAAACAAGTTGTATATTAAGGATTTAAACTGGATATCAAAAAACCAAATTCCACTTCAAGGATTAAAAGTAGAAGTAAAGCTTCGCTCATCTCATCCTGGGAGTCCAGCAACTATATTTCTAGATAATACAAATTCAGCAACCGTATTATTAGAAAATAGTTATTGCGTAATTACCCCAGGGCAAGCATGTGTAATATATAACAAAGATAGAATGCTAGGTGGTGGCTGGATATACAATAAAACTTAAGTAATTCTTATTTAAATCAATATACCTTAAATACAATGCTTTCCTGTAAAAAATCATCTACAAAATTATCAGTATCAAAAGTATATTAAAACATGATAACTAACTGTCAATGTTGATACAAGCTTCACATTAATAAATCTATTAGCAATAACTATATTTTTGTTTTTATACAACTTTATAATATCAAACTTAAAATACCAATTGTCTTTATTACTAGCAACATACAATACCATCCATAAACAAAACCAATATCAGTTAGTTTTTGCTGTATCGTATCCATATATATAATCCCAATATTTTTAATTTACGATATAAATAAGCACTAATAAAATAGCAAAACTTTTTTTATACTACATTATATACTAATACAATAATATATTGATCAATATCAACAAATTCTTTTAGAAGCTTGCAAATTGATAAAATACCAAAATCTAAACAGCAGGAGTCATGAATTTATACAACATATACAAAACACATAATTTTAATATCTACAACACGGAGTCTATATATGCATATCAACCTTGTAGAAAGTTAAAAATACGGTATAATATTATGTAAGCAAACTCCCGTATTTGTAATAATTACAGTACAATAAAATATAATATATATTTAATATTCTAAATAGTATGTAAAGCTTACTAATATAACTGCTAAACAATACACAATTTGTTACATATGATTCAAAAAAGTACAATAAGCTTATCTTGCTAATCCTCATATTATTTAGGTTTTTGATATGATATAAGTGAACACTTATTATCAATAAAAAAACATTAAAATACACATAAGTAACATTTACATATAAAAAAACTTGTCATTAGTATTAATGATATACTACATTTACAGCTTCATAATAGCTGTATACAACAGCAATATGCATAAATGTTTTAGACTTTAGAAGAAATATTTAGCATCCATGTTGTTTAAAGCATTGTATAATATTTATGCTGTAACAAACCCAAAGAAATTGTATGCTAATAGCAATTTCTACAATATATTACATACTTATTTATCTACAATACAGTATTTGTGTAATGCATAAAAATCTTTCACATGTACAAAGACGCAAAAATTATTTTGAAACTACGCGCATAACTCATCACAAATTACTTCCATTATTATATTTATAGTTAATCCTTAAATATAGAATATTATTAGCATAAGCATACAATACATCCATTTATAAAATATTATCCTTATGATAATTAATACAATCACATCTTTATTACATCCAAATAAATTACCTATTTATTAAACAAAAAACCCATACTGCATGCAAAGACGCACAATAAAAGACGTAACTATACTCCATCATTAATCATTTATACAAATATCTTTAATACACAATTAAAAATACACCGCCAAAATATACAAGTAATTGTATAAACGTTTTTACCATACTGCCAGAAAAATGCTACACATCATCCAATGTAATCCATAGATAAACAACAAAGTCATTATTAAATACTTTTTTTGTATTTTTCTCTTAGTATTATTATTTAACACAAAATGAATAATAGTGTACATCAGTGGCGTTGCTCCCAATGGAAAAGCATATATACAGTCTCTTATCACACCTGTTACAAACAACAATAAATAACATGGCAATAGCTCTATATAAAAGAAACACACAGCAAAAAATAAAAAATCAACCCTTAGAGTAAATTGATATACAGTCTTACTAAGTAAAAATTCACACAATATTAAAATAATACTTACTAGAAATAGTAAAAAGTTTTTAACAAATAACTTTAACATATATGATATTCCGTAATATGCGATCTTATTCTTCTAACAATATTACGCGCGTCCTTTTATATTTTAATACTCGTAATAATTTTTAGTTAAACATTAAAGTTATACTATATATTAATATATAAATCGTATTCTATGTTATACTTTTTCAAAATATCAACAATTCCATACGTTATATATAAAGTCATTACACAACTATATAAAATTATATATAATATATCCGCCCATATTAATGGCCACTATTCTATTCAGTAAGCAATTGCTTCTAATCAGCAATGTTTTACTTTATTATAAAATATATCATAAAGTACATAATAAATTATTTTTGCTATCAAGTTTAAGCATTAATTATTTACACATTTCATTCACTGTTAATCTCACCTTGTAATACATATCTTCTACCTTATAAGATAAAACTCAAAAAAGTTTTTTATCTATATAATCTTAATACTTTAAAAAATAGCTTTATTTTTATGTAATGCAATATTATTGTGATAACCTTAATAATCCACCTTGTAAACTTCAGAACAACAATATGTCTAATCGTTATACGAATAAAAGTATAACTGCACAAAGTTTACATGACAATACAACCTATAAGATTAAAATATATATTCTAATTAAAAAACAAACCCCACACACATTGTATTTAATTTTAAATATACCAAAAATTAATTTATAAATCTATTCCCTTGGTTTCCTAATATAACAAACATAAACTATAAAAACTAATCGATAAAATCACATAAACTTTCTTATAGCAGAAACATAACCTTTAGTTTTGTATTGTTAACAAAAATACACTAGATGTTAACATTAAATATTATAGTATTTTCGAAATAGCAATAGCAGTTTTACATATTTTTTTTATTGCATAAGACAAAACTTGATATGCAAAAGCATCCTCTGCTCCATGATCTATAGCAATATCTTTATGTTCTGATTCTTCTTTATAAAACTGTTTTATTTTTTCTTTTAATTTAGCATCATTACAATTATTCAACTGTAAAAGTTGGTTACGATAATGATCACATATAACTTCTTCTACTGCAGCAGTACAAGCCATTGCTGACTTTTCTCCCATAAGAGCCGTTACAGCCCCCATCATTACACCCATTACATGCCACACTGGCAAAAAAAATGTGGGACGTACCTGCATTTGTCTCATAGTATCATTAAAATATTTAAAATGGCACTGCTCCTGTTTTTTCATATGAAATATCTTTTTAGCCATTATGGGATTCTTTTTTAATACTAACTCTTGCCCATGATATATGCAAACCGCACCATATTCACCAGCATGATTTACTCTGATAACACTCTCAATAAAACCATTCTTTAACATAACACACAGTAAATAATTGAATATTTATATACAAAAAACTTAAATTTGTATGGTTGCATAATATAATTAATAATTCTTTTCGTTATTGTAAAAAACATAACAATCACTTTATGTATCTTTACTAAATAAACAAACTCCTGAAAGCAAGCATACCATACTATAAATAAAGTTCCACCCTGCCATTGAAATTCCAAGAAAAATGAAGCTAGGCACATTACAATACGCAATATTCGTATTTAACAAGTTGTTTTTTATATCATCAAAACTCAGATTATTTAAATCAACATTACTACTACAACCTAACACATCAAAAAACCACCCATATTCTAAACCCATATGATATATCGATATAAGCGCATTCACTATATAACATAAACATATAGAAACAAAAACTACTTTATGCTTTACAAACAAACTCACAATACATAAAATTATAATTATAAAATATGGTATGCGTTCATATATACACAATCTGCAAGGAATAAAACCAAAAATAAACTGAGATATATATGCAGTAATTAATGCAATGACGCTCAATAGTAAAAATAATTTATTATATATTTTCATGCTGTATCATTTCATAATAAAAGCAAAAACATATCGATTAAAATTAATAGCTTGTTGAATAGTCAAATCTAAACATATAAATGCAATAAGATACATAACAACTAATGTATAACAAACTATTATTATACCTTCTAACATTATCGAAAAACAATTATTATAAGTAAGTTGCAAAAAAGATATAGGCCATGGTTTTATAACTTCTATAAAATTAAAAAATACAAAAGGTATTGCAAAAAATATTATAAAATATGTCAGATTATTAAACCAAGCAGGGCATAAAAAAACTCCCTTACATAATCTATCATATATATCAACTAAATGCACATATATTGACAATGCAGCAGGCATTGAAAGAGCAACAACCAAAAGCTGGCCTATAACTATTTGTATAACTATATTATCGTCATTACTTACAAATTGTACGGATTGATTCTCGGTCTGAAAAATAAATATCGATATTATCCCTAATATTATGACAGATAATGCAACTTTACAGAAAAACACAGAAATCATTGCACCAGTCATCTCAATTCCTAACAAAAAAGAAGAAGCTCCATTCACTAAATAAAAAGCAATATAACATAATAACAAAGAACTTGCAGATGCCCAGTGACATTGCCATGCTGGAAGATATCCTATGCCAAAAAAAGTACTTATTAATGTTGTAGGAAGAAATCTGCCAATAATTTTTATTAAAACATGAAAATAAGACCCTAACATAATAACTACTCTTTAATTAGATATAACAAATCATACCCTTTACTAATAATATCATAACTAAATATCATTTAATAAAATTTTTTAGTATATATAAAGCCAACCTTATATTTACAAAATAAACGTCTCCAATTTATTACAAAAAGCTTAACTAACAATTCTTTAATACTTTTTAATCCTTTATATTTGATACTTTCATATAAGTAAAGCTTTTAAAGTCTTAAATGATAGATAACAAAAACATACCCCTATATTAATGAAAATACTTGACATAAATGAACTTAATTATTATTCCATCTCAAATAAATATTTATATCAGATACAAACCAAAATATTCTTTTAGAACTATGACTACAATTTATAAAATTAGTTTTTATAAGTATATAAAGTGAAGTTTTATATATAAAAAATTTAAAAAATAAATACACTATTAATTTTGTTTTGTACAAAGCTCATTATTTATGTAGCTTACAAATTAAAACCCACCAAAACACATATTACTCAAAACATTTTCCATAATTTAAAACTTAATAATAACTCTTGATAACACACTAAAATCATACGCAATAAATTTTCAAAAATTACTTGACTGATATACTAATCATAAACTACCATGGAGATAGTTTTAGGAATAGGTTTCCATTCAAACATGGCTAAAAAAGTTTCCAATTTGCTTGTTAAGTTAGTCAGCAGCGCAAAAACAGGTTATTTTTATGTAAAGAAGCGTAACCCTAAAAAGTTAGTTAATAAGTTATCTTTTCGTAAATATGATCCTATTGCAAGAAAGCATGTAATTTTTAACGAAGAAAAGCTGAAGTAGGTTCCTGATAATAGCTTTTTTTTGACCTATGGGATTCTTTTTCTATTAAAGATTCCTTCCTTTTGTCATTTTTCATATTCGTATGTATAGTATAATTGTATAAGTTGCAACTTAAAGGATCGGATGGATCTTCGCTGTTGGTACTGCTACATTGTAAACTAGTTTTTTGACTTGTTAATTCACTTAAATTTTGTGATAAACTACCACTATAATCACTAAGCTGCTCCACGTTGCCAATATTATTTTTATATAATTTACAGCTTGATTTATTATAAACACTATTGACATATTTTTGATTGACAATCGGAAAAATTGTCTTTTGTTCATTAAGTTGAAATACTAAAATGCTTACCATAAAGTAAGAAAAAAACATCAAAAAAAGCATTAGTGATGTTAATGTACCTAAAGTAACTTGCAGCTTCCATAAATTATCTGATGCTACAGATAATAATTTGTCTCTATATACAAAAATGCAGTACAAAGCAGCACTTGTCATTAATACAAATTTTCCTAAACATACACCTAATGATATTAAACTATAGTAAATAAATCGTGATCTTAATTTTTTTAAAATCAATTTTTGTATTTTATCATTTATTGAACGTGTAAACATTAGCAATGGTATATAAGAAATCTTAGCATCACCAAAGAATAAATCTTGCCTTTTATCAGAAAGTAAAGTGCAGATCATATCCATATTTTTTTTGTCAATAGCAATTTTTAGTGCTGTGGTATTAAATCCATTACATAAATTAACATCCAAATCTTTATATGAAAGAAGATGCTTAACAAATTGTACATCATTCTTAATAACAGCTTGATGCAATAATGTATTTTTTCCACAAGTACTATAACTATTTAAAGCTGTATATCCTGCTTTATTTTGAATACTAACATCACAATGTTTTTCTTGTATTAAAAATTTAGCAACATCAAAATTATTGCTTTCAATTGCTATATGTAATGGCGTATTACCTACCTGTTGAATATCATTATCTTTTAATTCTATCACTTCTCGAATTTCTTGCTGAGTCACATTATAAACATTACATAACTTCTTCAAATACTCATAATCTAAAGCTCTATCACAAACTTGATTATTTACATCTAGGTTTTTCACTAACCGAAAAATTTCTATTGAATTTACATTTCTTGCAGCATAATGTAAAACATTCTGACCATAAACATCTACTTGATAAACAGCATCAGGCACTTTATCAAGGATTAGCTTAACAATATCCACAGCTCCATTTGAAGCAGCTATATGTAAAGGAGTAGCACGGAACTTATACTCTGCAATAGATACACTTGTACCTTGATTTAACAAATAATTTACACATTCGTATGAATTTTTAGCAGCAACAGCAATATGCAAAAGCGAGTGGCCATATTGATTAACAGTATTAGGATTAATACTCATATTTTCAAGCAAATATTTTACGAGTTGCAACTTACCACAAAAAACTGCAATACTTACTAAGCTTTCTCCATCGCGATTATATTTACTAAAAATTAAATTATAACTAACACTATAATAGTCAAGCATAACATTTGTTAAAGATTTAGATGTATATGCATTATTTACACGTTTCTTTCTTCTTACAGCATGTAATGCTTTTTTATTACCACAATGTTTATACTTATAGCATTGTGATTTTTCTTCCTGTATTTCATTTTTCCATAATTCACCACCTATAATAAATAGCTCTATAACTTTTAACAACTCTTCAGATACTAAGTATTCAATTAAAGCATTAAACCCCGGATCTCTAGTATTTCTTAGAATTTTAATAATTTGTACTGCATTCTTTCGTAACCCTATATCACAATTATTATAATCAATCGTAACTTTACTTAATAATTTATCTAAAATTTTCAGCATGTCACAACATAAAGAGTAGTAACCCGCTTTACTATCAAGAACAAATAATCTAATAGCGTATGCTATAAGATTATAGCCTTGATGTGTATCATAAATATCTTTTATAGTAAATTTTGTATCCACAGAATTCAGTGAAAGTAAGTACCTTACATATTGAATATTTTTATTTTCTACCGCATATGCAATAGGAGTTTTGCCATCTACTTCATAAATAACTTTATCTTGTACAACAATTCCCTCAGCAGCATAAACATTAATATCTGCCCCATGATCAATAAGACACTCACAAAAATCACTTAATTGATCGTAATTTAGTATATTATCAATAAAAGGTAAATGTATCAAAAAGCATCTTATTACTTGTGAGGATTTAACATACTCAACAGCACTCATATTATTTTTTTTTTCAATAATATCGTTAACAACATCATCTTCATCTTTGTAAAAGACAAGGCCAGAGGCTCCTTTGACAACATATATTTGTTTTTCAACCAAAGATTTATCATCGTTACATGCACGTACTATTTTTTCATAAATACTTCTTGATTTTTTATCATTAATTTTAGCATTTAAACTATCAACAAGCAAACTTAGTGACATATACATAAACCAGCAAAAACTCTGTTATGTATAGTGAATAAATATGTGCATTAATACAACTCATACTTGTATAAAGCATATTTATAAACAATTCATGTTAATAAAATAACAACCAATGATAGACATGTTGAAATTAGTATTAGCATACGTTATCATAACATACGCTAAAGTAAATTCTGTAATTATTGTAATAACTTTTACATTATATTTGCTTTATTTACATTTAGTTTATATATTACTTATGTTATTTTTCAATTATTAATGTTAATGGATAAATTATGGAAAAAAATGTTACAGAACATGAAAAACAAGATTGTATGGTAGAATGTTCTATAAAGGACACTGTAATAAAAATTGTCATTGATTGTTTAAAACTTAAAGATGAACAAAAGAGTTCTATATGTGGTACAACTAATTTAGCAAAAGACCTAAATCTTGATAGTTTAGACTTTGTTGATTTGGTAATGTGCTTAGAAGAACATTTCTCAATCGAGATTTCTGATGAAGAAGCACAAAAACTTGAAACTATTAATGACATAGAAAAGTATATAAGCGATAAAGTAAAAAATTAATAAAGTTATTACTAGGAACTCGCATGGAAAAGAAAAGAGTAGTAGTCACTGGCCTTGGATTAGTAACCCCTTTGGGTACAAATATTAACAAAGTATGGGAATGTTTAATAAGTGGGGTTTCTGGTATCAGAAAAATTACAAACAGATTTGATAGTTCTGATCTGGAATGCAAAATTGCTGGTCAAGTGCTAATAAAACATGAGTCAGAAGATTACATCTTTGACCCTGCACAATGGATACCAGAAAAAGACATAAAAAAAATGGATACATTTATTCATTTTGGAATTGCAGCGTCCGCTGAAGCAATCAAGGATTCAAGTTTACTTACTTACAATAACCTTAATTATAATCGTATAGGAGTTCTTATCGGTTCTGGTATTGGTGGATTACCTTACATTGAAAAGACAGTCATAAACTTAAATGAGCATGGACCAAAAAAAGTAAGTCCTTTCTTCATTCCTGCAAGTCTAGTCAATTTATTACCTGGACACATATCTATGAAATATGGTTTTAAAGGATATAACAATTCAGTCGTTAGTGCATGTGCAACTGGCGCACATGCTATTAGCGATGCTGCAAAAATCATTCAACTAAGTGAAGCAGATGTAATGATTTGTGGGGGATCTGAAAGTGCTCTATGTCGCTCCGGAATTGCAGGATTTGATGCAATCAAAGCATTAACAAGAAAATTTAATGATACTCCAGAAATTGCTTCACGTCCATGGGACAAAGATAGAGATGGCTTTGTAATGGGAGAAGGAGCTGGAATTATAGTACTTGAAGAATATGAACATGCTAAAAAAAGAGACGCAAAAATTTATGCAGAGCTCATTGGATATAGTGCAACTTCAGATGCATACCACATCACCGCTCCTCACCCAGAAGGACAAGGTGGTATAGAAGCTATGAAAAAAGCATTAATCAATGCACAACTCGATCCATGCAAAGTAAACTATATTAATGCCCATGGTACTTCAACTCTAATAGGAGATAGTATAGAAATAAAAGCGATAAAATCAGTTTTTCAGGACCATGCTTATAAAATCCCAATTTCCTCAACAAAATCTTCAATAGGACATTTATTAGGAGCAGCAGGTAGCGTTGAAGCTATTTTTAGCATTCTTTCAATTATTAGCGGTATTGTTCCTCCTACATTAAATCTACATAATTCTTCAGAAAGTAGCGCTTTAAATCTTGTACCACTAATTGCCCAAGAACATAAAGTAATACATGCTTTGTCAAATTCTTTCGGTTTTGGTGGTACTAATGTTTCTTTAATTTTTAAAAAACTATCTGCTAGTTAATTACATATCTATATATTATGGAAACTATTAAATATAAATACTGTAATAATATCTAAGTGTTCTTTAATGTTTTGTTTTCTTTAAACACTTTACGTATCCGCCAAAAAACTTTTTATACTTTAATGTCAAAAACGCTTAACTACATCCAATAATTATAAGATATAAAATTAAACAATATGTAACATTATAAACTCATATTTTACAATTATTTATATTCTTATCAAAAGCACCTTACCTGATTACATTGTAGCCAATATTACATAGAATTAATTACTACATGTTAATATTCGTTTTATATATGATTTCCAACTATTATAAGCACTTTTATTATTGACATAAATTACCTATGTCTTATAAGTACGCTACGGTTGTTAAAAACTCTTATATTGATGACAAACCTTGAATTAGTGACACTATATAAACAATTCGTCTACTAAAACATTTTCTACACATTATTTCAGTAATGCTGCTATTTATATATATACTCCACACTGATTAGCAATTATTTATTCTTGATTATTTAAAATTAATATTTATATTTTTAAACTTAATACTAATAAATTAAAGTATTTTTTAATGTTCAATAATTTACATAATAATAATCAAATACACTATAATGATTTACTATCTTGTATAAGGTTAATACGTACCCCAAATATAGGACCCATAACTTTCTCTCATTTACTAAAATTATATAAAACTCCTCAAAATGCAATATACGCTTTAGAAGCCTTAACAGTAACATCAAAAACATACAACCAAATAAAAGAAATATACCCTATTGACAGAGCAAAAAAAGAAATTGACGACACTTATAAAATAGGTGCGAAAATTATAACAATGTTTGAAATACCATACCCAAAAATGCTACGTAATATTAATGATTTTCCACCAATTATTACTGTTTTAGGAAATCATACCTTACTACAAAAAGACGCAATTGCAATAGTTGGAAGCCGCTACCCATCGATCAATGGTAAAAATTTCGCTTATAAACTATCTTATGATATTTCAAAACACGGATTCATAACTGTCTCAGGACTTGCTAAAGGGATTGACAAGTCTGTACATAGTGTAATCTCAAAAAACTTTCCAACGATTGCAGTTATGGCTAGTGGCATTAATATAGTATATCCTAAAGAAAATTTGCACTTATATAAAGATATTGTACATAATGGAGGGTTAGTACTTACTGAATTACCTTTTTCATCATTGCCAAAAGCACAGTTATTCCCTCAACGTAACCGCATAATATCTGGATTATCGCTTGGTATTGTAGTAGTAGAAGCATCTAAAAAATCAGGATCTCTCATTACTGCAAACTTAGCATTATCACAAGGCAGAGAAGTATTTGCAGTTCCTGGATCACCACTAGATATAAGATATTCAGGTTGTAATAATTTAATAAAAAATGGTGCAAAACTAGTAGAATCTGCAAATGATATAATAGACGGTATCACATTTAATTACAACCCATTACAACAGAAGTTAATATATAGTGACAATATTACAAACAATAATAAAGAAGAAAATACTAAAAAAAACGATATAAAAAAGTTTATTTTACAGCAATTAAGTACTTCACCTACTAGCATTGAAGAACTTCTTAATTTAACATCTCTTAATATCAATGTAGTCCTCGCTGTTTTAACTGAATTAGAAATTTCACAAAAAATAGAAAGGTTACAAAATAACAAAATCGCTTTAATACTATGAATTAAAACAAAAGCTACAGCACATTAATACTTCATTAGTAAATTCATTATTGCACAACAATGTATTGTAATTTTAAAATATTTCACCCACCCTACAATCAGTTATATTTTGGCAAATTTTTTTATTTTATTAGGTTTAATAAACTACACATAATTATAGATATCACATAGACTCATAACATGTACGAAGTTTTAATCAAAAATATTAGGTAGTACAACTATTTAAAACAAAAAATATTTATGCATCACCAAAATACACATTAGGCCATCTAATAGAGTAACTCTATAATATAATTACCAATAGGTAAATACTAATATTTCCATTGATAAACACACGATTTTTTAAATAAGTAATAAGCATTATAAAAAATAATTTACAAATTATTCCCTATAAAATTTCTTTTACATTTAACATATAACTATGTAAATCTTATTTATACTTATGGTTAGGACTTACAATTTTTTATATTTTTCTACAAAGTATTTATTATAAATTAGAGCGATTTTTTTCTGTTTTACCAGAACAAAAAAGCCATTTTACATTAATTAGGGAATATTATAGCCATATTTCCTATTCCACTCAAAACTCTATTAATCATTTACATGTAACTAAATTTATATAAAGTTGCTCATAAATATTTTTTTGCCATAAAATTTACATATATCAATCACACATAGCAAATATTTATACTTATCATTTTGCATTATTTACAATAAGTAAATATAGCACAAAGATATAACTGCATAACTTAATACATTATTTAAGTTCGCTCAAATAATTTATCAATTGTTGTTAAACTAAGCTTAACATAAGTTGGCCTTCCATGATTACATTGGCCAGAATGTGCCGTATACTCCATTTGTCGTAAAATGCCATTCATCTCATCAATATGCAATTTTCTACCACTTCTAATAGAACTATAGCATGCTATAGTACCACAAATATCTTTTATTTTTTCATCCATAAATAATGTATTACCAAATTCTATAATACTATCAACAATTTTTACCATTAAAGATTTAACATTAAAATTGCCAAATATTGCTGGTACCTCCCTTACTACAACCGCCAAATTTCCCATAGATTCAAATAATAATCCCAATTTTAGCAATTGTGCTTGATATTCAAGAAGTGCTTCTAATTCATATTCATTATTTAATTCAACAACTTCTGGCATAATAAGTAACTGACGCTTTATACCATCTTTACTCATAGCTTTTTTCATATATTCATACGTCAATCTTTCATGAGCTGCATGTTGATCAACTATAATAACGTATTCTTTAGTCTGGGAAACAATATACTTATTATATAATTGACATATAGCATAACCCAACGGATAATCTTGTATTAATACATTATTATCTTGCAATGTTGATTTATTTTTATCATATATTGGGTTACTACGTTTTATAATATTATTTAAATCATCTTTACCATACAATAAAGATTGGACATTTTCACTTTGTTTTATATAAATATTATCGTTACTTTTTGACGTATCTAATGTCAACCCTATATCATCACAAACTATACTACACTCACTATTACTATCAGAATGTTGTAAATAATTACTATCTGAAGGAATACCTGATAAGAGCACATTATTATCATTGCTTTGTAATTTGTCAAATTCCAACTTTGATAAATGAGAACTTACAGGTAATTCTTGTACAACTGTTTTACCACATATCTTTTCAATATTATCTTTAACAAAAGGATCTTTATTATAAGAAAGGATATTACTATCTTTTAGATTCACATACACATTATTTGAAAGAGCATCTTTTAGTGCTTTAACAACAATATTAAAAACTAATTTCTTATCTTGAAATCTTACTTCTAATTTATTGGGATGCACATTAATATCAACTTGATCAAATGGAATATTTAAATATAAAACAACAACCGGATATTTATCCTTACTAATAAAATCACTATAGGCATATTTTATTGCGCCCACTAATAAATTATCATTTATAGGTCTATTATTTACAAAAGTATATATGCCACTAGATCGAGATTTATTAAAAGTTGGCAGACTTATATATCCACTTAACCTGATTGCATCTTTCTCTAGGTTTACTGCTAGAGCGTTATTTCTAAATTCCTCACCAAAAAATTTAATTTCAGACAACCGATCTATTATTTTGTCTTGTTTAAAATACTTAAAAATCAACTTATCATTAATGTATAAAGAAAAAGCAATATGATAATTTATTATTGCTAGTCTATTTATTATTTCAATAATATGTTGAGTTTCTGCTTTTTCTGTTCTTAAAAATTTCAACCTAGTTGGTGTTGCAAAAAATAAATCTCTTACTTCTATACTAGTACCACAAGATAAAGCTTCCGGTGATAAATCTTGTATTTTTTCTCCTCCTGCAATTAATATAGACCAAGCAATGTCAGATTTTGCATGTTTTGATATTAACTTGACCTTACTAACAGCAGCTATGGAAGTCAATCCTTCTCCTCTAAACCCTAAAGACCTAATATTAGTTAAGTCACCATCTATCAATTTTGAAGTAGCATGACAAAGAAACGCTAATTCTATATCCTTTTTAGGTATTCCAATCCCATTATCAGATACACTAATTAAATTACGTCCACCATTCTCTATTTTTATATTTATTAAAGTAGATTGAGCATCTATAGAATTTTCTAACAACTCCTTGACTACACTAGCTGGACACTCTATTACTTCACCAGCCGCTATCCTATTAATTGTACATGCATCTAGTAATATAATAGACATTTTTTAACGGTTGACATTACACAATATAAATATAGTATAAAAAAGTTATTTTAATAATCTTTATATTATAGCTTATGAAAAGCATTATTCAATCTTCTAATATAAGTACACAAAATAGCTTATCACTTTTTGATTTATTTCTACAAGCAGATGTAGTTGTGCAAGCTATTATTTTAATGCTTGTAATATTTTCCATAGTCTCCTGGACAATTATCTTCAAAAAATACATTACGCTACGTACACAACTTATAAAAACTACTGAATTTGAAAAATATCTAGAATTACAACAAGCCAAACAATCCATAAGTGAATTATATCAACACATACAGAATAATCAATGCCTCATTGCTAAAGTTTATATTTCTGGATTAACTGCAGCACAATCTAAACATTTACCTATAGATAATAAAAAAGAATACATATTACAATCAATTAATATTGAGTATCATAAAGCTATTGATATACTGGAAAGTAAAATAGAAATTTTAGCTACAATTGGTTCATCAGCACCTTTTATTGGGTTACTTGGAACTGTATGGGGAATCATGAATAGCTTTCAAGCTATTTCCAACACTGCTAATAGTAATTTAGCAACCATCGGTCCAAGTATAGCTGAAGCATTATTTGCAACCGCTATAGGGCTAATTGTGGCAATACCCGCAACAATTTTTTACAATAGGTTTACTGTATCTATCTCAAGACTCTCAAATAAATTCAGTGGTCTCATTAGTGAGTTTGAAATATTATTAATGAAAAAAGAGTGGAATTAATGCATATATCACGTAAAAAACATATATTATTACATAATATCAATATGACGCCCTTTGTTGATATAATGTTAGTTTTACTAATAATATTCATGATTTCTCCCACTACAGAAAACATGCCTTCTTTACTAGTAAATTTACCTACAGCAAAAGAGGCAACCCCTTTACATGTTAATCAATCAATTATTCTTACCATTAGTAGCAATGGTACCATTTATATAAACGACAAATTATCCAATGAAAAAACTCTTAAAAATGACTTAATATCTGCTATAAAAAATAAAGATATACAAATATTTATACGTGGGGATGATAAACTAAATTATGGTGCTATAATAAGGATAATTAATATAGTAAATAGTTATGGATTGAAAAATATAGCACTAGTAACAAAAACAACAACTTAACTGGACTATATAATGTATCGCTTATTGCACAGCAATATCTTTTACGTTACTCTTTCACTATTATTTCACGTGCTAATAACAAGTTTTTTTTTTATCAAGTTACCTAATTTACATTTAAAAAAAAACAATCTTTATACTAATCATATCGTTGTAATTGATGCATTACCATTAAACACAATAAATAACATACCTCTAAAACAAACACCTCCAACAAAGCCTCACCACAGTAACCATATAAATAAATTACCCACAAAAAATAATACAAATCAAAAAAAACATACTACAAACACAGCATCTTCCCATGAACATAAAAAGATGAAGGATACAGAAAAAAAAGTAACAAAACCTAAATCAAATAATAAAGAAACAAACACTGCATCCAATCATAACCAAAAAAATAAAAATGCCACAACACAACATGCATCTCCCCAACATGAACATAAAAAGATGAAGGATACAGAAAAAAAAGTAACAAAACCTAAATCAAATAATAAAGAAACAAACACTGCATCCAATCATAACCAAAAAAATAAAAATGTCACAACACAACATGCATCTCCCCAACATGAACATAAAAAGATGAAGGATACAGAAAAAAAAGTAACAAAACCTAAATCAAATAATAAAGAAACAAACACTGCATCCAATCATAACCAAAAAAATAAAAATGTCGCAACACAACATGCATCTCCCCAACAAGAATTAGCAAGTATTTTAAAATCCATAGAAAAAAGCAACACAACTAATAACCTAGAACAAAATAATGCTCAAGATGGTCTTATAGGAAAAGGTGATGTGAATTATGACAAAAATAGTCCTGTATCAATAAAAATCCTTGATGCTATAAGAAGTAAGTTTATCAAATGTTGGACTGTTCCAGCAGGAGCAAAAAATATAGGAAGTTTACAAGTTATCATAAACGTTGCTTTATCTCTTGATGGGAAAGTGATAAATGCAGAAATTAGCGATCAATATAGTTATGCTCATGATCATTTTTTCAGAGCAATAGCAGATAGTGCTTTACGAGCCGTTTATAAATGTAGCCCGTTAATTGGATTATCAAAAAAACACTATAACATATGGAATAACATCTCATTAAATTTCGACCCACGACATATGTTGTAATTTACTAAGCCTTCAAACCCCGTAAGCAAAATAATACAAACTTTACTATATTAGATATTTAATACAATAATAACAAACCACTTGCATCAACAATATACTCTTATATGACACAATATTCTTATATACTAAAGAAATTCCCTATAAAACTGCGGGCAACAAACAGTATGTAAATTATATATAGCAACAAGTGTATATATTCTTAATAGACAAGATGTTCATTCTAAAATTTCTACATACAAAAGCCGCATCTTTTGATCAATTACATTTTGCATGCCAATTACTTAAATAAAGAAGAAATTACAATCCTTATAAAAAATTAAAGTTCGTATTATAAATGATAATATACTATCTAAATTTAAAACATCTGATTATTTCTCGTTACACATAATCATCACAAAAGATCTTTTTTAGTACTCTGAATATACCTTCTTAAGCTACTATTAGTTACTACAACTGTTTTTGCAATTTTATCATGCCAAGTCTGCTTACGTTTATCAAAATGACCCCACAGCATTCCTAAGCATAAAGGTATTCCCGATAATGGAAAAGCAATAAACCTCTTAAAAGCTTGCATAATTGTCACATTTTTAAAAGTTTCTGCATCTACTATCCTTAATCCCATAGAAAATTTTCCTATGGTAGATGCAAATCTTACCCACATATACATCTTATATAAAAATATAGCAATTAACTGTACTATTTGTTCACCAACTATTATAAATAAATATACATTTTTAAAATAATTTTCTTCATTATTCAATGAAGCTTCCATTTTATACTTTTCTATAGATTTAGCATACATTTTATTTTTAGGGTACACAGCATATACAAACACAACATGTATAATTTGAATAATTAATAATATTATTATTAGATCTAGTATAATACTTAAACATCTTCTTATACCACCTACATAACAAATACTATCGTTTTCTTTCAAATTTTTTTTAGGATTAAAAAAAGAAAGTAACTTTAAAATAAACTTCATTTTATAGACCTTATGATATTTACAAATGCTAAAAAGGCTTCTTATCTTGATTTACATTAGGAAAAATAAGCGTAACAACAGTGCCTAAATTTGGCTCACTCTTGATTTTAAATACTCCATTCATCAATTCTACTAGTTTTTTACTTAAAGGTAATCCTAACCCCGTACCTTCATATTTACGTGAATGCTCGCTATCAGCTTGCCCAAAAATAGACATAACCTTATAAATATCCTGTTGAGCAATACCTATTCCATTATCACTAATTTCAATAATTATTTCTTCTGTATTTGCTTCTACATATAATTTTACACATCCATTTTCCTGCGTAAATTTTATTGAGTTAGATAATATATTAATAATTACTTGCTTTATCCTTTTAGGATCCGCAAACATTATTACATCATTATTTGGAAATTCTTTTTCTATTTTTATTTTTGTTTCGCTTGCCCTTTGTAATACCATATTGCAACATGATTCTATTACTTTTAATAAATCAAACTTAATTGGTTGTACAGTAAGTTTATTCGCTTCTGCTTTAGAAAAATCTAAAAGATCATTAATTATACTAAGCAGGTGAACACCTGACTGATAGATATCATTTATGTATTCCTTATATTGTTTGTTCCCTATAGCACCCATAGATTCATTACAAATAATTTCTGAAAATCCAATAATAGAATTTAAAGGAGTACGTAATTCATGGCTTACATTTGCAAAAAACTGAGATTTGCTAACATTCTCTTTCTCTGCAATTTCCTTAGCTTCTTTTAATTTTAAATTAGTATCGTATTGCTTACTAAGAATTTTTGTGTTTCTATTATAAATGAAAAAAACAAAGATAATACATACCAGAACTATTAATGCAATAAAAAAAGTAAGTATTACATACGTTTTTGTAATAAAACTTGACAAACTTGTAAAATTTTTAGTAACCTTTAAAAACATTATAGGCTTTAAATAATTACTACTTGACGTAAAAACAGGAAATACTGTAGTAACAGTACTACCATCAACCGTACTATATAAACTTCCTTTTGTTAATAAAATATCAATCTCTTCGCTAGATAATAATTTCTGATTACAACTTTTATGAGCATTGCTTACATTATTGTCAGTAGTTAATATAATATTTCCATCCAAGTTATATAAAACTACAGAAATATCATCAATACCCTTTAAAGTCTTGATAAATTCAGCACGTAACTTAATAAGAACATTAACATAATAAGGGCTTACCCCTACATGATTAGGGATTTTACTTAATAAGTAAGTATACTTATTAAGTATGGAATTAACAATAATATCTCTAACATTTGTGTTAATTTCCTGAGAAATACTATATAAAGAATTATATTTCAAGTATATATGCATATATCCAGTAACAATAATCAATGTACTTACAAGTACCAACAAAAGTGCAACCTTAACATATTTCATATACAACTCATTATATCAAACAATCTAAAACTACATAAACATTATATATTACATACACCAATGCTTTATCATTTGATACGTTACATATTTTTATAGTGTAGTTCGTAAAAAAATAATAGATTTTTCGTCAAAATATCACAATATAACTTGCAAATTATACCTTTTTTAATCTATATAACTTATTTAATAATAAAGGCACATTCTAGTTTAAGTTAATGTTTTAATTTTGTAAAAGTATAATAGATTTTTTATAAACTTATTAATCATTAGAGTATTACTTCTTTATATAGCATCTATGATATGCATACCGCCCCTTATAGGCTATAGCATATATAATGCACTAACCACTTTAACACATTATTACTTGACATAAGTTATACCATAGTATAGCTTCTAGCTAATAATTATTTCTTGAGAATTCAATGCCATTCCCTCTTATCATGCCGTTTTACAATCCAAAAAATCTTAGTTTTACACATGGTAAAGGAGTATATTTATATGATAATAATAACAATCGTTACCTTGACTTTACATCTGGAATTGGTGCTAATTCTTTAGGGTATTCTCATCCCATATTAATAGATGCACTTAAAACTCAAGGAAACAAAATTTGGCACATTTCTAACTTATATATTATACCAGAAACAGTAAAGCTAGCTCAAAAATTAATAGGTAGTAGTTTTGCAGATACAGCATTTTTTGCCAACTCAGGTGCTGAAGCAGTAGAATGTGGTTTAAAAATTGCAAGGTCGTACCAAAATGGAAAAAGAAGACCTGAGCGTTACAAAGTATTAACATTAAAAAATTCTTTTCATGGAAGAACATATGCAGCCTGTTCAGCTAGTGACCCACAGAAATTTTCCCCTCTTCTCTATCCATATGTTGATTGGTTTGAAAACGTTGACTGTGACATTAATGTAATTAAAAGCGCTATTAGTAAAAATAACATAGGAACCATACTTTTAGAGCCTGTGCAGGGAGAAGGTGGTATAAACGTAATTAATAGTAACTTATTAAAGGAGCTGCGCCTCTTATGCAATGAAAATGATATTTTATTATTTTTTGATTGCGTACAATGTGGCACAGGAAGGACAGGAAAGTTTTTTGCATATGAACATTTTGACGTACAACCAGATATATGTTCCGTAGCAAAAGGCATTGGTAGCGGGTTCCCATTAGGTGGATGCTTAGCAACTGCAAATGCTGCACAGTTTTTATCCGTAGGAATGCATGGATCTACTTATGGAGGAAATCCTCTAGCAGCAACTATTGGATATACTGTCGTTAGTGAAATTTTAAGTGAGGGTTTTTTAAATAATGTTACCAACAACGGTATTTACTTAAAAAATAAACTTATACATTTATCCAATCAATTTCCTATAATAGAAGAAGTAAAAGGTATAGGTTTAATGTTAGGAATAAAGTTACAAGATAAAATCAGTAATGTTGCATTAGTAGAAAAGCTTATACAGCATAAGCTGTTAGTATGTGTAGCAAGTAATAATGTTATAAGAATGCTTCCACCACTAATAATATCACAACAAGAAATAGACGAGGCAGTTAATATTTTTAAAACAGTATTAATAAATACTGATTTTCATTAGTAAGTACTGAGTGTTATTTATAAAGGGATGTTATAAATTTATTATAGTTAACAGAGTTAAGTGTTCTAATAAACTAATGTCAGTTTTATACTCAATACAAAAGTTTTATTTGTATAGTAGAAGCAAACGCGCTAATTATTATAAAATAAAATTGACTTAATTTCTGTCAAGATTATAATTATTAGTTGTAACTAGTGTATTAATTAATAACACATTTAAAATAAATGTGAGATTCAGGTTAATGCTAGCAAGCGTCTATATTACTAGAAGTAAAAATATAATTTACTGTTAAAAAAAATCAAGGTAAAAATTATGATGGAAAGTCCTAATAGTGTTTCACATGAATATGTTAACAATTTGCAAGAAAGTCTTTTAAATTCTAATAATAGTTTATCACAAATAAACCATGATACATTAATAGCTGATATACAACAGTTACAAAACGATTATGCAACAACCATAGAAGACATAAATAAGATAAATACATCTTATGTATCCGCCATAGAAACAATAAAGCAACATAAAGTTGCCAAAACTATAATGGATAATCACACAGAAACATACAATAATTTGCAAAAATACCTTGATGTTAGTACTAAATTAAATCATATACATAATAGCTTAAGAGAAGTTCAAGCAAATCACAGAAAACAGTTCTTAGCTTTCACATCACCTCATGATGCAATACCACTTTATGAAGCTATTAATATAGCTCTTAACACTGCTACAAAAAACTACAATGCTGCACAAAAGAAACTTAAGAATGCTCAAAAAGAATGCTCTAATAATAAAACCATCATTAATAATATTAAATTAAGGTTTTACACTCATCAACAAGACCTAGCTTGTATCTGTAAAGAGTTACAAAATGTTCTAATAAATACACACAATATAAACAACAAAAAAATATTTACTATAGAACAATACATTATTAATCAAAAATCCGCAACTTTCGAAGAAATAGAAAAGGTTCAAGAAAAACTTAAAGCCGCTATAGAAGAGCTAACAGGTCTTACAGAATCAAGTGTCGAAAAAATACAAGAAATTCAAGAAGAACTTAAAATATTTATAAAGGAACTCGCAGCTATTAAAGAAACAACAATTCAAAAAGAGCTAGAAAATAGCAAGGAATTTCCTACAACTGATATACCAACTCGAACTAAATATGCTACAAAAAATACTGATAAAAAACTAGCAGAAATATTAAAAGCTTGTCAAAATATACGGTCAATTCAAGAAAAAATCATAACTCTCACACAAAAGTTCATTGATATAGAAACACAACAATGTAACAATAATATGCAATCCAAAATGCTAAAAGATTCAATACAAAAAATTGACGAAGAAATCAAAAGTACCGATAAAAATCTTAGAATCTTAACAGTAGTAATAGAACAAGAAGAAAGAAAAAAAATACTTATTCAAGACAACATCAACACTATCACAACAAATTTCAATAATGAAATACAAAAAATGCAAGAATGTTCAAATAATGTCACACTTATCCATAATAAAGTCAGTAGCATTCAACGCGAAAAATCAGATTATGAAAATAAAATATCTCAGTTATATAACGATTTTATAGCCACAAAAAATAATGTGGTAAACAAATTAGCAGATATTACACAAAATTATGATTCTCAAAACTATGATACTATAGCAACCAATTTACAAAAAGATATCTTATATACATTATCAATAGTACAACAGTTAATCAATAAAGAAGTTAAGACTATAATAAGCACATATGACCCTTATACTACTTTTTACAACATGGCTCCAGAAATGCTAACTGCAGTACGTCTAGTAAAAGAATATAGAGAAGCTAGACACGCTATAATGAATAAATACTTAACCGCTAAACGCAGGATCGAACAAAAATATAACATTAACGTAAATTACTTGATAAAAAACAATAATAACAATAATGCATCATATGTTGATCGCTTATTTTTTGCAGTAACTTTATTAATAATAATAGTAGATGCAGCTTCTTCAGCCTTCAGTCTTGCCGCAAAATTCTATAACTTAGAAATATACAAACAATATGTTACTTATATAGTCTATAGTCTGTCCATAATATTATCTCTATTTTTAATATTACAATCAGTTATTGCACTTAAACAAACAAATAAGGATAAAAAAGAAAATATCATTACAAGTAACCTTGCAAAAATTCAACACTTTCAAAGCTCATTATCAATAGTGAGTTCAATACTATGGACCACATTGTTTGCTATTTCATTATATATGCTTACTGGTAACTACACTAAAACGCTTGTTAACATAAGTTTAGTATTGTCATTAGTTGCACCTATAATTGGATTCATCTCTTCTATATCTAGAGTCTCAGATCAATGGATACAACAAAAAAATAAACAGCATTCACCTCAAGAAAGACATAGATCTATACTTAACCTTATATTACGTCCAATTACATTGTATGTTATTATTTCTACCCTTGAGCTTATTCATTGTGTATGTCATATATTAGAAGCTATAAATCTCAAAGGTAACATGCAAAATATTTATAATTTTAATATCCTACCTGCAATAATTGTACAGCTAATAGTAGCAATTATGTTTATGGCATTAGAAATCTTACAAGAAACAAACATTTGGCTAAATATAAATAATAATAATAATAAAACATTACCTGATGACCTTAGCCATCTTATAAATAATGATAATAGCTTAAGTGACTATATTGTAGCCTATAGTGCAGAAAATGCAGCTTATATTACAGATGAGAACAATAGCGTATATCCTCAAGTAAGCAATGCTATGCCTACATCAACATCAATGCATTTATAATATTACCATTATTGATATTATTTATAAGATAACATTTATCTATTTATGAAATAACCTATAAGCTGCACTACAGCAGCTTTATATAATATATCAAGACAAACAATATCAATACCATACTCCTGCTAACAACTAACATACAAGTAATAAGCGCAATTACTACAAACTCATCATGAAGATATTATTATCCTAATCTTTTTTTACATATATCTATATGTAGAATAATTATATACAACAATATCAATCTTCCATAGTATATCAAGTCATACATTATCTACTTGACATATTTAATAAACTTAACCTACAACAATAACAAAAAATACTCACCTCATAACTTATGTAAATACATAATTTAAATGTAAACTTTCATCATTTAATTATAAACTTAATATATATACAATCTTACATTATCTGATAAAAAATACTTGAATTATTAACTATCAAATACACAACATAAATATTATTATCAATAATACCTAAACATTATCAATATTCATCCTTTCATACTTTATATATTCAGTTATAACCAATAAACTTCTCTATTTACAATAAAAGTAACATAAGCAATCTACAAAATATTTACATAAATTAACAATAAAAATTAATCTTAAATATTTGATATATAACTAATACATCATTTAGTCAGGATTTCTCTTTTTCCAAAATTAGCAGCTGGACCTAATATACCCTCTCTTTCCATACGCTCTATTAAATTTGCTGCTCTATTATAACCTATTCTTAGTTGTCTCTGTATATAACTGACTGACGTTTTCTGATCTCTAAGCACTATAGACACAGCCTGGCTATAAAGTCTATCATCATGATCACCGCACTGTTCATTTTCATCATCATTTTCATCATCACTAGATATTTCTGTAATATCCTCCATATAACTAGGATTACCTTGTTTTTTTAAATGATTAACAATATCTTGAACTTCATTGTCACTTACAAATGCTCCATGTACACGAACAATTTTTCCACCAGAAACCATATATAACATATCACCCATTCCAAGCAATTGTTCAGCTCCTTGGTCCCCAAGAATAGTTCTACTATCTATCTTAGATGTTACAGCAAAACTAATTCTTGTTGGAAAATTTGCTTTTATTACACCAGTAATTACATCAACTGATGGTCTCTGAGTAGCCATAATTATATGAATGCCAGCAGCCCTAGCCATTTGTGATAATCTCTGTATAGAAGATTCTATTTCTTTTCCAGATACCAACATTAAATCTGCCATTTCATCCACTATAACTACTACATAAGGAAATAGCTTAGCTTCTATTAATATTTTTTCAAAAATAGGTTCCCCTGTACTTTTATCAAAGCCTGTTTGGACAGTTCTTTCAAGCATAACACCATTATTAATAGCTTCATTTACTTTATCATTATATCCAATAATATTTCTAACCCCTATAGCCGACATTAATCTATATCTATTCTCCATCTCACTAACTACCCATTTCAATGCAGCTATTGCCTTTTTAGACTCGGTAACAACAGGAGTTAATAAATGTGGTATAGAATCATATATTGATAACTCTAACACTTTAGGATCTATAAGTATCATTTTACATTGTTCAGGTGTTAAACTATATAACAAAGACAAAATCATAGTATTAATTGCAACAGACTTACCAGCACCAGTTGTACCGGCAATTAAAAGATGCGGCATTTTCGTTAAATCTGCTATTACCGGTTCTCCATCAATACTTTTTCCTAAAATTATTGGTAATTTTAACTTTGCATCTCGATATTCTTTACTATCAATTAAATCCCTTAACATTACTATCTCTCGATGCTGATTCGGTAATTCTATTCCCATCACATTTTTTCCAGGTATTACTGATATTCTAGTAGATAAAGCACTCATAGAACGTGCAATATCATCAGATAATCCTATTACCCTTGAAGATTTAGTACCTGCAGAAGGTTCAAATTCATATAATGTTACCACTGGTCCATAACGAACATTTATTATTTTTCCGTATATACCAAAATCTTTCAGAACTTCATCAAGCAATTGAGCAACGTCACTTGCATCGTTCTTATTATTAATATCTTTTGCCAAGTTCGATTTAGACAAAAAATCTACACTCGGTAAAACAAACCCGCTACAATTATTTCTATATTCAAACAATGGTTCTTCTTTTACTTTTCCAATTTTTTTTAAAATATTAGTAGTTTTCTTTCTTTGTTTAGTATAAGGTACATCTTCTTTTACAAAATTCTCAGTTTTATTTCTTTTTGTTAATAAAATTAATAACCATTTCCGCAAAAAGTAAACTACATTTTTCCATCCAATCATCCCACATAAACCAACCAATACAATTATAAGTAACAATAAAAACGGATATACTGAAAGCTTAATACCCACTACTCCACCATAATAATACTTACTTGTGACACTTAAAGATAACTTACCTAAAATTCCACTAGTCCCTATTAAAGTAAGTAAAAAATAGATAAAATAAAAAAATATTACTTCATTTAAATAAAGTAATTCTTTAATTCCATATAATAGAACAAAAACCCATATACAAAAACTTGCAGCACCTAAATACTGAATTAACATATCAGCACAATAAGAGCCTACCTTACCTCCCATATTAGTCACTAATTCACTACTAGCAGTATTAAAGGAAGTGTCATTGGCATTATACGTTAATATTATCACACAAATAAACCCAGCCATACAAAAAATGCTAAGTAACTTTATATAAAAATAGCATTTATAAGCTATATCCTTAACCATAAATAATTACCCAAAATAGTAACGCAATGTATATCTACAAAAATTGATAAAGATAAGTAGTATAATAGGAGAAAAATCAACTCCATACATTAATGGCATATATCTTTTTATAAAATTTAGGACAGGAAGAAAAATTTTAGAAAGTGCCATAAAAACATTATTTACAAACTCATTATATCTATTCACAATGTTTAAGGTAATAAGCCAACTTATTAGCAACCATACAATCAAAGCAAAATTATACATACTTAATAACATATCTAATAAGTACACCACTGGATGCATATATACTACCCTTTTTGGCTTAATAAACACTTTAAGTATATACAAACTTATAACTAATGAAAAACGATAAATTTTTTCACTTGAAAAATATAATGTTATTATATATATATTATTATCGGGAAGATTGTTATCCTCAATGGATTATTTGTTGTTATCTTTAATATTAACTGTCTTCATATTGCTGCTTTTTTCTGCTATGTTTTCTGCAGCAGAAACAAGCTTAACATCAATTAGTATTTCACGCATAAATAAACTAGCACTACAAGGAAATAAAAAAGCAGCTATAGTTAACTCACTACATCAAAAGAAAAAGCTTGTTATTAGTACAGTATTAGCAGGAAATACTATTGTTAATATAGCTTCCTCGTCGCTTGCAACAGCAATATTTATGAAATGCTTTGGACCTGAAGGAATATTAGCATCCACAATTACAATGACATTTTTAATATTATTATTGTCTGAAGCATTACCTAAAACTTATGCCATACAAAATCCAGAAAAAGTTGCCTTGCTAATAGCAGCACCTGTAATGTACTGTGTATTTATTTTATCTCCTCTAACAACGCTTATACAGTATTTTGTAGACGTTGTATTAAAAATCTTTCGCATGCATAAAGATGCAGAGATCATCTCAGCAGCTGATGCTATGCGTAACTTAATACTACTGCACAGCACTAAAGGTACTATGCTAAAACAAGATTTAGATATGTTAAGTAGTATTTTAGATCTTGCAGAGACTGAAATATCCCAAGTAATGACTCATAGAAAAAATTTATCAGCACTCAACATTGATACAAATGTTAATGATTTTATCAAGCAAATTCTTAAGTGTCATCACAGTAGAATTCCTATATGGAAAGATAGAGAAGATATAATAATAGGAATATTACATGTAAAAGACGTTGTAAGTTTAATAAGAGAAAAAAACGACAGTATCACACAAGATGATATATATAAAATTATGACAAAACCATGGTTTATACCAGATACAACATTATTAAGTGTACAACTACATAATTTTAGAAAAAATCGTAAACATTTTGCTTTAGTCATTGATGAATATGGAGCATTACAAGGAATAGTAACACTAGAAGATATATTGGAGGAAATAGTAGGAGATATTTCTGATGAACACGATATTACAACAGAAAACTTAATTAAATCAATATCCGAAAACGTATATCACATAAGCGGAGAAATGCCAATTAGAGATATTAATAGACAACTAAGATGGAACTTACCAGATGAAGAAGCATCTACCCTTGCCGGCCTTATTGTATATAAAATTGAGCGCATACCAGAAGAAGGAGAAAAATTTCAATTATACGGATTCTTTTTTACAATATTAACAAAACATGGAAATGTTATTTCTGTTATACAAGTTGAAATACCCAACGACATTAATAATAATTGCATACATGCTTGATAAATAAACTTTATTTATATAAGTTAGTCATAACTATTCAAATTAAAGTTTTTCACACCTTTCTTAATAATATAATAAATTAAGTATATATACAAAATTATCTATTATTCCAGTTGATCATATACATTATATCAGATTTTCTTGCTTAGTAAGCTCATAACTTAATAAATATGAAAATATGCTCTAAATAATAAAACTAATGACCTAGTAAATGCTAAAATGTATATCTAGGTTAAAAAACTAAATAACCTTTACAAACAAATACTCCAATTATTTAATTTACACACATGATCATTAATAGTATTCATTATACACTACAGGTTACAACAAACTTGTACAAATATTGATTTATAACACCATCATAGTATATAAATACTTACAATATTGTCATTTCAATAACACCTATAACAAATACACTTACATAATACAAATCATCAATTAACAAATTGTTTATTTTATATCAATTACTCAAATTTCTACTACAAGATATACATGCACTATATCAAAAATATTATCATAAATTTATCATTATCTATCTAATGTTTAAACATTGATCATGTATTTAATAGCAATATTTTAAACAATAAACCACTTTTGTATACCAACAATATTAAACCAATAGTTATTTTTATAAATTTTACTAATTTTACCTAACAAATCTCTTTTGAAACTCATATGTAACATTCTCAGGATTATCACTATCAATTAGTGCAGATATTACTGCAATTCCATCTACTCCACAATCAACTACTGAATCTACATTTGATAAATTAATACCACCAATAGCTACCACACTACAATCTGTATTTTTAACCCACTGAGTTAATAATTTTAATCCTTGAGCATTAAACTTCATTATTTTAGAGGTTGTAGGAAAAATTGGACCAAATGCAATGTAAGAGGGATTAAAATAGCATGCTCTTGCCAATTCGTGATAACAATGAGTACTTATACCCAAATATAGTCCCGATTGATATATATTATAAATATCAGCTGTTTTACAATCTTCTTGCCCTAAATGCACACCATCAGCACCATACTTTATAGCAAGTTTCCAATAATCATTAATAAATAACTTTACTTTATTTTTTTTAGCAAACTCAATACATTGAGCTATTTCTTTCTCTACTTCATCATCAGACTTACCTTTAATTCTCAACTGTACAACACTTACTCCTAAATTCATAACATATTTTAACCAATAAATATCTGGAACTATATAATATAACCCTATAGATTCTATCTTTTTAAAATTAAATTTTATATTATTACACTGAAAATCATTTGCTATACAAGGAAAATAATTACTAGTTAAATCATCTATACTAGAGCATAAATTATCAAAATTAGCATAAGCTCTTGCAAGCACTAGACAATCGCGATACGCATCTTTAATATCTAAGCATTTAGTATTATTTAAAACTTGAATTGCTTTTTGATAGGCTAAATGAAAATTTTTTTTACTATTATCATTATAGCAAGAATATATAAATTGCAGTTTTTCTTCCCCATCAAAATAATAGTCTATACAGTTATCGCCATTATTCGTATCAATAACATAAATATCCTGATCATTCTCCACATATAAATCATATATAACATCATTAATAACTTTCCCTACATTTAATTCTCTTTTTTCTATTATATACATAACATCTCACAGTATTTTAATAAATTAAGTAATTCATAAATTAAAAATGAATAAAAACCACAACAGATTTTTATACAGATACATAAAATGAACCTTACAATTACGCTATTTCTTGTAATTACAAGTAACAACACATAACTACTTTGAAGTAATAAATCACACAAGGCAATATTATTATACATTAAGGTTAGCAAAGAATCACATAACAACTACTTATAATCAGCATTCAGTAATATCACTACCTTTAACATGTTTACATAAATATTAATTATTTTCTCAATATATCACTAACATTTTTTATCTTATAATTGCTATAATGATCAAATACATAATAATTCAAGTTAATTTACATATCATTTTTACAATTATATCTACATTAAAACCCATATAGGTATATTATCCTAAATATTTTCAAAATTATATTATAATTTGCACTTATTTTATAAAACCTATTATTAAAATATACTATATTATAATTATTATATATATTACAAGTTGATCATAAAAAAACTTTCAATAATAACCTACGCTCCATCATAGATTATATAAACCGTATATTAATAATTTAATATATTCACTAATTACTTTATTACTAAACCACTATACATACAAGAAAATAAATTAATTATACAATTAACTTACTAGGATAACTTTTTTTATTTAATTAACAACTTATTTTATTAAAAAATTGAATTATAGTTGCAGCAATTTCTTCAACAGATTTTTGTGTAACATCTATGATAGGCCATCCATTTTGCGTACAAATTTTTTTCATTAGATTAATTTCTTCAAACACTTGCTCATAGTTAACATATTCATAATTATCATAATTTTTCATAGACATTAATCTATTTTTACGTATTTGTATTAACCTATCTATGTTAATAGTTAATCCAACTATTAGTTTATCCGTAAATTTTGACAAATCTACAGGCATATCTATAGAATGAACTAAAGGAATATTAACTACTTTATATCCTCTATAAGCAAGATATATACTAGTTGGGGATTTAGAAGTTCTAGAAACTCCCACAATAATTATATCTGCTTGATCTATATCCCAAAGACTTTGTCCATCATCATGAGCAATTGTGTAATTTATTGCATCTATACGATTAAAGTACTCATCACTTAATCTATTAGCACTAACATTGATATCCCTTGCTATATCTAAATAACAAGAAATTTCTCTAATAATATGTGATAAAACAGGTATACACCTAATATTTTGCACACTCGCTTTTTCTTTTAAATATTCTCTCAGTTTATCATCAACCATCGTATACATAATAAGATTATATTTTTCAGGATTAATGGCCAAAATAATTTTATCAATCTGCTTACGGCTACTGACTAATGACCATACAAATTCATTCACTCTTATAGATGTAAAATGTTCTAATGCTGATCTAGCGACCGAGATTACCGTTTCACAAGTGGAATCAGAAATCAAATGCAAATTTAAAGTTACTTTATTAGTCATATAAAATATACGCGCTCATAAATCTATAGATATCAGCATAATTATACAAGTTACCTTAATACATTGGAAAACCTTAACAAAAAAGTTTTTATACTTTTCTCCTTAAGCACAAGATAAAAACTAGTTTACATAAAAGCTATCCAACAAATATATTATTTCACCTATATTAACTTATTATAAGTCTCATATAACATGTTGTTATAACATAACATAATACTTAACCTAAAATTTTTACCGTTCTTTTTAGAATCCATGATTTATTATATTTTTCAATCATAAACTAACTTAATTAAGATCTATTAAAATAATATGCAAATTAAGTTTTTAACAGGATAACGCTAAATGCATAATGCTCAATAACCATAAAATCAACATCTTATTGCATTGTACATAACCTTTTAAAATATACTATAGCAAACATCTTATATGGAAACTCTTATTTTGGGCAGCTGGAACCTGTTTGCCAATATACAAAACTTTCCCAATTCTAAAGAACCATTACCATCATATGCTAAAGCCATGCTTATGCTTATTTAAAACTACTATTTTGCCGTAAACTAATAGGTAAAAAACAATCATCAACGCAACATATAATATAATTGATATAAACTTAAGCTATTGATACACGATGTGCATTAGACCTACACTCACAACATATAACATATCCTCTAGATATTGACTGAGTATCCTTATTACTTACCTTTTTTGAGCATTTAACGCACTTTATATTATCACTAGGAAGTAAATGTTCATTAACAGCAATCCTATCATCAAAAATAAAACACTCTCCCGTCCACAACTTATTTCTGTTATCTGTACTGTGTAGATAATTTAATATCCCACCTTTTAGATGATATACATTTTTAAAACCCAAATTTTTCATAAAAGCAGTAGATTTTTCACATCTAATTCCCCCTGTACAATACATTGCAATATGTATATCATGCGCTTTGTCAATTGACCATAATTCTGCCCACCTAGGAAATTCTCTAAAATAAGATGTATTAGGATTTATAGAATTTTTAAATTTTCCAAATTTTACTTCATAATTGTTACGAGTATCTATAACATACACCATAGGTTCAGAAATAAAATCATCCCAATCATCTGGAGAAATATATTTCCCATTAACAGAACAATCAAGATCTGTAATTCCCATATGTACAACTTCTTTTTTTAATCTTACCTTCATTTTAGCAAAAGGATCTTCTTTTGAATAACTCTTATGATATTGAATACTCTTAAATCTACTATCTAAATCTAAAAAGGAAAATAAATTATTTATTGCAAAATCACTACCTGATATTGTAGCATTAATTCCTTGCTCAGCCAAAATTATTGTACCCTTTATTCCATGATATAAACAAAAATCTCTTAATACAGGTTGAATATCATAATAATTAGATAAATATACAAAACGATAAAAAGTTGCAATAACACAGCCCATATTTTTATACACTATTAGAATCCTTAGCTAGTAATTTTATTTTACAAAATCTCTTCTGTCAATCTTGTAACATATACAACAAATCTATATATCATTTATACCGCCAACATATAAAAAAGCTTTTAGTAAAGAAGTACAAGCACTACAAAAAAAACTATAAATATAACTTTAAACAGTCACACTCTATTACAACTAACAAATTACTTTTCACATTCACGCCAATAATATGTAAAAATATAAAAGAATCAACAACTAAAATAACAACAAATATACTTTATCTACTTAAACAAGTTACATGTATATCAACATATACAAACACTGATAACTATATAAATAGCTTTATCCTTTTTTAATTAACATTACTACTGTAATAGCGATCCAAAAATCTTTTTTCTATACCCTCGTAAAAAATTATCAGTACTACATACATTTTTACCTTCCATCTGTATTACAATAGGTATTAATGCTGTACCTTTCCCACACTTTATATGCATACTATCATTAATAACATCACCAACATTTAACTGATCAAAGTTATAACTACATGCTTTCAATATTCGAATCCTTTTTCCATGTAACATAAAAAAAGCCTTTGGATAAAAAGCTCTTATTTGCCTACATATAAATTCTGCCGAATCATTAAAATTTATTCTAAAATCTATTAATTTATTTGCATAGGTAATACCAACATTACTCTGTGCTATAGGTAACATATTATCAATATTATTTAATACATTAATAACTAATTTACTGCCTATACAAGACAATTTACAACTTAAAGTATCGATATTATCTTCTACATCAACAGCAACACTTTCTTGCAACAATATATCACCTGCATCCAATAGTTCACTGACTTTAATAATGGTTACTCCTGTCATAATATCTCCACACAGAATTGTATGTTGCATAGGAGCCGCACCTCTCCACCGTGGCAACAAAGACGGATGTATATTAATGCACTCATATTTTGGAATACTTAATAATTGCTTAGGTAGTATTAATCCATATGCAACAACTACAATTACATCTGGATTCATATCACGTATTTTCTCAATTTCACCATTAGATCTCAAAGAAGATGGCGTATATACATCAATATTATAACGTTCTGCAACTACATGTACAGGCGTTTTTTTAATGCTTTTCCCTCTACCGGCAGGTTTAGGTGCTTTAGTATAAACAGCTAAAACCCTACATTGAAAATTTAAAAGCGCAATCAAAGTAGCAACAGAAAACTCCGATGAACCCATAAATATCACTTTCATATTACTATCTAAACCATACCTATAAATAGCTTGTATATATAAAGAATATAAATCATTGATGCAAAAAAAAACAAGTAGTTTATATTAATAAAAATCTAAAACTTTGCAGACTCATAAACTATCCATAAGTGCAATCAAAATAACAATTGAAAACTCTGATAAAAACTCATAAATATTTTTAATAAATCATATCGTAAATAACTGCTCACATAATAATCAGGATACACAATTGATATAAACAAAAAACAAATAGGATTTATATTAATAAATCAAAAATTAAAAAACCTCATAAATTATTTATATAATAATACCCATTAAAGTTTAAAAAACTTTCTATAATACTAAGTCAGCATTGAAGATCTAAAAAATAAATTTCACATTACATAATAATTAATTATATAAATACCAAAACTATTGTATAACTTAACATACTCATACAAATAACTCTTACCAACTACTAATCGCAGCATAAATAGTAATTTAAATAAAAAATAATTTACACTCCTTTACAAAAAAATTAACTTATACACCCTACACATAAACGTGGGGCTGGTAGGAATTGAACCTACGACCTTATCGTTATGAGCGATCAGCTCTAACCCCTGAGCTACAGCCCCACAAAACAACTATATTGTATTACATAAAAATATAATTTACAACAGCACATTTTATTATACCACAAAAAACTATTACCATATAATATAGTTTATATAGATCACAACCCCAATTATAAACCCCTACAACATAGCAAAAACAGCATAACATTTTCACTACCTACATGTAATTATTAACTATAAATTAAACTATTACTTATAAACCAACATAATTTATAAAAATAATTCGAAATACAGCTTAAAGCTACATAAGTAAATTTATAGAGTTTTTACTTTGATAAACATTTACTTATATATAAGCTGACATAAAAACTTATAAAGTCAATTTAATCACTAGATAATAATGATATACAAAAAATGTTACTTAAATATGTAATATATTCTTATAAGAAAATAGCTCAATACAATACAACAATTCAATTTATAATTTGTGTAGTTATATAAGTTTTTTATATAACCCCTATAGTTTCTTTGATAAAAATATTTAGATATACTACCTTAATACTAACTAATAAACTGCAATAGATATAACCTAATACAAAAATATTATGTAGTATTAATGATTTTCTATTAGAGTATAGATTTGAATAACCTATTTATATAACAACATTGATTAAGAAAAGGGCAAAACTATTTATATATCCATCCAGTACTTTTATATGTTGTACATATAATCTACTTTAGGAAGCATAAGATAAATCATTACCTACTACATTGATATATAATATTATAAAAAGATTATAGCTTTTTCCAAACACAGATAAAATAGACTTATTATCTTTTAGTTATTAGTCCTTTTCTATCTTCCACTAATGTTAAACTATTTATGTACTATTTAGTGAAAATAATGAAGATAAATAATTCGTTACCCATATTGTCTTCAATTAATAAAAACAAAAAACAACCATTTACTTACATATCACAAGTGTAGTACCAACACTCAATAAGTGAGCTACCACTTATTCATTTAATATATAACACCAATAAAATAATACCTACACTAATTTAGTATCGTACAATCTTCTTCATCTGTATTAATCATTTTGTTATTAATAAATGTATCATTTTTGCTCAAATGATTCACTGGACGAACCAAAGCATTATTAATAACTTCATCAACTGTTGAAACAAATATAAATTTCATTCCTTGTTTAACATTATCTGGTATTTCAATCATATCCTTTTTATTTTGAATCGGAATAATAACAGTTGTTATACCCCCTCGCAATGCTGCCAATAACTTTTCCCTTAAACCACCTATAGCAAGAACACGTCCTCTTAAAGTTACTTCTCCCGTCATTGCAACTGTTTTTTTTACTGCAATTCCTGTCATTAAAGATACTATTGAAGTACACATAGCAATACCAGCAGAAGGACCATCCTTTGGTATTGCACCTTCCGGTACATGTAAATGTATATCACTAACCTGAAATTTCTTAGATTGAATACCAAACTCTAAACATCTTGATCTTATATAACTATATGAAGCTTTTACTGATTCTTGCATTACTTCACCCAATTTCCCCGTAAATTTTATACCACCTTTACCTGGCATTAATACCGATTCTATCGTTAATATATCTCCACCAGTATCAGTATATGCTAATCCAGTAGCTACCCCCACCATATCATCTTTTTCTACAATACCAAAAGTATATTTTGGTACACCCATATACTTTTCAATATTATTATGATTAATATGCACGTTTTTTATTTCTTTATTCATTAATATTTCTTTCACAACTTTTCGCATAAGATTAGAAAGTTCTCTTTTAAGGTTACGAACTCCACTTTCTTTAGTATAAAACCTAATTAAGCTATATATTGCATCATCAGAAATACTCCACTCTTTCTCTTGTAATCCATGATCCTTATACAATTTAGGTATAAGGTGCGCTCTCGCTATTTTCAATTTTTCTTCCTCTGTATAACCAGACAGCTGAATTATTTCCATACGATCAAGAAGAGGTTTATGCAAGTTTAAACTATTCGCAGTCGCAATAAACATTACATTTGAAAGATCAAATTCCACTTCAATATAATTATCAACAAAATGTTTATTATGTTCAGGATCCAATACTTCAAGCAATGCAGCTGTAGGATCACCTCTATAATCAGAGCCAACCTTATCTATTTCATCCAACAAAAACAAAGGATTACATGACTTTGCTTGCTTCATCTGTTTGATTATCTTTCCAGGCATTGCACCTATATATGTTCTTCTATGACCTCTAATTTCTGATTCATCATGAACACCACCTAAAGACATACGTACAAACTCCCTACCTGTTGCTTCTGCTATTGACCTTGCTAGCGATGTTTTACCTACTCCGGGAGGACCAACAAAACATAAAATTGGACCTTGAGGTTTTTTTATTCTTTTTAGTACTGCTAAAAATTCTAAAACTCTCTCTTTAATTTTATCCATACCATAATGATTATTATTCAAAATCTTTAAAGAATTATCCATGTTAATTCTAGAATTTTTATATTTGCCCCATGGAAGATCAAGTAACCAATAAAGATAACTAGAAATAATATTTGCTTCAGGAGACATAAAATTCATTTTTTTATAGCGTTTTAGATCATTTAAAGCCCGTTCCTTTGCTTCTTTAGATAATAATGTATTATTAATCCTCTTTTCAATTTCACTAGCAGAATCAATATCACAGTATGCACCCTCACTGTCTTCCAATTCTTTTTGTATAGCTTTTAGCTGCTCATTTAAATAATAAACCTTATGATTTGTTTCAACTTGTAACTTAACTCTATTATCAATTTTTTTCTGAGCATTTAATATATTGATCTCTAACTTAATAAAACTATATATTTGCTCTAAGCGTTCAATGACATCAAATGCTTCAAGAATTTTTTGTTTATCTGAAACCCTAATGTTTAAATGAGAAGCTATAACATCAGCTAAATCACTTAGTTCTTTAATTTCGTAAATTGATGATAAAGCTTCTGACTGTACTTTCTTGCTTAATTTACTCCAAACATCAAACTCATTTAGAACCGATCTTTTTAAAGCTTCAACATCATCATTTATAACTATATTATTATCACTATTAACTACATTAACTTCTGCTTGCAGAAAACTATCACCCTCTATAAAATTTACTACTTGTGCACGATACCTTCCTTTTATTAAAACTTTCATGATTCCATCCGGAAGCTTTAAAAGCTGCATAACATCTGCAACAATTCCTACTTTATATAAATCAGTTAAACTTGGCTGATCAACTGCTCCATCTATTTGCGTCACTAGCAAAATTTTACAATCATTATTTTGAGTAGCATACTTTAAAGCACTAATAGACTTTTCTCTACCTACAAACAAAGGTATAACTACTTGAGGAAAAACAATTGTATCACGTAAAGTTAAGACCGGCAGCAAAATTTCGCTTTTCATATATAACCTTTTCTAGTATTTTTTAAAACAATTATCACTTACTACCATCTCATCTACCATTTGTGCACTAATAAATATTTTATTATTTGTACAATTTGAAGAATCAAACATTAAATCAAGCAATAAATTTTCCATAATAGCACGCAATCCTCTTGCTCCTGTTTTCCTGTCAACAGCTTTTTTAGCAATACTAAACAAAGCTTCATCACTAAACATAAGCTCTATGTTATCCATCTCAAATAATTTAGTATATTGCTTTACTAGTGAATTCTTAGGTTCAACCAAAATACGATAAAGAGTGTTCTCATCTAATTCACCTAATGACGTAACAACAGGTATCCTACCCACAAACTCTGGTATTAATCCAAATTTTACTAAATCTTCAGGAGCAGTATGACAAAGTATATTTTTTTTCTTATCTGATAATTGCTGCACATTTGCTTCGAATCCCATATAACTACCACGATTCCGTGCTTCTATTATTTTTTCTAATCCATCAAATGCCCCACCAAAAATAAATAGAATATTATCAGTATTAATCTGTATAAACTCTTGATGAGGATGCTTCCTACCACCTTGTGGAGGCACAGAAGATACAGTACCTTCTATAACTTTAAGCAATGCCTGCTGAACGCCTTCACCAGAAACATCACGTGTAATAGAAGTATTTTCAGATTTTCTTGATATTTTATCTACTTCATCAATATAGATAATACCACGCTGAGCAGCATCAACGTTAAAATTAGCTGCCTGCAATAACTTTAGCAAAATATTTTCAACATCTTCTCCAACATATCCTGCTTCTGTTAATGTAGTAGCATCTGCCATAGCAAAAGGCACCTGTAACACCCTTGCTAGAGTACGAGCTAATAAAGTTTTTCCAGAACCTGTCGGACCGATTAGTAAAACATTAGACTTAGATATTTCAATATCACTAATAACACTAGAATTCAACAAGCGTTTATAATGATTATATACAGCTACTGACAAAACTTTCTTAGAATGCTCTTGACCTATAACGTATTCATCCAAAACCTTCTTAATATCTTTTGGTTTAAGATCAAAGCTAGTATTTTTATATAATTTACCCTCTTCTTGTAATATGCCACTACAAAGATCTATACATTCATTACAAATAAATACTTCAGAACCAGCAATAAGTTTTTTTACTTCACTATGAAGCTTACCACAAAATGAGCAACTATAAGTATTCTTATCATTATCCGACATTCATTTTCCTTAATTCCCTAATATAATATCTAGCCTTTTATCTATAACCTTATCAATTATACCAAAATCTTTTGCTTTCTCAGCAGACATAAAATTATCTCTCTCCATATTAATTATAACTTCTTCTAAAGACTTACTTGTATGCTTTACATAAATCTCATTCAATCTACGCTTAACATTTAAAATCTCCTTCGCATGTATCTCTACATCTGTTGCTTGACCATGGAAACCACCAGAAGGTTGATGTATCATTATTCTAGAATTTGGTAAGGCATATCGCATACCATGTTCTCCAGCCGCTAAAAGAAGAGACCCCATAGAAGCTGCCTGTCCTAAGCACAAAGTAGAAACCTTAGGCTTAATATACTGCATAGTATCATATATAGATAATCCAGCTGTAACAACCCCTCCCGGAGAATTAATATACATTGATATATCTTTCTCTGGATTCTCAGCTTCTAAAAATATAAGCTGAGCAACTATCAAACTAGCCATATTGTCTTCTACTATTCCTGTAACAAAAATGATTCTTTCTTTTAGTAACCTTGAATATATATCATAAGCACGCTCACCACGACTAGTTTGCTCAACAACCATAGGTATTAAATTCATAAATATTATTCCCTTATTAATTCCCTACATTCAAAATGTACTAATTATCACAATTTATTCAACATAACATCCACTAAAATTAAGAAATACTATTAAATAATTCTTCTAAATCTGCACAAGTTATGTTTTCCTTTTCCTTTTTGACACAACCAATTATATAATCAACAACCTTATCTTCAAGGACTTTTCCCCTAATATAATTACTAAAATCCTTATTAGATTTTAATAATTTTATCACATTATTAAAGCTTGCACCATAATCAACATAATTACTCTTAATAAAATTTACAACATCCTCACTTACCACAGATATATTATGATCCTTTGATATTTTCATTAATATCATACCCAATTTCACTCGTTTTACAGCTTCCTTTAATGGATCAATTTTTGTATTTAATTTACTATTTTCTAACTCATGATTTACCTTTTTAAGCTCTGTTGACACAACGCACTCTGGCGCATCTAATGAATAATTATCATCCATATAATCAAAAAGCTCCTTTTTCATTAAAATATTGTTCATTTGAGTACACTTCTCTTTAATTGCCTTTTCGGAAAATGTTCGCATTGCTTCCACATCATCAAACCCATAACCTTTAGCCAACTCTTCATGATTATCAGCACCTTTTGATACAAAAACATCTTGGATATCTACTAACATTTCTACTTCTCTACCTGCCATATGAGCAATTTTATAATCACAAGGAAATAAAAGTGGAAACATTTTCTGCTCTCCTTTTTTCATTCCTATTAGTTTATTTTCAAAATCTTCTAATAGATGAGAATCACCTACTACGACTTCATAATTTTTTGCACTTCCACCTTTAAAGGCCTTGCCTCGTATCTTACCATAGTAGTTAATAATAACCTTATCTCCTTTGCATATTTCATGCTGTTCATTATCAGGTTTAACAAAATTAACATACTTGCTATTTAAAGTATCAATAAAATCATCTATATCTTTATTACCTATCAAAACTTCCCTATCTTTTAAAGTTACATTTTCAATATCAAAACAAGGAACTTCCGGCATTATTTCAAATTGTAATTTATACATTAATTGTAACCTATGAATATTATCACTGCTGACCTTTTCATTAGGAATAAAACTAACATCAACATTTGATGAAACTACTTCCTGAAAATTATTTTCTTTCAAGAATAAAGAAGAAACATCTTCTATAATTTTTGACACTACAAAATTTACTACATCATCAAAATGAAGCTTTTTAACTACATCAACTGAAACCTTACCAGGCCTAAATCCAGAAATCTTTACAGATTTAGCTACTTCCTTGAATTTATCATCCAATTGTCTTTGAAAATAGTCATTATCAATAATAAATTCATACTCATGCTTTAATTTATCTCTTAAAATTTCTTTGGCAATATAAAACCCATCCATAATAATAAACCTAATACTCCATTGATAAGACTAGAGTACGGATAGAGGGACTCGAACCCTCACAAGTCTCCTTACTAGGACCTAAACCTAGCACGTCTACCAGTTCCGCCATATCCGCACATTAAAACCATTAATTTATACGATTAATAACTCAGTAATCCTCCAAAAAGTAAGGAATTATACTCACTAAACACACAAGACTCAAGATTTTTAACATCAGCTTATAAACTAACAAACACTTTTATTTTTTTTATAGATCTAAGTAACCACAAATAACCACTTTCAAACCTGATCCCGGTGTGAATCGAACACACGACAAACTGATTAAGAGTCAGTTGCTCTACCAACTGAGCTACGGGACCACCTTAGTATATAAAAATAGTAAACGCAAGCTTTATTTATGTCAACAATTCATAATTTATCAAAATACTACTTACTATAAGTACTACAATATAATTATTCTGACATACTTTGTACATTACATAACTTTAATCTGTAAGTACTTTTATAACAACTAATATCATACACAACTTGTCATTACTTCAATTCATATTCAATGTATCCAACATTAAATATACATTAAGCACATAAAGATAAATAACTAATGTATTTCTAATAAAATACTAATTATAGCTATATAGAAAAAGATCTTACCATCACCATAAATCATGTACAGCTAATATATGATTATTTCAATAATACTACCTACTACAAATTAGTAATGTTTAAAACAATATACAAAACAATTTAAGTTATTAAATACGACTATACACCTGATATAAAATTTGGTTTTATAATAATGTACCTTTGATAAGTAACTTATAATGCTGGCAAGTCATAACTCTTTTAACACTTAACCATAACAATAAAATATTATAATATATAAAAAACTAATAAGACAAACTGCTTATTATTTGCTCTTTAACTATTGCTTTTTATCTTTTAATATTAATAATGCTAACAAGTTATAGTATTTTTAACCGCTATTATAAGCTAATCTTGACTATATTAAGTAAATTATTTATATATATTACAATAAAGTAAAAATAGGCAATAATAAATGAAGCAAGTTGCTATAGCGTTTGTCTTTTGTATACTGTTGCTTGCTATATCAAGCTGCAGTTTCACAAAAAAAGAGCGTAGAATCAAAAGTCCATGTATAAGATTAAACAGTAATACTCCTTGCAAAAGCTACCCTGTGAATGATTGGTGGATGAAGTAGAAAAAGTATTTAGTAATGATGTATTTATTTATCATGTAAAATAATGATGCCACTTTACGATATAGTATCAACGTGGTTTAGCTGTGGTAAGTTAACAAACATGCCAGGTACCATAGGAAGCTTAGCATCAGTAGTTTTTATACCGCTAGTTATAATAAATAGTATTTATGGTGTTATAATATCTGTAATAATACTTTTTCTTGGTTTATGGTCAATACCACAATATTTAATATCTCATCCTGGAATACAGGATCCGAAAGAAGTCGTTATAGACGAAGTGCTAGGGCAATTAATGACATTCACATTAATAATCTTATTCACGGAAAACAATGATACATTTATATTAAAAAATAAAATAAACTATATAAGTATATTTTTCGCTAGTTTTACATTATTCAGATTTTTTGATATAATAAAGGTTTGGCCAATTAACATTGTCGACAAAAACATTAAAGGCGCGTTAGGAATAATGCTTGATGATATAATAGCCGCAGTCATGTCCGCAGCATCCTATGCTATATGTTACAAGATTTACTTCACTACTAAGGTTTAAAGGAATTAACAGAATGCATTATTCTATAGTCATGGATAACCTTAAACAATACATTACTTATGCTACACGACTATCAAATTGGGAATTGCATACATTTAATAACATCACATCAACAATTAACGGTAGCAAAAGCCCTATATTTAATTACGTTTTTCTTGAAAAAACAAACGATAATACTTTCCATAAATCAATAAAAGAAGTATTGCAATACTTACAACAAAGAAAAATTGAGGCCACTTGGCCTTTAGATTCATCAGTAAAACATGCACAACCCATTCTTGAAGATCTAGGCTTAACACTTGCTAACTCTCCAAAAAAAGCTATTGCTAATATAACTAACTACTTCATACCATACAATAACAATATAAATATCACTTTAGACATTGTAGATAATCAACCAAAATTAACTCAGCTAGATCTTCTCGCATCAAAAATTTTCCACTGTAATATCAATGAGGTATCTATATTTCTCAGGGGCATATCTAGCTATAAAGCTTCCGAATCAGAATTAAAATTCTTTTTAGTAAAACTACACAATACAATAGTAGGTATATGTGGAATGTATATTTACAATCAAGTTGCAGGTTTTTATAGTGATGGTATTCTACCAGAATATAGAAATCAAAGAATTGGGACTAGTATAGTATTACAAAGAATTAAAATAGCACAACAACACTATTGTAAATACGCAGTAGCTCAATGTATGAAACCGTCTATTAATTTATATAAAAGACTAGGATTTAAAATGATTGGCAACTTACCTTTGTACGTGTCGCATACAATATGAAGTTTTTTACAATTTTATATAGAATGAAGTAATATATGTTTATTTATACTATTATTTTTCTTCTTATTTTTACCATATCAGTTCTAACTGCTGCTTACTTTTATGCTAATATAAGCATAAATAATTTAAAACACAATAATAATCTTATTACTAATTTACTTTTATCTTTAGGAGATGGATTTTACTTATGGGACGAAGAAAAACGTATAGAAAAATTTTCCCCTAATTTACAGTTATTACTAAACACAATATTCTATTCTTTTGATGAGCTTGCCAACTTTTTTGAAGAGTCACATCAACTTAAAAAAAATTTTACAGATGCACGAAAAACAAATAAATCTTTTACAATAGATCTAAAAGGAAAAGATACGGAAATTTACTGCTTTTGTTATGGGCAAAGCATTGTTAACAATCAAGATAAAATTGTAGGAGTATTACTATGGATTCAAAATACTACAAAAGAAAAATTACTAATAACACAATTAGAACATAAAAACGCAAAATTAAAACAAGAACTGGAAAATTATAAAGATATGATCGATGTACTTCCGTATCCTACATGGAAAAGAGATAAAGACTTTAAAGTAACAGTATATAATCCTTTTTACATTAAATTTACACAATGTCATTCAAATAGAGAATTTTTTAAAAACAGGACACTTAGTAATAAAGTTTTCCCCGATAAATATCAGGAAAGCATATATACGATTATTGAAAATGAAAGAAAACTCTATACACTAACAGAAATTATCAACCCCCATACCCAAGAATTTATTGGATATGGACAAGATATGACACAAGTAAAGCAACTCACTCAAGAAATACAAAGCTATATTGATTTACAGAAAAACTTATTAAACAACTTATCTTGCGCCATAGCAATATATGGTAATGATAATAAGTTATCATTCTATAATAATAACTTCATAAAGTTTTGGCATTTAGAACAATCATGGTTAGACGAAAACCCTACTTATTCAAAAGTGCTACATAAAATATACACTAATAATCAATTTTTTAACAAAGAAACATTTGATTTTTTACAACAGCAACAACATATTCTTTTTAGAAAGCTGCTAGATCCTTACCATGAAACTATTACTTTAATAAATAACCTTATTATAAAAATTTCAGTAATTCCAACTCATAAACAGGAACTCATATTCATTTATGATCATATCAGGTATGAATAAAATTAACAAATCAATATATTTATTACATAATCTATTTAAATCTCCTTTTAAATACCATAAATTTTAATTCAATAGCTCATAAAAAATCTATGTATAATGATACATCAGCTTATATTTTAAACTCTTTCCCTAAATGCGATATCTAGTAACGGGTAAATAACATAATTATCATGTAACTTTCAAAGCAAATTTGCGTTTAAATAATATTCACAATAAAAACAGATTTACAATTATTAACAGTTGTTCCTTTCCTCATGCCATGCAATTTGTATCGCCTCTAATATTTTTTCGTTACACTTATCACTATCATCATCAAACCCTGGCAATCCCATAACCATTTGCTGCAAGTCAGTAAATCTTAAATTAAAAATCATCGTATCTGGATAGTTTTCCTCTAACAAATTAACTATATCTTCAATATCAACCCATTTCATACTACTTTATACTGTTATTATATTTTCCAATAATACTACACGTTTACCTATGATCAAGTTTTATTATCAAAAAAAAATTGACATGCATGCATAAAATGTATCATACTAGCCAAGGTTGGTTTATACTATAAATCTATAGTTGTTTGCTTATATGGTTATAGTGTTTAATTTTTTTTCATGTCGTTAATTATAATAAAGGTCATATGACAGCAGTTATAAAAAGAAAATATAGAGCAAGTCGCAGACTAGGGGTAAACTTATGGGGAAGATCTAAGGACGCTTTTAATACAAAAAACTATCCTCCTGGGCAGCATGGTAATTTAGGGTATAAAAAGCCTTCAGATTTTGGAAAACAGTTTGCAGCTCATAAAAAGTTTAAGTTCTATTATGCAATATCTAGTAAGCAAATGCGTAATATATTTTTAAAGGCTTATCAAAAGAAAGGTGATACTGGTGACAACTTTGTAGGAGCTTTGGAATCTCGTCTCGCATCTATATTATATAATTCTAGCTATGTTCCTACAATATTTTCTGCAAAGCAATTAATCTCCCATAAGCATGTTACCGTAAATAACAAAGTTGTAAATATTTCAAGCTACGTTGTCAGACCTGGTGATGTTATACAAATTAGGGAAAAAGCAACAAACTTACCCATCATTATGGAATCCATTAAGTCACAGGACAGAAGGGTACCAGACTACTTAGAAGTTGATGTTAATCAGTATTCTATTAAGTATTTAAGGGTACCTAAATATCCTGAAGTTCCTTATGCGACCAATATGGAAGTCAATTTAGTTATAGAGTTTTACTCTAGGTAGTTCTTTGCCCATGTGGCGGAATCGGTAGACGTTGCGGACTTAAAATCCGTTGATCGCAAGGTCGTGGGAGTTCAAGTCTCCCCATGGGCACCATGTTAAGTTTAATTATGTACAGTTCTACTTCAATAATATTGTAAATATTAAGAGTACAAATTAACATATTAACCATTGTATCCCTGCAGGTATTATATAATAACTAATGTATTAATATATACGTGCATATTTTCACACAACATTAACACAAATTCACTGAATATTTATTATTACACTATACAATACCTTAAATTACATGATAATTACTGACAGTAAGCTTAAAAATACTGTACAATACCTATAAGATATTATATGCAAAGTATAATCACTAAGATAAAAATAAATGAATAATAACAAATCTATTACTAATTACACCAATTATTTATTTTTTGCATTGTTTACAGTAGCCATAATATTAATTGCAAAACCAGTCATTATACCATGTTGCACAGCATTTATAATAGCCTATTTTCTTAACCCGTTAGTTAATAAATTAGAGCTAATAAAAATACATAGAGCAGTATCTACATTTATAATAATTACTGCATCTACTAGTATAATGATAACTTTTCTAATTATATTTATACCAATAATATACTTTCAAACTATAGAATTAATAAAATTTTTCATAGAAAAAATACAACTAAGCGATACTCAGCATATACAATCTCTTATAAAAACACACAATTTTTTTGATCACAATAATATAGAAAAAATCATACAATTGTTTACTCACTCATCTCAAAATTTGTTAAATCATGAAAATACCACATCTTTTATAACAATATTCAACAATTTACTGCAAAATTTTAATAACATAATAGGCTATACTATTAGCTCAGGAATAAACATAAGCTATACAATAGCAATGATTTTTGTAGTATTATTACTCACATTCTATATATTATGTAACTGGCCACTAATTATAACAAGCTTTCATAAATTAATACCTGTTACCCATAAAAAAAGTATAGAATTTTTTACCTTAAAAGTAGATAATATTATTGCATCCTATATTAGGGGACAAATAAGTGTATGTTGTATTATGTCCATGTATTACTGCGTAAGCTTTATTATATTAAACACAAAGTATTCTCTAGTCATAGGATTCATATCAGGAATTATGACTTTCATACCATATTTTGGACCGTCAATATGTGCTATTCTAAGTATTGTAATCAATATGTTTCATACAAATAACTGGACAACATCTGGTATTATCATATGCATTTTTATTATTGGACAATGCATTGAATCCAACATCATTACTCCTTTATTAATCGGCAAAAAAATAGATTTACATCCTATATGGATAATAATTGGCATGATAATATGTCATGCATATATTGGATTCATGGGAGTATTACTATCAATACCTATTACAGCTATCACAGGCGTATTTATACAATCTATTATACAAAAATATATAAACAGCGATTTTTACAATGGAATTTAATGTACAAACAGCTCAATTTATTTGATTTAGCACATAGTAAATCATATCAATATCGTGACTATATACTGTTAGAGCAAAATAAAGATACATATAACATGCTAATGAACTATGACTTGTGGAGTTGTTTTATTTTATATGGCAAATCAGGGTCCGGCAAAACACATCTTGCTCATATATGGCAAAAATTAAAAAATGCATCTTTTATTCATCAAGGACCTATAGCCAAAACAATGCACACAATACATAATAGCAATGCTTTTATAATTGAAGACATAGATAAAATAAAAGATGAAACTTGGATGCTACACTGCTATAACTATGCAAAAGAAAATAACAAATTATTACTTATGACTTCTTCTGTACCACCAAAATCATTAAACTGTAGCTTAAAAGATTTAAAGTCACGTGTACTATCAACTATGAGTGCAAGTCTTGCAAGTCCCAATGAAGAATTGTTAAAAATCATGCTCATAAAATTATTTACAGATCACCAACTACACATCAATCTAAAAACTATAAACTATATTTTAAATAACACTGAACGCTCCTTCAAAAACCTACGTAATATAGTTAATTGTATTGATCGGGAGCTTTCCAATAAGATCAATGGAATTACTATTTCATTTGTAAAATGGATAATAGAAAAAAATGCATAATAATAATCAATATAAGGGTAAGGTTTTAACTATAGCAGGATCGGATTCAAGTGGAGGAGCAGGTATTCAAGCAGATATTAAAACTATCACTATGCTTGGTTGTTACGCAACAAGTTGTATCACATCTGTAACCGTACAAAATACAATGAAAGTATATGCTATACATAACATTCCTCTGAATATCATTAGTGAACAAATAAAAGCAATTATATGTGACATAGAAATAGATACAATTAAAATCGGCATGTTACCTAATTATAATACTGTAAAAGAAGTTGCAGAATCTATTACACAAAAAATTCCTATTGTTTTTGACCCAGTAATGATTTCAACTTCAGGTTTTCAACTCTCAGAACATAGCATTGCTAATGCTTTTATAGAAATTCTATTACCAAAAACAACTATTATTACCCCCAATATTCCAGAAGCAGAAGCTATGATTAATACAAAAATCAACACGCTAGAAGACATCATTACTGCAAGTAAAGTTATTGCATCATTTGGAGCAAAAAACGTTCTAATAAAAGGCGGTCATTTACCTAATAGAGTAATTAATAATATACTACTTACAGAAGATAATGAAGTATTTAACTTCCAACATTTAAGAATCTCTGAAGAAGATTTACATGGGACAGGATGCACGCTATCATCAGCTATTGCAAGCTTCATGTCACAAAAATTACCTATAAAAGAAAGTGTGAAACAATCTATAAGTTATCTTATAAACACTATACATACAACTCCTAAAATAGGACATGGCTTTAATCCAGTATTTCATAACTATAATATGATAAAACAACTTTAAAATTCAATTATTATCCATATTTAACCATTAAATAACAAGTAGTTAATTATAATTACCGATATTAAATTACCAAGTATTTTATCCTTAATTGTACTAAAAACTATCTAGCATTACAAAATTCTGCAATATAACACCTAATTAACAAATATATATGGCTTAATTATCAAAAATTTAATTTATAACTAAAAATCACATTTTGGCTTAATGTTAAAATTGCTATTAAAAATGCAATTTTAACATTAAAATATCATACCACTCTAGTGAAAAATAACTTTAATCTTTCTCATACCATTAATTTTGCAATTATTATAGTCCTTTATAAATATAACAAAATATCTAATTAAAAAAAATCCTTATATTAATAATACTCTTAGTAAATACATATACAAATAATTACTTTATCAAATCAGGTTTTTTTCCTCTAGGATTTGCACTACATTCAAGTCAAACAAAATATTGTATACATTCTTAAATATAGCTATATACTATATAAACAACTTATAATAAACATATAGATAGTGGTTTAATATTCTAAACAACTTACCAAAAAAATAAAAGATACCTTCAATAAAAAGTATACACTCAATGCAACCAACAATAAAAGTAATGCACAATAATAAGCATAAAACAGTAAACAATAATTAATACATAAATTCATATTGTCATAAAAATGATACATATATATAAGATGCAAGTTTATTTTAATAGTAAATTATTTCAACATTAATCTGATCACAAACAAAAAACATTCTAATAAACAATACAATACCTATGTACAAATAACACTTTTATAAGTACTTATACTCATCTAATAGAAACAAAATACCTTTAAAAATATAAAACTTTAAAGCTTCACGTATAAAATAAAAATTTATCTTACCTGTTTTGTGACGCTACCGTAGAAATATTACGTTGATTTTGAGAATAATCATGTAATTCTTCTGATGCTCCATACAATACTTGTTGTTTTGATAAATCCATCCCTACTTTTTTAATTTCCTCTTTATCATTAGCATTAATTTTCCGTTTTATATGTTTCCTTTGCCTTGTCATAGAATTTTGATTATCATTTTCTTTCATTACAGCAATTTTCTCCATATTATTACACTGATCTATCTTACCTTTAAGCGTACTTAAAGCCTTTCCATCTCGAGAAAACCTAAGTTTATATAGCTTATAATGATCGGTAAGTTGCTTTGCTCCATTACGTAAATCAGAATAGCAATCTGTAGATACTTTCTTAAGTACAGCAACTCCTGATTTTTTCTGTAAATCATCAGCATTATACATAGCATTTAAAAACGTATTTCCAACTTTACATAAAGCTTCACCTATATCTTTCGCATTTTTAATAAACATCATAAATCCTGTAACTATCAAACCTAGTAATCTAAAAATAGATGCAGCCACAACCAATCCCATATCAGATTGCTGATTTATTAAAACCCCTGTACTTTTATTTATAATGTTACAATCCATTTTCTCTTCTAAAGAATTAGCACACTTGTTAAAAAAATTGCTAATATGCTTTAATACCCCTTGAACTGCACCCAAAGAGAACCTAATAATATCACCGAATACATATAATGGCATTAATGCTAAAGTTAATATCCAATTTGTAGTATTTGACTCCAAACTTTTAATACGCATAGAAAAAGGATTTAATTTTATATCTTTAAGTCTCTTCATTACTCTTCCATCATGAGACCTAACTTGTATAGGAATATTATCTTTACAAGCAATAACAGGTATCGTATTTTTTACTCGACTACCCAGATGTAAATCTTTAAATATTTTTTCTTGGTTATTAGTATTAATTGCAAATAAAGCATTACCATTTATATCATAAATTGGGTTACCATCATCATCATGTAACTGTATAACCGGATATTTTTTATTATTATATATCAAGTTATTTCCTTTGATAAACATGTTACCTGTACTTTTTTTAAAAAATTTATCAGGAACATAATTGCAAAATTGCTGCTTAAAAATAACTTGAGATTGTACACCAGAAATTGTTACATCCCTTTGTTTGCCAAAATCAGGATTAAGCTTTGCCAAATATGTAAAGCTTAATATATTATTAATTACTTTTAAGGATGAAGAAAGCAATGACCCAATAGTAACAATGGCTTTTCCAAAAGGCACATTATTATTTTTTAAAGCCCTTCTTAAGTTACCCAACATAGTTATTTACACAATCAATTCTTAAAATAATAATCTTATAGAAAATCTATTAATAAATTAATAAAAATTATTTACATAACCTGCCAATAAAAAAATAGCTAGTATAATATTTATATAAATAAAACTCCTTTTAATAAAAAATACAGTCTCTTACTGATAAGAACAAATAAACTACATAATAGCAATATACTCAAAAAATACACAAAAATTAAATAATTAACATACCTCTTTATTTAATTACTAAGTGTAAACATCTTACCAACTGCACTGCAAATTATAGATTTTATAAAGCAAAAAAACAAAACATTATAACTGCCATTAAAGATAATAATAATGTTATTATAAAAATAACTTTTACAGTAATAATAATAGCAATTCTCAGCTTTTGAGATGAAATATAATCCTCTAAAATAACTATTATCCCTAACATAGCATGATATATAGCTACATAGAATAAAAGAGTAATTAATATAAGTTTTATAGGATGCATTAAAATTAGCTCACGCGCATGCTCAACTGAATATGTAAACATATTAAGAACAATAGGTAAAAGCAATGGAATCGGTAACATTATAATAGCAGTAATCCTTTGCATTAACCAATGATATGCTGACTTATTTATCATATAGTACTATAAACTAAACGCAAAAAAACAAGATATTAATGATAATGCTACGGATAAAGATATAACTAATAACCCACTTATTGTAGCCGAAGACTTATTTATTCCTATACCTAAATCCCACATTAAATGTCTAATACCATTTAAGTAATGATAATAGAAACTAGCACTCCATAACACACAAACCGCTTTAATTAACCACATAGGAATTAAAGCAATTAAATTGCTAAACAATCCAGGCATAAATGCAAAAACTATAAATGCCCAAGAAAAAGCCATCAATCCTATAAACAGAAATACACCAGTAACCCTATGAGTAATTGATAAATATGCCATTCCCAACTTATAGATTTGCAAATGAGGAGATAAGGGCTTAATTTTCATTATTATTGACAATTATAAATACAGAAACCTGTAGCAAGAAAAAAACAATAAAATAGAAATAAAGACGGCGGAACAACTTATTAAGTCATTACTAAAAAATAACAACTTTAATAAAAAGCCTAAAAGGAGGTAATCCAGCCGCAGGTTCACCTACAGCTACCTTGTTACGACTTCACCCTAGTCACTGATCCAACCTTAAATGGCTGCCTCCTTACGGTTAGCTCACCAGCTTCGAGTTAAACCAATTTCCAGGGCATGACGGGCAGTGTGTACAAGACCCGAGAACGTATTCACCGTGGCATGCTGATCCACGATTACTAGCGATTCCGGCTTCATGCTCTCGAGTTGCAGAGGGCAATCCGAACTGAGACAACTTTTATGGATTAGCTCAATCTTACGATCTTGCAACCTATTGTAGTTGCCATTGTAGCACGTGTGTAGCCCACCTTATAAGGGCCGTGCTGACTTGACATCATCCTCACCTTCCTCCAGTTTATCACTGGCAGTTTCCTTAGAGTTCCCAGCATTACCTGTTGGCAACTAAGGACAAGGGTTACGCTCGTTGCGGGACTTAACCCAACATCTCACGACACGAGCTGACGACAGCCATGCAGCACCTGTGTAAGGTCCAGCCGAACTGACTCTTTATGTTAAAAAAGATACGACCTTCATGTCAAAAAGTGGTAAGGTTTTTCGCGTTGCATCGAATTAAACCACATGCTCCACCGCTTGTGCGGGTCCCCGTCAATTCCTTTGAGTTTTAGTCTTGCGACCGTAGTCCCCAGGCGGAGTGCTTAACGCGTTAGCTACAATACAGAGATAAAATATCCCCACATTTAGCACTCATAGTTTACAGCGTGGACTACCAGGGTATCTAATCCTGTTTGCTCCCCACGCTTTCGCACCTCAGCGTCAGAACTGAGCCAGATAGTCGCCTTCGCCACTGGTGTTCCTCCTAATATCTACGAATTTCACCTCTACACTAGGAATTCCACTATCCTCTCTCGATCTCTAGTCTAACAGTATTAAAAGCAGCTCCAAGGTTAAGCCTTGGTATTTCACTTTTAACTTATTAAACCGCCTACATGCCCTTTACGCCCAATAATTCCGAACAACGCTTGCCCCCTCCGTATTACCGCGGCTGCTGGCACGGAGTTTGCCGGGACTTCTTCTGCAGGTACCGTCATTATCTTCCCTGCTGAAAGAGTTTTACAACCCTAAGGCCTTCTTCACTCATGCGGCATAGCTGGATCAGGCTTGCGCCCATTGTCCAATATTCCCCACTGCTGCCTCCCGTAGGAGTCTGGACCGTATCTCAGTTCCAGTGTGGCTGATCGTCCTCTCAGACCAGCTATAGATCATAGCCTTGGTAAGCTATTACCTCACCAACTAGCTAATCTAACATAGGCTCATCTAATAGCGATAAATCTTTCCCCCGCAGGGATTATACGGTATTACCTGTCATTTCTAACAGCTATTCCATACTACTAGGCAGATTCCTATGCATTACTCACCCGTCTGCCACTAACTATAACTATAGTAAACTATAATTATAATTCGTTCGACTTGCATGTGTTAAGCTTGCCGCCAGCGTTCGTTCTGAGCCAGGATCAAACTCTCAAGTTTGATTAACCATAATTAACTATGGTCTGTACTCATGCAAAACAAAAACTAAAAAATGTATTAGCTTTAGTACATGAAAAATAAATTAGCTTATATGTACCGCCGCCTTTACTTCTATTCTATATTTCCCTTAACTAATCAAACAACCTCACCAAATAGGTGCTTATATGTATTAATTTAGAGTATCTAGCACTATTCACTATGTGTCAATATATTTTTTAAATACTAAGTATAAAATAACTATATTAGTTTTTTAATTTTCCCACCTAACTGGTTAACTATACTAATAAAGTCAGTATAACTACTACTTATACATTCCACATCATTTATTATAATTGGCTGTTTAGATACCATACCCAATATTAAAAAAGACATCGCAATCTTATCATCGGAATGTACATTAACTACATTACCACCACAAATATTACCTCCGGATCCATAAATTATCAATTCACTATCTGTCATTTCTGTATTCACACCACATTTATTTAATTCACAAATTATTATATTCAATCTATTTCTTTCTTCAGTGTCCAATAAAGACATACCTTGCATAACAGTTGTCCCATCAATGTAGGCAGCAATTATACTAATAATGGGATATTCCTCAACAATAGATGGTAAATCCTTTTCCAATATTATTCCACCATGTAAAACACTTGTTTTAATAAAAATATCTGCTATACACTCACCAATAATACTTTTCCTTTTATTGGTTAAAGTAATATTAGCACCCATATTAATTAAAATTCTGTAAAATCCCATTCTATCGCTATTTATCATAACATTATGAATAATAACTTCCGAATTTTCTACCATTAATGCAGCAGCAACTATAAATGCTGCTAAAAAGGCATCTGATGGTACATATATATCCTTAGCAAATAACTCTTTTTGTCCACGTAACGTAATAATATTAGAATCATCAATAAAATTAACCGATATATCAGCATTTAAATATTGTAATAATAATTCTATATGATTTCTTGTTAAAATTCTTTCAGTAATTATACTGATGCCAGATGTATTTAACCCTGCAAGCAATACAGCAACCTTGACTTTATCTGACACACTATTGGTCGAATAACTTATAGGAATACTATCTTCAGAACCAATAAGAAGTATTGGTAACTTACCATTAACAGAAATATAATTACTCCCCATAGATAATAAAGGTTCTGTAACTCTATCCATTGATACTGAACATAATTTTCTAGATCCATAAAAAAAAGATAGGAAAGGATACGTAGATAAAAGACCAAGCAACATACATGTTATAGTAAAAGAATTACCCATGTATAATGCATTTTTAGGGCACATTAATCCGCCAATTCCCACACCTTTGACTATACAGTCACCTTTTTCATATAAAATTTCAACTCCTAATAAACTCAGTGCCTTACTAACACACATAACATCTTGACATAATGATATTCCATAAATCCTAGTAATACCTATGGCCTGTGATGCTAGTATTAAGGCTATACAAGATATAAACTTATCCCCAGAAATATTTGTAATACCATTTATAGAAGAAACTTTATAGGATATAGCTTTCTTTTTACTATTCATATTGCAAATTTAATTATACTAAATATAAGCCTAAGCAACATATTTATAAATATATTTTTTTAGCAACTACACTCCATTGAAAATACATTAATCAAAACATCATAACAAATCAACTTTTTATTACTAAACATAAAAAACTTTTAGTAATTAGTACAATAAATCTTACAAATAAGTGCAATTAATTTTATACAACAAACAACTACAAATTATACGCCATCATCATTAATAGTTACATCTTTTACCCATGTGCAATTTAAAATTTGAATAAAAGTCACAGGAGTAATAAAAAACAATTTTGGTAACTCAACCACTATCTCGCTGTCTTCTAGGTACAATTTAATAAAAATTTTTGTATTACCAGAGTCATTTAACAGGCAAGATAATGATTGTGGGGCAATGTTATCATTAACATGTATAACAATACTTCTTATATCTTTCATTATAACAGTAAGATATTCCTTAAAATCATATATATTTTTTCCAATTAACCTAGATCTACTTACATGATAATCCATATCAATAATAACTGACACACCACTATTAAATAAGTCCCTATTCTCTTCTATAATGTTACTACCATAAAAAGCTATTTCATTAATATTATAAGGATCAGATAATCTAATTACTGCAAACTTTTCCTTATTGGTTGATCTAATACGTACATTTGAAATAATACCTGCAACTCTTTTTGTCTTATAAGTAAATTTTTCTTTATGTTCACCAATAAAGTGTATGTTTAATTTTTCTAAAATACTTTTATATTTACTCATAGGATGATAACGTAAATAGAATCCTATTGCAGAAAATTCTTGATTGATTTTTTCTTCATCGCTCCAATCCTCTACTTCCTCTAATTTACTAATGCTACTATTATTAAATAAGCTAAACTGATCAAAGCTAATACTACGTTTATTGCTTCCTATCACATCAAGTAAGATATTCAAAGATTTAAAAAGTTGTTTTCTATTGGAATGAATAGAATCCAATGCACCAGACTGTATAATACTTATTAGCATTCTTTTATGCGCTACATTTGATTGTATACTATCAATAAAATGCCATATATTCTCATATTTAGTTTTAGGAATAATTTCTGTTGCAGCTAATTGCCCTACATTTTTTAATGCTCCAATACCATATCTTATAGATTTTCCTTCTATTGAAAAAAGCGCATCTGAAAAATTAATATCAGGTGGAAGTATAGTAATACCATGAAGTTTAGCTTGTTGACAAAGTAGCTCTAATTTATCTTTATTATTTATATCCAAATTCATTGATGCAGTAAAAAATTCTAATGTATAATTAGCTTTTAAATAAGCTGTCTGAAAACTAATTAATGCATATGCAGCAGCATGCGATTTGTTAAACCCATATCCAGCAAACTTTGCTACCAAGTCAAATATATAACTTGCCTTTTCCGCATCTATTCCATTTTTTATAGCACCGCTAATAAAAATTAGCCTCTGACTATCCATTTCCTCCTTAATCTTCTTTCCCATAGCACGTCTTAATAAGTCAGCACCACCTAAAGTATAATTAGCTAATATCCTAGCTATTTCCATTACCTGTTCTTGATATATAATCACTCCAAAAGTTTCTTTTAATACTACTTCTAACATTGGATGTATATAATCTGGTGCTTCTAAGCCATGTTTACGTTGTATGTAAAGTGCAATATTATCCATGGGTCCAGGACGATATAGAGAAATGATGGCTATAATATCTCGAATTCCATCTGGCTTTAGTTTACTAATTGCTTCACGCATTCCAGAACCTTCAAGCTGAAAAACACCTATAGAATTCCCTAATGACAGCATTTCATAAGTTTTTTTATCATCTAAAGGAATTTTCGAAAGATCAATATCCGAGCCTCTTTTCCTAATTAGGTCACAGATCTGGTCTATTACAGTTAAGGTACGTAGCCCTAAAAAATCAAACTTTACTAACCCTGCTTTTTCAATATATTTCATGTTATACTGGGTAATAGGCAAAGCACAAGATTTATCATAGTATAAAGGTACAAAATTTTCTAATTCTTGATCACATATAACTATACCCGCAGCATGCACTGATGCATGTCTATATAAACCTTCTAATTTTAGTGATATTTCAAGCAATTCAGCAACTGTTTGATCATTATCACGCTCTTTCTGTAAATTTTTATCCATTTCTATAGCTTCAGAAAGTGTAACAGGACTTACAGGATTATGTGGTATCATTTTACATATTCTATCAATATGAGCATAAGGTACTTGCATTACCCTACCAACATCACGTAACACTGCTTTAGCCTGTAATTTTCCAAATGTTATAATATGAGCAACATAACCATATTTCTGTCTAACATATTCTATAACTTGATCTCTCTTTTCTTGACAAAAATCAACATCAAAATCAGGTATCGATATCCTATCAGGATTAAGAAATCTCTCAAAAATTAATCCAAATTCAATTGGATCCAATTCTGTAATCTGTAAAGCCCAAGCAACTAATGACCCAACACCTGAACCTCTACCAGGACCTACAAGTATATTGTTTTTTTTACTCCAACAAATAAAATCTGCAACTATCAAAAAATATCCTGAATAATCCATTGATATTATAATATCTAATTCATATTTCAACCGATCATAATATTGTTTTTCCTGCTCTTGGGTAAAACTTTTACCACATAAACGAAAATTCAACCCATTAATTGACTTATCAGTTAATTCTTCTGCCTCAGTTCTTCCTTTAGCACAAGGAAAGTGCGGTAACATAGGTTTTCTTACCTCTAAAACAAAAGAACATCTTTTCGCTATCATAATAGTATTATGCACTGCTTCAGGGATATCAGAAAATAACTCACACATTTCCTTTGAAGATTTAAAGTAATAATCTGGTGTTAATTTCTTTCTATCTTCCTGTACAATATATGTTCCATCAGCTATACAAGACAGTACATCATGTGCTTGAAAATCTTCTTTATTAGCAAAAAACACATTGTTTGTCGCAACTAAAGGAATATTATTCTTATAAGCAAAATCTATAAAAAACTTTTCTAGCTTTTTTTGACTTTTAAGATTATGACGTTGAAGTTCAATATAAATATTATCATTAAACACTGATATAATATCATTAAGAATACTAAAATTACCGTTTCTTTCTAATAATAACTGAGACAGAAAATCATCATAGCCTCCCGTAAGTACAATTAACCCTTTATAAAGGTGCAGCAACTGCTTAACATTTACCCTATTAATTTTACTACATTGGTTATCTTTAAACGAGTTACTAATAAGACTAACAAGGTTACTGTAACCTTCACTATTCTTTGCTAATAACAGTATATTACCTATATTTTTTCCAGAGTCTTCAACCATAACATTGCATCCAATGATAGGCTGCACACCTGCTTTTATAGCATAATCAGAAAACTCTAAAGATCCAAATAAATTTCCTGAATCAGTAAGCGCTACGGCCGGCATATTATGCTGTACACATAAATCAACTAAAGCATCAACTTTAATCATTCCCTGTAATAAAGAATAATCACTGTGAACTCTTAAGTGAATAAATAACTGAGACATACAGTTGTTTTTAATATTAAAATCACACATATTTACATGCTAGTAAGCTATGTATAAAAATACTACAAAATTTTACAGCTGGGCAAAAGGTTAATTATGTGTAAGCAATCTAACAAAGGTTTAACAACAATATCAAACCATAAATTTCTATAACATTTACTAAAAAATACAAATAACATATGACCTAATTATACTGAAAACAAATACAAATTTAATCAAAAAAAATACAGCGAGAATAGCTAACACGTAAAATAATCTGCATATGTATAAGTTATTACGCAATTCAATATCTCGGAATATATGTGTAAAGTACATTTTTAAATTACGACAAGTATTAATTCACTTTGATAAATAATCTTAAAACTGTAAAAAATCACATTTATAGAATTACTACTTCTACAAATAATAATATCATACCTAAGTAACCAAACACTAAGTAAAACATCACTAAACCTATACATAAAGCTATTCAACTCAGTATAAATATGCCATAATACAATCAAGGCATCTATCACAAACAATAATTAATGTAGTAAATAAAAGATTGGCAACCAAGCCTCCCTTGATTTTTCAGCAACTTTTTATAAAGCTAACTTTACACTTTTCTTTCTAGTTATAGCTTTTACATTACATCTATTACAACCACAACTTTTAAAACATCATCACAACATAATAAACTTTTGGGTAAAATGTAAATATACTATTTTTTTCAACTAAAATATCTAGATGACTTACACCTTTTTCTAACTATCACTTTTTAACTATACCTATTTACAACTAAAATTTTGACCATCACCACGATATGACAAATCTTTTGAAATGTAAATATACCATCCTTCTTTGCAACTAAAATATAATGCATTTCTTGTATATTATATAAACATTCCATATAAGTTTTATTTACTTTATTACTTATCTCTTTATAAACTTTTGTAGCACTCATGAGATTTCATTAGAATGTAAAAAATAAAAGCTCTTTTTTAGGATAAACTGCCACTTGATTATGAGGAGTTTTAAATTTCACTGCCGTTATACATACAGCAACTTATTAACTATGTATAAAAAACTGTAATCTCTTTCGGTTCATCCATTAATTTGAGCGTGAAGATCTCTACCATAAAAGTGCATATCTCCCAAATCTGTAGACGTAGGCTGACCACATAATATATGAGCAAAAGCTTTACCATTAACCAAAAATCTGCTAACTCTTTTTAAATTGAGATAAATTTGCACTTGCAGTAAAAACTTAACAATTAAGCAAATTATAAATTTCTTTAACATAACTTTCATAGTTCTTATCATTTAACAGTTGTACAAAATCATCTCTCTTAGGAATAATACCCCTCGCCACATATTTTTAATACTGCATTATCAAAAGTATTCAATTTATGAACTAATGGAAGATCACACTTGTCATAAACACCTTGTCGAAAAAAAAAGGATTAAAACTTATATTGCTAATACAATCTTTTGACATTTTAGCATCAGCACTACCATAAGACCCAGAACTAAAGAAGTACAATGCAATACAAAATATAACATTAATAACTAACATAATTCTATTGATTCTCATAAGAATCATCTTTCACAATTTAACACAAAGTTCTACATTTAATAATAAATATAGTATGCAGCCATACCACTTTTAAAACAATGCAAATTTTTTAGGACAATTACTTATATTTATAATAAAAATATATTCCTTTTTTTTAATTTACAAGCTAATACTATTAGGTAATACACACAAAAAATGCATAAATTTTATTAATACAACCATGAAGTTAATTCAAACAATAAAAAATAAAATCGCATCCTCTATTAACTTAATTGATTTAAAAGTTATTGATAAGTCTTTAGACCACATAGGACACAAGTTTACTTCTAATTCCTCTATATCACACATCAAACTAGTAGTAATATCTGATGATTTTTCAAACACTAACAGACTAGAACGTCACAAGTTGTTACATAAAATTTTAGCAAATGAGATACAATTAATACATTCAATTTCTTTATCAGCTTATACATCAGAGGAATATGGTAACTTACCAAAATAATAAACTAACTCACAATAAATTATATCCCTTAGTTTCAAACTTAACTAAAATACCCGATTTCTTGTATATTACAAAGGCCACTAGTTACTTTTATAAAAAAATTTAGAAATAAGTTGTTTATCAAGTCAAAATTTAACTAAAAACCTAAATTATTTTTTAATTTTTACCATGCAATAACTAAAAAATATTTTAACTATTTAATAATATTTTTAAAGGTTAAAAAATATAGTATACTTAATAATTCGTGACATTATTATCTATAGTATAAAAATATTCTAGCTTATAAGAAGTAAGTTAAATGAAAAAAAATTTTTCTATATTGAAACCACATAAAAACTTTTATGGTTCTTTAAACCTTCCTGTATATAGATCGTCTACAATACTATTTCCAAGCTTTGAAGAATACAATAATGCCACATCCGGGAATAGCATACACGACGTTTTACATGATGGGATAACAAGAGATTACAGCTATAACAGTGTTGGTAGTCCTACATATCACTACTTATCACAAATAATTGCACAACTTGAAAAAGGAAAATATGCTATAATATACCCTTCTGGATTAATGTGCTTAACTTTAGCAAGTATAACATTCACTGATAACAACACACACATCTTAGTCCCAAGTAACGTATATTTCAGGTATAAAAATTTTGTAAATGAAGTTTTAACTAATAATGGAACAACTGTTACTTTTTATGACCCAGCTACAGACATTAGTCACCTTATTCAACAGAATACATCTTTAATAATAATAGAGAGTCCCAATTCTACAACTTTAGAAATAACTGACATATCTCCTATAGCAAAGTTAGCAAGAAAGCATAATATCACTACCATCTGCGATAACTCTTGTGCACCTTTACTTTATAGTCCTTTAAAATACAATATTGATATTGTAATGTATTCACTTACAAAATATTTTTCTGGACATTCAGACGTATTAATGGGAGCAATAATAACAAACAATAAAACACTCTTTCAAAAATTATGTAACATCTATAGAAATTTTGGTGTTTTTGTATCTCCAGACGATTGTTACTTGGTATATAGAGGGATGAAAACAATGCATATACGTATGGAAAAATGTCAAAACACTGCCCAAAAGCTAGCCTTGTGGTTACAAAAACATAAAAAAATAAAGCAAATAATTTATCCATCACTACCATCACATCCGCAATACCATATATGGAAAAAATACTGTACAACTGGTGGTGGTGGATTACTAAACATTATCCTACATCAAAAATATTCAAATGATGCAATAAATGCTGCTTTTAATAATATGAAACATTTTGGCATTGGAGCATCATGGGGAGGATGTACTAGCTTAATTTTACATAAACACAATGACTCCCAAGAAAGCTACTTAAGAATATTTTGTGGGTTAGATGACCCACAGGACTTAATAAATGATTTAGAATCATCACTTGCAAAACTATAAACATATTTTATATATTAGCTTTTTATTTAAATCTATTATTATCATATATAGTAAAAACTTGTGTTATTTGCTTCTAAGTTGTAATTTTACAGCATAATGCATCACCTTTATCAAAAGTACCCATGACACATTTTAGATATATTCTATCATACTAAACATTGTAATATATTATTATCACCAATACAAAAAATACTTATCAATTTATATGCAATATATAATGAATATATTTCATAGATTATGAGAAAATATAAAATAAAATTATTATGAATTTCTCTTTTACACACATTATTTTAAAAATTTGACTATAATAAACCATAATTATTTATTAGAAATCTTATAGCAATATTGTATCTTATATATTTTCTATTAATATACAACTCACATTTCATATGTATAATACATATAGCAGCTTTTTTCAATTATATGAACATAAATAATCTTATACAAAAACTTGCCTGTAAAATCAGTGGTATATCATCTCACTCAAAGCACATTAAACCAGGGTATGCCTTTATATGTTTATCTGAAAAAAGCCACATGTTTATACCAGAAGCTATAAAATTAGGTGCTAAATTCATAGTAACAAAAAATTACAATACTCTAAACAACAACAAAATTATCACATGCTCAGATCCATATAAATTATATCATCTTTTATCATCCAAGTTACATAATAACAAACAACCACATTTCATCGCAGCAGTAACTGGTACCAATGGAAAAACATCAGTTGTAGATTTTTGCAGACAAATATGGTACTTACTCAACTATAAATCTGCAAGTATAGGAACTTTAGGCACATTCATCAATAAACAACTATTATATAAAAACTCTTTAACAACACCAGATCCAACAAATCTACACCAAATATTATCAAAGTTATATAACAAACAAGTTCAATATTTATGCTTAGAGGCCTCAAGTCACGGAATAGATCAAAAACGTATTAATAATACTATAATAAGTGCCGCAGCTTTTACAAATCTATCACATGACCATCTAGATTATCATAATGATATGAAATCATATTTTTCCGCAAAAAAAAAACTATTCTCACATGTAGTAACACGTGAAGGGTATTCCATATTAAATATGGATATTGCAGAATATCCACAATTAAAAGCTATAGCAAGAAGTAGCAAAATTATTACGTATGGGACTAATAAGGGAGATATCCAAATATTAAGTTCTTGTAGTAATAAAAAAGGACATTATATAAAAATAAAAATATATAACTCTATATATGAAAAATTTTTCCCTGTACTTGGACAATTTCAGATATATAACTTAATGTGCGCTATAGGTATAATCATTGCATCAGGTGTAAAATATAAAGACTTACCTATTGAAAAACTAGCTACTCCAAAAGGACGAATGGAGAAAATAAATGACTTCATTATTATTGATTATTCACATACTCCTGATGCATTAAAAAGCACGTTATTATCCTTACAATTACACGGATACTCCAAAACAATTTTAGTTTTTGGATGCGGAGGAAATAGAGATATTGAAAAACGCAAAATCATGGGTAAAATAGCTGCTCAGTATACAACAAAAACTATCATTACAGATGATAATCCAAGAAATGAAGACCCACAAAAAATTAGAAAAGAAATCTTATCACACTGTCATAATAGTATTGAAATACCTAATAGAGAAGAAGCTATAAAATATGCAATAGAGGAAGCAATTAATAATAACTACATTGTATTAATTGCAGGAAAAGGTCATGAAAACACTCAAATTATTGGCAATAAAATACTTGATTTTAACGATGAAATAATAGCAAAAAATATTATCAATCAGTACTATAAATAACACAATTGACATATTTTATAATTAGCAAGGATAACAATATTAAATACTAAGTTTCCTTTATTGAATTAAAACTCTAAAATATTACTAATCTATTTGCAACAATAAAATTCTTTACATCCTTACTTTCACAGATTATAAAAGTTAAAAATATAAGAAAATTTAGCGCTACAGAAATCATAACTCTTTAATTAACAATTTAATGCATACTAGCTAACATATGATACTCTTTAAAGAAAGAGTTATCAATTTATGCATAATGCTAATAAAATCCAATAATAATATAAACCACTAGAATAAAAATCACAACTTTTCCATTTACATCTATATTGTAGTCAATATAAATCCTATCATTATTTACTTTAAAATTAATTTCATAAAGTAACATGCAACACTTTTTACGGATAAAGCTCTACAACTTTCCATGTATCATTTATACACTTACTATATTGATGCCTAATATGCAACCTATCAATACCTTCCTGCCAAAATTCTATTAACTCAGGAACTACTTTCATCCCCACCCAATAATCTGGTCTAGGTATGTTTTTATTTATAAATTTTTGATGCATATATTTAATTGATTCTAATAATTCATCACGATCTTTTAAAATACTTGATTGTTTAGAACACCAAGCACTTATTTGACTGCCACGCATTCTAGATGCATAATAAGAATCAGATTCCTCGGATGTAAGTAACTCTATTTTACCTTCCACACGAACTTGCTTTGAAATAAAGCTCCAATCAAATACAAGAGCAACATTTGGATTATAAGCAATATCTTGACCTTTTTTACTATGAAGATTAGTAAAAAATACAAAGCCACTATTATCATATTTTTTAAGTAGTACAATCCTTGCAGACGGCTTTAAATCCTGTCCACAAGTTGCTAATACCATAGATGTTGGGTCCTTACAAGAAGACCGTAATATCTCATCATACCATATACTAAATAATTCGATAGGATCCTTCATAGAGAAACATATAAACTAACAATACGTATCATAAATAGTAAATGATATCTTCCATATCATAAAATACTATTCAACCCTTAAATTTTTATCCATATAAATCTCTTTATATTTTTTAATACAAAATCTTGCCACAAATCAAAAACAATTAGGCTTCCTACTTAATAAGGTAAAACTCTAAATATAGAATAACTTTAATTTCACGTTATTTAGGCATATCAATTATATTAATCATATTACATATTACCTTAATTGATACAAATATCAATCCCATAACTTACATGTTACAGTAGCACATTTATAATACATTTTAATTTTTTATTCTTAAAATTATAAAAGTATTTCTTTACTATTATATGATATTATCTATCTGTTAATTAAGTTCCATTCTTTAATAAACAAATATACTAAAATTAATTAAATACGCAACATCATATATTATAGCAGTACACAAAATGCTTATAAATGTTATAAATACGTTTCATTTTACATACTATAAGCTAATCCTATATTTCAGTAAGTTAATTATTAGTATATAATGGTGAATGTTTGAAATGACTATCACTAGTAATAAAATCACATAACTTATTTATATTATTCATATTTTCTTGTACGATTCTCTGTGCGTCTAATCTTAAAGATTGGATATTTTTATATGAGATATCAGATAATTCATATGAAGATTCTTGTAAATTACCATTTATTCTAATATAATGTCCTTTTCTCGCAATTCTTTCCATTTGATAATCTATCCCATCTATTCCAGCATCTAAAAATAGATTTACAATATGTGTAGCCCAATATAATAATGTATCATGAGCTGATTTAGTATTTATCTTTGAACCACAACCTATTGATACAAAATATATATCATCATCTGGATATATGGTTATTGCAGAAGCATATGCACATACTACAGGGTTACTAGCCAACAAACTACTATCTACTAATAATTTCCTTTGATTATCTATTATAAGTTCTCTTGGAGAAAAATATGTAGGAGCTGCAGTAGCTGCTAATAATACATCCATTACTTTAATACTTGAATATTTATCTATCCAATTTCTAAAGATCACATCTTTCTGATTATATACGTCATAGCTTGGCACTAAAAAATTACACATTAGATCTTTCATTTGTACATTTTCAAAAAAACAATCAATAGTTTCCCTCAAATTATCAGAAGAATAGCGTGATCCTATTACATAAGATGTTATTCTACGTAATATCGAATTAGTAAACATTTTTTTTCCATATTGAAGAAAAAATCCTAAAATATCTTTAGCCATATACTTGGAACATCCTTTATCATCTTGCACAATTAATAAAGCAGATATTAAACTACCAACTGAGCTACCAGCAAACATACTAAATATTTTAGATAATGGCATTGCAAGTTTTTTTTCTATTTCACACAAAATTGTTGCAGCAATAATACCTTTAATTCCTCCGCCATCGACTGATAATACATATCTCGCCATATAACCCTCTAATGCTGTTAAATAATTTTATAATATAAGGAAGTATTACAAATACACTATGTAAGTAATAAAATTATAATCTAGTATCACAATTATAGTAAGCATACTTTAAAAGTAACTTTGTAAATTATTAGGTCTATACAATTAAATAAGCTTTTCTTTAATTCTACGTATGCACTACAACTTTATTGCACCCTTAACTTATATGCATATTAGTAACTCAAATGCAGTAATATACAACAAGCTTTAAAAAATAACTATAATGTAGTTTTGGAATACATATAGACAATTAAGAAATGACAAAGATATTCCCTAATATTTAGCATATTAATGCATTTTTATCAAAAAGACTTAGAAAGATATATTTAGTCTTGTAACACTAATAACTGCACATGCCAATAATTTAAAAGTTAATTTTAAAGTATACTTACTATAATTGTGATACTAAATATAATTTTACTACTTACATAAACAAATATAGTATAAGCTAATTACAAATGGGATATACAACTTTTAATAAACTCTGCTCCTACTATAATACATTCAGTACTTATGCTATGATCTAACCCCTTTATTTCATGATATTTAGCAGGAACATTATTATTAGTTAAAAAAGCCATACAATTGTTAAAATGTATAAATGGAACTACATAATCTTCATTACCATGTATAATACACATATTAGGTCTTGCAATAATCTCATGCTTCAACAAATTAGGACATAAAATAGCACCAGAATAAGATACAACAGAAGCACATAATTTTCTACATAGCGCTACATGCATTGCTAGCATTGCACCCTGTGAAAACCCTATCAGCGATAATTTGTTATCACTTAATTTTAGCTTTTTCAATTGTTCATCAATAAAATTATTAACAATTTCTGCAGATTTTTTCATTTCATTAAAAATAATATCTTCTTGCAAATAACTAGATGAAAACCACGCATATCCCATATTATAATTAATATGTGCATTAGGAGCAATAAATTGAGATTTAGGAAGAATCTTACTCATTACAGGAGCTATAGATATTATATTATCTCCTGTAGCACCCCTACCATGCAATAAAATTATCAAGTTATCTATATTATTACTTACCGCAAAGCTTGGTCCATTTATTATCATAACACCTTTTTACCTCTCGCGATAAATTAATTGTCAACGCTAATACAGTGGATTATAATGCTTTTTTACACATAGTCAAACCATAATGAACCATCCCTTATGGGGAGGTAGGTTTACATTACCTCCTAATAAAATTATGAAAGAGATTAATGCTTCTATAAAATTTGACAAATTGTTATATCAAGAAGATATAGAATGCTCAATATCACATTGTAAAATGTTAATAAAACAAAAAATAATAACCGAGTCTGACGGACAGCTAATCATAAACGGACTAAATGTAATACAGACACAAATTTTAGAAAATAATTTTGATTTTAATGCAGATCTTGAAGATATACATATGCATATAGAGCATCACTTGCATAAAATTATAGGAAATGTAGCAGGAAAATTACATACAGCAAGATCAAGAAATGATCAAGTAGCAACAGACTTAAAGTTATGGATAAGAAAGTATATATTAATACTTGATGCAAAACTACATGAGTTGCAAAGTTCTTTAATAAACATAGCTGAAAAGCATTATAATACCATTATGCCAGGGTTTACACATCTTCAAATTGCACAACCTGTAACCTTTGGACACCATATGATGGCATATTTTGAAATGTTTAAACGTGATAGGTTACGTTTAAAAGACCTATATCAAAGAACTAATGAATGTCCTTTAGGATCAGCTGCCTTAGCAGGCACTTCCTTTCCTATAGATCGTCATTTTGTTGCTAAAGAATTAGGATTTGAATGTCCTACAGAAAATTCTATAGATTCGGTGTCAGACCGTGATTATGTAATTGAATTTTTGTCAAACGCATCAATTTGTATAATGCATCTATCGAGAATCGCTGAAGAACTAGTATTATGGTCTAGTTATGGTTTTAAATTTATAAAGCTATCCGATAGCATGACAACTGGTAGCTCAATAATGCCACAAAAAAGAAACCCAGATGCAGCAGAATTAATTAGAGGTAAAACTGGTCAAATATTTTCTTCACTTAACCAGTTATTAGTCATTATAAAAGGACTACCATTATCATATAGCAAAGATATGCAAGAAGATAAGGAATCAACATTTATTGCAGCAAATAACCTATTATTATGTATAGAAGCAATGAGTAGTATGTTAAATAGTATGACCATTAATGCAAAAGTAATGACAAAAACTGCTTCATGCGACTTCTCAATAGCAACAGATGTTGCAGATTGGTTAGTAAAACATTTAAACATATCTTTTAGACAATCTCACGAAATAACTGGAAAAATTGTAAAATTAGCTGAAGCACAAAAATGTGACATAAGTAATTTAACAATTCAACAGTTGCAATCAATATGTCCTAGCATTACAGAAGATATATTTCTAATATTATCGGTACAAGAATCCGTAAAAAGCAAAACAAGCTATGGCGGCACAGCACCAAAAAATGTTATTAATGCAATAAAAAAAGGAATTTTATATTTACATAGTTACTGTTTGGCTAATCAACATAAAAAATGACTTTCTTTCCTATCATTAATACAATTATCTATAAATGAAAAATTACACCAGCACATATACTATTCAGTACTTTAATAAAATAACATGCATACTATACAAAAAGCCTAGTACTTTTACTACATTTGATCTGCTAAACATAAACAAATATTTGTAAACCTCTATATTCACCATATTTAGTAATAACTAAACAATCCATTACTACCCATTAATATCTCATTATAAATTAACATCTAAAAGAAAGCTATTCAGCATTTGTAGCATGTTTTTTATTGTTTAATAATAGTATATGTACTGTACTATAATCCTCATCAGATACACTACTTACATTAACATTTCTTATATTATCTATAACATTTGCCAATAATACACCGTTTAAATGATCAATTTCATGCTGAATACAACGAGCAAGCCACCCATACGCTCTAATAACACATTCATTATTTAATAAATCTTTATATTTTAAATCTAAATGCTTTGGACGGTGAATTCCAACTAAACCATAAGATATAGCTGATAAACAACCTTCAAACAAAGTCACAGCTTCACCTGATAAATTAACAATTTCTGGATTAATACATATTAAATTTTTACCGTTTAACGAATGATACCCTGATATTACTTTTATATCTTTAGTAATATCAAATAATCCACTAAACATATTTATAACAAAAATTCTACTAGTATTCCCAAGTTGCACAGCAGAAAACCCAACAGTTTTATTACTTTCTACAACCTTTACCATATCATCAACTAATTTTATAACGTTATCATCTATATCTCTTACATAATCCGACCTAGTACGTAATACTGCTAACTCCTGCGTATTTTCAACAGATAAAACCTTCATTCTTCCTCCAAATGATATACAACTGATATTGTATAACATTATACATAGATAATCTTAATAGTTGATATATAATTAGTATAAACTTTATAAACCATAATCATAACACTATAAAATTGTATTTTATCTTTTAAAAAGCGAAATAAATACAATAATATACACTTATTATTCTATAAAAGTTACGTTATACAGATTTATCAAGTAGTATTTTTGTAAAAATGTTATATAATTGAAATTAAATATTACGAGTTTAAAAAAAAGTAAATGCAGTGCTTCCACTAAAACTTACTAATCCATTATTACATATATCACCTGAGATTGCACATAGGTTAGTAATACTTGCATTAAAAAATGGACTATTTCCATATACAGCACCACAATGGTATTCATGTCTTAATACTCAGTTTTTTAGTAAAAGATTAAGAACACCCATAGGTACCGCAGCAGGATTTGATAAAAACGCAGAAGTAATAAAACCAATGCTATCAATGGGATTTGGATTCACTGAGGTAGGTACAATAACAAAATATCCACAAAAAGGAAACAAAATACCTCGCGTTTTCAGACTACACAAAGAAAGAGCCATAATTAATAATCTTGGATTTAATAATAAAGGCGTACAATATATAATAAAGCAAATTAACAAATGTGATCTTAATAACTACACATTTGGCATAAATATTGGTATCAATAAGGATACTAATGACCCTATAAAAGACTTTACAGATGTTATAAAGGAGATATATGGGTTAAGTACCTACATTACAATAAATATATCATCTCCTAACACCTTAAGATTACGTGATTTTCAAAATAAAGAAATTCTTACTAAGCTTCTCATGTCCATCATACAAACACGTAAAACTATAGATTATGCAGAATCTGTACCATTTTTTTTAAAAATATCACCTGATATTAACGATACCATAAAAGAAGACATTGCAATACTATCTTTAAAATATAAGATAAATGGCTTAATTATTAGCAATACAACAACTCAGTTTGGTCACTTATGTAGTAATTCAAAAGGTGGACTTAGCGGTCAACCGCTTTTTGATTTGTCTACAAGAATATTATCAGAAATGTACCAACTTACTAATGGTCAATTAGTATTAATAGGTTGTGGCGGCATAAGTAATGGTTTTCAAGCATACGAAAAAATAAAAGCTGGGGCATCGTTATTACAACTTTATACTGCAATGGTTTATAATGGAGTTAATGTAATAAACAAAATTAATCAGGAGCTTGCTGGTATTTTAACATCTGAAGGTTTTACAAAAATAGATCAAGCTGTAGGTATTAACCACAAATGATAATAGCTATAGATATTGGTAATACAAATACAAAAATTGCAATTTGTCACCAAAGTACAATAATGCATCATTGCATATTATCAACCTGCTATAAAAGAACAACATACGAGTACTTTATATTACTAAATGCTTTCACTAACCAAAAAAATATCAAATTACAACATATAAAATATGTTGTAATTTCAAGTGTCGTTCCAAATATTAACCCTGTAATAGAAAATATGTGCAAGCAGCACTTACAAGTTGACCCCATATTTATAACAAATGAAAGTATTTCAAATTTAGATATTACCATAAACCTTGATCAAAATAGTATTGGTAACGATAGAATCGCAGATCTAGTTGCAGCACAAAAATTATGGCCTAATCAAGATTTGTTAGTTATAGGGATGGGAACTGTAACAGTATTTAACTTATTGGATAAGCATGGCAGCTTATACGGACAAATTATTACTCCTGGAATTCCTTGCTTAACACAGAGCATAAGATCACAAACTGCATTATTGCCACAAGTGAATTTACAAAAAACAAACAAACTTATAAGTAAGTCTACAGCTGAATCCATAGGGTCAGGATTATACTGGGGATATGTTACAATGACTGAGGGTATAATAAAACAAATCTTTAATGAAGAAAAAAAAAATTTTCTTATAATAGCAACAGGAGGTGGATCTAATTTATTTTATAACAATAAAAACATTCATATTATTGATACTCTCCTAACCATAAAAGGAATTTTGTATTTACATAATAATATAACATCACAACACTAAGCTACTATACAATATTAAAACAATTACTTTATAACATTTTATGTACTAATCATTAAATACAGTTAATTATTTTAACAATAACTAAAATAGTTGTCTCATAAGTACTTGAAAAAATAAACATATAAATAACATGTAATTAACAACCTATTACACTTTTATCAAAAAGTTACTTACTTCCAATAATCTAAAGTATGAACCAACCCCTATTTACAAATAATACTAACAATCTTGTGATTTAACAATTTTATCCATGCCATAACTTTATTATCATAGCAATATGAATTACTGAAATATTTCTTTTACTTTATTATCAATATCATCTACTCCTGATATTAGTTCTTTATCTATCGCTAACACTTTTATCTTATATCTATCTTCCTTTATAACATCAACACTCACTGTACCAGGAGTCAAAGTAATAGAATTCGCTAATACCAATACTCCCAAATCATTTTTTTGTTGAACTGTAATTAATTTAAATACGCAGCTATCTGTGTCTAACTTTAACTTCCATATTTTTTTTACAATGCATATATTAGACACCACTATCTGCTTAACAAGCCACACAATATAATATAATGATCTAATAAAAAAAGTAAAAGAACATTCACTTGAAATATGAATAACACGTTCACCATTATTATAATGGATTCTTTCCAGTAAAATATTTACTATTACTAATGATAATACAGCACTACACATACCTGATACAATAAAGAAAACATTGAAATACCCTGATAAAATCAACCATAACACCATTAAAACAAAAAACCTCTTGATTTCATAAAATCTCATACAATTTTTACTCATACTTCATAAATACATAAAAACCTTAGCATTTATAACATAATCAGTTATTGTATAATATAAATAACTTACATAATATTAAAATGCGAAAGGATATAAAATTTACAATCGTTATCAGTATATTGGTAATATTTTATACAATTTTCATGATAAAAGAAAACATTATAAGTACTAATAGAGATAGTAAAAGTACAACATTTATACTTTCTAGTTACATCAATAAATTCTATACTGATCCAACATCAACTACACAAATAATAGCTTTTCACAAAAATTCTCCACATATACAACAATATTTACCAAACATGTTAATATATAATATTATTAACAAAAAAAATGCATCAACAATATACCAATACTTTACACATTGGGAAAAAAATCTTGCATATAAAGAGCAATTACTTTACGAAATAAGCAAAAGTATTTCCTCACAAATTAACTATCTTGTTAAAATTAAACAAGAGATTAGCAAAGTTTCTATACCCAATGACAATAACATTAATGCATCTCTTTCCAGAATAATTAATATATATGAAAGCATACCTGCACATGATGTCGCACAAATCTTTGATGCATTAGATTCTAAAACCACATTATACATTGCATCTCATATGCAAAAGTCAAAATTACTACCAGTGCTAGCACACATAAATAATAATACAATAAAAAACATAACCCTAGAAGCTTATAATACACTTATAGATAATAATTAGGTTTTAACCATAAGTTCACACAATAATTAATATAAATTGAGCACTACAAAAACCTGCTGTAATTTCTAGGATTATCATAAGAACCATCTAGCAAAATCTAATTCCTGCTATAAACCTTTAACATTTCCTACTCCTATACTAAGTTATATTTATATAAAACATAGGTTGTCTGATATACAAAGATTGTGTAAAGTACTAAGGGAAGAGTACATTAAGGGACCGTAGCTCAGTAGGATAGAGCATCAGATTCCTAATCTGGTTGTCGTGCGTTCGAATCGCACCGGTCCCACTTTATTTATAAACTATCAATCCGATATCATTAATCAATATTCTCAATACAACGCTGCTAATAATTCATGAATAACATTCATTATTAAAATCACTGTTATACTTCAACATTGTATGATAATTTCTCTAGCATATAGAAAAAATTTTATATAAGTTATACTTTAATTAACTAAGATTATAACTTTCTATATACTTAAACATTAGTTAATAAACGATAATATAATAATGAGCTTATCAAATCTTATAGAAGTATATTTTTTATTATTCATTGACAGTGTAGTAGCTGCACTGATTTTACCTCTAAATAAAGTAGTAGTATTTAAAATAATGCACTATTTTGGAGGATATAATACATTACTTATGATAATAATAGCAACCCTGGGATCATTAATAGGTAATTTAGTTAACTTGATGCTAGGTAGAATTATAATCTATGCAAGAACAGAATATCATCACTTGGAGGAACAGCTACAACATGTGTTTATTCCCTACATTAAAAAAATAATAACCTTTTTAGTACTTACTATATCTTGGATACCATTTTGGGGAGCTTTAGTAATAGCATTATCAGGGTATTTTAAAATTAACATCATACATACACTATTTGCAATGCTAATATCTTATTTAGCATATTTTATACTATATTAATGGTATACACACTTCATAATCATAAAAAGTTTTTTAATAAACAAATTCCTTACTTTAGCAAAATACTATAAACAGCTTATGTAGGACTAGCATGTACATAAATAATACACTTAAAAAAAAGCTGTCTACTACTAAACAGCTTTTCTTTACGTTATTGTCATTAGTTTATTTTTATAACTCTCTTTTAACATGTCTGTCATAACTTACTTTATCCAAATAACTTTCTGATTTTGCTCTATGTCTATCCAAAGAAAAACATTGATAACGTAGTGCATTTTTACCATTATCTTCTCTATTCCCACCATTATCAATAACAGAAGCACTAAAAGAAAAAATCTCACTTTCTTTGTTGTTACACCTCTTATTATCTCCATTAGCACAATGTACAACTTTTGCTTGCGTTACAAAACTTTCTTGCAAGCTATTATCTCCTTTACTATTTGATGAAACACTACTGTCACTGTAATGACTTAACATTACTTTACCAATAGAACCATTAGGAGAAAAAATCTCATTCCCATTACTTGACAAGTTATGTTCTTCATTATCATCAAATGTGCTAATAGCAGGCAATCTTTTTTCTTTTAGATCACCTTTCTTAATACCATCTATGGTATCATCTGATGTAATAGTACTATAACTATATTCACTAACCATATCACTCGACACAATACTACTAGCACAATCATTTAACATTGCAATATTATGATTTCTAGGGATTCTAGAAGAAAAAATTTCATTCCCATCATCACTTCTTTCTAATAATTTGTATTCTTCGCCATTTTTTAATATACTAGTACTAGGCAAACTTTTACAATCTGTTTGTAATGCAACATACTTAGAAGTATTTGCTTCTTCTACGCAGCTATCCTTACTACTAACCGTTTTTTCATTACTTACATTATTTAATACAAAAAAACATTTCCTATTACTATCTCCCGTACCTTTTATCTTTCCGCAATTCAGTAGAGAACGTACCTCCCTTTCATAATTAGCTAAAACAGCTTGTCTTTGCATTGACACTTGGTCTTTGCTCAATCCATTAGAATTAGCTATCTTTTTACATAAAGTTATCCATTTCATATGCGCTCTACTAGACAATGCTTTTTCAGTAGACGTTTCGCTCTTATAATAAACAAAAACCTTACTATCAAGTGTCTCAATACTTCCACCTATCATAACTATAATTTCCAACAAAAACTTTTCACCATAAAATTGGGTACCAACAGCCATTTGCAACATTACTTGAGACTTATTTTCAATGAACATAACCGTATTATAATCACTCATATATGCCTTCAATAGAGATTTTCCCTGAATTTTTAGGCTAACGCATTGTAACTTACCAAAATCTCTTTCATCTGAAGTAACTAAATCATCATTTGTGCATTCTAGATGTGCAATACTATTACGCAGCACATCAATATCATCCTGTCTATTACACATATCTCTACTATAAACGTATAATTTACTGTTCATTATATGAATCTTACTTTTGACAATACTGTTTGTATTTAAATAACTATTATTCAATAATAAAACTGAATCTTGCATCCTTTTTATGTAACCAATAACATCTTTTACTGTAATACTACAATTATCAACACTACCTAAAATAATAAATTGAGTATTCTCTCCATCTAATACAAGTCCATGTGCATCATCTTTGATAATCACTGTAGAATTTTTTGCTTTGATGCACTGTTTTTTTGATGTTATGTACTCAGTATTTAAACAATTAAATATTGCATCACTAGAACAATGTATTTTATTAATCATTAAAGTACTATTCTTACATTTCATTTTTCCACTAAATTGATCACAAATTATAGCACTATTCTCAGAGGTTATATCACCATAATTATTACCTATATTAACTATTGCACAACATTTCTGTGATAATATATCGTAATAACCATAAGCATCATGTTGATCACTAAAATACAAATCACATATATTAGTATCAAATTTACAAACGTTACCAACATAAGTATTCTCACAATTAATGCTACCATAATTAGCATTCTTAATATCAACATTTCCACTATTTTTAAGTTGTATAATTCCATAATTGTTCTTATAAATTGTAACTTTACACCTATCCTTTGAACAATTAATACTTTTATAATTATTACCTTCAATAACAACACAGCCACCATTTTTTATAGAAATAGCGCCATTGTTATCATTTTTAATAGTAACATTACCACTTATATTACTAATATTGCATGTATTTTGTAAAAATACAAAAATAGTACAGTTATCACCAACAATCTTTCCTTCGTTATTACCATATATATTTATTGTGCCATTATAAGATTCCAATGTTCCATAAAGATTCTTTTTTATATTTATAATTCCACCCCCTGAAATAATACTTCCATAATTACTACCAAATACACATATACCATTACTACCTACAGAGATCTTTACATAATCATATACATCACCACACACATATATATCACTATCTAATATCTTAATATCATTTAAATATTTAAAATATTGTGACAGAATAAAAATTTGCCCAACTTTGTTTTTAAACTTATCTATGTATTGTCCACTAATCCCATCATTACAAAACTCTTCTATTACATTCTTAAAAAAAGATCTATTACGCACAATTCTTAATCTAGACACAAAAGGATTAGCATTAATTTTACATAAATTTTCTATACATTTGTGTACATCTTGTGACTTAATAGAGTGATGATACAATGTATGGAAGTCTTTTAAAATCTCATACACTTCTTCCCGCTGATCAAATAATGGAATAGCTGGTAATTCATATTCTTGATACTTACGCTTTTGATAATAATAATATTCAAAACCTTTCAAGCTTAAATATATTTCACCTAAACACTCATTAAAGTTATTACACTCTATTAAAGTCAACATTACAAAATTATAACAGTAACTTTCATAAGTATCATCACTGCATATTTCTTGTATTTTTTCTACAATAGGTAAGACTTCTTCCATCATAGGTACCATTGTTGAACTATCATTTAAAGATTCGTCACCAAATTGATCAACAACTTCATCTTTCAAGTAAGAATCTCTCACAATAGCAATCTTTCTTTCACTCATACTATGTAATGTGCTACTAGAAGCCAAGAGGATATCACCTAAATTTTCCACTTGAGCATCATAAACATGACTTGTAACACTTGGTTCTATTGTAGTTTTTGCTTTATCTGTTAATTTAGAGCTATCTTCCTCTAAAACATTAACAGAATCATTACTACTTAACATAAAAGACCTCATTTGTACTAAAAATAATAATTTATGCTTAAATTAGCATAAATTATATTTTTAAAGGTATTATATTTAATATTTGTAGTCAAGATAAAATCTGTAACTATCTTTACCATTCAAAAAAATATTAAATTTTACTGCAATACGGTCAATCAAAGACTAACAATTAAAAGCACCATACGTAATTAATAGCACTAAAATTAGCTATATGTAAAATATACACAAGTCAACTATAAATAAGCTTTACTGCATTAGTACACTTTAATAATAAAAATACCAAATATCACTAAGTGATATACAGGAATACTTCATAAACATATACAAATATATTATAATATCTACTAGCAATTAGTACTAATACTGCTTTAATAGTAAAGCGATAACAACAAAAATATAAAAAGAATACCTTTACCTTTTATACTATACTTCTTTACACACAAAATTTTTATAAATACTACAAGTACAAATTACACTTTTAAAGAAAAGTACTATTAACATTAATCTTAATAATATTTAAAAATTTACTTATTATCAAAATATACATCAATAGATAACTAGTATAAGATTTTTTTTTAACACTTCAGCAATATTCAAAAAGTACATAATAATTACATAAAAAACTTTACATATTAATACTGATAAACTACTGATAAACGTAATGAACTATCTCATAAACATATTACATTATTCATTAATAAAATATACGTAACTTTATTAAGTTATTGTTCATTATTGCAGAACGCTTCCTTTAGCAATTATCTAACTAAAAATTTTAAGCACTATTTGATATCTACCACTTTTGTTACATAAATTACTGTAACTGCTTTTTCTAACAAGCACATATCAGAAGTATATGATATGTAAAATTCCTGAAGAGAATTTTCTTCGATAGGTCACATTTATACAAATTCTATCCATAAATTTCCACCAACACCTACTAGTCATTACGGAATCAATTTAATAAGGTTTTATCATAAACCGCTTATACTAAAATATACATACAGTATGTGAATTTTTATAATAAGTAATCATTAAAAACTACCTATTCCCCAAAGTATAAAACATGACAATAATTAAGTATATTCCTCATATTACATAATAAGACATGTTAGATAGAAAAATAAAATTAATGTGTTAAATACTCAGAAACAAAATGGTGATGTATATAAAAAAAACACTTACAAATGTTACTAACATACACATATATCAAAATATAACAAATTTACTTGCAAAAATTAAATAAAATAAATTATAACATCACCTTTGTTTTTTACATAATACCTAAATTTCACATAAACATTTTACCTATGTTAGTAAATATAATAAAAATACATTCACAAATGTTCTATCAAACTTGCATCATAACATAGTAAAAATATCAAAAAAAAAACTTTAAATACAGCAAATTATATTAATATAAAAATAATTAAGTAAAATACTAAAAAATACAAATATGCCTAGTTTTTTTATAGAAAGCACAATAAGTACACTACTTCAAAAACATGTAATTGTAGGAGTAGACGAAGTTGGATATGGAGCAATAGCCGGACCTGTAGTATCCGCTGCTGTATTCTTTCCAACAAGAAATAATATTACACAAGAAATTAAAGATTCAAAAAAACTTACCCCACAAAAAAGACAAGACCTTTTTCTAGAAATCACCAAATATGCAAAATATGGCATTGGCTTTGCTAATGTAAGTGAAATTAGTCAATATAATATACTAAATGCCACACATTTATCAATGAAAAGAGCTTTATTAAATATGAATATAAAAATCGATTTTATATTAGTAGATGGAAATCGAACTCCTAACTTACCGTGGAAAATAAAAACTATAGTAAATGGAGACAATATTAGTATATCAATAGCTGCAGCATCTATAATTGCAAAAGTCACAAGAGATAAACTAATGAAGGAACTACACGTACAGTACCCTCAATACCATTGGAACAAAAATCACGGATATGGCACAAAAAGTCATATTTCATCATTATACAAATATGGTAAAACTATACATCATAGAAGTACCTTTGCACCCATTTCTCAAATAACTAAGACATATTTAGAACCTCATCAAAATTCTATATAAAACAAGAAGACAATCCCTATATAATTTTAAAGTCTTCAATACTTTAAAAAATACAATTAATAAACTCTAACACACAAATGTCTTATGATATAACCATCCACGCAAGCATACTACCCAATAAAATTATCTAAAGTTATAACCACCCGCCTTTTTTCTTATAAATTCAAATAAATCAGTACCAAAACTCACCTATAGCAAGTGGCATTGAGATACAAACCATCTCATATTTAAATCTATCATTTTGCTTTAACTAGTGTATTTTCCGAATATAACTATCACTAATAATCAGCAACCCCACTATCAGAATTTTCATTATCAATAGGCACTTCATCTTCTTGCTTAAGATCATATCCCATAATTTCCCTAAGTTCGCTATTATAATAGGTAGAATAATCACTTTTATCAAGTAAAGATAGCTTCTTAATCTTATTCATGACAAAACCCGTACCTGCAGGTATTAATCTACCAACTATTACATTTTCCTTTAAACCATATAATAAGTCTTCTTTTCCTGAAAATGCAGCTTCAGTTAATACCTTAGTAGTTTCTTGGAACGACGCTGCAGATATAAATGAATTAGTATCAAGACTTGCTTTAGTAATACCTTGCAGTATTGAAACATAACTAATAACACGCTTATTAGACATTTCCAAATTTTTATTAACCTTAATTACCTCTTCTTTATCAACATGCTCCCCTACCAAATACATTGTATCTCCTGGATCTACAATCTCAACCTTTTGAAGCATTTGTCTCAATATTACTTCTATATGTTTATTATCAATACGCACACCTTGCAACCTATATACTTGCTGTATTTCAGATATCATATAATTTGCAAGTGCTTCTACCCCTAAAACTCTTAGTATATCGTGCGGATCTGGATCTCCATCCATTAACAAATCACCTTTATGTACAAAGTCACCCTCATTTACAATAGTATGCTTACCTTTAGGAACTAAGTACTCAACAGATGCAACTTTATCATCTACTGGTTTAACAAAAATACGTCTTTTAGAACGATAATAATCTTTACCAAACTCAACATAACCATCAATATCACTCACTATAGCATGTTCTTTAGGACGCCGAGCTTCAAATAATTCAATAACCCTTGGTAAACCACCTGTAATATCACGAGTCTTAATAGATTCCCTAGGAATTCTAGTAATCACATCTCCAGCATGCACTTTTTGACCATCTTGTACATTTAATACCGCCCCTATTGGAATGAAATAGTTAGCTTCCAAATCATTAGATAAAGTCACTACACTCCCATTATCATCAAGTAATACTAACCTTGGTCTAATATTTGCTCCTTGCAAATGTAACTTCCAATCAACTACAACTCTATTTGATATACCTGTTGACTCATCTAAAACTTCATTAATTGAGACACCATCTATTAAATCTACATACTTAATAATACCAGTTTTTTCAGTAATAATCGGAATAGTATATGGATCCCAATCTGCAATTTTTTCTGTTATTTTAACTAATTGACCATCATCAACATATAATCTTGCACCATAAGGTACACCATGACGCATTTTCTCATTACCAACATTATCAAGAAGAACAACTTCACAAGATCTACTCATAACTATTTTATTTCCATGCCTATCTTGAACAATATTGCTATTGACTATTTTAACTGTTGCATCTAATAACGCTATTAAATTAGAAACTTCTATACCTCTCATTGCTGTACCACCTACATGAAAAGTACGCATTGTAAGCTGAGTTCCAGGCTCACCAACTGACTGAGCCGCTATTACTCCAACAGCTTCGCCTATTGAAACCACATATCCTGTTGCAAGATCTCTTCCATAACATAATGCACAGATACCTTTTTTAGATTCACAAGTTAGTGCTGATCTTACTTTTACAGCATCTAACCCAGCAATTTTCATTTTCTCTACCTTTGCTTCATCTATCAATTCTCCAGCTTTAACAATTAATTCATCTACAATAGGGTTATAGGTATCAACAGCAGCAACTCTTCCTAAAATTATACTATCTAATGTAGCAACTACAGCACCTCCCTCGACAACAGCTCTAATAACAACCCCATTTTTAGTCTTACAATCATGTTCCACAACAATACAATCTTGTGCAACATCTACAAGTCTACGAGTCAAATATCCAGAATTTGCTGTCTTTAAAGCTGTATCAGCCAATCCTTTACGTGCACCATGTGTTGAGTTAAAATACTCAAAAACACTCAATCCTTCACGAAAATTAGATATAATAGGAGTCTCAATAATTTCACCTGATGGCTTAGCCATTAAACCTCTCATACCTGCCAATTGTTTCATTTGAGACGCAGAACCCCTTGCTCCAGAATGCGCCATCATATAAATGGAATTTAATTTTTTTTCTGAATCATAAACAGATATTGCTTTCATCATATCCTTAGCAATCAAATCTGTACATTTTGACCACTCATCAATAACTTTATTATATCTTTCACTCTGGGTAATTAAACCATCCTGATATTGCATAGAAAATTCCTTAATTTTTTCGCTTGCATTTTCCACATGAGCAGCTTTAGTATCGGGGATTATCATATCCTTACACCCAAAAGAAATCCCCGACTGTGATGCATATTTAAAACCAAGAGACATTAATTTATCAGAAAATTCAACAGTCTCACTTTGACCACAACTCCTATAAACTAAATCAACTATAAAAGTAATTTCCTTAACTGTAAGAACTTGATTTATTAAGTCAAAACTCAGATTTTCATGAGATGGAAAAATTTGCCATAATATTAACCTACCAGGAGTAGTTTCTATAATTTTTGTATATTCAGTTTTATTACTGTTACAATATTTCATTCTATATTTAATTTTTGTACACACGTGCACAATATTATTGCTCAATGCATACTCTACATGACTAAAATCTGCAAATGTTAAAACCTCATCATCATTATTCTTATCTTGCAATGTTAGATAGTATATTCCTAACACTATATCTTTAGAGGGAACTATTATTGGCTTACCATTTGATGGGCTTAAAATATTATTTGTAGACATCATTAATATTCTAGCTTCAAGCTGGGCTTCCAATGATAAAGGAACGTGAACAGCCATCTGATCCCCATCAAAATCAGCATTAAATGCACTGCACACTAAAGGATGTAATTGTATAGCCTTCCCTTCTATCAATAATGGATCAAATGCTTGTATACCCAGTCTATGTAAAGTAGGAGCTCTATTTAGCAATACAGGATGTTCATGTATTACTTCATCCAATACATCCCATACTTCAGATCTTTCATTCTGAATCATTTTGTTAGCTAGCTTAACTGTTGGAACAATCCCATACATCTTAAGTTTTGAACAAATAAAAGGTTTAAATAACTCTAAGGCCATCTTTTTTGGTAAACCACATTGATTCAGTTTTAAATTTGGCCCAACAACTATTACTGATCTTCCAGAATAATCAACTCTCTTACCTAAAAGATTCTGCCTAAAGCGACCTTGCTTACCTTTTAGCATATCACTTAAAGACTTTTTATACCCTACACTCCCAGCTTTATTAGAAATATAATTACGTCGACTACTATCAAAAAGCGCATCTACTGCTTCTTGCAACATTCTCTTTTCATTACGTATCATTATGGCAGGAGGATTCAATTTTAAAAGCTTACCCAGCCTATTATTACGATTAATAATAGTTCTATAATGATGATTTAAGTCAGAAACTGCCGGCCTACCATTTTCCAAAGATACAAGAGGTCTTAAATCAGGAGGCAATATTGGAATAACTGTAAGAATCATCCACTCTGGCTTATTACCAGAATTAATAAAATTCTCAATAATACGCAACCTTTTTACTATTTTTTTTCTTTTAATTTCTGAAGTAGTAGATTCAAGCTCATTTCTTAAATTTATGTTAATTGCGTTTAAATCTAACCTTACTAGCAACTCTCTTATTGCTTCAGCACCAGTTAAAGCAATAAAACTATCCTCTCCGTATAGGTCTTTTGTTTGATTATATACACTTTCACTAATTACTTCTCCCTTAGAAAAAGGAGTAGCTATAGGATCTATTATTACGAAATCACCACTATAAAGTATACTCTCTATCGACTTAAGTGGCATATCAAGTAATGCTCCTATACGTGATGGTAATGACTTTAAAAACCAAACATGCGCCACTGGAGATACAAGTTCTATATGACCCATTCTCTCTCTACGCACCTTTGAAGAAGTTACCTCAACCCCACATTTTTCACAAACAACACCTCTATAACGCTTCTTCCTATACTTACCACACAAGCATTCATCATCATTAACAGGACCAAAAATTTTAGGACAAAATAACCCACCTTTTTCTACTTTAAAGGTCCGATAATTAGTAGTAGAGATGTCCTTAATTTCACCATATGACATAGCCTTAATACTTTCAGGACTAGCTATAGATATGCAAATTTTATCAAATGATTGTGCTATACTAGTATAACCATATAAATCCAATAGCTTCATATTCTTACTACTCCCTCTTTAATTTGCCATTCCATCATTACCTGTAAAGTCTTTATCTTGCTGCAAAACAACATTTAAACATAAAGAACGCAATTCTTTTACCATAACATTAAATGACTCAGGTATACCACATTCAAAATTGCTATCACCCTTAATTATTGATTCATAAATTTTAATTCTACCAACAATATCATCAGATTTTACAGTTAACATCTCCTGTAAAGTATAAGCTGCACCATAAGCTTGCAAAGCCCAACACTCCATTTCTCCAAAACGTTGTCCACCAAAATGGGATTTACCTCCTAAAGGTTGTTGTGTAACTAATCCATAAGGACCAACAGATCTAGCATGTATCTTATCATCAACTAAATGATGTAATTTTAGCATATATATGTATCCAACTGTTATCTTACGATCAAATTTTTCACCAAGCCTACCATCATAAAGATCAACTTGTCCTGAAACATCTAAATCAGCCAATTGCAACAAATCAGAAATTTGAGAATCTTTAGGTCCTTCAAATACAGGAGCCGCCATAGGAACACCTTTTCTCAGGCGCTCTGCAAACATTATAAGATTATCATCACTCATTGAAGAAATATTCTCCTCTAATTTTTTTCCTTTATATATCTTACATAAAAATTCTCTTAAATGAGCAACTGATAACTCTTCAATATTATCAAGTATTGTACTGATTTTTTTACCTAAATTCACAGATGCCCATCCCAGATGAGTTTCTAGTATTTGACCTACATTCATACGAGATGGAACCCCTAAAGAATTTAATATAATATCAACAGGTGTACCATCCTCTAAATAAGGCATATCCTCAACCGCAACAATCTTTGAAATTACTCCTTTATTTCCATGACGACCAGCCATCTTATCTCCTGGTTGTAAATTATGTTTCACAGCAACAAATACTTTAACTACCGTTAAAACACCTTGTGGCAAATCATACCCATAATTCAACTTTTCTATCTTCTGATCAAACTTTCGATTAGCATCACTGATAATTAGATCAAATTTCCCCTTCATATCCTTTATTTGCTCTGAAACTTCAGTATTATTTAGCAAAATATTCCACCAATCTTTTTTTTGTAATGTTTCTAGAAACTCATCTAAGCTATTATAACCTTTACTTTTAAAATCACAATGATTGGCCAACAATTTCTTTAATTCATCGTAAAAATACTCACTGACAACATCAATTTCATAATCTCTTTCCTTAATAAAATTATTTATTTCATTCTGTTTGATCAGCAACGACCTATCATTTTCTTCAACTCCTCTACGCACAAATACATGCACATCTATAACAGTACCTTCAACATCTGGTGGAAGATATAAAGAAGAATCAACGCAGTCAAATACTTTTTCACCAAAAATTGTTACTAATAATTTTGTTTCTGGAGGAAGTGAAACTGGCGGTCTAGGCGTTACTTTACCAACCAATATGTCACCTGCAGATACTTCGGCTCCAACATTAACAATTCCAACATCATCCAGATGCCATAAACTATCTTCATTTACATCTGGAATAGATCTCATAATTTTTTCTGGACCAAGAGGAGTATCTCTTACTACGCACTCAAATTCTTCAATATGTATAGAGGTAAACATATCTTTCTTTACAACTTCACTTGAAATCACTATTGAATCTTCAAAGTTATAACCTTGCCATGACATAAAGGCTACAAGAACATTTTTACCTAGTGCTAACTCTCCTCTATCAATTGCAGATCCATCCGCTATAACATCATTTACTTTAACATAATCTCCAGGTTTTACCAAAGGTTTCTGATTAATACAAGTATTATGATTAGAACGCTGAAACTTACGTAAATTATAAATATCAACACCTAAATATTCATTTTTATCCTTATCAAAAGCACGAATAACTATATATAGCCCATCAACACGATGAACAATACCATCACGCTTTGCAAGAACAACAGTTCCCGATCCTGCTGCTACAATTGCCTCCATACCTGTACCAACTAATGGGGCTTCTGCTTTTAACAAAGGTACTGCTTGACGCTGCATATTTGAACCCATTAATGCACGATTTGCATCATTATTCTCTAAAAATGGAATCAACGACGCAGCAACAGATACTATTTGCTTAGGTGATACATCTATATAATCCACCTCTTCACTTTTTACCATTATAAAATTACCGCCATGACGGCAATAAAGCATATCATCAATAAAACGATTATTTTCATCAAGAGCTGCACCTGCATCCGCTATATAATAATTACCTTCTTGTATAGCAAGTAAATATTCAACAGTATCTGTTACAACTCCGTTCTTAACTTTTCTATACGGACTCTCAATAAATCCATACTTATTAATTCTAGCATATATAGCTAAACTACTTATTAAACCTATATTTTGTCCCTCTGGAGTTTCAATAGGACAAATTCTTCCATAATGTGTCGGATGAACATCTCTAACTTCAAAACCAGCTCTTTCTCTTGTCAATCCTCCAGGACCTAAAGCTGATAACCTACGCTTATGAGTCACCTCAGATAATGGATTTGTTTGATCCATAAACTGAGAAAGTTGAGATGAGCTAAAAAAGTCTTTTAAAACAGTAGCTAAAATCTTAGGATTAACAAAATCACAAGGCATTGCATTATCAAAATTGACTGATGACATATAATCCATTATCATCTTTTCTAATCTTAATATACCAACTCTAAACTGATTTTCTATAAATTCGCCTACAGATCTTACTCTTCTATTACCAAGATGATCTATATCATCAACAACACCTTCCCCATCACGTAATAAAACTAATTTTTTAACAACATATATTATATCATCTTTAGTTAATACTGTTATATCTTTACTAACATCTAATCCAAGATGACCATTCAATTTTATTCTTCCCACAACTGATAAATCATATCTATCCTTGTCAAAAAATAATCCATTAAAAAATGACTTAACTGCTTCTAAACTTGGAGATTCACCAGAACGTAGTACTTTATATATCTCAAAAAGAGCATCTTCATAAGATATATGCTTATCCAAAAATAACGTATTTAAAATATATGGACCAACTGTTAAAAAATCTATATTTAAAACATCAATTTCATTAATATCAAGTAATTCTAACTGTTTAACATGCTCAGCGGTGATACTTTCACCAGCAGAAATAATAACAGAACCACTATTAACATCTATTAAATCATTAGCAATAAATAATCCTACTATCTCAGAAAATGGTATTATATATTCCCTAAGACCTTCACTAAATAACCTCTTTGCTATTCTTAAAGTAATTCTTGTATTAGCTTTTATTAAAACATTCCCCTCAATATCCTGTAAATCATAAGAAAGCCTTATTCCTTTAAAACGCTCTATTAAAAAAGGAACCCTCCATCCCTTATCACACTTTACATATTTAATTGTATCATAAAAGGTATTTAAAATTTCATTATTAGACATACCTAATGCTCTTAATAAATAAGACAAAGGTAATTTTCTTTTTTTATCTATTCTAAAGTGCAATATATCTTTAATGTCAAACTCAAAATCTAACCAGGAACCACGATATGGTATTATGCGTGCCGAATAAATCAATTTACCGGAACTATAGGTCTTACCTTTATCACTATCAAAAAACACACCAGGTGAACGATGCATTTGCGATACTATAACTCGCTCTATACCATTAATAATAAAAGTACCATATGACGTCATAATAGGTAATTCACCAATAGAAACTTCCTGTTCTTTTATGTACTTAACGCTTTTTTCTAACGTATCTTCATCAACTACATATTTTACTTCTTTAAACGATACTTCCTGTATTTTCCATACTATAAAACGTAACACTATACGTATTGGTACAGAAAAGGTAACGCCTCTTTTAATACACTCATGTTCATCATATTGTGGCTCACCAATACTATAACTTACAAACTCAAGAACTGCTCTACCCAACAAATCTTGTATTGGAAACATAGACTGAAAAATATTCTTTATACCACTTTCTGCATCTGTGTTTACCCCAATAAATGCGTTATAAGAATCTCTTTGAATTTTAATCAAGTCGGTAAGAGAATCCTTAATATCTATTGATTTTGCATAAGAAAGCCTAGGAACTACGTCAAAAGAATTTAATACATACTGTGATGTTACAGAAGAAGACATTAAAATCCCTCAAAAATATTAAAAACTACTTTTTATACTATTAAAACTACTTAATGCTAATCTTAGCACCTGCATCTTCCAACTTCTTCCTAATTTCTTCCGCCTCATCTTTTTTATATTTCTTACCCTCATTTAGCTCCTTAGATCCCTCTTGTTCAACAAAATCTTTAGCTTCTTTTAATCCAAGATTAGTACATTCCCTTACAGCCTTAATAACTGCTATCTTCTTCTCTGGAGCATATCCATCAAACATAACAATAAATTCTGTTTTTTCTGCATCAGCAGCAGGTACATTACTTAAAGTTGTTCCTCCTGCAGAAGGTGCAGCCATCAATAATCCCCCTTTAGGAAACCCTAATTTTTCTTCTATTTTTTCTACTAACAGTGCGGCACTGCATAAATCCAAGCTACAAATTTGTTCCACTAAACTATCCATATCAACTTTACTCATAATTAATAACCCCAAAATTATTAAAAAATATAACTACATATAAATAAAACGTTACTCTTTATTACTTAAAGCTTTCAAGCACAATGCTAATCTTACTGGTATACTGTAAGATATTAAATTTCCTATTTGCACATGTAGTTCCTTTAAAGATGGCAAATTAGATAAATAAATAATTTTATCTTTAGATAGCACTTGATTATTATCATATGCACATACTAAAGATATTTTCTTTTTATTACTATTTATAAAATTAACAACTATCTTTGATATAACAATCACATCATTTGAATAAACAACAAATACAGAGTTAACAAACTTGCTATTTAATTCTTGCTTACCTAATTTTTCTAAAGCAATACGTGCTAAACTATTCTTTGTAACAATCAACCCTCCACTAACAGCTTTTAATTCTCTTCTCAAACAAAAAAAATCATCAGCTGTCATATGCTGAAAATTCACAATGATAAAGCTTCCAAACTGTACAAATACATTCTCAATATTATTTAAATGCTGTTTCTTATTATCACGCTTCACTTATAACACCTCTCATAATCAGAATAATTTAACCGATATTTACTATTTTAAAAGACCTTCCCATAGTTGAGCTAATAAACACACTCTTAAAATATAATCCTTTAACAGTAACAGGCTTTAATTGTTTTACCATACTAACAACAGCATTAAAATTATCTAGCAAATCCTCCACAGAAAATGAAGTATTTCCAATTTTTGCATGCACAATACCACCCTTATCAGCTCTAAGTCTAATCTGACCAGATTTTATTACACCTATAGTCTTAGCAATATTAGAAGTAACTGTACCAAACTTAGGATTCGGCATTAATCCTCTTGGCCCTAGAATTTTAGCAATAGGAGAAATGTGGGGCATAAAATCTGGTGTTGCAATACACCAATCAACATCTAATTCTTTTTTTCTTTTTACATCTTCTACTAAATTCTCATCACCAAAAATATCCGCCTTAGCATCTTCAGCTATCTTTAGATTTTCACCTTTGGCAAAAACTGCAACTTTAATTTCCCTACCCAATCCCTTAGGCAAAACAACAATTCCCCTAACTTGTTCATCAGCTTTAGAAATATTAACATTGAGCTTAATTGCTACATCAACAGACTCACAAAATTTTGCTTTAGAACACCCTATAAGCTTTTTTAATCCTTCTCCAATTTCATAAAAATCATCAACTAGCATTAATTCTTTTCCCCTTTATTAATTTTCTTCTATAATTATACCTATAGAACGTGCGGTACCTTTAACCATATTAATTGCAGCTTCTAAAGTATCAGCATTCATATCGGCCATTTTGCGCTCAGCTATTTTTATAATTTCTGATATTTTTACCCTACCAACATTATCCTTCCCAGGATTAACAGATCCTTTTTCAATAGCAGCAGCTTTTTTTAACAAAAAAGATACAGGAGAATCACTAATAGTAAACTTATAAGTTTTATCATTATAAATACATATCTTAGCAGTTACCATATCCCCAATACTATATTGTTTATCATCACCACTTGTTGCATCATTAAATTCTTTACAAAACTTAGGCATTGATATACCACGAGGGCCTAATACTGAAGCAATTTTTGGACCAGGATTAGCTTTGCCAGCTTGCATCATTAAATTAATTCTTGAAAGAACATCCTCATTACTCACAACTATCCCTCCAGTTTTTGTATATGTTGTAACTTAAATTCTATTTTAGTTAATCTACCGAATATCATAACACTTACTCCAGCTATCTCTTTATCTTCATTAACGTATTCTACTTTACCCGTAAAATCTTGAAATAACCCATCATTTATAACTACTTCATCTCCCACTTCAAAATCTATTCCTTTATTATCATCAACTATAGCACCATGATTCATTTTTTGACGCATTAATGCCATTTCCTCAAATGAAATTACTTTAGGTAAACTAGAATCATCACTAAGAAGAAAATTAGACACTTTAGGTATAGCCCTAATAAAAGCCATATTATCATTATTTAACTTCATCAACAAGAATACATACCCAGGTAATAACTTCCTTTTTACTATTACCTTCTTATTACGTTTAACCTTAGTTACCTCCTCATAAGGAATAAATACTTCAGAAAAATCATCCATTATTCCTAATTGCTTAGATCTTTCCATAATAATCTGAGATACCTTTTCCTCATTTCCAGATAATACTTGAATAATATACCACTTATAAGCATCATTACATTCCATAAATTACCTCAAGCACTATCCTAATTAATTTTAGGAATAAAAAATCTACACAGCAAAATAAAATGGACGCAAAAGTAATTACTAGTATAACTATCAACAAAAACATCATAATTTCATTTTTTGAAGCCCACGAAACCTGCAAAGCTTCGTGCTTCACACTATATAAAAATTTATTAATAACACTTATCATGCATACACCTGACATATTTTTAAATGGCAGGAGCGATAGGAATTGAACCTATAACCCTCAGTTTTGGAGACTGATGCTCTACCAGTTAAGCTACACTCCCATTCACTTTATACTCCAAGATTTCAGTAATAATACCAGATCCAACAGTTCTTCCACCTTCACGTATTGCAAATCTTAATCCTTTTTCTATCGCAACTGCTTTATCTAAGCTTACTTCTATACTTAAATTATCACCAGGCATAACCATCTCTATTCCTTCTGCCAATTTTATACTACCAGTAACATCAGTAGTTCTTACATAAAACTGCGGCTGATAGTTTGAAAAAAATGGTGTATGCCTTCCACCTTCTTCTTTCTTTAATATATAAACTTCCGCCTTAAATCCATTGTACGAACGTATTTGCCCAGGTGCACTTAATACCTGACCTCTCTCAACATCCTCTTTCTTTATGCCCCTTAGCAAAATCCCTGCATTATCTCCTGCTTCCCCAGCACCTAATGCCTTGTGAAACATTTCAACACCTGTACATACAGTACTTTGAAGCTCCCTTAATCCTACTATCTCTACTTTATCTCCTACCCTTATAACTCCACGCTCTATTCTTCCTGTTACTACAGTACCTCTACCAGGTATAGAAAATACATCCTCTATTGACATCAAAAATGGCTTATCTTTTTCTCTTAGTGGTAATTCTATCTTCTCTAATGCTGCCATTAACTCCATTATCTTATCGCTCCACTCTCCATCAGCACCTTCATCCTCTAACGCCTTTATTGCTGATCCTCTTATTATGTCTATACTGCTTCCTTGATATCCGTAATTTGTTAATAGCTCTCTCATCTCCATCTCTACCAATTCCAGCATATCATTATCTGTAACAACATCACACTTATTTACCCATACAACTATATCTTTAACACCTACCTGCTTTGCTAATAATATATGCTCTCTTGTCTGCGGCATCGCTCCATCAGTAGCAGAAACTACTAATATTGCTATATCCATTTGCGCAGCACCTGTTATCATATTTTTTATGTAATCAGCGTGCCCAGGACAGTCAACATGCGCATAGTGTCTACTCTCTGTTTCATATTCTACGTGTGCCGTAGAAATCGTTATACCTCTTGCTTTCTCTTCAGGTGCCTTATCTATTTCATCGTACTTTACTACTTTATTCGCTCCACTTAATTTCTTTGCTAACACTGTAGTTAGCGCAGCTGTCAATGTTGTCTTACCATGATCAACATGCCCTATTGTACCTACATTAATGTGTGGCTTCCTAGTATCTGTCATCTTTATACCTTACTTTTTATATCATTAACCACTATATTATCAGGAACTTGCTCATAACAAGCAAAATACATACTATATTGAGCTCTCCCCTGAGATATAGAACGCAAATCCTTTACATATCCAAACATTCTTCCAAGAGGAATCAAAGCTGTTATTAGCTTAGTATTATGACGATCTTGCATCTCTAATACTCTACCTCTTCTACTATTTACATCCCCTATTACATCACCCATATATTCTTCAGGGGTAATAATTTCAACACGCATTACCGGTTCAAGTAATATAGACCCAGCTTTATTTAGCATATCTCTAAATGCGCCCTTAGCAGCCAATTCAAATGCTAAAGGACTTGAATCAACTTCATGAAAGGCTCCATCAAATAAAGTAGCCTTGAAATCAATCACTGGAAATCCTGCTATCACACCACTTTCCTTGGCAATTTCTAATCCATTTTGTACACCAGGTATATATTCTTTAGGAATTGCTCCACCAGTAATTTTACTTTCAAATATAAAACCAGAACCCGGCGATAATGGCTCAAATAATATATTAACTTTAGCAAATTGACCAGCTCCACCAGTTTGTTTTTTATGAATATATTCGATTTCAATAGACTTTGTAACTGTTTCACGATACGCTACTTGCGGAGCACCTATATTAGCCTCCACGTTAAACTCGCGCTTCATTCTATCAACTATTACCTCTAAGTGCAACTCACCCATACCCTTTAAAATTGTCTGACCACTTTCATTATTTACAAACATCTTTAACGAAGGATCTTCAGCAACCAGCCTATTTAATGCCACACCCATTTTTTCTTGATCAAATGTAGACTTTGGCTCTATTGCTATTTCCATGACAGGATCAGGAAAATCCATACGTTCTAAAACAACAGGAAAATCCACCGCACATAAAGTATCCCCTGTAGTAGTTTTCTTAAGACCAGCTAAGGCAACTATATCCCCCGCTTGTGCCTCTGAAATATCTTCTCTATTATTAGCGTGCATCAATAAAATTCTTCCTATAGATTCTGTCACATTCTTCACAGAGTTCAGTACTGATATTTTACTTGTCAATTTACCAGAATATATTCTTATAAAAGTTAAACTACCAACAAACTTATCTGCCATAACCTTAAAAGCCAATGCAACAAATTTTTCACCTACAGAAGATTTGACAGATATAACTTCATCTACATTAGAGATACTACTACCTTCAATCATAGGAACATCATCAGGTGCAGGCAAAAAATCAACTACAGCATCCAATAAGGGTTGCACACCCTTATTTTTAAATGCAGAACCACACAAAACAGGGACAAATTTTGATTGAATTACACCTACACGTATACAGTGCTTCAACAAAGGTACAGGAATATCATTTCCTTCAAGATATAAATTCATTGCTTCATCACTAAGTTCAACAACACTCTCTAAAAGCTGTGCTCTATATTTTTCCGCTTGATCAAGCATATTATCAGGAATGCTTTGGTACGCAAAGTTCGCCCCAAGAGAATCTTCTTCCCAAATAATAGATCGCATCTCTATTAAATCTACTACCCCTACAAAACCTTTATCAACTCCTATTGGCAATTGCAAAACTAAAGGGCAAGAACCTAACCTATGCACTATCATATCAACACATCTAGAAAAATCTGCTCCTACCCTATCCATTTTATTAACAAAACAAATCCTAGGAACATTATACTTATCTGCCTGTCTCCACACTGTTTCCGATTGAGGTTCAACACCAGCAACACCATCAAAGACTGCAATCGCTCCATCCAATACTCTAAGAGATCTTTCAACTTCTACTGTAAAATCAACATGACCAGGAGTATCAATAATATTGATTTTATGACTATTCCAAAAACATGTAGTGGCTGCAGATGTAATGGTAATTCCTCGCTCCTTTTCTTGTTCCATCCAATCCATTGAAGCAGCACCTTCATGCACCTCACCTATTCTATTTTGTTTACCTGTGTAAAAAAGTATACGCTCCGTAGTAGTAGTTTTGCCGGCATCTATATGAGCCATAATACCTATATTTCTACACTTAGATAAACAATTATTCTTGCTCACCTATCCCTCTTTGATTAATTAAACCTAAAATGCGAAAATGCCTTATTAGCTTCGGCCATTTTATACTTTTCTTCACGAATCTTATATGCACCACCACGCTTATTACAAGACTCTAATAATTCATTACACAAGCACTCCATGTATGTCTTATTACTATGCCTCCTACTTGCACACGCAGCCTTAGAAATCCACCTTAATGCCAATGAAATTGATCTATCCTCTCTTACTTCAACAGGAATTTGATAAGTAACACCACCTATTCTACGCGAACGCACCTCCATTTGCGGCATTACATTATTTAAAGCGTTATTAAAAATAGTAATCCCACTTTCACCAAAGCGAGACTCCGCCAAATCTAATGCTCCATATACTATTTTCTCAGCTAAAGACTTTTTACCGCAACACATCACTACATTTATAAAACGCGCTAATAATACACTATTATACTTTGAGTCAGGAACAATAATCCTTTTATTTACTTTACAACGACGTGACATTATACTACCATCTTAACCATTTTTCTTAACCCCATATTTTGATCGTGACTTCTTTCTACCTTGCACTCCCTTAGCATCCAATGCACCACGAACTATATGATAGCGCACACCTGGTAAATCCTTTACACGTCCACCTCTAATTAACACCACTGAATGTTCTTGCAAATTATGACCTTCGCCAGGAATGTATGCTATAACTTCACTTCCATAACCGGATATCTTTACCCTAGCAACTTTACGCAACGCTGAATTAGGCTTCCTAGGAGTAGTAGTATAAACCTTAACACACACTGCCCTTTTTTGAGGATTATGCTGAAGAGCAGGTGCCTTATTTACAGAAGCACGTGACTTCCTAGGATTACGAACTAATTGATTTATAGTAGGCATACACTAAATAACCTTATTTATTAAAGAATACTATCCCAGATTTAAATAACAGAAATACTATTACTTATAAAATAATCATAAATTTCAGTCAATATATAATTTAATATTTTATTTATATATAACAATCACATAATCCTATGATATTTTATTTAATATTTTTAATTGATGCACTTCTTTATTTTCCACGTTATAATATTTTATAATTGAGTAATTTTTATTTAACTGTGCAATTGCAAACCCAAAACCCTCAACACTTTGAACATTATTTGCAGCAAAGTCGCCAATTTTTATATCATGTATCTTTAAAAATTTTACATTATCAAGCTTAGTGCCACTATTACCTACTATTACTTGAGTTATAACGTCTTTTCCATCTCTAATCCTTATTATCAGCGTTTGTCCTATATGAAGATGCCCTGACACTATTGCCAATAAATTTTTAGGTAAAATATTACCAAAAGCTTTAACCTGCAATAAATTTCCATAATATATAATACCCATTCTATCAGCATAACTCCATAAAGGACGATGTGTTAATAACCAAGTAGGCAACTTGTCATCTAATTTATCTAAAAACCCACTTCTAACATTATTAATATCTTGCTTAGAAAACAACACTTCATTAATGCCCGAAGAATCATGTATATAAAAATTTAAATCACATATACCCAATCGATGCGAAGTAAAAACCCAAGAATCAACAATACCTTTACATGCTTCCTTACTTATGTCGGCAAAAGGACTTGCGCTTAAATACCTAAACCACCCCTTATAAGCCCTATTACAATTTTCGTGATTACCACGTACAAATATAAAAGGAGCTTTTTTTGACAATAATTTAGATGGAGCTAACCAATCAAGCTTCCAAGTATTAAAGTTATCCCCATAAATACCCTTATCACACTCTTTATCATCAACACAATCCTTCTCCCTATACAAGTAATCCCCAACATGTATTACTAAGTCAGGATTATGCTGAGATATTTGGTACAAAATTTTTTCTAGCGGCCATGTATCTTGCAATTTACAATTTTGTTGGTAATATGATGATACTCTGCATCCTGTATCACCTATTATCGCAATTTTCTTTATTTTGCTAGGAAGAACAGGTATTACATCATCACCTACTTTAACAACTTTTGCAGTGTTAGAAATTAGCGCTTCACATACTTTATTATCAAAAACTGCATTTTTTTCATATATAGGAAAGGCTCTGATATCCATTTTTCTTGTTTGATTGTCAATACTAATTATAGGACAATCATCTTGCAAAGAAACTATTGCTCTAACACTTAAATTATTACCACTTACAACTTGAGACCAAATAAATAATACATCGGCTTTTACGCATATACTAAAAAAATATACCATTAGAAATAGTACAAATTTTAATATACTCACAAAATCCTCACAAACAATAATTTAAAAACCTCTTATACTATACCTCTTACTTTTTGTTTTTAATACAATTAAAACTGCTCATATACACCTTAGCTCATATTGAGTACTTAAGAATAGTAAAGAAATAAGCAACCTATAAGATATCATTATTACCAGCATATAGCGCTGTACCCATAATTATATACTTACACAAACAAATACATTATAAACTTCCTTTAAATATTTTCAATGAATTAAAATACTAAACATATATTCTACTGATACAAAAAAATATACTTAATTATCCAATCATTCCTTTTTTATCCTATGCCCTACAAGTGATAATTTCTTATACTCATAAGAATCTTATAAACAACATCTACTACTATTAATTAACATATTGAGAAATACGATTAACAGTTCATTAAAATAACAACTATTGCCTTTATTAGAGATTTAAACACATTAAATTGCTGATAAAAATAAATTCTTTTTGATAAAAACTAATATACTGTCATAGTATTTAACTAACTCTACACATAAAAAATTATTAATACTGATCAAAAATGCAATTTTTAAAATGTTTCTACTATAGTAACATACCTTATCATAACAATTATCCATAATACCTGTAATTTAAATATAAAAAACATTATTAAACAGCTAATTTACTAAATTAGTTTTTGTTTGTAATGGAAATTATATGTGATATCCTAAAATACTTAACTTATTTAATTTTTTCGATATTTACATGAATTTTAATCCCAATAATTTTTTATTCGTACCTTTAGGTGGTGTAGGAAAAATAGGTATGAATGTTACGCTATATCATTTCCAAGGCAAGTGGATCATAGTTGATTTAGGAGCAGGGTTTGCTGACAGTGATATTATGCCAGGAATAAATATGATTGTTGCTGATATTAGCTTCATAAAAAAACGTCGAAAAGATTTACTTGGCATTATACTAACACACGCACATGAAGATCATATTGGAGCAGTACAGTATTTATGGGAAGACTTAAGATGCACAGTGTATGCAACAAAGTTTACAGCAACACTTCTCAGAGCAAAGTTAAAGGAATTTTCCCTAGAAGTCCCGATTAAAGAAGTTGACACTTCTAAAAAGCTAATTCTTGACTCTTTTACCATAGAATTTATCAATATGACACATTCTATACCTGAAATGCACGCACTCGCTATTCATACTAGTGTAGGAAGCATTTTACACACAGGAGATTGGAAACTCGATAATTCTCCCATTATTGGACCTACTTCTAATATTGAAAAACTAAAACAGCTCGGTAAAAATGGATTACTAGCAGTTGTATGTGATTCAACAAATATATTCACTAAAGGAAAATCTGGATCAGAAGGAGATTTATATGATAGCTTATTCAACATCATCAAAAACAGTACCCAAAGAGTAGCTGTATCTTTATTTGCTTCTAATGTTGCTAGAATTTATACATTCATTAAAATATCTCAACAACTCAATAGAAATGTCATAATTCTAGGAAAATCTCTTATTAGGATTATACAAGTTGCAAAAGATAGTGGATATTTAAATGATATACCTGATTTTATTGATGAAACACAAGCAAAAAAATTACCAAAAAATAAGGTACTTTACATCTGCACAGGATGCCAAGGTGAACCACTTGCAGCTACTGCAAAACTATCAACTAATTCTCATAAGTTAGCTAAATTGGAAAGTGGAGATACAATTATTTTTTCATCCAAAATTATTCCTGGAAATGACAAAAGAATTTATGGTGTATTTAATCGTTTTGTCAACATGAACGTAAAAGTAATAACAGAATTTATGGATAATGTACATGTATCAGGTCACCCTGCAAGAGAAGAAATTATTACAATGTACTCGCTTACCAACCCTAAGTTATGCATACCAGTACATGGAGAATATATACATATGTATGAACATACAAAAGTAGCACAAGAATGCGGCATTAAAAATCATATTATTCCTAATCCAGGAGATGTTATTGATATAGTATTAGGAAAAAAAATTGACTCTGTAAAATCTGGTTACTTTGGTGTTGATGGAAATTTCTTCCATCATCCCGAAGGTAAAGTAATGTCAATGCGTAGAAAAATGAAAAACGCAGGTATTATTATAGTAACATTAATTATGAACAAAAAAAACCAACTACTTAAAGAACCATCTATTATTGCACCAGGTGTGTTAGATGAAGTAGAAGACAAAGCATTAATACAAAAAATAACAAAAAAAATAGGTCCTAAGTTCCATACAAGCAAAATGCAAAATATTAAAAGTTATATAAAAAACATAATTCTCAATACTCTAAAATATGATATACAAAATAAACCAGTTATAGAAGTACAAATAGAGTACATAGTATAGTGGTACAAAAAAAGAAATAAAAAATTAAAACAATGCTTTATCGTTTATTCTTATTATTGCTTTTTACAATATTAAATGTTGTTCCTAATAAGTCACATGGTGAACTTAAGATTGATATTACTAGAGGTAATACAGAAAACATTTCCATCATTATTCTTCCTTTTCATTTTACAACTAATCTTGAAAATGAAATTGGAAAAAATATTATAAAAGTAATACAAAATAACTTAAATAACACCGGAATGTTTAATGTAACAACTCAGCACGCAAGTGACTTCGATATCAATTCAAATGCATTACCAACTTCATCACTATGGAAGATATTAAAAAAAGATATGTTAATTACCGGCAGCGTTAAAGAAAATGAACAAGATAAAATAGAGGTTAAATTTCGTATATGGGATATTACCCTTGGTAAGGAACTGTCTGGCCAGTCCTTAACTTTTGTAATAACAAGCTGGCGACGTGCTGCACATATTGTTTCAGATAATATATATCATAGGCTTACTGGTGAAGAGGGGTATTTTAATACTAAAATAGTATACATAGCAGAAACTCTGTCTCCAAGAACAAGAAAAATTGCCATTATGGATCAAGATGGTGAAAACAATATTTATCTTACAAGCGGATACAATTTTTATTCAACACCAAGATTTTCTCCTAATGCAACCGCCATTGCATACATGACTTACATTAAAAACAAAGGAAAAATTGTAATGAAAAACTTAAATACTGGATCCTCAGTAATATTAGGAAATTTTAACGGTATAAGTTCTTCACCAAGATTCTCTCCTGATGGAAAGTCAGTACTACTATCAGAGTCTATAAACGGACAAACAAATATATACTCCATTACCCTTAAAGATCACAAAGTTTATAAATTAACAAATAATAAATTCATCAATACTTCTGCTTCATATTCCCCTGATAAAAAGTTTATAGTTTTCAACTCTGACAGAAATGGGTCTCAACAATTATATGTAATGAGTGCTGATGGAAAAAATCAGCGTAGAATAAGTTTTGGTAAAGGTAGATATGCAACACCAGTATGGTCTCCTAGGGGAGATTGGATTGCTTTTACTAAAATTTTATCTAATAATTTTTATATAGGAGTTATACAACCAGACGGTACCGGAGAAAGACTACTTGCAAAAGGTTATGTGGTTGAGAGTCCAACATGGTCTCCTAATGGAAGAATCATCCTTTTTACACAACAAGAGCATCCTTCTGGCAAAGCTCATCTTCAATCAAGACTTATGTCCATAGATTTAACTGGTATTAATAAAAAAGTCATAAACACTCCAACTAATGCTTATAGTCCACATTGGTCACCTTTAATTCAAGATTAAACATGTATACAATAAAGTACTTACAAAATAAAATTTAATAAAAATTATGCAATTATCACTTGCAAAAATTACATATATGCCTATAATTCAATTGTGCTGTTATAATATTATTACTTAATGGTTACTGTCAAAAGCAGTGGTTATCAACCTATAAAAGATACGCTATACCTTTCTAGATGGTTGGTGTGCTTTGTGTATAGGTTATACAAAACCTTAAAGTATAAAGTTTTTAATTTACAGGGTAGCAATTTTGTTTGCTCAAAAATGTACAGATATATAATAGGTGACTTACTCAAGTTGCAAATTAGGGCAATGTTATATATTAGTAAAAACTTTATAAAAAGAGTAGCGCACTTTCTATTTAAAAAATTGCCTTCAAAAAAATACAAAATAGCTCTCAGTACTAGGTTTTTCTATTCAAAAAATAGTTGGCCAGTATATAAAACAATAAGAAGTGTGGCTTTATACCTTTTAGTAAACCTTCAAAATTTTGTAACTCATAATATTAAACTACATAATTTACTTTATTGTGAATACAAAACTATTATGAATGCTTCTTGTTAATTTTTTTTGAAGGCAAAAAATAATTTTAACAATTAAATATTAATCATAAGTGGCGCGGTTAACCTTGTAAAATGATTTCTAATAACATATAATTATGTCCTCCTATATATTTCATTATAAATAACTTTGATACTTTTGTAGCTTTATTTGCTAATGCATATTTATACATTATGATATTTACATAAAATTTCAGCATTAAAAAATTTTCCAAACATAATCTTTAATACACAATATAAACACCATATGAAAGAAGATAAGGGAATTAAAGAGGAATATATTTATGATGATATAAGCATTGAGATAAGACAATATTTACGTTAATAGTCTTGATATTAAAATGGATGTTTAGAAGTAATATAAAAATCCTGTGTACAGTGCTTTATCATAAAAGCAATGAGAAAGCTATCATAACACACGAAGAATACATAATACTATTCATTCTTTATGTAAGATTTAACAGATATGACTATACAATATCATTTGTATAAATAGTGATTTGATAGCTTTATATTTAAAAAGTTATAGATAAATTACAAACATTATATTTAGATACAAAAAGTCTTCTAGTATACCTATTAGGTTTTTCCAACAATATCCAGTTGCAACTTAATTTTTTTGCATATACTATCAAACATGCAATATCAAACCAAATAACCTTTGCATTAACTTAAATTAAAATGCTATTAGCTGTTGCACTAATTCACAAAATTTATTCCCTCGTTCTTCAAAGTTTTTCCATTGATCCCAAGAGGCACAAGCTGGAGATAACAATATTATAGCATCTTGAACATCTTTTATCGCAAGTTCATATGCAATTTTAACTGCAACTTCTAAATCATAACACTTAACATAATCAACATTATTATCTTCCATTAACTTCGCAAACATACTAACTGATTCGCCTATTAAAAAAGCTTTTTTAACACGATAAAAATACATCCATAATTTAGAAATTCCCATATCTTTACTTCTTCCACCAACAATCCAATATATATTTTTATAAGACATTAACGCTTTTTCAGTTGCGGAAGCATTAGTTGCCTTACTATCATTAACAAAATAAACATTACGAACCTTTCCTACTAATTGGTTTCTATGTTTCAACCCTTTAAAATTTTTCATAGCATGAATAATTATATCATCTGATATGTTAATATGTTTGGCAACAATATAACTAGCAGCTAGATTTTCTAGATTATGTTTTTTATTAATATATAGTTCTCCAATTTTTAATATTTTACTTCCCATATATAAACAATCATCTATAAAAGATACTCCTTCGTCTAATCTAACAGTAGAAGAAAATGCAATTTTATTACCGACAATATTTCTAAAAACTTTATTGGTAATAGTATCATCATAATTTATCACAGATACTTTACTGTAATTTAGTATTTTCGTCTTTACTGAAATGTAGTTCGCCATATTACCATAAATATCCATATGATCTGCAGTAATATTAAGTAGTACAACAATGTCTATATCAATAACATTCAATAAATCTATTTGTTGTGAGGATAATTCCAATACATAAACTTCTGCATTAGGATTAAGTGTTAAAGCACTTTTTCCTATATTACCTCCCACTTCAACATTAATTTTAGCATATTTTAAGATTAACCCTATTAACTCAGTTGTAGTAGATTTACCATTGGTCCCAGTAATACAAACAAACTTTGATTTTTTCTGTGATTGATAAAGTAACTCTATATCAGAAATTATAGGACAACTATGATATTTTGCTAATTTAACAACCCAATGCTGCTTATCACCAAAATAAGGGATGCCCGGACTTAGCACCAAATTTGAAATCTCATTCCAATTGTATTCATTAGGATGCACACAGTAACAATTCTCTAACATTTCCATATTTTTTAATACAGATACATTATCATCCCAAAAAAATACTTGTGCTCCACTCAATGATAAAGACTTTAATACAGAAATTCCTGTCTTTCCCAACCCAAACACTGCAACTTTCTTGCCTTTATAATCAGGTAATAAAATCATGATTTATAACGTTTAGTACTTTTATACATTAATATATGGCAATATTTATAAAACAAGAACTCTAAAAAATATAGATATCAACACATAAATTATAATAAAACTCTAGTTATACTTTATAATTAACACTAAATCTTTTAATCACAAAGCACACAATTAACATTGGGTACAAATTGCCATAGCTTCTCTCAGTATTCTCTTTAAAATTATTTAACAATCAGCTATTATATTGCTCATAGTTTTATTATGACATTACATGGAAGATATTTCTTTAATTAATAATACAACAATTGCACTAATACCTTTTTACGGTGTAAATGACAACACACTATTAAAGGCATGTATACAATTAAATTTACACAATAGTTTCTGCAAATTCCCCAACGGCATTAATGATGTTATAACCTATATGCACACAGAACTAGAAAAATTTATTGCCTTTAATTTTCATAATACTAACAACATCACAAATTTTAAAACTCATGAAAAAATCAAACACTGCATAAATCTATGCTTATTGTATTATGAAACTTTACCAAATTTTAGAGAACTAATTAAAAGTATATTACGCTTTTTTAGTGTTCCAAAGAATACTTGCTTTGCAACACAGTGCATATTTAAAATCAGTAATAACATTTGGTACATTTCGGGAGACTTATCAACAGATTTTAATTACTACACTAAGAGACTAACTTTAAGCGCTATTTATATATCTACATTAGTATACTTTACAAATGACCTTTCCGAAAATCACACAAAAACTCTATCATTTCTAGACAAGCATATTAATAATATACTAGCATTCCATAAATTTAAATCATGTATAAAAAACATATTTTATACAGACAACAATATATTTCATGTAAAATTTTAAAGTAAAACAATACATTTACATATGCTTTTTTAATCATAAAAATAAAAGATTTTAATTATTATGTTTTTATGATATAAAGTAAGCTCACCTATCTTATTAAACTTATGTATAAACGGTTGCAATCCATAACAAAAACAGGTCTATCACTACCACAACTTTTAGGACACGATTCTCTTCACAAAAATGGAACAACAAACAAACATAGCTCCAAAATTATTGGAAAATTAACATCCGTTATTGACTCGATAGTTAATTTCATTTTTCGCATTAAAAACAAACATAAAATTAATGACGCATTAAAAGTATCATGGGGACCATTATTTGCAGGACTAGTAATTATTATTATGTTTTTTGGCTTTTTTGGCATATGGGCTGCAACAGCGCCATTAGATGGTGCCGTTATTGCAGTCGGTGAAGTAATGTCCTCACTTAATCGACAAATTGTACAACATCTTGAAGGAGGAATTATCAAAAAAATTTCAGTACAAGAAGGAGAAATAGTACAAAAAAATCAACCTCTTATTTACTTAAATGATACAGCTGCAAAAGCCAATTTAGCAATCTTGCAAGAAAAAATGCTAGTGCTACTAACAACAGAAGCAAGATTAACTGCTATAAAAAATAACCTAAATAATATTACCTTTCCATCTAATGTATACACATTATCTGATATACAAACTGTCAATAAGGTCCTAGATAATCAGCAGCAATTATTTTTATCATACAGAAAGAATATCTCTGGACAAATAAAAATATTAAAGCAACGCATTAAACAATTAAGACAAGAATTAAGCGGATTATCAGCACAACTAACATCAGAAACAAAACAATATACTCTTATTACAGAAGAACTAAACACAAAAAAGAAACTGCTTAAAAGCGGATACATAAGCAAACCTTACATACTTAACCTTGAACGCTTACATGCAGAAGCTCAAGGAAAATTAGGTCATATCAAAGCTGCAATTGCAAGTACACAGCAAAAGATTGGGGAAAACAAACTAGAAATAATAAACATTATTAATAATATGCAGGATAAAACCAATATAGAATTAAAAGATACTGATTCAGCAATTGCAGATTTAAAGGAAAGACTAAGAGCAGCTAAAGATGTATTAACGCGTACAATAATTAGATCTCCACAAAATGGAATTGTTACAGGCTTAAAGTATCATACTGAAGGAGGAGTAGTATCTCCTGGTAGTAATATTATGGACATAGTTCCAATCGATGAAGATTTAGTCATTGAAGCTAAGATTCCTACAAGACACATTGAAGAAATTCTTTCTGCTCAATCAAATTCAAAAAATATAATTTCAAACGATAAATATATAGGACTAAAAGCAAAAGTAAGGTTAAGTGCATATAATATTAGAAAATTTGGACTTGCTAATGGTATTATGACACAGGTTTCCGCAGATGCTTTTAGTGAATATAATGGTACAAGATATTATTCAATACGAATTGTTATTCCAAAATCCTTACAGCTTGGAAAGTTCAAAAATATAAAACTATATCCTGGCATGCCAGCAGAAGTATTCATTATCACTCAATCACGCACTCTGTTAAACTATTTATTAACACCTATAACCAGCACATTTGAAAAAGCATTCAAAGAAAGATAATAATTCAGCATAAAACAAAATTTGCTAGGGCAACAATAAGTATTTATACGCTATCTAGTCATAAATAATCTACCCCACAAAATTATCACTTTGACTAAAAAATACTTTAACAATATTTAATCCATGTTATCCATAACATTTATTTTACCTTCTACTAAAAATTATAAACACTTCCCAATATCATCTTAATATTCATGCTTTCATCTAAAAGTACGAGCATAATATATGAATATAGTTAAAAATAGGCAAAGACTCTCAATAACTAATACTATAGAGTATAACTTTATGTACGTATATACATCAAAATATCTTTATTTAAAAAATTAAGGTTACTAAAATGCAATTACTACAGCTCTTAATCAATATTTCTACTAAAGAATTCTACATTCTTGTACTGTGAAAATTATAAATTACATTAGTATTTAGTAATTTTTTTCGATGCTTTATAAAATTTCTCGATATAATATATTATAAGTATATGATTAATTAAATAGTGAAATAAAAGAAAAGTGTTAATGGTAAATTTTTTTAAAAATTTATTTATATTTACCTTAACAGTGCTATTTACTTTACCAATATTTTCTTTAATATCAATTGTTTTTACAAAAAGTGAAAAACTTAATATATTTACCACTCTATTACCCGAATATACAGTTAATACTATTGTTTTAATGATAGGCGTAGGAATAATAGTATTAATTATTGGAGTAATGAGTGCATGGTTTATTACTTATTACTCATTTCCAGGCCGTAGATTTTTTGAAGTCGCACTTTTTTTACCATTATCAATACCAGGATACATAGTAGCTTATGTGTATGTTAACATTTTTGGATTTGCTGGTCCGGTACAAAGTTTTTTAAGAGCATTACTTCACTGTAATAAGGGTGATTACTATTTTCCAGATGTAAAGTCAATATATTGGGGAATTATTATTATTGGGTTTAATTTATATCCTTATGTATACATGCTAACAAGGACAGCATTCATAATGATAAGAAGTACAGTAGCAGTTGCTACAACTTTATGTGATTCCAGATCCAAAATTCTCATATCAATAGTCATACCAGCAGTTCGTCCAACTATAGTTGCAGGTATTGCATTGGTATTAATGGAAGTAGTTTCTGATTTTGGTACTCCTCAATTTCTCACAATTAATACTTTTACTACGGGAATATATCGTCATTGGTTTTTATTACATGATAAATATTCTGCATGTATTCTTGCTATTATAGCTTTATGTTTTGTATTTCTGTTAATTATAGTAGAGAAGTTTGTTCGTAAAGATGAAGCATCTTATACAACAATTAAAATGAATACAGGTTATTGTCATAGATGGAATGTCAATAATATAGCATCTATTATATTAATATATTTAATTTGTTTATTACCTGTATTCATAGGATTTATTCTCCCTGTATTGCCACTAATTTACTGGACTATCGAAAGATTACATATGTTAGTAGATAATGCAAGGTTTTACATTATTGTTTTCAATAGTATTAGTATAGCACTAATGACATCCATTATTACTGTAACTATATCTATAGCGGTATCATATATAACACGTAATAACAAGTTTTTGTCTTATCTTATCAGGTTTATTGCTATGGGATATGCTATTCCCAATACCATTATTGCAATTAGTATTATGGTATTACTTGGAAAAATATCACAAATAATTAGTTCATATTTTTTTAATATTACCCTTATAGGTACAATAATTGGGCTATTATATTCTTATACTTTTAGGTTTTTTGCTGGTGCATTAGGGCCTATTGAATCGGGTTTTAGTAAAATTCCTAAGGAGATAGATTGGTCTTCTTCTTTAATGGGTCATGGTGTAATATCAACATGTTTTAATGTACATATTCCTATGTTAAAGAAAAGCATACTGGTAGGATTTTTGCTAGTGTTTATTGATACAATTAAAGAACTATCAGCAACTTTAGTAATCAGGCCATTTAATTTTGAAACTATGGCCACTTGCATATACGAGCTTGTAAGCGATGAGAGATATATGGATGCTGCACCTTATGCGTTAACTATAGTTATTGTAGGATTAATATGTGTTATGGTATTATGTAAAATTTTTCAGCACGACAAAGTTAAAGAAAACAGAATTAATAATTAAGTATCCATTTAAAATCTAATAATACAGATTTAAATAATAAATATCATACGCACATGATATTATGCCAAATTTTTCAGCATAACAAAAAGTTAAAGAAAACAGGACTAATAATTAAGGTATCTGTTTAAAATCTAAATAACACACATTTAAACAATAAATATCATATGTCGCAATATGGTCATAATTAATCTAAAAACACTTAATATGCCAAATAAATTTAGCTCGAAAAAAAAGTGTAAGAGTTAAAGAACAACTTATAACAAATAAAACCATTTAAAATGATCAAAAGAGTTTTTATACAAACAACCGTAATTAATAAAGCAATATTACACCTATATATAGTGCACAATACTATAACAAGTTAAGTATTTTCTGGCCACTACATGTTTATAAGCAATATTTTGATACACAAGAAAATTAACAGTATCATTATTAATTAACTTATGAGCAAGCATAAAAATAATATCATATATATCGTTACAATGTATAAATCAAAATTATTGTAGAATATTTTCATACAAGGCTAAATTATTTAGCAGGTAACTATATTAACATACCCTATTTACATTTGTAATGAAATGACTCTGTTAAGAACATTAAATATTGCCTTAAACTATGTAAAAAAATGATTTGTAAAATATATTAGTGTGTTTGTTATTATGCAAAATATAAAATTAAAAATTATGTTCATAAACTTGCAGACTTGGTAATTATACTTTTACCTAGATATACAGTGTTATTATTTTTAAATACATCGATCAACATTTTCTTATCCTTATTAATATTTACTAAGAAATTAAATTTAACTTCTAAACTTACTTCCTATCTGACACGCATTAACTATTTTATAAAGCTATTCATTCGGAAAATTAACATTTAAATATCTAGTAGTAGATTAAACATTTTCAGCATTTCACATAAAAAAATTACGATATTTATAAAAAAATTTTATTGAAGAATACAAACACTGTGATATATATCACTTAATTAATAATATATAAAACCTTAAGATAGTGTGGAAATATAGTATCTTTTTAAGAATAATACATTGGTTAATGGCTTTAGTAATTATATCTATAATAATTTTAGGCTTCTACATAAAAACATCATCTAGTAGTATCAAAGATACTTTATACGTCGTACACAAAGCATTAGGTATTGTATCTATGATATTAATTATATTCAGAATTTTTTGTCGTATTTTTTCACAAATACCTTCACATTCTAAAACAACTTCATATTTTTCTATTATAGTTTCCAAATATGTACACACATTATTATATTTTTTTATGATAGTTATGCCTTTATCCGGATATATGATGTCATCAGCTTCAGGCAAAGCAATTAAAATAATATTTTTTGATGTTCCATTAATATTTACTCAAAATAAAAGTCTAGCTTTTTTATATAATAAAATTCATACCTCATCTTCATATATAATAACTATCTTAATAATGTTACATGTTTTAGGAACATTTAAACATTTAATAATAGACAAAGAAAACATTTTCAAACGCATTACATAAAAAATATATGATACTTTCAAATTTATGGAAAAAGGGTACAGAATTTCTAGGCAGCAAATATGCGATTATGGGTGGAGCCATGAGTTGGGTTTCAGAACCATATTTGGTATCTGCAATATCAAACGCAGGAGGGTTTGGTGTATTAGCTTGTGGAGCTGTATCTCCTACACATTTAAAATTTGACATAGAATTAACACAAAAGCTAACTAGTAATCCTTTTGGGGTAAATTTAATAATTATGCACCCAGACTTAAGCGAACTTATTAAAATATGTATCAATAGTAAAATTACACACATAGTTTTAGCTGGAGGCATTCCCAGTAGCACCACAATAAATCATATTAAAGCCGCAAAAATCAAAATTATATGTTTTGCGCCTTCTCTTTCTGTAGCTAAAAGATTAATAAAATTAGGTGCAGACGCACTCATTATAGAAGGGATGGAAGCTGGAGGACATATAGGACCTGTAAGTACATCTGTCTTAGCCCAAGAAATACTTCCATTTTTTAAAAATAATAACTTAGGTATAGCACCTCCTATATTTGTTGCTGGCGGCATTGGAATGGGAGATATGATAGTACATTACTTAAGAATGGGCGCAAGTGGATGTCAAATAGGAACCCCTTTTGTATGTACTCATGAATCAAGAGCGCATCAAAACTTCAAAGAAATATTCATAAAATCATCATCTAGAGATGCTATTGCATCAATCCAACTCAGTAAAGATTTCCCTGTAATTCCTGTAAGGGCGATATCTAATGCTGCAAGCACAAAATTTTTAGAGTTACAAAAAGAAATGATAAGCCTATATAACAAAAAACAAATTTCAAAGGAAACTGGACAATTACAAATAGAAAAGTTTTGGGCTGGTGCATTAAAGAAAGCTGTAGTAGATGGTGATATAACAAATGGATCGCTAATGGCAGGTCAAAGTGTTGGGTTAATCAAAAAAATACAAAGCACACAACAAGTAATTGATAACCTTATTACTGAAGCAAGAGTATATATTTCAATGTAACAAAGATTAGTTCCAATTAACCTATTGTAAGTTTTATACCTTTATCATAAACCTAAACTTGCTGCAAAATAATTAAGTTTTAAGCATGTTTTTAATATATTCTAGATATCTTTTTTGTATAATTATCATTAAAATTAATTCTATATATCAAAACTTTCATTAAAGTCATAAATTATTTTCATGTTATTTAGTAATAAAGTTACTTTATTGTAATGAATAAAATAAATTAATATTGAATAAAAAATTTTATAACATATTTATAAATTTTTAAACAACATGTAGTACCTTTACAAATAATATCTTTCATCATATTATTAAAATCTTTTTAATTTTATTTACATTATTAATTATGCTTCTCCTGTAACCCAATATCAATACTAACTTGCAATACAAATATATGTCACCACGACAATTAAAATTAGATATTGTAAGAAATTTTAAAGCACTTAATTATTTTTAAATCCTTAATTTACACTTATTACAATAAATATTAAACCTAAGCTTTATGCAATAAGTGGAATCCCATATAACATACTTGACACACTTTCTAGATAAATGCTAGAATTCCTAACTAGCATCTTCTTAAGGTCTTAGATAATGAAAATTTTTAAAATACTATCCAATACTTTTTTATTACTTGCAGCAATGTTTTTGGTATACTCATATTTTAATAAAAAAGGTATTTTTAATAAAGGCAATTCTCATAATGTAAATGTATTAAATATTAAAAATAATCAAGGCTCTTTTGACACTTCCTTCAATTTAATAAATCAAGAAGGTGTTAATGTCAGTAGCAAAGATTTTGCAGGCAAGTATATGTTGGTAATATTTGGATTTTCGTCATGTAATCATATTTGTCCCGCTGAACTAGGGCTTGCATCTGAACTTCTAAGTAAACTTGAAAACAATGCTGATAAAATACAAGTTATTTTCATTACTATAGATCCTGAAAGAGATACTGTAGAGAGGTTAAAAGAATATCATCAAGGATTTGACAACAGAATTCAAATGTTAACAGGCAGTAAGCAAGATCTAGATAAAGTTGCAAAAAATTATAAAGTATATGTTGGGGGTCAAGATAGCGATAAACAAATCGACCATTCATCACTTTTATATTTAATAGATCAAAATGGCAACTTTTTAACACACTTTGCACCAGATTTAAAATCATCTAAAAATCAAACTGAAAAATTATTTCTTCTTGTAAAGCAATATCTTACACCACAAGAACCTAATAACCAAAATACTGTATCTTAAATATTTACAAAAATGAAATATTTCTACATATTTATGCTGGTATTTATGTCAATAACAGCAAGTAGATTACAAGCACATCATATTAGAGTTGTAGGGTCTTCAACAGTTTTTCCATTTATTTCATCTATTGCAGAAGAATTTGGTAAGTTTTCATCTTATCAAACACCTGTAATTGAATCTGTAGGAAGTGGCATGGGATTCAATATGTTTTGTGCAGGTACAGGAGCTAATACTCCTGATATAACAATGTCATCACGCAAGATAAAAGATGCTGAAGTAGAGCTTTGTAAAACAAACAAAGTTAATGATATTATAGAACTTATAATAGGTTATGATGGTATAGTTATTGCAAATTCTAATCAAAATAAAAAAGTAGATTTCTCTATTAAAGACTTATTTAGTGCTCTTAGTAAATATAAAATATCTGATGAATATAGTGATACTATACCATTAAATCATTATAAATCTTGGTCTGAAATTCATAATAAATTTCCCAGTGTTAATATTGAAGTGTATGGCCCACATAAAAATACAGGTACCTACGACATATTAATAAAGGAAATTATGTTAAATTTATGTATGAATTCCAAGATTTTTATAGATGTATATCCAAACGTACAAAAAAGAAAAAAAATATGCAGCAGCATTAGAGATGACGGTAAGTATATTGAAGTCGCTACTAATGAAAATGTAATAATACACAAAATTGCAAAAAATAATAGTGCATTTGGAATATTAAGTTTTAGTTTTTTAGTCAAAAATCAAGACAAAATTCAGGGTAATAAAATTGCAGGTATAGAGCCAAGTTACGAATCAATTTCCTCAGGCAAATATGTATTATCTAGGCCTATTTATTTATATGTCAAAAAAGAACACTTAGATAGTACACCTGGTTTAAAAAAATTTCTTGAAGAAATTGTCAATGCAGAATCAATAAGTGAATATGGGTATTTAGTAAACTCAGGATTTATCCCTCTACCACAAGAAGAACTCACTAAAACCAAAAAAAAGGTTATGGATTTAATTAAATAAATCTATATAAACACTATAATAGCCAATTTACTAACATTGAATATAGAGAAAAATTATTTGACATATTAATATGTTACTGTTAAAATTATAGGTTATTATTGAAATTAATTGGGGGAGCTGTTTTGGTTGAAGTAGTTGTTTACCATGGGGATATAGAGCAAGGTATACGTACCTTAAAGAAAAAATTACAACGTGAAGGTAAGCCTCGTCAAATGAAAATCACTCATCATGAAAAGCCTTCAGAAAAACGTGCAAGAAAGCAAGATGATTGCAAAAGAAGAAGGAAAAAGTTACATAAAGTACCTTATGAGCCGCAGTTTACAAAGTTTCAAATAAGTGCAAAACATTTTCAAATTCAAAGGCCTTTGCTTCCACACAATAATAGTAATTCTCAGTGAAGCATAATAAATAACACACAATTTTTAGCTAAAATTTATATAAAATGGTTTTATTATGAATATTCATGAGTTTCAGGCAAAAAGTGTTTTGCGTGACTTCGGTATTGCAATACCAAATGGAGTATTAGTTGAGTCGATTCAAGACGTTGACACAGCTTTAAAAAAGTTACAATCAAGCACAGTAGTTGTTAAAGCACAAATTCATGCTGGAGGTAGAGGAAAGGCCGGAGGAGTTAAAATAGCAAGAACTACAGAAGAAGTACATCAGTTTGTAAAGCAACTATTACATTCAACCCTAGTAACATATCAGACTTCTCTAGAAGGACAAAAGGTTAATAAAATATACCTTGAAGAAGGTTGTGACATTAAAAAAGAATACTATTTGAGTGCTGTCATAGATCGTAAATCTGGAAGAGTAAAAATTATTTTTTCAACTGAAGGGGGTGTTGATATAGAAGAAGTTGCTAAAATTTCTCCTAATAAAATATCTCAATGTTGTATTGACGTAGTATACGGGTTTCAAGACTTCCATGGACGTGAGCTATGCTATTCTCTTAACTTAACCTCAGACCAGTCCCATAAAATATGTAATATTATAAATAAAGTATATAATGCATTTATAAGTACTGATGCAACTCAAATAGAAATCAATCCACTTGTTGAAACACATTCTGGCAAATTTATTGCACTTGATGCTAAAGTAAGTTTTGATGATAATGCATTATATCGTCATCCTGACATTATTAAGTTACGTGACCTTGATGAAGAAGTTAAAGAAGAAATTGAAGCATCAAAATACGGACTGAGCTACATAAAAATGAACGGCAACATTGGATGTATGGTAAATGGAGCTGGGTTAGCTATGGCTACAATGGATATAATTAAATATTATGGGGCAGAACCAGCAAATTTCTTAGATGTTGGAGGTAGTGCAACTAAGAAAGCCGTAAAAGAAGCTTTTAAAATTATTTTATCTGATAAAATAGATGGCATATTAGTAAACATATTTGGTGGAATAATGCATTGTGATACAATTGCTCATGGAATCATTGAAGCCACAAAAGAAGTAGGTATTAATATTCCACTAGTTATAAGATTATCAGGTACAAATTTTAAAGCCGGAAAAAAATTACTCAATGATTCACAGCTTAACATCATTACAGCAGATACCCTAAGTGAAGCCGCTTCTAATATAGTGAATGCAATTAAGAAAAAATAGGAATAAAACATTATGTCCATTCTCGTAGATAAAAATACAAAAGTTATATGCCAAGGATTTACTGGTACAAATGGGACTTTTCACTCTGAACAAGCCATTGCATATGGAACAAAAATGGTTGGTGGAGTAACTCCTGGAAAAGGTGGATCTATGCATCTCAATCTTCCTGTATTTAACACTGTCATGCAAGCAAAATTACATACTCAAGCTAATGCAACGGTTATTTATGTTCCAGCCCCTTATGCAGCTGATGCCATCCTAGAAGCAATCGTAGCTGAAATCGAGTTAATTATTTGCATTACTGAGGGAATCCCAACATTAGATATGGTAAAGGTAAAGCGTGCTTTAATTGGCTCTAAAAGTAGATTAATTGGACCTAATTGCCCCGGTATTATAACCCCTGAAGAATGTAAAATTGGTATCATGCCTGGACATATACACAAAAAAGGTCACATAGGTGTAGTTTCCCGTTCTGGAACATTAACCTACGAAGCAGTTGCACAAACAACAGCTGTAGGACTTGGACAATCAACTTGTATTGGAATCGGTGGTGATCCTGTACACGGAATGTCATTTTTAGATTGTATAGATCTTTTAATACAAGACCCAGATACACATGGTATTATAATGATTGGTGAAATTGGTGGTACAGAAGAAGAAGAAGCTGCAGAATTTATTAAGTCTTCAAAAACTGTAAAGCCAGTTGTAGGATTTATTGCTGGACAAACTGCACCTACAGGAAAACGCATGGGACATGCTGGTGCTATATCATCAGGTAGCTCAGGTACTGCACAAGGTAAAATTGATATAATGAAGAAAGCTGGTATTACTATTGCAGAAACACCTGCTGTTATTGGTCATACCATGCTAAACGCTATGCAAAAATCTTAAATTTTTACAGTATAATTTTTGCATTAAGTAGCTATAAAGCTATAGCTTTTTTACCTTTAGCAATCATAGTTATAAAATCCTTTAAATTATATAGCTTTTACAAATAAGTTAATGCTTTAAGAAAATTCCTTAATTCTTAACAATATTTCTAAAAATCAGTAACATCATATTAGCAACATATAATTTAACTTTTATATCTTTAAATAAATTATCATTCATAACTAATTTACACTATGTTAAAGTTTTAAAAACTCAATGTACAAAAATAAAAAACTATACTCTCTTATTATAAAAACTACATACATATTATTGAAAAATTGATATTTTTACTCTTTATAAATTTTTTAATTTATACTAAATATGCAAAACTGATATCAAAAAACACTAACAATTCTATCTTAAAAAATCGACATATATAACCAGTTTTTTAATAAACAACACGATTTTGTAAAACTTTATTACACATCATTAATTAAAAAACTATCGCTCAAGCTTATTATTTAATAAAAACCTTTTTTCATATAACATTACCACCAAATACTATAACTTTAAAACATTATCATAAATATCCCGCTTTTTTTATTCAAGAAAACTAATAATAAACATATCCAGTATCTAATCCTACAATAAAAAACCCTTAATAAAGATATTAAATATAGCAATATAAATATATTTAATTTACACACATTACATATTGACAATTTATTTAAAATAACATCCCATAAAATTACTTCTTATTTGCACTTGTACGTATAAACCTGAGCATGCACCTCTCACAAACTTATATTTTTTTATACTTAATTAATGCTAACATTCTTACTTTTTTATATAATTGTAATTCAAAATCAAATTTTTTGTGTTCACAACTTTCTGTACAAATCTAACTATTATCACATACCAGTTTAATATTTAAAATATCTAACTTATATTATGCATTATCTATCAAAATCTTGCTAATTTCATTTTGTATCATTAACATAGCTTCTTCTGTATAACCAATATCAATGCTCGCTTGCAATAAATGTGCGTTACCCCCTCCCTTACCATTAAAAGTATTAAATATTGTAAGAAATTTTAAAGCACTTAATTTATCCTTTAAATCTTCACCTACACTTATCACAAATAAAGCTTTATTGTTAATCTTTGTAGATACAGCTACAATTAAATTTGTACTTTTAATACCAACAACAAACTTTTTAATAATATCAACAGGAATATTATTAAAAATAGCATAACATAGTTTATTATTCCCTAATACCAATGTTTTTAATTGTTGTTCAATAATGTGACAATAAGTTTTATATAGAGTTTTCGTAATCTTCTGTTTTTCCTGACTAAGCTTTTCTATTTGACCTATAACTTGATTAAAAGGAATACACAAATAGTCAGATATTTTACATAAAATCTCATCTCTATCCCGCAAATAATCTATTGCTGCTTGTCCAGTAACCGCTTCTATTCTTCTCACTCCAAAAGCAATACTAGATTCAGAAACTATTTTAAATAATCCTATCTCACCAGTATACCGCACATGAGTTCCACAACATAGCTCCTTTGAATCTCCAATACTCACAATCCTAACATTATCATTATTATATTTTTCACCAAACAATGCAACAGCACCTTTTGCATTTGCATCATCAAAGGTACTAAAATCTATAATTGTAGAATAATTTTCACGAATAAGGTCATTAACTTTATCTTCCACCAAGTCAATTTGCTCACGCGTTAATGCAGATGAACAATTAAAATCAAATCTTAGTTTTTCTGCAGTCACCAATGATCCCTTTTGAATTACACATTGATCAATAATTAACTTCAAAGCATAATGTAATAAATGTGTTGCAGAATGATTAGATTGCAATTTTTTTCTCCTCTTGCCGTCTACTTCCGCATACACAATATCACCTACTGATAAGATCCCATTTCGTACAACACACTTATGGACATGCAAAGAATTTAACACTTTTTTTGTATCTAAGACCTCAATAACACTATATTGAAGACTCAAATCAGATCCATTCCTTAAAGTTACAGTTAAGACTCCTCTATCTCCTTGTTGGCCACCAGCCTCAGCATAAAAAGGTGTATTATTCAATAATACATCTATTGCCTTGTCTTTATCGATTGATTTCATCATATAATTATCACACACTATAGCCAACACACTAGCACTAGAACCTAGAGTGTCATACCCAACAAATTTTGTTTCCTTATATTTATTAAGGAGTTCAAACCACACGTTTCCTACTGACTCATTTTCAGAGTTTAACCAATACTCACGAGATCTATTTTTTTGTATTTGCATATTATGATAGAAGCCTTCCTGATCAAATTTTAGTTTTTTTTCTCTTACAACATCTAAAGTAATATCCAAAGGAAATCCATACGTATCATATAACTTAAATGCTATATCTCCTGATAAAGTATCACCCGGTGATAAAAATGATATCTCCTTTGTAAGTAATAACAATCCTCTACGTAACGTATCAAAAAAACCCTCTTCTTCTAACTTTAATACTGAAATAATTAAATCTTGTGCTCGTATTAATTCTGGATAAACGTCTCCCATATAACCTGCGCTATTTTTATCTAATATTATAGGTACTACTTTATGCATTAAGGCATCTTTACATCCCAATTGATAAGCATATCTAGCAGCTCTTCTAATAATACGCCGTAAAATATAACTCCTACCATCATTACCTGGTGTTATCCCTTCTGATATTAAAAATGCCGCAGATCGTACATGATCTGCTATAACTCTATGTGCTAATTGATTCGTAGAATTATCAGAGTACTCTTTTGATGCTTCAATTAATGCTTTAAACATATCTATATCATAATTATCTTTTACACCTTGCATAACTGCAGTAATTCTTTCAAGACCCATACCAGTATCTATACATTTTCTTGGTAAAATGTGTAAATCATCGCTATTATCATCTCTATTATACTGCATAAATACCAAGTTCCATATCTCAGTAAATCTACCATTACCCTCATTACATGTTCCAGGTAACCCACCTTCAATATCATCACCGTAATCATAAAAAATTTCTGAGCAAGGCCCACAAGGCCCTACATTCCCCATGCTCCAAAAATTATCACTAGTACTAATTTTTATAATTCTATCATCACTACAACCACTCACTTTTTTCCAACATTTAAAAGCTTCATCATCGCTGTGATATACAGTAAAATATAGTCTATCTTTTTCCAAGCATAATTCTTGCGTAATAAACTTCCATGCTAATTCTATAGCTTTCTCTTTAAAGTAGCCTCCAAAACTAAAATTACCCAACATTTCAAAGAATGTGTGATGCCTATTAGTATGTCCCACATTTTCAAAATCATTATGTTTACCTCCAACTCTTAAGCACTTTTGACTTGAAGCAGCCATTTTTACATCTACATCTTGAATAGAAGTAAATAATTTCTTAAATGGAACCATACCTGCATTTGTAAATAATAATGACGGATCGTCCTTTGTCATTAACGATGAAGATGGAAAAATTTTATGATCATGCTTAGCAAAAAAATCTATAAACTTTTTTCTGATATTGCTAATTGAACTATTATGCATAATATTAAAACAACGTATAATTTTACTAATAAGTATTAGTATATAAAAATATATTGACTAAATATACCACTATTAATAATATTAGTACCCTAGTTTTACTTTTTATGCAAAATGATTACTTTTTATATACTAAGTAAGAATCTTGCAACCCGATTAAAGAATTTATAAATTTTTCCAGACATCAATTATGTTACATAAACAACACAAAAAATTTATTAGATATTATTGTTAGAAATCTTATACAATTGTACCTGCCTTAAACATGATAACAATTACCCCTCCAACATATAGATCAATAACTACAACAATTTAGTAAAAAACACCCTTACAGCCTTTACTACTAACCTATTAACTACTACAACTAATATTCAATAAACACATTACATAATTACCTATTTATAATGATGAAAATAACTGTGTTTTATCATGATAGCCATTGCCATTTATAATAATGCAATAAAAAATCGTTTATACACTCAGTAGTACGTTACTAAATTACAGCAGATTCATCTTAGACAAGATCTCACCTTATACTTCCAAAAAGCAATACTTAAATAATACACAACTTTATTATAAGTATAAGATACGTCATTAAAGATATTACTGTAAAAAATATATCACTTACCTAAATTACAATAGTCATTTGTATCTTTATAATCCAATACACATTCTCTAAATTAAATACTGTTTATTCTAACCATCATAATAACATTTAAAAATAATGTACAACTTCACCAATAAGCATTAACATATAAAAATATACTGATAAAAAATATTACTAGTATTGTTTTCAAACATGATAATAGCTATTTTCCTTTTTTCCATATTACTAGTTAGTAATTATTACAAAAATCAATTTTTTATTGAAGACAAATTTTTGTATACTGCTTCACTAAACACCATTTTTTCACTTTTTATCAGCTGCGTACTGTATCTGCAAGGATTTAGTATCCTATCATCTATAGCTACTTTTATAATATTTGTTTCAACGTTAATAATATTACACATAGATAAAAAATTTAAATGTTTAAAATTAATTATATTTTTATCCACCATACTATCTTTTATTACAGTAGTATGTATAGTAGTATGTCTTATGTACAAATCAAAATTATTTTTCAGCAAAGTACCTTTATCTGAATTCTTATTTGGTACAATATGGAATCCAGATTCAGAAATCATTGACAATAAACTTGCAGGTTCATTTGGCATATTACCATTACTAAGTGGTACACTATTAATCGTAATTTTATCTATGACAATTGCACTACCTTTAGGACTGCTATCTGCAATATATATAAGTGAATATGCAAGTAAACGTATCCGCTATACTTTTAACACAGCACTAGAAATATTATGTGGTATTCCCACAGTTGTGTATGGATACTTTGCAGTAGTATTTTTATCTCCATTTATAAGAACTATTGCTAAATTTTGCAATTTGAATGCTCACTCAGAAAATGCGCTAGTTGCTGGCTTATCAGTAGGTATAATGTTGTTACCATTTATCACTTTACTTCTTGAGAATGCTATACGTTCTGTACCAAAAATTTTAAGATACGGATCGATGGCATTAGGAGCAACCAGGGCAGAAACTATATGGCATATTATCATTCCATACGCATTGCCATCTATTATTAGTTCTATCATGTTATCAATTTCAAGAGTTATTGGAGAAACAATGATTGTTCTAATGGCTGCTGGTATTACAGCACATTTAACTTTCAATCCTTTAAATTCTATTACAACAGTAACAGTACAAATCGCTACTATATTAACTGGAGATCAACACTTTAATAGCGTACAAACCTCTTCTGCATATGCATTAGCACTTACACTTTTTATAATAACCTGGGTATTAAATTCAATAGCAATTTACATTACAAAAAAAGCATAACTCTAATATGTTACATGAATTACTAAGCTATCTCATAAAAAAGTTAAAAATAATCCCTGAAATTGGAGTGGAATTAGAGTTTTATTTTAGCAAAATAGAAGAACATAACTTACAATCGCTTATAGATATAATATCCTCAAAAATTACCCAGCTATCCTGCCAAATAACTAAAGAAGCTCACCACTTCCAATATGAGATACAAACATATCACAGTAATAAGATTGAAAACTTGATCACTGATTTACTCATCGTCAAAGAAATTATACAAGAATACACAGCATCTTTTGGAGGAAAAGCCAATTTTTTTGCAAAACCATATTTAAATAAAGCTGGTAATGCGTTTCATATTCATGTTAACCTTTTAAATTTGCACAATGAAAATTTATTTTTTAACCATAACAATTGCATGAGTAATACTCTATTATATTGCATAGGAGGCCTATGTTCTTCTATAAAAAAGCATATGATTTTCTTTGCACCAAGAGCCGACTCTTATTTAAGATATATTCATGCTGATATTAATACACCTACTACAATAAGTTGGGGAGGTAATAACAGAAGTGTCGCTATAAGACTACCAAATATTACTAATAACTTATCAAAATGCAGAATAGAGCATAGGGTACCAGGAGCTGATTGTAATTATCAGAATACAGTCATTGCAATACTACAAGGTATAATACATGGAATTGAAAACAAAATTTTACCTATACCGAAAACTTACGGAATAGCTTCGGATCCTCAATATAAACTAGAAAAACTACCATTAAACCTTCAAGAAGCTACAGCACTAAATAAACAAAATTAGTGCCTGAACTCTTTAGTATATACATTTTTAAAGTAATACTTTTATTATTATAATAAAGTATACATACGTTTTATGTTGAACTTATATATTTTCATTTTTACAACAAAAATAACTCAATACTCAGACTAGTCAACATGCACAAAAAAATTAATCTAGCACAGTTAATATATTTTTTACAATTAACTTTAGGCTTGTGTATTTTTTACACCTTAGCCCCCAAGTAATCCAAAAATTGTTATTTAAAGTAATCATGCTTCTATAAGATTTACACTCAAAGTGCAAAACAGTATTTTAAGCAAGTTTATAAAAATATAAATTAATTTTATATACAATGCACATATAACTTTTGTTATCACAAACTTTTATTTAATCTTTTACAAATTTTACTTATTAAAAATTTACTACAAATAACTTATACTATACGTGCCATAATATATTACAGCTTTTAAAAAATAATATTGTATTTTAATATTAATTTAAAACTATTACTTTTATATTGTATATTTATAAAGTAACATTTTTCATTAATATACCATATATACATTGCATAATACAAAGCTACCATATATTTTTATCATACAGCAATACGCAACATATAAAAAATCACTCCTCTCAAAATTATTAGCTAGCAGCTTTTAATACATTTAAATTTATTTTGATTAGTGACACAAGAGTTTAATATTACTGTTAAAGTATTATTACCATATAACAGTAAAACAAGGTTATCATATATAACTTAAATTTACACATCGTTAACAAAAACCTTACGTTAAATTTGCATTACAATTTCACAATCCTACGCTAATTTACTATTAAAAATATACTTGAACATTCTTAATTAAAGAATATCATTTCTACACAAAAGCATTAGTATAATTCCATACAACAAAATATTGGGCATTAAAAAAATGTGTAACAAAGATAGAAAATATCGTCCATGTGTAGGGATAGTACTTACCAATAAAGAAGGAAAAGTTTTCGCAGGTCAAAGAATCGATACTAGCATAGATTCTTGGCAAATGCCTCAAGGAGGTATTAATTTTAATGAGTCTTACAAAAATGCAGCACTACGTGAACTATTAGAAGAGACAGGTATAAAAAATGCACATATTCTGTACACAAGTAAAACATGGTTATACTATAAAATACCTGACACTTTTAACAAAATTTATAAAAAGTTTTCAGGACAAAAACAAAGATGGGTCCTCATGAAATTTACAGGACAAGATTCAGAAATTAATATCAATTACTCTTCACAGCCAGAATTTAAATCATGGAACTGGCAAGATTTAGATAATATAGTAAATAATGTTATCTACTTTAAAAAAGAAGTATATCACAAAGTAGCAGAAGAATTTCTACCACATATATTAAAAATGCATAATATCAACAAGTAGTTATAATAGTTGACATTCTTAAACAGTAATTTGTATTAATAAAAATAACAGATTTACTGATATAGAAACTTGTAATCATAATAACCATATATTACCTACAAACAATACTAACAAGCTAGGCTCAATTTTAATCCATCATATGCTATAATAACTTTACTATCACCACCAACATGCTTGTCTACATACTCCTTAACATCTTTGTAGTCTATATCATGACTCATATGAGTCAAAACAACAATTTTAGGTTTTAAATCTTTTATCCACTCAATGCACAAATCTACATGCGCATGAGCATATGTCTCATTATATCGCAAACATCCTAGTACTAATATTTCTATGTTTTTCAATAACTCAAAAGATTTTTTAGGAAAAAATTTTACATCTGTACAATATGCTATTTTATCATTAAAAACAAACCCATTTGTTTCAACATCTCCATGAACCTGTTTTAAAGATATTATTTTACACTTCCCAATATAAAATACTTCATAAGGATATACAACATTCACTGTTAAGTAATAACATTTTTTCCAGGGGTTACTTGATCTGCTAGGAATAAATAGATAAGCATAGCTTGAAAGTAACATACACAAAGTATTAAAATCACTATATATTGGTATACACTTTGATTCATTCTTAGGAGCAAAAGCTTGTATTTCACCTATTCCTGCACAGTGATCAGAATGACAATGTGTAAACAAAACAGCATCTACAAAATCAACCTTATTGTTTAGTGCTTGCATACGCAAATCAGGAGAAGAATCTATCAAAAAATTTAAACCTTCATATTCAATCAATGCTGATGCTCTTGTTCTTTTATTGTATTGTACTTCAGACTGGCACACTTGACAAATACACCCTATAGATGGCACCCCCACTGATGAACCACATCCAAGAATTGTAATTTTCATAATTAAATTTAACCTTTATGGCTATCACAATATTACTTATTGTTCTATAAACAATCATATATAATATAAACGCTTTTAAATTAATGTATATATTCTCAAACTGCTTTTTACTATTCTGAACAATATAACCTACATATTGTTCTTATCTTTACAATAAGATACATTTAAAGCTTTTATAGTAATATACCCAACTTTTACTTATAATATTTAAATTATTATAAATTCCAATAACATGAAATTATAAAAATCGCTTCTAATAAAGTATTATATAGCTACAATATACACAATTTTTGTATTGCAGCTACCAAAAATACTGATTATCTATAACATAAGACTTTTTCTACTCCCTTACAAAAATACTTTTTATGTGGCCTTTATCTCAATATTCCTTAATATTGTTTCCTGCACTAATTTATTATATAATTATTTAGCATACAATATCATTACGTTTTCTTTATTTTACTTACAAAGTAAATTATATTTAATAAATTTTTACAAAAAAAATCTTCTAATATACATTGATCCAAAAAACTTTTTTATAGTATTTGCCAATACAATATTTTCTTTTAATTTTTTCACATTTTTAGTATATTTTTAAACTTATTATCACTGATACATAATATTAAACTATATTGACCTCATCTTTGACTGTTAATTCTAAACATTATTAATTTTTTATCATACGAAGTTTCTTCATAATATCTTCATCAAAAAAAATACTTTTTATTGAGTTAGCTTCTGCCTTTCTTTTTTCAAGCCCAGCTTTATACTCAACATCCTTAATATTTTCTTCGGTGAATTCTTTTCCCATATCAATCAACCCTCCATCCATGCTAGCATAAAACCTACATATTCTAGACTTTAAAACTTCAATTTGTTTCGTATTAATACTAGCATTCTTCGTAAAAATTTTAACTAAATAATCTGACATTATGTTAAGATTATCAGAAGACAAATAACACAATGATAATCCTGATAAATCTCTTTCGAGATACTTACATCCTTTTCTTCTAATTCCTAAAACTTCATATTCTAACTTATCTTCAACAAACTTTATAACACACTTATAAGGCTTACAAGTCTTTAAAGCATCAATTAACCCTACACAACTATTAGCTTTAGCTTGAAAATTATAACAAACAAACATTACCATAAATACACTAACTTTTATGATGTTGATCATGGTCTTTACTTGATATACTATACAAATCAAAAGCAACACTGCCATACACTGCAGGAACAAAATTTCCTGCAAGGTTATGTTCCATTATATTATGTGTAATTTCTTTGTTTTTTGTTAATTCTAAAGATTTAACAGTAATATAGCCAGGAATGTCATACTTTATAGTATGCATAAATAAAAAAACATTCTCATCTGTAATGGAGGAAAATTTTATCACTACATTACGTTTAACAACATCTATATATTGTTTTTTATAATTATTACTCACTAGTACTGGAGAAGATATACTAATTTGTGGGTTTAAAATATTATGTTTCACACATAAAGTATCAATTAATAATTCCAAATTACTAATATGTGATACACCATATACATTCGAATCTGATATTTCTTGCCATAAAACAAAATTATTATTAAGTTCCGTTTCATGATCATGTAATCTGGCTATCTCAAAATTTACTTCTTGAATCTCACCTTTAATACTATCAATACTCGATTTTATATGATAATTGTAATAACATGCGTAGCACCAAATACATAATAATAACAAAAATAATATACCATATGTTGTTAACTTTATATAAGAACTCCTTTTTAGCATATTTTCCTATTCAATTCATAAAATGAATGCTTACATATTGATTATTTGTGTGTTCATTGTGTACTAAAATATTAACTTTATAATCACTAAAGATGTTATAAGCAATAGTCTTTAAAGTTTCATAATGTATTAAAAAATCTTCTTTTAATTTAAATTCTAAATTCACCGTTATATTTACCTTCTGTTTTTCAGTAGTATTCCATGCAAAGTGATTAATACGAAAATATGAAGATTTTAGTTTGTTAAGTCTCATAACACCATCAAGTGAAAAAATATTAGTACCAGATAGCAATTTATACATATCTATCGTTTCATGCATCTCATTAATTCTTATAAAATCACAATCACTTCTCATACTATCAAATTTTGAAGTCAGTTTTTCTTTATGATGAAACAATTGAATTTTTTTCTTCAAATTAACACTAATATTAAAAATATATAAAACATTTAACACAAAAAGTAACACTGACATCCACATAAAAGAAGGTATTACATACTTGCATATTAATAAAGATTTATAAACCCGCTGTGTCTTTTTCGTATGAACTATATATAAAGAATTATACTGAAAAATAGCATATAATATTACAGTATCACAGTATACACTAATAATATTAGCAGATTCTTGAATCATTAGTACTTTTGCTAATTCGTAAGGCGTAAAAATATTAATATTTATTTTTTGAAAATCAAAAGCTAAAAGACTTGCCTTAATATCACTAGGAATAATAACATATAAGGTTATTTCAGTCTTATTTTGTAATCCAAATTTTAGAAGATATTGGATAGTGTTCTCTATTTCTTGATATATTTGTCCAGCAACAACATTAGACAGCAATTCATCTGCAGAAACAGTTATGGTATTAGTATAAATCAATTTATCATTGTCCAACACAATTTGTTGTAAATCATTTGTTTTAGTATACGCAATTAACATTGTCCATCTTCTTTTATGTCTATCGTGTATTTTTAATAAATAATTAGTCACATTTACTAATTCTATGGGAAATAATAATATTCCTTTGAAGTTATTTGAATATTCCAAAACTATATCAATTAAAGATTTAGACAATTCATCTTTAATTTTACATTCAACAAACATATAATACCAATTATTATCTTCTTTGCTAGGCTTAGATATTAAAAACGCAGATTTCACTTCATAATCATGCAAAGCATTGTCATAAGATTTCATGTTAATTAAAGACCTAACTACAAATCTACTCGCTGCAGGTATAGTTTGCCTTGTATATTTTTGATGAGTATAATTAAGTAGAAAGTATACAGGTAAATTTTTATGAGAAACAATTAATGATTTAATATCAAAAAAATTTGCATCATTCATTTCCTCAAAAAAATACTTATGCAATATTACGTTATTAACAATACTCAATATTACAGCACCATTATTTCCAAGAGAAATCACTATCTTATCGTTATACATAATGACTAAAAAATGACATAAATTTCTTGCTAACCTTATCACTAATAAGTTTCTCAACTTTTAGTTACATGTACTAGTATATAAAAAATTATTAACTAACAATTAACAACATTTCACATAAAAAATTACCATATAATATTAATACTAGACTCTCCCTATGATTTATCAGAAACATATAACTTTATACATATCTTGGCTACTTCTACCTTACAAAAATGCTTATATAAACGTATGAAATTTATACACAGTATTTTACAACACTAATTAAATTCTAAAAAGAATCCTTATAACAATTCCTCTGACAACCTATCAATAGCACTTTCAACATCAATGTAATATAGTTCTCTTCCTTCATTCATAGGAATATCATCCATATCAATTATTCTATGGTGACCTCTTTTATGTCTAACATACCTAAATACAACCATAAACGTTATAACAATTAAAAAAAATAAAGGTGCTGCTATACCTGCAGCTAATAATAGTGTATTATTAGGTTTTGATGTATCATTTCTTGAAATATTTTGTATTAAATCTTCTGCTTTTGCAGAGTTTAATATACTTGTTGAATTATTAAACGGCAGTAAAATGTTATTTTGATTACTTATGTTATGTGCTCTCTGCGTTTTTCTATAATGTAATTTTTCTTCATTATCTATATTTTTTTTAGTAACACCATTAACAGAAGTATTTTTAACATTTTTATTCATTAACAGTGAACCTGTAGAAGTCACAAAATTATTGAATGCAATAGTATCACTATGTGAAAAATCAACATCATTTTTAATCTTGATAACGTCTGTCACGTTATCACTTATTGAGTCATTATTATTAAATGTTACACTGTATTCCTGACTTGTTGTATCCGAAACAACTACATTATCCATTGATTCCATAGTTTTATTCAATGTAGAGGTATTAATAATCGTGTAATGCTTCACAGGATTTGTTACATTTGAAGTATCATTGTAAATTATAGGCATAATAGATACAGAAGAATTCTTTTGATCCATATAAACAGAAGTATCATTCTTATTATGATTACTATCATAATCTAAAGTAGGATCTTTATAATCCTCATATTCATGCATTATCATTTTTGTAGTAGCTTTTACAATTCCATCAATATCCATCACTGATGTAATGACAGAATTACTTAATATTTTGCTCTTTTTACTAAGCAAATCCTGTCCATCTATTATGCGATACAAATCAACAAAGCTATTAATACTATTGATATTTATGTTAAATACCATTATAGAGTTAATTTTTCCATGTAGTAAATCATCAGCATAAACTTTATATACAGTAATCTTACTATTAAAAATAACTGTAACAATTATATCATTATTTACATATTTAACATATAATGCATTAACATCTTCTTGAAAATTGGTTATATCATAAATAACACTTTGTGCAGCATCTCCATAGTTAGCAATAATAGCTAATTGTTTAGTAGTATGTGATAAATCTTTATTATATATATCTCCTATATATATAATATGTACATTATCACCAACATCAACGGACTTAACCAAGTTGATATGACTTTGCGGTATTTTAACTACATTGCTATCAATAATGCATCTATATTTACTAATTAAGCAGTCTTCTGATTGTTTAATACCCACATAGTTAATACTAGATCTATATATCTTAGAAAAAAATTTATAATTTTCCAAATAATTGCCAACATAGGTTACATTCAATTTACTACTATTAGAACTTAAAGATATAATAAGGTTATCTTCTTCCTTACCATTACTGTATCCTACAACTTTAAACAAGTAATAACTTCTCACATCGTTATTTCTACTTCGTGGCACAACCATTTCAAAATTATTATCTTTAATTTTCCACATCACATAAATTTTATCACCAATACCCGCTCTCTTATCTTTTAATGTTTTAGCAATTACAAAAAAATCTCCTTTATCATTCTGTCGTATAATAATAGGGTATTTATAAATAACTGATGAATTTTTTACATAACTATTAAGCTCTATTTTTCTGACATGAGAAAGTAACACACTATTGTTAACATCAAACTTATACATTTTTAAAAATAATGCATTCGCATTTTGTTGCATATGCAATTTTTTTTCAATAAATACACAAGCTAAAAATTCACTTTTGTTGTCAAACAATATCTCTGGAGAATAATTTTCAACACTTTTATCAATAGGCATATCATTGATTTTAAATGTATTAGTATTTCCATTAGGCAATTGTACTGTAATATATAAATCATTATTACTATGATCACTTACTAAATAATAAGCAGCAAAAATTATTTCCTCTTTTTCAAGAAAATAAACATTTTTAAAAGTTTTTATATTATCATTTGTGCTCTTGCTAATATTATCAAGCATTCTACTCATAATATTAAGCTTAATCTTTTGATCATCTACCAAATCAGAAACATTTTTCTGTCGTAATATTTTGTGATCTATATTTTTCATTATTAATAAACCTTAACTAATTAATATTTTAATCTAATAAAATATTAATTTTTTAAGTAAAAATCAATACTTTTTAATAAATTAATATTTTGTGTTTAAAATAGCATTCTATACTAACAATACAAATTTACAAATCTTACACATAAGTATGCAACCATTACTTATATCATCAAAAATATCATTGCAATTTATTACCATTATAAATACTATGGAGAATCATTTTTTATAAAAAACACACAATGAATCAGTACGACTTTATAATTATTGGAAGTGGTCCAGGAGGATATATAGCAGCAATACGTGCCGCACAGCTAGGATATACTGTAGCGATTATCGAAAAAGAACAAACTCTAGGTGGAGTATGTTTAAATTGGGGATGCATACCTACTAAATCACTACTTAAATCTGCTGAAATGTATCATATAATAAAAAAAGCATCTTCATTTGGATTGACTGTCAAATCATTAGGATACGATCTCAATAAAATTGTCCAAAGATCACGTAAAGTAGTTGATAAACTATCTAGTGGCATCAGCAGCCTAATGAAAAAGCATAATATAGCAGTTTATTATGGTACTGCCCAATTATATGATAAAAAACTCATAAAAGTTATTTGTAACAATAACAGTATCAATTTGTCAGCAAGACACATAGTAATCGCCACAGGAAGTAGAGCAAAAAATCTACCTCATATTAGTTACAATCATGAAAACATATGGAGTGCAAAAAGTGCAATGATGCCTAAAACACTTCCTAAATCCTTGTTAATAATTGGCACTGGTGCAATAGGCATAGAATTTGCTAGTTTCTACAATACACTAGGCAGTAATGTAAGCATTATAGAACTACAGAACAACATACTACCATTAGAAGATCATGACATATCAAAGACAATACAAAAAATACTAGCTAATTATGGCGTAAATATTTACACAAACAGCTCAGTCATAGAACTCAATCAACATAATGACATAATAAAGGTAAAAATATTAACTAATACTCAAAAGACAACTATTATCGAATGCGAAAAAGTAATATTAGCAGTTGGTGTACAACCGAATACAGAAGGATTAGGTATTGAGAATACAAACATTAATACTGATAAATCTGGATTCATCATTACTGATAAATATTGTAAAACTAATGAACCAAACGTTTATGCTATAGGAGATGTTGCTGGCCCTCCATGTCTTGCCCATAAAGCAAGTCATGAAGCTGTAATATGTATTGAAAAAATTGCAAGTGATGAAAAAAAATTAAACAAAAATATTCACCCACTCATAAAAAACAATATACCAAGTTGCATATATTCGGTTCCACAAATTGCTAGCATAGGATTAACTGAAGTACAAGCAAAGGAAAAAGGATTAGATATTAAAGTTGGAAAATTTTTTGCCAATTGTAATGGAAAAGCTATTGCTTCAGACGAAACAGAAGGATTTATAAAAGTAATTTTTGATAAAACCACAGGAGAATTACTAGGTGCACACATGATTGGTACAGAAGTAACTGAAATGATAAATGGGTACGCTATCAGTAAGCAACTTGAAGCTACAGATCTTGATATAATATCAACAATTTTTCCCCATCCAACACTTTCAGAAATGATGCATGAAGCTGTATTATCTGCAAATAATGAGTCTTTAAATAGTTAAAAACTTATTAAGCAAAACCAACAAGGACTCTGCATATTTTGTACAAAAACTTAATCAAGCACTGATACATTACTTAATTCACATACCAACACACAGTAAACAATTATTAGAACTAGAGAACATATATACTAAATGTCTTCATAACTTTATTGAAACCCATTTTCTAAACTATTCAAATAATACTCTTTAATTTACTTTATATGTAATTAAAGTATCTCATACTTTAAATACTAAACTCTTTTTAAATAACATGAACCATTTTAATAATCATTAAAGCTAATGCCACTCTTTAGCTTATGTTTGTTAGCCTCTATTTGTTTAATTCATATATATTTTTTAACAGATCTCTACTGTTATAATTAGCAATTCCTTGTTACATACGCCTTTAAAACTTTTAATATATACTTCCATATTTATTTACACATTATCTTTTGCCATTACAATTCACTATTAACTATTCATCATCTCAAAAAAGTCATTATTATCTTTTGCTATACTCAATTTATCCCTCAAAAATTCCATAGCTTCTATAGATCCCATTGCCGATAACAATCTCCTTAATAACCACACCTTCTTTAAACATACATTATCTATCAACATATCTTCTTTTCTTGTTCCAGATTTTGATATATCTATTGCTGGATATATCCTCTTATCCGCTATCTTTCTATCAAGAATTATTTCACAATTACCTGTACCTTTAAATTCTTCAAAAATGACCTCATCCATTTTTGATCCTGTTTCTACTAATGCTGTTGCTATTATTGTCAGTGATCCACCTTTCTCTATATTCCTTGCAGCTCCAAAAAATCTTTTTGGCCTTTGCAATGCGTTAGAATCTACTCCTCCTGTTAATACCTTACCAGACGATGGAATCACTGCATTATATGCTCTTGCTAACCTTGTTATCGAATCTAACAATATTACTACATCCTTTTTATGCTCTACCATCCTCTTAGCTTTCTCTATAACTATTTCTGCAAGTTGCACATGTCTATACGCAGGCTCATCAAATGTAGAGCTTACTACTTCCCCCTTCACTGACCTTAACATATCTGTTACTTCTTCCGGCCTTTCATCTATTAATAATACTATTAATTCCATATCTGGATGATTAACCGATATTGAATGCGCTATTTGTTGTAATATTATTGTCTTACCTGCTCTAGGTGGAGCTACTATTAGTGCCCTTTGTCCTTTCCCCAAAGGGGCTATTATATCTATAGCTCTCATACTAATATCCTTTTTATCCTTACCTATTGTATCACTACATTCTAACAGTATTCTTTCCTCCGGATATAACGGTATTAAATCATCAAAGTGTACATATCTTTGCAATTTCCCTATCTCTGTAAAATTTATATTATATGCTTTTACTAATGTAAAATACCTTTCCTTATCACTTGGCGCTCTTATTTCTCCATTAACTATATCACCTGTTCTTAAGTTAAATTTCTTTATTTGCCCTACAGATATATACACATCATCACTACTTGCAGCATAATTAGCTTCTGCAGATCTTAAAAACCCAAATCCATCAGGTAATACTTCAACAACTCCTCCTCCTATCGCTATACCACCTTCACTCACTACTTTCTTCATTAAATGAAATATTATCTCTTGCTTAAGCATCCTACCATTACTAACAACTCCTAACTCTTCTGCTATTATTAACAACTCCTCAGTGCTCTTCTTCTTTAGTTCATTAAGACTTAAAACCTTTGATAGTACCTCACTTTCATTAGCGGAACTTTGTTCCTTTACAACTCCTTCTTCTATAGTAATATCTTCTGACATAAAATTCTCTCTTCAATTAAAATTAAGTTCAATAAAGCTCAATGCAATGCACCTTATACACTTACTCACAATAAACATTGAAATAAACTGCTATAACTTTACTAATTTTTTTAGATTACATAACTCCTATACAGACCCGATAACTCATTGCAACATATAAACAGTAAAAGGAGATATTAGGAACTGCATATTTATAATATAGGTAAAACCTATAGCACAAAAAATTATTATACAAGCTATTTAAAAAAATCATAAAAAAAATTTACCGTAATTCACATAAAAATAAATAAAAAAATGTGCCTTTTTATATTATTTTTTATATAAAATTACAAACTACTTACTCAGTAAATAAACACAAAGTCTTTTGCAAACTACTATAAGTTAAATGAATACAAAACTTAGTGCATTCTATCTAAGTAAAAAAAATTTACTAGTACAACAAAAGAAGTTACATATTATTTACATAATGATAATACTTACAGTATATCACAGTTATGTTGCAATTATAAATCAACCAATACAGTAAAAATAAACCCCACATTAAGTTTAATAACACTTGCAACTTAACTTTATTGTATAATATTCTCTGGTAATATACAACTTAATTTTACTTTTATTAGTTAAATCATTGCTACCATATATTCTATCACATAGATAATGTCAGTAGGCATATGAAGAAAATATTTTAATACTTCTCTCTGTTTAAGTAGTATTCACACAGCAAAAGTCGCAAATACATTGAAATCATGTAAAATTATTAAATTAATCCATTAATACTACTTTTATTCGCTAATGACCTATTTTTTATTCTTTTAATATGTAAATCTAAATTTTTATCGAAAATATCATTAATTGTATCGCCTCTACTTAAGCAATACAATTAATTAGCAGATTCTATAATTAACACCTAACTACAATACAATGACTTTAAAAGAAAGTAGTACAATTATTCTACTATTTTTAAATTTTAAAAATTATAAAATTAATTAAAATCAATTTATTACTTAAAATCTTAACTTCACAGCAACTTACTTATTATTTCTTCATATTTATTGATTTTCAATAATAAGACATATATTATACACTTTTACATAATTATACTAACAACATTTAGATAGCATATATAAAAAGAGGATCTATATGGACCATAAAGACAACAATACAATGTATGGCACAACAATTTTATGTATTAGAAGAAATAATAGTGTCATAATAGCAGGTGATGGACAGGTGTCTTTGGGTCATACCGTAATGAAAACTTCCGCAAAAAAAATAAAGCGCTTAGCAAATAATACAGTAATTACTGGTTTCGCAGGAGCAACTGCAGATGCATTTACCCTATTCGAAAGACTCGAAAGTAAGTTGGAAAAGCATCCTGGACAATTAATGAGAGCATGTGTAGAATTAGCTAAGGATTGGCGTATGGATAGATATTTACGTAAATTAGAAGCAATGATGATTGTTGCAGATAAGTCTGTATCTTTAATCATATCCGGTAACGGTGATGTTTTAGAACCAGAAAATGGAATTGCAGCAATTGGTTCAGGAGGTAATTTTGCATTAGCAGCAGCAAGGGCTTTGTGTTCAGCACAAGAAGACCTTGAAAATACAATGAGTTTAGAGTACATAATAACTACATCTATGAAAATAGCTGCTGAAATTTGCATTTATACTAATCATAACATTATAATGGAAAAAATAGAGGGTTAATTTATGTCTTTGATAAGTAAATATCAAACTTGTAATAATAGCAAAGATCTTCATAGTAGTACTGACCCTATACATCAAAGTCAAGAAGATAGCATAATACAAGAATTATCGCCTAAACAAATCACTCAAGAATTGGATAGGTTCATCATAGGTCAAGCAGAAGCTAAGCGTGCTGTTGCTATAGCATTACGTAATCGCTGGCGTCGTAACAAAGTACCTTTGCCTTTACGAGAAGAAATTATACCAAAAAACATATTAATGATAGGACATACAGGTATTGGTAAAACAGAAATAGCTCGTCGTCTAGCAAAATTAGCTAATGCGCCATTTATAAAAGTTGAAGCAACAAAATTCACTGAAGTTGGTTACGTAGGACGTGATGTAGATTCTATTATACGTGACCTTGTAGATATAGCTATTGGATTAGTTAAAAAAAAATATAGAAAAATTTTTGCAAAAAAAGCTGCGGAAATTGCAGAAAACATTATTTTAAATGCTCTTATTGGTCAAGATGCAAGTGAAGAAACAAGAAATACTTTTCAGAGTAAATTAGCAGCTGGAGAATTTGAAGATTCCGAAATATCAATTAGCGTCAAAGAGAACAAAAGTATAGCTTCTTCCTTTGATATACCAGGAATACAAGGTGGACAAGTAGGAATCATGAACATTAACGAAATAGTACATAAAATGCTAGGAAACAATAAACAACTTAAAACTATTAATGTTACAGTAAAAGAAGCAAGAGAAATACTCATACATGAAGAAACAGAGAAACTAATTGATGAAGATAAAATTATTAAAGAAGCTTTATATATAGCAAGTAATGATGGAATTGTATTCCTAGATGAAATAGATAAAATTGCCGCACGAACAGAAATTAGGGGAGAAGTTAATAGAGAAGGTGTACAACGTGATCTCTTACCACTGCTTGAAGGAACAAGCGTAACAACAAAATATGGGACTATTACAACTGATCATATATTATTTATTGCATCTGGTGCATTTCACCTGGCTAAACCTTCTGATTTATTGCCTGAATTACAAGGGCGCCTTCCTATTAGAGTAGAACTCAACCCTTTAAGCAAAGATGACTTAATCAAAATTCTTACAGAGCCAGAATCAAGTTTATTAAAGCAATATTGTGCTTTAATGAAAACAGAAAATGTGACTATTGATTTTTCTGATGACGGTGTTTCTACAATCGCAGAAATAGCTTCTGTAGTTAATAGAGAAGTTGAAAATATTGGCGCACGAAGGTTACATACTATTTTAGAAAAATTAATGGAAGATATAAGCTATACTGCATCAGAAAATAGCGGAAAAACATATATAATAGATGAGCAATATGTCAAAAGAAAACTTGAAGACATTTCAAAACAACTAGATCTTTCCAAGTTTATTTTATAGCGCATGCAAAAATCTAATTTTGTTCATCAGGTATTTAGCTCGGTAGCACCCTGCTATAATATTATGAATGATATTATGAGTTTCGGTCTTCATAGATTTTGGAAGTTAAAAGTAATTAATTGTATTACCAAAGATAAAGGGTCACTTCTTGATGTAGCATGCGGAACCGGAGACATAGCTATAAAAATTTTGAAAAAGAAAAACCTTGATATTACTGTATGTGATATAAATTATCAGATGATCAGGCATGGTCGCGATTGCGCAATCAATGCAAATGTACTAAAATTACAATGGGTATGTTCAGATGCAGAGCATCTTCCGTTCCCTAACAATACTTTTGACTATTACACTATTATCTTTGGAATACGTAATGTCTCCAACAGGCAACGTGCATTACAGGAAGCATATAGAGTGTTATCCCCTAAAGGGCAATTTATATGTTTAGAATTTTCTCCATTACAAGACAACAACTTGTTTAGCAAAATTTATGACTTTTATTCTTTTTATGTTATTCCTAATATAGGAAAATTTATAGCAAATAATAAAGAAGCATACCAATATCTTGTCGATAGCATTAGGGCATTTCCATCACAAAATAACTTTATACAAGAAATAGAAAATGCCGGTTTTACTGTAATAAACTATGAAAACATGTGTAATAAGATTGTTACCTTATACATAGCAAGCAAAATATAACAAAACAACTCATTAATTTAACTACATTAGCAACTGAATAAGTTATCAACTAACAAACTAATAATATTAAAAAGCACCTTATACACTAAAGTTTACTATATAATTTTTAAACACAATAAATAATTTACTACATTTTATAATGCTTATTATTCCATAGACAAATCATAGCTACCAACACTAATTAAGATACTTCAATCATATATAATATGCAACACAACCCTACTTTCTACAGTGATATTAACATTATATCCACCACACATTAATATAACATACTACCAATAATTTACACTTCACAAATTATTAATTTATAATACAGATACGATCCTTACTATAATAACAAGAAAAATTTATGACAAAAAATAAAGAACCATACTAATATCTTACTGATAGCATTAAAATGCTATCACGAAATAACTTCACATACAAAATAACCATATCAATATATAAAAAATTATTATTGTATGCAAGTATATGAAAATATTATACTATGAATACTACCCTTTCTTTACATAAGATAAAAAATATTAACAACAATTCTCTATTTAATATTTATTAAGAATTAATCAACTAATATAGGACAACTTACTAACATACAATCATTCGTATTTTTGAAAAATAGGCCAAGAATCCGGTAATTTACTTCTCATACTACTCCGTATGAGCAAAGAATTAAAACACCTCTTATCCGCAGAAATGGCTATCTGATCTAAAATTTTTGTAGCTGTATCTGGCATAATAGGTTGCAATAATATACCAATGCATCTTATATATTCTACAAGTTTATATAAAACAGCCTCCATACGTTTTCTATCTGTTTTACAAAGCTGCCATGGAGCCCTTTCAGCTATATATTCATTTGCAGTAGAAGACATACACATTATAAATTTTATAATTTCATAAAGATCATAGTGCAACATATAATTTTTTACTTGATTCAATATATCTTGATAATCAGGCAATGATTCCTTATCGTTAAATAGACTAATATCTACTTCCGGAATAAATCCACCACATTCCCTATGTATAAAAGTAACCGTTCTATGTACAAGATTACCTATATTATTTGCTAATTCATAATTTATACAATTAATAACATTTTGACGCGAAAAATTACCATCATTTCCTATAGGAATTTCTTTAATAAGAAAATATCGAATTTGATCAATACCAAACTCCTTTATCAATTTAAAAGGTTCTATAATATTTCCTACAGATTTAGAAATTTTTTGTCCTTCATTTATCCACCAACCATGTGCCAAAATTTTTTTAGGCAAAGGTAACTTAGCAGCCATCAAAATAGCAGGCCAATATACAGCATGAAATTTTAATATATCTTTCCCTATCACATGCACACTCAAACTATTAACATTATTCCAATATTGTTGATACTCTTTTCGTAAAATATCTGGAAAACCAAGTGCAGTTAAATAATTAGATAAAGCATCAACCCAAACATATATCACATGCTTTTCATCATTTGGCACCCCTATGCCCCATAATAAACCCTGTCTTGATATTGATAAATCCTTTAATCCAGATTTTACAAACGCAATTACTTCATTTAATCTATGTTTTGGTGTAATAAAGTTAGGGTTATTATTATAAAAATCAAGTAACGCATCTTTCCATTCTGACAATTTAAAAAAATAACTAGGTTCCTCTATCCATTCTACTTCAGCTCCCGTAGGGGCGCGATTATTAACAAGTTCTCTTTCATGATAAAATGCCTCATCACGTACAGCATACCAACCGGAATAACGTCCTAAGTATACCTGATTATAATCGCACAAACGTTGCCATAAACAACATACTGCATCTTTATGACGTTTTTCTGTTGTTCGAATAAAGTCATCATAGCTACACTTCATTACATTGGCCAAATTTTTAAAAACAGCACTATTATTATCCACAAAATCTTTTACACAAATACCATTTTTCTCTGCTGCTTTGTGAATCTTATAGCCATGCTCATCTGTACCTGTAACAAACTTAACAGCATATCCATTAAGGCGCATAAACCTTGCCATAACATCGCAAATTAATGTCGTATAAAGATGACCTATATGAGGAACATCATTTACATAGTAGACAGGAGTAGTAACGTAAAAATACTTTTTTTCCATTGTAAATAGCTTTCAGTTTTAGTTAATTACTTATATCAATCCTACAAAAAATCAACTATATAATAACAAATAGATATGCTTATAATAAGGCATATTAGCAGTACTAACACTGTACAAAATCAACTTAATAAAATCAATAAAAGTATGCAGCGCACTTGTTGTTTAAGTGCTAAACTTTTTTGGTATCCCATAGTTAGATACCATATACAATAAGGTCAACACTTCCACAAAACACTTAACGAGAACGTGACAATTATTCTTATACTTTATAGGATAATTTTGAAGATAATTAGTTACAATGCTCAAACCTTTGAATGTTAAGGGCAAAACAAAGTCACTGAATACACAACATTCAGGCAATCCTAAATTGAAGTTAATAATATTAACATGCTCAATAATAAATTTTTGATGTTTTAACTAAACTTAGCTTATTGATTAAGGAAAGGTATGTAAATTACAATTCAATAGCATACAAATTATTTGTGCCACAAACAATTATAAATAATTTATATGCTTATCGCTAATATAGTCTAATGGTTATAGCTAATATTAATTTAAACAAAAATGCTTTACTAACAAATAAAGTACTTTATCTGAATCATGTAGAGTTATAATTTCCTATAAGTTTTAACTTATTATACAAATAACTCATATTAATCCTATAAAAAATCAACTATAATTTACTATAACGACTTGCTCCTTTAACAATGAAAAAAATTATTATTAAAAAATTCGGTGGTACTTCTTTAAAAGATATAGATTGTATTAACCGAGTAGCAAAAATAATTCAAAATGATGTTATAAATAATCATAAAATAGTGGTAGTTGTATCTGCTATGGGTACATTTACCAATAATATTATTTCTACAGTCAAGCAGTTATCTAACTTACATTCTATCTCAGAATTATCTGAATATGACTCTATTATTTCTTCAGGAGAGCAAATATCATCCGGGCTTTTATCTCTTGCATTACAAAAAATGAATATCAAAACTAGATCTTGGCTAGGGTGGCAGATACCTATTAAAACTTCTTCTCATCATTCTAATGCAAGAATAGTTGATATTGAAAGCAGTTTACTCAAAGAATTTTTAGAAGATAATAACGTTGCAATTATCGCTGGATTTCAAGGAGTGTACAATAATCGTATCACAACTTTAGGTAGGGGGGGATCAGATACATCTGCAGTAGCTATTGCTGCTGCATTAAAATCAGACCTCTGTTATATATATACAGATGTAGATGGAATCTACACTACTGACCCTAACATTGTTCCTACAGCACGTAAGCTTAATAATATTACATACGAAGAAATGCTAGAAATGTCTTCTTTAGGAGCAAAAGTATTACAAGTAAGATCTGTAGAAATTGCAATGAGATATAATATAACATTGTGCGTATTATCCACTTTTACAAATACAAAAGGAACATTCGTAACAAAAAGAGGAAGAATTATGGAAAGCCATACTATTACAGGTATTACACTTAATAATAATATAGCAAGTATAACAGTAAATTCTATTAATGCTCTCACCGGCATTGCTTCAGTATTTGCACCACTTGCACAAAATAACATTAGTGTTGACATGATTATACAAAATATAGAGCACAAAAGTATTAATGTAACTTTCACGGTTTCAGAAGATAATATTGCAAGAACAACAGAACTTTTAACAAAGTTAAAAGATCAAATTATATATCAAAATCTAATAGTAAATCCAACTGTATCAGAAATCTCAATTATTGGTGTAGGAATGATATCTAATCCTGGAGTAGCATATAAAATGTTTAGCACTTTAGATAAAAATGGAATAAAAATATTAGCTATCACTACATCAGAAATAAAAATTAGTGTATTAATAGAGCGCCTACATTCAACATTAGCTATCAAAGTTTTACATGATGCATTTGAACTTCAATCATAGTATACCATTAAGTATATACACCTTTAGGTTGTAAAATTTAGGCATATTTCTTAATATGCCAGTAAAACACAGCATTATCGATTATGTTATTATTAAATGACCAATATTGTTATTTATCAACAAAATAACTTATTGCTTTCACCATATCACAGTAAAGCAAACAAAATTTTGCTTATGCTTGTTCCTCAATAGAAGTACAGAACATTACTATATTACACACATTTACAAAATCTTAATACAAAATTCTCACTACATAAAACACATTATTTACACAATGTCACTCAACTATAGCAATCTCACCCTTAAAAAGCATTTTAACATATAGCTTTCCTTATGCACATATTACTTATACATTCTATCACATATATTGACAAACACACAACGCTAAACATATACTCAATTCATTTATAAGCACTTAATCCCTATTATTTATAATTACTACTATTATTTATCATAAATCTATAAAAATAAAGTACATAAGGTAACTTATAATTATACACGCTACAGCACATATGACATATTGCTACATAGTATCAATAGCCTATTATATAATGACAATAAGTCCCAACGGCACAAAATTCTTGCATTTCCATAACCTTGATGATAGAAATGTAAACCAGTAAAATTATAAATTTCATGCTCACAATTTGCCTCTGCTTGCTTTTTTTATTTAATGTAATATGTAACTATTCCAATTCATATGCCATATCTGCATCGCCATGGCAAATAGGTTTTCAGGACCCTGCAACTGATATTATGGAAAACATTATACATTCACATAATGTTGTAATGGTAATAATGCTAACAATATTAGCCATCGTTTTTGCTATGTTGTTATATATAATAATTCGGTTTCGCAAAAAAGATAATGTGCAGGCTACTTTTAACAATAAAAATTCTCATAATGCATTACTCGAAATTACATGGACAGTTATTCCATTAATATTAGTAGGGTTTCTTACAATTAGTAATGTACAATTAATTCAAAAGGAACAAAAAATACCTAAAGCTGAGTTAATCATAAAAGCAATTGGTTATCAGTGGTATTGGAGTTATATATACCCTGATTATAATATTAAATTTGACAGCTACATGAAAGCTTCTAATGATTTAAAAGAAGGGGAATTACGTTTACTTGAAGTAGATCGTAAAATTGTAGTACCAATAAATGTTAATGTATTGGTGCAGGTTACAAGTGCAGATGTAATACATAGCTGGGCAGTACCTGCCCTTGGAGTAAAAATTGATGCAGTTCCAGGTAGATTAAATGAAACTTGGTTTAATATTAAAAAGCCCGGCGTTTATTATGGACAATGCTCTGAACTTTGTGGTAGACTTCATGGATTCATGCCTATTACAATAGTAGCTGTCAGTAAAGAAGAGTTTGCAAAATGGACAAAAGAAAATAAACTTTAGGTCATATTATGAGTAATGAACATTTACCAAAAGGAATAAAACGTTGGTTATTTTCCACTAATCACAAAGATATAGGTACTATGTATATCATATTTTCGATTATCGGAGGAATAGTTGGTGGATTACTGTCACTTATAATACGCACTCAGCTTGCACACATTAATATACTAAATGATAATTACCAACTTTATAATGTAATTGTTACAAGTCATGCGTTAATCATGGTTTTTTTTATGATCATGCCTGCATTAACTGGAGGTTTTGGGAATTGGTTTGTACCATTGTTAATAGGAGCTCCAGATATGGCATTTCCACGATTAAATAATGTAAGTTTCTGGCTACTTGTAGCTTCGCTCATTCTTTTAGTTAGCTCTGTATTAATAGGCGAAGGTGCTGGTACAGGTTGGACACTTTATCCACCTCTATCCTACATTGCTTCTCATCCTGATGCTTCCGTAGATATTGCAATTTTTGCACTACATGTTGCTGGAGCTTCTTCTATTGCTGGATCAGTAAATTTTATAGTAACCATTTTTAATATGCGTGCTACAGGAATGACCTTATTAAAGATGCCTTTATTTGTTTGGACAATATTATTGACATCTTTTATGCTAATTGTCACTTTACCAATATTAGCAGGCGCAATTACAATGCTTTTAACAGATCGTAATTTCGGAACTAGTTTCTTTGATCCATCAGGTGGTGGAGACCCTTTATTATTTCAGCACTTATTTTGGTTTTTTGGCCACCCAGAGGTATATGTAATAATTTTTCCAGCCTTTGGAATTATTACTCAGATTGTCTCAACGTTTTCCCATAAAGCAGTATTTGGATACTTAGGTATGGTATTTGCACTAATAGGAATAGCAACCGTAGGAGGTATCGTATGGGCACACCATATGTTTACTGTAGGATTAAGCGCAGATACAATTGTATATTTTAGTGTAACAACCATGTTAATAGGAGTATTGACTGGTATAAAGGTATTTAGCTGGATTGCAACTATGTGGGGAGGGAATATAGAATTTAAAACTCCTATGTTATTTGCAATAGGATTCATATTTGTCTTTACGGCTGGTGGGCTAACAGGTATTATAATATCTCATGGTGGTATTGATAAAGTGTTACATGATACATATTACGTTGTAGCACATTTTCATTATGTAATGTCTATTGCAGCTTTATTTGCAGCCTACGCAGCTTTTTATTACTGGATAGGTAAAATGTCCGGAAAACAATATAATGAACGTCTAGGAAAGATACACTTTTGGTTCACCTTTATTTCAACTAATTTAACATTTTTTCCTCAGCATTTTTTAGGATTAGCAGGAATGCCTAGAAGAATTCCTGACTACCCTGATGCCTTTATTCCATGGAATTATATATCTTCTGCAGGAGCATTATTATCTTTTATTTCTGCTTTATTTTTCATCTATATAGTAATACTTACTCTGAAAAACGGCAAAAAAGCTCCTAGTAATCCTTGGGGAGGAGATACTCTAGAATGGACTATTCCATCTCCCGCTCCTTTTCACACTTTCAATGAAATTCCAAAAATAGAATAGTCATGGTTTTTAATTCTAAAGAAGATAATATTGCATCTATTTGGGATTACTGGCAGTTATTAAAGCCAAAGATTATGTATCTAGTTGTATTTACTGGAATTACAGGAATGGTAGTAGCACCCGGTAACATACATCCTGTTATTGCCATAATATCCATTGTATGTATTGCTTTAGGCTCAGGTGCAGCAAGTGCTATCAACATGTGGTACGACAGTGATATAGATGCAATAATGACACGCACAAAAAATCGTCCTATACCCATTGGTAAGATACAAAAAAGCTCTACTCTTGAATTTGGATTAGTACTTGCAATATTATCAATTACTATAATGGCAATTTCTGTGAACTACATATCTGCTATTATACTTACTATTAGTATTAATTTCTATGCTGTAGTCTATACTATAATATTAAAAAGAAGAACCCCACAAAATATAGTTATTGGCGGTATAGCTGGATCTTTCCCTCCAATAATTGGATGGACATCTGTCACAGGATCAATTGCATTAGAAAGTTTTATACTTTTCAGCATTATCTTCATGTGGACTCCTCCTCACTTTTGGGCTTTGTCATTGCTAAATTACAACGAATATAAAAAAGCAAACATTCCTATGATGCCTGTTGTATATGGGATACATAAAACAAAGCTTTACATTCTTTTTTATAGTCTTATTCTCATTCCCATTACATTATTACCAGGTCTTTTTGTAAAATATATACTACTATATGAAATAAGTGCAGCAACACTTGGAGTAGTATTCCTAATACATGTATTAAGAATATTTATAAAAAATAACACATTATCTTACAAACAATTATTTACTTATTCAATCTACTACTTGTTTTTATTATTCATTGCAATAATATTATCTACAATAATTTAGTATACCTTTTTTTCATACATCTTTATCTTCTCTACTTGAGTTTCACTAGCAGTCTCATTATTATGGGCTAACATAATACATTTACCCATGGAAAATATAGCTAATTAATAACGTAAAAAAAAAAGAGAAAATCAATTACCACAACAAGCAAGCTGGGTATGAAGAATAATATAAAATATAAAGCTCTTCAAGTCTAGATTTAGCTTACTTATCTGCTTATAATTTAAAAAACTTTAAGAAATAATACTACACAAGTATTTATACTTCATTATGTTTTCAAATTTTGTACATTTTTACAATTCACACTACGACCAAATTATTACTTAATCAAATAAAAACTTAAATACAATACACAAAAACATATATTACTTCTTTGTCTTTAAGTTATTCCAAATACTACCCTTACAACATTTTTCAAGCATCAATAAATACTTATGCGATGTTTGTTCATCTCCTAAAGCTAAATATATTTCATATATTCTATATACACTCTCTGGAAAATAACCTGTATCATTATACTGAGCAAGAATAACATTAAATCTCTTCAGAGCTGCTACATATTCACCTCTTTTTAAGTAAAAATTACCTATAGAAAACTCTTTACCTGCTACATGATGTCTTACATTTGTTAGTTTATCTTTTACAACTGCAACATATTCAGAATCAGGAAATAATTTTATAAATTCACTTGACAAGTCTAATACTTCACTGGCTACTTTCTGATCAAGATCTATATCTTGAATTTGCATATACTTAGATATAATACGCAAATAATATGCAAAATCTATATTTTCACTGTTAGGATACATTTGTATATAATCATCCACTAAAGCATTAGCGCTAGCATAATCACTAATTTGGTAATTTGCAACTGCGGCAATTAAATTACCCTTTATTGCTAGTTCTGAAAAAGGATACAGGTTTTCAATTTCTGCAAAAGTTTTTATTGCATTCTCATATTTCTTAGCCTTAAACTGTTGCACACCACGATTATAAAGTACAGAAGCTGCTTCCTCAAAACTTTTAGTATTAGCGGCCACATAGCTACTAAAACAAATACAACACAACATTAAAACAACTTTCAAGAAATTCATCACAATTTTCCTAAAAAACAAATGCTAGCAAAGTTTAAGCATAAAACAGTTATCAAGGCAAGTTCTTTGTCAAAAGAACATAATCATATACTACATTTTAACATTGACAATCATATAATTTATGGTAGCATTACATACCCAATTTAAGATATTTGTGGTCATCATACAATGAATGTATTAGTTATTGGAGCTGGGGGACGTGAGCACGCGTTACTACATTATTTAAAAAAATCTCCTATGATTAGTCAGCTTTTTATTGCTCCAGGACGTGAAGCAATGTCCAATTTAGCCACCTTGGTGGATGTTAATATAGACGATTTTATAGAAGTAATACAATTATGTAATAAGGAAAAAATTGAACTAGTAGTTATTGGTCCAGAATTACCGCTAGTTAATGGATTAGCCGATGCCTTAACTGATGAAGGTATTTTAGTTTTTGGTCCATCAAAAGCTGCTTCAAGGCTTGAGTCTTCGAAAGGATTTACCAAGGAATTATGTACACGTTATAATATCCCTACAGCAAAATACGGATATTTTATTGATACAAAGTCAGCAAGACAATTTGTGAATAAAAATAAGTTACCACTGGTAATTAAAGCTGACGGTCTTGCAAGTGGCAAAGGCGTTATCATATGCCACACCATTGAAGAGGCTTATGATGCATTAGATTTAATGCTAGTTGAAAAAAAATTTGGACAAGCAGGAGAAGCAGTTGTTATTGAAGAGTTCATTGAAGGAGGAAAAGAAATAAGTTTCTTTACCTTAATCGATGGTACAAATCCTGCTATACTAGGGGTAGCACAAGATTATAAAGCTATATATGACAATAATAAAGGCCCCAATACAGGTGGCATGGGATCTTACTCTGCTCCGGGTATCATTAGCAAAGAAATGGAGCATATTATTGTACAAAAAATTATATACCCAACCATTAAAGCAATGTTCAATATGAACATACAATTTAAAGGAATGCTATTTGCAGGAATAATGATTAAAAAAAATGAGCCAAAACTTCTTGAATATAACGTAAGATTTGGTGATCCAGAAACACAATCCATACTTCCTAGGCTTAATTCCGATTTGTTAAAACTAATGCTATTAACAGCTAAGGGTAAACTTGGTAATGAAGTTGTAGAACTTAATAATAAGTCTGCAGTGTGTGTCGTTGTGGCAAGTAAAGGATATCCCAATAAATATAATACTGGGTCTATAATTAAGGGCTTAGATGCAATTGAAAAATTACCTAACATTAACGTTTTTCATGCAGGCACAAAGTTAGATAGTAGCGGTAATTTTATATCTGATAGTGGAAGAGTGTTAAATATTGTAGCTGAAGCTGATAATTTAGCAAACGCAAAGCACCAGGCTTATGCTGCTCTAGATTTATTGGATTGGCCAGATGGTGTATATAGATATGATATTGGAGCTTGTGAATAAATATAACCTATAGAGATTTACTGGCAAACTAGCTTGACAAAGGTTTTAGTTTTTTGTAAAGTAAGGCATGTATTTTTAGTAGGTTAAAATATTGTTTTTCTCTGAAGCTTTTGCTACATCAGCATCTTCTACATCTGCGACTGGAATAGGTGCGTCAATTGCAGGTTTTGTGCCGTTAGTTTTAATTTTTGTTGTGTTTTACTTCTTAATTATTAGGCCACAGCAAAAAAAAATTAAGGAACACGCAAAACTACTAGATAGTATTAAAAAAGGCGATAAAGTTGTAATATCTGGTAGCATATTAGGAGTAGTTAGTAAAGTTGATACTGCTAATCAGCACTTTTTCATAGAAATTGCAGATGGTATAGAAGTTAAGGTATTGAAGTCTTCAATCTCTGAAGTAATAAATAGAACAAATAATAAATCTCCTGCTTCAGTACCTGAAGGGAAGTAAGAGCAACATAGTTTTAGTATTTACCATCATAACTGTTACAATTAGGTGTTTGCATGTGTGGTGTGTTTGGGATAGTTAGTAAATATCCAGTTGTTCAGTTATTACTGCATGGGTTATCTAAGCTAGAATATAGAGGTTATGATTCCTGTGGTGTTGCAATACTCAGTAATGGTATACAAGTTAAAAAATCTAGCAAAAAAGTTACCCATTTAAGTAGCATTATAAAATCCGATCATACATTTACTAGTACAGTTGGTATTGCACACACCAGATGGGCTACACATGGGGTTCCAACAATTAATAACGCACATCCAATATGTGTTGATAAAGTAGCTGTTGCACATAATGGAACTATAGAAAATTATATAGAAATAAAAGCACAGTTAGAAGCTCAAACTTTAGTTTTTTCGACTAAAACTGACACTGAAGTTATACCACACCTTATACAGCTTAATTTAAAATTAGGATTATCACCCCGCGAAGCTGTAAATCAAGCTATCAAAAAACTGAAAGGAAAATTTTCTATTATAGTATTATTTACAGATTATAATAATTTACTTATAGCAGCAAAAAATGGGTTACCTCTAATACTAGGATATGGGGTAAATACTAACTTTGTATCCTCTGATGCACATGCATTAACTCAGCATGTACAAAAAATTACATATTTAGAAGATAATGATATTGCAGAAATTTATTTCAACAATATAAAAATCTATAACAATAACACTAAGGTGTATCGTAATATTTTTACTAATAATTTTCTAATTAGTGAAACCATTAAAGGTAAATATCCTTATTTTATGCTTAAAGAAATACATGAGCAACCTAAAGTAACACACAATACTATAAATCAATTTTTTGACAATAAAAATTCAATTTCAGTATTTAATGATATTGATTATTTAAAAAATATAGATTCTATAATTATAATAGGTTGTGGATCCTCATATTTTGCTGGACTCATTGCAAAATATTGGATAGAAAACGTTACTAATATACGGGTTTATTTAGATATTGCGTCTGAATTTCGTTATAATAATATTTCTCTTTCAAAAAAAGACACTGTATTACTAATATCACAATCTGGAGAAACAGCTGATACCCTTGAAGCTTTACATTATGCTAAAAAGCAAAATTGCAAAATCATTAGTATAACAAACGTGCCAGGTAATAGTATAGAACAAGCCTCAGATATTGCTTTAAAGACTCTAGCTGGACAGGAAATAGGTGTAGCATCTACAAAAACTTTTTCAGCCCAATTATCTGTTTTAGCATGTTTTACTATATATTTAGCTCAAATTAAAAATAACACCTCTAATAATTTATCACATCTTATAAATTATTTAACATTAATACCAACACATATATCACATGCTCTACAAATAAAAAATATTGATTTAGTAGCAAACACAATTCTAAAACATAATCGCGCAATTGCTATAGGACGAGGCACTTCTTATGGGGTAGCCTTAGAGGGTGCATTAAAAATCAGAGAATTATCTTATATTAACACTATAGGTATTGCAGCAGGAGAAATGAAGCATGGTTCTATTGCACTAATTGATAAATCAATGCCAACAATTGTCATTGCACCATATAATGAATTGTTTCCAAAAAATTTTCTTCATATTCAAGAAATTATAGCAAGAAAAGGCATAGTCATAGCAATGACAGATAAAAACGGTTCCCAAAAATTACAAAATATTTGTGCTCAAATAATAGAGTTACCTCAAACAAACTTTTTTTCATCACCAATTGTATATACAGTAGCAATGCAACTTATTGCATATAAACTCGCAATCAAAAAAGGTATCAATGCAGATCAACCACGAAACCTGGCAAAATCTGTAACAGTAGAATAATCTAAGCAACTCAATATTTTATATATGCACTTATACACAATGTCTTACTCAACAAAATTTACAATAGCAAGTTACTTAATAAGAATGAATGTAAATATAATCAAAATGTGAAATAAGTTATTTAATATTATATAAAAATAACTCAAGTTTATTTATAAATATTACATATATTTTTTACTCGCATTACAGCTTGCATTTATCTGCAGCATTACAGCACATGATATTAATCATAATTCAAAAACAATTACCTAATATAATAACATATAAACTTATTCAATAGCTTACATTTAAACTATAAAAATTAAGCCATAACCTTTGCATTATATAAGTAACTACTACCTTAAAAGCTGACATTCCTGTTTTTAAATTTAACTCATCTTAATTCATTATATATAAATTAAAACTTATCTGATTTTGTACATACTATATTAATTAAAACGCATTTAAAACTTTATCACAATACTCAATACCCTTCTCAATTACATTCTCATTGGCATTATAATATAAAGCGCACGCTCTACATCTTGATCCTGAATCACAACCGCCGTACTATTATCATGAAATGTCAATTTACACTTCTTCTTAATACAATACAAAACCTCCATTATATACCTAGCATTAAGCCCTATAACAATATCTTCTCCAACGTAATCTACATCTAATTCTTCTGTAGCGTCACCTTGATCAGAAGAAGCAGAGCTTATTAATAACTTGTTATAAGTAAAACTTAACTTAATCACTTTTACTTTATCAAAAACAATCACAGATACACGATCTATAGCACTCAATAATACTTCAGATTCCATGAATATATGTTTACCCTCAAACTGTGGAATAATCGGCTTATAATCTGGAAATACACCATCTATTACTTTAGATGTCACTACATAATCCTGATATTGAAAGCAAATTTTTCTTTGTGATAAACTAATTAATGCAACCTTATCTACATCATTACTATGACTAATAATTTTTAGTATTTCATTAACTGTTTTTCTAGGTATAATAATACCAAAATCAAAAAATTCGTTGCTTATGTCAGTTTGCATTAACGATAAACGATGACCATCTGTTGCAACACAACATAAAGCATTATTATTTACATGTAAATATACACCATTTAAATTATATCGACTTTCTTCCACCGACATTGCAAACTTTGTTTTACTCAGTAACTCTATTAAAACTCCTATTTTTAAGCTAAATTTATGCTCTAGTTCATTATTTTCAATAATAGGAAATTTACCTGGATCAACAACATGCAATGAAAATTTGGCATTTTCACATTCTATAACTAACTTTCCATTTTTATTCTCAAATGCTATTTCAACATTATTAGAGAGCTTTTTAACAATATCATAAAGTAGCTGAGCAGAAGTAACTACAACACCATCAGATAGTACATTAGCATTAACACAAGCTACTATTGAAATATCAAGATCAGTAGCAGTTAGACTTATAACCTTATCTTTTGCTTCGATTTTTACACACGATAAAACAATAATACTCTGCCGTTTTTCTATAATATTATTAATATATACTAAGGACTGAAGCAAGTCTTCCTTTACAATTTTAAAATGCAACTTACTTTTTAACAAAGCACTCATGTCACTTTACACACAAAACTTAAATATATAGCAAAAACTCGTTTAAAATCAACTATATTCACTAATTACCATGACTAAATATATCAAAATTATCCCATCCTAGTAAGTCTAGCTCTGCTCTTATAGGAAGAAATCTAAAACAAGCTTCAGCTAACTCTTGTTTGCTTTCACGTTGCAACATCATATCTAATTTATCTTTTATAGCATGTAAATACAACACATCTGATGCCGCATAACTAAGCTGCTCAGACGTTAGAACTGAATGCCCCCAATCAGAGGATTGCTGCACTTTACTTAACTTTACCCCTAAAAAGTCATAACATAAATCCTTTAAGCCATGATGATCAGTATAAGTACGTACTAATTTTGATGCTATTTTTGTACAATAACATGGCACAGACCACACTTTAAGATAATAATAAATAATTGCTATATCAAAACGTGCAAAATGAAAAACCTTCATTACATTATTATCAGAAAGTACCCTTTTTAAATTTGGAGCATCAAAACTATAACCTGTAAACTTTACCAGGTGTGCATCTCCATTACCTGAAGACAACTGCACCAAACACAACCTATCACGCCTATGCACAAGCCCCATAGTTTCTGTGTCAATAGCAACAACATCACCAAGATTTAAATTTTCAGGTAAATCATTATTATGTACAAAAACTGCCATATATTATTACAAATGCATCACTATACCCCAACATTAACATAGAAATACCAAAATCCAAATAATAAATTACACTTCTTCTACATAATCTTTACTCTTTTCATTACCGTATTCCACATTATGATTGGCATCATTCCACATATAATTATTACGATTCCCTCCTGGCTCATCTTCATCATCAGCACATTCTTTAAGAACATAACCACGCCCCCAAACAGTCTCTATATAATTTTTACCATTATTTGCAACCTTTAATTTTTTACGCAATTTACACATAAATACGTCAATGATCTTATCATCTGACGGTTCATCTAATTCTCTATATAAATGTGATAAAAACATCTCTTTTGTCAGGACAGTACCTAAACGTGACGAAAGAAGTTCTATCATACCATACTCTTTCTTGGTCAAATGTACAATTTCGCCATTACACTCAACACATTTATGATCTAAATTAATTGAAATATTCCCAACACGTACTATTGACTCAGGATGCCCCCTGGTACGACGCACAATCGCCTTAATCCTTGCTAGCAGTTCACTTTTATGAAAAGGTTTTGTTATGTAGTCATCTGCACCATAGTATAACCCTTTTACCTTATGAGCTACAGACGAAATGCAAGATAATATTAGTACTGGAACTTTTATTCCTGATTCACGAAGCTTTACCAATATATCATATCCATCTATTTTACCTGGAAAATGTATATCTAATATTACCACATCATAATCATCATTTTTTGGAACAATACTACCGTAACAATCCTGAGCAGAAGTCATAGTCTCACAAAAATGCCCTTCCGAAGACAAAGAAGCCTCTACTGCTTTTGCACATGCAATATCATCTTCTATTAACAATATACGCATAAATATACCTCTAATAAAACCTTATAAAAAATTATATATTACACAACACCCCAAATTAATACTTTAAAGCTCAAAACTAATATGTATTAAAAAGCCCATAATTTAGATATAAAACATCACATTCTCTTTATATAATAATGCATAATACACCCCTCATAATAAATTTATAACAACACTAGATATATAATATTCAAAACTCATAACCATCATTAACTTACAGTTAATAAATCTCAAAAAATTTAATATATAGTGTTATTATGCTAATCAAGCATAACAGCAAATTATATATAACATATTTCTATTATGTTGCACACATAGCACATAAAATCTACTTTATCTATTGAAAGTCACGTTATTATATTATGTATGCAACCTGCTTATTTTACTCAGTAGATAATAACTATATATTTTTTACAAGTAACAGTTAACACTTTCTTAATTACTTCGTAATCAAGATAATAATGCCAACTTACACAAAATACAAATTTTTATTTACGTTACATAAATTAGCTATAAAGCCCTTGCGTACCAAACTACACGACCTAATACTTTTACATCTTCAAGATCGCTTTCATAAGAAGAATATTGCTTATTGTCACACACAATACGCAATCTAATTTTTTGGTTATCTTTTACATATTCTAATCTTCTAATTGATATACCAACTGAATCAATAATGGTAAAAATACCTACTGGGTGAGCAATTTTATCACCTGTATCTACTAATACAATATCCTGATTTACCAATGTAGGCCACATACTATCTCCTTTTACATGATAAAAACGTAAATTTTTTATATCCAATGGCAATTTTATATCTGCAGGTAAATAAAATTTAAAATTATTTGAATGCTCCGATAAGCTATTTTGTACATCTAAATGATGTATAGGAAATATATCATTACCACTCATATCATAAGTACAATTATCACTACTAATTAAATATGACAAAGGCACTTTTAATACTTTCGCTATTGCCATAAGTTTCTTAGATGTAGGATTTGTCGATTTACCACTCAATATATCATAAACGAATGATTTACCAACAGAAGCTCTATCTGCTAATTCACGAGCATTTATCCCCATTTTATCCATTTGTAATTTTATCTTAGTAACTATTGTACCATGATTGTCATGTCTTTCCATACATTAACCTTATAGTGTACATTATTACAACTTATTACAATTTAAACTAGATAAACTCAAGCATTAAATAAATCACAGTTGATTTATTATTACATAATGAACATGTATAATGATTTAGAAATTTTGATCCTTAAATAAAATACATACCTACATATTTTTAAAATATTCTAAAACATATTAAAAATTAGCATGTGTTAGTTATAAATCCACAAATATTACATAATAATAAAAAAACACCCAAACAATAATATTATAGGCAAAATTAATGCACACATTACAAAATATACTGATATAACTAAACTTGGAAATTATCTTATCTTTCTACATAAGTATAGTTATTATACAAATCAAATACAGCATATATGTAATATATATTCAATTGTATTAAAATATTAATAAACTAAAAATATATATTACCATAAATATAAATATTTATTAACAAATATTCTTTTTATTAAAAATCTAATTTACTTCTATACATAAGCTATAAACCAGCAACATTCAAATTTGCTAAATATAAACATTATATTTCCACTGTGATAGAATATGCCTAATAATAAATATTCAACTTAATTTATATAACATAACAACTAGAAGATATAACTCTATTAACAATTTCAATATTCCTAATTTACTTATAAAATAAACTTATAACTTTATTTAATTATGGAATCCAATATCAGTTTCTCTGCATATTTTACATCCTTCCACTCCCCTACAGATGTAAACTTACCTTCTTCTAATTTCTTATAAAAAGAAAAAAAATGAGTTATTGAATCAATAAACGACTTTGATATATCAAGATAACTACAAATATTAGCATAATGAATGTCTACTTTTTTAGTAGGTACGGAGAAAATTTTAACATCCTCACCGGCTTCATCATACATAGTAAGCACTCCTATAGGCCTTACAGAAATTAGCACGCCTGTCATTACTGGGAATCTAGTTAATACTAAAACATCTATAGGATCACCATCACCAGCACAAGTATTAGGAATAAACCCATAATTACATGGATAATACATTGCTGTTGGTAAAAATCTATTTACATATAATAAATTTTTTTCCTTATCAAATTCATACTTAACAGGAGTAGAACCTTGACTAATTTCAATAATAACATTTACTTCTTCTGGAACATTATCACCATAACTTACTTTCTTCAAATCCATTATAACCCTCTAATTACACATTATTATTTCATATACAATACCATGAATACCTAAAGATAAATTGGCATTTGTAGTAAAGCTAAACTTTCTTCTAAAGAAAACATAATATTAAAATTTTGTACAGCCTGACCAGCAGCACCCTTTAATAAATTATCAATTACAGATACTACTATTATACTATTAGTTCGCCTTCCAGAAAAAACTCCTAAATAACAAAAATTAGTACCAATTACTGATTTTGTACTAACTGCCTTATCATTATCTACAAACACAAACTTAGAATCCTGATAAAACGACAATAAAATATCGTTAACATTAGAAACAGAAACTTCATCATTAAGATTTAAATATATATTAGACAATATACCCCTGCTCACTGGTATTAAATGAGGTGTAAATTGCAACATGATATTCTCTTTTTTAGCAAAAAAAGATAATTCTTGCTCTACTTCAGGAATATGCCTATGATGCGAAACATTATATGCCTTAATACTTTCATTAACATCACAAAACATACTCTCTTGCTTTAAAGTTCTCCCAGCACCACTGGCCCCAGATTTTGAATCAACTATTATATCATCTGTGTTTATTAAATTATTTTTTACTAATGGTATAAGAGGAATTAAAATAGAAGTTGCATAACATCCTGGACAAGCAACTAAGCGTGCATCCTTAATTTTCTCATAATAAATCTCCGTTAATCCATATATAGCACTATCTATAAGTTGTGGCGCGCTATGCTTTCCATACCATTCTTGATATATACTAAGTTTTTTTATTCTAAAATCTGCAGATAAATCTATTATTTTTACACGTTCAGGTATATTAACTACTACCTTATTTGATACATTATGCGGAAGGCATAAGAAAACAACATCAACATGTGAAAAATCAATATCATGAAATTGCGAAACTAATAAATTACGGTTACGATCAACATGAAAAAACACATCTGATAACATATGAGAATGCGTTGAACAAAGGTACTTAACCTCCACCATTGGATGAGACACAAGCAATCTTACTACCTCAACTCCTACATAACCTGTAGCACCAATAACAGCAGCCCTGTACCTCATAAAACAGCTATCTCTTAGAAAATTGACACTTTTTCCTTGCCTTATGCTGACCATATTTCTTACGCTCAACAACACGTGAATCTCTTGTTAATAGCCCCGCTTGCTTTAAAATCGTACGTATAGAAGGATTAATATTTTTTAACGCTTTACTTACGCCATGAGCTAAAGCACCAGCCTGTCCTGAAATACCACCACCAGAAACTGTAGCATTGACATCATAACACCCAGCAGTAGAGGTAACACTAAATGGAAAGTAGACTCTTCTACACAAAGTACTACGCTTAAAGTATTGGGACAACTCCATACCATTAACCGTTACTTTTCCACTACCAGCCTTTAACCACACCCTTGCTACTGATTCCTTTCTTTTACCTGTACCATAAGAACGACCATGAGAATCTACTTTAGGCTTTTCAGACTGGTAATTGCGCACTCCATCACTATTATTTATCATTATACCTCCACTTTATTTTTTACGTTCATTTGCAGGAAGTTCAGCTCTATAGGTTTTTGTGCACAATGTTTATGTACCGGCCCACAATAAACATATAAATTCTTAAAACGGCTACGCGCCATAGGCCCATCGCCTATCATACGAGCAACAGCCATTTTTAACACGCGATCAAACCGCCCAGACTTAGATAACTCGGCTGGTGTACAGCTCTTGAGTCCTCCAGGATAACCTGTATGTCTATAATAAATCTTATTCTTCAGTTTATTACCAGTAAACTTCACTTTTTCTGCATTAATAACTATCACATTATCTCCACAATCCATGTGAGGGGTATACTCAGGCTTATTTTTGCCACGCAAAATAGTAGCAATAAAAGCAGCTAATCTACCAACTACAGCACCATCCGCATTAATAACAACCCATCGCTTCTTTACTTGTTGAGCCTTTAAAGAAAAAGTCTTCATTGATACCTAAGTATTTACAAAATTACCCTATAATCTACTAGCATAATTTATCATTGTCAAGAAGCTCATGATTATAACATTTTTAAATTTAGATATTGTAAGTACAATTGTTTTGCATAATACTCAATAAATATAAAATAAATTCATAAATTACATGTATAAGGTCACGCTTTTATTCTTAACTTTTATAATTTTCGCAACAAATGCGCATAGTACATCACTAAATGATGCTTTAATTAAAGCACTAACAAACAACCCAAGTATAAAGGCTAATTTCTATGAAACGTTAGGGAATAAAAAACAAATTTTCACCTCCAACATATCTGCATTTTTACCAAATATTACTTACTTCGTTCGCTCTACAAGCAATAGCATAAATAGTATTAGTATTCCCAATAAAGACAAAACCATGGGTATAGCGCTGTCACAATCATTTAGTATGACAGCATTATCAGCATTACAGCAATCTCATTATTTATTTGGAATTCAAGATTTAAACTTCTTGTTAAAAAAGCAGGACATTCTACTAAATGCAATAAAAGCATACATAAATGTTTTAACTACAACTGAAGTGTATAAGCTTAATCAAAATAATGAAAAAATACTAAAACAGCATTTGCTTACTGCTCAAAAGCGTTTTGATGTTGGAGAAATAACAAAAACTGATGTGTCAAAAGCTCAGGTACGATTATCACTTGCTGTATCAGATACTATAAAAGCACGTGGCGATATGAAAACTGCTGAAGCTAATTATTTTCATATTATTGGAGAACAACCAATTAATCTCCATTATCCAAACAGCTCGCTTGTCACTCCTGTAACTTTAGAAGATACATTGAAACTCGCTAAACAAAATAATATTACTTTAAAATTAGCGTATTACGCCTACAAATTAGCTAAAAAAGATGTGCTCACAACACTTACCAAATCCTTGCCTTCCTTAAGTGTTACAGCTAACCTAGCATCCCCATTTAACACTTCAGATTATACAAGTAATGTTGATCTTCAAATATCATTACCAATATTTCAGAAAGGTATTAATATTATGGCCATTGAGCAATCACATGTTACTCGAAAACAAAAAATGTACGCATATTATGAAGCTTTAAAATCCATAGAGGAATCTGTTATATTAATCTGGGAAAATTTATCCACTGCTAAATCTATCCTACAATCAGCAAAAGATTCTATGAAATATGCAACAGTAGTGTTAAAAAGTGTACAAGAAGAAGCCAAATTAAATCTTAGAACAATTCTTGATGTTTCAGATGCCGAGCAAGAATTACTCAAAGCTAAAGTAAACTTAATTAATGCTCAAAACAGTATAATCATAAATCAATACAATTTACTTGCTTTAATTGGGCAATTCAATATTAATTAAAAACTAACTAACTAATTATAATTATGAGTGATGAATCCAGCAACTTCCTATCAATTAAAGATATTATCAATGGTATAAAAAAAATTATGGCCAGTAGTGATAAACAAATAGAACAAAATACAGAAATAATACATCTAGAAAATCCTGAGAATGTACTAGAGCTTAACAAACACAACTTTGATCCGTATAGTATACTTAGCAGCATAGATAACACCTTACGTTCTATAATTGAACAAACTACTAATCAACATAATATAAAATCCAATACTACAGCCATTGATGCATCAACATATGATAATAACTCCTCAATTAATAATCCATCTGAATTCTTAAAATCAATGAATCTAACTGAAAATTCTTCACTAACAATTCAAGAAAATGCATCAAAGACTCAGCACGATATAACAAATTTTTCTTTAATATCCGAAAAAAATATTACTACTACTACTGAAGAAATAAAAAAATTAATTAATCAAATCCATAAATCTCAGAAACCTGTCAATAACTCAAATATAACTATAGAAGAACTAATAATAAATATATTAAAACCAGAATTATCAAAATGGCTTAATAAAAACCTACATAAATTAGTCAAAAATATTATCGAAAAAGAAATTAGTCAGTTAATTAACAATGCTAGATCTCAATAATATTAAATTTTTTAAGTCTTAACATGTTACAATTGAATCTATTTACATATATTCTTCAATGAAATTTTCGATAATAATAACTGCTTTTTATATTTGTCGAATTCTACTGATTCAATTTTTTCCAAACATTAAATCTAATGTATTATAATCCCCCTTCAATGTGTAACCTATGATAACAACTCTATCATCGCAAGATGGTAAGCTTTCATCACTATATAACGGTAATTTACTTTGCATTTACAAATTGTTTTACCAATTATAAGATATCACAAACATGCACATAATTTAGTCAATTCTTTTGAAAGACTAAAGCCTTAAAGAAGTTTTTGATATACTAAACCAAAATTCCTTTATCAGTTTACTAATACCTTATTACTATCACAATTTAATAAGTTACAACATTAACTACCTATAAAGTATAATTATCAATCTTTAAATTTACTTACAAAAAGTATATCTTTGACATTATTATAATACTAGAAAGCCCATATATAACTTATAGACTCATTAACTTATTACTTATATACCCCTCTGTAAAAACACTTAATCATCACTAATAAACATACATTATATAACTAAGCCAAAATAATAAAGCACATTACAACTAACACTTCACTTATTGAATATATACTTAACTTTAAACTCTCAAAAATACTTATAATAGCTTGTTTGCAGGATAATGTTGTAAGTTTTTCATACCTAAAGCCTTGTGGTGCAATAGCTATAATAGGCAAATTTTCTAACTTTAAATATAAATAGACTTTTCTAGAACTTTAAAATTGTATAATACATTAAACTTATCATTAGCAAAAAAATATAAAAGTAAGCAATTATCAAACTTTAATTTGCTTTCAAACACAATATCTTATTACAAAATCATACAAATAACCAAACTTACATTCATAAAAATAGAACAATATTCTCAGTAACTCATTAAGCACTAAAATAGGTAAATACATATTCTATGCTAATTATTTACTTCTACTGTCCAGTAGATCAAAACATAAATCTATACGTTAATTTTAAAAAATTTATCTTTTTTAACTATAAATACTCTTTAAACTATGTAATATATTGACAGTTATAGAATCGTACGCTTCCAGCAAATCTTGACTTAATAATAATGGATTTCCTTTCTCTGATGACTCACAAATTTGTGGATCTATTATTATCTCCCCAAGAAATGTAATATTATTCACTTTTGCAACTTTTTGAACTCCTTTTTCCCCAAAAAGATAAGTTTTATTTCCTGATATCTTATCAAAAAAATAACTCATGTTTTCCACCATACCTATTATTGGAATCATCATAATTTTTAACATATTATACATTTTAATTAATTCCATAACTGATAACTCCTGAGGAGTTGAAACTAATACTACGCCTGTAATACTAAATTTAGTAAAAAGACTAATATGTATATCACCTGTGCCAGGAGGAGTATCAACTATTAAATAATCTATATTCTTCCACTCTGTACCTACCATAAGTTTATATATAACCTTTGTTAACATTGGACCACGCCACATTACTGCTTTTTCTTTATCTATAATATATCCAATTGACATGGTTTGAAGTCCATATCCTTCCAAAGGAATCATCTTACCATCGCAATTTACTTCTACATTACCAGAAATATTCAAAAGTTGTGGTATCGATGGACCATAAATATCAGCATCAACTAATGCAACCTTATGCCCCATCCTTAATAAAGATAATGCTATATGTAAAGCAACTGTAGACTTACCTACACCACCTTTTCCTGAAGCAATTAGTATAATATTTTTTACTCCATCAACTAATAACTCTGATTGTGTAGTATTATCTATAACTGACGCAATACTTACATTCCCAACTTCTTTAATATTATCTTTTATGGCTTCCTTACACTTTTCTATTAATTGTCGTTTTCGTATTGCTTGTGTTTTATTAGCAAATTCCAATGCAAAACTAACATTATTACCGCATATTACAATTGAGGATACTATGCCTAGTTTAACAATATTTTGATTTACTTCATAATCAACAACAGATTCTAAAGCCTTAAGAATATTACTTTTATTTATCACATATTTCTCACAAAATATAATAATATAACAAAAATATCAATTCACTAATTAAAACATCCACCAAAAAACATTCCCATATTTGTAGAAACTAACAAAAAATCCTTAATACTTTATAATAGTAAAATAAGAAAGTAATATTATCTCAATAACACACTGTAAAAAGGCATAAATCATTTGATAAAATTTACCCCAAAGTAACATTTTAAGATTTTTCATTATATCTTATCTACAAAAATACATTATACATACAATATCACCCTCTACTTAACAACACACTAAACATTGCAGTTATATAATATATTGAATCTCTTAATTACTATACTTTTTAAATATACAACAATATTAAATATACGTTCTACATTTCCTTAAAGCTATACACCTCTAAAACATTTTTATCATTACACATTTAATGCAATAACAAAAGTATAAGTTTATAATTAAATATATACATAAATACCTATTTACTTTTGTTACGGCTTTTATTATCATTCTTACTTAGCCAATTAAAATAATATTAATATGTTAATAATATCTGGGACCTCTAATACCCCTCTAGCAACAAGTATATCAAATATGACAGGAATAAAACTGATCAATACCGTTATCTCAAAATTCTCAGATCAAGAGATTAACGTAGAAGTAGAAAGTGATATTTCTGATCAAAATAAACATGTTATAATTATACAGTCATTATCTTACCCTTCTAATGATAATTTAGTTGAGCTAATGCTATTGACTGATGCTGCTACAAGAGCTTTAAATCCACGAAAAATAACAGCCATAATACCTTATTTTTGTTATGCTAGACAAGATAGGTTAACTTCTCGAAAAATTAATAATCAACTAATGGTACCCGCTATTAGTGCTAAAGTCATTGCAAAAGTGTTAGAATCCAGCAATATCAGTAACATTATTACTATTGATTTACACTCTAAACAATCAGAAGGCTTTTTTAATATTCCAGTAACAAACTTAACTTGTAATAATATTTTTATTGAAGATATAATCGCACACAGCGCACTAGATAAACTAGTGATTGTATCACCTGACTGTGGATCCTTAAATAGAGTAAGAAACTTTACAAGAATTCTATCAAATACATGTAAAACACAATCTATACAATCAGCAATGATTGATAAATATAGAGAATGCCCTGGTATTTCCGAAGTAATGTACGTATTAGGTGATGTAAGAGATAAACATTGTATAATAATAGATGATATAATTGATTCTGGTGGAACATTGTGCAATGCTGCAATAGCACTAAAAAATAGAGGAGCTGTTCAAGTAGACAGCTATATTACACATGGTGTTTTATCCGGTAAAGCAGTAGATACAATATGTAATTCAGAACTTGACAAATTAATCATAACTGATACCATAAAAAACGCTACTTTTGAAGGTCATGATAAAATTAAGATTAAATCTGTAAGTAGTTTTCTGAGCCAGTATATCATATCTAACTTAGTATAATGATGAAAGAACATTTAAGAAATAACAAGCCTTTCTGTCAGGCACAATCTCCTGAAGAAAATATTAGCACAGAAAAACTTTTAGAGGTTGCAAAATTAGTAAAGATTAGGCTATCAAATGACGAGACTAAATATTATGCTAATCAACTGGCAAAAGTAGTAAATTGGGTCAATGTTATTGCACAAGTAGATACAAATAATGTTCCACCAATGCGTTATGGCAATCCTTTTCAAAAATTAATTTCACGTAAAGATATTGTAAATGATGGCAATATTAAAGATCAAATATTATACAATACTAAGTCAAAATATGGATATTTTGTAGTACCAAAAGTTATATAAATATGTAGTTTTTAACAGAAGTTGCTTAAAATACAGGTTTTAGATAGTATAAAAGGGTTATACAATTACAATAGCTGCAATGTTAAACCAAAATAACTATACTAGTCATAATATTTTGATATTACAAATATAATTGCATTACATCATAACAGGATATATAGGTTAAAAAATAAGCTATTAATAAAATGTTCAACTTCTTTTACAATTCAAATCATAATAAAGGCAATAAATGCCAGAAATATACACAATACGCATTATTTAACAAAGTTTAAATCATATACACACACAATATAGGCTACTAATAAGTATAAGCAATACTTAAAATTATATACAAAATATTTTGCAAAACTTACTTATTAATAAAGTCTCGATAATCTAATTATCGCTTCAGTACCTTATTGTTAAGTCTTACTTCAAATATTTAATTATCTTATACTATGATAATCATATTTTGAAACATATACAGTTGTGCATTAGTATTAAAAATAACATAATATCCCTAGCTTCCTAAAAATGACATGTTTTTCTACAGAAATATTTAGTAAAAATGTTATTATTAATTGCATATTGTTCTTTTTAAACATGAAAGGACTATAAGTATTTGTTGATATGTCATTTCTATACATTGCATAACATTTATACAATAATCCTGAATTACAAGATCATTAGTAATAAAATGATCCAAACTAACCTCGGTAACATATAATTCAATTAGGCAAAATAACTAATAATAAAGCATACTTTATACTAACTATATCAAGTCTATTTTCTTATATCATAAGATCAATAATTATAAAAAATTACTAACACTTTTACCAAGGGTATAAAAAATATTATATATAAAGTAACAATAAAAACCTAATTAACCCGCATATTAATAAATAATATTATAGAAGCATACAATACATATCTTAAAGTTAGTACTTATAAAAATCCACTAAAAGTGTACTCTTATATGGATAGATCCCTATCACTAACGCTTTCAGCAATAAAACCGCAATTATATCTACTTATCATACCTTTTAACTTACCAGAAATATAATCTAAAAAATAAAATTGTTATTTTTCTTCTTTGTCATATCAACTAATTAATTATGAAAATCACTTAATTTTTTTCATGTCCTAAATCAATAAAGAAAACTATTACATACTTTATGACAAGATTTGTACCCATAGTAAAAAATTAATTTCTATCACATACTACTATCTTGATTTTATATCACAACTTAAATTGCTTATTACTCTACAGTTATTTATTACAAATAAAATAATTTATTTTTATCTCAAACAATAAAATTATATTACACTTTTGGACAATAACACTTTTATTCGTTCATAATCTTCAATAAGACATAATTCATTACTCCACCTGCAATAAAATAATCAATTTCATTTATAGTATTAAGTTGGCATCTTAACTTAATGTTTTGCGTAACATTATTCTTTCTTACAATAATGCAACTAATATCCTGTTGTATACCTACTGAACCCATAATACTAATTACTTCATCACCACATAATTGCAAGCTTTTTCTTGTTTGCCCATCTTTAAATGTTAGCGGCAGTATTCCCATCCCTATCAGGTTAGATCTATGTATACGTTCAAAGCTCTCAGCTATAATCGCTTTAACCCCCAATAAAAAAGTTCCTTTTGCAGCCCAATCTCTACTAGAACCACTACCATAATCCTTTCCTGCAATTACAACCAACGGCACACCCTTTTGTTGATATAGCATAGATGCATCAAATATTGCCATCTTTTTGTTTGTAGGAACATGCAATGTAAAACCACCTTCAACACCATCCAACATCTCATTTTTGATACGAATATTTGCAAAAGTTCCACGAACCATAACACTATGGTTACCTCTTCTGGAACCATAAGAGTTGAAATCCTGTACTCGAATATTATTCTGCATTAAAAAACGACCAGAAACACTATCACATGAAATATTACCGGCAGGAGAAATGTGATCTGTTGTTATATTATCACCTAGTAACATAAGTATTCTTGCATTCTGTATATTAAGCTCTTTACTATATTTATTACCACTCACAACTAAATTATCAAAATACGGAGGATTTTGTATATATGTACTATTAACATCCCATTTATAGGTAACCTCATCCACAGATTCAATATCCTGCCAGGATTTATTACCCTCAAAAACACTACTATACTTCTCAATAAACATCTCCCGTGAAATAAATTTACTAATAATATCACTAATCTCTTTATTAGAAGGCCAAATATCATGTAAATAAATACCCCTTCCCTGATTATCTTGACATATAGGATCTCTAGTAATATCTATATCAACAGTACCAGCTAGTGCATACACTACAACCAAAGGTGGTGATGCTAAGTAATTAGCCTTTACAAGAGCATGTATCCTACCTTCAAAATTACGATTACCTGATAATACTGCAGTAGCTATTATATTATTATTTCTTATATCTTGCTCTATATTTTCTGCTAAAGGTCCAGAATTACCTATGCAAGTTGTACATCCATAACCTACAATGTTAAATCCTAACGCATCCAAATCATCTTGTAAATTTGATAATTTCAAATATTCCATAACTACTTGCGACCCCGGGGCTAGTGAAGTTTTAACCCATGGTTTAGACTTAGCACCAAGTTTATTAGCTTTACGAGCTACAAGTCCTGCAGCAATCATAACACCAGGATTTGACGTATTAGTACAACTTGTAATTGCAGCAATAACCACATCTCCATGCTTTATTGATGACTTTACTTGAACATTTTTTGTAACATTAAAATCATATAATGTTTTAGATATTTGAGATATCAACACCTTATCTTGGGGTCTTTTTGGACCAGATACTACTGCTTGTACTTCAGATAAATCAAACTCTATATTATCAGAATACAACATCTCATCGCAATAATTGTACCATAAATATTGTTCCTTTGCATACGCTTCTACTAGATCTATTAGTATAGAATTTCGACCTGTTATATCCAAATAATCCAGAGTATTTTGATCTATAGGGAAAAATCCACATGTAGCACCATATTCAGGAGACATATTTGCAATAGTTGCACGATCAAAAACTGATAATGTCTTAAGACCATCACCATAAAATTCAATTAACTTACCAACAACTCCTTTTTTCCTCAAAATATCAGTAATAGTTAATACCATATCGGTTGCTGTAACACCTTCTGACAATTTACCAGTAAGCTTAAATCCTATTACCTTTGGCACTTGCATAGTAATTGGCTGCCCCAACATTACTGCTTCAGCTTCTATACCACCTACACCCCATCCTAAAACTGATAATCCGTTAATCATGGTTGTATGACTATCAGTACCAATAACTGTATCTGGATATACACATGTGTCATTACTCCATATAACTTGAGCTAAGTATTCCAAATTTACTTGATGACATATTCCTATTCCAGGAGGGACGACACGAAAATTACTAAATGCTTTCTTTCCCCACTTAAGAAATTGATACCGTTCTATATTTCTATGCATTTCAATATCAGCGTTTTTTGCAGAAGAATCTTTCGATCCATAAGAATCTACCTGTACAGAATGATCTATAATCAAATCAACACAAGTTTTAGGATTAATGATCCTAGGGTCTCTGCCATTTTTTTTTACATAATCCCGCATTGCTGCTAAATCCACCACTGCAGGCACACCTGTAAAATCTTGCATTAAAACTCGCGCTGGCATAAAACTTATTTCACCATTTATGCTATTTAAAAGTTCAGGTAACCGTTCTATGTCATTACGTGTTACATTATAACCATCCTCATTACGTAATAAATTCTCAAACAAAATCTTAGTTATAACCGGTAATTTTTTATAATTTAATCCTAGTTTTTTACTTGCAGCTTTAATACTAAAGTAATTATAAGAGCAACCTTTAACATTTAGCTTCTTTTGTACACACAAAGAATCCAAAGACATAATCAACCTTTTATTTAACTTTTTTCACTAGAATAAAATTTACTAACAATGCATAGCTACAAACAGAATGTACAAAACACTACTCAACAAAATACAATTATTCAAAAGAAAACACTATGCAAGCAACCCTAGCCAACACTTATTCAACAAAACTTAATTTGGCTTAACATTATCATATGGACTATCTAAAGAAAAAGTCGGTATATCTACATAAAAAACTTGAGCTGCATTTTCATCCATAAATTGATATTCTCCATGCATAATACCTGAAGGCGTATTAAGGTATGCACCACTAGTATACTCAAAAAACTCACCTGGTTTTAATATAGGCTGCTTACCTACTACTCCAGAACCTGTTATTTCATTAATAACACCTCTAGAATCTATAATCTTCCAGTTGCGACGCAAAAGCTGCACCGTTGACTCACTTTTATTTTTAATCTTAATACTATAAAGCCATATATAGCAATTCTCATGCGGAACTGATTGTTCTTCCAAATAACTTGGAATTACCTCTACTTCTATTGATTTTGTTACACTATAGTATTGAAAGACCATTGCTATTACACCCCTTTATAATAACTATAATACATCTTTTTAACAGTTGACACAATACCTATTAAATAAAAACCCAAATTGTATAATGGTTCTAAACTATTAATAGAACATTTACATAAATAAGTAAATATAATCCTTATATTTTACAAAACTTACATATTTACTAATACAATTATCAATACAGTAATTTTTTTACGAAATTACTCAACCCTTGAATAAAAGATAATTCATGTATAATAATAATTATTTACAAGATTATTAATTTATGTCACACAATCTAAGCATCCTTCCAGGCTCAATTATTGGTATCATAGGTGGAGGACAACTTGGAAAAATGATAGCCATGTCCGCTGCACAATTAGGATATAAAACTCATATATTTACAAACAATATTAATGGCCCTGCGGCTCAAGTTAGTAACAAAGTTACTGTTGCAAATTTTAATAATTATGAAAAACTAACCTCGTTTGCATCAAGCGTAGATGTAGCTACAATAGAATTTGAAAATATTGACAGTAATGTTATTGACATAATACAACAAAAAACTCAAATTTATCCTAGTAAAAAAATTCTATCTATTGCACAGAATAGAATTAAAGAAAAAATGCACATGCAACAACTTGGCATAAGCACTGTAGATTTTGCAATTGTCAGTGATTACAAAAATCTAGTGCATCATGCAAATATTCTCGGCTACCCTCTAGTACTTAAAACAGCAACATTAGGATATGATGGTAAAGGACAATATGTTATTAAAAATCAAAATGATTTAAAGCAATTACTACATTTAGACTGGTCCCAGGAATATATTTTAGAGAAATTTATTAAAATTTATAAGGAAATCTCTTCAATAATTGTTACAGAAATTAACAATACCTCAGAATTTTTTCCAATAGCAGAAAATTACCACATAAATGGTATATTAGATAAATCAATTGTTCCTGCAAAAATAAATCAAAATATATATAAGCAAGCACAAATGATAACCTTAAAAATTGCTCAATCTTTAAGTTTAGTTGGTATATTAACAGTAGAATTTTTTATAACACACGAATATAAACTCTTAGTAAATGAAATAGCACCACGTCCTCATAATTCTGGCCACTGGAGTTTAGACGCATGTAATATAAGCCAATTTGAACAATTAATATATGCAATATGCGGATTACCATTAAAGCCTATCAAGCTACTCTTTCCGTGCATTATGCAAAATATATTGGGAAAAAACATACATAACTATAATAGCCACATAAACAAGCCAAACTATCGTTTTACTATATATGGAAAAGAAGAAGCCCATGACAATAGAAAAATGGGGCATATAAATATTCTAGAATACTAAGTCATCATACACAAACATATAAGGAAATTCATAATTTTACTATTTCTATGACAAGTACATAATTGTTAATACTATTAATCATAAAAACAATAACAATTATTCTATTCACAACTACAAAAATGCTCATTTCATTGTCCATCTTATAGCACTAACACTATTAATAAATTCTTCATAAGTATATAAAATCTTTATTTGCAACGTTTATAAACAAACACAGTACTATAAATATAATTATCTAATGCAGACATACAATAACAGCAGACCACCCTTTATTACAGAATAATTAATCTAGTAGGCATAACAAGCTCCATATCACAAATCTGATATTAAATTCAGACAAACATAACGTTATTAATATTAGTAAACTTTCTTATATATCATACAAATACATACTAGAACCCAGCTATGACAACTTAAACGTACATTATTATTTAAAAAGAGAAACCACAAATATAGAAACACACTAAGTCCTATCATCAAACAATAACATATCGACAAATACTTAACCTTTTATATATCTAAAATGGTAACATACAACCTTAGATTACTAGATGTAACATAATCTTACACGTGATAAAACAACAATATATAATAGTCCTTCCTTACAGCTGTAAACTTAATTTATACAGTAATCAAGTGTGAAATCTCTATTTACTAATAATCTTTCTTATAAAAGAGTTTCACACTGACACTCCATAATATTAATTGTACACAAAAATACAATCCTAACAAATATACAAGCTATAATATACTACAATTATATTAATTATGACAAATATACTTAAGTTAATTCATAATGAAACATTCAGCTACTTTACAATATACTCACAATTCATGAAAAAATAATTTTCCATGCCATTTTTAAATATAAATTCAACAATATTTATACAATATACTATTTTTACTCATTTAAATGTAAATTTATAAGATAATGGCTTCAAACGTATATAATTTTACTTTATTGCAAGCTAATATTTTTCATATATATTAGGTAAATTACTACTTCCATTTCTAACATAAAAAAATAAGCTAATTTTTTATAAAACATTTTATTCATTATTAAAGTAATTACTTCATAAAACAGGAATAATATTCGCATTTTATTATAAGTATCAATTTACTAAAAATGAAATTTTTCACTATAGTTTATGTATTTTTAATATTTTTTTACTAAATGTTATTATTTTTCCAACATTATGAGATATATTTTTATAATTATTATTTCCTTTATATATAACACTACATATCTTGCTTCAAAAAGAAGCTATGCATCAATAAAAGATATTCGCATAAGTTCAGCACAAAAATTCACAGATTATAATGTTGTACCAGGTGATATGACCTACATAGTACTAAAAATGGACACATTTAGACAAGGCCTTTACAATACTTTTACCACACCTATGAGCAGTACTATCTCATATAAAGCTATTCCAGGAAAATGTATTTCATATCCGCAACATAATATAATGAACTCTGTAATATCCTATTTACAGGAAGACACTATTCCATTACAAATATGTGCATGCAGATTAAGTAATCCATGTAGTAAAGCTACAGAAAATTTATTTCACGATCAGTATTGTACATATGAACAACTAAAATGTAAAGAACTTATAGGATGTACTAGCGTTGTTACACATCACCCTATAGAATATTGTGACATTATTGAAGAACGCGTAAACATAAAATTTGTACCTTTAGAATTTAAAAAACAAAGCTACTTTCACCCTGGTATTCATGTTATATTTTCATATGGAAATGTAATTAGAGAAAAAGATTTATTTCTCGACTTAGAACATGGTAATATACGTAAAACCTATACAGTAAAATTTCATAATAATGATTATCAAATTACTGTTGAAAAAAAAGGAGAACAACTTATTTGTGCAAGTTATACACAAAATAAAGAAATTATTAGTACATGTGAGCCAACCCCAGCACTTAAAAAACCAACCGTATACAAAATTAACAATACTACTATAGGAATAAAATTTGAGGGATGTGTAGTACCAAAAAATTGTCATTATAGCATGCGCCTAGGTACACCAGATAAAGACTATCCTGTTACTCTTAAAGTAATTGCACCCAAAGTAACCCCAAATCGCTTTTTTCCAAAACATATATACTGCTCAGATGGTAAAAATTTTACATACAATAACATTTCAGACATAAAGAATATACACAAGCAATGTAACGACTCAATACTGCCAACTGTGAAATATTTAGAAGATAGTAAAAGCCCACTTATATGTATTCATAATATTAATTTTGAATCCCAAAAATACACCATGTACTATTCTGGTACAGTAACAATAACATCTACTGCACAACAAAAAAATACACAAAATAACTACAAATCCACCAGTTCTACAACCATAGCACATAGTAACGGTACATTAATGCATAACATGCTTGTCCCGTTTTATAAAAATAAAAACAACATACCTACGGAATGTTCCGCAAATAACAGAGGCGCTATCTTTTTACACAATATTCCACAAAACATTCTAAATAAAATCCACAAAATTAATGATATGTATCAATTACCTCAAAAATATGTACGTCAACATTCTCAAATATACAACAATAAAAAAAGTAATCCATGTATAGACAACAATTTATTATTTTCATACCAAAACACAAGGATTCAGTACAACACACAAGGAAAAGCCTATTCCTCACCATATCTTGATGACAAAGGAAATATATATGAACCAAAAAAGTATAAAAAAATAATTCCACAAAATCCTTATGATCAAGAATTATGCATTAACAACTTTAAAACGTATGAATACAGTATGCAAACACAACATACTAAACTCACTAATACCGCAAACACAAACAGCTTAAGCGATACCATATTTGATAAACATATTCAAATGATAGAATATAATGGTCCTTTAAAAGCAGTACCTAATAATTTTGATCACCGTATATCATTAAATGATAACTGTGACTATTTAAAAATTGAATCCTGGGGAGGAACCGAAAGAGGCATAAAAAGTCCTGTATCAACATCAATAATACACAAAAGATTTTCTAACTACCCTATCGTTATACAAATCAAATTAGGTAGACAAAGTAACAAATCAAGTAATACTTTTACAAAAATAGTAATTTCTTCTTTAATAAACCCAAGAACACAACATAAAATATCGTATATTACAACAACAAATGCTAAAACTCACATTTTCACACCAACCCGTACAAATTTTTTTAATATAGTCAATACTACCTCACATGCAATACAGAACCCCAATAACAATAATAGTGGAATGGTAAGAATTACTTGTGAAAAATGGTAATAAAAAACATACAGATATTTACAATTAATAAAAATCTTCAATATTATATTTCAATAACACAAAGATATCATTTATTCCTTAATCTAATAAGCGTTATAACTTAAACAGAAACCTCCAATAACAGTAATAGTGAAATGAAAAAATGACTTGTGAAAATGGTAATAAAAAACTTACACAGATACTTATAATTAATAAAAATCTTTCAAACCATTACATTTTAATAATTAACACAAGATATCATTTATTCCACAACCTAACAAGGGTAATAACCTAAAAGGTTAAGCTAACATAGTATTCTCATTAGAAATTGCGCATTATACATTTTATATATAATAACTTCTTATAATAAAGCCATTACTACACGTGCTTATATAAATTCACTGTTACCTTCTTATCAATAACTTACACATTAAAAACTCATCACACTTCCTTACAATGCTGTGCTAACACTAGCTCATTACATAATAAAAAAACTCTACTGATCCTATATGCGAAGGACATATAAAAGAAATATAAAAAAAACTTAACTTATTCTTTAAAATTAATAAATACTAACGTAATAAGTAACTTGCAAAAGTACATAATAATTTAATCAAGAAATGAAGCACAAGCATTACATATGCTGTAATTTAATTACTAAATTACAAATGATATAAAACACATTTTAAATTAGCCATAAATATACTATTTAGTATTTAGTCTTATACTTATAGTATAACTATATTACTGATTACTTATACAGAAACCAAACTAATGCTCATTTTTCCATTGTTCACATGTTAATATTGCTGCACCATTATTACCTATATCAGCAATACCTTGTTTTATGTTAATACATCCCCCAGCTCCGGGAAAAAAAACTTTATAACGTTCCCAATATAACCGTTGTATACAACTTTCATGATTACGTAATGCAAAGTCCTTTAACACATACGAATGATTGAATATATAATCAAAAAATTGCTTTTCAGCAAATAATGAAATATTTAACGAGAAATAAGGTACTAACACGTTATACTTTTTTGTTAAGTCTACTGCAATATTATCCGATACTGCTGATGTACCAGGTACAATACTATGATAAATAATACTACTAGAATGTACTTCACGTACAGATAGGTCTCCTCCACCTTTTGCTGTTATTAAACGCTCACATTTAGCTTCATTGTTACACAATTCCACATACGTACTTTTCCCATTTTGACCATTGTTAATGCCACCACTACCTACATTAATTATCAAATTATAAGACGAATATTCTTGTATCTTTTTATTACTTAATATACCAACTGCATATTCACCCGGTCTACCAAGAACCATAACAGATCCTTTTTTACTAGCAGCCTGACCACCTCCCCATACTTCTATTTTCAGAAAATCACAATTCCCATACAAATGTTTAAGAGGACTATTATAGATATGCTTTATATCACCAGTATTTACTACTATATCCTGCTGCTTACCGCCATTTTTAATCTCAGAAACGCCCTTTTCATCAAAGGAGCGATCATAATAATCCGTTACAAGATAACTACTACTAACGTTACTAACAATACTATTCTTAGTTTTTCTATAAGTTATCAAATAGCCTGATTTCTTAAAATTATCAATACATAGTTCTTGATCATACAAGTCTCTAAGACTAACCTGCATGTTATTCTCTTTAGAACTTTTATAACTTGCATTAAAATAACATAGAGAACCGTCAACAGATGCGTACTTATAATCACACCCCTTGAAGCTTTCATTACTATTATAATATATCGTTACAGGATTAGAACACTGTTCAGTAATATCAAAAATCCCTTCCTCATAAACATAAAAATCTCTTAAATTTTCATCTTCGCATGGAGTGCCTACTACACCATGACGAACATTACCATAAAACATTCTTTTAGAAAACGTAAAAACATTATTCCTTACTATCGCATCGTTTATATCTTCTTGCCGCATTGTTTGTAAATCTAAAGAATACACATCACTACACTTTATGTACCGATAATGTTTACCATTCTCTATGCTAACATAACGTCTTAAAATTCTCGGCAATGCATTAATCAATAAATAAGTATTAGTATGCTCTTTTTGTGTATATTTTTTAAAAGGAAATGATATACACTTTGCATTAGTACGTTTATGCTGTATAGTTTGTAATTTATAATCATTATCCTTTACAGGATATACCACTTTAGCACGTAGTAAATTGTTAACCAGATCATCAATATTGTTATCATCTCCAAAATAAGCAATATTATTTTTGAACTTTATAGGCAAGTTATTTACATCTCCATTACTTTTTATAGACAAAAACTGCTCTTTTTTTAAAAACATAATTCCATCCAATGTCGGAATAGGCAAACAATTATTTTCAATAGCAAGTTTTTTTGATACATCAGTGCCATAGTATCTTATACATACTAAATCTTCTTTCTTGGATGCTTCAAAAAAATACTTCGTACCTTGGTGTACAAAATCATAACTCATATATTTATCATTAATATATTTATTATCTACCAATTTCTTCTCATATTTATATATACCCGTATTATCTTCCACTACTACAACTACACCAGGTGTAAAAAAGTTTTGTTTTGAAAATTCCATAGGAACAAATTTAACATTAAAATATTCATCTTCCTTTATAATATTACAAAAAGGCTCAATATATGGAGCTATAGGAGATTCAACACATTTAACACTATTAGGTATGCATTTCTTAACCCATTGGGCTGGATCCCAAGGTAAATCACAAGCAAAAACTTGACACATACAAATTTTTGACTTACCTGATTTATCATCTATATAAGCCATAACATTCGTTGGAAAGACATATCTACATTCACCTGCTTTCATATTAGTACAAGAATAACAAAATGGCCATGCTGCACAAACTGTGATATCAGGATTAAAAAAATTTCCATCAATTGATGATCTTACATCTTGATAAATTGCACCACAAGCACTATGTGCATCTTTACAATATATACAAAAAACAAGCAATAGGATAATACGACTAAAGTCATTACAATATTTACACCACAATATTAGCAAAAACTTTCCCCTTCACAAACCGCTTTTTTTATTGTCTTTACTTAATACGACATATTCAAGTGTAATAGTAATTTTATCACAACTTTAAGTACACAATCTTTATACAGAAAACAATTATACAGTCAACTATTTTTCTTTTTACGCAAATAATACCCCACTACCCCACCCCCCTAAATTTTAATAATTAAATTGCTATATTTTTTAATAATTTTTATTACTATCTGAAATCTTGATTTTTTATTAGTTCACTAAACTGATTAGTAGATAACTTTTTTGAATCAAATACACTTATAAAAATGAATTAAATGTATTAATAAAATATCATTTTTCAAGAAAGATCAGAAAAGTTACTAATATGATAATTATAAAATGTTTTCGCTATCGTACACACTTTGGCCACTTAATAGAACACTACAGAAGTGATTAATTTCATATATTAATTTCATATATCAAACAATAAGTCCACAAGGTGTATTAATATAATAAAAATGCTCAGGCTCTACAGAGTAGAAATTATCTACAATTACAAAAAAGTAAAATATTATCATATCATTTTAAAAAGATATTTTTACTCATATAGCCTGTAAATTATACAAAATCACTTCCATAAAATTACCATTAAGTAATAATAACTATACTTTATAATTGATAAAAATTAATTCCTAATTTTAAATCTACTAAAAAATATAAATTACCAATCAGTGGCTACTTAAATTACTGTAAAATTACTAGTACAATGCTAGTACAAAATAATATTGAAATTATTCTTTAATGTAGAGCATTATGAAAAAAATCAGTATAAAAGGCAGCAAAATATAATAATAGTTTTATAAAAAATATTTAATATCTTTTTTGTATTAAAATATCTTTATACGTACTAATAAGTGATAAAAATATCTCACTAATCCAAATTCAGGAATTCAATATATAATCTCTTAATATATTAAGTGCTTTAATTACTATATCCGATATGAATTTTAACAATGAATTCATAATATATCATTGTAATTTATATCTTACTAAACAATAAGACACCTCATAATTTATCAAGTACCATTTATATTATTTAGTTTGTAGTTGTCTCTATTATATCCACTAACAGTCCAAGTTTAATTCATCAGATGGTTTTTATATACTATGTTCTTTAATACGTGTACATAATACGTATTAGTACCCCCTCCCTTAAGGATAATAGCTGTAATTTTATCAGTCACACAGTCAGTAAATAAATTTATAAATATTTTTCTATAATCTCATCAGATAGCACTTCTATTCACTTACCATAAACTATATTCTTTATTACCTTATGTGTATATAATGCGCATCAGTACCCCAATAAGGATAAGCTGCTATCTCTTTAGTCACACAGTCAGTAAATAAATTTACAAATATTTCTGTAACATCATCAGACGGCATTTCTAACTCACTGACTTCACCATATGCGTCAGTATATCTGTGCTTAGGAAAACGTGTAGGTTTTATCTCCAGGTCAAGTCCTAAATCTAAAAATACCTGTTTATCCTCAACATTACTTCTCACTTTATTTACAAACTCTGAAACCTTCTGTGAATAAATCATTTCATTCACTACATTACCACCAATTGCAAGTTCTTTTATCAATAAGACTAAATCCTTTATAGGGGTTGGAACATATAATAAATCAAAAAATCTTGATTTAAGCAACTTAGTCATAACTTTATCTAATGTTAATACAAACTGTTCCCCATCTCTACATTTATTATGTTGCTTCAATACTTGAAGTAGGTTGATAACATATTTTGTGCTCATTTTTTTCTGTGAATCACTGCTATCATAGAGAATATTTTGTATGCTCATACTTTCCTGTTGATTACTATCATATACAACATCTTTTGTTCTCATATCTCCTTGTTGAACACTAATATCGTTGATAGCATATTTTTTCATATTTTTTTGATCAACACTATCACTGACAACACCTTCTATGCTCATATTTTGCTGGTCACTATCATCAGGTTGATTACTATCATGTACAACATCTTCTGTTCTCATATCTCCTTGTCGAACACTACTATCGTTGATAGCACCTTTTTTCATACTTTTTTGATCAACACTATCACTGACAACATCTTCTATGCTCATACTTTTTTGTTGGCCATTATCATCATTGATAACATCTTGTGTGTTTATACCCTTCTGCTGATCATTATTACCATAGGCAACATTTTTGCCCATATTCTTCTGCTGACCATCCTTATCATAGATAACATTTCTTGTGTTCGTACTCTCCTGCTGACTACTATTATCGTTGATAACATCTTGTATGTTCATATTACCCTGCTGATTGATATCACCAATCAATTTTCCTGTACAAGCATGAAACAAGTCTGCAAATATTATTAAATTGATACCAAGCTTCATAAATTCTTCATCCCATCCATTATTTAACGTTTCACTCATAAAACTTACAACCTTATCTACATAAATACTTTCATTGATACTTACACCTGCATTAGCAAGTTCATTAATCAATAAGAAAAGGCGTCCTAAATATACTGGAAATTTATTACTAAATACTTCTAATGATGGTGTAAACAGTTTTTGCTCATCCATTGTCAAATGATCATCTATAGAAAATCGAGTAATAAACACTCCTTTAGGTATCTGTTTCATCAATGAATCCAACACAGATGCAAATTTCTGTCTATCTACACATCTGTTATTGTGTTTAAGCGCATTTAAGAAGTCTAATAGATCATACCTTTTTTTATCCCTTATTTCCTTCTTAACTTCTTTAGGAGTTGTTTTATGTTTTTGTTGATCTTCCTGAGATTTTCCTTCATGTGGACTTGTGCGACCAATCATTGATTTTTCTGATGAACAACTGCTCACTAATTCTCTTATATAAGACATCAATTTACCATTTTCCAATTCTAATTTCTCCGATAAAATATGAGATATAAATGTAGACATTTGATCTTGACTAGGCCCTATTTCATTATCAGCAATCATTCTTATATTCCTAGAAAGTTGCTTAATTATTCCTAACAATTCTTTAAACGATCCTTTAAACGATGACCTACAAAACTGCGATTTAGATAACATATCAATAATAGCGTCTACACCTAATGAAAATCTTTCACCACATTGATGTTTAATTTGAGATAAATGTATAAAATACTCTCCACAGTTAATATCTTCCCACTTTTTTACATTTCCAGGAGCACCTGACCATTTTTCGCATGTTAATTTTACCATACCATTAGCACCTTCCTGGGCAGAAGAAGTATCACCTCTAGCACAACCTCCAGCACCTGGGTATTTATTAGGATTTTTTTCCAATCCTTTACTTATACATTCTTTATCGTCCATACGAACTACACCATTTTCTAAATTAATATTCTGATATGGTATAAAAATTTCATTATTACCAACATGACTACGTCCAGTAGCAACCCTATAATGTATTAGATTTTCATATCCCTTAGAATTATCTTGTAAAAAATCTTCATTACCTCCACCATTTGCTATTAGCTTTATAGAACAATTATTACCGAACTGATCATCACATAATCTCACTTCTGTATCTTTCCCTACTTTTTCTGATTTATTACCACCTTTACCAACCTCTATCAGCAAATGTTTTTCCATGTTATTATCAAGTTTTAAAATACCCATAAGATAACCACCAGGCCTACCCACTGCATAATTATCCAAAGAACCTGATTGTCCTCCTCCCCATGCTTCTATCTTTATAAAATCACATTTAGTGTTATCACCATTGATATTTAATAAATATTTATTCTTATCATCTTTAATACTATACTCATGTGAAGGAAAATTACTAATACACATTCCCTGCATCATATCATTAAGAACACTTATTTTGCCATTTTCTTCATCTTCATTATCTTTTAGAAAAAAGTTTTCGTAATTATCCTCACTAAAAAATCTAGTTTTGCAAGCAGGTTTTTTTTTACCTAAAAAATCACTTATCATAATAGATTCTTTACATAATCCATTACCTGCAAACGCTCTATTATTAGTATATACGTAATACATATTATTATTTAAACAAGGTTTCTGCTCATTTTGATGTATATTTTGTTCCATATAAAAATATGAATCCCTAACATCCATCTTATTTATTAAATCTTGACTCATTGTTGCAAGATCTAAAGATGCTGATTCATCACATTGTCCTATATCATAACTATAACCTAGTAAAATTTTATCTAGCTTATTAAGCCAATAATATCTATTATCTCGTTTGACAACATACTTTTGCTTAAAGAATGGTACATTTACTAAACATTTCACATTACTATTTGCATCTTCTTCATATATTCTATGTACCTTACAATTTTTCTTTGACTTAATATCTGATCCATCCTCACATTTAAAATCAGAATTAAAGTCATACTTATCTATATTAAACTTAGGCTTAATAAGTGAAAAGCCAAGATTATTATCTTTATCTCCTACCAACATTTCAAAATTACAATATTTAGTATCTTTACCTGCCTTATCATTAGAATAATCTTTACATTCTTTAAACATAACATTCACTTTATCATCTCTAAGCTCTTTAATGACTGGTCGTTGTAAATACGGCATCGGCAAACATTTAGTAGCAACACCATAACTATCTTCATAATCTACACATACTGAGCTAAAATTTCTTCTATATACATCCTTTATAGAATGCTCCATATTTTCAAAAGGAATCTTATAAGAACTTTGCTGTTTATCTAATTTCATATATATATCAACTTCACTTGAAGTATTGTTTTGACCATCTATAATTACATGTACTCCTGGAACAAAAAATGATTGTTTATCAAATGCTATAGGCATAACTTTTATATTTGACTTTTGTGGGATGATATCACAAAATGGCTCAGGACCTCTAATACTTGTATCTATACATGCATACTCTCCCGGCTTCTTATGAGACATTATTGCAATACAGTAATTATTAATTTTCTCATCAAGTTCCATATTATCAACTCTCTTATGTTCAAGATAAGATTGCCTAACTCTAAAATCAAAACCACCAAACTCATTAAATAATTTAGGTAAATTTTGATATAAATATTTTATAGAAAAGTGCAATCCTGCAAAGGGCAACCCAAACATTAAATAATCACTAATCATATAATCATTACTAATAGCACATGCACATATTTGTAACTGATCTTTATTACTTCTTTTAAAAAATCCTAAAAAAGTACTTTTATAACAAGTTACCATTTGATATCTTCCAACAGTACATACATCACCTTTAGGATGATAATATCCCCTTCCTAGTACACCTATAATTGGCTCATATGATGTTCCTTCTCGCATTGCTTTAGGAATAAAAAACCTATTATACCCCACAAAAGTACTATCTTCTTCATATGGTAAAATATCTTCAGTATTAGGATAATCTTCAGCTTTAGAAAAGAATCCTAAAAATATCACTAAAATAAATAATATACTTGCCAGAAAAAAACTTTTACCCATTTTATTTTCTCATGCAAAATATGCAACAGCAGCTGATTACAATACACATTACAAAAATAGTTTTTATATTGCTAAAAATAAATTATATATAGCTACGTTAATTCTCTTATTTCACACATATATATATGTATGTATTATATTACGTAAATTAAATATTAATTTCACTAAAAATATTATATACTATCCAAATAGCATAAGTATTTTTCATAAACTTTATTATTTATATACTATAAATCATAAAGAGCATTACATATCCCCAATGTACTCTGGTCTATAACAATATTGCATAAAAATGCATTACTATGCATGTTATCTCAATATTTATTTAAGTTATACAAAACAGGACTTTTGACAGATAATAATTAATTACATTTAAATAAAAGCATTATTACTAGCGTTTATTATAGCACTATAAGTTGTTGCTCACATAACGTGTATTATTCTCACAAAATAATACAGGTCTTAATATATAACACACAATTACTACTATTAAGCTGCACTATAAAGTATTGTTCCACATATATTATTACATTTATTATGTACATATCATGTATTTTAGAAATTTTGCATATAATATAATTAGCTTTTCTTTAAGATAACAAATTATCTAAAACAACCTACATCAATACATGATATTTATTGCAATGAATAACAAAAAATAGAGATTTGACCCAAAAATCAACAAAAAACATAAAAAATTTACACTATTAATACAATCCTCATTAAAAAACTTTGTAATTTTTTTAAATATCTTTTCTGATCACATAATACATAATTTAATATCCTTTTTCATATTTCACATTTGTAAACAATTGCCATTATAACTATATAAAAACGACATTTAAAAACTATCTAAGTTTACAACCACCTATAGTAAGTTTTAATTTTTAGCTGTAATAAACCTTATGTATGCTTCTGGCAAATTATATAATAAAACTCATCATTAATTGTTCTCAAGTAAATTATCGGTGTTTACAATAACACAATAAAGGACATCATTATTCAAAAGAAGCTTGTCAAAATATAAAACAGTCAATTACTTATTTAATTTAATGTTTAATAAAATTAAATATAAACACATGTAATTCTTAGCAGCACAAACCTAAAGCTTAATTCCATATTCTTTAAATATATAATAGTGCTTTTACGTTGACATAAAAGCACTAATACTCAAATTAGATAATTGCTAAATACTCTTGGAATAAAAAACAGGCAGCCAATCTTTTGCATTCTCTCCTTTCTCTTTTATAGCATCATACATATGATGAATACCTTCTCGAGTCGCAGATAATACTTTAGCTTCTTTTTTATCTTTTATATCAAGAGTTAACACCGTAGAAGCATCACCTTGTTTTATAAAAAATTGACCTTTATGCTCAGATATTTGAAACATGCTATTTAATTCTTTCCTTGATAATCCAAGTGTTTGCATAGAAAGTTGACTACTAATTACAACATTTGGCATAAATACTCTAGTGTCAATGTGTTTATTTAGGTACCCTATCGTTTTACTAGAAATCATGGCATGCGTACTTTCAGAAGCAAAAATAACAACAACATTTAGTTGTCCCATTCTATACATCCAATCATCAAATTCCTTTTCTAACAAAAAAACTATATCCATTAACCATGCTTCATATATTACTAAAATTGTTGGAGACCCATCAAGATAAGTTTCCAAAATATTAAAAAAGTAGTACATAATTACTGAAATACACTCAGGTTGACTAATAATCATTCCAATATTAATACCTATAAGATTTTCCATAAAATTAACACTGTTGCCGCCCTTAACAAAATGGGCAAATTTATTATCATTAATCCAATCCTTAATTCCTTTACCAAGCACAAGTAAACATTCATAAATTTTTTCATGTGTTCTTGATTCTATAGGAATAGAAAACAAATCATCTGCTACCTTATTGACTAATGCTACTTCTTCATCGTTTATTAGTTTTGTTCCATAGTTCATTCTTCTCAATACACCTACTACAACATTACGATTAACAGCATTATCCTCAAGATTAAAGGGATTAAAAGAAAAAGTATTATTATTAATATTAGAGTCTATTCTATAGTATTTTCCACATAAGGCTTTAACAAAAATAATAGATTTACCACTATAATCACATAACAAAATCTTTGCGTTAACGTTTCTAGATTCTGATAATATAAAGTTAATTAACAATGTCATTGAAGAATTATGTGGTCCTATAAACAAGCAATGACCACAATTTTTAACATGAAAATTAAAAAAATAAGGCTTATTATAAGAAAAAAATATACTTATTGCTTCACCCCATCTTCCATACCTTAACGCTCCTATGGAAAAATTATCTAACATAACAAAAACACATGCATGTTTTATCACACAATATCTCATGTTCAATACAAAAGGAAAATTACCAGGTACATGCGACCAAAAATTATCTTCCATACTTAAATCAAATCTTACAGGTATGGCTCCAATAACTGACAAGGCAGCAACAACAGACATAATGTCCTTTTGTAACATCTGCATTGTATTCGATATAATAATAAAATTAATTTTATGTTCACAAAAATCAAATTCACCATTACTACTAACATTTACAAAATCATCTAAACAAGTTACTTGCGCAAATTTTTGATCTCCACTTATTCGAACAATATCTGCTTGTGATTTAAATACTTTAACTACATCTTTACTATTCACAAACTTAATAATTTCTACAATTATAAATTCACAATTTTGCTGTAAACATACATTTATTGCACTTGATGACACTCCTAAATATTCCTTAATTCCTAAAATAGTACCTAATTTTTTACTATCATTATCTGTAACTCTAAATACATTAAATCCCATATCAATCTTATACTTAGAAGATATATAGGCATTGTTTTTATGTTCAAGAAAGCATTCATCATTTCTAAAAGTCACTAAATAATTTAAAAATTCTAGTAACTCTGATCTATAATTTCCTGTATCCGTTAACAATAATCCTAGTTTTTTAGCATTAAAATCTTGTAAATTTTTTAATATACAATCTGTAATCTTATCCAGCAGATCACATTTCTTAGACAAAAAATCTTTATGTTTTTTCTTTAAAAACCTAAAAGATAGTGCCCCTATCAATGACTTGATATCTTCTCGTAGATGGCTAGTTACAATTGCTATATATAATTCAGTTACATATGTATTATACTTCTGATCTGTATGTACCTTATACATTTCATGTAATTCATCAGAAAAGTCATTTTTTTTCATCCATTGCAAATCAAATATATGACGTTTTCTAACTGTATATATCCAAAAAGAAACCTCTAGTTCTTTTGCACTATCAATAATACTTTGTCGTATTACCTCCCTTACATCTCTACGCTCTTTTACATTTGAAGCATAACCTTCTATCTTAATAATTTGTATAAGCTCACCATTTCTATTCAATATAGTATTTTCATTATAATGACAAGCAGCTGAAATAAAATCTATTCTATTATCCTTTACTCTTTTTTGATTTTCACTATGTACACTATCACTTTTTGCTTCCACATTATCATTACCTTTAAACAGAAGCTTATTCATTAACCCTTCAAGAAAGAACATATTTCAGACCAATAATTATAATATCATACATGGCACATCTAATAATGTTATTCATAAAATACTTATACTAACATATAATTAATATCTAATTAACTAGATATATAAAACTTCCCTTTCACAACATATCTAATCTCTAGTATTACAGTCAGCATTTGTTTTTACAATGTAATACTAAGTTAATAACATTCATAATAACAATAGCTGGTATAAACTAATATTAGGAAATTTTCACCAAGACCTATTATACATAATTTTTCATTATCTTAATTTACTGTACGGAAATACATCATGATCATTAACAATAAGCAATTACTTTTGCATACATTTTATAATATATATACACATAACCAATTAACAATACACAAAAAATAATAGGTACAGAATACCTGTTTTAATGGCAATATATTTATATTTTTATAAAGCAAGCAACTAATTATACTTTCTTAACTTATCCTTATATATTAAAATAATTAAAAATATATTTAACACTTTAAATAATAAGACAAACTAATCCCCTACATTAATAGAACTACACATCTTTCATATCTTATCACAACAATATAGTACACACGTATAACACTAACACAAAATACTCTATGTATAATCAGCTATAAAATATATATATTTATGGTTCTCTACATTCAAAGTTTTCAGCACCAATATTCAAACCTGCAGCAAACTTATTAATCAATTTCGCAGAGCCAAAGAATATTGCTGTAAACACTACTAACATTACTATTGCAGGCCATGCTAATCTTCCAAATATCGCCATAATACTTGAACCCAAAATTACTCCTGTCATAATTGGCAATCCAAGTTTTTGCACAAATAATATCACATTACATATTACTTGCTGTACTATTACATCTGCCCCTTGCAAACTATCAGCAGCCGTAGACATCCCCACACTTAAAGCCAATATACAACTTATAATAAACACTACTATACGACTGTTACTTAACATTTTACCTCCTAAATAGGACTAAAACTCCATTGCATCAAGTTCTTCACATCAACATAGAAATACTACTATGTTCATCTAAATACAATAATGATCCACAAAAGTAATATATATCACTATTATTTGACATGCTAATAATATTAACTATTTATATAAATAATCTTTCATAAAAGCTTATAAAGCTATAAATTTACCTAAAATATAATACCCAGTATTACATGTTCAATATCGTAATAAAAACTTTTTTTAACAGCTTATAATTTTATCTTATTTTAAAAATAATATATTATATATAGAATATTCTTACATATCTTTTATGTAAATTTACAAATACATAAACAACTTATCTACTTCAAACGTATTATTTATTAACATTTGTACTTGCTGAACTCATTTCATAATTTATCAGTACGTACTAAATCATCTATTTGATCACAACAGTAACTAATGTATATGTTTTTATAAAATTGTAAATGCCTACATAAACACTTTAATGTATTAATTTAATTTTTTATAATATAGGCATTTGCTTACAACATAGATTAATTTTATACTTTTAACCTATACTTAATGTATATCTTTTATAGAGTTTCTCTAATTATGCATATAGATACCCATAAAAACACTACAGTAATCCTATACAAATAAATCCTCTTCTACATTTCCTACTATTTACGATATATCTGCTTAGTTAATAATTCTTTATGTTACATTTCTTTTTTGCTTCAACGATAGTCAAAATTATATCGCTAGATGTAAAATTTCAACAATATCAACTCATTTAATCAACTTTAATATCAAAAGATTCTTATAAGTTTGTTAATCAAAAAAATCACACAAAACACTTATAACAAATTTCTCATTAAATCTATAGTCAAAATATCACCTGCTAATATTATACAATATAAATAACTCCTATTGTATTCTATAAATACAATATAATCGTTATTAATAAACATTAGCATAATATCCACAATTTACTAAATTCATCCCTTCCACCTCTCCCTCATAATTTTTTTTAATAAAAAACATACTATATGTCACTTACTCTGCAACATCTAATATACTATAACTATAATCTTTAGGTATTAACACACTTAACAACATCTAAAAATTTAATTCGATAAAAGTGTGCATTAATATACCAATAACTCAGCATTGTCTTCTCTATATTTTACCCACAGTCAAAAGTTTCAGCACCAGCACCTATTCCTGCAGCAAATTTATTCATTAATTTTGCAGCACCAAAAAATATTGCTGTAAATACTACTAACATTACTATTGCTGGCCACGCTAACCTTCCAAATATTGCCATAATACTTGAACCTAAAATGACTCCTGTCATTATTGGTAACCCAAGCTTCTGTACAAACAATATAACATTACATATTACTTGTCCTACTACTGTTTCTGAATCTGCCTGAACAATAGAGCCACCTCCTCTATATTCTGCATATGACGTACCAACCTCAGTGGTAAATAATATTACACTTATAATAAACAATAATCTCCATGAATAAACGTTACACATTAAATTACACTCCTTAATTTATTTAATAATCTATATTAAAATTACGTACTCCCAGTCACTAAAGTTATATGATCAAATCTCTTTACCAATATCTTATGTAATGCATTTGTTATAGGCTGGATTATATACATATGGGTTAGTCAAAATAATAAATCCTTCCTAGCACTAAACAGCACAGCATATAACACTAAAATTATTAACTATCTCTCAAGAGTTGCATATAATATATCCATTAAAGACTGTACGGAAATCTATACATCACACACTAACTTATTACAATGAACTAGCAACTTATAACAACACGATAAGAATATTAATAAAATAAAATTGTTTTTTATAAAACATTCATAATAATCATAAACAAGGCTCACTAATAATGCGGACCTAATTACTGCATAAAATTATTAATTTTTTATAAATATAAAAAATAACAAATTAAACTAACACTATAATGTTTGCGATTGACTCATATAAACTTTATAATATAAGCCTATATTTTCCTATACATCAACATATATATCAGCTTAGTTAACAATACACCTTATGCATAAATATTACAAATGCCTAAATACTAAATTTATTGTACTAAAATTCATCTACACTATGTTTATCAAACAACAACACTTTGTGCCCTTGGATAAGAAGATCTATCAATATTTAAATATTTACCAGTAACATTAACTATAGAACTATTTACATAACATTTATAATACTTTATGCAAGAAAACCTTATAAAGTATTCAACAAATACTATTGTTAACTAATGGAAATACAAAATAATTTCTTATAATAATATACATGTTTCAGTAGTAACAACATTCTTAGACAAACAATTACTTACCTATGTATTGTATAAAAATAAAAAACAATTTATAAACGATTTAATTAACACAAAATACTTATTCTGTATATTGCATATCTAAATAACTTATGCTAAGCATACAATTAACCTTTAATTATACATTACTAAGTCACAATATACAGTACACTATATGTACTCAATTTTTTACAATAATAATATATTTCTTAGAATATCAACCAGATAAATTTAATACACATTACATTATATATCTTTCCACATCACAATAAAAATATATGCAATTATTACTTTTTTACTATTAATAACAAATTCTTGTATAATAACTTAACCTGCAATTAAAATTTGCTCATACCTAATATTTCCTGCAAATTTCTTGAATTATACAAAATTAAAAAATATTACTTTAAATACTTTTAACACTACCGACTAGTTAGCTAACTTTCCAATATACAGTTAAACACATCACTATTCTTGTATAATTAGCAGTTTAAATACAAAAAAGTATTACCATTTAGATCTTTTTTGCATTTATTACTGCAAACTTTAATATATAGCATAAAATTCAACTGATAATAATGTCACCTCCTATTTTTCACATTATTTTTTCTTTAACATTACCAACACAAATGATTAAAACGTTAGCAATACAGATTTAGTGAATACTATGACTTTCACTCAACCAATTAAAATTAAATTCCTATTATGCGGATTTACATTCAAAATTTTCAGCCTCAATACCTATACCTGCAGCAAATTTATTAATCAACTTCGCAGCACCAAAAAATATCGCTGTAAATACTACTAGCATTACTATTGCAGGCCACGCCAATCTTCCAAAAATTGCCATAATGCTCGAACCTACTATCACTCCTGTCATGATTGGCAGGCCCAATTTCTGCACAAACAATATTACATTACATATTACTTGTTGTGTTACCGTTTCAGAATCTTTAGCCGTATTTGCATTTGCCACTGTAAAAAATCCAGTACATAGCATAAAAATCAAACTGATAATAAATGTCATTCCCAATATTTTCACATTAAACATTAATATATACCTCGTATGTGTTCCTAAGTTTTTATGTTATAATAAGCAAGTTTACTAAAAATATTAAGTTAATAACATATGTAAATAATATTTTTAATATTTATACAATATGGTCAGTTTTAGTAATTCAATTAAAGCTTAGCATTTGCCAACATTATGCTGCTTTACATTCAAATTTTTCAGCATCAATACCTATACCTGCAGCAAATTTATTAATCAACTTCGCAGCACCAAAAAATATCGCTGTAAATACTACTAGCATTACTATTGCAGGCCACGCCAATCTTCCAAAAATTGCCATAATGCTCGAACCTACTATCACTCCTGTCATGATTGGCAGGCCCAATTTCTGCACAAACAATATTACATTACATATTACTTGTTGTGTTACCGTTTCAGAATCTTTAGCCGTATTTGCATTTGCCACTGTAAAAAATCCAGTACATAGCACAAAAATCAAACTGATAATAAATGTCATTCCCAATATTTTCACATTAAACATTAATATATACCTCGTTATGTGTTCTTATGTTTTTTAATTTCTACTATAACAAACTCTCACAATAGATAAGTTTAACCATTAATAAAACAGTTACAAACAACTTAATATTTTAAAGTTTATTAATCTCACCACGAAATAACAGTTAATTAGCTCAAAGTCTTTTCAGCATTCACATAACTATGGTGCAGGTTTACATTCAAAATTTTCAGCATTCATATCTATACCTGCAGCAAATTTATTAATCAATTTTGCAGCACCAAAAAATATCGCTGTAAATACCACCAACATTACTATTGCAGGCCACGCTAATCTTCCAAAAATTGCCATAATGCTCGAACCTACTATTACTCCTGTCATGATTGGCAGGCCCAATTTCTGCACAAACAATATTACATTACATATTACTTGTTGTGTTACCGTTTCAGAATCTTTAGCTGCATTTGCATTTGCCACTGTAAAAAATCCAGTACATAGCACCAAAATTAAACTGATAATAAATGTCGTGCCCAATATTTTCACATTAAACATTTCCATAAATTTTTACCATTTTGATTAATATTAAAACTTAATAATTTTTTTATCTGCTATTACATAGCAAATTATACAAAGATGACATGTAGTCATCTCTCTATACTTTTTAATCAAATTCTAGATATCATCAAATCAAATACCACTTATTAACACCTGTTATGTGCAACACACTATTTAGAGTATAAAAAATATTTATCCACTGAAAAAACTACACTGCTCAAAATATGTTAATCTTTATAAGATGGTAGTGATTATTTGCTGTAATTTTCATAACAACCTCAATAATTGATTTGCTATTTAGTGTAGCAGTATCGTTATTACAGCATAGAAGAGTTAATTTTATATAAACAAAAAAGCAGAATTACTAATTATAACTTACAACCCATTACAAACACAACGTATATGCCATAAAATGTATCATTGATCAATACATAGTTCTTTTTATATTTTCACATAAATTTGAAATCCTTATAAATATGCTACCTAACCATTTTATTTCGATATAGTATCTATTATCATATAGTGGTATTTCCACTTCATACAATTAATACATAAATATATACCATGTTATGAGTAACTAACTTTCAAGTAACCTTGCTTAACATAAATCACCTAAAACATAATAATTAAGCCTTTGTTATTGTTTTACAATCAAATGCTTCAGCATCAATACCTATACCTGCAGCAAATTTATTAATCAATTTTGCAGCACCAAAAAATATCGCTGTAAATACTACTAACATTACTATTGCGGGCCATGCCAATCTTCCAAATATTGCCATAATACTTGAACCTAAAATTACTCCTGTCATAATTGGTAACCCGAGCTTCTGCACAAATAATATAACATTACATATTACTTTTTCTGCAACCTGACTTGAGTCTTGCCCGTCTTTTGCTACAGCGCTTATAACACCCCCTAGACCTAATATCATAATAAAACTTATAATAAGCACTATTTTCCATGAAAAAACACTATACATAGCTACCTCTATTTGCTTACTGTTACTACAAACATACTAAAATCCACAACATTTTATCTTATGGATTTCCCTCTCTATAAAGATGCAAATATTTTTAATGTTTTTATCCATCAAATACATTGATAAAAGCACCAAAAATAAGTAGTAACCCTAATTAAAAGTTTCATACTAAGCACATATTAATTATTAGCATTAATACCTACATCTTATTTATTAACTCCAGCTGTGTTACAGTCAAAAGTTTCAGCCCCCATATTTATCCCCGCAGCAAACTTATTAATTAATTTTGCTGCACCAAAAAATATCGCTGTAAATACTACTAACATTACTATTGCGGGCCATGCTAATCTTCCAAATATTGCCATAATACTTGAACCTAAAATTACTCCCGTCATAATCGGTAAACCAAGTTTCTGTACAAACAATATAACATTACATATTACTTTTTCTGCAACTTGTGAAGCATCATAGGATTGAGCATATACTGCATTATAAAAAAAAACTATTACTAATACAAAACTTACAATATACGCTATATTCCACAAACACAATTTATACACTATATCTGACTCCTATATCCAACTAATGAAAACCCATTTTTATATACATGTAGTCCAAATGGCTACAACCTACACCTAAAGTTGTATTTACTACCTTCTTAATTTAATAAACGGGCTACACTAACTTAAGCATAAATACAACCTTATGGTGCATTACATGCCTGATATTACAACACAAAATAATTAATTTTATATAAATATAACTTACAAATAGTATGTATAAAAAATATGCTTAACAACTTTAAAGTTATTTTATAATAGTCAGAAAAAATTTTTTAGTCACTCAAATACATTATTATGTTACCATTCTTCCAATTACAGTTATAAACATAAACTTTTTTATTTTATAAATTATCTTGATAATCATGCTAATTAGGCCTTTTTAAAGTAGCTTTAACATAGAAAAATATCCTAAGTTAAAGCGTCTTACTATTTGAGTAAACCAATTCTGTATACACAAATATATATACGTAAATCTATAACGTATATGCATAAAACATAAAAAGATTTATAATAATGTCTTAAAGGTTGATCAAAATTTTTAGCATTTGTTATAACGATACAAACTTATAGACAAGCTCTTTTAACAATTAAATTACTTTATCACTAAATAATGATGTTATGAATCCTTCAAAAAGTAGGTAATAGATGTGAAAAATTCGATTAATGTATTAACTTCACATGATCTAATAAGTTTAATATAATTCATCAATGAAATACACATATCAAAATAAATACTCAAAGTAATAATTTTACATTATTTATCATTTATAAAGAAAGCTTTCAACCATGTATAATCTTAAGATGGTATATTCAAAAATAAATCCAACACTAAAAATTTATTCTTAAGTGCTATTTTTTTTAATTTTAAGCATATTTATATAGGTGTTACAAAATTTGCAAACGCAACAACAAAACTTACTATTTTAAATTTTTTAGTTTAACAAAATTTATACTGAATTAAAAACCTTGTGACTTTATGTGTATCCTTTTAATATTCAAAAACTTTCCATAAGCTTGTATTGTATAACAAAAGCTAAAAAGATTAACTTTCATGTACTTCTCACTATTGTTAATTTTACGACAGAAAGTAACATTGTCAGCTCTATGTAAGCAAGCAACATAAATATATCCTAACAATACTTCATTGTTTTGCTTAGAGATATAGATATACTAATGTTTAAATTAGTTTTATATAATACAGTGGGCTACAAAAACACTTAATATTCAAAAAATATTTTCAATTCCGATCCATAAATCAATACTTACCTTATATAAATACACAAAAACAGAAAATATGTTCATAAATTAGAACTAATAAAATATTTCTTTGATTAATTATTTATTGTATTAAAGATTATAATATTAGTTATTTATATAACAAATGTAACACTAATATTTAAAAAAATCTCTTGTACCAAGCAACTATTTTCGATATAAGCACACCACCAATGTAATTAACAGTTATTATTATGAAAAGCGTACGGGTACTAATAATAATATATATAATTGCTATTATCACTCTTTTAATAATTTACTACAAAAAAAATAATAGCCACCTTATTAACTTACACAATAACAATATACCATTAACATTAAATGTTAAGCCACAAAATACTGAACTATTATCTCAATCCTCTAAAAAGGAATTTCACGATTACTTGTTATCTATTAAGTCGCATAATAAAAACTTTGATTTTAATTAAAATCAACTAGATTATAAAAAATAGTTTTTTCGTTACTTAAATTTATAATTGATAAATGATCCAATTACGGTTAAAATTACTTGCTGTAACTAAAGCAATACTTTTTTAGTTATTTTATACTTACAGTCATTTTTAAATGTTTATACAATTTTATGATAGATAATAATGATCCATGGAATACAAAAAAAGACTTCAAAAAGTTTACAAATAATGCAAATGATTTAAAATTTAGCAAGATTGCTGAAAAATTTAACCAAACATTTAAGTTATTTGAAAATAATCAAGGCTTTTTTTTTAACAAAATGCGTTTTTTGTTTATCACAATAATATTGCTTTGCATTTACATTTGTACTGGTTTTTATATTGTACATCCTGAAGAAGAAAGTGTAAGACTATTGTTTGGAAAATATCATAACACTGTAGGTCCTGGCTTACAGTATTATTTTCCTTACCCCATTGGACATGTTATTAATTTAAAAGTAAAAGTAATTAATAAAGAAGAAATAGGTTCTAATCTTCATGCAGATTCCTCAACAGATCACGGTGAAGGTGTGATGCTAACTGGTGATGAGAATATTGTTAACATTAACTTTGATGTTCAATGGCGCATTAACGATGCGTATAATTATCTTTTTAAAGTACGTGATGATAGGCCTGGAGCAACAGTGAAAAACGCAGCAGAAAGCGCAATGCGTGAAATCATAGGGAAAAGTACTATTTCATTTGCAATTGAAGGGAAAGGGAGAGCTGCAATTGCATACGAAACAAAAACGCTATTACAAAATATTCTTAACCAATATCAAATGGGAATCGAAATACTTTCTATCCAATTAAAAAAAGTCGATCCTCCGGAAAAAGTTATTAGTTCTTTTAGAGATGTACAAAGTGCTAGAGCTGATAAAGAAAAAGTAATAAATGAAGCCTATGCTTATAGAAATGAAATCTTACCTAAGGCTAAAGGAGAAGCTATAAAAATTAAGCTTGATGCTGAAGCATATAGAAGCGAGATAATTAATAAAGCTGAAGGTGGAGCAAAAAAATTTATAGCTATTCATAAAGAATACATCACTCAGCCATTAGCTGTAAGAAATCGTATGTACTTAGAAACAATGGAAGATATACTACATAATGCTGATAAAACTGTAGTTAGTGATGATTTAAAAGGCATACTTTCTTACTTACCGTTAACAAATACTGTCATAAAATAATAAGGTAGCCCATGAATGGATCATTAAAATTAGGATTAAGTATTTTTATATTTTTTGCAGCTGCTTTATTATATAATTCACTGTTTATTGTAAACGAAGCACAGCAAGCAATAGTTTTACAATTTGGAAAAGTGATACGAAAAATACATAACAGTGGATTATATTTAAAAACACCTATTATTGACAAAATAATCTACCTTGATAACAGAGTGATTGATATTAGATCAAATTCTTGTGAAGTAATTGCTGCCGACCAAAAGCGGTTTATTGTTGACTTTTACGCTAAATATAAAATCACTGACCCCGTTAATTTTTACCAAACTGTAAAAAACGAGCCAGGATTAGAAAATAGGTTGAGCTCAATTATCGAATCAAATCTTCGTGAAAAAGTTGGCAACGTTGCTTTAATTAACTTTTTAAACGAAGCAAGATCTGATGTCATGTTATTAATACAACAAGGTGTTAGTAAAGAATCTAAAAAATTTGGAATTAAAATGGTAGATGTAAGAATTAAAAGAGCAGATTTACCAGAAGAAAACAGTTCTGCAATTTTCCGGCGCATGCAAACAGACAGAGAAAAGGAAGCAAAAGAAATTAGAGCTGAAGGAGAAGAAATATCACAGAAAATTAAGTCTGATGCGGAATTACAAAAACGTATCATTATTGCTAATGCCATGAAAGAAGCACAAATTATTCGAGGTGAAGGCGAAGCAAGAGCATCAAAAATTTATAATAGTGCCTTAAAGGTTGATCCAGAGTTTTTTAGCTTTTATCGCACAATGCAATCTTATAGGAAAGCATTTTCAAACGATAAAACTAAATTTATCTTATCACCAAATAATGACTTTATGGGTCCTTTCAATAAAAATAGGGGGTAGTTGTGAAAAAAAGTTCTTTGTTAATTATTATACTATTAACATTAGTAAGTACCATTTCTAGTTTTGCAGATACATCACATTTACACAATCAAGGTTTTTCACATTTAACTAAAAAGTTAATTCCAGGGGTTGTCAACATTTCTACAGAACAAGTTATCCCTAATGAAGAACGTTATAAAGGAGGAAAGCAAACCTTTCGCTTTCCTGGCATTCCTAGAGGAATGTTGGAAGAGTTTTTTGAAAATTTTGAACCATTTTTTAATAAAATTCCTTCTGAACCAAGAGAAGCAACATCTTTAGGATCAGGGTTTGTTATCGACGAATCAGGAATAATTGTTACAAATTATCACGTTATTGCAAACGCAACAAAAATTACTGTCACGTTTAGTGACAATACACAGGCAAAGGCAACAGTACTAGGTACAGATCCTCAAACTGACCTTGCAGTATTAAAAGTAAAAGTTGATAAGAAGCTTGCATATGTTAAGCTTGGAAATTCCGATAACGCATTAGTTGGAGATTGGGTACTTGCTATTGGCAATCCGTTTGGACTTGGAGTCTCTGTAAGTACCGGTATAATATCTGCAAGAGGACGTGATATTGATATGGGAACTTCTAATGAATTTTTACAAACTGATGCTGCAATTAATCGCGGTCATTCAGGAGGACCTTTATTTAATACTAATGGTGAAGTAATTGGCATTAATACAGCAATTTTTTCACCTCAACAAGGTGGAGGAAATGTAGGTATTGCTTTTGCAATTCCATCCAATAGTGCTGCACCCATCATTAACATTCTATCACAAGGAAAAAAAGTTGAGCATGGTTGGCTAGGAATAGTAGTACAAGCAATAACTCAAGATATGCTTGAGTCTTTAAATATGAAAAACCCCAATGGAGTATTAATTGCAAGTGTTATTAAAAACAGTCCAGCAGAAAAATCAGGACTTAAGCCTGGTGATGTAATACTTGAATTCAATGGTGTTAAAACTGAAAAAGCACAACAACTAACTCAGCTTGTTAGAAGAGCTGAAGCAAATAAAAAAGCTAAAATGAAGGTATATCGGGATGGTAGTACAATTAACATCAATGTAAATATTGGTAAGTTACCAAATAATCAAACATCTGACAATACTTCACAAGATACACAAATTATTAATAATGAAACATTAGGATTAACTGTAGGCAATATCCCACAAGATTATAATAGGATTAATGATAATAATGATAACAGTGGAATAATTGTACTAAAAGTGGATCGTAGTAGTGATGCTTTTAGTAAAGGGATAAGAAAAGATGATATTATTACACAAGTGAATCAAACTATTATTAAAAACACTACTGATTTTAAAAATGCAATAAAAAAAGCAAAAGGTAAAAAAAGCATATTACTAAGGATTCAAAGGGATAATAATCCTCAAATATTTATAGCTGTAAAATTAAAATAATGCGATTAATAATATCTGTAATATTAGCTGCTGTTGCCATTCTTCCCAATAATGTTATTGGTAGTGCAATATCACATAATGCAAAATGTCATGAATTATTTAACAGAATATTATCATTTAAAGCTAATTTTACACAAATTAATCCAAATTCTATACAACATGGTTTTGTTATAATGTTAAAGCCTGGTTTTTTAAAATGGAATTATTATCCACCTACCCATATCTCCATAGTGATTAAAAAAAAGGTAATTACATATTATGACAAAGAGCTTAAAGAATATACCTATGCTCCAGTCAATAATGCAATACTTGATTTACTGAGTAATAATATCAGTAGTATACCAAATATCAACTGTGTAAATATCACTAGCTACGCAAACATAGAAACAGCTACTATAAAAGATTTTAATACAAATTCTATTATTAAAGTAACATTTAATAAAATTCCCATTGCTATTACTGAGTTAAGTATAAGTAGCCCATCACAACAGAACACAATTATTAAATTCAACAATATAATTACTAATCAGCCTATATCTAAAAAAGAATTTCATGTTGAACTAAATTAAGTTATGAGTAACATACTAAAATCTATAAAATACCAATTTAAAAATAAAGAATTATTATACGAGGCCTTAACTCACCCCAGTACTTTACAAAAACGCAATATAAACTATGAGCGCTTAGAATTTTTAGGTGATACAGTACTCAATATGGTTATCTCTGAAATGCTTTTTCACATCTTTCCCTTAGAAAATGAAGGTAGTCTTGCAAAAAGAAAGAATGCTTTAGTATGTAAAGGTAAAATAGTAGAGATAGCACAATCTCTTAATCTAGGACAATTTATAATAATGTCAGCAGGAGAAAAAGCTTGTGGTGGAAAAGAGAACTTAAATAACTTAGAAAACGCACTAGAAGCACTAATTGGAGCAATATATATAGACGGAGGAATACAACCAGCTAAAGAATTTATCTTACAACATTGGGAGTCATCTGCTAGATGTATGCCATTTCCTCCTCAGGATGCAAAAACAAAGCTGCAAGAATGGGCACAGACACAAGAATTATCAACACCTTATTATTGTGTAATAAATAAGTCTGGATCAGATCATTGTCCAGTTTTTACAGTAGAAGTTAGCTTATCACATTATGGAACAGCAACAGCAACAGGTAATAGTAAAAAGTCTGCTGAACAAAAAGCAGCAGAATTAATGTTAAAAAAAATATACAAACAAACTTAATCTATAAAATAAATTTACATTTAAGAAATATAAAATATATCTAGCAACAAATATTACAGTAAAATTTTACTAACAAAAAACAACAGAATTAATGTTAAAAAGTAAAAATATAGATTATTATACAAGTAAAATATAGTTAATTATTTTTTATCTGTGTCGTTGTCTTCTTTATATTTAAAAAAAGTATAAGATAAGGTTATAGTATCTGTATCTGAAGTGTTAGGGTCATCTTCTATATTGGGGTCTATAAAAAATGCAACTGGCATCACAGTTTTTTGTTTAGGAGATAAGGTTTGTTTTGAAAAGCAAAAGCATGCCACCTTATTAAAATACTTTCCAACTTTATAGGGAGTAACGTTGTATACGGCTATACCAGTAGTAGAAACATTTAGTAAGTTTTCTGCCTTGTAAAAAATTAATGTCTGTTCTCCAGGTTTCACAATAACATAAGGTAATTCTGGATAAAATGACCAAGATAAGTTATTAATATCAGCATTGAACCTAACCCTTATTTCTTTTTTTCCCACTTTTAGCTTATTATTAAACAAGGAAGTTTTTTGAGTTGTTCCACCGTATCCTGTAGCTTTGCAATATATTCTATACAATGGTACAGATGCACATACTAAACAAATCATTGACATCGTTATTAACAATAAAAATGTTAATATAGTACTATTTTTCATCATTGATAAAATTTTCAAGTATATTAGGCATATGATATCATGTTATTAGTAGATAGTAACATAATTGTGTATTTATGTTTTATGGTGATTCATTATTTTATTATGAAATATTTTATTTGTGCATACTAAGCTTTGATGTAATTTTAAAACTAAAAGCATCTTATAATAATGTAAACGTGCTAAGTTTAAAACTCTACAAAGATATATATTTATAATTAATTGTTTATAAAGCAACCCATTTTTAGTGAATTATTGTATCTCTCCGTAAAGACGCAAATAATACTTTTTCATAATTATTTGCACATAGATTTATATAGTTAGTGCCTTATTTAGAACAATTATACATTTCTAACATTAGCTTTGTCATTTTTCTAGCAGCACTTGCTTGACAACTACCTTTATGCATTAGATATAAAATTCACTTCTAAAAGTTAAGTATTACTTACTACATAATAAAAATTCTAACCCTTAAAATTATCACAGCTTCTAATAACAGAAAAATTATATTCAATTTATAACTTTACCTTTAAAATGATTATTTCTACCTACCTCAATTATCGATAATTCATTGGAAAGAAAGCTTTTTGCCACTCTATTAACATCATTTAAAGTAACCGCATCAAAGTAAGAATTACGCTTATTTAAATAATTTACATCTAATCCTCTTAACTGAGTATTCATTAATAACTTAGCAGTATTATCTGCATTTAGCAATGAGAATACGAAAGCATTTGTAATACTAGATTTTGCCATATTAAACATATCTTTATTAACACCATTTTTCTTAATATCACGTATAGTATCTAGTAATACAGAAACACCTTTATCTACTGTCGAATCATCTGTATATAAAACACTTATCCACTCATCACAATGATTATCATTACTTAAATAACTATATATCCTATACGTAATACCTAAATTATCACGCAACTTCTTCATCAAAATTGAATTTAAAGGCAATCCTCCTATAATATGATTTAACAAATATACTGCATAGTAATCCGGATGACCATAAGATATACCACTTTGAGCAATCATAATAACACTTTGTGGAGTATCCATATAAATATAACCCTTTAAATTATTTTTAAATACCGCTTGATCAATATCAGTACTCTCCATTTCAACAACATTAACATTTAACTCTGAAAAACAATGATCTATTGCCTTAGATAAAGCTTCAACTTCAAAATTTCCTGTAACTCCTATAACCATTTGATTCGTATTAAATTTATTTTTAATATAATTTGCAATATCATGTACATCCACATTATTTATGGTTTCTTCAGTTCCATACTTATTATAAGAATACGGATGATTACCAAATAACATTTTATTCAGTCCATAAGCAGCAACTAAATCTGGATATGATGATAAACGTTTCAAGGTCGCTCTTTGCTGACCTTTTATCCTATCTAGTGCATCTGTAAAAACAACACTTTCAGTTAAACAATAATATAAATGTGATAAGGCAATATCAAGATTTTCAGATAAAGTTTTTAAATGAACATAAAAATTTTCACGATCTACAGAAAAAGTAATGTCTACTCCATCATAAGCTAATTTTAATTTCATAGGAAGCTGACCAGGACCTCTCAAGTCTTCTGTTATTACACTAGTTATCAACGAAGCAATACCCTGTTTACCTTGTGGATCATATGCATAACCTGCTTTTTTAAATGCTATAGACAATGATACTATTGGTAATTCTTTATTTTGAACATACCAATATTTTATACCATTTAAAGTAACAGCATCTTTTACATCTATTTTAAATCCACTAGCACTACTACCAGTAGTATACACTATTAAACTAATTACAAAAGCATAAACATACTTTCTAATCATAATTATACCTCTTATTTAGGTAATAAATATCCTACTAATTTTGCACCATTAAAGGTGCTTTTCATTGCAGCATCAACATCTTCTTCACTTATATTCTTCATTTTTACAATAAAATCTTGTACATCTACTAAAGGTACTCCTAATGCTAAATTGTTAGCATAAAAAAATGAAATAGCTTTAAGCCCATCTAAAGCATATACTATGTTTGCTGTAGTATTCGTTTTTTTTAACCGAAAAAAAGCATCGTCTTTTTCAAACCCAAGTTTTATAGTATCATCAATTTCACGCTCTATTCTTTTAAGAGATATGCCACTTTTAGGTATCGCATGAATAGTAATAAATCCATCACTATATTCGTCTAGATTACATGATACTGATACGCTAGTTGCTAATTCTTTCAATACTAATGCATTATACAAACTTCCAAATGCATTATTCCCCAATAAATCAGCAACTAAATACATAATGTGATAATTATCACCGGTAATAATACTTGGAGCTTTATAAGTAATAAATATTTCTGGGCTTTTTACTGAACTATTGCGTAGTGTTACAGCAATATCAGTTTTATGAGAAGGTTCTAATTGAGGTATACGTTTAACAGCTGATGCTCTATTGCTTATGCTACCATAATATTTTTTTGATAATTTAACTACATCCTCAAAATTCACATCACCTGATACAAACAAAATAGCATTATTAGGATTGTAATATGTATTATAGAACTTCTCAGCTTTTTCTCTATTAAAGTTTTTTATTTCATGCTCCCAACCAACAGTCGGCCTCCCATAACCATTACGATAGAAAGCCCTTATCATTTCTTCAGTTATTACACCATAGGGATTGCTATCAGTACGCATTTTTCTTTCTTCTAATACTACACTCCGTTCACGTTTCATAGCTTTATCTGTAATTTTTAAATTATGCATCCTATCAGACTCAATTTGCATAACAAGCGGTAAATACTGCTTACCTACTAATTCATAATAAATAGTACTATAAGATGAAGTCATAGCATTAAATTCACCACCAATATCATTAATAGTAGATGCAAAATCTGCAAAATTATTTGTACCACTAAACATTAAGTGCTCAAAAAAATGTGCTAATCCAGAGTACCCATAAGGATCATCAACGCCACCAACTTTATATATTACCATATGCATTACAACTGGTACGCGGTTATTAGGAAGCACATAAACTTCCATTCCATTATCAAGTTTTGTATGATGTAAAATCTTTTTATCTAAGGACAGCGCAACATCACAAACACAAATAACATACAACAATATAAACACAACCCGCATCATCATAAATAATAACCTATACATTAAATACAAGATAAATGTTTTCTAGATAATATACAATTTAGCCAAATTGTGTACAACCTATTTATTATTATCACATAAACTTTTTCAATATCGTATATTCATAAAGCAAAGTTATTAATTCACCAAATATATACCTGGCATACATAACCGAATACACTATACCTGAATAATCTCACAAACTTTATAGCATTACATTACATTTTTTGATATTGAATATTACTGTGCATTATTATTTTCTGCATTTATAAAACTTTTACAAAGTAAAGTCATTACTCCACATACTATAACCGCATCTGCAATATTAAATGCAGGCCAATGCCAATCTACCACATGTATATCTATAAAATCAAAAACTGCTCCAAATCTTAATCTATCAATCAGATTTCCCAAAGCCCCACCAATGATAACAGCAATAATAAACCTACAATTACTTTTTAATTTAAACGAAAAATACAATAATATTGTCACTATAAAGCATGATAATATCGAAAAAATAATATTACTATTTTTCATAATACTAAACATACCAAAACTAATACCAGAATTCCATACCATTACTATATTCAAATGCTTACATAATGTAATTACTTGATCATAATGCAGTACTTTCATAACATACCATTTACTGCCTTGATCAAGCACAATTACTAAACTTATCAATATAATGTTAATAAAAAACTTCATAATAGATAATTAACTTTTACTTTTTCAATATCACACTTTATTTGGTCTACTAACTGATTAACAGTATCAAATTTTTTCTCAGAACGTATAAAACCTAGTAGTTCAATGCTTACCTCTTTTTCATAAATATTACTACAAAAATCAAAAATATACATTTCTAATATAGGACACTCTATATCACAAAATGTCGGTCTTATTCCTATATTAACAACACCATTAAACCATTTATCACTATAATCGTTAATCTTTATACGTGCAGCATAAACCCCAAATTTAGGAACTAAAAAGTCCTCTATCCTAACATTAATTGTTGGAAATCCCAATGTCTTTCCTCTACCTAATCCTCTAAAAATTCTACCATTAATCTGATATGCTCTACCTAACAATTGATTAGCTAATTCTATATCACCAGAATGTAAACACTTTCTAATTGAAGACGACGAACACAATATTCCATTTTTAGTTAAAGGATTAATTTCTGTAACATCATAACCGTATATCTGTGAGTAAGCATGTAGTAACCCTATGCTACCCATACCTTTATACCCAAATACACAATCGTGTCCTACAACAATATGCTTCATTTTACAACCATCAACCAGTATTTTAGTAATAAAATCTTCTGGTAATATTTGTGAAAAGTCTTTATTGAACTCAACGACATATAAATAATCTACCTCATGCTGCGTTATTAATTTTACTTTTTGTTCAAAATTTGATAAAAGAAAATTTGTTTTGTTTCGTAAAAAAACTTCTGTATGAGGTATAAAAGTTATAACAGCAGATGATATACTTTGCTTATGCGATATATCTTTTATTTTAGAAAAAACTGCACCATGACCTAAATGTACCCCATCAAAATTTCCAAATGCAAGTACAACATCTACATCTCCATGATAACCATACAATACTTTCATATTTAACTTTACATTACATCAACAACTTTGATAATAAGTAATCATTTACCATTTTAGTTATACAGGATAGTCAAATGCCAAAAATCGTAATATATACTAAAAGCTTCTGCCCATATTGTACTAAAGCCAAGGTTTTATTCAATAAAAAAAAAGTTCCTTTTAAAGAAATTGACATTACAGATAATGATCAAGCACGTAATGAAATGATCAGAAATTCAGGTGGCAGTATGACTGTTCCCCAAATATTCATTGACGGAAAACATATAGGAGGCTGTGATGATTTATACGCAGCATATGAATCCGGTACCATTAAATTATAGATATTCCTTACAAAACAAACAAGTCTTAATATACACAGCGCTTATATAACACACAGACTACTAAGTCTGAATACAAATACACTTTAGCATCACTACAATAAATTTTGTAATATAACCACTATTTCAATACAAAAATACTATTATAATAATGTTTAAAATCACATATACCTAACTCTACCTATATTTTAGCATTCCTACTGTATACCATTTAATAAACTTAATTCAATATGATTTATTGCTATATATTTGACACTCAACAACAATAAATATTAGTTACGTGTAATAAAATAATAAGCTTACATAACCAAGCTAAAGCCATATAGGTTACATAGTGCACACATAGACACAATTAATACGAATATCTTACTCTTTTCCTAAAGCTTGATTATATTATCGCATTGCCAAAACATAATAAAGATAAAAAACTATTATCACTCAACTTATTATACCTATTCATACACATTCCTCAAACTTTATTATATTGTCATATTATTGAAAACATAATAAAGGCAAAACTATTATACAATAACGTAATAATTCTTATATATCAAAAATTATACTTTATGTATGTAATTATAAACGTAGTATAAAGCATTAATACATAAAATCATAACTTAATATATTAGCACTTCAAAACTACATTTATTAACTATGAACTACTTTTTACAATCTTCTTAAATATAAATGTAATAATATTCTTATAACTTTGTTATAAATAAATCAATTATGTTTTAGCAGAATTACTTAATATTATACAACGTTTTTTTCCACACAAGTCATACACATAATTACAAAAAATCAATCCATAATTTGGCACTATCCTATGAATTTGAACTTGATCTTCTCCTATTTCCAAAATAGCTTTACCATTGTGTTTTAAACACCTTTTAATTACTTGAAAAATTTGAATATAATTTTCTATCCCTATAGGACCACCATCTAAAGCTACAAATGGTTCATATAATTTTACTTCTGGTTGCAAACTTGAAATTTTAGATCTTTTAATATATGGAGGATTGCTTACTATTAGATCAAATTCCCCCTCACATTCTATCCAAGAAGATAACAATAACTTTGTTCTACTATATACTTTATGACGCTTCAAATTTTCATATGCTATCCTATAAGTTTTAACATTTTTTTCAAAAGCAACACCAACCGCATTATGATAGTGAGATAATAATGTTATCATAATACAACCCGTACCTGTACCCAAATCTGCAATAGTAATCCTACTATTTTTAGTTTTATATATTTCAAAGGTAGATGAAATTATCGTTTCTGTTTCTGGTCGAGGATCTAACACATTAGCGTTAACTACAAATTCTTTACTCCAAAATTCACGTTTACCTATAATCTGAGAAACAGGAACTCTATTAGCACGCTGTTCTATTGCCTGCCAAAATACTTTTAACTTACTACGACAAACAGGAAAATTCGAATTTACAATAATAGTTGCACGTTCTATATTTAAAGTATATTGCATTAATATTTCCACATCAAATTGTGGATTATCAATACGAGCATTATGCAATATTTTCACTGCTTCACGCAGTAAAGATGATATTGTAATCATAAAACTACTTATGTTAAATATTCATTTAACCACACAAAAATACAGCCATTATATAAATAACACATGAAATACTACTTACATAAATACAGTAGAACCTACTCAGCCCTATAGGCATATTACTGATTATCCATACTGCATTTCTAAAACACAATGCTTTAAAGACATAATATCATAACTTATATGGTGGAAAATCAAGTCCCTTTGGAGAACTTGTAAATATCTCAACACCATCTTCCGTAACGCCTAATGAATGTTCAAATTGTGCAGATAACGAAAAATCTCTAGTAATCACCGTCCATTTATCATGTTGACTAAGCATAGTGTAATATTTTCCTGCATTAATCATAGGTTCTATTGTAAAGAACATTCCCTCTTGCATAACGCAATCATTATCTGCATCATAATAATGCATAATATTGGGACTAGCATGAAACTTTCTTCCTAATCCATGACCACAGTAGTCTCGTACTATAGAATAACCATACTTTTTTATAACACCTTCTATAGCTAATCCAATCTGGTTAAATTTATTACCTGGCTTAACTTGCTGTATTGCAGATAATAACGCATTATAGGTCGCTTCACAAAGACGTTTTGCTTTAATTGATGGCTCTCCAACCCAATACATTCTACTTGTATCACCATGCCATCCATTTAATATAACAGTAACATCTACATTTAGTATGTCCCCATCTTTTAATAACTCATCATCAGGAATGCCATGACAAACAACATAATTCTTTGACGTACAAATAGATTTAGGATAACCCCTATACCCTAAAGGTGCAGGAATAGCTCCAGCACATATAATAAACTCATGGCATAAGTCATTAAGCATATTCGTGGAAACACCCGGCCTAATATAAGAAGTAATAAAATCAAGAACCTCAGCTGCAAGTTGACCAGCTTTACGCATGGATTCGAAATCTTCTTTATTATGAATAACTATGTTTTTATACACCACGTTTATAAATTATACATCTAAATACATTCTAACAGGATCTTCAAGATATTGTTTAATACGTACTAAAAACGTTACTGCTCCTTGACCATCAACAATCCTATGATCATAAGATAATGCAACATACATCATTGGTCTTATTTCTATAGACCCATTAACTACAACAGGACGATTTTGTATTGTATGCATACCCAAAATCCCAGATTGAGGGGGATTAATTATCGGAGTTGATAATAAAGATCCATAAACACCACCATTAGTAATAGTAAATGTAGCACCAACCATATCAGCAACTTCAAGCTTGCCATCTCTTGCTTTTTTACTTAGTGATAAAAGCATAATTTCTAAATCAGCAAAAGACATCTTATCTGCATTGCGTATTACAGGAACAACCAATCCTTTATCTGTACCAACAGCAATACCTATATCATAATAGTTTTTATATACAATGTCATTATCACATATTTCAGCATTAATCACTGGAACTTCTTTTAAAGCTAACGTCACAGCCTTAATAAAAAACGACATAAACCCTAATTTAGTGTTATACTTTTTTTCGAAACCATCTTTATATTTTGTCCGAATATCCATAACACTTTTCATGTCTATTTCATTAAATGTGGTAAGTATAGCAGCAGTATTTTGAGATTCTTTAAGTCTCAAAGCAATAACCTGTCTAATTTTACTCATTTTAACACGTTGTTCTCTGCCTGGCTCTTTAGGAATATTGCTTTTTGTTACATCTCTAGAAAAATCATCCCTACTAGTAGTAAGACTTTTATTAATATGCTCTAAAACATCAGATTTTGTTACTCTCTTATTATAACCAGAACCCTTCACCTCGCTTAAATTTACTGATTCCTCTTCTGCAATTTTATAAGCAGCAGGTGCATGCCTTTTCTCAATAAATTTTTGCATATTATCCTGCTCAATTTGCTCATTATTTTTATCACCATATAATTCATTATTCGAAGGATTAGACACTTGTTGATCAACAATTGCCAATACTTGACCCTTAGAAATCATATCATCATCTGCAACACATATCTTTGTTATTACTCCCTCCACTGGAGATACCACCTCTAATGAAGTTTTATCAGTTTCAATGATAAATATCACCTCATCCTTATGTACAGAACTACCAACATTTTTAAGTACTCGTACGGGAGCTTCAAGTATAGATTCCCCCCCAAGACTATCAGCCTTTATCTCTATTAAATTATTCATAAAAAAACCTTACACTGATAATGCAATTAGTATTGTTACTTACTATATTATTACAAGTAATTAATCATTAAATAATCAAAATGTCAAATTGTAGATCAGAGTAAATATTTATCAAATCTTTCTAAAAATGACACAATTATAAAATATAAACGAATTATTAAATAATCAATACAAAATGTATGTATATTATTTAATAAGCTAATACAGTTTGAAATAAAATTTATAATCCTTCTAGTATATCAATACATAGTTAAAATAAAAAATTTCCATAAGCTTTAAAGTGTTAACACACACTTAAAATCACTAGACACTCACATAAAGGCTAAAATCTAATATTTCCTTAAACAAACATCACGTACAATTATTTTGAGTACTTACGAGACAGTTCTATATAATTATGCGCTGATTCATCAATATGCAACATTTCTTCTTCAGAAAGTTTACGAAAAAATTTTGCAGGCCTACCAGACCATAACTCTCCGCTCTTTACTATTTTACCTTTTGTAAGTATTGAACCTGCAGCTAGCATACTATAATTTTCCATTATTGCATTATCCATGACAATAGATCCCATACCAATAAAAACTTTATCAAAAATTGTACATGCATGTAATATAGCACAATGACCAATTGTAACCATTTTACCAATTCTTGTATCCCCATTATTTCTATCAACATGTATTACTGTACCATCCTGAACATTAGTACCATCATCAATATAAATCTCACCTACATCACCACGCAAGACCGCGTTATACCATATACTAACATTTTTTTTTATAAACACTTTCCCTATAATAAAAGCACCATCCGCAACAAATGCACAATCATCTATTACAGGAAAACTACCTTGATATTTAATAAAACAACTCACTACACATTAAACTATAAGTAAATTATCAATAAGTCTACACTTCCCTAAATAAGCTGCAACAAAAATCCTTGCTGGTTCTCTAAAAAAATTTATCTCTTCTAAAGTATCATTATCACGCACTTGCAAATAATCAAGTACAAATCCTTTATCTTGAAAAGATTGCTTTCCACTTTCAATAATATCACATAATTTGTAAGGTTCATCCTTTAACCTTTTCGCTATATCAACCAACGCATGATATATGTAATTTGCTGTACATTTTTGTTCTTCACTTAAATATTTATGACGTGATGACAATGCTAATCCATTATTAGTTCTTATTGTAGCACCTTGCAAAATCTCAATATCTATATTTAAGTCCTGAAACAATTTACGTGTTAAAAATAACATTTGATAATCTTTTTCTCCTAGAATCATAAACTGTACTTTTGTTTGCATTACAAGTTTTAATAAAACTGTCATAATTCCATCGAAATATTTTACTCTAGATAGTCCACATAATTCTTTAGATAATTTACCAACATTTACAGTAGTTGAAAACCCGCTAGGATACATAAGACTGCTTATAGGCAAGTACACAACATCTACTCCAGCCTTTTCACATTTTTCACAATCATGTTTTTCACTTCTTGGATAACTCTCATAATCTTCACCATGTGAGAATTGTAAAGGATTAACAAAGATACTCAATATTACTTTATCAACTTTTTCCTTAATAACGTTTACCAAGGATAAATGTCCATCATGTAAAGCACCCATAGTTGGTACTAACCCAACTTTATAGTTACTATCACAAAATTGCTTTACACAACTTTTAATAGAAACAATATCCCTCATAATTTGCATACTAAATACCTACCTTAGCTAAAACTACACTACTGATATTATAAACATAGGGGTTAATATGCAAAGTAAAATAGTTTATACCTTAAATTTTTCTTACACAGTGAATTTTCCCCAACACACAAAACATATAGTATCGCAACCTTTAAAAAATTTCATGTCTTCTGCTGAATATTATAAATAAATACAAAACCATTACCTTACACTATATCTACTAGCCTACATTCAATTATAATTTTGATAATATAATTAATAATGCTAAATACTATATCATAAAATACACTAAAAAAGCATTTAACAAAATTATCATACAATAATAGCTAATATTAAATATCAACAAACTTTAAATATTGAAATTCTTAGCGCAAAATTTTAGTTCAAATATTGAAAATCATGCAAAATATTTAATAATACCATTTACAATCTATTGCTGATATCAATATTAAACATATTTATATATCATTTATAATTTAGTTGTTGATATCAATATTAAACATAAGTATAAATAAAGCACACAAATTTAAGATACACAAACTCAGTAATAATGCATATAGTAACATTCTTAACGCTTTCGCTTTTTATTTTTACAACTAGCTCGCTGAATGCTTTTCAATTATATACCAAAGCTCCTAATGCTATAGTTTTTGAGCTTAACTCTAACTCAATTTTGTTTGCACGAAATGCAGAAGAGAAAATTGTACCTTCTTCCATGAGTAAGCTTATGACTCTTTATATCGCATTTCAATACTTAAAAGCAGGTATCATAAAAATGGATGATAAGTTCGTTGTAAGTAAAAGTGCTTGGCAAAGGGGTGGTTCTTCAATATTTCTTCGTGAGGGACAGCAAGTAAAAGTGCGTGATTTAATTAATGGCATTGTTGTTGCATCAGGAAATGATGCATGTATTACTCTTGCAGAAGGTATTTCTGGATCACAACAAAACTTCGTCGACGAAATGAATAATATGGCACAAAAACTAGGTTTAACAAAAAGCCACTTTAGCAATGTTACTGGATGGCCTGACGAAAATCATTTAATGTCAGCAAAAGATATAGTATTTTTATCTGTGAGAATATTTAAAGATTTCCCAGAATATTACCATCTCTTTAGCCAAAAAGATTTTACTTACAATAATATCTATCAGAAAAATAACAATATTTTACTTCAATATAATATCGGTGTTGATGGAATTAAAACTGGTCATACCAATAAAGGCGGATATGGCTTAATAGCATCGGCAGAGCAAAATAGTAGGCGCATTTTTGTTGTTGTAAGTGGACTTAAACATGAAACAGAGCGTGTTTCCGAAGCAAAAAAACTCATCTCATACTCTTTTAATAATTTTAACACAAAAACAATATTTCATAAGAATTCTCAAATTGATCAAGCAACTGTATGGTATGGTAAAGATAAAGTTGTACCATTAACTATCCATGATGATGTTACAGTTACTTATCACAATAATTCTTATGACAAAATTAAAGCATTTATTTCTCGAAATAATATTATTCCTGCACCAATAAGAAAGGGACAAAAAGTTGGTGAATTACACATACAAATACCAGAATTAGGGGAAAAGGTAGTTCCTGTATATGCAATGAAAAATGTGAGATCCTTAAATTATTTTGAAAAAATATTACACATGTTATTATATTAATAATCATTTAAAGTGTCCTTGAGGATTTTGCTGCTTAAAAGCTGTGGTAAGATTTTGACTTTATTTCCATTAACATACAAGATATAAAATGGTATGCTACTTTGCTTCATTTTATCAAGATAAGCTGCAATATCATTGTCTTTATTAGTCCAATCAGCTTTCATATAAATTATTCTTTTTTTGGAAAGTAACTCTTGAATATCTTTAGATTCTAATACCTGTTCATTTAATTTACATGTTAAACACCATTCCGCTCCTATAGCAAGAAATACAGACTTCCCTTTGTTTAACAAAACATTAAGCTTTTCCTGAGAAAACTCTATACTCCTTGAAGCAGTAGCAACATAGAAAACCTTATTAGTATAATAAAAAGAAAGTACGATCACTAGTACAATGGATAAAGGTAATAAAAATTTAAAACAACCTTTATCAATAAACTTAAGCGCCCAAATACCCGCAATAATTAAAACAACACCACATAAAGCTGGAAATAAAAATACTATACCCTTCTGCTTAACCAAAATATATAATAACCATATCGCAGATATATACATAGGGAATGACAAAAATTCCTTTAAAATCTCCATCCATTTTCCAGGTCTTGGTATAAAAAACAACAATTTAGGAAAAAAAGATATTAACAAATAAGGAAATGCTATTCCTAGTCCTATCGCTTGAAATATTATAATAGAATATATACTAGGATACATTATAGCAAAACTTACAGCAGATACCATAAAAGGTGCTGTACAAGGTGTCGCAATAAAAGTTGATAGTATTCCTGATAGAAAATTACCTAACATACCAGATTGAACATTATAACCTACAAATCCTGGCAATACAATATTAAGAAACCCTGAAAAAAATAATCCCACTAAAAAAGTAATATACATCAGTATTACTATAAATACTGAAGACTGCATTTGAAATCCCCATCCTATTAAAGATCCCGTATGACGTAATATTAATAATATAATAGATAAAACAAACATACTAGACATAATACCAGCTGCATATACTATACCATTAATTCTATAGCCATTTTTACAAGTACCGCCTTGTACTAATGACATGATTTTCAATGATAAAATAGGAAATACACAAGGCATACAATTCAAAATGATACCACCAATAAAAGCACAGAAAATTGTATAAAATAGACCAAGAGTACTCATACAAAATCATTATTAATAAATTTACTAAACATCAAATACATATGTAAGCTTTATTCACCTACAATAAATAATTTTTCAATGACCTCATCTTACTAAAATGTAAATTCAGTATCTTATTCAATTAAATTAACATTTGCCTTATTAAAAGAAATAATACGCTCCATTAACTTATTTACTAACAAAGGAATAGGCTGTTTACCAGTAATATACTCATACAGCAATTTATCATCCATATCAACTATCTTTTCATATTCACTAATTTCTTGATCATCTAATAAAAAAATGCACTGTACTGCAAATCCTCCAAGTAATATGTCAATTTCTTTACACCCTCTATGTAAGCTTCTATACAGCAGTTTTTTTCTTTTTTCATTAATATCTAACATTATTTACACGTATTTATTGGATTTATTACAGATAAGTATTACATATTCTATTGTCAAACACATTAATATAATATATATTGCACTTTTAAAAGTAAGTTAGCATCTTATGATATACTTGACTAAAATATTTAGTGCTGCTAATGATAGCTTTTTTTATTTATCGTCGTTTATATTTATAATTTCCATTATAGTTTTTATCCATGAGTATGGACACTATATTGTTGCTAAAATTTGTAACGTAAAAATTGAAACATTCTCCATAGGTTTTGGTCCTGAACTATTTGGTATCAAAGATAAGTCAGGTACAAGATGGAAATTCAGCTTAATTCCTATAGGTGGCTACGTAAAAATGTTTGGTGATGCAAATATTGCCAGCACTGGTGCAACATCAAGTAACTTAACAGCTGAAGAAAAGCTGTATGCATTTTATGAGAAATCTCTATTGCAAAAGTTTTGCATTGCTTTTGCTGGTCCACTTGCTAACCTACTATTTGCCGTAATAATTTTAACAGTATTTTTCAACGTGCAAGGAATAATGCACCCTCTAGCAGTTGTTGGTAAAATAGAAAAGAATAGTGCCGCAGAAAAAGCAGGTTTAGTCGCAGGAGATGTTATTTTAAAAATTAATAACCATGATATTAAGTGGTTTAAAGACATCCAAAAATATGTTATAGAAAATGGTAATCAAAAACTATCAATTCTATATTTACGACAAAATGTACAAGATACAACTACTATTTATCCAGAAATGCGTACTGTAGGAAAATCACAAATACCATTTTTAGGAATTTTAGCAAGTCAACTTCGTCAAGATTATCAACTGCAAAAGTTATCTGTTACTTCAGCATTTACTAACTCCTGTATATATACTTACAATTTAATTTACACAACTCTACTTATGATATGGCAAATGATCACTGGACAACGTAGTATTAATGAGCTGGGTGGTCCAATACAAATTGCCAAGTACTCTGGTTATTCTGTAAAAAATAACGAAGTGTTGTGGTTTATGGGAATTATTTCCATTAATCTAGGGATAGTTAATCTACTTCCAATTCCAATGCTTGATGGGGGACATATGTTGCAATATACAATACAAGGCATTTTACGTCGTAAACATATAAGTGCAAAATATCAAAACTATGCAGCAACAATTGGTTTTATATTACTACTGTCTTTAATGATTTTTGCTACCTTCAATGATATAAAAAGCATTTTAAAGTAACCTTATGAAATACGTTGTGTTTATAATTTTAATATTTTCTTTCAATCTAATTAGTACCAATGCATTATCAGCAGAAATCACTTCTGTAAAAATATATGGTAACAAAAGAATAGATAATAATACAATATACTTTTATACAAAACATCCATTAACAGGGAACATTACACAAGCAAATATTGATCAAATCATAAAGAACTTATATTCAACTCACTTATTCTCAAAGGTTGAGGTAAGTATTGAAAATGATACTCAGTTAATTATTAGATTAAAAGAAAATCCTGTAATAAATAATATTTATATAAAAGGTAACAAGGAATTCAACAATAAAGATCTTAAAGACGATGTGCTACAACTAAAAGCACTCAGTGTATTCACTAAAACAAAGTTACGGCATGATATATCTCAATTGTACACTTTGTATCAAAGTAAGGGTAAGTTAGGGGTAAAGATTACGTATGATATTACCGATAAGAGCAATAATAGTATAGACTTAACAATTAATATTAATGAAGGAATAACAGCAAAAATTAAAACAATTAAGTTTATCGGCAACAAGTCATTCACAGATTATCAACTAAAATCACTTCTTACTTCAAAAGAGGTTAAGTTTTTTAAAATTTTTAGCAGTAGTACAAAGTATCTAATTGACAGGTTAATGATTGATCAAGCAAATTTGTACAATTTTTATGCTACTAATGGTTTTATAAATTTTAAAGTTAGATCAATTATATCAGAAGTAAGTGATGATTATTCAAGTGTAAATATTATATTTTCTTTAGAAGAAGGGAATCGATATAAGTTTGGCACTAGTACCATATTTACAGATAAAAATTTCATTGGTAACAAAGATATAAAATCACATCTGCAAAAACTTATACAATCACAACAAGGAAACGTTTTTAACATAACAAAAGTTAACAATTCAATTTCTGCAATTACATCATACCTTAATAATCAAGGTAACCTCTTTTCAACTGCAAAAAGCGAACATGAAATAATTGAAAAAGACAATATTGTAAATGTTAAATACATAGTATATACAGGTGACCATGTATATATAAATAATATTAATATCAAAAATAATACTCGCACTTTAGATTCTGTAATAAGACGTCAATTAAGCATCTCAGAAGGTGATGTATATAATTCATCCACAGTAAAAACATCACAACAAAATGTGCTTAATTTGGGTTTCTTTGAGGATGTAAACGTAGAAACTCAAAAAATTAATGACAATTCCGTTGACTTAAATTTTAATGTTAAGGAAAGAGGTACAGGTTCTTTTGACATAGGTGCAGGGTTTTCTTCAATGACAGGCCTTGTAGGGAAGATTAACATAAAAGAGCGCAATATATTAGGTACTGGTAAAACCTTTGCTATTAAACTTGAAAGATCTATTACAAACTTTTCAGGTGCAGCAGATTTAATAACACCTTACTTTTTAGACAGCAATATATCCTTAGGAATAGGGTTATTTTATTCACAACAGAAAAACCAAGCTAATGAACAGCGGGTATTACCTTCAGATACCTCTGTTTTTAGTAGTAGCAGTATGGGTTTTTCTACAAGATTATCACATAATATTACAAACAACATAATAGGTGCTCTGCAGTATTCATATAAGTATAATCACATATATGATGTAAGCAGATATGCATCTATTTTAATAAGGGAACAAAAAGGAAAAAATATAGACTCTTCTATTGGTTATTCACTAATTTACAGTAGCATAGATAATATGTACCAACCAAAAAATGGTATTTTTGCTAAAATAGAACAGTCTCTATCCGGCATTGGTGGTACTTTGCATTATATAAAAACTGAAGGTTCTGCAACATATCTTCATCCTATTTTACAAAAAATTAATAATGACATTATTTTTAAAATAAAGTCATCATTAGGGTATGTATTTGCTTACAACAATGAAGGAATAAAAATAGGACAAAGATTCTTTATTGGAAGCAATGATATTAGAGGATTTAGTATTTCTGGTATAGGACCTAGAGATAAAATAACCCATGATGCATTGGGTGGTAATTTTTACTTCAGTCTTATCAATCAGGTTGACTTTCCTATAGGACTGCCAGATAATTTAGGAATTAAAGGATCACTATTTATTGATGCAGCAACTTTATTTGGAATTGACTCTGAAATGCACAATAATTATGACAGCAGTAAGTCCTTAAGAATTGCGATTGGATTTGGTTTTTCATGGAAATCCCCTTTCGGACCAGTAAGGATAGATTTTGGGTTCCCAATTAAACAAGAAAAATTTGATATAAAATACGTGCCAAGATTTTCTCCAGATACAGGTATATAACAATGAAATTAAAATCATACATAATGCTTTTTGGTATCTTTTATAGCTTTAACGCTTTTGCTATAGATAATAAGTCAATGGTATTTGTTAACCGAGATAAAATCATGACTGAAGCACTTGTTGTAAAAGATATTAGAAATCAAATAGATACAAGACGTTCTGATTTACAAAAAGAATTTTCACATAGAGAAGAAAATCTTCACAAAGATGAAGATGAGTTAGCAAAACAAAAAAGCATATTAAGCTCTGAAGCATTTAATGCAAAGGTTAATGAGTTTAAAAAGAAAGTTGAAGATCTACAAAAAGACATTACAAACAAGAGATCAGAACTTGAAAATATGTATATGAGCTCTATGGAACAAGTATACAGTAAAATTAAACAAATTTCTGAGGACATAGCTCAAAAGGATAATATAAGTCTTGTGCTATTTTTAATGGACAACCAAGTGCTTTTTTATGATTCTAGCATTGACATATCTAGTCAAGTATTAAATGTACTGAACAAAGAGCTGTCTAGAGTGGATATTAAAAAAAATATACACTAGTTTATTATAGCATATGAAGTTTGATATTAAACAAGTTTTAAAAATTCTTCCTCATGCCTATCCTTTTATATTAATTGATAGAGTTATTGAGTGTAAGCCTAGTAAATCTGCCATAGCAATAAAAAATGTTACTTTTAATGAACCTTTTTTTACAGGACATTTCCCTAATAATCCTATAATGCCAGGAGTACTAATAATTGAAGCTATGGCACAAACTTCTATGATATGTATAGCAAGTGGTTTTAGGGATGAAGTACCTAAAGGGTCAGTTTATTTTCTTTCTATTGACTCAGCAAAATTTCGTAAGGTAGTCATTCCTGGAGATACTATTGTTATTGATGTTAATGTAATACATCAAAGAAAAAATACTTGTAGATTTAAGTGTAATGCATATGTTAACAATCAGCTAGTTACCGACGCTCACATTCTAGCAATGATTAACAATAGTAATTTAAATTAAGGTCATATATGGAAATAAAGACAGCTATTATATCTGTGTACGATAAAACAAATATTATAGATCTTGCAAAATTTTTAGTTGAACGCAATATAAAAATCATTGCAACACATAGCACGTACGAAACTTTAAAAGAAGCAAATATTAGCGCTACAGAAATATCTGAATACATTAACTATCCTGAAATTCTTAATGGTAGAGTAAAAACCTTACATCCTAAAATTTATTCAGGCATTCTCAATAAAAGAAATGAGCATGATAAGGAAATACACAAACTTGCAATAAGTAATATAGATTTAGTGATTGTCAACTTATATCCCTTCATAAAAATCGTAAGTAATACATCTTCTACAGAGAACGATATCATTGAGAACATAGACATAGGTGGCATATCTCTTATAAGAGCAGCAGGAAAAAACTTCCACTATGTAACAGTGATAAGCAACATAAATGACTATCAAGATTTAAAACAAGAGCTTATCAACAATAATAACTCTACAACCTTAAAGTATAGGCAATATTTAGCAAAAAAAGCCTTTGCACTCACGTCAACATACGATGCTGACATTTACAATTGGTTTAGCAGTAGTGAACAATTTCCAGAAAAACTTATCATACATGGAAATAAAGTACAAAATTTAAGAATTGGAGAAAATCCACACCAAAAAGCTGCTTTATACACAAGTTGTCCTAATAAAAGTTTTCCTATTGAACAATTGCACGGAAAGGAGTTAAGTCACAATAATATTACGGACATTGAATCTGCTATAAACATAGTATATGAATTTCAAGTACCAGCAGTATCAATAATTAAGCACAATAACCCATGTGGAGTTGCAATTGCTGATAATATTACAGAAGCATATAACAAGGCAATTGCATGTGACACAAAAAGCAGTTTTGGAGGCATAATTGCATTAAACAAAAGCGTCAATTCAGATATAGCGCAAAAGATTAGCGATCTCTTCATAGAAGTAGTTATTGCACCAGAATTTGATCAGCAAGCCTTAGAACTTTTAAAAACAAAAAAAAATATTCGACTACTCTTATTCAAACCATCAAATGCTGCAAATATTGTTTTAAAAAGTGTAATTGGAGGCTTTCTAGCACAAGAAAGAAACAATAACAATATTTTATCCCATGATTTTAAGCAAGTTACCAAATTATCAGCATCTCAAGATATAATATCAGATCTATTATTTGCATGGAAAGTGTGTAAATATGTAAAATCTAATGCTATAGTAATTGCACGCAATGGATCCACTCTTGGCATTGGTGCTGGACAAATGAGCAGAATTGATAGTGTAAAAATTGCTATAAGTAAAGCAAAAAACTGTACTAATTCAGTATTAGCATCCGATGGTTTTTTTCCATTTGAAGATAGTATCATAATAAGTTCACAAGCAAACATTACAGCAATTGTTCAACCTGGAGGATCAATTCGCGATAAAACAATAATCCAAGAGGCAGATAAGCACAAAATCTCTATGTTTTTTACTAACATCAGAAATTTCTATCATTAGTATTACAACTACCCAAAATATTTAAACGTTAGCATTATGTTTAAAATTTCAGCTTGATTTGAATATTGAATTCACCAAGTCTTTTAAAGACTACACACACGTACAATATATCCAGAATATACAGCTAACTTGTAATAACTAACACTTTTGAATATTTAATCACTAATTCTTTTAAAGGCTATACATACGTACACATATCCAGAATATACAGTCAATATTGTTGCAACAACTAACATTACTTCACCAATAAGTATAACAGTTTTATCGTTTACAATGAGCATCCCAACAGCCACCATTTGAATTACCGTTTTGATCTTTCCTAATTTATTTACAGGCACTTTTATATTCATAGTAATTAAAAATTCACGTAATCCAGAAATTAGTATTTCCCTACATATCATTATAATAATAAATATTACAGTAATACTCGTAATCTTATGTATGTAAGTTAACATAATAACAGTAGATATAAAAATAAGTTTATCAGCTATTGGATCAAACAACTTACCAAATTTCGACTGTGTCTTCCACATACGTGCAAGATATCCATCAAATAAATCTGTAATACATGCAAAAACATATATAGTAAGTGTTATAATAGAAGAATTACTATTTTCTATATAAAAACTTATCACTATTGCAGGAATTGCCATCATCCTAAACACTGTTAATAGGTTAGGCAAAACCTTACGCAAATAATTCACCATACATATAATCCAAATTATTTCATTCTAATAATATAACTTCAACATTTTAAACATCAAAGATCTTTACGGGTTAACACTATAATGATATGTATAATATATTTTATATAAAACATCAAAGTAAGTTTTAAATCGGTAGTATTTGTATATTTGTCATAATTTTTAATAATGAAATTCATCAATAACAGCAATTTTAATCTATGTAAAAAATGGTTATTTTTAGGCTTATGTGCATTATCTGTATCTGGAATACTATCAATTATTATAGTTCTTTTAAGGTTACCCTTTTTTAAAGCACTTTTATATTCATACAATAACATATTTGATATATCTCTTGTAATACATGTGAATTTATCAGTACTAGTCTGGATGTGCTCCATTATTGCCATAATTTCAAATTTAATAATTAATAACAATACAAATACAAGATTTTTGCACTACCTATGGATATTATCTTTTTGCGGCACCATTTTAATGATTTTGTCCGCCTTTATGCCAAATACTGTTGCCATTAAAAATAACTATATTCCTGTTATTGACAATTGTACATTCTTTATAGGCTTATGGTTATTTTTACTAAGTATTACACTAAATTCTATATTGTCAGTACAATATTCTAATTGTAACAAACATGTTATATTCACAGGAGTAAAAGGAATCGCAATTATGTTTATCACTGTTATTGCATGTTTTATTATTGCATATACAACTATTGATAAAACTTCTGACAACTTGTTATTCTATGAAAATCTATTTTGGGGAGGTGGACACTTACTACAAGCTGTTTTTAGTCAAGCATTACTTATAGTATATCTTATAATGATAAATAAAAAACTCTTACATATTTCAAAAGTGGTGTTTTACATAAACACTATTTCTGTAATTTTTGCCGTTTTTTCTTATGCATTATATCCTATTACTTCACCATCTTTAGTAAATTTCTTTACATGGCATATGCGTGTTGCAGAAGGAATAATACCTATATTTCTAATTGTACTTGTACTATATAATATAAAATCCTTAATAAAGTACCATAATCATCATCTATTATGTTCTGTCATATTATTTACATATGGTGGTATTCTAGGAATCATGAGCATAAATGGCACTGTTACAATACCTGCACACTATCATGGATCTATAGTAGGAATGACTATAGCATTTATGGGATTCTTATACTGGCTAATACCAAAATTAAATCTTTGTCAAGTCAATATACACCTTAGTAATTGTCAAATATATATCTATAGCATAGGGCAATTTTTACACATCACTGGATTACAGATATTAGGTGGTTATGGAGCTTTACGTAAAGTAACATATTTACCTAACACTGTATCAGTATTAGCAAAAATTTGTTTTGCATTTGGAGGTATAACGGCAATTATTGGTGGATGCCTATTTGTAATAATACTGCTAAGGATATATTACAAAAATACTTCTAAAATATACAACTAATACAAAAACCTATTTATTATCAAAGCAGCACATAGTAATTTAAATATATAAAGTCACATTAAATAACTTTTTTACATATCCTGCACAAATACATATATTTGGTTTAATATTAATACCATAGCTAAGATTGCTAACATTCAATAGAGTTACACTTTCTAGATATAACTTAATATAGCTATCCATGCTATCAAAAATATGCCTTATATTTTGCATATTACCAAACGCATTATATAATAACGTTATAAACTTATACTTACTTATATATACTTTACCATTATCTAAATCTTATGAATCACAATATTTACACTAAATTTATAACCAGAAAAATAACCTAATGTACAAATATATAAACAAGATTATCTTTACTTTTTTTCAAATAGCACATACATGTTTATTTTTCAACTGTGCTCATGGCAATATATCAGTACCATGGAACATATCTGATATAGAAATAGAAAACTTTAAATCAATACTAAATTCCGCTTACAATAAAGACTACAGTACTGCACAAAAACATGCAAAAAAGCTTAGTAAAGACTTTCTCATATTTGCTGATTGGTTACAAATATACAATAATTGTCCATCTAATGAAATAATTAGCAATTTTACAAAATTACATCCCAAATGGCCACCTTTAATTCAACATCAAGTCACAGTAACACACTCTTTGAACACCATGAAACCTCATTGCAGCAACATAAAAAGAACCGTATTTTTAAACTATAATATTCTTTCCTCAGATTCTTTTGCTACATTAGTAGATAAGCTACTATGGAATAAAAAAATCACTGCTGTAATAACAGATATTTTACCACAAAATATCCTACAACTTATCTATACACGAATAGCTTTTCAAAGAAACACTAATAGTTCTCATCAACATATTCAATATATTAAATTACATGAAAAATCTAATTTTGGAATACTATATGATTATTTAGTATTGCACAATAAAAATCACGACATCAATGACACAATATTATACTTAATATCTTTAATACCTTACACCCATGATTACCAACAAGAGTTATGGTATATATATAAAATATATATTTATAAGATTTTATATAATAGGCTATCACAGTATTATACTTTTGCATATCAACTAATAAAACACTACAATCAAACCAGTAATTCCTCAATATTAGCTGAATCTTATTGGCTTTCAGGATGGATATCTTTTGAATTTTTAAAAGATTATAAAGCTGCGTATAAACACTTTTCTGACTTATACAATATTTCCAAAACACATATAGAATATAGTCGATCAGCATATTGGGCTGCACGCTCAGTAGAATCTTTAAAGCAAACTAGTTTAGCTACTAAATGGTTTAAAAAATCTTCTGCATATAAAACAACATTTTATGGACAATTATCATTAATAAAAACAGGCATTAATTACGTAGATTTAAGCTACAATTATACATATAGTACTAACGACTTTTTAAACTGTAAAAACAATATCTTCGCTAAAATTGCATATTTATTATCACAAACAAACACTAACAATAATATTTCTGAAATTTTCACATATCATGCTATAAAAAACGCAAAAAGCATGGGTGAAATGGGAATTATTACAGAGCTTCATTTACTAAATAATAACTTTAATGTAGCAATTAAAAGTGCAAAAACTATTGAATCACAGGCAACAGTATTAAGAAGCTTATATCCATTATATACTTTCCATAAATTTATACCATCAGCAATAATATTATCTATTATAAGACAGGAAAGTCTTTTTAAACAAGATGCAGTCTCAAGATCATCTGCTACAGGATTAATGCAAATTATGCCATATACTGCTATATACATAGCAAAAAAACTTCATATCAAATATCACAAAGACTATTTAAAAGATCCTCAATATAATATAGCACTTGGTTCTTCATATTTAAAAACAATATTACAAAAATATAACAACTCTTTAATATTATCAATTGCTGCCTATAATGCAGGACCTTATAATGTTGATCGATGGATAAAAAATCTAGGTAATCCTAGTAACTTTCAGTCTATAGAACAAGTAGTCACTTGGATTGAATCAATACCTTTTCATGAGACTCGAAATTACGTACAGCGCGTTTTAGAAAATTTACAAGTATACAGTAGTTTGTTAAATAATAAAAAAAGCACCATAATTATACCTTACTAACACTCAAATGCTCTAATATTGATATTTACTCAAAGTTTAAAATTACTAAATGTTAGTTTTTTTTACATCCTATAGATTATTAAAAAACACTTTAATCTACTATTAATTCATTACAGATCCTATTTGTATCTTGCATAGAATACAGAAATAATCCATCCACAAAACAAATTCCACATATTTTGTAATATTACAACAAATAACAGCTAATAAAAGTCCTATAGAGTACCTTGAATTACAACATTGCTTAAGTTAATTATCACATTTCATATTATTAAAAAATTTAAAACATAATCTACTTATTTATACACATTTTTTTTTACGCACAAAACTAACACAATAAATAGCCCAAACGATAGCAAGAAAATACCAGGTAATTATATATTCCAAATGGTCATTACGTACTTGTAAAGTCATATTAGGTTTTAACCCACTTAATAACCATGTGTTATCAGCCCACACAATACAAGCTTCTAATTGAATATTAGAAACCTTAGCCATACTATTAATATCAAACCAAATCCATACATTATTTGCAGGATCGTTTTTAAAAAACCATCTAACCTTCTTATCAAAGTCACAATATATAATACCATTAATATTTATAATTTTGCCATCTAATTTATCAACTAGATTTTTATAATCAGTTAATATTCCTCTATTTACTAATATAGTTCGACCATCAATAAGTTTAAAAGGCTGTAAAAAGTAATAACCTGCATTACCAGCAAAAACATTAAAATAGCTCCCTACTTCAAAGCTCCCTCTAGCAATAACATTTTTATACGCATATTTTTTTACATCATCGTTTGGCAATGCGATAGGTAATGACTTCATACTATGAATAATATTAAGTTTTTCCTTAAACCGAAAAATTTGCCAAGTACCAAGCGCACACATTATACAAAAAGGCAATATTAATATCATTAATGTATAATAATTTATGTTACTTTTCACTTTACAACTCAAGAGATTACGGTTCTAATGTTAAAACTTATTATCTTAAAAGATTATCTATAACAATGATAGTTAATAATTTTATGACACTTATTATTTACAATAAAGTTTTAACTTCTATATAGTTAACTTACAAAACTCAATGTTTAACATGAATATTATTATAGCATTACCATATCACCTAATAAGGTTATCAGCATATATATTTAACTTATTGATTTTTAGCATTATCATAATACAGATTAGTTATGCACATGATAACAATGCTAAGATTTCCCTTTTAGACAATATAAAAAATATTAAATTTACAACATACACTAAAAAACATTTTGAAGATTTTATAGTTAAGTGCCACGCAAAAGGTATTCCTTTAGACTTTAAAAAAGAGTTTGGCAGCAATTTATCTGGAGCAGATTTTAGCGACCTAGATATCAGAGGATCAATATTTAAAGATGTTGTTTTAGTCCAAGCAAATTTTCAGCGTAGTAATTTATCAAATTCTGTTTTTAACAACTCAGATGCCAGAAGTGCAAACTTTACTAACGCAGATATGAGTAAATCTATTATCAAAGAATCAAATTTACAATTTGCAAACTTCACATCAACAGATCTGAATAAAACACACATACATACTTCTAATATTAGCTATGCGCTTTTTAATAACGCAGATATGCGTCATTCTATTATAGAAAAGTCCAAAGGATTATATACTTATTTTACAGACACAGAACTATTATCTACATTGATTTTAGACTCCGTAATTCAAAATGCAAACTTTCATGATTCAGAAGCTGAAGATATCACTATACAAAATAGTGATTTATCCTATTCAAACTTATTTGGAGCAAATCTCAGCAATTCAAGAATCCAAAATTCTACACTCAAAAACACTATAATGTATGGTGTAAATTTAGACTTTGCAGATTTAACAGGCAGTGATCTTAGTCACACAAACTTAGAAGTATCAAGTATATATTCAGCCAATTTTTATAACACAAACTTAAGTAATGCACAAATACATGCCGTAGATAGTAATTACACAAACTTTACAAATGCTAATTTTAACAAAACAGTATTTAATAATACAGCAATATCATACGCTATTTTAAATAATGCAACATTAATTAATGCACAGTTAAATAATTCTACAATTACAGAGTCTATAATGAAAGAAATAGATGCACGACACTCAAATTTTAATACAATAAACCTTTTTAATAACAACATGTCACTGTCTTTTTTTAGCGGAGCGACATTTCACAACACTAATATTACTAATAATAACCTTAGCATGATATCAATGAACAGCTCTGTAATAAACAATGTAAATTTTTATAATAGTAATCTATCCCATGCAAGTATCAGTTATAGTAAAATTACAAATACAATATATAAAAACATAAATGCGGAAAACTCATTGTGGTTATTATCTACTTTAGAATCTTCTAATTTTAGTAATAACATTTTAAATAATATAACTTTTGCAAAAAATAAACTCAATAAAGTAAGCTTTTTTAATAACACATTGCAAAAAACACATATTATCAAGTCTCAGTTTAATGCATCTAGTTTGTACAAAAATGATTTACTTGAATCTCAATTTCAAAATTGTACATTTAACAAAACAATAATAATTGATAATAGAAATTCACCTAATAATAAAGCCATTAATTCTACTAAAGACTTACAAGATTTTTTTACATCTACAAAAATACTTGACATAAATTATTCACATTTTGATTTTAGAAAATTAAAAATAGATGGAATTAACTTTTCTAATTCCATATTAAATAATGCTAATTTTTCAGCGCTTACATTAAAAGACGTTAATTTTACTAATGCTAATTTAAGTTTTTCCAATTTTTCGCATTCAAAATTATACAATATAAATTTTTCCGGTGCTAATTTAGAAAACTCAAATTTTCTTCAAGCTAACATACAAAATGTACTTACAAAAGGAGCAAAATTATATAATGTTAAACGGTAAATACAAAAAAACAGAGAACTATAATTGAAAAACCATAAACATATGGTTAATCTTTTATTTATAACCGAAATAAATTTGTAATTGACGTACCAAAATTACGAATAAAAAATAAGTACCTTCTATATATTATGCAGAATAAAATTCTGTGCATATTATTATGAAGGCCATATTTTGTATGCAATTTATATATAACTTTCATTAAGCTAGATACTTACACTACAGATATACCCATGTGATGAGCTATATCAAGAAAAGTAAACCTATCTCTAGTAACAAATGCTAAATTTGCAACTTGTCTATAATTAGTTACATTCCAATTTGTATGCTTGATATTATGAGGACATTCTATTTCTAAAAACATTTTCTCAATGAAATTTGGATTCAACACATTCTTACTAATTAAATTTACAATATCATTCCATTTCTCTCTAATAACCTCATTTAACATTTCCGCTTTTGCATGATTTATCATCTTATTAGATAATATACACCAAAAATCCTCAACATGCTTATTTCCAAAGCACGCTATTATATCATCTTTATTTACTACAGTAGCGTTAATTTCTGGCAAGATATTCAATATTTTATGTTGTAACCGTGACATAATCATCATTGAAACACCTATCATTTCTCCATGTAATAAATGATTATTTGGATCTAATAATTCTATACTACTAGCAATCATGTGCTCACCTTGACTAGCAGACTTACTACTTTTCACAATAAGCATTCCTATCCCTGATAAAATTAATGCTTGCATTAACGTCATCACAGTACTTTTATCATTGTACACTAACCCTAAATAGCTATCAATAAGTTCATCTTCGCTTTCTTTGCTAATTGTAAATGGCAATTCTGTATAATCGCTTCCTAACAAAAAATGTGATACTAGCCAATCTGCTTGTACTGTAGAACGACAAATAAAATCTGCAAAACCACTAACAATTAATCTTTTAGGAGAATTGACTATTACATCAACATCAATATATATCGCCTTTGGTAAATGGGCATTAAAAGAATATTTTCTACCATTATTCATTATAATAGATGCATTTAATGAAGTATACCCATTCATAGATGGTGCTGTAGGAAATACAATATAGTCTTTATTTTCAATATAGCTTGCATATTTACAAATATCATTTATGGTCCCACTTCCAAACGCCACTATTAAGTCAAATCCCTTAGCCTTTTTTACAATAAGATCTACAAGTGTTTCAGAAGCACAAAACCTCCCTGGAATAATATAATGATTAAACATATCAAATACACGCTTATCTAAAATATTAGCTGTATTTATATCCGCGACCACAAAACTGTTATGACTATGAAATTTGATAATATCACAGAAATGAGATATCAAGTTTTTATCTATATGTATAATGTTTATAACATTCTTTACTACGTCCAAATAATCATTTATACCTTTACACAATAAGGACCTTTTTAGAAATCTATCATACATAACTTTAAAAAGTAAAATAACACTCTAATATATCACACGTACCTCACAATAAAAACCTCTAAGCAATCAACCACGTATTTTTTAACATAATTAATAAAACATTGTAGGTACAAAAACATTAATTAACTTACAAAAAATATTATTGTTATATACTTAGTTTATATTCAATAATTAATGTCACCAATTTTAATTGTTTCCATAACTGCATGCTAATTAACAATCTGTAAATTAAATATAATCCCTTTAATTAGCGGCTAAAATTCATCTATAAAGGACTACTTATTAACATCACAAAGCGTTTGTATAAGAATCATATAAACCTTACATTAAAATCCACTGTATTATTATAATAACAACTGTGTATATAAGCTTTCTTATTAATTACTTCAGCATGAATAACATTACAACCAACATTATTGAATACTACAGTAATATGTCATTCAAATTACACAAAATAAAATCAACAAATTTTTAAATAAAAACAGAATAATAAAATTATTATCTAACACATAAGATTATAGCAACAATTTTTGGCAACTTTAATTCTGAAGTAAAAAGTATAGTTTTTAAAAATAATAAGCTATTTTTTTCCATAAAAACATTCAAATATATGCCCATTAGGACAATATTGTAGTCTTAAGCAGAATATATTTTGCAACACATTATTAAAATTAACATAACATCATAGCAAAATTACTTTTTTATGTAATTGACTAACATAATGTTATTGATATGATTGTTTTATTAGTATAACTATATGGAATATAGATGTCATCGAATCCCTTAGAGCAGTTTAAGGTTATCACAATATTCAAACTTCCAACTATCGCTGGATATAACATAGACTTTACTAATGCATCCTTATTTATGGTATTAACCGTTGTAATAGTTATTGCACTTTTTTATCTAGGATTAAGAAAAAATATAGTGTCACATCCTATACAACTTATAGTAGAATTTATATATGATTTTATAGCAGAAACTTTAGAAAACAATGCAGGAAAAGCTAGCTTACAGTACATACCTTTAGTTTTCACAGTTTTCACATTTATCTTAATCTGTAACTTATTAGGAATTTTACCTCTAGGATTTACTGCTACAAGCCATATCATTGTTACTTTTGCTATATCTATGGTAGTGTTTTTGAGTGTAACTATAATAGGATTCAAGCATCAAGGACTACATTTTTTTAACATTTTATTACCAAAAGGTACACCTTTATGGCTAGCACCTATGATGATATCAATTGAGTTTTTTACCTACTGTGCGCGCCCTATAAGTTTATCAATACGTCTAGCTGCAAATATGATTGCCGGACATACAATTATAAAAGTAATCGCAGGTTTTGTACTAAAAATGAGTGCAATACTTACACCTTTGCCATTTGCTTTTATTATTATCTTAATTGGATTTGAAATTTTTGTTGCAGTTCTACAAGCATATATATTTACTGTACTAACATGTGTTTATTTATCTGATGCAGTTACTACACATTAAATTTACAATTGACATATCTTATATTATAGTTATAATAACATTATTAAGTTTTGCTTAAGGTTAAAGCATGGATTCTTTAAAATTTATTGCTGTTGGATTAAGTGTTTTAGGTATGGTTGCTTCTGCGTTAGGAGTAGCAAATATATTCTCAACTATGTTAAATGGTTTAGCACGTAACCCTGAAACAGAAGATAAATTAAAGAAATATGTTTATACAGGTGCAGCTTTAGTTGAAGCTATGGGCTTATTCTCCTTTTTATTAGCATTATTATTAATTTTTGTAGCTTGACAAAGTTATGGATGTAATACCACAATTAGATACATCTACTTATTTATCTCAGTTATTTTGGTTTATCATTTCCTTTACGTCGTTATACTTTGTAGTTAGCAAGTTAGTAATTCCAAAAATTGAGGATCTTATAAGAAAGAGATATGCCATCACACAAAACTCTCTTAACAATTCTTACAATTTTTGTAAGATTTTGCATGATCATATAAACCAACAACTGTTCACATTGCAAAGTGTTAACTCTGTAGCAGATCATTCAATAAATGAAGCTCTTCAAGAGTCGCAATATATGATGCATAATTTAAAACTTACAATACATGACGAATTAAGTAAGATGTTCAAATTAGTAGATGAACAATTACAAGATACCATATTGAGCTCTAGAAAAGAGCTAATACAACTTTCTTTTGAGATAGCGTTAATATACTATAATAAGCTTTTCAATTGCAATCCTGATATGCAAAAGTTACATAATATTACCCTTCAATTGTATAAGGAGAAACTCTAATGCCTGCTAATCTTATTGTTGACATTGCTTTTTGTACTGGGTTCATGTTAATTTTTAATCCTGCTAAAAAAATTATTACTAAGTTTCTATCACAACGATCTAAAAAGGTAAACTATCATATTGAGGAATCATTAAAAGTTGAAAATAAATTGCAGTCATTACTAAATAATGTTTTAGTAAAAAGTCAAAGTTTTGAAAGTGAGGCTAACTTAATATTAAAAAATGCCCGTGAAAAACATAATAATATTATAGAAAATAGTAAAAAAGATATAGAATCAATTTTAGAAAGCCATTTAGAACTAGCTGTTAATAAAATTTCTCATCAAGTAGAACAAGCCATAAAGTCTTTGAAGTTAACTGCTTCTGACATTGCTGTTCTTGCAGTTCAGCATCTATTAAAAGAACAATGTACAGATAAAAAACATAACAGTGAGGTTACCGCCTCTGCCACAAGAGATTTGAGAAAAAAATTACATTAACCTTTTTTTCCATAATTTTGTGCAAAACTTATAGTGTATGGAAATATTTTTTTTTGCATCTCTAGCTTGTATAGTGTATTAATTTTCTTCCTTTTTTAATCACAATTACTATTTCAAGTTTGATTATTAAACTACTCTATTAAAATATTATATAACAATATAGGCCAATTTTACTAGACTTCAAATAGTGATAAAACAACTTACTTTTCATATATACTATAATTATACAAAATCTTGTTATAAATAATCTTAAATTTTATTACCCTCATCTCAATATTAAATTACATAACAACTGCTAACAAACCATTTTTTATTTACACAAAACAAATTCACTTTACTTAATAACAAGTTCTTCTATGCTTTTAAGCTTTAACATTATAACCAAAATTATAAAAACTTTTGCAATATGCTTAAAATAGCTAATGTAAATGAACTATCTTATCCATTCAAACAATTTTTTAAGCTTGTTTTTTTTATCATGAACATAACTACCACTATAGAATGTCTGTGCAACAAGCAAAGTTACGCCTATAGCAGCAGAAAATATAGGATTACGACTATATTCCACATCAAGGCCACTTATACTAACAGGAGTTCCTATTCTCACCTGTTTATTCAAAATATAACTAGCAATTTCTTTCATACTCATCAATTGGCTACATCCTCCTGTAATAACTACTTTTCTAACAATATTTTTTTGTCTTTCCAATTTACCTTTTACTAATTCTAATATTTCTTCAATTCTTGGCCTAATTATATTAATAAGGTCTGATTTCATAACTGATATTAATTCATCATCATGATCATCGTTTTCAGCTTCAATAACATAGTTCTTATCCGCAGATGTTAACATGATATTACCATGCAAAATCTTTATACGCTCTGCGCTTTTAACACTAGTATATAACCCATAAGCAATATCTCTAGTAACATGCATTCCACCCAAAGGTATACTATCAGCATAAACAAACTTTCCTTTATCAAAAATACCAATAGAAGTATAACCGCCTCCCATATCAATAATTACTGTACCCAGTTCCTTCTCATCATCAGTTAAACAAGCTAACCCAGATGCATAAGATTCTGCAATACATCCAGCCATATTTAAATTACTATTAGTAATACAATTTTCTATATTTAATAATGCTAATTTTGAAGCTGTCACCACATGCATATCTGCCTTTAATTTGCTACCATAAAGGCCTTTTAATTCTGTGATACTACTAATATTATCAAGATGATATGCTATAGGAATATTATGAATAATGACATCATTATCACAACACTTTTCATAAGTTTGTAGTACAATCCTTTTAACATCACGATCTGATATTTCATGTACTGTAGAATTAATTTCATTAACAACATTATATGAAGAAATACCACATCCAGAAATGTTAATATACACCTGATCTATTGTCTGTTCAGCAACTTGTTCTGCAATATCTATACTTGATAAAACTGAATAACTTGCATGTTGCATATTTGTAATTGCACCACCATTAATACCGTCAGCAGCTTTATAACCTATTCCTATAATTTCAGGCTCTCCATTGTTATGCATTTTTACTGCAAAGCATACCATTTTTGTTGACCCCATATCTAGGATTGCAAAAATGTTCCTCCTTGGTTCCGTCATTACAGCAGAATGTAACATATTTTTTACTCTAAAAATAAAAAATACAAATCAGTCCTATCTTATATCCTTATCAAAACATATCAAGTGTTTTTACATTAATTAAGAAATATACAACTTTTTACATTTATAAAAAATCAAATACGCAAACGCAAAAACTGGTATTATTTCCAGTCTGCCTATTAACATTAGACAAGATAACAATAATTTAACTAGCGGTAACAAACTATTATAATTACCTTTTGGCCCAACAATTTCACCTATTCCTGGACCTGTATTCGCTAAAGTAGCAATAACAGCCGTAATAGAAGTTACAATACTTTCTCCACTTAACGATATAAGAACACAGGATACAATCAGAATAGCAATATACAAAAAGAAAAATATACTTACTTCTAATAATATATTGGAATTTATAGCCCTATTATAAAAGCAAAAATATACTTCTTTGTAATCACCAAGTACAATATTTTTTATATATTTTTGAACACTTTTTAGTAAGATTAAGATACGGTACATTTTAACACCACTATTTGTAGAACCGCTACAACCTCCAATAAACATAACTAAACATCCTAATATAGATACCAATCCCCAATTACTATAATCACAATTTGTAAACCCAGTAGAAGTGCTTAATGATACAAAAGAAAAAACTACACATCTTAGGCAGCGTATAAATTCACCTTTTATATAAAGATTATTATGATAAATCCATATCATACTCAATATTGAACATCCAATAATAATAAAAATAAGACAAATAATTTGTATATCAAAAAAACGTTTTTCTGACATTGCCCTCAGATACATATTAAAGGGACATGAACTTAAAAGTATAAACACTATGGCTACATTCTCCACATAAACACTATTAAAATGCTGTAAAGAATCATCATAATTTGAAAACCCACCCGTTGATGTAGTAGATAATGCATGACAAATTGCATCAAAAATAGACATTCCAGCTATTCTATAGAACACAGTACACAATATTATTAATGTAATATATACCCCAAATGTATACATTAAAGTCTTAAAAAGGCCAAACTTAAATCTTACTGAAGTATCAGAAGATTCGCAATGATACAAGCTATGCAGGCTTATCACTTTTAAGCAAGGAAACAAGAAGATACCTGTTACAATTATTCCTAATCCTCCTATAGAATTCAAAATAGAACGCCATAATAATATGCCTGGTGATTTTTCATGCAAATTACTTAAAACCGTTGCACCTGTTGTTGTAATTCCAGATGTTGCCTCAAAAAAAGCATCAATATAAGATAGCTTAGTATCAGACAAAACAAAAGGTATCGATGATAATATTGAAAGTATAATCCACACATTACTTGTAATACTAAATACCAACACTTTTTTTAGGGCGCATAATTTTCCAATAAATATACAAATTATCCCAAAAGAAAATACTATTAAGCTTGATATTACAAACCCTTCCCAAGCATATTCAGCATAAAAGTTCACCATTGCTGGAACAAGCATAATATTTGCAAACAGTAAAGAAAATACTCCTACAATAAAAATTATTGCACGTAAGCTTTTCATCAGTCACCAAAATAATACATTTATGTATAGTGACCTACTATAAACACCCTAAAAAAAATATGAAATTATTTTTTACAATTACAAAGATATTTTGCTTTATTGAGTAATGTAAAATTAGTAATATTTTTATGTAAAATATAGGTTATTAAGTTAAGTAATAAGCTAAAAAATCAATAATTTTAAACAAAAATATCTTTCCTTTTATGTAATGACAATCTTATATTTTCGTTACTTCAAATACATACTAAACATAAAATATATAGTTGTCTTTCATCTTTCAGTCCTTTTATTTTTATAGTATAGCTTTAACATAATACCATGTGTTACCGTACTAAAAAATACAAAATTTTTACAATATTAATTATTATAATTAAAAAACATTTATATAAATACTATTTCTGCTAAAATTACTCCCATTAAGGAAAGATGGCTGAGTGGTCTAAAGCGCACGCCTGGAAAGTGTGTATACAATAAACTTGTATCGAGGGTTCGAATCCCTCTCTTTCCGCGCTTACAATAATAATATGTTGGTAGTTATGAATTTAGAGTCAAGGTTCTTACATAAAATGCAAGAATTAAATCTACAAAAAAACTATGCTGTTGCAGTGTCAGGAGGGGTAGATAGTATTACTTTATTATACTTAATATCCATATATCATAACGTAAATACTAAATTTCATCCCATAATTCTAACAGTAAATCATGGATTACGTGAAGAAGCAACACAAGAAACTCTATTTGTATATAATACTTCACAAAAATTAAAATTAACCTGTCAGATCCTAAATTGGAACGGCATAAAACCTACAAGCAATATTCAGTCAGCTGCTAGAACCATTAGATATAGTCTATTACATGAATGGTGCGATCTCAACTCCATAAAGTATCTCATAACAGCTCATCATAAAGATGACCAAGCAGAAACTATTTTTATGAGATTAGAAAGAGGTAGTGGATTAGATGGATTATTAGGAATGCAAGAAAGATCTAGATTCTATACTATAGAAATATTAAGGCCTTTTCTCTGTTTCACAAAAAAAGAAATACTACATTATGCATTACAAAAACAACTTAATTGGATAGAAGATCCTAGCAATACAAATACAAAATACAAAAGAACTTTATACCGTAACTTTATTAAAGTAAGCAAAAATCCAGATGTTTTAGTTAATAGGTTACATACAACGGCAATACATATTAAGCGTGCTGTAAATTGCATATTATATTATGTACATGCTGCACTTAATGATTGTTTAGAATTTAACAAATTAGGCTTTATTAACATTAAATTAAATAAGTTTAATGAAGTTCCAGAAGAAATAGCGTTAAGGTTGTTTTCATATTCACTTATGGTTATAGGAAAAAAAAGTTATAAACCAAGATATGAAAAATTTATCAAACTTTTTCATAAAATAAAGAATGATTTATCCATTCCTCCTCACACATTTTACAACTGTAAAATTATAAGAAATAAAGACAACACTATATCTATTATAAAAGAAGTTGCATCAATAAAAACACAATATATTAATCCATACACTAAAGAAACAATCATATGGGATAATAGGTTCTTACTTAAAATACACAATATTAGCGCTGAGCAAGTTAGTATTACACCTTTAAGCAATAATCCTATACCTATACACCTTAAGAAACTTTATAAAGAAGCTGTGTATAGCTTGCCTATATTAAAGAGCAAAGATAAAATTCTTGCTTACCCTCTACAAAATAATAATATAGATAATATTCCTGTAATTAGCATTGAAGATGTGCTAATTAAAAGAAATATTGTCAACTTAGTTTACAGTCAATTTAATTAATAGGGAGCTGCTAATTATGCGAAAAATAACTGAAGGATTGGTTATTTGGTCTGCAATAATTATTTTAATAACCGTACTATATATACAGTTTAATAATAAAATTATCGGAAATAGTAATATTAAATTACCATTTTCCGAATTCTTAAGCAAATTAGACAATAACGAAATAGAAAGTGCTGTCATTACCGATCATAATATTGAAGGAATACTACGAAACGGCTCAAAGTTTCGTACAAATGGCATAATATATGATAATTTAATAAAATCTCTACAAGCTCATAAAGTTACTTTTAGCTTTGCATCAGATGAAACATTTTTAGGTATTATAGGCAATATCTTCATTTCCTGGTTCCCAATGTTTCTACTAGTTATAATATGGTTTATTTTTTTAAAACAAATGCAAGCTGGTGGAAACCGTACAATGAGCTTTAGCAAATCACGTGCACGTCTTATGACAGAAAATCGCAACAAAGTGACATTCAATGATGTTGCAGGTATAGATGAAGCAAAGGATGAATTAGTTGAAATTGTAGATTTCTTAAAACATAGACAAAAATTTCAAAAATTAGGAGGTAGAATACCAAAGGGATGTTTACTTATAGGGCCCCCAGGAACTGGTAAAACTTTACTTGCACGTGCAATTGCTGGAGAAGCAAATGTACCTTTTTTTAGTATTTCAGGCTCCGACTTTGTTGAAATGTTTGTAGGAGTTGGTGCAAGCAGAGTACGCGATATGTTCGAACAAGGCAAAAAAAATGCTCCTTGTCTCATTTTTATTGATGAAATAGATGCTGTAGGAAGACACCGTGGCATAGGTTTAGGTGGTGGTAATGATGAAAGAGAACAAACACTTAATCAACTACTTGTAGAAATGGATGGATTTGAATCAAATGAAGGAGTTGTTATTATTGCTGCAACAAACCGTCCTGATGTCTTAGATAATGCACTATTAAGACCAGGAAGATTTGATAGACAAGTTACTATACCAATACCAGATATTAGTGGAAGAGAAAAGATAATAAATGTACACATAAAAAAAATTCCTATAGCTCCGGATGTTAGTATAAAAATAATTGCAAGAGGTACTCCAGGGTTTTCTGGTGCAGATTTAGCAAATCTAGTAAATGAAGCAGCACTAATAGCAGCCAGATTAAACAAAAAAATAGTTACTATGAATGACTTTGAATATGCAAGAGACAAAGTTATGATGGGGGCAGAAAGAAGATCAATGATAATGACAGATGAAGAAAAAAGGTTAACAGCATATCATGAAGCCGGTCATGCTGTAATAGCTTTCTATACTCCAGCATCTGATCCTATACATAAAGCAACTATTATTCCACGCGGTAGAAGTTTAGGACTAGTAATGAGGTTACCTGAATCTGATCGTGTGTCTCACACTAGAGAAAAGATGATCGCAGACCTTACAGTAGCAATGGGAGGAAGGGCTGCTGAAGAATTAATATTTGGATACAACAAAGTAACAAGTGGAGCATCATCAGATATACAACAAGCTACTAATCTTGCTAGATCAATGGTCATGAAATGGGGTATGAGCGATAAAATAGGGCCTCTATATCATAGCGAAGAAAAAAATGAAACTATATCTAATAATTTAGCAAACTTAATCGATAAAGAGGTTAAATCTATAGTATCGTCTGCATTAGAAAGGGCAAAAAATATACTTAATGAACGTTTAGATGCATTGCACATTATAGCTGAAAATCTTCTAGAATTTGAAACACTAACTGGAAATGATATTAAAGATATTATTGATGGTAAAAAACTAATCAAAGATAGCGTTACCAACGATCACCCAGTGAAAAGTTCCTTTGCTAACTTAACACACACAAAAAAAGATGCTAGCTAGCAATGCTCTTGTTCAATACGTTTAGCATTTTTCACCTGCACATCAACTAAGTATGACAGCGGGTTATTCATACCCTCTTCATATGACTCTATTAGGTATTGCCCCTGCAAAAACGGAGAGCTAAGCCTTTTATTACTTTTTATATCATAATGAAATAATGACATAAAAAGAACCTTTGCATAAACAATACCACATAATATCACTACTGGTATAATTTTGCAATACTTTTTAACAACAAAAGTATACCCACTACTATCATAGGAACTGACAATAATTGTCCCATTGTAATTTCATTTAGCAAAATATAACCTACTTGAATATCAGGTTCACGAAAAAATTCTATAATAAATCTAAAAATTCCATATAACGTTACAGTAATTCCACACAACAATCCTTTTTGATTTTTAGCAGTTGTAAAATGAAAAAGAAAGTTAGTAATACAGAATAACAACATTCCTTCAAAAACAGCTTCATACAATTGGCTAGGATGTCTAGGTAATAAGTCATTACTTGCAGGAAATACAATACCCCAACCTACATTTGTTACTTTACCATACAGTTCTCCATTAATAAAGTTTGCAATACGCCCTAGAAACAGACCTAAAGGTGCAGAACAAGAATATAAATCTAGTACAGATAATATGAAAATTTTTTTTTTAAACAAAAAATCACAGTAACAATTAGTAATCCTATTAAGCCTCCATGAAAAGACATTCCTCCATGCCATATTTTAACAATTTCAAAAGGACACTGTAAATAAAAACTAAGATCATAAAATAGTACATAACCTATTCTTCCACCAATAATAACTCCAAGCATTGCTAATGACATTAGTGAATCATAGTCTTCTCTGCAAAAAGTGACATATTTATCTATTCGAGCTATGTACCAATATGAAAATAACGCTCCCACAACATATGCTAAAGAATACCAACGTATTTCTATATAACCTATTGTTAAAGCTACAGGATTTATGTTTGCTAATTTTAACATTAAATCACGTATACTAAAGACAATTGACATAGTCATTTAGCTATCCTATAATAATGTAGAATACTTGTAAATCCTATGATTGTTTCTTGCATAAAGTCAAGTAATGCTAAAAAAAATTTTCACTTTTAGTTTTTTTACCTTAATTTCTAGAACGTTAGGATTACTACGAGATATGACAATTGCATATAATCTTGGAGCACATGAGTTATCAGACATATTTCTTGCAGCATTTCGCTTACCTAATTCATTCAGAATATACTTTGCAGAAGGACTTAGTGCTGCATTCATACCAGAATATTCAACAAAACTCATAAATAAATCTTCAGCAGCAGAATTTGCAAATAATATTTTCTCAGTACTAGCAATAGCATTAGCAGTCCTTTGTGCAATATTAATGTTTTTTTCTCCTCAAATATTTAAAGTATTTATTCATGGATTTTCTAGCCATATCGATAAATTAGGGCTAGCTGTTAATTTAACAAGAATCATGATGCCATATTTACTCTTTATCTCTCTTGCTACTTTGATTAATAGTATTTTACAAACTCATAACTTTTTTGCAGTAACTGCTTTACTACCCGTCATTTTAAACACTTGTTTAATTTTAAGTACATTTATACCCCACTTCCACACTACATGTATATATAATCTTTCAGTATCAGTGCTAATTGCAGGAATTTTACAACTTACCTTAGTATTTTGTGTAGCATATAAAAATAAAATAGGGGTGCATATATGTGTACCAAAATTTAACAGTGAAATTGCATCATTTTTAAAAAGCACTATAGTATCGGTGTTACATAATTGTATATCTCAGATTAGTGTTTGGATTAATACCATATTTGCAAGTTTTATTCCAGGTGCAATATCTTACATTTATTATGCTGAAAGAGTACATCAACTTCCTCAAGCATTAATAGGTATTTCTATTGGTACTGTTTTATTACCTGCACTTTCAAAAAAGATACAAAACAATAATTTTCAGAATATTATTGATATTCAAAACAGAGCTTTGGAAATAGGATTAATGTTTATCATTCCAGCAACAATATCATTAATCATTATACCTGATGCAATATTGCTAACATTACTAAATTATGGTCAATTCAACCATATAGCAATTTATAATACAATACCTGTCTTAATTGCGTTTGCATTCTCCTTACCATCTTTTGTAGTGAGTAAAATATTTTTAGTTTCTTTTTATATACGTAAACAAATCTATATACCAACATTTTCTTCATTAATATCACTAGTAGTAAGTGTTATTTTTAATATCATACTTATGAAATTTTATAAACATACGAGCATTGCTATTGCAGCATCCATTGGATCATGGACAAATGCTATTTTACTCATATCCTACTTAAGGACTCATAACCTGTATAAAATTAGTACTTCGCTTCCATTAACATTAATACATATAGTTATATCATCCATAGCAATGACAGTTGTTATACTAATAATATATCATTTTTTACAACCACTGTTTTTCTACAGAGCAATTTTCAGGTGTATCGGGTTGGCAATACTAATAATTTTTGGAGCACTAACATATTTTTTTACATTATGTTGCGTTTTTAAAACAAAAATTACACTGTCATAATATATTTATTTAGCCAGTGTAAAAATATTTCAAAGTTATCAGCAATTGCTAGATTACAGTTTCTTTATAATAGTAAAATTATTAATATATAACAATGAAATTATTTTTTTTTTAAGAAAAATTTATTAACATAGTAAAATACAATTTAAAAGTGTAAAGATAATGATAAAAACTATTATAGTTACAAAAAAACAAATAGATTTGTTATTTACAGATCTCAATACAATAGAACACTTTATAAAAACATTTACAGTATTAGATAAACATAAAGCTGCTAAGGCATTATTTTCGCACGCTGTTACCATAAATTACGATAATAATAAAGCCACATTATCTACTACTCAACAATTCAGTTATAGTGAAGTTAACCATATGGTAAACTATATGCTAAATCATGGTTTTCGTATTAATGCCGACTTACTTGCAGAAACATTAAAAAAAGCCTGTAATCTTGATACACACAACTTTTTTATATGTAACTATTCTAATAATCCTCAATTTAGCATTAATATATATAATAATACTATAATAATGCACCCAATATCAAAAAATTATCTAGATCTACTGTCACAAGAAAATAAATCTTTAATAAATTTACTAGAATCAGATGACACAACGTGTGATGTTACAGTTAATAATACAACCCGTTCTATAGACATAGTAATTCTCAAGAATGTATATAAGACCATTGAACATTTTGTAGATATTTTATTAAAAGCTAACATTATAGAACAATCAGATAAAGATGATGTACTTCCAACTTTAATAAACTTAGCTTTTCGCGATTTTACAACTCATGAATTAAAAATCGTTAAAAACATTGCCCAATATCCAAATGATCATTCTTTAAGTAAATACAAAAACATTGCAAAAAATGCTGAAACCATATTTTCACACTTAGCAAATGATCAACATCTTGATAGTCAATCCCTAAACCAATTAAAAAATGCTTTAAATAATAGGGGGGATTTTTCCACTGCTCCATGTATAATAATGCAAAGTTTCAAAAAATTAGATAAAAACTTTCATAAAAAAGTTCAATATATTCTTAGCAAAAGTACACATAATTAACTTATATATATTTTAATAATAAAAAATAGCCAAACTTCTCTTATACACATACAGTTTGTGTTACCATTAATTATTTTTCGATCAAAAAAATTTAAGATGTTGTTATTATATTCATAATAAATGAGCAACCCTACTTTCACAAATGTTTAATAATAAGTTATGTGTATTTGCTACATAGTAGTCTTACTCCTTAATCCACTACAACTTGGCATTAACATACAACTTGACATTTCATTGCTTATATCATCATTTGATAGTAAGTATGTATTATCACTTTCATCGTTATACTCCTGATCTCGCACAGCCTCATTACCTTCTTCTTGAACACCACTTTCTTCTTGTAGCATAAACTCACTCCCAAAAACACCTGCCATACACGCCTCTTTAAGAAATGGCTCTTGAATCTTATCAAATGCTTTATTATACTGAGTTACATAGCCTTCTTTTACTAAATTATCTAATTGTTTCTTTATTGTTAAATACGCAGTAGTGCTAAGATGTAATTCTGAAGCTACCATCCTATCCTTTGCATAACAATTGCTTATCCCAAAAAGTATACATGTCATTATAGTAGCCATTGATAATAATGCTACAGATATCCATTTCTCATATGTAAAAAGAAACATATTGGAAGTATTGTTAATGATAGAAATTAATGTCACAGCAGCCATCATAGATGTAATAGCCGTACATATTGTTGATATTACTCTAATTTTTACATTTCTAACACAAAATAAACTTATAAATCCTAGCAATAATACTACATAAGATGTAAAAGATCCATATAAACTCGTTATTCCTTTGTTAAAATAACACCCTAATATTAACTGCATAATCCTAGAACAGCCTACAATAGCAATTACAAAAAGCAAATAATATCTTAAGGCAAGTTGTGCTTTAGTTAATTCTTGATCTTTAGCTATAAGTAAAAATACATCCTTATCACTTACTGCTTTGCCTATTGGAGTAGTACAATTTTCGTTTATAGTTGCACCCATACATACAGACTCCTCATTAAAATAATGAGCATCTTTACTGTAACGTACAACCTTATTCCTAAATACATCTTTTATATCATCACAGCAATTAAACATCACATCATAAGAAGATTGTGGAACCTTTGATATATATTCCCTATATTGCCAAGGCCGTAGGTTAAAATAATTACTTCTCGTAAGATCCTTTTTGTGCCCATGATAAGCAACAATTATAATTAATGATAATGGCGGAATGCAGAAAGCAACACCTGTAAATATAATCCTCAGTGCTTTTTCGTAAAAAGTTAGCAATGACCACTTTTCTGCATAAAAACAAGCATCATATAATTTATGACTTATTGGCTTAGAACTATAGTCATAATTTACAATATGAGTTTTTAGGTTACTATCTTTAAGAATACTACATTGAATATCAGGAATAAAATTAGGATATAATTCTATTTGTTCAAATAATTCAGCTTTTAACAATACTATATCAACATCCCTATATGTACTTACAGCTTTCCTCTCATGAGCTTCTACAACTGAAACATTATATGATAACCTTTCAAATAAATTTGAAGCTAACTTTATAGCATTATCATCATTACAAATAAATATTCTATCCAAATATTTTTCACTACATTCAAACAAAAATTTTCCTTCAGGATTCTTTGTATAAACTTCTAATATTGAAGTAAAAGACTCATTATCATATAGTATTTCACTAATGTCTATTGCTCCTTGAGCGTACAGCTCAAACAATTTATCTTGTAATGACACTACACCACGTACAAATTGTCCTCGATTAAATATACCATAATTCTGTGTATAAAATATCACACTATGTAAATCTCTAATACGTAGTTTCATAATTTTAACCCATATTCTATTGTGTATTGGTATAAGTTATTAAAATAATTAAACAACTTTATAAATTATTATATATTAATTTTTTTTATTAAAATATTTTTTTATTAATAAATTAATTCTATATTATTTAATCTTATATCTTTTTATACTTTACTTTTAAAATATATTTATATGTATAGTTTCTATTAAACCCAAATTTTGCTAAAATAGTGTTACTACAGACATAACAGCTATACTTTACACATTGTTTAATTCTCAGTATAAAAAAATACCTTACTACAATAAGGACAAACTACCTTTTCACTATTAGTAAAAGTCAAATATACTTTTGGATGCTCAACATAATTATTATCATCACCTTTTCCACTACACCATACCACTTTACGTTGATAATCTTTCACTTTCTTTTCTGTAATCATAAAATACCTACTTATAAAATGTTTTTATAAATTTAGCATACACAAAAAATCATTATAATTACTGCTCTTACACTATATATTTACTATAGTATAACTAACGTAAATAACACATGCATATGATAACTTTATATTTAAGTTAGTTGTTTCTATTTACTATAGTTAATATAAAATACTCTTACATGCCTTTTTTATTATTCTAGTTACATGTTTTATGAATAAATTTGCAGGTATGTATACAAATATTATATTTTCACAATTTTTAACTTCATTACTGCTACCCACAAATCTATAAGAAGCCTTGTTAAGGTAATTGCTGATAACATAGAACATATAATTCCTATGGATAAAGTAACAGCAAATCCACTAATTGGTCCACTACCTATCATAAACATAATTACTGCAACAATTAATGTTGTAATATTTGAATCAAAAATCGTTGACATAGCATTTTTAAACCCTGTATCAATAGACCATCTAAGTTTATTAGTAGCTTTTATCTCCTCTCTTATTCGCTCAAAAATAAGAACATTTGCATCAACAGACATACCAATAGTTAAAGTAATTCCCGCAATTCCAGGTAATGTTAAAGTAGCCTGTAATAACGTTAATATAAAAAGAATAAATATTATATTAAATACTAACCCAATTACAGCAATAATACCAAAAGGGCCATAAATTAGTATAATGAATATTGAAACCAGTAAAATTGATGTAACCATTGCAACTTTACCTTGAGCAATAGAATCAGCTCCTAAACTTGGTCCTATAGTTTTTTCTTCAACAACATGTAATGGTGCAGGTAATGCCCCAGATTTTAACAGAATTGCTAATTCTTTTGCTCTATCAAAAGTAAAATTTCCACTAATTTCACCACTTCCTCCCATAATTGGCTCATTTATTATAGGAGCTGTTAATACAACATTATCTAATACTATGGCAAAAGGTTTACCAAAATTTTCTTTAGTAATCTTAGCAAACTTCTTAGTGGCAAAGGTATTAAATTTAAAATATACAACTGCTTTACCTACTTGATTTACACCTGCACTTACATCTATTAGTGAATCTCCACTAATTTCAACTTTACGTAATACAGGATAAGTGTTACCCAAACTGTCATGAAGCAAAACTGTAGTAAAAGAATTAATATCACTAAGCTTTTTCACATCTTCTAGTAGGTGAAAAGTTAGCCTAGCAGTTTTTCCAAGTAAAGACCTAATATTTTTAATATTATAAATTCCTGGTATCTGCAAAGATATTTTATCTGTCCCATGACTTTTTATTGATATTTCTTTAGTACCAGATGTATCTAATCTACGCTGTATATTATTAATAGAACTAGACATAATATCTCTATATACTTTTTTAATATATGCTTTATTAAAAGCAATAGTGATGTATTCTACTTTATCTACAATCTCAATATCTTTATATTTTTTTTTTATTTCATAAATATTTTCTTTATTGTTTAAATTTAAAATCAATGTTTCTTGATTAACATAAAGCTGAGTATATGATATTTTTTCTCTTTGTAAAAAATCCTTTAATTCATCGCTTAAATTATATAATCTCTCTTTCAAATGTTCTTGAAAATCTATCTTCAACAACAAATATCCTCCTCCTTGCAAGTCTAATCCCAAGTTTATCTTATTTTTTGCTAACAAAAAACTTCCTTCTATAAAATTAGGCAATATTGAATAAACTGACACAACACATAACAAAAATATAGCTATAGCTTTTATAGATAATCTCATACTAATAATTCAAAAAACAACAACAACTTATTATATTTTATTGATAACCCACGAAGATAGTGTTTTTTATTAATAATGCTTTAAAACTAATTATTAAATTATAATGTCAAAAATAACTAATACCATTTATAAAAAGACTACAGCAACAACCGTTATTTCATTATTCAAAACACGTATAGAGAGTTATATAAATACAATTTAAATATCATTAAAAGTATAGCAATATCTTACAGCACCAACAATAGTTAATTTACATCTTGCTTCAATTCTATTTCCATTACAAGCTATCACTAAAAATGATACATTTTATTCTCTATTTCAAGGTAAAACTACTAAATATATTATGCTATTAATCCTTTATTAAAACTCTTAAAAGCTACTTTATTAGTAAGAACCCACAATACATATAAACAGAGCATATTACAGTACATTGAGGAAAATACAAACAAAAAAGTCATACCCTATAAATATTAGCACTAAAATTTACACTAAAAAACCCTAAATATAAATACCAACTTAATATAAACTACAATATAATAAAGCACAACTTACAGTAGTTATTATAAGTAATAATAAAAAAATCTTCTTTTACTAGAAATCCTTAATCATATTCATAATAGCTGGTTTATGATGCCACCTATATAAACGTAATTACTTACATTAACAGAGCTTAAAAAAGCTGCAAAGAAATTTTACACTCTCTTTTAAAATTAATCCCAATTAAAATATCAAGTACTTAATCATAAGCAGCAATAAATTATCCCATAGTATTGAACAATATAAAAGCATGCTTTGCTAGGAGTTACCGGTTCAGAAAAAACATTTATCATGGCAAATATTATAAAAATTTCCTGCTTTAATCATAACACATAATAAAAACTGGCTGCACAAACATATGAAGAAATGACATCATTGCTTCCAAATAATACTGTAAATTTGTATCAAAAGTTCCTTACAACTAGTTTTGAATACAAAAATCTTCACCAAATTATCATATTTTTCAATAAGTATAATTTTATAAAAGATTTACTAACCACATAATTTATAGCAACCTTTTGCTTGCACAAAATAAGGTTATACAAAAAATATTTATCATCTCATGGATTTTACTGTAAACACTTCATAACAAAATTACTTTGTAATATCAAAAACTTACGCATACTTATAATATAAAATTCACTATCTCTCATACAAAAATAACCACACTTATTATTCATATTGATTATCAACTTCCTTATGTTACAAATTAGCTGAATTATAAATAAATTAATATTACTAATATTGAAAATATAACATCTCTTTCACACTGTTTGTACTTGAATATCACATTAATTCACAAAAAAGTTATAAGTAATGTAGCGTATCCGACAATTATTAATACGTAATATATTGGATAAAACATAGGTTATTTCTATTTGGCATGTTATAGTTTATAACATTTTAAACCTATGTATACAATTATAATAAAATTAAAGATATTATATTTACCATTAAAAATATAATTTACTCTCATAGTGACTTATATCATATGGGTCAACTTTTACATTATCCCCGCATGCTATACATGATTTATTTGCAGAAAATTCATAAGTAACAAAGCTATTATTTTTTAAGTCTATCCTTTGCAATTTTCCTACCAAATTTGTAGAGATATTTATCAAATATTTAATCACTTCCATAGATACTATACTGCCCACTACTCCAACAGTGGAACTTAATATTCCTGCATTAGCACAATTCAACTTAATACTCATATGCCGATTTTCAAAAAAACAACGCAAACAAGGTTTCCCATAAGAAGGTATTGTTAATACTTGACCTATAAATCCAATAGCTGCACTATGTATTAACGTCTTACCCATTAATACGCATGCATCATTAAGAAATAATTTAACTGCTAATCTATCAGTACAGTCTACTATAATATCAACACTATTAAAAATGCTTTCAAAATTTTTAGGTCCTATAAAAACATTCAACGCTTGAATTTCTACATTAGAATTAAACTGTTCTATAAATTCCTTAGATTTTAATACTTTACTATTACCTATATCCTGCTCTTTGTAAATTATTTGTCTATTAAAGTTAGAAATTTGTATATTATCATCATCACATAATACTATCTTCCCAATACCACTTGCAGAAATCAAAGGTATAACAATGCTTCCTATCCCTCCGCACCCAACAATTAATACTCGACTATTCTTAAGACTCTTTTGACCTTCTATTCCTATTTGAGGAAGAATCATTTGTCTTACATAACGCTTTTCTTCCAATTCAACACCATACTTTTAAATCTTACTAACTTAAATTAATAAAATTACAATACAAACAAAAACATACCTACTATCACCACTAGTATAACTGCTGATTATTGCTTCATGAATTTAAGCAATTATTGATTCTTGGATATTATCAATTCTATTGCATTTATATAAATAATCAACCACTACACTAAGTCCAGTACAACTTAATGAATTACTTAGCTCTAAGTAACAACACAATATATCTGATGTTATTATTTATACAAGCAATCTGCTACCAGGTTTTACGGCAGGTATTTGCCTTAAATTATCTGGAAGATTATTATCCGTATAATGCGGTATTTCCAATTCAAGTAAACTCACAATAGGAAAAGGTACATTTATGTCACTATTACTACGTTTTACAATACTTAGCTCACCAACAACATTATCCTTTATGCTTATACATTCTAGTACTTCCATCGAAGATTTTCCTGTTGTAATCACATCTTCAACAATAATTATTTTATCATCACATTTTATCTCAAATCCTCTACGTAATGTAAACACACCATTAACCCGTTCACAAAATACACATCTAATCCCTAATTGTTTGGCAATTTCGTATCCCACTATTATTCCCCCAATTGCTGGAGAAACTATAAGATTTATATTTTGCATAATAATCTTATTTTGAGCTTTTTTTATTAGACGTGCACATAACTCCTCACACACCCCCGGATTTTCAAACAACTTAGCACATTGTATATATGTATCACTATGCAACCCTGAAGATAATACAAAGTGACCTTTCAAAATCGCATTATTACTACTAAAAATATTTAACAAACTTTCATCTAGCACACGCTATACCCTCATAGACTATAAAAGCTGTTGCAACATAATAAGGATAGCTAACTTAATTAAAAAACTTCCTCTGTAACTTGTTCCATTATATCAGCACTTACAACATCACTTACAACATACTCATCGCAATTTCTTGATAAATAATCTCTTATTTTTTTCTCTATTTCATTTGCAATATCGGAATTAGCTTTTAAATAGGCCTTAGCATTTTCTCTTCCTTGACCCATTCTAGTAGAATTATAAGAGTAGTAAGAACCAGATTTTTCAATGATATTAAATTTAACACCCATATCAATAATTTCACCAGTCTTTGATATACCTTCATTATACATAATATCAAAATCAGCTTGTTTAAAAGGAGGAGCAACTTTATTCTTAACAACTTTCACTTTAGTTTGACTACCAACCACAGCATCTTTATCTTTTATTGAGCTAACTTTGCGAATATCTAACCTTACAGAAGTATAAAATTTCAATGCATTACCACCAGTTGTGGTTTCAGGATTACCATATACCATCCCTATTTTCATACGAATTTGATTGATAAAAATGAGAATACAATTGGCTTTTGATACTACAGAAGTCAGCTTACGTAAAGCATGGCTTAGCAACCTAGCCTGCAACCCCATATGCTGATCACCCATATCACCTTCTATTTCAGCTCTAGGAGTTAAAGCAGCAACAGAATCTATAACTATTACATCCATTGCACCAGAGCATACTAAATACTCAACTATATGCAATGCTTGCTCTCCTGTATCCGGTTGTGACACTACTAAATCACCAATATTAACACCAAGCTTACGTGCATACATTATATCTAAGGCATGCTCAGCATCAATAAATGCACAATTTCCACCATTTTTTTGGGCTTCCGCTATAACATGTAACGCAAGTGTTGTTTTACCTGAACTTTCAGGACCAAAAATTTCAATAATCCTACCTTTTGGAAAACCTCCTATACCAAGAGCAACATCCAATGCTATAGATCCTGTAGAAATACTATCTATCTTTTCAGTAGGGTGCTGTTTTAATTTCATGATTGCACCACGACCGAAAGCTTTTTCTATTTGATTAATGGCATTATCCAAAGCTTTCTGCTTATCAATATTAACATTTACACCGCTAGACATTTAGTATACCACGTATGAAATAAATACATATATAAACCACAAGTATTTATCATACCTATCGTAATATAACGATATTGTCAAGAACTTACAAAATTTTGCAAATTAAAATTAACATTAACTTAATAGTCATGATATAAACATATGCACACAATAAAGCATATCCACAGAACAATTTCATTAACGTTATTCTGCTTAACACATAAACAACTTTATAAAAACACCTTTATACTATAACTTTAAAGTTTTTCTAATAAAACTCAAACCGACTTAGACACAAATTACTTAAATAATTTCCGTAATACAATTTATTTAATAAAATCAAATGATAAAGTATTTTAAAATTCTATTTTATGTTTTTTTTAGTACATTCACTTTTAAAAAAGCAATATCACAATGATATCTCTAAAATTTAGAGAATCCAAACAAGCTTTTATACAAAATAGAAATATCGTCTCCCACCCCTAATTTCTCCAACTATTATTTAAACTACAAACAAATTTTACTTGAAGTATACTTCCGTTTTCATTAATTACGTAAACTTATGTACCACATAACTATTGATAAACCTTACTAACTTACAATCAATAATCTTGCTCATATAATCATATAACATAAAAAAAACCATGCCCTTACCCATATAACGTCTTTTATTTAAGATACTTATTTATGTACAAACATGTGTCCTACATTAATATTTATCCAAACAAATTTTGCTGTTTTATATGGAGCTTTACTTAATCAACTCTATAAATTTTACAATTAAAGCATAGAAGTATAAAACATTCATTAGCAGAAATACTAAAACTAAGAGTGTTTTAAACATCAATGAAACGTTTTTTCCCCATATTTCTGTTTCGTATAAGAGGCAATATATCAGCATGCAATGCTTGCATTGCATAATTCACATAATATTATCCTATCTATAACAATTGGTTTTATTACTTTAATACTTTTAAATATTTTGCTAAAATACCAATATAAAGTTGAAATAAAAAAGCTTTATTTCCATTGTATCACAAAAGGCTGACAAGTATGCACAACAATAATAAAGGTTTTTTCAATATTTTAAAAAACAGTTTACAAAAAACTTCATCAAAGTTAAATGAGGGAATTAAAAATATTTTTGTAGTCGGTAAAAAGGTAGATCAACAAACTTTAAAAGAACTACAAGATTTACTAATAACTATGGATGTAGGACATCAAAGTGCAGAGTTTTTAACTAAAAAAATATCCGATATAAAATTAAATAATATAAATTACACACATGTTAAAGAAAAATTAGCTCAAGAAATTGAAAGCATCCTAAGTAAAGTATCCAATCCAATATCTATAACCCATAAACCACATATTATTATGTTATGTGGGACCAATGGAAACGGTAAAACTACAACTATTGGTAAACTAGCTTACAAATTTCGTAGTACAGGAAAATCTGTAATTATAGGAGCATGCGATACATTTCGTGCAGCAGCTATTGAGCAACTAAAAATTTGGGCAGAAAATGTACAATGTCCTATTATAACAGGAACTCACGGAACGGATTCAGCAAGTGTTGCTTATAAAACTGTAAACCAGGCGTTAACTCAAGCAATTGATATTGTACTTATCGATACTGCTGGTAGGTTACATAACCATAAAAATCTTATGGAGGAATTATCAAAAATAAGCCGTATTATAAAAAAACAAGATCAAGAAGCACCCCACAATACTATATTGGTATTAGATGCAACAGTTGGACAAAATGCTTTTGTTCAGGTTGAAGCTTTTTCAAAATTTGTAAATCTAAACGGAATCATTATCACAAAACTAGATGGAACAGCTAAAGGTGGAATAGTAATAAAAATAGCTCAAAAATATAATAACATCAGTTTACATGCAATAGGAGTTGGAGAAAAAATGGAAGATTTAAAAGACTTTTCCGCACAGGAATTTACAAAAAGTCTTCTAGATATGGATTAGACAGACACATCTGTTATAAACATGATGTATTCATATTATAGTAAAAGTACATTTACTTTACCATTGTAATATAACACAGTTGTATACTATTGATAATACTCATGTAATTACAAAATAGAAATACTTATGTAATAATACTACAAGATATAAGTAACACTACATATTAACCTGCGGGATTCTCTTTATACAAATAAACTATGCTATAAGCCTTTTTTTTTACAGCTTACATGCATACATATTAAGGGCATGCTCAAGGGGCATCAATAAATTCACAACCCTATTTGAGCTCCTGCTATAACATACAACACAAGTGCTTTTACCTAACTTTAGATAATATTACTTTTACCACATAAACATACATTTTAAAATATTCTCCAAGCACACAAAATCTTACATATACATAGCAATACAAACTTATACATAACCAACATTTATCTATACAACTAAATTTAACCAATAATTTTTAAATTTTAGTTATTAGAATTAACAAGTACATCATCATAACATCCTTTAACAAATTACAACTCTTACCTTGTATTTATAAATAACTAGTCTATAATGAATTATTAGCAATTAATGTATAATTTGCGCATTTATTATAATAAGATTATGTCAACACCTATAACTGTTGCTTACGGAGATGGTATTGGTCCGGAAATTATGGAAGCAGTACTTCTGATAATTAAAGAAGCACAAGTAGATATTGCTATAGAAACAATAGAAATAGGAAGCAACTTATATAATAAAGAGTGGCCTTCAGGGATTGCACCTTCATCATGGGAATCAATTAATAGAACAAAAATATTATTAAAATCCCCAATTATGACCCCTCAAGGAAAAGGACATAAAAGCTTAAATGTAACACTAAGAAAAATGTTAGGATTGTACGTAAATGTACGGCCATGTATATCATATTTTCCTATTATTGAGACAAAATTTCCTAACTTAAATATAGTAATTATTAGAGAAAATGAAGAAGATACATATGCAGGTATAGAACATAGATTAACTCATGATTCATTTCAATGCATAAAAATATCTACAAAATCAGCATCAGAAAAAATATGTAACTATGCTTTTGAATATGCCAAAAATAATAACAGAAAAAAAGTTTCTTGCTTAGCAAAAGACAACATTATGAAGATGACAGACGGTATTTTTCATCAGTCTTTTGACAAAGTTGCAAAACGTTATTCTGATATTACTTCTGATTTTTACATTGTTGATATCGGTATGGCTAGTGTTGCAAATATACCTGAACATTTTGATGTCGTAGTCACAACAAATTTATACGGTGACATTTTATCTGATATAGTAGCACTATTATCAGGGTCTATAGGTCTTGCAGGTAGTGCTAACATAGGAGATAAATATGCAATGTTTGAAGCAGTACATGGATCTGCACCAAATATTGCTGGAAAAAACATAGCAAATCCTTCAGGACTACTTAACGCTGCCATACAAATGCTTATACACCTTAAAAAATTTAACAAAGCTGAGATAATTTATAATGCACTACTTAAAACATTAGAGGATGGTATACATACAGCTGACATATACAATCCTAAAACAAGCATTACTAAAGCCTCCACCAAAGAATTTGCAGAAGCTATTATTAATAATCTTGGCACAGTTCCTACACAATTACAAAAATTATCTTTGCCTAAAGAATTATCACAAGCAACGCATACTACACAAAATTGTTATACTACACAAAAAGAAAAAAAAACTCTTATAGGAGTAGATATAACTATTGAATATAATCAAGAAGTTATCAAGGACATAGCTAAATCTTTAGGCTCATTAAATAACGCTCTAGAATTAGTATCAATTTATTCAAAAGGTTTAGAACTATGGCCAAATTTGCCGTATCATATAGCATACACTGATCAAATATCTTGCAGGTTCTACGTTAATGATAAAAAGAAGAATATAAGTAACAACGATATTAACAATTTATTAATAAATATCACAGAAAAGGAAATTAATATTTTAAAAACTGAAAATCTATACTTTTACGATAATTGTCCAGGATTTTTCATATTATAGTAACACTAGCAAATAACAGCGTAGATTACAACTTTCAATATATTATAAAAAGCTCTTTAATGTTCTTTATTTAATAAAATTAAACTAACAACATTCAACACACTCAGTAAGTTTTATAATTCTATTTATTTAAAAAATCCCTTTTTAAATTACACATGTTTTAAAAGCTCAATTTCTTAATGAATAGTAGAGCTACCAAGATTTAGAAGACTTACTCTTAAGTAGTATTATTTCCATATTAAAATGTATTACACAGTAGTAAAAACAACATCTTACATTTATTTATAACCAAAAATGATTACAACATTATTAATAACCTAAAAGATCAATAAATTTTGTAAAACAACTTGTTATATAAGTAAAAGCTTTTTTGATTCATTAATTTATTTCAAAGTATTGCTATACATATATTTCTTATAAATTAATATACTAATATACAAAATAAACACAATAATATATGATTTCATATTATTTATATAAACTATATGTTACAACAAGAAATAGATGTTCTAGAGTATACTGGTATCACCGGATCAATATGGAAAGTTGATGAGGTTAGTACAAGAAATATTCTCGCAATTCAACAAAAATTCGGAGTGTGCGAAATTATTGCAAGGATCATATCAATAAAAAATATTCCTATAAATAAAATAGACGATTTTCTATATCCAACATTAAGAAATATGCTGCCTGATCCTTTCCATCTATTGGACATGGAAAAAGCAATTAATAGAATTGAACAAGGAATATATAATCAAGAAAAAATAGTAGTATTTGGTGACTACGATGTTGACGGTGCAACATCATCAGCACTAATAAAAAAATACTTCAAAAGTCTAGGAGTTGATATTTATATTTACATTCCAGATCGCATAGAGGAAGGTTATGGTCCAAATACAAAAGCTTTCCTTAATCTACAAAAGGAAGGTTATAGCTTATGCATTACCGTAGATTGTGGAACTGTTGCACATAAGCCAATATCTATCGCAAAGTCAGTAGGACTTGACATTATCGTTATTGACCACCACATTAGTACTAGTATACTACCTGAAGCAGTTGCTGTTATTAACCCTAATCGTCTTGATGAATCTTCTTCACACACCAACTTAGCAGCAGTCGGGGTTTCTTTTCTGATGGTAGTAGCGTTACACAAAACATTAAAACAAAAAGGTTTTTTTAAAGATAAACAAGAACCTAATCTATTAGATTACTTAGATCTAGTAGCCCTAGGTACCATATGTGACGTAATGCCAATTACAGAATTAAATAGAGTCTTTATAAAACAAGGGCTTAAAGTAATGGCTGCACGAAAAAATGTGGGATTAAAAGTATTATCTGATATTATTGGAATACAAGAAAAACCTAACACTTATCAATTAGGATTTGTAATTGGTCCTCATATAAATGCTGGTGGCAGAATTGGAAATGCAAGTTTGGGAGCAAGTTTATTATCAAGTGAAAGCGAAGAAGAATCTATACAAATTTCTACCAAGTTACAACACCTCAACATAGAAAGAAAAGCTCTTGAAAATCAAAGCTTCAATGAAGCAGTTGTTCAAGCAGAAAAATTAATACTTTCTGGTAAAAACATAATTATAGTTGCACACCAATCTTGGCATCCAGGAATTATAGGAATTATCGCAGGTAGGTTAAAAGAAAAATTCTATTTACCATCTATTGTAATATCACTAAATAATGGCATTGGAAAAGCAAGTGCAAGATCAATACCTGATGTAGATATAGGAGTTGCTATATTATCTGCAAAGCTTAAAAATCTCATTATTGATGGGGGTGGACATGCAATGGCTGCTGGATTTTCTATATATGAAAACAACATTCAAAACCTATATGAATTCCTTTCAGAAGAATTTAGCAATATAAATACACAAAAAATTCTAAAGGCTGTTGGTACCATTACTTTAAATGCTGTAAATTTGCATTTATGGAAAAAATTACAGCTTTTAGAACCATTTGGCATAGGAAATCCAGAACCAAGGTTTATAATAACAAATGTAAAAATAAAAAAACCAGAGCTTATTAATGATAGTCATATTAAGTGCTGGATTTATGATAACAATATTTTTCTGAAAGGCATTTGTTTTAGATGCGCAAATACTGATCTAGGAATCACATTGTTACAATGCCAAGTCACAATGATAATAGGGAAAATTAGTATAAATTACTGGAAAGGCAATGAGAACATTCAATTTATTATAGAAGATGCAATTATTTAAACACTATTATATTCATTCATACTTATTATTTTATACATAACACGACTTATCAGTACCATAAATATATGTTACAAACATAAACTTATATGTATTTTTCCATACTTGTACTATTCTACAAATCTTAATACACTACAATATATTTTAATTGTTAAGATTAACAAAAATTATTGTTATCTTCATTTCTCAACACTTTTATGATGATATACAATACATCATTGTATTCCTTGTACTTAAATCAAAGAACACATAATTTAAGTAATATTGCAAACACATCTTATTTAATGTTAACACAATAATAACAAGGAAAACATGTTAACACTATATTAAATTACACAGCAATAAATTACTACAAATAATAATTATTTTTCTCCCTATATTATCTTAACAATTATAATTAATATGCTTTACATTTAAATAATAGGACTATATATTATCATATAAATTTCTGTGTATAACAGCTACTATAACATTAAGTACTGATATTCTTAAAAATTTACTTATAGAAAAGCCTTTAAAGTTTTATACCAACAACATGTATAACATAGATATTTTGAGTAATCTATCAATACATCATTCTTTTTTATACAATAATTTTTCTATTAAACCTATTGGCTTTACTTAAAACAGTAGAAAATATAGAACATAATTTATTTTTTAACATACATATCCTTTTCTTTGTATATAAACGCCATAGCATCAAAATATTACAAGAATAATCCCTAATCAAAGTATAAAATCTTTTGTATAGTTATCCTAAAATAGATTTGCTATCATTTACATTGTTTAATAAAAAAATAGATGATTTCTCAACTCATAAAAAATCCTAACATTTTATTAATAATAAATGCTATAGAAAAATTTAATGGAAGTATAAGACTTGTAGGTGGATGCGTAAGAGACAGCATAATTAATAAAAGATTTACTGATACCGACTTTGCAACTACTTTAACACCCGATAAGGTAATACAAGCATTAAATTTCTCACATATAAAAACAATCCCTACTGGTATTAAACATGGGACTATCACTGCTATAGTAAATAATACTTCGTATGAAATCACAACTTTAAGGTCTGATATAAAGTGCGATGGAAGGCATGCAAATGTAAGCTTTACTAATAATTGGAAAGAAGATGCTTCAAGAAGAGATTTTACTTTTAATGCATTATATTGTGATAAGGAAGGAAAAATATATGATTATTTCTCTGGAATTCAGGACCTAAACAATAAAACACTAAACTTTATAGGTAATGCAGAAAAGCGTATTAATGAAGACTTCCTTAGAATATTAAGAGCATTTAGATTTCATGCAATGATATGTAATGGTAATCAGCTCAAAAAAGAAATTACAGAATTATGTAAAAAATATTCATACACTATAAAAAAATTATCTAAAGAAAGAGTGAGAGAAGAGTTCTTAAAACTTCTATCATATAACAATATATTAAATACATTACAAATAATGCAACAGTGTAACATTCTAGAGCAAATCCTTCCTTATGACATATCTACTAACATATTATCATCACCTCTTCTACAAAATAATCCTCCTATAGTAAAACTATCAGCTTTGCTTAGAACAATAAAAAATAATGACAAAATAAAAGTTTCAGAAAATGTGAGTAATCTTTTACGATTATCAAATAAACAAAAAAAAATTCTAATCACTCTCGTTACAAATACACTACCAATACCTTTATCAATAAATAATCAAAAAAAATATATTAGTAAATTTGGATTAGAATCATACTGTCATTTAATTACAATCAACCATGTAGAGGTAAATAATACTTATGAAGAATTATTTCAATATATCGATTTTGCAAATAATTTTAAAGTTCCTAACTTTCCTATATCCGGTAATGATCTGCTAAATATAGGTTATAAAAAAGGTAAAGCCCTAGGACAAACATTAAGTATAATAAAACAAACCTGGGAAAACAGTTCATATCAACTAACAAAAACACAACTTTTGTCATTTGCTAAAGATATGTTAAGATACTAATATAAAATTTCACATTCAGGGAAAAAAAACATTATTTCTCTTTTAGCATTTTCTAAATTATCAGACCCATGAACACAATTTGCATCAATACTTTCAGCAAAATCTGCTCTTATTGAACCAGGTTTAGCTTTTTTAGGATCAGTTGCACCCATAACTTCCCTATATAAAGTTACAGCACTGTCCCCAATCAACACCTGTACTATTACCGGTCCAGATACCATAAATCTTATCAATTCAGAAAAGAAAGGCTGTGCCTTATGTATTTCATAAAATCTCTCAGCTTGTAACTGAGATAGTAAGCACATTTTTTGAGCAGCTATTTTTAACCCTGCTTGTTCTATGTAAGCTATCACATTACCTATAATATTACGCTTAACTACATCAGGCTTTAAGATAGATAGTGTTCTCTCAAGCACTTGCACTCCTTATCAAAAGGTTTATGCTAACATAAGGCATTATTTGCATCAAGAAAATTTTTGCTATCAAGTACTATAATTTTAGTATTTTTTATGACAGAAATATAAAACAATATTTATGATCAAAAATATTTACTAGTAATTTTATTTCCAATTTAGCATACTCTTCACAGTTTTATTATTATATACCATGCATTAAATAACTGTTGCATTACAATAACGTATGATTTATCCTAAGTAAATAATCATAACACATAGGATAATTTTTATGATGTCACAAAGACAAAATGCTAATCCCACTAATAATGAAGGAAAAGCAAAATCTCATCCTGTCGATGAGCACAAAACAAAACCTCACCCTGTTGACCAATATGTGGGACGAGAAATAAAGAAGCAACGTATTATTAAAGGAATGAGTCAAAATCAGCTTGCTAGTAAACTAGGAATCACTTTTCAGCAAGTTCAAAAATATGAAAAAGGAACAAATCGAATAGTCATCAGTAGACTATATGAACTTACAAAAGTTTTAGGCATTGGAGTTATTGACGTAATATCAAAAGTACAATTGAATATTAATCACACTACTTCAGATAACAATGAAATATGTAGCAACATCTTAAGAGACAATAATGAAAGCTTTATACCAGAACTGAATCATGACAATACAATTGATAGCAAAGAAATATTAATGCTTGTAAGGGCATATACTTGTATTAAAAATGATAAGACTCGTAATGTAGTCTATAATTTAATAAAATCATTATCTACAAATAATAATGAAGAAAACAATGATATTTCGCCTCTAGCTTTAAATGACAAATAAACATATGATAATAAGGAGGGAAATTAATGTCTATTGTAGATTATTATTTAATATACCTAATTTAAGTATTTATGTGCAAAAATCTTTTATTACATTAACTAGCAATATTTTTTAGTATATCAAAATTATCAGCTTACTAATAATAGCTCCCTAATTAAATATGTAATAATAAATATAACCTGCATTAGACAACAATTCCCTCCTAACAGAATTAATAGATCTACTTAATAACATATTTATTAGCAATTATAATAATTTAGTATATATTAGTAATGTGTTATAATTTATATTAGTTATGAATTCTCTAGTTATGTATTATGAATAAAAAAAAATTTCTATTATGCTTTTTTACAATTTTACTTATTGAATCACATAAGTCTTATGCTTCACCTACACCTATTGATTTTTCAGTAGAGAGTGAGAGTTCAGGCTTTTATATAAGTGGACAATATAAGCCAAGTTATCCATATTTTAAAAATTTTTCTATTGTCGAATCTGAAAACAAACCTTTAATACTATTTGCCACAAAAAAAGATGAAAGTGAAAAATTATCTTTAAATTCCAAAAATAGTTTTAAAGATAAATATGATCCCACTTATACAGCAAATCTTAAAGGTTATTCTATAGCTATTGGATATTCAGTAGGTGGGCCGCGTATAGAATTTGAAGGTTCTTATGAAAAATTCACAATTGACAATGCAGGATATAAAAATCAAGAAAACGCTAAATATTTTGCATTATCTAGATCTGAAACTATTGATGATAGTACTAATTGCAATTATGTTACCTCAGAAAACAACGGTATTAGCATATATTCATTAACTGTAAATACATGCTATGATATACTTACAATACAAACGCCAATAGTACCAAGTATATGTATTGGTATAGGAGGTAGTGTAATTAATTTTCTTGAGCTTGTTAATCTTCAATTGTCATATCAAGCTAAAATTGGATTACAATATTTTTTGTCTCCAAAAACTATAATTTTTATTAATGGTCATGCTCAAAAATTATCAAGTACTAATTTTAAAAATATTCCTGTAAGCTATAATAATCTCGATCTTAAAGATCCTCCTAAGCACATTTCTCCTAATGCTACATTTAATATCAATTATTTTGGTCTTGAGTCTGGTATGAGACTTGTATTTTAGAAGGCCAAATACAAATTTCAATGCTAACAATTCAATACTAGTATAATATATATGGTAGCGTGTATGTAGTATAATTACAACATTGTTTAAATAAATGATTAAAATTTATTTTAAATTGTAGAAATACTCATAAACTCTCTTGACTTGATTCTTTTTTAGCCATATTTATTATTGCATGTAGCTTACTTAGTTATTGTTTAAGGCGAGGCTTGTTATTTTTATGAATTGTAAGGGATCTTTTGTAAAAATTGCATTAGCAATATTTATTTTGCTATTTTCAAATTACGCTTCTTCAGACACTTTAGTCCTTAATTCCTCGCGTAACAATAAAGCATATATTTACATGCAATATAAGCCAGGGATTCCAAAATTTAGAAAATTTAGTATTAAGGAAATGTTGCACTCTACCTCAAATATATTTGGTGTATCAACATCTTTCACAAATCAAATAAATAGTACTAATGTAAGTAGTGTGTCAAATTATAAAGAGGAATATCGTCCTACTTATGATGCAAATAAGATAAGTTTTGGAGGGGGCATTGGCTACTTAGTAAAAAAATATTTAAGGTTAGAGTTTGAAGCCTTCTATGAAAATTTTAATCTTAACAAGGGTAATTATCTAATTAGTGGTAATCATAGGTATTTTGCACTAGTACATGATGATAACAAATATGTTGTAATGGAAAATCGAGGGTTAAAGGCTGGTTCGACATTATTAAATATCTGTTATGATGTTTTAAACGCAGAATTGAAGCAGTATTATATTTCTCCTTATTTTTGTGCGGGTATTGGTATAAATCTAATAAATTTCTTAGATTCTAATTTTATAAAGCTAGCATATCAAGGTAAGTCGGGCATAAACTTTACCGTAAATTCTAATATTATCATTTACTTTGGTGCCTATTATCATGGAATAGCAGATAATAAATTTATCAATTTACCTGTTATTTATAGTTCAGATAATAACAGTGTAAAGTTTGCTGAATCAACACTTAGCGTTAGCTATTTTGGTGCTGAATTTGGTGTCAGGTTTATGATTTAGTTTAATTTTTACATTTGTTTGAGGAATTGCATTATGCTTTGTAAAAGGTTTTTAGCTAGGGTTATACTAATTGGAGTTACAGGGTTTAGTTTATGTGCATTCTTTGCTGCATATGCTGTAGATCGTATTCCTGCTAATAACTTAGGCTTTTATATAGGTGCACAATATAAGCCGGGTATCTCGTATAGTATTGGAGGATTTACGTTAAAGGGTACTTTAATGGATATAGTGTCCATTATGGGATTAAAGCCTAATGCAATAACGTTTCCTAACAATATAGACAAAGAATCCATTTTTGAAGCTTTAAAAATTAAAAATAATTTTCAAGGTGCTTATAGTCCTTCTTATAAGAACAGTTTTACAGGATTTAGTGGACTTATAGGATATTCAGCTAAAAACGGTACAAGATTAGAAGTCGAATATTTTTATGAAAATTTCGAATTACAAAATCCGAGCAACTATACGTTAGATGATAGTTATAAATATTTTGCGGTTGTAATGCAGCATAATGACAATACTACAGGAAACTATTATGTTATGCAAAATTCTGATATTAGCATTGCTTCCATGATAGTTAATACATGTTATGATTTTATCATAACTAGAGCGATGTTACATCCCTATATATGTGTTGGTGTGGGGGGAGGTATTTTAGAGGCTTTTAATTTACCTCATATTAAGTTTATATACCAAACAAAGGCTGGTCTTAGTTATTCTCTAACACGAAGAATAGTGGTTTTTGCTAATGGTTATTATAGTGGAATTACAAATAATAAATTAAAGAACTTACATTTTTATTCTCCTATTATTAATAGTAATCAGCTTACAAGTAATGATAATCAACCTGCAAATGGAAGTGCTACAGCTGTAATAGCTTTTAATAATTTTCTCGGAGCAGAAATTGGAATCCGCTTCATATTTAACTGGGAGGATCCATTACTATGAGTTTTAAAAATTTATTTGTAAGATTATTAATAGCTTTTTTTTCTTTGCAGTTTTTTTCAAGCTCTGTTAACGCAAGTATTTATGTAGGTGGGCATTATAAACCAGCTATTATGAATATAATTAAAGATTTCTTAGTAAAAGGAGACTCTCTTAATTTTTTTTATTCAATCCTACATAATGAGCTTTTGAGTAATGATCAGAATACTGATAGTGTTATAATAAAAATGGCTAGTCATAATAATCCATATAATCCTGCCTATAGCAATAGTACCTTAGGGCTTGGTGGTTTTATAGGATATTCAAATAATAGGATGAGAATAGAAATTGAAGTTTCTCATGAAAAATTTGGTTTACATAATTTTAACAATTCAGATGATAAGTATCTTATTTCATTTTATAATTCTTCAAACAGTATCCATACAATAAGAGCTAGCGACATTAGTGCTACTGCTTTTATGATTAATTTATGTCATGATTTTGCAACAGATAACTTAGGAATAAGTCCTTATTTATGTGCTGGAGCTGGAAGTAATTTTATAGAAGTTTTTGATGCTTTAAGAGTTAAATTTATATATCAAGCAAAAGCTGGTGTTAGTTTCATCAGATTGCCAAAAGTAATTGTTTTCGCTGGTGGGTATTATGAAGGCATTATAAATAGTAATTTTAAGAATTTGTACTTCGAATATCCTAAATATGTGAGTTTCACTGCTAAATTAAATATAAGTTATTTTGGTGGTGAGGTTGGCGTTAGGTTTACATTTAATTAAGGGGATATAATATGATTTATAAAGATTTATTTATTAAAACTTCATTTGTTGCATTAGCTTTGCTTATGCCTTTTTATTCTTCTGCGCAAGTAGTTGTTGAAGAAGAATCTAAAAGTAATGTACAAAATCATGGGTTTTATATAGGAGGTCAATATAAGCCTGGTATTTCTATAATGGGAGACCTTACATTAAAAGGAGATCTTGTAGATATTAAGGCTATTATTGGATTAAAACCTGAGGCAACAGGTACTGTCGATGCTGATGGAAAAACTGCTATTGGTAAAGCTTTAGAAACAGCTACTAATTTTAAAGGAATTTACAAACCAACTTATAACAACAGCCTTACAGGTTTTAGTGGTCTTATAGGTTATTCAATGAATAGCGGAATGAGAATAGAATTTGAAGGATCTTATGAAGATTTTGAATTAAAAAATCCAGGTGGTTATACATTAAAAGATGGCTATAAGTATTTTGTTGCAGCTTACAATTTAAAGAGTGGTTCTTCTGATGAAGTAGACTCCGGCAGCAAAAAATATTTTATTATTAAGAACTCTAATATTGTAGTTGCTTCTACTATGATTAACGCATGTTATGATTTTGCTCTAGATAGTTTAAGCAATGTAAGAGAGATAAGCCCTTATTTATGTGCTGGTGTAGGAGGAAGTTTTGTAAAAGTTTTTAATTCACAACATATTAAATTTGCATATCAAGCAAAAGCTGGTGTTAGTTATTTTATATCTCCATCAGTAGCAATTTTTGCTGACGGGTATTATGAAGGAATTTTAAACAATAAATTCAGAAATTTTTCTAGTTACAATCATGAGAGTAATACCTCTTCTAGTATGAATTTTGATCATAATGTTATATACGCTACTTTAGATTTTAATTATTTTGGTGCTGAGGTTGGCGTTAGGTTTACATTTAATTAAGGGGATATAATATGATTTATAAAGATTTATTTATTAAAACTTCATTTGTTGCATTAGCTTTGCTTATGCCTTTTTATTCTTCTGCGCAAGTAGTTGTTGAAGAAGAATCTAAAAGTAATGTACAAAATTATGGGTTTTATATAGGAGGTCAATATAAGCCTGGTATTTCTATAATGGGAGACCTTGCATTAAAAGGAGATCTTGTAGATATTAAGGCTATTATTGGATTAAAACCTGAGGCAACAGGTACTGTCGATGCTGATGGAAAAACTGCTATTGGTAAAGCTTTAGAAACAGCTACTAATTTTAAAGGAATTTACAAACCAACTTATAACAACAGCCTTACAGGTTTTAGTGGTCTTATAGGTTATTCAATGAATAGCGGAATGAGAATAGAATTTGAAGGATCTTATGAAGATTTTGAATTAAAAAATCCAGGTGGTTATACATTAAAAGATGGCTATAAGTATTTTGTTGCAGCTTACAATTTAAAGAGTGGTTCTCCTGATGAAATAGACTCCAGCGGCAAAAAATATTTTATTATTAAGAACTCTAATATTGTAGTTGCTTCTACTATGATTAACGCATGTTATGATTTTGCTCCAGACAGTTTAGGAAATGTAGGAGAGATAAGTCCTTATTTATGTGCTGGTATAGGAGGAAGTTTTATGAAAGCTTTTGATTCGCAATATGTTAAATTTGCGTATCAAGCAAAAGCTGGTGTTAGTTATTTTATATCTCCCTCGGTGGCAATTTTTGTTGACGGATATTATGAAGGAATTTTAAACAATAAATTCAAAGATCTTCATTATAATTATTATTATAGTACTTCTTCTACTTCTCCTCTGAGTAACATTATTTCTGCTACCTTAGATTTTAATTATTTTGGTGGAGAGATTGGTGTTAAATTTATACTTAATTAAAAGGGTACATTAATGAGTAGTATAATATGCTGATAAATGATGTTTATGCCATTTCAGGCTTCAGGCAATACTGTAGTAATGTCCAAGCATTTTATCCCACTAGTAGTGTATTTCAACAGCAACTTGACTTAAGCTATTTCGGGGGTGAATTTGGTGTAAGATTTATCTGAATTAGTTATACATATGTAGTGTACTTGTTGTACTGTATTAGGGTTTTATATGTTATATTTTAAAAATATATATAATGGTTTATCACTTATAAAAGATTTACTGACATTTGTACCATCTTCTTTTATATCGTTTATAAAATTTATAAAAAAAACTACAGGTAGTATTCTATTAGTAGAAAAAAAGTATAAGTCTAATCTTTTGATGGTTCAAAATTTTACAAAAAGAAGTAGTTTTTTATATGTAGGATTGGCGGACTTAAATTCTAATATAATTACAGCACAACTAAATGCTATAAATGTTTTACAGGCAGATTTTATAAAAAAATATTTAAAAATTATAACAATAATCATGCAAAATAGTAGCTGGAGTTTCATGTATAGTAAAATAAGAAGAGATGCTGCTAGTAGTAAGCTCAAAGATTTGTTAAGTTGTTTAACAGTCACATACAATAACTTTATAAACAGTATTATTGCTAGCTTTAGTGGTAGCAGGTTTAGGTTAAATACATGTGTTTATAATTTATTCACTATTAGGAGTTTTTCATGATTGATAAAGTTTTTTCTATAAAAAATGTATTTATAGCTTTAGCTGCAGTGTTAGTAAGTACTAATAATGTCTCAGCATCAAATTGTGGTTGTCAGAACAGCACCACTAATGGCTTATATGTAAGTGCTTATTATAGTCCTACCTTATCTTTAATCAAAAATTTTACAATTGGAGAGCATAATAATATAACTAAAGCTGTTTTTGGTTATAAAAAAGATAAAACAGGTAACGATATTAATACCACCAATATTGCAAGCTTTGCTATTAATAATCCTGAGTTTCAGTACGGTGATAATCTACTATCAGCTTTTCATGGTGCAATTGGTTGTTTTTTAAAGAGCAACTTAAGAGGAGAGTTAGAAATAGGATATGAAAATTTTAGTGCTGTACCTAATAATGAAATGTATAATGTGTATGCTTTAAGTCGTAACAGTGCTATTTCTAGTAGTCAATACGTAACTGTAAAAATCGATGCCATCAACACTGTATCACTCATGGCAAATACATGCTATGACTTTATAAATGCAAATATAGTGCCTTATATTTGCGCTGGGCTTGGCGGAAATTTTGTAAAAATTACACATAATATAGTACCAAAATTTTCTTATAAAATTAAGCTTGGTACAACTTTTAAATTCAATCCAAAAATACTTATAGCTATTGGAGGGTTTTATCATGGCATTTTTGGAAATAAATATAAATATTTATTAGTCGATCAACCAGTACAGTTAAGTCATACCTTAAATCTTAATAACGCTATTGCTGAATTTAATTTTTCTTATTTTGGTGGTGAAATAGGTGTAAGGTTTATGTCTTATTAATTATTACAGTTAGTAATGTAACCTAAGTTTTTTTGATAGATAAGGAGTTTTTATTTATGGGTTATGCAAAATTGTTTATAAGATTTATAGCAGTGATTTCACTAATACCAAGCATTTCTGTGTCTGCAATATCTAAACCCAATAGTAATGGTAGTTACTATGTAAGTGCTCATTACAATCCAACATTATGTAAATTTTTTAACTTTGAAATTGCAGAAGCTTATCAAAAAACCATATTATCACATGGCTATAAAACTGATAGTAGCGTTGTTAACGAATTGCAAGGTACAAATTTCAATGTATCTAACTTTCAGTTTAATTACAAAGACAACTTATTATTAGCTTTTAGTAGTGCTGTTGGTTATAAAAAAAATAATGGTTCAAGAATAGAGTTTGAAGTAGGTTATGAGAAATTTAACACAAAAACAGATACAGAATATCAAAATGAGGACGCATATAAGATTATTGCCCTAAAACGTTCAAGTTATCTTCAACATGCAGATTACATTACAGTAAAAATTGATGCTATTACTACTGTATCCCTAATGGCAAATTTATGTTATGATTTACATATATCAAAGGTTGTTCCTTATGCATGCGCTGGTATTGGTAGCAATATTGTTCATATTACACAAAACTATGTAGTACCTAAATTTTCCTATCAGGCTAAAGCTGGTATCAATTTTTCAGTTAACCCAAAAACTTCTATATTTCTTGGTGGTTTCTATCATAGTATTCTTGATAAAACATATAATGGTATTCCAGCAAATATGCCTAAAAATTTATTTTGTTCTTTTAATGGCGTTGTAGCTACTTTTGATTTATCTTATTTTGGCGGTGAGGTAGGAGTTAGATTTATATTATAATCAATTCATTAAGTATTTTAAATGATAATTTCATAGTGTGTATATATTTAAGGGTTATGTTTATGAGTTATAAAAATTTTTATATAAGAAGTACGTTAGCAATAATAGTTATGTTACTACCAAATATTTCTTTTGCTACTACATCAGATGTTGATAAATTACATGGTATTGGTAATTTTTATGTTAGTGCATTTTACAATCCCACTCTTTCTCAAATTAGGGACTTTACAATTGCAGAACCAGGTTCATTAACTAAGGTTGTTCTTGGTTACAAAAAAGATGCGAACACTATTGCTTTGTCAACTCATAGTAACTTTAATGTTAAAAATTTTGAATACCACTTTAATAACAATATATTATTTGCTCTTAGCGGAGCTGCTGGTTATGCAGTTGGAGATGGGCTAAGAATAGAATTTGAAGTAGGGTACGAACAATTTAACACCAAGGGGGGGGGAGATTATATACATGAAGATGCACATAAATTCTGTGCATTAAGTCGTGAAAATAATATTAGTGATCAAAGATATGTTACTGTAAAAATTGACGCTATCACTACTGTATCGTTAATGATGAATGCATGCTATGACTTAATTTCATCTAATACTTCAATTACACCTTATTTATGTGCTGGTATTGGAAGTAATATCGTGAATGTAACTCAAAGTTATTTAACACCAAAACTTGCATATAAAATTAAGGCCGGTCTTAATTATCCATTAATTCCAGAAGCATCCATATCTGTTGGTGTTTTTTATCACAGTATACTTGACACAGAATACAAAAGTTTGCCAGTGTATCACCCTTCATCATTAAGTACTGCTCCTATGTATACTAATGCTACAGCTAAATTTGGCTTTTCTTACTTTGGAGGTGAAATAGGTGTTAGATTTATGTTTTAGTTTTTACTAATTTTTATATATTATATAACATTTACATTTATAAAGTGCTAGCACACTAAAAATTAGAAAAGATAAAGTTTGTAGTTTAGGCTTATTATTCCTTTAACTGTTTTATTTATGTGATAAACTATTGTATATTTAATTATGGTTTATAAAAAGGTTTAATGTTATGAATTACAAAAAATTCTTTGTAGGAAGTGCACTAATGACACTGGTATCGTTATTGCCACACTACTCTTTTAGCGCACCTATAAGTGCAAGTGATTCCATGAATAATGATTCCAGTGGTGAATTTTACATAAGTATGCGCTATAGCCCTACTTTTTCACAGTTTCGTAATTTTAAAATTAATGAAACTAATCGGCAATCTACTGTGAAGGGTTATAGCAAATCTGATAGTAGTGTTGTCCGTACTAGTCACGAAAAATTCACAGTTGAAAATTTCCAGTTTAAATTTGATAATAATTTATTATTGGCTTTTAATGGAGCTATTGGTTACTCAATGGGAGGTCCAAGAGTAGAACTAGAAATAGGATATGAAAGATTCAACACAATTTCTAATGATACTTACGCATCTGATAAAGCTTATAAAATTGTGGCATTAGGACGTAATGGCGCTATAACTGCTAATAACTATGTAACTGCGGAAATTAACAATATAACTACTGTATCATTAATGGCTAATGCTTGTTATGACATACCAGTACATGACATGTCATTAGTACCATACGTATGTGCAGGAATAGGTAGTAATTTAGTTAACACAACTAAAGACTCATTAACACCTAAGTTTGCTTATCAAGCTAAAGCTGGAGTTAGTTACACAATCACACCTGAAGTATCTTTAACTGTTGGCGGATTCTATCATGGAATTATAGGAACCAAATATGAAAAATTACATGTAGACAATGCTACTGGCTTGACAGATAAAACTTCAGCTACTGCTGAATTTGGCCTTTCTTACTTTGGTGGTGAATTAGGTGTTAGATTTACGCTATAATCTGACTTAAGAATATATGGTAAAGATATTTACTATCTTTACCTATATTCTTATTTTATACAGCTTAAAAACTTCTATTAAAATAAATCAATACCGGTATCTTACAATTATTTTATGATTATAAATTAATTTAAACCATAAATTAGTACTTTAACTTTATAATTAACCTTCCATCACAAAACCTTAACTATTTTAACACTCTCAAGTTATTTCAAAAAACAAGTTCTCTATTAAAATAAATATCTCCTTTTTTTACACACAATACAAGCGGGGTACTAATGAACACATTATTCTATAGCAAAATTTTATTTTATCTAAAGCATATACTTAGTGTTATTTTAAACATGCAATTTAGTTTATTTAATGTGAATATATGTTATAAATTATATCATGTATTATCTGCACAGTTACCATATTTCACTTCCACTGTTACGTAAGCAATACTAAATTCTTCATTAAGTAGCCTTTTATTAACAGACAATAAAACTTCCGTATGATTTAAACAATTATGTAAAAAACTAAAAAATAATTTTTTAACAGTTTTTTTTAATAATATGTTATTGCTTTTACAGGCTTTTTCTATTGATAGTGTGAATAGAAATATTAAAGCTCTAATCAAGATAGTTTAAGCATAAATAGTAACTATAAAGTAGGTTGAAGATTTTATAATTAAAATACTTTTTAATAAAATGGTGCCCTAACTAGAAATAAACTACAACTAGTCAGATTCTAAAGAAGTAAATCATATAAAATTCAAAAACCACTCTCAAGAAAAGTAATAAGTCTCCTGTTTTTGATAAAATTTACTTAAATTTTACTGATGCTGTTGGGTATTTACAAAATAGTGTTAGTAGAACTTTTATGCTTACAAATATTTTTTATGCTCAAGATATGATAGTCATTGTCATTAAGGATAATCAACCGTTTATACTTTGATTCATAATAATGATATCAAGAAAAGTACAACTATAATAAATCATGTTATTACAAAAAACAAAGGAATAACTAGTGATAGTTAATAAAACAAAGTTTATTGTTTATTCATTAAAACCTATAATAAAAATCATATAATAAGTTTCTTATGTACAATTATTCCATAAAATTTCTAAAAAGAATTTATATTATTAATCACAACAATAATATAGATTATACTTTGCTCCCCTATATTTAAATTTTAAATTATTACATAGTATTAACATATTTAACATTCGTGCATCTGTACAAAAGAATTTTTAACAAAAAACTCATGATACTTACAAGGAACTACCTTACAAAAATTTATCTTAATGTATAATAAAAATAGCATTTCACATCTTTAGGTAAACTATCTATCTAGAGTGAAGTTTGTTTATAAAAGTTTAAATACATTTAGTAAAATTTGATGTATATTCAAGTTACTACTAAACCATATTTATATAATTTATTAATAACATATTGATATACTTATAATACTAATATATAGTTTATAAAATAGTAGAAAAAAGGAGTACACATAATTATGATAGATTTTATAGAATGCGAAGCTTTTGTTACACATCACGGCAATAATGCTCAAGATGTTCAATATCATGGCAATGTGAACGTTGATTATAATGGTACATTTAACACAAATCTTCAATTATCTTCTGAAGATATGGTTGGCACTCATGTACATGTTGATGGAGTTATACACATAAATGATAATACACCATATTTAAAAATACATGGTGACATAGAAACTTCTCAAGGAATATCTACTGGTACTGGTACTTTTTACCATGACATTGCAGGACGTATTGATGACGAAAATAATATAGTATTTCAATATGATGGTAGCAGTGAAGATATTAAATTTTTATTTCCTCAAGTTTAGTTTTTAAGTTTTAATGTACATGCTTCAGGAAAAAAATTCCTGAAGCATTGTCTTTTCTTTATAAGAAGTATATACAATAGTCGTTACATTTTAAGTAGTAGTTTTTCCCCTTTGGTTACTGCTATTAATATACAGTTTTTTCATAGTATAAATATGTATTTTAGTTAAAATGTTCAAAAGGACTTTTCTATAAGCTTTATTCATCTATAATCTAGAAATAATTAAAAATAAATTTAATACCTAAAACGCATATAACACTAGTATATGTTTGTATTACCTTTAAAAATAATGTACAAACTATAGTATTATCTTAAAAATATTAAGCTACAATACTACATCAATAAGTTAGCACTTTAATGTTAAATTCTATTGTAATTTTTCCAATTTATACATATAATTCTCCACTTATTATAAAACTCATCTTTATGCTAAGCATCATACAACGAATTTTTGGATCATCGAACCACTCTATAAAAGCTTTTCAAAAAATTGTATCAGAAATTAATACAATGGAAAGAAGCATGGAATCCATATCTGATGAATCACTACGTACAAAAACATCAGAATTCAAAAAATTATTAAGTCAAGGTAAAACTCTTGATGATATTTTAGTTCCAGTATTTGCAGTTGTACGTGAAGCAGCAAAAAGAACCTTAAATATGAGACATTTTGATGTGCAACTTATAGGTGGTATAACACTGCATAAAGGTATGATTGCAGAAATGAAAACAGGTGAAGGAAAAACATTAGTAGCAACATTAGCTGCATACCTTAATTCTCTAGAAGGAAATGGTGTGCATATAGTTACAGTAAATGATTACCTAGCAAAGCGTGATTCTGAATGGATGAAAAAATTATATGAAGCATTAAACGTAACAGTAGGATGCATTACCAGTAATACAAGCGACGAAGAAAGAAAAAGTGCTTATAAATGTGATATTTTATACTCAACAAACAATGAACTAGGATTTGACTACCTTCGAGATAATATGAAATTTACTAGAGAAGAAATGGTACAAAAAGGTTTCAATTATGCAATTGTTGATGAAGTAGACTCTATCCTAATAGATGAAGCAAGGACACCTTTAATTATATCTGGACAAGTAGAGCAAGATAATAACATATATAAAAAAATAGATAAGCTGATACACAATTTAAAAAGCGAAGATTATGAATTAGAAGAAAAAAACAAATCTGTATTTCTAACTGAAAGTGGAACCACAAAAATTGAAAAATTATTATTATCCCATAACCTAATTCCTACTGATTCATCTCTATACGATACTAGTAACATTGTAATGATGCATTATGTCAACCAAGCTCTACGTGCACATAAACTGTTTTCTATAGATAAAGATTACATAGTCAAAAATGGCAACATAATTATAATTGACGAATTTACTGGCAGAATGATGGAGGGAAGAAGATATTCTGATGGACTACATCAGGCTCTAGAAGCAAAAGAAAATCTAAATGTAAATAACGAAAATCAAACCCTAGCATCTACTACATTCCAAAATTATTTTCGTATGTATAAAAAACTCGCAGGTATGACAGGAACTGCATCAACAGAATCTGAGGAGTTTTGGGGTATATATAGATTACAAGTTATACAAATACCAACCAATGTTCCAGTAACAAGAATAGATCTCAACGATGACATATACCCTACAGAAGAAGCAAAATTTAATGCAGTTATCGATTTTGTCTATGAATGTCACAAAAAATTACAACCTGTATTAGTGGGAACAATAAGTATAGAAAAATCTGAAATTTTGTCAAAGCTACTTACAAAGAAAAAAATAGCACATTCCGTATTAAATGCACGTTACCATGAACAAGAAGCATATATTATTGCTCAAGCTGGAAAACCAGGCGCAGTAACTATAGCAACAAATATGGCTGGAAGAGGAACAGATATCCAGTTAGGTGGTAATTCAGAAATGTTAGCAAAAACAGAATTAGCCAATATTTCAAATAAGCAAGAAAAAGAATTAAAATATAAGCAACTTGTTGAGCAAGTAAAAAAGGATAAAAAGCGCGTTATAAATGCTGGTGGACTTTGCATAATTGGTACAGAACGACATGAAAGCAGAAGAATTGATAATCAATTACGTGGACGATCAGGTAGACAAGGGGATCCAGGCTTATCTAAATTCTTTTTATCTTTAGATGATGATCTACTTAGAATTTTTGGATCCGATAAAATAAAAAACGTACTTCAAAAATTAGGTATGAAAAAAGATGAAGTCATTCAACACAAATGGATTAGTAAAGCTATTGAAAAAGCACAATGCAAAGTTGAATCAAGAAACTATGACATCCGAAAATCATTACTAAGATTTGATGACGTAATTAATGAGCAGCGTAAAGTCATTTTTGAGCAAAGAACTCAAATTTTAGATAGTGAATCATATGATTTATCTTCTATGTATCAAAGTTTAAATCAAGAAATAGTCAACGATATTGTACAGGAAAAATATTGCAATTTAAGTAAAGAAACAACAGAAATTTTATCTGCCGAAGTTAAAAAGATATATAACATTGACCTTGACACTAACAAAATAAGTACTTTTGAGTTAAAAGATCAAATTATTGACTATATAAACAGTATTGCTGACAATATACTTTCAAGTAAAGCTCAACTATTCACAAAATATCACGAAAATCTATGGAACTTTGCAGTTAAAAAAGTAATGATGATGTCTCTGGATTACTTATGGAGAGAGCATCTTGCAGCATTAGACTGCTTAAAATGCGGTATTAACTTACGATCTATAGCACAAAAAGATCCACTAAATGAATTTAAAATAGAAGCATTTTCTATGCTCCAAGCAATGTTAAGTAAATTTAATGAAATGATAATACAAAAATTATCACATTTAGAATTAGAAAATGAAGCTCCTTTAAAAGATCAATCTCTTATTAATTATAGTGCTTTTTTTAATAAAGTATCGCGTAATGAAAAGTGTCCTTGTGGTTCTGGAAAAAAATATAAACATTGCCATGGGTACAAAATTATATAAGATACCCCATTATTACGTAATAATACTACACAATAATTAAAATACCATCAATGTCGTTAATAATCTTTAATCATTAAAATTTTATCTCTAGTTTTTCTTTACAAAATTAAGCTTAATTTTTAACATACACTTAAAAAGCTTCGGTTAATCTTAAATCATAAAAACTTTATAATCCATACTTAGACCATTTGCTTGTAACTTTTTCTATTATTTCTTCTGTCATTTGTATAGGAGTTCCCCACGTCCTAGAAGTTTCTGGATAAATCTTATTAGTTGCATCAAGTCCAACTTTACTACCCAAACCATCTTCAGTAGATGCAAAATCTAAATAGTCAATAGGAGATCTTTCAATAAAAGTCATATCCCTTACAGGATCCATCCTAGTAGATATAGCCCAAATTACTTCTTTCCAGTTCCTAGTATCAATATCATCATCCACAACTATTACAAATTTTACATATAAAAATTGTATCAAAAAAGAAAAAATACCCATAATTATTCTTTTTGCATGACCAGGATAAGACTTTTTTATAGACACTACAGCCACTCTATAAGAACATCCTTCTGGAGGTAACCAAAAATCCACTATTTCTGGATAATGAGATGTTAATATCGGTATAAATATCTCATTTAATGCTTCTCCTAAAATAGACGGCTCATCAGGTGGTTTACCAGTAAAAGTACTCAAATAAATAGGAAATTTCCTCATTGTAATTGCAGTAACATTAAATTTAGGAAATTTTTCTACAGAATTATAATATCCTGTATGATCACCATACGGACCCTCATCACAATATTCATCACTAACAAATCCCTCTAAAATAATCTCAGCATTTGCTGGTACTTTTAATGGTACTGTAATACAATTTACCAGTTGTAACGACTTTTTACGTAATAATCCTGAAAATTGATATTCTGAAAGAGTCTCAGGAATTGGTGTAACAGCAGCAATTATTGTTGCAGGATCTACACCTATGACTACTGCTACCGGAAAACCTTCCTTATGGCCTTGTTGTCTCCATCGAGAATACTGTTGTGCTCCTCCGCGATGTTTTAACCATCGCATTAAAGTTGTATTCTTATTAACAACTTGCATACGATATATTCCTAAATTAAAGCTATCTTCTTTAACCTTTGAAGGGCCTTGTGTTACAACTATAGGCCATGTAATAAGAGGTGCAGGTTCTTGTGGCCAACAAACCTGTATAGGTATTCTGTATAAATCTACTTCTTCCCCTAGTAAAATAACTTCTTGACAAGCAGCACTATTAATTGTTTTAGGAATGGTAGTCATTAAATCTTTTAATAGAGGTACCATTTTTATAGCATCTTTAAAACTATGTGGTGGTGTAGGAGACTTTAAGTATGATAATAAGTTTCCAATATCTCTTAACTTTTTACGCGTAGTACCAATTCCTGTAGCAACCCTTTCAACAGTACCGAAAAGATTAACTAAAACAGGAATAGAACTTTTATTATAAGCAGTTACTACATTTTCAAAAAGAATAGCTGGACCCTTTTCTTTAATTACCCTTCTATGAATCTCTGTAATTTCTAAAAAAGAAGATACCTGCTCTTTAACCCTTATAAGCTGAGAGCTTTTTTCCAAATCATTGATAAACTCTCTTAGATTTTTATATGACATAAATCATACACACAAAAGCCCCATAATATACCATTATATTACTTATAAAATATTGTAATTTCGTTAGAGCAGTAACCTTAATCCTATTTCTAACCCAAAGTAAGCTGTGTCAAGTTGTGCTGAAATATCTGTTATTGTCCTGCTATTATCAGGATAAGCATAAACAGGTATTCTTCTATATTCATTTCCTGCAATTCCGTGATAATACCCACCACAAAATATCATAACATTGGAATTAACATAATAATTCATACCAAATTTAGCTTGATAAGCAAATTTAGGTTCTTTAATCTTTAAAAAACTTACACTTTCAACACCAGCACCACCACATATATATGGATATAAACCTTCATTATACATAACATCATAACAAATACTAACTATCCCTGATCCTAAAAAAATACCTTCATTCTTAAGCACAACAAATTTGTTGGTTTGTAGAGGTACACAGCTACTTTCTCTCGCTTCTGTACAATAGGGTACAGCAAAATATTGATGATTCTCAAATTTATAATTCCCCTGACTAGGATTAAAATTTTCAAAAGCACATTCAAATTCTATCCTTAAATTATTGTAATAATAATACCCTACTGAAAAAGCAAATCCTAAAAGATTATTATCATAATTAATATCCTGTAGAACACGCGTGAAATCAGAGTTTGTCATGCCAGGAACCATATAACGGTAATTAACATCTAAGCCATATACATATTTACCTTTAGTATTAGAAGTAGGAAGTGTTTCATTAGCGTAAAAATTACTAAATACCGAAATTCCAGGCTTATATTGACCACTAATATAAAAACTTCCATTAACACCCTGCTGCGAAAAAGATTCAACAGAGAAACCTTCACCTATCATACAAAAAATAATAAAAATAACCAAGCGCAACTTTTTATAACTCATCTTTAAACCCCTAATAGAGTAAAACAAATAACATAATCAAGATTTTAATATATAATATATTAACCTAAACTTGACATATATGCATATTAATTACAATATAAACCTAACTCCAAGGTTTACTCCCATATATCCAATATTAGCATTAGCAGTTGCAGAAGAAGAAGCCTTAGGATACGATAATAAAAGATCAGGTACTATAACCTTCAAGTGATCAAATTTATTGTCCGCAATACCATGATAATAACCATCTACAAAAGCCACAACATTTGACATAATCTTATAACTTAAGCCAATTTTGCCCTGATAATTGAGTTTCATTTTTACAGTATCAAACATATTTATGAATTCCCCTCCTGCTCCAGCACATAAATATGGTATAACATAAGTATATTCTGGAATAATGTCATAGCACATATTAAAAATAAGAGATACGCTAGCTATTCCTTTATTTTCTGCAATAATGTAATTTGTTCCAGCTATACCGTTCGAGATTGTCTCACCACGAACTAAAGATATAAATCGTCGATTATCCTTAACGACATAACTATCATCATCTTGAACATCAGAATACTCATAAGAACATTCAAGTTCTATTCTAACATTATTCTGTAAATACCCAACAGCACCAGTAAAATTTAAGTAACTTCTATCAAAAACAGGAGGCTTATACTTTTCTTTAAAATGGTCTCTGAACCTTAGAGGATTCACCTCTTTAGAATCCTTGCTTAACTGTAGTTTATTTTTAGTTTGAGTACCATTAAAAACGGTTTCATTAATTAAAAAATCTTCAACATCAAAAAATCCCACTTTATAACTACCACTTACATATAAACCACCTTGACTATTTAAAGCTTTAATATTTCCATTTACATTATCAATAGAAAAAGCTTGTAAAGGTAATAACATTATTGTTATCAGAGAAACTGTTAAAAAATTCCTTTTTATTTTTTTTACACAACTCATGACATATACCTACGCTTAAATAAACTAAATTGCATATTTAAAAACACACATATCAAGTACATAATACTAGATAAAACTAAAACAAAATTGTCCTTATTCCTACCGCCCCTCCAAAGTATTTAATATTCAATTTAGCAACGGCACTTGTAGCTTTAGGTTCTTCTGTTAATATAACAGGATAGTCAACTGAAATGTTATGAAACTCATCACTAACAACTTTATGATAATAACTATCAATCACTAAAAATAATTTTTTAGCTAAAGGAATACTTACTCCTAGCTTACCCTGAAAAGCTATTTTTGGCCTTACAGCATCAAACAAATTTATAAAATCTACCCCAGCACCAAAGCACAAATATGGAACTATTACTTCACCACTTAACCCATAACAATTATTTACTATCAATGAATTAACCTCTACACCTTTGTTTTTTAAAACAAAATATTTTCCATTATTTACATTTTTGTCACGAGATATAGCTAAATACCTATAATAATCATTATATTTATGACCATCTATCTTAGTTACATCAAATAATTGATGTGAAAATTCTAGCTCTACTCTTACATTATTGTTATTTAACACACCTATCGCACCTGATAAGCCATTATAGTTATTATTATAATCACATTTGTACAAAGCATTAAAATTACTACTTTCTTTTAATTCATTGCTATTAGCATTTTTGTTAAATGACATAGCATATCCGATTCGGCCTTCTTCATTTATTGAAAAATTCTTAAAATCAGAAATAGATGCTTTATACTGACCACTTATATAAAACTTTGTTAAATTTTTATTGGTACTTAAATTATTATCTGCAAAACAATAAGCAGGAACAAGATAAACAACCAATGTCAAAAACGTAACCTTTACAAATTTTTTCTTTAAGCTCATACAACACCTTTCACTGAACTAAAAACAATTTATTTAACGCTTATAAGCTATATATTATAACAATATCTCAATACTACAAAAAGTATACAATAATGTCTATGCTTACATATAAAAATTATTGAATAATAACTCAATATTAATTTTTAAGTTGTAGTAATATTACAAAATTCAAAAAATTTAATAAAAATACCTCCTATATTTTGCAAAAAACCTACCATAACACTCGCAATAATAAATCTTTTTAATAAAATAATAGTTGTAATCGTAAATAGCATAACACTAATAGATATATGCTGATAATATAGTTAAAAATTCTTTATAACAACTAATTTTTGTGTGTTTTACAAGTATTTTTATAATATTAATTTTTGTAGCATTATTTTAATACTAGCTCTTTTAGCTTCAATACCTTCAAAAATGATAGTATTATTTTTTTCATCAATCTTTTTTACTTGTAAGTCACTATAGTCATATTTTACAATCTCACCTATACTTATTTGCATACTATATAATTGATTGATATGCTTAATATTACCTTCAAAAAATTCAAATGCTCCTAGCCCACCTAAAATCCATAAAATTTGACTAAATGTAGCCATATTAGCATTATTAATAAGCTTAACCTTTCCACCATAAATGACACTATTATTACTAACATGATTACATTGATAAACTTCAATGTAAAACAAGCCATTTATATTCATAATGTATCCTTAAAAACTTTAATATTATAAACTTTTAGTTGCAAACTAACAATAACAAAACAACATAACAGGAAAATTTATCTTAAAAATACTAAATATAGCATAATAAAAAAAAAGGTAATAAAAACTTAAGTTGTATTTCTATTTAATTACTTTCACTTATCAAAATAAACCCATAACATTTCTATTTAAATCTGACATAATAATTTTTACGAAAAAGCCAAATAAGAAAATCTTTACTAATTACTAATTCCCCAATTAATTTACTATAGAACCTCAATGAAAATATTTGCATATATCTCTTTAAGTAGTAATATGTTAAAATGAGCTGTGGTTAGTAAATCGATATGTCATTAAACGTTTTTTTACCAGATCAATCCCTACTTAGACCAAAGATTACAGTTCTTGGCGTAGGAGGTGCTGGAGGAAATGCTATAAATAACATGATACAATCCAATCTTCATGGAGTCAATTTCATAGCAGCAAATACTGATGCCCAAGCTTTAGAATATTCTTTATCAGAAAAAAAAATTCAACTCGGAATAAGCCTTACAAAAGGATTAGGTGCAGGTTCACTACCAGAAATAGGAAAAGGAGCTGCAGAAGAGTCCATAAGTGAAATTATGGAAGAAATTTCCGATAGTAATATGCTATTCATAACAGCAGGCATGGGAGGAGGAACAGGTACTGGTGCTGCACCTGTAATTGCAAAAATAGCTAAAGAAAATAAAATCTTAACTGTAGGTGTTGTAACAAAACCTTTTCATTTTGAAGGTGCTCATCGAATGAAAATAGCGGACTTCGGATTAGAGGAGCTCCAAAAATATGTTGATACATTAATAATTATACCCAACCAAAATCTTTTCCGAATAGCAAATGAAAAGACAACCTTTGCAGATGCATTCAAACTTGCAGATACTGTGCTACATACAGGTGTGCGTGGAATAACTGATCTTATGGTAATGCCTGGATTAATAAATTTAGATTTTGCTGACATACGCGTAGTAATGAGTGAAATGGGAAAGGCCATGATGGGAACAGGTGAAGCAGATGGTGAAAACAGAGCTATGGCTGCTGCTGAAGCTGCTATATCAAATCCATTATTAGATAATATATCCATGAAAGGAGCAAAAGGTATATTAATAAATATTACAGGAGGATTGGATATGACTTTATTTGAAGTAGATGCAGCAGCAAACCGTATAAAGGAAGAAGTTGATAACAATGCCAATATAATTTTTGGTTCAACATTTAATGAAAATAGTGAAGGAAAAATAAGAGTATCAGTATTAGCAACAGGAATTGACAGTGAAGAAGAATTTTTACAAAACAAAAAACAAATAGATCAACAATCTGTCGCCCATAATAATAATAATATAGATTTCATTAACAACTATCTATCAAACGATAGAAAAGATAACTTTATACCTGATCACAATATTGCTTATTATAAACCTGTTGACCCTGAAGATACAAATATTATAGATAGCTTGACATCTGAAAAAAAAGAAGAAAAACCACAAAAAAATATATTTAATAGAATGTCAGAGGCAATTCGTAGTCACAAATCCCCTAATTTTCAAAACTATAGTAAAAACGATCTATGGAGTGAAGAAACATTTAACGTTCCCACATTTCTAAGAAAAAAATAAAATGCTTTTCTGGCTTTTTAAAACCGAACCTGAGGATTTTTCATGGAATGACATGATAAAGTGTCAAGTAACTACGTGGGATAATGTTCGAAATTATCAAGCTCAAAACTATATGAAAAAAATGAAAAAAGGTGATCTTGCTTTTTTTTATCATACAGGCAAAGAAAAATGCATAATAGGAATTATAGAAATATACAAAGAATCATATTATAATAATGATAAATTTAGTGTTATTGACGTTAAAACATATTGTGAATTAAATCGAAAAATTTATCTACATGAAATAAAAAACAATAATTCTTTACAAAACATGACAATATTAAAGCAACCACGTTTATCAATTTCTCCCATAACACAACATGAATGGGAAATTATTTTAAAAATTAGCAGAACTACGTTGTGATAAAAATTACAGTACTCAAAAAGAAATGGTATAAGATTCTTAATAAACCTAAAACTTATATTAAGAAAATAATTAACATTTCTTTAAATAATCTAGACATATTAAAATATAACCCTTTTATTTCTATTGTTTTAGCAGATGATAATTTATTACATAATCTAAATTATAAATATAGAAAAAAAAACAAGCCAACAAATGTACTTTCTTTTACATATGAAAAACTTTCTTACAATTGTTGCTTAGGAGAAATATTTATTTCATTAGAAACAATAATTAAAGAGTCTGCCGAACTTGATATTTATATAACAGACTATGTATCACATATGTTAATTCACGGACTACTCCATATATTAGAATATGATCATAAAACACCTGAAGAAACTCACAAAATGCAGTCATTAGAAATCGCACTATTAGATAAATTAGGAATAAAAAATCCTTATATCCCACATAACTGATATGTAATTAAAAACATGTGAAATTTTTACATTAATCTTCTTACAATTTTGCAAAATATTATACAAAAATAACATAAACTCTTATGTTTCACGTGAAACATATTAAAAAATATATTGTTCATATTTTATAACATAGCTAAATATGTTTATCGAACATAACAGTTTAAAAACAACATTGACAATAGCAATTCATGATTACCAATTTTTTCAACAATAAGATTACTTTATGAACAATTAGTAGTACATTTTTAAAAAATTGTTCTTTATTATGCTCTATTCTAATACTTTAAAAAATACTTTCTTTATAGTTATTAATCCTTTCAAATTTTTTTACACCTATGTAATCAACATTTTTTATAGGAAACAATCTTGTACTATGAATATTAATAATCACCATTTTAACAAAAATGGCCTAAAATCAATTAATAAAAAGCTTATACGTTTCAAATAAAACACTAAAGTGATGTATATTAAAAAAATAAGTGACATATCTTTACCTTTTTATATAATTGGCAATAAAACTTATAAGCTTTATATGTGTAAAGTTTTTGCTATAGTAAATCAAAAAGGTGGTGTAGGAAAAACTACTACAAGTGTAAATTTGTCTACAGCAATTGCTGTTATAAATAATCCTACATTACTTATAGACCTTGACCCCCAAGGAAATAGCAGTACTGGATTAGGTATATCACATATTAAAAGAGTTATTACCTTATATGATATATTAGTAAATAATGTACCTATTTCATCTTCAATACTAAATACTGATGTACCAAATTTATCATTGATACCATCAAATGTAGATTTATCAGCTGCAGAAATAGAATTAACACAGCTAGAAAAAAGAGAATTTATACTAAAATACTCTCTATCTTCTATAAAAAAAAATTATAAATATATATTTATTGATTGTCCTCCATCATTAGGATTACTTACAATAAACGCTTTAATTGCTGCAGATTCAGTAATAGTTCCATTACAATGTGAGTTTTTTGCACTGGAAGGTTTAAGCCATTTAATAAAAACTATAGAACTAATAAAAAAACATTTAAATCCACATTTAAAAATAGAAGGTATTTTACTTACCATGTACGATAAAAGAAATAAATTAAGTGAACAAGTAGAAAATGATATACGAAAATACTTAAAAGATGTTGTTTATAAAACCGTTATTCCACGCAACATAAGATTATCTGAAGCTCCATCACATGGAAAGCCATCCATAATTTATGATTTTAAATGTGCTGGTTCTCAAGCATACATATATTTAGCTAAAGAAATTTTAGAAAAGTATACTCCTTATAAAAACCCAATAAAGAGATATAAGTAATGGTAAAGCGCTTAGGAAAAGGAATTTATGAACTAATAGGAGAAATTAATAGCACTATAGATTTGAATAAAAATAATACTGACCAAGTAACTATTCCTATTAATTTATTACATTCTAGTACTTTACAGCCAAGAAAAATTTTTAATCAAGATACCTTAAAAGAATTAGCAGAATCTATTATTAAAAATGGTATCATACAGCCTATTATTGTTAGAAAAGATCCTAACAAAAAAGGATATGAAATCATAGCTGGTGAAAGAAGATGGAGAGCAGGTATAATTGCAAAGCTTACCACTATACCAGTAATTATAAAAGATATAAATGATCAGCAATGTTTAGAAATCTCAATTATCGAAAATATACAAAGACAAGATTTAACACCGATTGAAGAAGCAGAAGCATATAAAAATCTGATTGATAGATTCTCTTATAAACATGAAGATTTAGCTTTAATAATGGGAAAAAGCCGTAGTTATATCACAAATATGATTAGAATTTTATCGTTACCTACAAGTATAAAATCAATGATTAACAATAAACTATTATCTTTTGGTCACGCAAGATCCTTAATCAACATAGCTAACGCGGAAGAAATAGCAAAAAAAATTATATCTTTAAATTTAAACGTAAGACAAACTGAAAATATGATTAAGAACTTGCAAATCCCACATAAAAAATTACACAAAGAAGTATCAATTATAAACTTAGAACTGTCACTATCTAAAACACTTGAAGCTAAAGTCACAATAAAAAAATTAATTAACAAAGGACAAATTATTATTAATTTCACAAATGATCAGCAATTTCTTGCATTAACACAAAAATTACATAATATAAAAACCTCATAAATTAACTTTTCCAATAAAGTAATACACTATTATAGCTAATATAACACATAAATTATTTATAATAACTCATACACTATATAAATAAATTCACTATATATTAACAATACACTAATTATGAAAAAAATTACCAACATTCAAATTATTGATAGATGTAATTTTAACATTACGTTTACAGAAAAACATTATGTACTAAAAAAATAGTACCTACTATTTTACTTATTCATAGATTAAATACAACACCATATAAAAGCAGCTTTACTACATGCTAAATAAAAGCCACTTTATGCTAATAATTTAAAAATATCACAGTTAAATATTCTATAGTAAAATTTTCTTTACCGATTAATAGTAAAAACATTACGCTTTCCATAAACAGATATAATGTGTTATCAGATAACTAATAATTAAGATGGATGCTAATGATAAAACTTTTATAATAACAAGGTATAAAATCCCTTAGTAACTTTATACAAGCAACTAATCTAATTGATACAAGTTTATAGCAAAAGCAGTACTAAACAACTCTTATAACTTATATATGAGCCTATGAACTAATGCGTGTTAGCATAGCAAGTACTCTATAATAATCTAAGATATTATACTAATAATCATTATACTTAAATAAAGATTTTTCCAGTAAAATTATGTTTCAATCAATAGAAAAATAAGTTTAAAACTATAAAAATTAATTAAACGAATAAAAATTTAAAGCCTTAGCTTATAAAAAACAGTTCATAGTATTGCAACCAAATATTTTTTTGATAATTAAAACACCATTACAATCCCACAATATATCATTACATCATTTTTTATACATAAAGGCATATGTAAATAATATAGAAGGTTTTATTATACATTAATACTAATTAATAACTAAAGTAAACTTAGTTAAAGACTCCTATTCCCATTGCATGCTTTATTAAAAATTTTTTTAAAGTTTCTGAATTTTCAATAGAAAACATACCGATGTTTCTTATAATTTTTATTATACATGATTTATTAGAAAATACAGCATTTAATCCTGTTGTAATAAAAGTCATAGAAAAATTATCAAAACATCTATCACGGAAAATACTTTTTAAAACATAATCACTACCAATATCTATTTTATGTAATTGTGCCATTTCTATATTATTGATTAATTTCTCTATGTCTCTTAGTCCTAAATTTAATCCTTGCCCTGCTATAGGATGTATACAATGTACAGCATCACCTATTAGTATAATCCTGTTCCCATATATTTTTTTAGCAAAAGTAAGAGATATCGGATAGAAAAACACATCACCTTTTAGTTTTATACCTTTTAAATAATCTTTACACCTTTTCTGAAGTTCTACTTCAAAATCCTCTTTATCCAACTTAGTTAACATTTTTACCGTATCAGATTTTTCTGTCCATACAATAGATGACGTGTTTTTATTGTACATTGGTAAAATTGCTAATGGACCATTTGGCAAAAAATGCTCTATAGCAATGTTATTATGACAATTTTCATGAGTGATATTACACACAATACAACTTTGTTTAAAATCATATTTAATAGTTGGTATCTGTAACAATTCACGAATTTTAGAATTTTTTCCTTCAGCACAAACTATTAAAGATGCTCTTAATACTTTCTCATTTTCAAATTGAATCTCTACAAAATTTTCTTTTACAAATACAGACTTGTATGCAATTGATGTATATATATCAAGATTTTTAAGATGTTTTTTTAAAATACTAAACAAGTAACTACCTTCTACAACATATCCCATTGGGTCTTCACATACAGTTCTATTATTATAATGAATTGAAACTGGACTATTACTATCATGTATTAATATATCATATATTGGGCAAAATCTTTTTACATCTTCCCATATATTAATACTTTGTAATATTTCCTGAGATTTTTTTGACAAAGCAAAAACCTTATTACCTACAGTAGATAATAAGCAACTGTTTATGTCTACAATCGCTGTTGAAAGTCCTTTTTTAGCTAAACCAATACCTGCAATTACACCATTAATTCCACCACCTAAAATAATAATACTATAATGCAGGTTGGTATTCATAATTAAACACATTGCAGATTATGTGGTGTGTCCGAAGGGATTCGAACCCCTGACCAACAGCTTAGAAGGCTGATGCTCTATCCAGCTGAGCTACGGACACACAAATTTCAAGCTACTATATTTATAAAAATAAGTCAAGTTAACACAAAATTAACAGTATTCTTTTCATTTTTTATATAAAGATACTAAAGAAATTACAAAAATAAATTTAAAAAATTATGTGTGAAAACTCATAATATAAACTTCACATCACAATAATTTTTAAAATGAATATAGATCCACTTAGATTTCTCTGTTTTATAATTTACTTTATAAAAAATTATGTATTTACTTGAAGTTGTTCTATCAAAATTTACTATTAAATTTTGATTATGTGTATTATTACATGTTTTAGTTTTTTATATCAATAATATTTTAACTTTAAAATACTAAGTTATTCATGTTAAAGTTTTTAAACTAAATTGATATTTTATTGTCTTTTATGAGTGTGTTTGTTAATATAAAATAGTGTTTACGCTTAAAAATTTTAAACAATGATTCATTTAGACAGGCAATCCTCTGATTATTCTATTACTAGTGAATCTGTTTCTGCTGGGCATCCTGATAAAATTGCAGATCAAATATCTGATATAATTCTTGACTATTGTATTTCCATTAATCCACTTGCTCACGCAGCTATTGAAACTTTAGTGACAAAAAATAAAGTTATTATTGCCGGAGAAGTTTGTGATGTTGATTTCGATAAATCTGAAATTGAATTTCTAGTACGCAGTACAATAAAAGATATAGGATATGATAAAGAAGGTTTTAATTGGGAAAATGTTGATATCAATATTCTAATACATGAACAATCACCTGACATAATTATGGGTGTAAAAGTTGGAAAAAACCAAGGTGCTGGTGATCAAGGAATTATGTATGGGTATGCTATAAATGAAACAAAAAGTCTAATACCTGCTCCTATTTTTTATGCTCATTTAATATTAAAAAACATTATGAAAGCAGTTAAAGATCATGAAATTACAATACTAGGACCAGATGCAAAAACTCAAATTACATTGTTATATAAAAATAACAAACCTGTTAAAGTATCAAATCTAGTGCTATCTGTTCAGCATCCTGAAGGATTAAATAATAATCAAATAAAAGAAATGGTTTATCCTTATGTATTATCTTCTTTGCCTAAAGGGTGGATGTGTTTAAATAAAGACTTCTTAGTTAATCCAACAGGAAGATTCGTTATAGGTGGTCCAATAGGAGACTGTGGTTTAACAGGACGAAAAATTATGATAGACACTTATGGTGGACATGTACCTCATGGAGGAGGAGCTTTCTCCGGAAAAGATCCAAGCAAAGTTGATAGATCAGCAGCTTATATGGCACGTTATATAGCTAAAAATATTGTTTCTGCTGGTTTAGCGGAAGAATGTTTAGTACAGTTATCCTATGCTATAGGTGTTTCTGATCCTTTATCTTTTGATATTAATACTTTTAATAACAATTTTAATAATGAAAAGATAAAAAAAATCATCCAAGAAAATATAGACTTGTCAATTTATGGAATTTGTAACTACTTAACGTTATATAAGCCCATTTATAGATCTACATCATGTTATGGCCATTTCGGAAGAAATCCTACTAATAACGGAAATTTTTCATGGGAAAAAGAAGATTTATCACTTAAGTTATGTAAAGAACTTAAAATGTATAATTATGAAAGAAACTTTCAATAATGAAACTATTTCATCATTAAAAAGAGGTATATTCAGTAGTTGGTATCGCACTATAGATAAGTCTTTTTTCTTTTCAATTGTTTTTATGTTATTTTGTAGTTTAATTCTAGTTTCTTCTGCTGGACCAGTTATTGAAAAAAGAATATTGCTGCCACAAAATTATTTTATATCTAGACATTTATTATACATGATAATGTCTTTATGCATTATTATAGCATGTTCTTTTACAAATTATTATACAATAACAAAAATTTCATTTTTTGGATTGTTTGTTATCATTTTAATTTTAGTATATATGTTTTTTTTTGAAGTTGAGATAAAAGGTTCAAAAAGGTGGCTTTATGTTTTCGGATCTTCCATTCAACCATCGGAATTTGCTAAGCCGTTATTTGCTATAGTTACAGCACGTATCTTACATAGCAATATATGCTATAAATATTACATTTCCTTTTTTCTATACTTTACTCTTGTAACATTATTTTTATTTCAACCAGATTTTAGTATGTCTATAATACTATCTATTACTTGGATTTTACAGCTATTTTTCTATGGAATAAATTATTTATGTTTTTTTATTATAGGAACAATATTGTTAATAGTAGTAATCTTATGCTGTTATTTTATTCCCTATATAAGAAATAGAATATATGCTTTTCTTGACCCTTTAAATCATGATCATTTTCAAATTAGTAAGTCTATTCAGTCTTTTAAAATAGGAAAAATAACAGGTATAGGCCCGGGAGAGGGAGTGGTAAAACTTCTATTACCTGATTGTCATACAGATTTTATATTCTCTGTAGCTGCAGAAGAATTTGGGATAGTATGTTGTCTACCAATTTTATTTATATTCGGATACATATCAGCAAAAATGTTTTATTTCACGTATAATGAAAATGATATGTTTAGGCTATTAACAATAGCAGGTTTATTTGTACAATTTTCAACACAATTTCTAATAAATATAGGTGTTGTATTAAATTTATTACCAACAACTGGCTTATCTCTTCCTCTTTTAAGTTATGGTGGATCATCTTTATTATCTACAAGCTTTCTTTTGGGAACTACTATGTCATTTAGCAAAAGCAGATTAGCAATAAAAAGGATTATTGTTTCTTAAATAATTAACACGGTTTATAAATATTCTTGCATTAAAATTTCTGATATTTGAACTGCATTTAATGCTGCACCTTTTCTTAGATTATCTCCTACTACCCACATATTTAATCCATATGGTACCGTATCATCTTTCCTTATTCTTGAAACATAAACATAATCATCATTTACACAATCAATAGGGGTTGCATATCCACCATCTTTTCTTCTATCCAACACTAACACTCCAGGTGTTTTTTCTAAAGCTTCAATAGCTTCTTGTTCTGAAACTCTAGAAGTAAATTCAATATTCAAAGATTCAGAATGAGATACAAATACAGGTACTCTTACACATGTAGCACTTACCTTTATTTCCTTATCCAAAATTTTTTGTGTTTCTACTTTCATTTTCCATTCTTCTTTAGTTGAACCATTTTTCATAAAAACATCTATGTGAGGAATACAATTAAAAGCAATTTGCTTGGTAAATTGTTGAGGTCTTATATTTTTGTTCATAAACATTCCCTTAGTTTGATTATACAATTCATCCATAGCAGCTTTTCCTGCTCCTGAAGTTGATTGATAAGTAGATACTACAACTCTCTTTATTCTAGATATTTTATGTAAAGGATTTAATACAATAACCATTTGTATGGTAGAACAATTAGGATTAGATATTACATATTTTTTTTTGTAATTTTGTATATCATAATAATTAACCTCAGGAACAATTAGCGGTACATCTTTATCCATTCGAAAAAAAGAAGAATTATCTATTACTATACACCCTTGAGATGTGGCTTTTTCTACATATTGTTCCGCAACTGATGCTCCAGCAGCAAATATAGCTATGTCAATTCCAGAAAAATCATATCCATCTAATACTTCACAAGAAATATCTTCTTTTTCACCATAGCTTATTTTTTTTCCAAAAGATTTTTTTGATGCTAGTGCTACAACATTTTTTAAAGGAAATAACCTTTGTGCTAAAATATTAATTATTACCCTCCCAACATTCCCTGTTGCCCCTACAACAGCTATTTTATAACTCATTTATTTTTCTCTACATATTAAACGACATTAGTGAGCTCATAAGATTTGTATTATAATCTGAAGATTTTTTAAAAGCATCATTAAGTGCTGCTTTAATTAAGTCTTCTATTAAAATAGATTTTTCTGATAGTAAAGAAGGGTCAAGTTTTACTTCCTGAACTTGATAATTTATAATATTAGATAAAGACAATTTTACTGATACTTTACCTCCCAGAGCTGATCCTTCAAAAACTTGCGTCTTTTGATGATTTTGAAATTCAGAAAGTTTTTTTTGTATAATATTTTGTAAGCTAGAAAATTGTTTGCTATCAAATGACATTGTCACCTACCTTAAAACTATTAATTATTTAATTTTTTTATACTAATAACTTTTGCTCCATTAAACTCATTTAGTATATTTTGAACAATTTCACTATAACATGAATTTCCGTTATTTTTAATATCAATTTTTTCTTTAATTGTTATAGTCCATTTTTTATTAGTTAAACCTTGTAAAAAGTCTTCTAGCATATTAGAAAAATTATTAGGAAATGTGTAAGAAGTTGCAAATACTAATTTATCAACTTCACAAAAAATTTCAGGATTGCTATTATTTAAGTGATCATACAAATCATGTCTATTATTTTCTTTTAGTAAATTTAATAATTTCTGTAATATAGATGTTGAATTTTTATAGGATTTCTTTTCTTGATAAAGTTTATTAACAATCTGTTTTGGTGAAGGTAAATTTGATAAATAGCACAGCCTAATAATCAACATCTCAGCAGCCTGATAAATATAATCAGAGTATTTAATTTCTTGTAACCCTTTAAATAAGGCTTGCCATAGTCTTGATAAAAATATAGCAGAACGGACTTTCTCATTAGGTAATTTTATTAATTGTTTCATGTTATCTTCTATAAGATCGTTTTTTTTTTTAATTAATAACAGGCACATATCATAAATAAGCTGTAGCATATCACTTAATACTATAAAAGGAGTTATGGATTTGCATGCTATTTTAAAATCTTCAAGAGCTTTTAAAGGATTTCCTAATATTACTGATTCAAATATATTTATTAAATCTTGTTTACTTGTACATCCTAATAATCTTCTCACTTCTTTTTCAGAAAGATTATTATTTGTATATATAGCTGACTGCTCTAAAAGAAGCAAAGCATTTCTTACAGATCCCTCAGAATTATTAGCTATTAAATTTATACTTTCTTCATCAAATAAAAAACTCTCTCTTATAGCTATCTCTCTTATATGTTTTCTTAAGTTAGAAAATGATACTCTTTCCAAATCGAACCTTTGACACCTAGATACAACTGTATTAGGTACTTTTTTTACTTCCGTTGTCGCTAAAATAAATTTTACATGAGATGATGGTTCTTCTAACGTTTTAAGAAGTGCATTAAATGCACTATTAGAAAGCATATGTACTTCATCTATTATATAAACCTTAAATTTACAGCTAATAGGCAAATAATATGAATTTTCCAGTATAATTTTTATGTCTTCTATGCTGGTATTACTTGCAGCATCAATTTCTATTACATCCACATTACTAGAATTTATTATAGATTTACAATTCACACAGTTATTGCAAGGATTTAATGTCGGACCTAAAGAGCAATTTAAGCATAAGGATATAATACGTGCAGAAGTAGTTTTACCAACACCACTTGATCCAACTAATAATATAGAACTAGGAATTTTATTTAAGTGGAATGAATTCTGCAAAATTTGAACTAAAACTTCTTGCCCAATTAAATCTTTAAAATTATGTGGTCTATACTTTAATGCAAGATTCATATTTACAAGTTAAAATCACAAAGGATAACATAACCCAAAAAGACATTGCTACGGCTGCTTTATTTCTAACCTGACCGACTTCACAAGTTTTTTGCTTATGTTACCCATTACATTATAATTCTATTTTATAATAAGTATCAATAAAAAACTATTAGCCACAATTTTAAAAAGTATATAATGTTTGTTACAGTTTATAATATAATTTAAAATATGTTATTTTATACTTCAAGTTAATTATTATAGCTTATCTATAACATTGTATCTTTTTTAATATTTTTTATAATAAAAAAATATAAAAACATATATAAGTAAAGTTCAGTGCATTATTCAAGGAGTTTTATGAATTTAAAGTCTGCAGTAATTTTATCTGGATGTGGCCACTTAGATGGTTCAGAGATTAGAGAAACAGTTTTGGTCATGCTTGAGCTTGATAGACATGGCATAGAATTTGAGTGTTTTGCTCCAAATATAAATCAAAAACAAGTCATAAATCATATTAATAAGGAAAACTCTAGAGATGTTAGAAATATTCTAATAGAATCTGCTAGAATATCTAGGGGTGAAATTTATGATATTAATGACATAAGAACCGAAGATTTTAGCATGTTAGTAATTCCTGGAGGATACGGAGTAGCAAAAAATTTTTCTAATTTATTTGACAACCAAAATATAGTGGAAGTAATTCCTGATATAAAAAATACTATTTTAAACTTTTATAATGCTAAAAAATTAATAGGAGCTGTATGTATAGCACCTGCAATTGTAACTATTTCTCTAAAAGACTTAGTTAAAGTTAAAGTAACAATAGGAGATGATAAAGATCACTTAATAGAAAGATTGGGAGGAATACACATTAATTGTAGTACTGATCAATCTGTTACAGACACAGAAAATAAAATATTTTCTTGTTCCGCATATATGCGTAACGATAATTTGTATAGTATATATTTAGGAATACAAAATATGATAAGCTCTATGGTTAATTTTATAAAGTAACTCTTTACACACATAATTACTTAACAACTACTATTTAGCATTACTACTTAAGTATACTAATGGTGTTATTTATATATTTTACATACAATGCAAGTAAATAAATGTAAGCTTTATTAAAAATAACATTATAGTAAAATTTATCTTACACCATTAATAACGTGCCTATAACTATTTTTGATAAAAAAGTTATTGCATTATTAATCTGGTTTTAAATAATGATGTACTGAATCTAGGTTCTATTAACTGAAATACTAGAAGCTTTTATATGTTCCCTTATTTCATTAATTTCTTTTCCAGTTTTAGAAATATCGCAACGATTTTTGTATATTATAAAACCATATCCTATACAGAAAATTATCATACCAAAAACACGAACAATAAGTCCTAAAGAAATGTTCTTATCTAATCCAAGAAAATTATATGAGATACTTTTTGTATCCTCTAAAGCAACTAAAACTTTACCAAACAAAATTAATGCGGCTCCCATAGATATATTTATAAGTGATAAAGTAGTTTTTTTATCTTCAGATTTTTGATATTCTCCTTTAGATTTATTAACAGAATTCTGTAGTATATTAGATGTTAAAAGCATTAATGTTGAAGAAAAAAATAAGATGTTTCCTATAATATCTACCACTCCTTGCAAATTAAACTTTTTGCTTATAGAAATACTACAAACATCAAAAAGTAGGCCACACGTTATCATTATTTTGTTAATAACACTAATTGTCTGCATAGAAGTAGTAAATGTTGTACCACATAGATCAACTTTATTACAATGGTTATTAAGAATTTTTATTATTTTTTCACGTTTGCTATGAGCTTCAACGTAACTCTTACATAAATAAGATTGCAACCCTAGCTTTTTTACGTGATCGGGATTTATTGTCGTTAAAAGCATGCCTAAATGTTGCCTTTTTTTTCCTATGTGCCCAACTAATATTAATCCACATGCTAAAAAAACATAACACCCAGATAGCGCTAAAATTTCTATAAACATATATAATTGTTTTTTTGTTACAACACTTATGTTGATATTAGGAAACAAAATACAAGATATCCAAATACTTACAAATAAAATACTAGAAAACATAATAGCAATTTGCCTTATGTAATTTCTTTCTTTATCTTTTTTTGATTCTTCTAATATTGCCTTATATAAGACTAAATTTTGTATTGTTAGTTTGCTATAAAAGTTATAATTTTCACTATCTTTTGTTAAATTATAACTAAAATGATTATTAGTGTGTACATTATCGTCTTCAAGTGGGAGATAGTGTTGTCTTATTCTTAACATGAAGCATACCATTAATAAATTATGTACGTTTTGCGCATTATATTATAAAATTGTAAAATAATCAAATTCTTGATTGATTGTATACTTTTTTCATGATAAGCTTTAAGAGAACCTTACATTTTGTTAACTTAAACTTGATTATTTACTACTAACTATTAGCTTATAATTTTATACCCGCAGCATTATATAAATAAATTTATTAAAATAAGGTAAATATAAAAGCAAAATCTTAAAATATAAATGTACAAGTTTAACTTACAAATCAACTACTCTTAGCAGGTATTTTAATGGTTAAATCATATCTTGCCTAAAATTTTGAGAATATAAAAAGGATTTTTTATCATTATAAAGTTTTATTTTTGCATTGCAGATTTGCGTATTAATTTTATAAATATTTTTACTATTTTGATATATAAAAATAGCATATCCTGCACAGTAAATTGCCCTACCAATAATAATCGTAATAATTCCTATAGGAGATGCATGCATAGCTTTTAAAGAAAGTAAAATTTTACCAATAAGAACCATCCCTGTTCCCACAGACATGGCTGTAAATATTAAAGTTTTATGATATTCTATTTTTTGAAAATTTTCTTTAGATTTATTTTTGTTTTGCAATATATTCGCTATCAAGAACATTAACGGAGAAATGAAACATAATACAGCACCTACTATACCTATATATTGTAAATTAAATTTTGAATTACTGGTAATTTTATTATTAAGATTATAACCATATATCATGCATACCATACTAATAAAAGATATTGTTTGTACAATGGTAGAAAGCATCGTACCAAATAAGTCAACGCTATTTCCGTAACTATTCAAAAATAAAATTACTTTTTCATTATTAGAAGTAGGATTTTTATACATGTAAGATTGTAATTCAAGTTCTACTAGTTGTTTTAGTTGTATTTTTCTTAAGGCAATGCTTATGTTCTTTTTTTTTCTTTCTATATATCCTACTAACAGTATTCCGCATAAAAGAGAAGACCCACACAAAATTACTGCTAAAAGCTCCATTATCTTAAATGGCTTATTTTGTAAAATGTTTATATAAGACACAGATGATTGTAGCAAAGTACACATACTGATAAAAATTGACAATATTACTACTGTCATAATAATTGTCTGTCTAACATAATTTATTTTTTCTATATTATATAATTCTTTTAATATAGTATGGCATAAAACTAAATCTTGATTTTTTGATTTATTATAAAATATTTTTACATAGTCATTTTTTTTAATACTAAAGTAGCGATTTATATTATCTTTATAAATTGCTGATATTTGTACTGCATGTGACATAATATTAAGAACACCTTTATAGTTTATCAATAATTGATCTACATAAATAATAAAGTTTTCTTTTCTTAAAGTAAAAATAAAGAGAAATTATTATAAATTGTTTTACTTATTATCCAAGTAATTAATACCTGTCATACTTACAAAAACATTAATTTATGTGCATTCATAAACTAAAAACTAACAATTATTGTACAATATCAATAAATTTTTATTCTTGATAGATATTGTTTTTTGTTTTTATAATAAAAGCTCTTGGTGATATTGTAATGCTAATATGTTAAAATAAGGTAAAATGTGAAAAAAATTAAAATTGGAATAAACGGATTGGGAAGAATAGGAAGATGTGTATTAAGAGCAATTTATGAATTAAATTTTAATGATCAAGTAGAATTAGTAGCTATTAACGGCTCAACTAGCATAGATATTCATAGACATTTAATACAATATGATTCTGTTCATGGAAAATTTAGATATAATGTAAACTGCAGTTCTAAAGAAATTAAAATATGTGATAATGTTATTTCATTATTTTCAGAAAAAGATCCAGCTAATATACCTTGGCAAGAACATGGTGTTGAAGTCGTATTAGAATGTACAGGAAAATTTAATACAAAGGAACTATCCCAGAAACATCTTGGATCTACAGTTCAAAAAGTTATAGTTTCAGCTCCTGTTTTAAATCCTGATTGTACTATCATTTATGGAATAAATAATAATATTCTAGAAAAGAATCATAATATAATCTCTGCAGGATCATGTACAACAAATTGTATAGCACCTATTATTAAATTAATGGATAATAATGTAGGAATAAAAAACGGATTTATTACTACAATACACTCATATACAAATGATCAAAATTTAGTTGATAATAATCATAAAGACATTAGAAGAGCTAGAGCATGTATGATGTCAATAATTCCTACAACCACTGGAGCAACAAAAACTATAGAATTAGTAATTCCTCATCTTAAAGGAAAATTAAACGGGACTGCTATAAGAGTTCCAACTCCTAATGTATCTATGGCCAATATAGTATTTAATACTGTAAAAGAAACTAACAAAAATGAAATCAATAATATTATAAAAAATAAATCTATAAATTCTGAAATTATATCATTTACTAATGAAAAATTAGTTTCCATAGATTTTACTCATACGACTTATAGCGCAATAGTAGATTTATCAGAGACATGTGTAACTGATAATAATCTATGTTATATATCAGCATGGTATGACAATGAATGGGCATTTGCTGTTAGATTATTAAATTTAACAATTTTCTTAAAAAAATATCTAACATAACAATATAAGGCAACTTGTATTTCAGTTTTGAGTTTAGTAATAAAATTATGAAAAATATTATCGTTATTATTTAAAGCGATTATTGATGCAATAATTTTTTTGTCAAAAATAGTTATAGGTACGTTATTAACGGTGTAAGATAAATTTTACTGTAATGTACTTTATAAAGCTTACACTTATTTATTTGCATTATATGTAAAATATACAACTATAATAACACCATTAGTATACTTGAAGTAATAATGCTAAATAAGTAGCTGTTAAGCAATATACATGCAAAGTTACTTTTAATCATATTTAGTATTCCTAAATATATACTGTGCAAATTATCATCACAAATATATACGAGCAAAAAAATATTTATCTACATCTATAACAGACTGATCAGTACTACAATTGAATGTGTACTCATACATGTCTTTCTATTAAGTTACCTTTATCATCTCCTACTGTCATTTTGACTATAAATAAATCTTTTAGAACAATAGTTGCAATTGCAGATGCTATACATACAGCTTCTATTAATTTTTAGCATTATAAAAATTTAAAACTACTATATTTTGCTATCAAATAAATTAGAAAAACTTTTTTCTATTCCTTACCATACAATTTAAGCGTTTTTAATGCTATTACATTTTTTATCAGTAAGATGCTTTCGTATATAAAATTGGGGACTAGCTTTATAGTTATTTTATGTAAATGTAAATATTAAATCCTTTTTATTTATATAAAAATGTTAAACAAGCAGTAATTTTTTCCCTAAACTAGTAACAACTATTAGTGTGTTATTAATACCAATTAAGTGATCCAGGATTAATATATATCAAAAAAATTAATTGTACAAAATATATAAATAAAGAAGAGTTTTACAAAATTTTTGCATGCATAAAAATCCTAAAAATGTGATAATTGTCCTTTAATAGCATTGCTATGATTCAGGTACCATTAACATATATTATAGTAGAAATTTTTAAAATAGGTTTAATATTTTATTATATGATTTTCTAAAAAATAATATAAAAACTAATAATAAAGATTTACCTAATTCATATTCATAAAAACATAAAGAACTCACACCTACACATTTTAATAAAAACCTTTGTTAACTTTCATTATACTAATGTATAGTTGTTAATCTTCTTCGTATAAGCATATCTATTACATTGTTAATTTTTACTTTTTACATAAAGTATGTTCTATTACCTCTAAATTTAGTATTGCAAAAAATTGTAAGAATTAATGGATAAGTTAATAAGTACAAAAAGTTTAGTACTAATATAAAAGATAAAAATCACCTTTATTTATTGTTAGTATATAGGCATATGTTATAGAACAACAAATATACAATTTAATATTAAATCACCATAATAATAGTTATGTTTTGATTTATAACTTTTTAATTTTTAGTGTTGAATTTTTGCTTATTTAGTGTTAAAATGTATAGTTTAAAATTTAAGGGTCTAAACTTTTATGAACAATAACTATAGTGTACAATTTAAAAATACGTATTATTGTACTGGGCTTAGAAATTATTTAATTAAAATTTATAATTATATGGCCATGGCATTAGGACTAACAGGAGTTGTTGCTCTTATATTTTCATCTTCTAATTCTCTGATGATGATGGTATATAACACACCATTACATTGGGTTGTTATGATAGCACCTATTGTTTTAGTGTTTTTTATGTCATATAAGTTAAATACCCTTAGTTTTCAGTCTGTAATAGTGATATTTTTTAGTTTTTCAGCACTGATAGGAGTATCCATATCATATATATTTATGATATACACTGCTGAAAGTATAGCTAAAGTATTTTTTATTTCTTCTTCTATGTTTGGTATAATGGCATGGTATGGTAATGTAACAAAAAAGGATTTATCACAATTCAGTACATTTCTAATGATGGGTGTAGTTGGCCTAGTAATAGCTTCTTTAGTTAATATATTTTTAGGTAGTCAGCCTCTTCAATTTGCTATTTCTATAGTTGCTGTAATTGTATTCACAGCTATGACAGCTTACGATGCTCAAAGAATAAAGGATATGTATTACAAATTTAATGATGGATCGGACATTACTGTTAATAAAATGGCTATTATGGGAGCAACCAGTTTATATTTTAATTATGTAAATATATTTCTTAATTTGCTTCACTTGTTAGGGGATCGTAAATAAAAGTTTTGAAAGAAGAAGAAAAGATAAATTTAACTTATAATTCTGTAAATTTAAAGTTTGTTTCAGTATTAGCCAGTAAAATTGCTGTAAATTTAGAAAAAGGGGATTCATTATCTTTAACTGGTGAGCTAGGAGTAGGTAAGACAGTAATTTCTAGATTTATAATTAACACTTTCTTGCCAAATGAAGATGTTTGCAGTCCTACTTTTAGTTTAATAAATGAATACCAATGTAGTAAATTTATTATATACCATGCAGACTTCTACAGACTAAAGTCTATTAACGAAGTATATGAAATTGGATTTTTAGACATGGTTACAGATAATGTTGGTATTATTGAGTGGCCAGAATTAGTTCAAAACATAATAAATTTTAGCTTGTGTATTAATTTACAATACTCTAAAAAGAACAATACACGCAACATAATAATAAAATGTAATAAAAGCTGGTATAATAAGTTAATAACATAAAGCTATTTTGCACATAATACCATACTTAAAACATTGCCTTCTTTTTTTGGAAGAACTTCTGGCTTTGCAATATCTTGGGTATCTGAAATTAAACGCTCTAAAACATTCATTCCTACTTCTGGATGCAAAATTTCCCTACCAATAAACCTTAAGGATATCTTAACTTTGTTTCCTTTTTCGATAAAATTTCTTAAATTTCCTAATTTAATATTGTAATCATTATCTCCGATATTCAACCTGAATTTAAGCTCTTTAATAGAGATAATTTTTTGCTTTTTCTTTGAATCATTGATTTTCTTCTTATTACTATATCTATGCTTACTATAGTCAAATATTTTACATAGAGGAAACTCATCATCTGAAACTATTTCTACTAAATCTAAATTAGCAAGCTTTGCTCTAGATAGTGCATCCTCTATATCAACAATTCCTATCATAACACCATTTGTATCAACAAGCTTTACCTTTTTAGCAGTAATAAGATCATTAATTTTATTTTTTTGAGAAAATTTATTCGTTTTCAAATTTTAACCTAAATACAATAATTATGAGATGCTAGCATAACTTAACAATGTTTTCAATGCTTTATCAATAGATACAGTATGTTGATTAGAAGAACCTAAATATCTTATAGAAACAGAATTTTGTTCAACCTCACTTTTACCTACTATCCACATAATTGGTACTTTTTTAGAAGAATAATAGCGTACTTTATAATTAATATTTTCATTTGTTGTATTAACTTCAACTCTTATATTATGTTGTTCAGCTTTTAACTTTAGTTGCTGAGCATAATTTTCTGAATCATTAGTAATTGTTAATATAACTAGCTGTACAGGAGAAAGCCATACAGGAAACTTTCCTGCATAATGTTCTATTAAAATACCTATAAATCTCTCAAATGTTCCTAAAATAGCTCTATGAATCATTACAGGATGATGTTTTTCTCCATCTCTTCCTGTATAAACAGCGTTCAAACGACTTGGTAAAACAAAATCTAATTGTAAAGTTCCACATTGCCATTCTCTACCTATAGCATCTTTCAATATAAATTCTATTTTTGGTCCATAAAATGCTCCTTCTCCTGGATTTAATGTATAACTTAAATTTGCAGATTTAATAGAATCCTTTAATGATTTTTCAGCTTTATCCCATATTTCATCACTACCTATTTTTTTATTTGGACGATCTGAAAATTTTACCTTTATATCATAAAAACCAAAATCTTTATACACTTCTTGTAGTAAATTACAGAAATTTAAAGTTTCTAAAGTAATTTGATCTTCTGTACAAAAAATATGAGCATCATCTTGAGTAAATCCCCGTACCCTCATTAATCCATGTAAAGATCCTGACGATTCATACCTATGGCATGTACCAAATTCTGCCATACGTATAGGCAAGTCACGATAACTTTGAATTTTAGAATTAAAAATTTGTACATGACATGGACAATTCATTGGCTTTATTGACAATTCATTTTCATCTATTTTACTTAAAAACATATTTTCACGAAACTTATCCCAATGTCCAGATTTTTCCCATAATTCTCTGTTTATTAACATTGGAGTTTTTACCTCAATATATCCATTATTTTTTAGCTTTTTTCTTATATAATCTTCTATTATACGATATATTGTCCATCCTTTATTATGCCAAAATATTTGCCCTACAGCTTCACCTTGTATGTGAAATAAATCCAATTCCTTTGCTATTTTTCTATGGTCTCTTTTTTCTACTTCTTCAAGATATATTAAATATGATTTTAAATCTTGAGATTTAGACCATGCTGTACCATATATACGTTGAAACATAGGGTTATTTGAATCACCTTTCCAATAAACTCCAGAAATCTTCATTAATTTAAAGGCTTTTATTGATTGTGTAGAAGGAGAGTGTGGACCACTACAAATATCTACAAAATTACCTTGTTGATATACAGTAATATCCTGATTTTCTAATTCACTACGCACTATCTCAACTTTATAACTCTCCTTTATGCTAAGAAAAAAGTCTATAGCTTCTTGTTTTTTCCATACTCTACGTATAAACTTCCCTTTATGACTTATGATTTCTAGCATCTTTTTCTCTATGAGCTTAATATCTTCGGTAGAAAAAGCATGATCTATAGCAAAATCATAGTAAAAACCATCTTTAGTTATTGATCCTGTACCTAATTTAGCATTATGAAAAATTTCTTGAACAGCCATTGCCATAATATACATTGTATCTTTACGTATAATATTTACTCCAATATCACTGTCTATAGTAATTGGCTCAACAGTACTATTACTAAATATTTTTACTGACAAGTCACACAGAACATCATTTATTTTTAAAACAACTATCGAATCCTTAATTTGTGGAAATAAAGATGCAATTACATCAAATCCCGTAGAACCTACATTAAATGTTTGTTTACACAAAGAAGATGTAATGGTTATCATTTAAATGAACTTTAATAACTTTGTTGTTATAATAGTATTATTTTTCTATTATTGCAAATATACTATTCCTAACAGATACTTAACATGTTAAATAATAAGTACTTAATAGAAAAAGCAAGAAGATGTATTTCTTATTTATCAAAAAATAATTTAAAAATTGTTTTAGCTGAATCTTGTACAGGTGGTTTATTATCATTTCTTTTTTCTTCCATACCTGGCGCTTCAAAAATTCTTTATGCTTCTTTTGTAACATATTCGAATGAATCTAAAATTAGTGTATTAAACATAAATAGAGATATTATATGTAAATTTGGTACAGTTAGCAAAGAAGTATCTCGTTTAATGGCTATGGAAGCTTTAAATATTTCTCCCTTAGCAAATATTTCAATTTCTATAACAGGATTTGCTAGTCCATATGAAGAAATAAATAACATGAAAATTGTACAAAGTGATAAATTAGTCGGATTAGTATATATAGGTTGCATAACTTCTAATTATAAAGAAATTATAAAAGAATATAATTTTGGAAAAATATCAAGATATAAAATACAAACAAAAGCTGCTAGTGCAGCTATTGATTGTATTGTTAATATGATTAAAAACAATATTAATTTATAACATTTTGGTGCATTACTTAATATCTGTTTTAAAAACTGCTAACTATAATAAACTTATAAACTTTTAGATTATTAAACTATTTAAAACTTTATGCAAATAGCACATTAACTATATACACTTAATAATAATACAATAACTATAAAATACAAAGTTTACATCAAATATACTATCAAAGTACATAAGAAACATAAACATAATAGGATTATCATCCTTACAGCATCAAGTATGTGCTCTTAAGATGTTTTTTTCAATTTATCATTACGTTCTTTTATTCTCGCAGATTTACCAAATAAATTTAACATATAGTAAAGCTTTGCTCTACGTACTTTTCCTAGCTTAATTACTTCAACAGAATGCAATGCAGGAGAATAAAAAAATACCTGTAATTGTATGCTTTCATTATGACTTATTTTACGTAACGTAAAAGAAGAGTGAAGACCATTATTTCTTTTTTTTATGCAAACACCTTCAAATACTTGTATACGATCAGTTAAACCATCTGAAACACGTATACTTACCTTTAATGTATCTCCAGGACTAAAAGTAGGTATATTTTTTGATAGCATTTTCATTTGTTGATCATTAAAATTTTTTAGTATTTTGTTCATTATTTTTTCCTCTACCTTTTTGTCAATTCAGGACGCCTTTTTAGTGTTATATCATAAGATTGCTTTTTTTTCCATTCATTTATTTTTTTATGATTACCAGACAATAATATACTTGGAACATCCAATCCCATCCATTTTTGTGGCCTAGTATACTGAGGATATTCTAATCCGTTATTAAAACTTTCACTAATCAAACTATTATAGTTACCAATTATTCCAGGAACAAGCCTAATACAAGAATCTATCAATACCATGGAAGCAAGCTCACCTCCAGATAAAACATAATCCCCTATACTAATTTCTCTAAACTTATAAAAATCTAAAACTCTCTTGTCTATACCTTCAAAACGACCACATAATATTGTTATATTAGAAAAATGTATAATTTGTCTAGAAATATGTTGTTCCAATTTTTCTCCACTAGGCGACATATAAATTAGTTTTGTATTAGGATAATTACTAATAACATGATCTACTGCCAACCCTATAACGTCAGCTTTCATTATCATTCCTGGTCCACCTCCATAAGGCCTATCATCAACAGTCTTATGCTTATCGTGTGCAAATGATCTAATATCTATAATGTTAAGTGACCAAATACCTTTTTTTAGAGCATTTCCTATAATAGAGTAGCTTAGTGGTCCAGGAAACATATGTGGAAATATTGTCAATATATTAAAAATCATTACTTACTTCCTATAATTTCTGGTAAAGATACTATTAAGTATCCTTCTTTTATGTTAATATCCGGAAAAATATCTTCCGTAAAAGGAAGCATGACAGAACTTTTTTTATTTAATAATGACAACTCTATAATATCACATGACCCAAAATTATGTACTGCTTTAATGAATCCATATTCAACTTTATTTTTAAAAAGAACTTTTAGTCCTATTAATTCAGCATGATAAAATTCATCTTTATTTAGAGGTAATAGCTTTGTTTTTTTTATATATAAATGCTTATTTCTCAGTTTTTCCGCTTCACTTCTTGAAGTGATGTTTTGAATTTGTACAATTATTATGTCATCGCTTACGATAGAAATCACGTTAATTACATACGTATCTACTTTATCTGTTAATGTTCCATAAGATACAAACTGTGTTATATCTTTAGCAAAAATTTTTATTTTGACATATCCTTTCACTCCATGAGGTGATGTTATTATACCAACACATACAAAGTCATTTGCCATAAAATAATTACTAATTAGTTAAAATACCAATTTTTAAAATTTATAGTTTAATTAAATATTAAATAATTTACATTTTATTATATAAATTTGCTAAATTTCTGATAAAACAGCTGATATACATTAATTATTTACTTTTTATCAATTCTTCGATTTAACATTAGTACTTCATAAATCATGTTATCCACTAATCCTTCAATTTTCCTAATAGTTGAACTTTTTATAAAATTTACATCTATATTATAATTTTGAGAAGGTACTTTATTATTTACATTAAAAATATCACACATCATATTATCAATTGAAGATTCAATATTTCTCATAAATGAATTTTTGATAAAACAAATATCGTTAGTGATTTCTTTATCATAATTATTATATGGAATACTTTTTTTTGTATAAAAAGAAAACAATCCAAAAATATATCTAAAAATATATAATAGCAAACTTTTCCATTTTATGTTCCAAATAGTAATTTGTATCCAATAAGGAAAAATAAATGCTGAACCTATTTTAAAAACTCTACTATAAGTTAATGTATCTAAATTATAGTAATACCATTTAAAATAATTAAAAGAATAAATGTAAACGTTTTTAGGATTTTTATATACAAAAATTTCAGAAAACCCTTCCGTAAAAATTATTAACGTAGCAGAAACAAGATAACTAAATATGATAAAAAAAATTATTTTAGAGAAAATACCTTTCATGTTACTTAATATGTAAGAAAGTAACATAAACCTATAAAAAAACATAATTATCTACAAAATTTAGTTACATAAGCTGGGGTGGAAGGGATCGAACCTTCGAATGACGGTATCAAAAACCGTTGCCTTACCACTTGGCTACACCCCAATTGAAAATTATTTTTTATATAAATAATTTGTTATATATAAATTACTACTTGCCAGTTAATAAATGATTATATAAACATAATAAAAATGCAAGAAAAATAAGTTATGTTAATCTTTCGATTAACTTCATATAAAATTGTATTAAAAATAAATCTTGTATAGCTATTTATTGCAGATATATAATAGTAAAGGTAATACATTAGATTAACGTGAATTTTCAAAATATCATAAAAACATTACAGGATTACTGGGAAGATTATGGCTGTACTACACTACATCCATATACCTCCGAAGTTGGTGCAGCTACTCTTCATCCTGCAACTTCAATTACTGCTATTTCTAATACTTCTGCAAAACTATCGTACATACAACCTGTTATCAGACCATCAGATGGTAGATATGGTAAAAATCCTAATCGCTTATACCAACACCATCAGTATCAAGTAATAATAAAGCCATCATGCTCAACTTTACAAAATGACTATTTAAAAAGTTTAGAAAAGATAGGAATATCTACAAAAAAATACGATATAAAGTTCATTGAAGATGATTGGGAGAATCCTAGTATTGGAGCATGGGGACTTGGATGGGAAGTTTCTTGTAATGGAATGGAAATAACACAATTTACGTATATGCAACAAATTGGTGGAATTGAATGTTCTTTAATATCAGGAGAAATAGCTTATGGCTTAGAGCGTATAGCTATGATCGTACAAAACATAGATAACGTGTACGATATAACGTGGAATGATTCAGGAATAACATATGGACAAATTTTTAAACAAAGAGAATATGAATTCTCTTGTTTATCACTAGATTATTATAATATAGATTTTTTATTTGAACAATTTAAAAAAAATGAAGAGATGTGCGTATTTTTAATAGAAAAAAATCTCCCCTTAGCTGCATATGACTTGTGTATAAAAACCAGTCATATTTTAAACTTGCTAGATTCCAGAGGAGTAATTGGTGTTAACGAACGAGCTGCGTACATATTACGTGTTAGAAAGCTAGCAAGCTTATGTTGCAATTTATACAATAAAATGAATAGTGGAAAAAATTGATATGTCCTCAGATTTACTATTTGAATGCTTATCAGAGGATATTCCTCCAAAAATGCAAATAAAAGCTATTTCACATATTAATTTATATGTAAAAGATGAGCTTAAAAAAGGTAATATTGAATTTAACTCATTAAATGTTTTTGTCTCTGCAAGCAGAATATCGTTAATTATAACAGAAATAAAAGCAAAAAAAATTCATAATGTCATAAAAATAAAAGGTCCTAACATAAATTCTAGTATTAGAGATATAGAAGAATTTTTAAAAAAGGTGAAAAAAAACCTAAATGAATTAAGTATATACAAAATTGGTGATGAAAAATTTTATTTTGCTGAATCAGTAGATAGTAGTTCTGTTAACATAGAAGACTATTTTTGTATTATGTTAGAAAACATGATGAAAAATTTCCCATGGGAAAAAAAAATGAAATGGGGAACCACAAAGGAATACTGGGTACGTCCTATAATAAATATATTATGTATAATTAACAAAAATTTATTACATATAAAATTTGCAGGTATTGCATCTAATAATAAAACTATGGGAAATAAATTTTTATCAGACCAAAGTTTTTTTGAAGTTAATAGCATTGACGACTATTATATAAATCTTAAGAAGAAATATGTAATATTAAATCAAGAGGAAAGACTGAAATTTATATTAGACCAAATTCATGAATTAACTTTTAATAAAAAATTAACTTGCGAAAAAAATACAAAATTAATTAATGAACTAAACGGAAGTTTAGAATACCCAATTGTAATAATGGGAAAATTAAATCAAAAATTTATAAACTTACCAAGAGAAGTTATTTTATGTGTCATGCACAACCATCAAAGATATCTTGCTGTTTTCAATAATGATAATAAAATCACACATTTCATTACTATAGCTAGTACAGTAAATGAAAATGTAATACATGGACATGAAAAGGTTTTAAATGCTAGACTAACCGATGCTGATTTTTTAATTAATCAAGATAAAAAGTTTAATATGGATCATTACCAAAATGGTCTAGGCAATATATTATTTCATGCAAAATTGGGTACAGTAATTGATAAGGTAAATCGCATGGCAATATTAGCAAAATATATTGCTTTATGGATACCGCATTCTTCTTTGATTAAAGTTGAAAGAGCATCTCTCCTATCAAAAGCTGATTTATCAACACTGATAGTAAGAGAATTTCCAGAACTTCAAGGATTAATGGGAAGCTATTATGCAAAGTATTTCGGAGAATCTGAAGAAATTTGCAACGCAATTGCTGAACACTATAAGCCTGATAATTCAGAAGAAAAGTGTCCATCTTCTCCTATATCAGTTGCTGTTGCTATTGCAGATAAAACTGACAGTCTTATAGGATTAACATTAGCAAACGAAAGGTCATCTGGATCTAGAGATCCTTTTGCTTTAAAAAGAACAGCTACAAGCATAATTCGAATTATACTTGAAAATGAATTAAATATACCATTAAAGCTACTTTTAGAAAAATCTATATCTTTGTATTTTAATGATAGTAAAAATACTTTTATAAAAAATTTAAAACATACAATAAAAAACTACAAGAAAACTTTAACAGAAGAAATATTGAACTTTTTTCTTAATAGATTTAAAATGATACTACAGGAAAAAAAAATCAATAAAAGTATAATAAAAGCTATTGTAGATCAAGATCAAATTCATGATTTATTAATAGAAAAACAGAAAGCACAAACTATAGACGAATATATAAAAACAAATAAAGGAACAGAAATACTTAAAGCCTATAAAAGAATAAATAATATTATTGCTAAAGATAAAGCTATAAAAAACAAAAGCTACATAATATATTCAAGGCATATATGTAATAAAAAGCTTTTTACTGATGAATGTGAATTATCTTTATATTATGATACAAAAATCTATAAAAAAAAAATAAAAACTTTTTTAAAGGATAATGACTTTAAAAATTCTCTAAGCAGCTTATATTTCTTTAGTAACACTGTTAACAATTTTATGGATAAAGTAAAGATATGTGGTGTTGAAAATGTAAGCTTACGCAAAAATAGATTTTTTGCTATTTTTAATGCACTTCAGGTTTTTAATTTACTTATAGACTTTAATAAAATTGAAAATAAGTAACTTATACTTGAATTTTTGCAAAATTAAATATTAATTTATACTAATTATGAGTAAAAAAAATGAGTAATAATGATTACTATGAATTACTAGGAGTCAATAGAAATTCAACCTCTGAAGAAATAAAAAAAGCCTACAGAAAAATGGCATTAAAATATCATCCAGATAAAAATCCTGGTAATAAAGAAGCAGAAGAGAAATTCAAAAAATTATCAGAAGCTTATGATGTTTTAAGTGATGATAAAAAAAGGGCTGCTTATGACCGATATGGACATAGTGCTTTTAGTGGAGGTACAGGAAATACAGGTGGATTCGACTTTAGCAGTGGATTTTCTACAGATTTTTCTGATATATTCAATGATTTATTTGGTGGAGGTTTTGGTGGAAGATCTCAAAGATCATCAAGAAAACAAGAAAATAGTAGAGGATCAGATTTAAGGTTTGATATTGAAATAACTTTAGAAGATTCTTTTAATGGCATTAAAGTACCTTTAAATTACGTAACACATGTAAAGTGTCAAAGTTGTAATGGTAGTGGAAGTGAAGGTTCAGCTAAATCTGTTCAATGTAGCACATGTCATGGTGTAGGTAATATTAGATCTCAACAAGGATTTTTTACAATAGAAAGAACATGTCACGTTTGTAACGGGGAAGGAGAGGTTATTCAAAATAAATGTAAAAAATGTTTTGGTAGTGGACGAACAAGAAGTGATGTAAACTTACTTGTAGCTGTACCAAAGGGTATAGAAACTGGTAATAAAGTAAGAATAAATGGCAAAGGTGAGGCTGGTTACAGAGGTTCTCAAAACGGTGATTTGTATGTATATGTTAAAGTCAAAAATCACAAATTTTTTACAAGAAGCTCATCAGATCTTTACTGTAATGTGCCTATAAAAATGACTCTTGCAGCATTAGGTGGAAATATAGAAATGCCATCAATAGATGGTACTTGGACACAATTTAAAATTCCAGAAGGAACACAAAATGGAGATAAAATAAGGTTAAAAGAGAAAGGAATGCCATACATAAATTCTCCAGGAAGAAGAGGAGATATGTATATACAAGTTATTGTTGAAACTCCTGTAAAGTTAACAAAAAAGCAAAAAGACTTATTAAAGAATTTTGATGAAGAAGATAATAGTGAATGCAATCCTCAGTCGACAGGATTTTTTCAAAAGGTAAAGAGTTTCTGGAAAGATATTAGATCTTAATATGTTTGTTTTTTATATATAAATAATATAAGGAACGATTAATCTCTAATATAATAGATAGCTTTTTATTTAATATTAAAATAGTTCTTACATACATGTTTATAAGGTAAATTTTAATTTATAGTAATTAAAATACTTAAAAATAAACATCTAAACCTATATCCTTACTAGAAAAAGAATTTGTAATTTTTCCTGTAGAAATATAGTCTACTCCTGTTTTTGCAATATTTTTTACATTATTAATGTTAATTCCTCCAGATGCTTCTATTATTGCTTTCCCATTAATAATTTTTACAGCTTTACTTATATCATCAACACTCATGTTATCAAGTAGTATCATATCAACACCACAATATAAGCTTTCTTTTACTTGGTTAATAGTATCACATTCAATAGCTATTGAAGCATTCTTGACATTTTTCTGTATTTTACTAATGGCAGCAGTTACACTTCCACATCCAGCAATGTGATTATCTTTTATCATTATTTTATCATCTAATTTACTACGATAACTTTCACCTCCTCCCATACTTACCGCATATTTATCTAGTACTCTTAAACCAGGAGTGGTTTTCCTAGTACTACGAATTTTTACTTTTGTTTCAGATACCTCATTAACAAAAAGTCTTGTCATAGATGATATTCCTGAAGAGTATTGTAAAAAATTTAAAACTACTCTTTCAATAGACATTACGTATAATGCTATTCCTTCTCCTTCAATTATAGTTGTATTTTTCCTGATGCAATCTCCATCTTTTTTATGTACTTTAAAATTTATGAAGCCTTTATTTAAGTTAAAAATTTCTTCTACTATTTTTGTACCACATAAAACCATATCTTCTCTAGAATTTATAAAAAATTGTATTTTCTCATTATTTGTGAAAATACTTTTGCTTGTAATATCTCCTTTATGTCCTAGATCTTCCTTTAGTGCATTTTGTATAATGTCAGAAAATATGCTTCTACTCATAACAAAACATTTTCATTGTTTGACAAAGATTATATAATATCATTTATAAAAAGAACAATATTTTTATTTATGGTAAAATAATGATTTTTATAATAATGTTATCCTATATTATAGGTTCAATACCATTTGGATTAATATTATCTCATATTGGAGGATACGGTGATATACGAAAAGTAGGATCACAAAATATAGGTGCTACAAATGTTTTTAGAGTAAATAAAGGATTAGCGTTTTTAACGTTAGTGCTTGATTCACTAAAAGGGTTTATTGTAATTTTTATTTTATCACAGTATGTAAACGACAAAGACTTCTTGTTTATATGTAGTTTATTTATAGTAATAGGTCACATATTTCCCATATGGTTAAAATTTAAAGGGGGAAAGGGTATTTCTTCTTTTATAGGAGTATTGTCAGCATTAGAATATAATTTATCATTATCATTTGTTATTACTTGGATAATTGTTTTTTATTTTTCTAGATATTCGTCTTTATCTTCAATAATTGCAGTAATTATATCTTTGTTGTTTGTTTTTTTATTTTATGAGGGTAGTAATTTTATAGTACATTTTTTGTGTTCATTATTTGTTATATTACAACACTATGATAATATAGTACGACTTGTAAAAGGACAAGAAAACAAAATTGAGTTTAAACTGTAAAAATAAAAATTATAGAGTTGATTTTTTACGTTTATATACGTTTTATTAGATAATGTAATGTATGTTTTACATTATTATTTTTATTATATTTATTTATATAACAGCATAAATAATTTTGGTACTATAAAGCTCTATTTTTGGAGTAATATATGTGACATATTGCTACTGCTATTGCATCAGATATATCATATATTAATAAGTTATTACACTTAAGTATACTATTTATCATAAAAAGAACTTGACTTTTCGTCGCATGTCCATTACCAGTTATAGTTTTTTTAACAAAAGTTGATGAATATTCACTAACTGGAATACTGGATGCTTTTAATGATAAAAGGGATATTCCCCTTGCATAACATAATGACATTGATGACTTTGGATTAACATTTACAAAAATTTTTTCTATTGATGCCTCATTTATTTCATAAGAATGAGTTATGCTAAGTAGGCTGTTGTATATCTTATATAATTTATCTGGGATGTCATTTTTATTTGAAGTTGATATTATACCACTATCTATTATGGAAATATCGTAAACATTATTAAATGATAATATACACCATCCAGTATTGTTTAAACCAGGATCAAGTCCTATAACTTTTTTCACTATGAACTGACTAAATATACAAAGAAAAATAAAAGCAACCATATAACGTCAACAAAATGCCAGTACCAGACAGCACACTCAAATCCTATATGACAATCTGGTAATAGTTGACCATTTCTAGATCTGAACCAACAAACTAGTAAAAATAAAGTTCCTATTATAACATGCAATCCATGGAATCCTGTAAGCATGTAAAAATTGGAAGAGTATATAGCTTTCTCTCCTGTTTCTTTAAATGCAAAATCTATGTGACAATACTCTATTATTTGAAAAACTGAAAAAATAAAACCTAAAATTATAGTATATCCCAATAGCTTAGATGTGCTTTTTATATCGTGATTTATGAGAGAGTAATGAGACCATGTAATAGTGCATCCTGAGAGTAAAAGTATTATTGTGTTTAAAAAAGGTATTGACCATGGATCTAGTGGTACTATATCACTTGGTGGCCAGGATATACGTGATACAGTAGAAAAGTCATTAAATATGTGTACAGGAAATAACCAAGCTTTAAAAAAAGACCAAAAGAAACTTACAAAAAACATAGTTTCTGATAGAATAATTACTGCCATTGATATTCTTAGGCCTTTTTTTACTACTTTTGTAAAGCATTTTTCTTTTGTTGCTTCTAGTATTATGTCTTTCCACCACTTATACAAGACTAAAATAGTTGATACTATACCTATGGGTAATATCATTGTACCAATTATCCATTTGTGTATTACCCCAACTGCTCCAACTGCTGTAACTAAAACTGAAATAGAAAAAGATAAAGGCCATGGACTTGGATCTACTAGATGATAATCGTGTTTTTTTTCTTTCATTTTTACATAAGGAAAAAGCAGATAGAACTTATTTAGAAGTTTATAAAGTAGATACGTATATTGTCAAGGATCTTTTTTTAATGGTTAGTTTTTGCTAATTTTTTAACAGCTTCTATCATGCTTTCTATGTTTTCTATAGGTGTATCTGGTAGTATGCCATGTCCTAGATTAAATATTAGGGGTATGTTATTAGAATCTTTGATTATCTTTTCAACCTCCTTTAGCATGTTGTTTTTGTTATATGCTAATAGAAACGGATCTAGATTGCCTTGTATGACAGTTTTTATGTTGTCCCTTGCCCATGTTATTGGTATGGTATAGTCTATACTAGTTACAGAAACTCCTGTTTCTTCTGAAAAATTTTTATACATTATTCCTGATCCTTTTGGAAAACCAATTATTGGTATATTTGGGTATTCTTTTCTTATGTGGGAAACTATTTTTTTTGTTGGCTCTATAACCCATTTGTTAAAGAGTTTTGGGGTGAGTATTCCTGCATGACTGTCAAACAGTTGTATTATATCTACTCCAGATTTTATTTGTTGTATTAAGTAGAATATTGTTAGTTTGGTAATTTTATTAATGATGTTTTCTAAGTTGTTTTCGTCAAAATAACACATCTTCTTGATTTTGGAAAAGTTGTTCTCTTTTCCTATCATATAGGTTGCTACTGTCCATGGTGAGCCTGCAAAACCTATAAGGGACTTGTTTTTGTGTAATAGTTTTTTTACTCTCTTTATTCCGTTAAAGATGGGTTCTAGTTTTTCTGTTGCGTTTTCTATTGGATTGATTTCTAAATAGTGAGATATCGTTTTAAGTTTTGGACCGAAGTCCTTTATAAATTCTACTTTGCATCCCAAAATGTCAGGAATTACCATTATGTCTGAGAATATTATTGCTGCGTCTAAATCAAATCTTTCTATGGGTTGCATAGTAAGTTCTTGTATAAGTTTTGAATTGTAGCATATTTCCATAAAGTCATGTTCTTGTCTTATTTTTTTGTATTCAGGAAGATACCTTCCAGCCTGTCTCATAAACCATATTGGTATTCTTTCCTGCCTTTTCTTGTTCGTAATGGTTTTTAACATTACATTATCTTCTATTATTGTCATAATATTATATTCCTTATAGATAAATGTATTTTATTAACCCTGTGAATTATGTGAATAACTCTTTTGCACAGCTTTATATTTGTAATATCTCTCTTGTTAATTTTGTGGATAATTTTGTGAATAAAGTACATATTGTACTGATCTTCTATCATAATTTATGTTTATAAAGTATATGTGGATAGTGTTAATAACTGAAATAATTATATGTTAGATGTAGAAATTTATAAATGTTTTTTTTATGAGTAACTCTGTGTATAATATGATAATTATATGTGAGTAGTTGTTATTTACAGATTTTGTGCATGTTTATTAACAGGTTTGTTAACATAAACTACTGTATAATTACAAAGCTTTACGTTATAAGATGTATTTTTGGTAGGAAAATATTGAGGTTTATATTTCAGTATGGTTAATAAGCTTTGTGATGAGGTAAATAAAAAAGATTCTAGGCATAAGTGTTTAAAAAATAGCATATTTTCTTTTATATTAAAAAAGTTTCCAAGTTTTAAAGAATTTACAGAACATCAATTGTTATATGATAGTAAGCTTAATTTGAGCAACTTTCATGTGCTGCATAATCTTATAAAATTTAATGACTGTGCGGTAAAAGATATTATGATTCCTAGAGCAGAGATTTATGCTGTAGATATAAATGAAGGAAATTTGATTGAAAAGATAATAATACAAGGACAACATACAAGAATTCCAGTATATAAAGACAATTTAGATAATATAATAGGCTTTCTTCATATTAAGGATTTAATGTCTAAATTTAATAAAAAGTTTAATATTGAAGATATAATTCATAATGTTATATATGTGCCGCCTTCAATGAAGGCAGTTAATTTGTTTATAAAAATGCAGTCATCTCATATGAATGTTGCAGTTGTGCTTGATGAGTATGGATGTACAGAAGGGTTAGTTACTATGGCTGATCTTATAGAAGAAATAGTAGGTGATATTAGTGATGAGCATGATACATCTTCAGTTCAAGAAATTGTTAATATTTCTGATAATAAAATAGAAGTTAGTGCAAGAGTATTAGTCGAAACTTTAGAACAATCTTTAAATATTAATTTAAGGGATTGTGAGGAAGAGTATGTTACAATAGGAGGTCTAATACTTTCTATGATAGGAAGAATTCCTATAGTGGATGAAGTTTTTGAGCATAAAAGTGGTGCGGTTTTTTTAATAAAAGAAGTAGATGATAGGTGTATACATAAAATAATTATTGACTTAAGTAACATAAAAAGAGCTAAAAGCTAGCTTTGTATATTTAAGTTTTTTAGTATAAATAGAGCTTTAGTTATATAAGAATTTAAAATTTTTAACTGTTTTTCTTCGGATGTATTTTTAATGTTTGTTATTTGTGCATGTATATTAGAAGGAAATGTTACTAAGCTAATTTCCCATAAGTCAATTTTTTTTATAATTCTTAAATCTGAGTTTTTGTCTATGTAATAATTTACTACTTGGTATCCTATAGATAAAGAGTTTATTATACCTTTTTTTATCATGAGATATGCTTCTTTTGCTTTTTTTATTTCTAGTATTAATTTCACTGTTATATACAAACCAAAAGTATCTTCTATCATACTTATAATTTTGCCTATAGGTTCATTTTTGTTATGCTGCCATAGAAACATTATTTTTTTACCTGTTTTTATAGTATCAGAAAATGCTCCTGGTTTTATTATGTCATTTTGACAATCAATAGTGTTAAATACACTAGCATATCCCGAGAAAACTCCATATTCCTCAACATTGTTTTTAGCAAGTAGTAAGTTACATACTTTTTTTTTCATAAAAACTCTTGTGAAAAGTGATTGTATTATAAACCTTATTGAAATTAAGGTAGTAAGTGAATTTTATATAAAATGATTACAATATAAACATTGAGTAACGATAATGATATTTTGAATTATTTTATAAACATATGGTGATGTTTATTTAGCATAATGATGTTTTATAGTTTACTATAAGGTATTGCCATTATTTATTGGTGGTAGTCCAAAAGCTGATCTTTTTTCGTTTATTGTCATAAATGTTGAATTTTGTACATATTGCCAAAGTTTTTGCCTTTTTTCAGTTAAAATACTGATAGAGTCTTTATCGTACGATAGTACCATGCTGTGCTCAAATTGAGGTGTTAACCAAGAATTAAAATGAGATAGTATATTTTCTAATTGAGGCAGTATAGTCTGTTCCCATAATGCTAATCTTGCTTCTGCTAAATTATTGTAAGTGTTATCTCCTGGTATTCCTAGTAACTGGGGAGGTATTCCGAATGCTAGAGCAATATCACGAGCAGAACTATTTTTAGATTCTATAAAATCCATATCTTTTGGTGAAAGGCTCATTTCTTTCCATTCTAATCCTCCTTCCAATAATATAGGTCTTCCTGAATTTGTAGGACCAGTATAAAATTCGTCTATTTGTGATTTTAACCTTTGGTATTGTTCTTGTGTTAAAGTTCCATTACTATTTTTAGTAGTATTTACGATTAATGCTCCACTTGGCCTAGCCCCATTTTGTAACATTGCTTGATTCCAAGATCCAGATTGATTGTGTTGATCTATACTATATGCAGCTGCTTCAATTGGTGATAAGCCGTACCAGTCATTTAAGGGATGAAAATTCTTTAGATGTAGTATATTGCACAAGTTAGTCAATTTATTAACTTTAAAATCATATGAAACATTACTTACTTTATAACGATAAGTAAGAGGAGTGTTTTCTTTTTCTGGAATTATTTCAACTCTATCAGGTCTTAACAGGTACAGTTCTTTAGGAATCATATTATTGTTTTCTACTGATAAAATATATGCATTTCCACTTATTAGTTTGTAAGTGATAATACCTTCTATAAATTCAGCTTTTGATATATTACCGTTGGGTCGTGATATTAAACTTAATAAAGGATGTTTATTGATTTGAAAAGTTCCATTTTTAGTAACCTTGCTAAGAATTAGAGGAACTGATGCTACAGCAGAGGCAATCATATTTATTGCTCTAAATGCGATCACATTTTTAATATACCCGTTTTCTGCAAAGTTTATGTAGTTTCTATCTTCCCATAATGCGTTAGTAGTAAATTGTAGAAATGTTGAAAATGTATTAGAAAATTTAGATGTTTTATTAAATAAATTAAAAATTTTTTTCATAGTAATTCTTTGTAATAGTCTGTATAAAGAGAGCAGTTTTTGATAGTTTTTATGTAATTGTAATACTATAAATTTATTTTTAATAATATTACAAAACGAGTAATGAAAATAATATGCTTATATTTGCAAAAATAATTTATTAGCTAGCATATACCTTTTGTACATAATTTTGTAGAATATTTTTATATGATTAAATGATATTTAAATCATGTGTCAAATTTGTGAATATATTGGCAATAGTATTATAAATTTATACTGTGATTTAGATTCTTTATTACTAATGAATCAAAAAATTCTTTTATAAATGTAGATTTGTTAATTTTCTGATAAGCATAAGTTTATAAGTAATTTTAATATGTGATTTTTGTATAGGGAAGCAATTTTGTATGGATTTTTTAATTCCTAAATACTATTTTGATTAGGTTTTATGTTATTAGTGATAGTATTTTCTATAGTACATGTAAGATCGTATAAAAATTGGTGTGTTTATATCTGTAAATAATAACAAGAATTTAAATATAAGTTGTAGCTTATGTTCAGAAAAATATTAAGGTTAATACAGAAACTTGTCTTAAGAAACGTGATTTATTATAAGACTAAGGGGATACTTGTTAACTGCAATATGAATATGATTATTTTTAAAGAAAATTTTTTTGATATAGTTATTTCATCTATGATGATATATTGCACGGAAAATAATAAGCAAAAAAAGAGAAGATGTACAGGAGCTTGCAATGTAGCATAAAGAACCGGACGTGTTAACTTTTCTAATATTTTAAAACATCAATTTCAAATATATTTGGCTGTAATAGCTTTTGGTATATTAAAAAATGATCTCTGTTTTGTTAATAAGTGGTAATGACAATAGTTTTACAAAATTTGGAATTAACGAATATAACAATATATACCTGTAAAAATGTATTACATGGACTGTATAATAATGTAAATAAAATATAAAACATTTAATAAATTTATAAATGTGAATGACAAGTTATTATGTGAAAATTTATTATATACCATGCGATATTTTTACTTTAAGCAATAACAGACATGTAAATAGCTATGTTTATCAAAATTTTAGTTCTTAATGTATAAATTTGTATTTGGTTGTTAAAAAATAGCGTTTCTGATACAATTTTAAAATAATACGGAACTTGAAAACATGTTAAGCAATAAGTACGAAGACATATCTTACAAAATACGTAGCATATCTAAGAAAAAAAATGCAGTTATACTTGCACACTATTATCAAGAATCAGATATTCAAGATATAGCTGATTTTGTTGGAGATTCTTTGGAATTGTCAAAAAAAGCTGCATCCACAGATGCTGATATTATAGTTTTTTGTGGAGTATATTTTATGGCAGAAGTTGCAAAAATTATTAACCCAGAAAAAAAAGTTCTATTGCCGGATATAAATGCAGGATGTTCTTTAGCCACTTCTTGTAAAGCTGAAGATTTTAAAAAATTTAGACAAAAATATAATGATTGTATATCTGTTACTTATATAAACTCTTCTGCAGAAGTAAAATCTTACTCTGATATAATTTGTACATCGTCAAATGCAGTAAAGATTATTAGTCAAATACCTGAAGATAAAACAATATTATTTGCTCCAGATAAGTTTCTTGGTAAGTTTTTAGAAAATGAGACAAAAAGAAAAATGATTTTATGGCAAGGTAGTTGTATAGTTCATGAGAGTTTTTCTGAACGTGAGCTTATAGGTTTAATGACAAAATATGTTAATGCATATGTAATAGCTCATCCAGAATGTCCTTCTCAACTATTAAGGCATGCACACTTTATTGGATCGACTACTCAACTTTTAAAGTATACTTCTGATAAACCAGGGTCAGAATTTATTGTTTTAACAGAGGAAGGAATACTTCATCAAATGAAGAAAGTATCTCCTAGAAGCAATTTTTATTTTTTAAAAACAACGGATGGTGGGTGTGAATCTTGTAGCAAATGTCCATATATGCGGTTAAACACTTTAGAAAAGTTGCATAGTTGTTTAGAAAAGGAGTTCCCTGAGGTTACTGTAGAAAAATCAGTAAGTGATATGGCTAGAAAATCATTGGATACAATGCTAACTATGAGCTAATGATTATGTTATGTTTTCACTAAAATATTGTATTTTATTTTTTTCATGTTTATGTTTATCTGCGTTACTCATGGCAGTTTTCCTAGAAGTAATATTTTCCCATTTTTTTGAAAATTCCGCATTAATATTGTAAAATGTTTTAAGCTTTTTTTGTTCTTCATTCAATGTATCGTCCTGACATTGTAAAATGTCTTTTACTGCATCATCAGTAACTATAGCGTCAATAGGACATTCCGGTATACAAACTCCACAATCTATACACTGTTCAGGGTCTATTACTAACATGTTCACACCTTCATAAAAACAATCGACAGGGCAAACTTCAACACAATCAGTATATTTACACTTTATGCACTTTTCTGTTACAAAGTGAGTCACTTGTGTTAATTATTGTATAACCTTTGATGATTATAGTTCCTTGCTATTTTAAATGCAACATTAAAAAATAGTTCTATACTTTTAATAAATTTGATGTACTGATAAAATATATTTCAAAGGAGATTATTATGGATTATCTTAAAGAACGATCATTAATAGATGGTATAAAGAATTTGATATTTGGAAATAACAAGTTTAGTAATCGTGAAAAACCAGAAAATTTAGTATATGAAGGTAAAACAATAGAAGATGTACAGGAGCATGCAATTGAGCATAAAGAACCAGACGTGTTGATACACGAAAATAGATCAATGGATAGCGAAGATATACAAGCATCTATAATAGATAAGGAATCAGAAGTTTTAGTAGATAAAAGTGAAATAATAAACAAAGAAAGAGAAGATGTATGGGAGCCTACAATAGAGTATAAAGAACCAGACGTATTGATACACGAAAGTAAATCAATGGATAGCGAAGATATACAAGCAACTATGATAGAGGAATCGGGAGTTTTAGTAAATAAAAGTGAAATAGTAAGTAAAGAAATAGAAGATGTACAGGAGCATGCAATTGAGCATAAAGAACCAGACGTGTTGATACACGAAAATAGATCAATGGATAGCGAAGATATACAAGCATCTATAATAGATAAGGAATCAGAAGTTTTAGTAGATAAAAGTGAAATAATAAGCAAAGAAAGAGAAGATGTATGGGAGCCTACAATAGAGTATAAAGAACCAGACGTATTGATACACGAAAGTAAATCAATGGATAGCGAAGATATACAAGCAACTATGATAGAGGAATCGGGAGTTTTAGTAAATAAAAGTGAAATAGTAAGTAAAGAAATAGAAGATGTACGGGAGTATGCAATAGAGCATAAAGAACTAGACGTGTTAACACACGAAAGTAAGTCAGTGGATAGCGAAGATATACAAGCATCTATAATAGATAAGGAATCAGAAGTTTTAGTAGATAAAAGTGAAACAATAAGTAAAGAAAGAGAAGATGTATGGGAGCCTACAATAGAGTATAAAGAACCAGACGTGTTGATACACGAAAATAGATCAATGGATAGCGAAGATATACAAGCATCTATAATAGATAAGGAATCAGAAGTTTTAGTAGATAAAAGTGAAATAATAAGCAAAGAAAGAGAAGATGTGTGGAAGCCTACAATAGAGTATAAAGAACCAGACGTATTGATACACGAAAGTAAATCAATGGATAGCGAAGATATACAAGCATCTATAATAGATAAGGAATCAGAAGTTTTAGTAGATAAAAATGAAATAATAAGCAAAGAAAGAGAAGATGTATGGAAGCCTACAATAGAGTATAAAGAACTAGACGTGTTGATACACGAAAATAGATCAATGGATAGCGAAGATATACAAGCATCTATAATAGATAAGGAATCAGAAGTTTTAGTAGATAAAAGTGAAACAATAAGCAAAGAAAGAGAAGATTTATGGGAGCCTACAATAGAGTATAAAGAACCAGACGTGTTAACACACGAAAGTAAGTCAGTGGATAGCGAAGATATACAAGCATCTATAATAGATAAGGAATCAGAAGTTTTAGTAGATAAAAATGAAATAATAAGCAAAGAAAGGGAAGATGTATGGAAGCCTACAATAGAGTATAAAGAACCAGACGTATTGATACACGAAAGTAAATCAATGGATAGCGAAGATATACAAGCAACTATAATAGATAAGGAATCAGAAGTTTTAGTAGATAAAAATGAAATAATAAGCAAAGAAAGGGAAGATGTATGGAAGCCTACAATAGAGTATAAAGAACCAGACGTATTGATACACGAAAGTAAATCAATGGATAGCGAAGATATACAAGCAACTATGATAGAAGAATCGGAAGTTTTAGTAGATAAAAGTGAAACAATAAGCAAAGAAATAGAAGATTTATGGGAGTCTACAATAGAGTATAAAGAACCAGACGTGTTAACACACGAAAGTAAATCAATGGATAGCGAAGATATACAAGCAACTATAATAGATAAGGAATCAGAAGTTTTAGTAGATAAAAGTGAAACAATAAGCAAAGAATTTGAACAGGTAATGATTGAAAATCCTGATACATTACATATTGCTTATAAAATTAAAATAATAAGTGATATTAAAAATGAGTTTAATAATAGTAACATTATTAATTATTTTACAAATAACGTAACTATAACAATAGGAGACTATAATCATGTGGTATTTGATATGAATGTTCCTAGTACGGATAGTTATTTTGATAATTTTAATTATCATGTAAGTGATAATCTTCACTGTTTTTATGTATAATTAAATCATAAACATTATTTATTGCTTTTTAATATTGAAAAAATTTTTATGAATATCTATTCTTATAAAGATTCGAGTTTCTTAGAACATCATAGGATTGCAATAGTAGGATATGGATCCCAAGGTAGGGCCCATGCTCTTAATTTACGAGATAGTAGCGTTAGTAAAATTGAAGTTATTTTATATGATGGATCTAATAGTATTGAAGTAGCAAAGAAGGATGGTTTTGCTGTTAGTACATCAAGTGCTATAATATCTGATAGTGATATTATAGTGCTTCTTGTGCCAGATGAATTGCATTGTGAAATATATGAAAATAATTTAAAGCCTTTTTTAAAACTTGGACAAACATTAATAGTAGCTCATGGATTTAGCATTTACTATAAACAGATAGAATTATTGCCTTATATTAATGTATGTATGGTTTCTCCTAAAGCAATAGGACCTGCAGTGAGAAGTCAATATTTAAATAGCAAAGGAGTAGTATGTTTTGTTGATATAATACAGGATTATACTAAGACGACAGAATTAATAATGAATTCCTATGCTGCATCTGTTACTTTAGGTAATGTAATTATAAGAACGACGCTAAAAGAAGAAGTAGAAGCTAATCTTTTTAGTGAACAAGTTGTTTTATGTGGTGGTATGCCATCTCTAGTAAAAGTTGCATTTGAGGTTTTAGTTGACGCTGGGTTATCGCCTGAAATTGCATATTTTGGATGCTTGCATGAAGTAAAACTAATAGCAGACTTAATGTATGAAGAAGGTATTTATGGCGTCTTTAACAAAATTTCAAATACTGCAGAATATGGAGCTAATTTGGTTGGTGATAAAATCATTAATCAAAGTACAAAAAAAATAATGAAAAAAGTTTTAATGCAAATACAAGACAAATCCTTTGTAGATAAATTTATGCAAGAACGTAATGTGCATTTTTGTAATTTGCATAAAAGCAGAGAAAAAATAAAACAAGATCTTATAGAACAGATTGGTAATAATCTTAGAAAATTAATGAAAGATAAAGGTATGCTATAATTATTTTTTTTATTGTTTGTGAGAGCTATCTTCATAATTATTAAGGTTTTCCTTTTTGTTATTAGTATCATCTTTTAGATGGTTGTCTTGATTATAGTTGTTGTAATAAAAATCGTCATCATCTTCTATATCTTCTATATCTTCTATATCTTCTATATCATCATTATCAATATCTTCGTCATCATTTATGTTGTCAAGAAAGCCTTCATCTTCATAATTTTCATCATCAAATTCATCGTATAAAGATTCGTTTTCAGGTCCAGGATGATCATCGTGTGTTAGTTGTTCTGACATATCTATAGCCGGCACTTGTTCTCCATTATCTGTTGGTACATTATTATGAGGATTATAAGGTTCTTGAGTTGGTACAAATGTACTTTTAAATAATTTTTTTGTAAATGTTTTATCTTCGTAGTATTTTATTTTGTGTGATTTTATAGGGTAAGTGGACTCTATTAACAATATTTGCTCATCTTTAGGCAACATTATTACTTCTTGAGGAAGTAAAAGTGCTCTTTGCGTTTCTGATATATGAAGAGAACGTGATGCAGGATTAAGATCTAAAAATTTAGGCTTATTTAAAGACTCTTGATTTACAGTTTTGTTTCCAATAAGTTGAGAAATAAGATTTGCTGTTTCAATATTATTGGCTGCAAAGGTAATTCTGTATGTTGAATTTGATAAGAATGAATTCATACCTGCTTCTTCATATATTCCTTTTAATTGTTCAGTATCTTGTATTATTAAAAATAATCTTACTCTGTATCCACGAAAATACGCAATTCCTGTTTGAAATTGTTCCATCTTTCCAAGGGTTGGAAATTCGTCCATTAGGAATAATACGCCATAAGGCTCGTCATCAGATGGAAGAGCTCTGCATAGAAATTCTGTAGCCTGTTGATAAAATACTTGCATTAGTGGACGAAGGCGTGTTAAATTATCGGGTGTTAACCCTACATAAACTGTGACTTTTTTCTTTTTAAATTCTTGAATGTTGAAATCACTTGAAGCTGTTGCTGTGTCTATCAAAGGGTTTGCCCATAGTTCTAAGGATGAATTCATAGTGGATACAACACCGGAGCGTTCTTTATCTGCTTTTTGCAAGAAAGCAGCAATGTTCATATATGCAACTGGATGAATGTTTTTCCCTATGGTATCCAATACAACTGCAAGATTGTATACTACGTCATCACTGCGCATAGTGCGTACTACTTCTCCAAAAGATTTTGTTTTTTCTGGTACAGCAAGTAAATATAGTACTACTCCTACAAATAAGCTACGGGCTTCATTGTACCAAAAATCTTGCTCAGGCATTATTAAGTTTGCTATTTTCTGTACGTCATCGACCATCTGTCCCGGTTTTGAACTTATCCAGTCTAATGGATTATAACAATGACTTATACCATCAGGTTGAGCTGGATTCCATACATAGACTTCTTGTCCTTTTTTCTTTCGCCAACCACTTGTGAGATCGTAATTTTCTAGTTTTATGTCATGTACAATTACAGAATCCTCCCAAAATAATAAATTTGGAATTACAAAACCAACACCTTTTCCAGATCCTGTAGGTGCGAATAATAAAGCATGTTGGTAGCCATCTGCAACAAGATAACCTTTTTTATCTTTTCCTAATAATATTCCTTTTTTACTACGCAAGCCAATTTTACGTATATCTTTTTCTGTTGCCCATCTAGAATCTCCGTGTAAAGATTCTTTCTTTTTAAATGGTCTCCAATCAAATAATATTGTTCTTAGATTCCAAAATACAATTCCTAATATGCATAATGGTGCTGATAGTGATGTAAAAAGCTTTAAAACTAGAGATATGTTGTATAAAGATGGATTATACCACCAGTGTTGTACATAACTGAAAATAGTAGGCCACAATCTACTTGGAAAGTTACTTATACTTGGATTGATAACTTTAAAATCAATACTATTAATACCCCATACACTCATTATAAATAGTACACCTGATATATAGAAGCAAAACTCTAAAAGAGAAAATAATCCAACAATGAGAAACAAAATATTACGTATATGATTTACGTTTTTACTATCCATCATAGTATATAACTCGCTTGTTTAAAAGATTATTATATCTTAAATGCTTTTGTGTAAAGATTTAGTGAATAATATTTCTGAAACATATCTTATGCCTTCAGATGTTCGTTTTAATTGTATAATAATGTCAATAATGTTTAAAATATAATCAGCAATTTGTTCAGGAGGGATACCAAGTCCTGCTTGCATTACCATAAGTTTTAATTGTTCAAGTGCCATTTTTGGTGTATCTGCATGTAAAGTAGAAATAGAACCGGGATGTCCTGTATTAATTGCGCGCAAAAAACTGAAAGCTTCAGCACCTCTTAATTCTCCTACAATTATTCTATCGGGACGTAATCTTAAACATGCCTCAATAAGATCTTGAGTTGTAACTTTTGCTCTTCCTTGTCCACCTTTGGAGGCAATTAAATGTACTTTGTTTGGATGATCTGACAATACTACTTCTCTAGAATCTTCTACTGTTATTATCCTTTCTGTACTAGGGATGGTTCTTAATGCTGCATTAGTAAAAGTTGTTTTTCCAGTTGACGTACCACCACTTATTATAATATTTTTTTTATTAATAATAGCGACTTTTAAAAATTCTTTGATTTTTTTTGCCTGTAAAAGGTTAGTTAACTGGTGATTAATATTATCAATAACGTTTTCGATAATAATATTGTCAAAGGTTCCTGCTTTTTCATATTCATCTAATGAAAATAGAATAACAGAAGGCTTTCTTATAGACATTATAACAGTTGTTGACTCGCATGCTGGGGGAAAAACAATCTGTATACGATAGCCGTTTGGTAATGTTGCTGATAATAAGGGAAATTCTTCGCTTATTTTTTGTTCTGTTGCTTGTGCAACTAACCTGCCAAGTGCTTTTAAATGTGATAAAGTGAGAATAGGTATCTTTTCACATCTTACATTACCTTTTTTTTCTATCCATACTTCACATTCTTTGTTAATAGAAATTTCATTAACTCCATCTTCTTGAAATATTTCTTGTAATGGTTCAAGATATGTATCTAACGCTGCATAAGTCATTATTTTGCCCTTTTAATTATTAACTTACTTTACAATATTTGTACCAATTATAGCTTCTTTAGGAAATACAAGATCTTTATTAATGAATACCTTGAGAAGAGTACCTTGATCTACATATATTGTTGGTTTTACATCAGCATACTTTTTAAGTATACCCTTAATGGATTCTGAAACTTCTTCTATTGCTTGAGAAAGAATCTTTACTGGTAAAGTAGTAGATGTTGATGTTGTAGGAAGTAAAGATCCGGCTGGTGCTGGAGGCGTTGTTGTTATAATACTATTGCTAAGTGCTGGCATTTTTGATGTTGCAATGGCTGTGCCAAATGAAACTCCCGCTATTAGTAGTGTAGAAGTTAAAATATTGGTTATTTTTTGATCTATAAATCCTGATACTCCTTGTCTTCCTAATTCATCTGTTCCAGGTGAATCTATTTGAATATCAATTCCATGTGGCAATATTACTCTCGACCATATAATATTTACTCTTGTGTTACTTTGGGATTCATCAAAAGAATAACTTCCTATTAATCGAGATCCCTTGGGAATTATGATGATATTATTAGCGTCTGAATACACATCTCGTGAAATTATAGCTCTTAATGTTCCTGGTAAATCAGAATTTATTGCAGTTTCTAAAACTGCATCAATGATTTTCCCTTGTAATATTGTATAGTTTAAATTAGCAACACGTGTTGCTATTGAGTTTGGAGCAGACGTAAAATTTAAAATACTATTGTTGTTAAATTGCTGATTCTGCTTATTATCTTTATTTTCTGATTGATCGCTACCAGAAGTTACTAACATTGGAGTAACTCTTCTTTCTTTGTCATAACCTGTAAATGCTGATATAGGATTTATAATAGAAGGTTGTTTTATAGGTGGTGGTAAAGGTATATCAGATTTTTTTTTTGGTTCTAAATGTAAAATTGTTGGAGCTTCAATAATAGGGGGAGCATTATTTTTTGGTTTTTCAATTACAGGAATTGTTGGTAAACTAGGAGTTACTAAAGGTGGCAAACTCGGAAGTTTTTGTGGTACATCAATTTTATTAGCTGTTTCTTGGGTTGGTAGTTGTGAGTCTTTTAGTAATTTTTCAATTTCTTGTTCTGCAGCTTGCTTTGATGCATTATTATCCTGTGTATTATCTGTTTTGTGGATGAAAAAGTAATATGCTATTCCGGCTATTAACAGTACAACCGAAAGTATAACAATTTTTTTACCTTTATTCATTCCTACAACGCTTACACTGTCAACAATTTCTGTATCAGTGTTATTTTTGATTTCGTCTGACATCATATATAATCCATATTGTGTTTATTGCTATAATGTTTTATTGGTAATTAGAAAAGCATCCTTATTATGTTTTAGGTATAGTGTTTTATGTACACCTTTTATTATTACGTAATTTTGTAATAGAAGCATCTTACAAGGAATTTCTTGTCCAAGTTTGTTTTTTATAAATATTTTTGGAATGATTTTGTTATTATTAGCGAATTTAAAATAGGTAAGAAATCCATCATCGAATAGTTCATGCGGTATCATGGGGTTGGATGAGGATTTATCATAAATATAGTTGTAGCGAGTACTATTAGGGGTTATTTTTACTGAATTTGTAACATTACTATTTTTTTTGTAAGATACAGTTGATACTTTTATATTATTTAAATCAAATTCATCTTCAGTTTTAGGATAATAAAAACGTACTATATATGCTAAATCTCTTAATTCAGAATAGTCAGTGTTCAAACTGGCATTTAATGTTTTTGTATCTGTAGATCTGCATATTAAGTCAAAAGCGTAGCTTCTTCCTTTGTTTGTTTCAATTAACATGTTGGTTTTGCCATTTTTTTCCAGTGGCATAATAAAAAGTTTGTTATCCACGGGTTTTACTTTCCAGCTTGTAGAATTGCCCATTGCTATAACTTTAATAGTTTCTCCTTTGGAAAATTCAATATATGAGTGGTATCCGTAGTTGAATACTACAGTAAAAATTTCATTTTGACTGTAAACAAAAGTTTTAATCCTACTATCTATTGATATAGGGCTATTGCTATGAGCGAGGACTTGTGTTTTATTGATTATCATTATAATCAATGTTAACAGTATTAAACAAATTTTATAAAAATTCATTATTTTTCCTATATAAAGTGACTTAAATATTAATAATATTACTTATATTATTATATTATTATAGAAATTCATCATCTGCTCTATAATAAGTAATTTGAAAACCTAAAGGGTTGATTTGTCTTTGTTGTTCATTCATTTCAAGCGATACATATTGAAATGAGAGCGTTACAATTCTATCTTTTTTAATTACAGAACCATTTTGAGTATTGAATTCCAATGTGAATCTTACTTGTACATTTCCAGGATTTAAATGTTGTAGTGATCTAATTTTTACGTTTCCCGAAGAAACGTTTGAATACAAATTAACAGGACTTGAAGGATTACTTAATCTTATCCAATTTCGAAATTCACTGTATGTATCTTGTGTAGAAAATAATCTTACTTTTGTATAATAATTGTATTGAAAGTTGTTGGGATCAAAAAGTTCTCTAGATCTAATGTATTCTATTATAAAATAATTGTTTAAAACTTCATCAGCTGAGTACTGTTTTACAGATATAGGATTAACTAGTGTTGTAATGCCAGATTTTTTTTCTATTTCTACCACAAAAGGCTCGATAGTTCTGTTTTTACTAATAGTTAAGATAATAAAGGTACTTACTCCTATTCCAATAACTGAAAACATAACAAGTAATAAAAGAATATTTCTTTGTACGATTATAGAACTATAACGATCGTGGTACCAGCTTTGAGAATCTATATCGTTTGATAATGTTTTTTTTATTGCTTTGTTTTTTAAATTAAACATGCTTCTTAACCATTAATAGATATAATTTATATTTTGTAAATTTACGTAAATTACATAGTTTAACTATGTTAAATTTGGCTTAAAACACTTAACAGCCTATGATGTATTTATTTACATTACGTTAATGTTAAGTGTAAAAAATTAGCATAAAGTTAGCTAACATGCCCCAGCCTATTTATTTTTGTATTAATATAGTTAACATTATACTTATTTGCATCTATAGCAATTGGTAACACTTTTGAAATACGAAAACCATGATTTTGAATTTCTGAGATTTTATGTGGATTATTAGTTATTAACTGCAATTTTGATATTCCCAGCTTTCTTAACATTGTTATTGCAGGGATAAAAACTCTTTCGTCGTCTTCAAATCCAAAAAATCTATTGGCATCTACAGTGTCAAAATTATTTTCTGTTTGCAGTTGATAAGTTCTTATTTTATTTGCTAGTCCTATGCCCCTGCCATCTTGTGCTAGATATAATATAATGCCTCCTTTTTGGTTGTTCTGCATTAATTTAATTGCTGTGTGTAACTGATTTCTGCAATCGCATGATAGACTACCTAATAAATCTCCAGTGTAACATGATGAATGTATTCTTACTAGAGGGTTGCTAAAATTAGGTTCTCCTATAATTATTGCATAGTGTTCAAGTTCACCAATATTTGGTCTATATACAATTATTTTAGATTTGCAACAATTTTGTAAGAATAAAGAAGAACTACATACTTCATTTAGGGCATAATTATATTTATATTGATCAAGTACACTTTTTTGCAAATATAATATGCCATTATTGTTACACCAATTTATCATGTTGTTGAGGCTTTCAAATTTTATGTCAATTACTAATACTGATGGTAAAAGCTTTGCTAATTTAGTTAAAGAAATAGCACATTGATCTAATATGTTAGTACTAGGGATGATTTTGTTTTTATCAAGTGGAATTGTTTTCAATACGCTATGACCTGCTAGTAAAGAGTATATTTCATCAATGGTATAGTTATTAACTAAAACTCTTGATAACACGCATGAATTTGAGTTATAAATATAATTTAGCCTGTTTGCGGTAAGCAATAAATAAACCTGACTTGAAAATAATGTTAATTTTTGTAGTAGTTCTGCGTTGGTTAATTCACTAGAACAAATTAATAAAAAACTATTGTTATTATATAATAATACAGGTGTACTACGACGTATTTCGGAAATAGATCTTTCGATCAAATTATTATTGATATTGGAACTGTCAAATATATTTTGCATGTAACACTCATGATTATTAAGCGGCTGGTGCGGCTGAGAAGATTCGAACTTCCAAGGTTTCTTAACCACAGCGACCTCAACGCTGCGTGTCTACCACTTCCACCACAACCGCAATACTACAGGTATGATCTTACAATAATAAAAAATTTTATAAAATTGTCAATGCCAGGTATTATTTAGTTAATATATAAATATTAAAAATATTTTTAATTTTTAAAAATATATTAATTTTATTAATTAAATAAGTTGAATAATTTATTATTGCTGTTTTATATATAGTTATGTCTATTCAAGTAAATTAGTCTTATTGGGTTGAAAATAAATTTTCTATATTTTTTCTGCTATTGGTTTTTATAAAAAGTTGATATGAAAAGCGTTTCTAGTAGGAGTATATAAAATACGCTTTATATGTTTAAAAATTTTTCCTGTAAATGTATTTAGTGTATGGATAAATGTATATGGGAGGCAAAGGATGGATTAATAGCGAAAATTATTATAGAAGCTTTTAGCTATAGAAATTCTAGTTTAAAAAAAAAAAGCCTATTATATACTTGATAAGTTATAGTATTAACCAAATAAGCGGAATATAAATGATGTCATATTAAGAATGTAAAATAAACATGAATAAAATATTTATGTAGCAAGACTAGCGGTGAATAATATGCCATCTATTTGGTTGCCATATATTTTACAATTGCTACTGTAGGTAATTTTCATGTTTGCTTGAAGCATTGTATTTTTGATATAATTTAATGAGTGACAAAAGAAATCTCCTTCTGGAATAAAAGTAAAATTTTCATCGTGAATTTCTCTTACTAAGCCTACTACTATACCTTTAGGGTTTAGTGCTGTACTGACTAATTTAAATATTGAACTTAGATCTCCTGTATAATGAAGAACCTCTGTTAATATTATGGCATCGTAGGGTTTATTGTTACTTTTTAAAAAGTCATGCATATTAATATTTATTAGTTCATTGTATGCTTGTTTGCCATTTACAAAACATCCTCTTGCTATGTGTATCATATGACTGGATATATCAATTCCTGTGATATGTTTACCTATGTTTTTTATTTTTAAAAACTGACCGCATATTCCAGTTCCACAACCTAAATCTAAAATATCTATGTTACAGGATAATTCACCAAAGAAGTTTACTATTAAAGATCTTACGTATTCGTGTGCCCTGTATCGTTTTGTAATTACCCAATGCTCTACAAAGTATTCACTTGTATAGTTAAAGTACTGCTGAACAATATTATCAGGTACGTGAGTGACTTTATATGGAGCTTTTATTTTATTAAGATAGTAAATTGCTTCATCATAATTTTTATCTAATGCTATAGCTTTAAGAAAATATTGTTCTGCCTTTTTAAAATCTCTTGATATAAAGTAACATCTTCCAATATTGTAATACGATATAGGTAGGTGTGGTTTAACGATACTTATTAGCCAAAAACGAGTTTTTGCATCTGAAATATTACCTTTATAAAAATGATATAATCCAAGGTCGATATTGGTTGCTAGTAAATTTTTAGATTTACTTTTTATAAACATAAATTCTTCCTTAAGATGTGTGCATTTGTTTTTTAAAAACTGTGGTATTTCATTTACAGTAGGTAAAAAACTAACTATTTTTGACACTAAGGATAATAAATTACTTTTTATAAAAAAAAAGCTACTTTTCATAAATTACTCATTGAATAATGAAAGACTAGAATTATATACATTGCATTGTAAAACTATAAATACCTCACTTTTTGTTATACGTACATGCTTACTTGCAAAGTTCTGTATGATAATAAAAGGAATGTATTATTTTTAAAGATTCTTGTAACTTTGCATAAACATTATTATCCATTATATGTAATTTTTGTGATTTTGTTAAACGACTCTTATCTATTACGCTATGCAAGCTAGTGATGTATGTATTTAATAGCAAAGGCATGATTTTTGATTGAAATGATTCAAAAAATATAAAGTGATTAAGTTTCTTCTCATTAGTTATTGAAATTAGTAGTAGCATAAGCTTGATATTGCAGTATATTAATATTAGCATGTAGATAATACAAGAGAAAACTACATTTAGACACCCAATTAGTATATTTTTAACATAGTTAGAATCTTCGTAAGATGTTATGTCACTTTTCTTAAAGAAAACAGTTACTGTTTTTTTTGTAATAACTGAAAAAAAAGTAATTAGAAAAATACAAGCTAAGATTTTGTATATAATATTTGTTGTAACCTTCATGTGACATACCATAACTAATACATACTTTAAAAGTATGGTATCAGCAATCTGTTTTTTTTCAACTTATAACTTATTTATTACTATAAGTTCCATGAAATACATAATTTACTGTACCACTCATTAGGATACTGTTATTTTCTTTCCAAGATATTAACAGGTTTCCACCTTGGAGCGTTACTAATACTGTATTTTTTGTGTATTTACGTCTTATAGCTGCTACTACTGCCGCACATGCTCCACTACCGCAAGAAGAAGTTTCTCCTACACCTCGTTCCCAAACTCTTAGCTTTATGTGATTTTGTGATATAACTTCTGCTATTCCAATATTTGCTTTATTGGAAAGTAAAGGATGATTTTCTAAAATTGGGCCTAACTTATTTAATGGTATACTATTTATGGATTGAACAAAGAATACAATATGTGGATTTCCTATATTTACTCCAACAGGATGCTTTACCATTTCAATTACAATGGGTAAATTTAAGGTATTGCATTTTTTAGATAGAGGTATATCTTTCCAGTGAAATTTAGGATTACCCATATTTATTTGTATTTGATCTTGACTAATTTGTGATCCATAAATGATGCGATTAGTTGTTTCAATAGATACAGATTTAGTTTTTTGTTCTTGTATTAATAAGTAAGCAACACATCTTGCTCCATTTCCACACATTTCAACTTTACTACCATCTGCATTGTATATGTGCATAAAACAATCTGCATTTGTGGACTTATCAATAACAATAACTTGATCGCAGCCGATACCAGTTTTTCTATGTGCTATTTTTGCATAGTTAATATTGCCATTTACATTACTTGTTCGATTATCTATAATGACGAAATCATTAGAAGTACCATGCATTTTAATGAAATTAAATGTATCTTGTTTGAAGTTTTTTTTTAACTGATTATCCATATATATGTAAAATCATTGAAATATTATATATTTAAGGTAAAACATTTTTAATAATATATCATCTATCTAGTGAAAATTAATTATTATTGTCATTTTTAGAAAACTTTATTATTCAGTTAGTTGTTTTTTCAGCTTAGCTTTTTATAGTGATATGTATTATGAATTAAACGTATTTAAATTTTTTATCAAAATGACTAATTTTTAATAAATAGCATATAGAATACTTTTATGCTGGGTTATTTATGTTTAAGTGATAATAATATCGTTTTTATGACCTATACAAGATATAGTTATATTATTTATTTGAGAAGAAATGATTTCTATTTGGTTTTCCTCAAGATTGCCAAAAAACTCTTCTTCGTTATATTCGTTATTTAATATTTTCTCGCTTTTCTCAGATTTTTCTTCGAAAAATTTATTATCGTTAATATCTAATTGAGAATTAGTAGATAAAAAATTTAAAGAAATACTGTTGTTATTAGTTGTATTAACATTAGCGGTTTCTTGAGGTATTATATTATAATTATAATCTAAATGTGTATAAAGTGTTATTGTGTTTAATACGGTGTTTGTAGTTTTTATTTTATATGATGTAGTTGATAGATTAATGAAAAATTCCTGAGAAGTTTTTTTGTGTTTATGATCATTAAAAATAAAATTATCTGTGAGTGGTGTTATATTTTTATCTAAAGCATTTGCTGTATATATAGAATGTAATAACATTGTATAGGATTTTGTAAGTTGTGTTATTTTATGATTATTTGTAGAACTTGTGTTATTACTGTTAGTTGATTGATAAGAAATTTTCCTGTTACTAATATCTAAAAGGCTGAACATTGTAATTACTAATAAGATATATCCTATAATATGATATTGAGCTAGACATAAGATATTATGCATAATCATGCTTATTCAAGATGTTTAGTAAGTGAATATATTTATATCATTAGTAAATTTATTAAATATTAATTGTGGATTACAATACTGATGATTATATTGTGATGTTAATACTTTTTATAAAATTATTAAGTATATCAAAGGTATATAAAAATAGTAACTTGTGGTTGTAAAATTATGGGCTAATATTGTTAAGTTATAATTTAAAACTATGTTAAGTATATGGATGTTTATTTATTAAATTGTATTTTATACCATGGTTTTTAATAAGGTTGCATAATGGTTTATTAACTTGATATTATTATCATAGGGTAATACTCATACAATGCAGGTCCATTATTTACATTTTAATATTATAACTATTTCTATTTACTTCTTTACTATAAACTTAATATAGTATCGTGTTTGAAATAGAAATATTAATATTTATTTATGATATATAAGTCTATCACATATATAGTTATAATATTAATTGGTATATGGGAATATAAAAAGCTTTATTTATTACATACTAATCTTGCATTTATATTATTATAAATATATTACCGTTATTATATGTTAATTGAACTATTAAGTAATTGTGTAGCTTTTTTATATTCTACAGTAAAACTTTCTTCTATATCTTTAGGAAGCTTTAGATTAAATGAAGTTTTAAAAAATTTTGATAAGTCTTGTAATCTTAATAAATTGTTTCTTTTTTTGCTGATAAATTTGTGAAATGTAATACCTTGTAATATTTCAATATCAAGTAATTTATTAAGCAGTATATTTTCGATGGAGATACTGATTTTTATAATAATATTACATGAAGGTTCTTGATTATTAGATGTGTAAACTTCTTTGTCGCATGCTTTTATAACATAAAGGTAAGATATTTGTGAGAGATTATTTTCAGTATATTTTTGATTTTTTATAATTTCCCATGTTATTTTTTTTGGGTGTACATTATTATTTATATTATATGATGTATTTGACATTATTACCTCAGGAAATGGTTATTTGAATATTATATATTTTGATGGTTAATTAACATATAATAAGGTGTTGTTGATATGTACATGCTAGTTGTTTTGTGATGTTATAATAATAGGTATGTAATTTTGTGTTTATGCCTTATGTTTTAAGGTAAATAAGAGAAGCTTTATTAGATACAATATTAGCTTTATGTTGTTACTAAGGTGAATGTTTCAAGTGCTGTAAATGTTAATTTAACTATTAAATATATTTATTGTGTAGTGTTTTATATCTACTGTGGGACTTTTTTCTATCTATATCTTTAGGAAGTTTTGGTTAAATAAAGTTTAATTACTAAATTGTAGGCAATTTTCTTCTTTAATAGAGCTAAGCCATTTTGAAAGCTATATGATTTTTGTCTTGTTTACTATACTTTAATTATAAAGGGTATAAAATTATTGCATATTTATTATGATTACTAATTGATCTTGGTATTTAAACAAATTATATTTATGGTATTTTAAGTAACCTTAAGCATTTCTACATTTATATAGAAACAGCTTGGTTTTTATACAATTCGGATCATCTAATCATACAGAATTTATATAATCTGATGAATTAATGGAAAGTATATATTTGAATACTTAATGATTATTACAGCTTTTTGACTCTATTAAAGATTCTTCTTCTATTAAGTAATTTTATTTCTACTAAATAGTAAGTACGTGGTACAATACATTGTAGAGTATATAATATTAAAAATCTATGAATATCTAAGAATGCTGTTATATTTTTGAGTAATTTATTAATATTGTGTTTGTATGGATAATAAAAGCTTTGACGTATGTAATATGCGTAAAATGCAGGATTTTGATTTTAGCAATAAAGTTGTAATACTGCGTGCAGATTTGAATGTTCCAATTGTAAGTTGTGTAATACAAGATTACACGCGTATAATAAGGTTGATTCCAACAATTAATTATTTGTTGCAATACAATGCTAAAGTTATCATAATCTCACATTTTGGCCGTCCAAAGACATATGATGAAAAATTATCTTTAAGATTTTTGACAGATGTAATAGGTCAAATGTGTAAACAAGATGTACTTTTTGTAAGTGAAAATATAGAAGTAGCTAAAAATGTAATATATTCTTCAGAAAAATCTATTTTTTTGTTAGAAAACTTGCGATTCAATCGAGGAGAAGAAGAAAATAGTGATGTCTTTGCAAGGCAGCTGTCTTTGATTGCGGATGTATATGTTAATGATGCGTTTTCCTGTTTTCATCGCCAGCATGCTTCTATAGATGCAATTACAAAGTTTTTGCCATCTTTTGTAGGATTGAATTTTCAACAAGAAGTACATTATCTTAATAAAGTTGTGTCAAATGCTAGTAAGCCGGTTGCTGTTATAGTTGGAGGCTCTAAAATTTCAACTAAGATATCTATGCTGCAAAATATAGCAAGTAAAATTGATTTTTTAATACTGGGAGGGGCCATAGCAAATAATTTTTTACTAATGCAAAATATAAATATAGGTAAATCTTTATACGAAAACATATTACATGATATACCTAAAAAAGTTATGAGTATTGCACAACAAAATCACTGTGAAATTATCTTGCCAGTGGATTGTGTTACTGCAAAGAATGTTAATTCCGATGTAAGTTCTTTAAAAAGTATCGATAATGTAGAGCCTGATGATATGATTCTAGATATTGGTGATAACACTTTGTCAAAAATTAAAACCATATTACAAAAGTGCAATACCATTTTATGGAATGGGCCTGTTGGAGCATTTGAATATGAGAAATTTTCTCGAGGTACGTTTGGCTTAGTACGTACTTTGGTAAATCTTAAAAATGAAAACATTAATGTTATTGTTGGTGGAGGTGATAGTATTTTTGCAATCAAACTGGCTGGGTTTTCAGAAGAAGATTTTACATACATTTCTACAGGAGGAGGAGCATTGTTGCACTTTTTAAGCATAATTTAGTTTTTATACATTTTACTTTCTTAATCTAAATAGATTTTATAGAGCGATTTTATGTTGAGAATTTATCTGTAGTGTATATTTGTATACATTGAGCTATATTATTAAGCTAAATATGAATGTTATGCTTAATATTTAATTTAATGAGTTTTTAAACTTTGTAGATTGTTCATTAATTTCATAAAAGGGAAGTTTTGTCTTATGTGAATTTTATCTCTTTTAGTAGAGAGTAGTAAGTCTATTAATAATGAAAATAACTGAGATATGTGTTTATGGTATATAAAGGTATTACTTATTATTAATTTTTTATAGTATTAGCATGAGTTTGTATAATTTATGTAAGAAGCACATATTATTAGTTTTTTATGTATTTAGGATGTTGTATTTAATTGTGGCTGATGAAGTTTTGAAAAATAAGGCAGATTTATGTCAATATTAACTGTGAATATAAGTTACTATTATTTAAATACTGAATTTAGGATTTAATTATAGCCTTACGTTTGCCATCCTTCCATTCAATGGTAATAATATCATTAAAAGATAAATGTTTAGATTTATCTATAACTTTACCACTTTTGTCATATATGATAGTGTATCCTACATTTAATAAGTGTTCTTTATTGTAATAGTTTATTTTACAAAATAAATTACTGAGATCTTGCTTTTTTTGTAGTAATAGCATTTTAAACAGTGTATTTACTTTGTTGTTATATTCATGTAATTTATAATTTAGTGATTTAAGTTTGTATTTATTTTCTAGTAGCTTATTATTTAATTTTAGTAAATAACAATTTTTATTATCCAGTAATTGTTGTAGTATAGTTTTGATTTTGTAAAACTTATTATTTATGGTTTCTAAAAATTGTGATTTTTCTGGTAATGCAATTTCCACTGCTGCTGTTGGAGTAGGGGCACGAATATCTGCTACGTAATCAATAAGTGTAAAATCTGTTTCATGTCCAATTGCAGAAATTATAGGAATTTGTGAATTAGCTACAGCTCTAGCAAGTAGCTCTTCATTAAAGGGCCATAAATCCTCAGTGCTACCACCTCCTCTTGCAATAATAAGAACACCTGGACGGTTATTTTGTGCAAGATTAAATTGAGATATTGCGTGTATTATTTGAATATGTGCTTCTGTACCTTGTACTGCTACTGGGTGTATTACAATATGTGTAGGAAAACGGCTTTTTACTCGATTAATTATGTCTTGAAGCACAGAACCAGTTATGGATGTAATAACTCCTATTATTTGAGGAAGAATTGGTAATTTTTTTTTGTTTTTTATGTCAAATAATCCTTCTTGTTCTAGTTTTTTTTTTGTTTTTTCAAGTATTGCTTGTAATTGACCTAATCCTGCTAATGATGCATGCTCTATAATTAGTTGATATTTTGACTGGTAAGTGGTTAAAAATCCTGTACAAATAACTTCCATTCCATCTGTAAGGTTAATATTTAGTTTTGTATTATTCCAGCATATTGCATGGATTATAGCGTTATCATCTTTTAATGTAAAATAAGTGTGTCCAGATTTTGGTTTAGATTTATTACTAACTTCTCCTCTAACTTTAATTGTATTAAAAGTTTCATGTACAAAATGTTGGAAAATTCTTGTAATTTCAGTAACAGTAAATTCTGGTATCATATTAGTAAAAACATGCTTCAAACATATTGCCTATTTTTATTTGTAAAGTATTAACTTCACTTGAAACACTATATATGTTTTTGGTAAAATTATATCTTGTATTACTAGGTATAATACCGTATTTGTTAATTCTTAATTTTTGTGATAATAAAACTTTTTTATCCTTATTGTAAAAAATGAAATAAATGTCAGGTATAAATTTTTCCTCTTTTGATTGGTTTTCAATACTACCACTTATTTTTATATTTACAGTTTTAGTATCTACTTTAGATATTTCTATATTAGAACTAGCAAGTTTTATGCCGGATGTATCATATGTTTCTGTTAAGCGGTAAATCTTTCTTATATTATATGGTATACTGTTTTGAAATGTAGTAGAAAAAAGAAATATCAGAGGTATTATTGCTATTATTAGTACAATATTACTACATAATGCTTTTTTTGGAAGGTTAGTATTTTTTTTATTGACAAATTCTTTTTTTTCTACCGCATTTGATTGCTGTAGTGTATCATGTTTATATTTTGGGATATGCATCCAAGTATTGCCACAGTTTGTGCATTTAACCCTTTTACCTTTTGCAGGAATCTTAGATTTTTCAATTCTATATATTGCTTGGCAACTTTCACATGCTATTTTCATTGAATAGTATTATATAATAATATGCACAGCTAATTATATTGTATTATTAAGAATATTACTATTATAAAATAAAGGATATAAAAGTGCCATACTTATTATTGCATTATTTTAATATAATGTGTACTGTAAGTAGATGTTAATAGTTTTAGAGATTAACATTAGTAATGTAATATGACTTTGTATTTTTATATCTAACATTTTTTTTATTTTCTATAATAAAAATGCTGAATTGTGTTGCAGTTAATTATGTAATTATATTTATTAATTTATAAAATTAATGTTGATATCTTTAAAAAAAAGTAGTTATCAGCGTTATTGTTTTTTATTAGTCATTTTACATAATGTATTTGGTATCCATATGTTCTAATAAATATCTTAATCTCATGGCGATCTTAGATAACCCTATATATTTTGTTAACTTTTAATTCTAATGTATTTGAACAGTTTACTTTCATATTACTGTAACAGTACTAATATTGAATAAAAAGGTTTAATATATCTAATAATGTCATATCAATGTATTGATATATATAATTGTATTTCTGTTATGAGTTTAAGCAGTATAAATATTAGATTTATTATGAATGATATATTTTAAAACACAAATATAATGGTAAGGGAGAGTTGTATTATGGATACTTTGTGTGTATGCAAAAGTTTTTCTAATTTTGCATACAAGACAATTATAGAAGTATCTTGCTAGTAGATAGCATTGTTGTGTAAGGTATTAGCTTAGGATTTATATGGTGTGATACTTTAAATATTATGGCTGTGTACATTATATATTTTAATTTTTGTTAACTCTTTTGCTGTGTTTCCTTGATTATAGATAGAATTTTATGTTTATTCGGTAGTGAATTGCATATTATAAGCAACTAATTAAATGTTTTTTAGAGGATGACGTTTCATAAATAAATGTTGTTGTTTTTTATTATGTCTTAACTATATTATGAAATGCATAGGGTGTATTAAGATTGCTTGATGTATTAGTTATAATATTTGTTGTGGAATTTTTGAGGTATTACTATTGTGATTAACGATGTTAAAATTTATTTTGATAAACCGTTAAATGTTTTGATGCAGGAGAGCAATCAGAACAAAATGCGAGACCTTGCTGAAGTTGTTGTTAATATGTTAGATGAAGGTAAAATTCGGGTTTGTGAAAAAAATAATGATCATTGGATAGTTAATGAATGGATTAAGAAAGCAATATTAATTTATTTTCGTACGCAAAAGTCACAATTAATAGAACTTTCAGTTTCCACAGGTCTCTTTGGTAGGTCTAATTATTATGATAAGATACCGCTAAAATTTAGTAATTGGAGCAAGAATAATTTTGATGAGATGAATATAAGGGCTGTTCCAGGTTCTATTGTACGTAAATCTGCTTATATTGCATCTGATGTAGTGTTAATGCCAAGCTTTGTAAATGTTGGAGCCTATGTGGATGTAGGTACTATGATTGATACTTGGGGTTCAATAGGTAGCTGTGCTCAAATAGGAAAGAATTGTCATATTTCTGGTGGTGCTGGAATAGGGGGTGTTTTAGAACCATTGGTAAATAGACCTGTAATTGTAGAAGATAATTGTTTTATAGGTGCTAGAAGCGAGATTGTGGATGGTGTAATAGTAAGAGAAGGATCTGTAATAGCAATGGGTGTGTTTATTGGTGCATCTACGAGAATTGTGAATAGGGGTACAGGGGAGGTTTTTTATGGAGAAGTTCCACCTTATTCTGTAGTAGTACCAGGTTCTTATTCTTGTGGTAAAGGTAATGTATCTTTATATTGTGCTGTTATTGTAAAGACGGTTGATAATAGTACGAGAAGTAAAGTGTCAATTAATGATATATTAAGAGAGACTTCTCAGTAATGTAAATGATAGTGTATATGTTATGGGTACAATTTTTGCTTTATCTACCCCAAAAGGAAAGGCGGGAATAGGAGTAATTAGAATTTCTGGTACTCACGCCAAAAAAGTGCTACAGCATTTTAAAGTAAGTTGTGTTGTAAAACCAAGGATTGCGGCTTTTAGTACTTTATATAATGGTGATAATGAAGCAATAGATGAAGCAATAATTTTATATTTTCCAGGTCCAAATAGTTTTACCGGAGAAGATGTTATAGAATTGCATATTCATAGTAGCATAGCAGTTATAAAAGTGATGTTTAATGAATTACGTAAGATTTTTAGATTGGCAAATCCAGGAGAATTTTCACTACGTGCTTTTCTTAATGGTAAAATGGATTTAACAAAGGCTGAAGGTATTGCTGATCTTATTAATGCTGAGACAGAAGTACAATTAAAACAAGCTCTAAGACAAGTATCAGGAAATTTTGAAAAATTATATACAGGTTGGAGAAATATTTTGATTGCTATGTTAGCTAATATAGAAGCTTATATTGATTTTCCTGATGAAGTTACATCTTCCGCATTGAGTGAAATAAGTAATCAATTGAATATGTTAAGGGGTTCTCTTGCAAGTTATTTAAATGATGATCATAGAGGAGAGAGGGTGAGAAGTGGTGCACGTATTGTAATTATTGGTGAACCTAATGTAGGAAAGTCTACACTTTTTAATTGTTTAGCTAGAAGAGACATTGCAATAGTGTCTGAATATGCTGGAACTACAAGAGATGTATTAGAAGCTCATATAGATATAGGAGGATATCCTTTTATTATCATTGATACAGCAGGAATAAGAGCAAGTGATAATGTAATAGAACAAGAGGGGATGAAACGAGCTATATTGGAAGCTGAAAATGCGGATTTAAAAATAAAAATTTTTTCTTACAGTGACCTTAGTAATATTAGTGAAGATGTTATTCAGTCTGTTGATGATAAAACAATATGTGTTTTAAGTAAGGCAGATAATATAGAACATCAAAGTACTATTCCCATTTTTAATACCGATTTTTTTCCTATTTCTGTACATAAAAATATAGGTATAGATAATCTAATACAAGTAATTAAGGAGAAATCGTTGCTAATTTTTCCTACAGATAATAGTTTGTTTATTACCTCTAGTAGACATAGAATACATTTACAAAATACACTTGATATATTGAATAGTATAAGCATTGATTCTCCTATTGAAATTCTATCTGAAGATTTAAGATTATCAATCAAAGAAATAGGTAAAGTAGTGGGTGCTATTAGTAGTGATGATATACTAGATAATATATTTAGTAAATTTTGTTTAGGTAAATAAAATATTATATCATAGTAAACGGGAATAAAGTCATTAAAATTTTGATACCAATTCTAAAAGAGCCTTGTAGCATTTTGAAATATGTATATAAACAATATTGTAAGTTAATTTATGAGATTAACAAATAGAATAATATTTTATAGACGAGCAGTTTCTTAATATAGAACATATTTTTATATATAGTAATTAAATATATATACTAAACTTGAAGTTATGTATTTAGAAAATATAAGAAATGTATCTATTTATTAACTGTATAAAACTGGCATTGTAAATAAGATATGCATAGAAAAACTAGCATAGTCACTTTTAATTTATTATTTTAGTAAATGTTTGTGTTTTTTCTGTTAAAAAGCATTAATAATGTAAAATATGTACTTTGCATATTTTTTATGAATGTGAAATACAAAAATGTTTTTGAATATGGGTATTATTGCATGATGTTTGTATAAACTTATACTTAACTGAAATTTTTTATAAATTTGAGAATACTATTTTTTTTGTATCTTACATCGTATGTTGTGTGTTTGTGTTAAGTAATATGTTAAAATGTATAGAAAATTAAATTATACTTAAAAGGTATAATAAAACTCCGTTCCCTGTATATGGTAACAATTTTCTTAAGAAAATCCAGCCAGTTTAATTGTAGAAATACTATTGCCTTTACCAAAATAATATGGATGTTTTTATTTTGAAGATTTATTAAAGTATGTGCTGAGTCAAACATATCTTGAGAAAATTTTTCATGTTTAATGCTCAACGGTCCTATTTCAAAAGTGATATTTGCATTTTGCACACAACTAAATATTTGATAAAATGTTATCACCAATATCTAGAATCATATCGTTAGGTTATTGTTAGCTATATTTAAGACGTACATAAAAATATTATGTGTGGCAACATAATTCACTGGAAAGATAATTCTACAGTTATTTTGTTAGGTAATCCTAAATAACTTTAGGTATGTCATATGTGATGTAGTTTTAAAGATTTGCCTATATTTATAATGTCTATAGCATCATTTACAAATGGATGTTATTTTTTTAAGTACTATAAAAATATACCTAAAGTGCATGAATAAACTTATCGTTATTACATCAACTTTACTGCTATATTTTGTAGCATTGATATCTAAAATTTTAGAGCTTTAACTATACAGCAAGGTTTACTAGGACTTAATGAGAAGATATGTATTTTTGTTGAAAATTAATCTTACAAAGGCTTTTATGTAATGCTATTTGAGATTTTCTATAAATTTAACAATTTTTTGCACATTTGCCATTTTGCCGTATCCCTTTTCACCACATGTTGTATATCCATATTCAGGAGGAATAATTTTCACGTTATCACTTTCTAGTATGCGGATATTCCGTTGGTTAGCTTTAGATTGCCACATATGTGGATTCATAGCAGGTGCCATGATTATTGGAATATTAGCAGCTATAAGAACAGAGGTTGAAAAATCATCAGCAATGCCATAAGCTGTTTTTGCTATAATATTTGCAGTTGCAGGTGCTACTAATATAATGTCAGAATTTCTTGTAATGGAAATGTGTTTGATATTATTATAAGTATCTAAAGCATTACTATCAGTATATACGGGATTGCCGGATAAGGATGTTACCGATAATGGAGTAATAAATTTTTCTCCATGTTTACTGAGGATACAATTAATTGTATAGTTGCGTTTTTTTAATGTTCGTATAATGTCAAGTGCTTTATAGGCAGCTATGCTACCTGATATTATAAGTAGTATTTTCATTTAAACCCGACTAATATTTTGTTAATTATTACATTTTTATGTAGTCAAAGCATTATGTTAATATTAAGACAGATTGAAAAGTTTTTTTATAATAAACAGAAATCTTATAGACACCTACAAGTAAAATTTATGTTGAATAATTTTTATGTTTTTTATTACTTTTAGGAATTTACATATTTATATGGATATTTGTATTGCCTTTTTAAGCGTTTATTATATAAATGTGACCAATTGTAATATGTAAGTTAAACAAATCTTTACATGAGGGTTAGTAAAATCTTATGTGATTATTATGAGAGATCTTGATATATTTTCTAATATACAGGAATTACCGTATGTTGGAACTGTAACAGGTAATCTATTACAGAAATTATGTAAAGGAAATAAAATTATAGACCTTCTTTTTCATATACCACAAAGCTATGTAGATAGGAGGAATAAGTTATCATATGATTCTGTTGGAAAGGTTGTAACGTTTAAAGCTATAGTATTGCGGCATAGTGTGTTTAAGCAAAATAGAAGATCACCTTTTAAGATTATAGTAAATACTGATATAGGGCAAGTATCTTTAATTTTTTTTTATTATTCATTAAAGTATTTAAAAAGTATCTTATCAGTCGGGTTAGAATGTATAATAAGTGGTAAGCTAGAAAATTTTTTAGGACAGATGCAAATAACGCATCCTGATTATATAACAAGTAATCTTGCAGAATTTGACGAAATTTATTCTATAGAGCCAATATATCCTTTAATTAGAGGATTAACTTCTAGAAAAATATCTAAAATTATAAAATTAGCAATTAAATTATTACCTGATTTTCCAGAATGGATAGATGAACATTTGATGCAACAAAATTATTGGTATAGTTGGAAGGAAAGCATTACTAAAATACATCATCCTAATGATCTTGATAAGATACAGTTATATAGGAATAGGTTAGCTTATGATGAATTACTAAGTTATCATATTGCAATGTATATAATGAGAAAATGGCATTGTAAGAAAGGGATACCTATTGTTAATAGCGGTACTTATCGTAAGAAAGTGTTGGAAAAATTAGGGTTTACACTTACTACTAGTCAAGAAAATGCAATACAGGAAATAATAACTGCTCAAGCACTCGATAGTCAAATGATAAAGTTATTACAAGGAGATGTGGGAAGTGGAAAAACAGTAGTTGCGTTGTTTGCAATATTAAATGTATTGGAAAGTAAAGGGCAAGTAGCATTTATGGTACCTACTGAAATATTAGCTAATCAACATTATTATTGGATCAAGCAAGTAGTATCTGATCTTAATATTAATATTGAATTATTAACAGGTACAACAAAGCAAAAACAAAATGTAAAAGGTAGATTAGCTAAAGGAGAAATTCAAATTATTATAGGAACTCATGCTTTATTTCAGAGTTCAATTAATTTTAAAAATCTGAGATTAGTTGTAATAGATGAACAACAGAAATTTGGTGTAATGCAAAGAATGAAGCTTATTGATAAAGGTGATAATGCAGATGTATTATTTATGACTGCAACTCCTATTCCAAGAACTTTAGAGCAGGTTATATATGGAGATATGGAATGTATAAAATTACTTGATAAGCCAAAATGTAGGCTTCCTATTTGTACTCGTATTATCAATATTGCTAAATTAGATGAGGTAGTACTAAAGTTACAACTTGCATTGCAAAATGGTCATAAAGCATATTGGATTTGTCCATGTATAGAGGAGTCCGAAGTATTAGATATTTCAGCAGTAGAGAAGAGATTTCGTTTTTTGAAGGAAATTTTTGCTGATAAGGTAGGATTATCGCATGGAAATTTATCACAAGTAGAAAAAGATGAATCTATGTATTCTTTTTATAATGGAAAAATTAAATTATTAGTTGCAACGACAGTTATAGAAGTAGGTATAAATGTTCCTGATGCTACAATTATTATAATAGAGAATGCTGAAAGATTTGGTTTATCACAACTGCATCAACTAAGAGGAAGAGTTGGTCGCGGTGATAAACCTTCATTTTGTATATTGCTTTATGATGCAATTAATAAAACTGCTTATAAAAAGTTATGTGTCTTACGTCAATCACAAGATGGATTTTTTATAGCAGAGCAAGATTTATTATTGCGTGGAGGAGGGGATATTTTAGGAATAAAGCAGTCGGGATTAACTAATTTTAAATTTGTAAATGTTTTTACAGATCAGTTTTTAATTAAAAAAGTAGGTTATACTATAAAGCAAATTATAAAAGAAGAAAAGTTATTAGGGAAAAATATACACAATTTATTAAAAATATTTGGATATGATTCTCTTACTTTTTACTATTAATGTTTATTGAGATGTAAGAAGTTACAGTTTATGAGTAGGAATCATTTGTGCATATAATTGTATGGATTAGTAAATGTACTTATATAAATAATAACTTACATTAAAGTAAAGAATAAATTACATAATAAGTAAAAATTTATTGCCATATAATAATGTTTTGAAGTAAAGAATTAACCGATTTTATTGTTAATTACAATAGATGATATTAGAGTTTAGTTGTCAATGAGTATACTAGGTATTAAATTTGATGGCTAATATAATTAATATTGTATACATCTTATTAAATAACAAAATCTTTAGTACTGTATGTAAAATTAAAGGTGAGTTATTACTAGTTATGTAGCTTTTTTACAATTTTATATTTATGTAAAATTTTTTTTAGTTGTAATCAATAAATAGATTATATTTGAATATTTATGGTCTTATTTAAAAGAACAACTATAAAAATAAGTTATATGTATTAATAAGTTTGAAAGGTATTAATAATTCCAATATTGCAACTAGGAAATTAGTATTGTTGTGTACAAAACTATACTAATTTTGGGTAATAATTTTTATATTGCTTTATGTTGCATGTTTTAAGATATAAATATATCTACTAGTTTAGTTAACTATATTGTTCAGATGATGGTGTGATGTATTGTAAAACTTATAAGTAAGTTTGTTGTGTATGATATCATAGCTGAATTTTTTAAGAAGATTTATAGGTATAAAATGTTAGGAATTATAAAATATGTTGTAGTTTTTGGTGGTAGTGGTTTTATAGGTAGGTATATAGTTGAAGATCTTGTAAAAAATGATTGTGTAGTTAAGGTATTTACACGTAATGCTGATAAGGCTGCATCACTTAAATTGTATGGAAATTTAGGAAATGTAGAAATTATAGAATATAGTACTTTGAATATTGAAATAGTCGAAAGGCATGTTAATAAATGTGACGTAGTTATTAATTTAATAGGTATTCTATACGAATCGAAAAAAATAAAATTTAATTATGTTCATGTAGTTATTGCTGAAATTATTGCAAAAATTGCTAATAAATATTGTGCTAAATTAATTCATTTTTCAGCTATGGGAATTGAAAATGCTAAGGATTCTGTATATGCTCAAAGTAAATTAAAGGGAGAAAAGATTGTTACAGCTGTGTGTTCTAATACTATAATAATTAGACCTAATTTGGTATTTGGTTTTGGTGATCATTTTTTTAGCAATATTGCAAGATTATCTTTGATGCTGCCGTTTTTACCATTAATTAGGGGTGGTGAAATGCTTTTACAACCAGTGTATGTTGGTGATATTGCAAAGTTAGTTAGTTATTTAGTATGTTATAATACAAAGAAAACATTATATAACATATGTGGTCCTAAAATTTACTCTATAAAGTCTTTAATGGGATTTATTTTACAAGTAACTCACAGAAAAAATGCTTTTATAAAATTGCCTTTATGTATAGCAAAAGTTCTAGCATTTATCTGTGAATGTAAGATTACTTCTATTATGCTTAAGCCTATAACAGGAAGCACAGTTCCATTATTTACTAGAGATCAGCTATTGTTTATGCAGTATAACATTACTTCTGATACTAAAGATTTAGAAAGTATTAATATTTCTCCCCATTTTATGGAAGACATAGTACAAAAATGTTTAGAAGTTTACAAAAAGCTATAAGTATAATTAAATGTGTTACGCTAATACATGTTGGTTTTTATGTAAGTTATTCTTATAATTATCTGCTTCAGAAAAGAATTACGTAGCTTTTCCTGTAGTTGTACTTTTTTATGGCAAATCTGAAATAAGGCAATTTTTTTGGTAGAGAATTCTAAAATTGATATATAGAACATTTATGGCAGATTATGCTGGATTATAATGTAATTAAGAATTTTGCTTACATATGTGTACAATATTTATTAAGAAAATATAAGTTTAAAATAACTTACTATCATCTTCATCAATATTATGCAATCTTTGTTGTTTTTCTCTTCTTTCTTGTTCTTCAATACAATAAAGAGTTATGGGGTTAGCTTCAAGTCTGGCTATGCCAATTTTCTCTCCTGTTTCTTCACAATATCCATATATGCCATCATTAATTCTTTGTAGTGCTTTATTAATTTCTGCTGTTAATGCATCATTGCGATTGTATGTTTGTAAAGTTATATTGGTAGCGTACTCCTTTGTTGCCATGTCAGTTAAATCAGAGTCAACTTGGGCTTGTAATATTTCATTAGTTTTCTCTTCGGATTCTTTTTGTAAAATATCACGCCACTTTATTAATTTTTCTCGAAAATATTCTAATTGTTTATGATCCATATAGTGTTCATCGTCATCATAATAATCGTTTTGCAATATATTGTTTTTATTTGGCATTACGTCTTTCTCCTTTGTTATACAACCAAAAATAAATTTATAAAGATAGTTGATTAATAATTAGTGTATGGTTATGATAAAAAATGATGTTCATTATAATAATGTACGATAAATGTCCTATGGAAGCATATTTAAGCGCGAAATAGAATTAATGGTAGATAAGAATGGTAATTTTTTACACGTAATAGCACTTTTTATATTAATGATAAGTATATCTTTGTTTACAATAGATAATGAAAATATTATGAAGGTATTGCCAGTACTTCTATGGATTTGTAGTGTATCTATTATGCAAGTTTCTATACATGGTATTTTTGAGAGTGATTATTCTAGTGGTATATTAGAGCAAATTTTTATGCAGGATTATATACCAGAAGTTATAGTGTTTTTAAAAATTTTTTCTTATTGGATATGTATAGGAGTTCCTATTAGCATTATATCCATGCTAATAGATTTTTGTATACTAGGTGATAATTTATATATTGTGATAAGCTTAGGTATTGCTTTAAGTATTAGTTTATTGGTAGTGAGCTTTGTTTCATCTATAGGCCATGCATTAACATTAGGTAAGCGTGGTGGAACTACAATCGCGCAGATCCTTGTATTTCCAATTATAGTTCCAATTTTAATATATTTTAATCTTTTGTTTTATAGTCTTAAGGTTAAAATGTATGATAGTTATACTATATTATTAGGTATTGTGATAGTTTCCTTGATACCTGTAAGTATGTTTTTTATTTTTTATGCCATAAAATTAGCCATAGAGCAAGATTGACTTTTTCGTGTTATTACTTATCATAAAAAATTAGGGGTGATTAGCTCAGATGGTTAGAGCGTTTGCTTGACATGTAAGAGGTCACTGGTTCGAGGCCAGTATCACCCACTACAAAAGAGGTAATATATGTCACTTGTTCATAATGGCAAACCTTCAGCTTACATATGTAGGTTGGTTTATGCAATTACTGTTATTGCGATTGCTATGGTAATAGAAGTCATAGGAGGTGTAATATCAAATTCTGTGGCGTTGCTTTCTGATGCAGGACATATGTTTATGGATTTTGTAGCATTAGTGTTTAGTTTGTTAGCACACAAAATTGCGGTAAAAAAATCAGATCCTTATAGATCTTATGGATATCATAGATTTCAAGTTATTGCAGCTTTTGTCAATGGATTAACACTTTTTGGTATAGCTGTACTTATTATTATAGAATCCATTAAGCGTTTTATAAATCCAGTAGAAATTAATTGGCAGGTCATGCTTACAGTTGCAATTTTGGGATTGTGCTCAAATATTATAGCATTTTTCATTTTATATAAAAAAAACGAAGATGATTTGAATATAAAAAGTGCAGTATTGCATATATTTGGTGACTTATTAGGATCTGTAGCAGCAATTTTATCTGCAATTATTATTATGGTAAGTAAATGGCAAGTTGTTGATCCATTGTTATCAATAGTTGTAAGTATTTTAATATTGTATAGTGCATACAAAATTATAAAAAATTCTTTGCATATATTACTTGAAGGAACTCCGGAAAATATTAGTACTGATAAAATAAAAAATATAATTTGCAAAAGAGTTGCAGGTGTGATAGATGTGCATCATATTCATGTATGGTCTTTAACTAATGAACATCTAGTTATGACAGTACATGTGAAAGTTGATGATGTATTAGTTAATAATTGTTCAAATCATACGGAAGTTTTATTATCTGTTAAAAAGCTACTTAATGAAGAGTTTGGTATTGCTCACGTAACAGTGGAAGTGGAATATGGTAACTGTGCAGATAATACATGATATAATGAATTTAAATTTTTTCTGTAAACTATACAAAGATTTGATAAATGTTAGGGTGTGATAGTAAGATTGATTAACATTATCTTCTTTTAAGTGTTTTGTTTTACTTTTAATACTAAGTAAGTATTTATTTGATATTCTTATGTCTGAAAATTAAAAAAAATATGTGATGTTTATTAATTACCGCTCTTATGTAGCAATATTTGTACTTATATTTTTGGTATGGGCTAATGTTCATGCTGGTGAGAATACGTGTAGTAATTATCAGCAAGTTTGTAATTTTATTGAAGAATTACAGTATTTTTCTTCTAGAATTGTAAAACAAGCGAAAGATAGAGCGAGCGCTTATACTATGTTGCAAGATATGATGCATAGATCTTTAAATATGAAAAATATAGCAAAGTTTGTTATGGGTATTTATTGGAAAAACTCTTCTTTAGAGCAAAGGGAAAAGTTTATAAGTGAATACAGTAAATATATTGTACGTATATATGTAAAACAATTGTATATATATGCTAGTTATGATATGGATATCTTTTGGGTTAAGAAAAACACTACGAATAACTATTTTGTGAAAACTAGATTAATTAATCAAAGTAATATTAATGATTTTGTAGTTGTGGTTTTTAACGTTAGTTATGATGATGCATTTTATATTGATGATATAAAGGTTAATAATATGATAAGTATTGCTATGCATCAAAGATCAATGGTTAATAACATGATAAGGGAAAGAGGATTGGATAAAACTATAAGTTATTTTATCAGTGAGAATACAAAAATAGCATAAGTTTATATTAATTTGTGATTAATACTTACATAAACGTTGATGAACATAACTTAGTTTTTGTATAAATGCAAATGTAGTACTATCCACTTCAAGAAATTAATAATTTTTGTATAAAAACAAGTTACATTACGCAAACTAACGCCACCCTGCACTATTGTAGCTTACTAACTATTAAAAGATTGATAAGTTTTACTGTGCAGCACTATTTTTAAGATCAAAAGCTTTTAATTTTGCAGCTAATGAGCTTATTTTACGTGCGGCTGCATTTTTATGTATAACTTTTTTATTAACACACTTGTGAAGATTAGATTCTGCTTCTCTAAATGCTTGCACTACTGCTTCTGTACTTTGATTATCTAACTTTAGCATAGATAAAAACTTTTTTATAGAATTACGCGTTCTGCTTTTACGCATACGATTAACTAAGGTACGACTTTGAATGACTCTTATCATTTTTTTAGAACTTGAGTGATTTGCCATGTAAATTTTATACCTTATATAACACCATACATTAATTGTATAAGTAATTTGTGAAAATGCAAGTATGATTTACTGTTATTTAGTTACATAAAGCGTAGCTTTTTTCTGAAAGATTTGCTTTAAGTTGTTCTAAAAATTCTTTCTTGTTAAGACCGGGATTAATAGGTGGTAAAATTTCTATTATAGCCTTCCCAGATTTTTTCTTAAAAGATATCAAATTTTTTGGCCAAAATAAACCTGTATTTAATGCGATTGGGACTATAGGTACTGATAGTGAATTATATAATGCTGCTACTCCTGATTTGTATTGTGCTTTATTATTGATAGTTGTTCTTGATCCTTGAGGAAATATTATAATAGTTCTTCCTTCTTTGAGTCTCAGTGTAGATAACTTTAACATTTTTTTTAAGGCTTGTAATTTTTTATTACGGTCAATAAAAATCATTTTAAGTGATATAAAAAAGATATTGAAAAATGGTAGTAATATTACCTCTTTTTTTAATATAAATACTGCATCTTTAAATATTGTAAACAATATTAGAGTTTCTAAAGGAGATTGATGTTCAGAAGCTACAATATAAGGTTGTGCAGGTAGATTTTCTTTTCCTCTAATTTCGTATGTTATGCCGTCAGTTATATTACATAGATACAGTAACACATGTGTTCCAAATGTTGCGCATTTTATTCTTAGAGATAATGGCATAAATATGAAAAATGGTAGAACAATTGTTGAGTATAATATTACCCAAATTGTTGAAAAAATATAAAATATCATTGTTTTTTTTTTTTAATTATTTGATAATACTACTTTAGTATATGGTTAAGTATAAATGATAATTTACTATTGATGAATAATAAAGCAATACTTACTTTATTAATAATAAGAAAGCCTGTAATATCTTAGTGTAATATTCGTGTAATATAATATTTAAAACTATACAAATTAGAGAGAGTTAATGAGATCTTTTCAAGGAGTGTCATTTAATAAATATATATTGTGAGGGGGAAAATGTCTATTCTACCGATAGTGACGGTACCTGATAGAAGGTTGTTGTTGTGTTCTGAAACCGTTGCTGATATTACTAATGAAATAAAAAAGCTTATTGATGATATGTTTGAGACTATGTATGCTGCAAAAGGCCTTGGATTGGCAGCAGTGCAAGTAGGAGTTCATAAACGCATATTTGTTGCTGATGTACCTAAAGATAGCATATATTACCATCATAATGAAAGATCGAGTGTCACAAAAGATAATGTGATTGGTTATGAAGCTGCAGGGGGACCATTTTGTGTTATTAATCCACAAATTTTGGAAATGTCTGAAGAAAAAATTGTAATTAAAGAGGGTTGTTTGTCTGTTCCTGAGCAAGCTGAGGAAGTAAGTAGACCCAAGAACATTATAATTAAGTATACAGATTATAATGGAAATGATAAAATTATAAAGGCACAAGGATTGCTGGCCAGATGTTTAGAACATGAAATAGATCATTTAAATGGCATTATTTTTTTTAAACATCTTTCAAAGATAAAACGTGATTTTATAATAGAAAAAGCAAAAAGGATAAAAAGAATGTCCACTATGAATTAATTTATATTTATAAAGTTTTATTGGTCTTTTAAAAATGGGAGAATATCTTTTATGGATGAAGAGTTACTAGAAGTATTAGAATTTTATCATGATAGTGGCATAGAAAGTATTTTAGAGGATGATATAACAGAAGATAATGTAACAAGTGATTTAATGTTGCAAAATGCTAGTGTACAACTAACAAGTGATTTAGTGCCACAAAATACTGGTATACAGCGTAATAACGGTACAGTATTACAAGAAAGCGTAGATTGGGTAAGTGTTGCAAATAAGTTAGCTATGGAATGTCAAAATCTTGATGAGCTTAAGCAAGCAATAAATTTATTTGATGGATGTGCGATTAAGAAATTAGCAACAAATACAGTATTTTCTGATGGTAATCCATATTCAAAAATTATGTTAATAGGTGAAGCACCAGGTGCTAATGAAGATCTAGAAGGTAGGCCTTTTTGTGGTGCAAGTGGTATCTTGCTTGATAAAATGTTAAACTCTATTAATCTTAATCGTGACAAAGTATATATTAGTAATACTGTTTTTTGGCGGCCTCCTGGCAATAGGAGACCATCAGATTGTGAAATAAATATGTGCAAACCATTTGTAGAAAAACATATAGCTCTTGTGTCCCCTAAAATATTGATCCTAGTAGGAAGTACAGCTTGCTACGCATTGCTTGATGATCAGAGTACTATATCAAGACTTAGAAATAAATTTCACGTATATACAAACCAATTTTTAAGTTATCCTATAACTACAGCTGTTATATTTCATCCTGCTTATTTGTTACGCCAACCAATGCAGAAGCGTCTTGCATGGGAAGATTTACAAAGAATACGTGATTATTTAGAAAAAACTCTATATTGAGGATTAGGAAATGATCTTATATATAACTTTCCTTATGCATTAAGAGATGTTTTGGCATAATTTTTGCTTGTGCTTTGTTTATTCTAAATTAATGTAAGAAGTGTTTTTATTTTTGGAATTGTGAGAATATGTACTTAATTACTGATGTTGTTTTATATAAAATTTGTACAATATATTTTAGTTATATTTTCTAGAATAGAAAGAGTACAAATTTTTGTGCTTATAATGCTAAATATTTTTTAGCATTGCAGTTTATGTTAAAAAGTGGCTTGGATAAGTAAGATAATATTTATTGTCGTAATCGTTATTAGTTTGTACTCTTGTATTTTTCACTATAAGCCATTTGTTACATTTGCTGTATCATCCTATAAAATGCTTTATATACATTATTATAAAATTTTAATGTCTTTATAATAACTCTTTATCCATAAAAAAGATATTTCCCATTTTTAAAGACAAGTAAGACTTTAATGAACATAAACTAACTTATGGCAGATATTCTTCTTATCATAGCAATATTAAAAATATTTTTCATAATTTACAATGTATTAGTATTATTTAGATGTAATTTTTGATGGTATTGTTTGATATATAAAAATATTGAAAATACTTTTTGTAATCTACAAAATTTTGTATACTGATATCAGTTATCCAAACTTGGCACCCTATATCTAATATGCTAAGCAATAAGTTGCTTTTATAGTTTTTATCTAAGTGTGACATAATATCATCTAGCAAAATGATAGAAGGTTGACTATATATTTCATGCTTCGCAATTACTGCTGATAAAATTAATGATAATAGTAAAATTTTTTGTTCTCCGGTTGAACAATGATTAGCTATTAAATTTTTTTCTGAATGTAGTACTTGAAAATTATCATTATGTACTCCAAAGCTTACACAATTTTGTAATAAATCTTTTTTTCTATTTTCTTTTAAACGCTCTTTATATAATTCAATTGCGTTCTCAAATCCTTGATCTAAAATTTCAAATATTTGGCTATGTATACTAATGGATGATTTTAAGAATGTAGATGATATCTTATTTTCAGCAAGAATTTTTTGTAAAATTTTTAATACTTTTAATCTTATTTTAGCAATATTTATACCATTAATTGCAATTATATTTTCTAGACTAAGTAACCAATTATAATCTTGGGGTGATATGTGCAAAATTTTACTTCTTTCACGGCGTGCTTTTTCATATTGAGTAATATATGAAGCATAATTTACATCGAAAATATGTACTATTCTATCAAAAAATTTTAACCTCTCACTAGAAGACTTTAAGAAGATATGATCTAACTGTGGTATTAGCCATATAATGCAAGCTATGCCATGAATAGCAGAATAATTTTGCGTTTTATTGTCAATTAATAAACGACGCTTATTATTGTGTTTTGTAATATTGATAGAAAATAAATCATTGTTTTTATTGATTGTATAGTGAATACTTAGTGGGTTGTTCGTATTATAGTTTTGCATATCTTCTATGCGTACATTTCTAAACCCACTTCCTTTTGACAATAATGATATGGATTCTAATACATTAGTTTTACCTACACCATTATCACCTAATAATATAACTGATTGTTGAGAAATTTCTAGTGTAGTGTTTAAATAATTACGAAAATTTGTTAACTTTAGCTTTTGTATATAAAGTTCTAAATTTGTATTGAACATTTTGTTAGTGTTTTTTTTATATTAGACCTAAACACCATAGCATTATGGCCTTTTGTATATGTAATCTATTTTCTGCTTCATCAAATACGTATGAATTTGGGCCATTAATAACGTCATTTGTTACCTCCTGGTTAATATGTGCTGGAAGACAGTGTAAAAACATATAATTAGGTTTTGCATTAGATACTAAGTCACTATTAATCTGATAATTTGCAAATTGCGACATTAATTGACTAACGTCATGATTTGAACCCATAGAGTACCAGGCATCTGTGGTTATAATATCCGCATCATATATTATATCTTTAGGGTTGTTTTTGTATTCTATGTTGGCTCCAGCAGCCTTAGCTAACTTTATTTTGTGATCGAGATCTGTAGAATAATTTGGTGTTGAAATTTTTAATGTGAACTGTAGCACAGGGGCAGCATGTATCCAAGTATTTAATACATTATTATTATCTCCTATCCAACTTACAATGCTGTTGGTAATTGATTTTTCTCTTTTTTCTTCATATGTCATAATATCGGCTAATATTTGGCATGGATGACTATATTGTGTTAATCCATTAATAATAGGAATGCTGCTGTATTTGTTAAATTCAAGGAGAAAAGAGTGTTGTATTGCTCTTAATACTATAAGGTTAACATATCTTGATAATACCTTTGCAGTATCATGTACAGATTCTCCTCTTGATAATTGCATATCCGATTCTTTAAGGATGGTATAATGTGCGCCTAATTGATGAATACCTACTTCAAATGATACTCTTGTACGGGTAGAAGGCTGACAAAATATTAAAGCTATGCTTTTTCCTGTAAGGTAGTTATGGTATTTACTAGGATTTTTTTTTATGTCCATTCCATAATACAGGATGGTTCTTAAATCATGACAACTACACAAATGCAGGTCAATAAAGGAGCGGATGCTTTTTTTTTTATCCATAACTTTTCTAATAGTAAAGATTAAATTTTTACTCTTATTATAGAGGTGCAAAATAACATAATCATCATCAGCAGCAACAAAAATAATAAAAAATAGTTTTTAATTTTTTGCTGTCTTTTTTGTAAATCCCTCACATTAACTCCTTGCATACTTCTAAAGCAGCTAATTTACAGTTAGTATTTGAGCATAAAGCATAGAAGTTGTCAACAATAATACGAAATTTATAGTTTTTATTGCATAAAATAACTTTTTACAAATATTATAAATTTTTGAAAGTTGTTTTTATGATTGGTCACAATTCATGGGTTGAGTGCACAAAGGTAAAAGCTATTAACAACAATGCAGAATAGTAAGTTGTATTTATTGTGCAAAATAACTTTTTACAGAATCCCATAAGTCTTTGAAAAAATTGTTATTTTGTGAATTCAAAACAGAATTATTATTTGAATTTGAATTGTACAATTTTTCATTGATGTGAAGATCTTTATTTTCTATAGCACTGGCTTGATTATTGTCAGTATTTTTAATGTCATTGCACAAATTATCGTTTTTAGGAGTAACTTTTCTAGCACGTGACCTTGTAGAAGATTTACTAGAAGTAGACTTTGCATTGGATTTACTGTTAGTTTTAATGCTAAGATTATTAGTATGTGGCATAGATAAATACACTTATATGTAAAGCATTTACTATAACATCATATTATTAAAGAATTTATAATATTAAAGGTATTATGGAATACATTATGTATTTTATACAGTGGTATTTATTAATGAGTTAATTAATTAAGTAAGTGACTTAATATTCAATAATTGCTAACATTAGTAATAATTTTTAACGTTTAGTCAATTGTTATGCAAAAAAATTTGACTATTATTGATGCTTACGGATTTCTTTTTCGTGCATATTATGTTTTACCTAACTTTCGTACTTCTTATGGATTACCAATTGGAGGTATGTATGGGTTTATTAATATTTTACTTAAGTATCTCAATGTATATAAGACGGATTATCTGGTAGTAGTTTTTGATACAGGGTGTAAAAATTTTCGTCATGCTATATATCCACAGTATAAAATTAATCGTCCTATATTACCTGATGATTTAATACAGCAATTCTCTCTTGTTAGAGAAGCAGTGGATGCATTGAATATAGTGTATGAAGAAGTAAAAAATTATGAGGCTGATGATGTTATTGCAACTCTAAGTAAAAAGCATGGTTCTGAATATGTTCACGTAAATATTTTAACGTCGGATAAAGACATACTGCAACTTTTAGATAAGAATACTACAATTTTTGATCCTATTAAAAATAAGTATTTATCTGAAGAATATGTGTATGAAAAGTTTGGTGTGACATCAGATCAGTTGCTAGACCTACTGGCACTAACAGGCGATGCCTCAGATAACATACCTGGGATTCCTAGGATCGGTGTAAAGACAGCTGCAAAATTGCTTAATAGGTTTGGGTCTTTAGATAACTTAGTTGCTAATGTACATGAAGTTGAACACAAAAAGTGTAGAGAAATGTTGATGCAATATCATGATCAGGCAATGTTGTCTAAACAATTAGCATCCTTGTGCTATAGCGTTAACTTAGATAATGATATCGAAAAATATGCGATCAAGGCACCAGATGTTCAAAAACTAACGGCTTTTTTAAGAAAATATGAGTTAAAATCTTTAGCTTCTAAAATTGCAAAATGTTTTCAAGTTTGTTTTGATTTTTTTACACAAGATAGCAGTATGCAACAAAATTATTGTAGTAATGAATTCAAGAATTTTATTAATCACTGTAAAGTTAAAGGAATACTTGCTATTTATGTGGATATGAAAAATGATGCTGTACAGAATATTACCGTATCTTATAGTGAAAATAATTTGTTTTATGTAGATAGTGATAATATTGATGATGCTTTAAATATTATTGCTCCTCTCCTAGTACTTGATTATGTATTAAAAGTAGTTTATGACGCAAAACATTTATTGAAAATATTTCATAATATTGAACCATTTGATGACATTATGATAATGTCATATAGTGTTGATGCTGGCAATTATGATCATAGCTTAAAAAATATAGTATATCATAATCTTGAAAAAGAATATACAAACTTGTCATCACAAGTTTTATTATTGTTGCATAAGGTACTAAAGAAAAAGTTACTTGCAAATAAGTTATGTACCATATATGAGCGTTTTGAAAAACCATTAATTAGAGTTTTGTATAATATGCAGCAAGTTGGGGTATTGGTTGATGCTAAAATTTTGAATAAACTATCAGAAAATTTTTTACAGTCTATTAAAGTATTAGAACAAGAAATATATCAAATAGCAGGTGAGAATTTTAACTTAGCTTCGCCAAAGCAGATAGGAGATATACTGTTTGATAAAATGAATATTGGAAAAACAAAAAAGTCACGTTCAGGTATTTACAGTACAAATGCAGAGGTATTAGAGGAATTTTCTGTAAATGGAATTGAAATTGCTGACAAGATATTACAATGGAGACATCTTACAAAACTTAAAAATACTTATATTGATGTTCTTCTGAGGCAAATACGAGGTGATACAGGGAGAGTACATACTTTCTTTTCTATGACAGCAACTATTACAGGGAGAATTAGTTCAAGTAATCCTAATTTACAAAATATTCCTGTTAGAACTGAAGAAGGTAATGAAATTAGAAGAGCATTTATTGCAAGAGAAGGGCATAAAATTATTTCTGCTGATTATTCTCAAATAGAATTGAGGATAATGGCTCATATTAGCAATGTTAAAGCATTTAAAGATGCTTTTTTTCAAGATAAAGATATACATCTCATTACAGCGCAGCAGATTTTTAATACAGATTGTTTGGATAAAAATCTTCGAAGAAAAGCAAAGTCTATTAACTTTGGAATAATTTATGGTATGGGTCCTTATGGATTAGCAAAACATCTTAAGATTACTAAAGAAGCAGCATCATCATATATAGATCAATATTTTAGTTATTATCCAGAAATAAGAACTTATATAGAAGAAGTAAAGAATTATGCTAGAACTTATGGATATACAAAAACTATTTTTGGTAGAAAATGTTTTACAAGAGAAATTAACAGTAAGAATCCTACTATTAGGAATTTTGCTGAAAGAGCAGCAATTAATGCTCCTTTACAAGGAACAGCTGCAGATATTATAAAGAGGGCAATGATTCATTTATTTGACAAGCTTAAAACTACAACAGGAATAATATTATTACAAGTACATGATGAATTATTAATAGAAGTACCTGATTTATATGTTAATGAAATTGCAGAATTAACAAAGGAAGTCATGGAAAAAGTAGTAACATTATCAGTTCCATTGAAGTTAGATGTTAGTGTTGGTAATAATTGGGCAGATATGAAAAAGCTAGATCTGTAAAAAGAAAAGTTTATTTAGTTGACATGAAGTTGGAGTAATTTACGTTTATACTGTTATATGATAATTTTATGTTATAAGGAAAAGTATATAGGCTAGTTGCTTTTATGTATTGTTTATATGAAAGAATTACTGGATTATGTAAATTATTATTACTTATAAATTGTATTTAGTATAAATGTAAAACAGCTAACAAATACTTATAATCTTGGATACTTTATTATATTGCATGGATTCTGATGTGATAAAATGCATAGAATTTGTGTAGAAGGATATATGTGAAAGCTTAGTTATATTATGTGTAATGATACTTTTTATGAGGTTTTTAATAGAGCTTTTTACATATGTCAATAAGTAAAATTGAAAAGTAAAACAATGTTTTTATGGTAATAATTGTAATATTTTAAATATGATTTTTTTAATCATAAAAATTTTGTATTATGTTTGTATTAAATTTAACTGTTAATTAAGAGTAATTTTTTTATATTATTTTGAATATATGGTATTATTAGCTATACTAAAATGGTTTGTAATTTATTATTAATAATACTTTGTTAGTAAAGAAAGATAGCTTATTAGAAAACTTGCACTTAGATTCAAAAATTAATTCGCATGTCAAAGTATCAGCGTCTATTTTATCTGCTGATTTTGCTAACTTAGGCCAGTCGATAAAATTAGTTACAGAGGCTGGTGTTGACTATATTCATATAGATGTAATGGATGGAAATTTTGTATCAAATATTACAATAGGTCCTTCTGTAGTTTCATCAATTAGAAAATATACTAATCTTTTATTTGATGTACATTTAATGATAAATTCTCCCAGCCGTTATATAGGGAATTTTGTAGATGCGGGTGCAGATATTATTACAGTGCATGCGGAATCGGAAGTTCATTTGCATCATGTAATTCAAAAAATTAAAAGTTATGGCAAGCGTGTTGGTATATCTTTAGTTCCTACTTCACACTATTCTGTACTAGAATATGTTATTCGTGATATAGATTTGGTATTAGTTATGTCTGTTGATCCTGGATTTGGAGGACAAAAATTTCTTTGTTCACAGTTGGAAAAAATAGAAAAAATTCGTGACATGATAAAAAATTTGTCATTAGGTACTAAAATTGCAGTGGATGGAGGAATAACTATTGAAAATTATAAAAGTGTGGTAAAAGCAGGTGCAGATATTTTAATTGTTGGGTCAACTTTGTTTAATGCCGATAATATGTTAAATGTTGTTAAAACTTTAAAATCACTTTAGAGATTTGTACTTTGTAGGTTTAATAATGAAGTATTGTGGTAGTGGTTTTAGCGTGATTTTATTTATTTTTGCTTGTATTGGTCAATTATTCATAAATTTTTTTATGCTTATTGGACGTGCTTTTATTTTCTTAGTAGCATCAGTATATCATTGTTTTTTGCCTCCATATTACTTATCTGTTATGGTTAAGCAATTAGTAGAGGCTTGCTTTTTTTCTCTGCCTATAGTTGGTGTAGCATCAGTGTTTACAGGTGGAGCTATAATGTTACAAAATGCTTTAATTAGCCCGAAGACAGTGCAAGGTGAGTTTATGGCAGGAATAGTTGCCATTGCAATTGTGCGAGAATTAGGACCTGTATTAATAGGATTGATAATTGCAGGTAGGGTAGGTGCTGCTATTGCTGCAGAAATAGGTACAATGCGGATTACTGAGCAAATAGATGCATTAATTACTCTTGATACTCACCCACTTAAATATCTAGGAGCACCACGTATTATAGCGTCAATGATTGCAATGCCTATATTAATTTTATGTGCGGATGTAATAGGAATTTATGGTGGGTATATAGTTGCAACTTTGAATCTAGGTTATAGTCATGATATGTATGTAAAAGGAATAATGGATTTTGTACACATGAAGGATATAACTTTAGGACTAATAAAAGCATTATCATTTGGTTTTATAATATCGTTTATTGGATGTTATAGTGGTTATCATTGTAGTGGAGGTGCAAGAGGTGTTGGAGTTGCTACAACTTCAACAGTAGTTATGTCATCTATGCTTATTATTTTTTTAAACTATATTATCACTGTATTTTATTCATAATATTATGAGATATTCTATTTCTTTACTAGATTTACATGTTTCTTTTCAATCGCATTATGTATTAAGAGGTGTTAATCTTAATGTTTTTGAAGGAGAATCTATAGTTATTATAGGAGAGTCAGGGAGTGGGAAGTCGGTTTTAACTAAGGTAATGATAGGATTGATTGAGCCAACTTCTGGAAATGTAATAATAGATGGTATAGATATTAAAGATAAACAAAATTCAGCTAAAAGCTTTAGTGTTTTATTTCAGAATTGTGCATTATTTGACAGTTTAACTATATGGGAAAATATTGCTTTTAATTTTCGCCAAAGGTTAAAGATAGATAAAAAAGCTGCTAAGGAACTTGCAGTTTTTGGATTAGAGTTAGTGGGACTAAAGTCTGATATTGTAGACATGTACCCTATAGAATTGTCTGGTGGGATGAAAAAAAGAATAGCATTAGCTAGAGCAATTATTAGTGAACCTAAAATTATGATTTTTGATGAACCAACATCAGGGTTAGATCCTGTAATGTCGGAGGTAGTTACCAATATAATCATGCGTTGTCATAAAGAATTTAACTTAACAGTTGTAACTATTACGCATGATCTTAGTAGCGCATTTAAAATAGCGAATAGAATTGCCGTGTTATATGAAGGTAAGATTATCGCATGTGATACAGTTGCAGAGCTAAAAAATAGTAATAATCAGTATATAAGAAAACTGTTTAGTATTGTTGAAGATAATCTGCGTTTGATTAACTAAAAACAACTTTTAATTGAATAATACTATCGTGGTTACACTTTATATTAATGAAGTTTATGGCTGGTAAAATGTTACATAAAGATGAAGTAGATAGTAGAAGTAAATTTATATGAGAAGTTATACTATTCTTGATATTAGTAGCATGTAAAATAGTAGATAGAGTTACTGTGTTGTAGAATTGTTAATAATAAATTTTAGTTATAAATGTAAAGAGTATTAATTTTTATTATCGATATAAGTTACGTTAGTAATTTGTTAGTTAATATGCTTAAAGTATTCGATACATAACAATTTATATTTTTTTATAGTAAGTTGCTTTGTTTATATATAAGGTATTATAATGAATTAATTAAGTTAAGTTTTTAACTTTTTATATTATAGATAAATGTTTATGATGAGCAATATGTCATTATATAGTGCAAAGTTATAAAATTTTATGAAAGAGTATTAACATGTTAAGTTTTAATAATGTAACTAATGCTATAAGTTACGCACAAGAACGAATTGTGTCCGTAATGAGAAATAAGTCAATTATAGGTAAAATATATAAATACGATGTTTCTATAATCAACGATATCGATAAGATGAATGTTAGCGATATATTTCATATTATGGATCAAGGTACAATCTTGCATGAATTGTTTTGTGCGCTATATGTGTGTTTTGAAGATAATAGTGCATATAATGGGATGTTTAATATTATAAAAACACATTATTATAAGTTTAAGCAGTATGAAATATTAAAAACTAATAAAGCACATAATACATTAGATTATGAGAAAAATTCTTGTCAGAATAAGGATTTAGAAATACAAAGAAAATTTAAACAAGATCAAACAGGCTTTATACCTGTAGCCGAGTGTATATGTGATATTATATATGATAAGATTGTAAGAGCAATTAACAATAAAGAAATTAGTATAAATGCTGTAAATGATTTTTTATCATGCGAAGCTAGCATATTAGATAATCATGAAAAAGTTAGCTGTATTGATATTTTGAGCAGAGTATACATAAATTCTTGTTATAGTGATGATGTAGATAGTTATGTGTATTCTTTATGGAAAAACTTTTTATTGAAATTTGCTTTATATAAAATAGATGGTTATGGTAGAAATACTTTGCAATATGCAATTTTATTGTGTGATGAAAAAGATCAAGAAAGATGTATTGTAGAAATAATAAAACCTATTATTGATTATCATAAAGGTATAGAGTCAATACTTGACGAAGAAGGTAATAACATTATGCATTATGCTGTTGGTTATGCGTCGTGTAATTATAAGATAATACAATATATAGGAGAATCTTTTCCAGATTTAATAAATGTTGAAAATAATAAAGGAGATGTACCATTACATTTACTAGTTGCAATGATGCCAGTTTATATATTTTTGAATTCTTTCAAGGTTTTTCGTCAATTTTTTATGGTTAAAAAATTATATGATGCTTGTAAGGAGACGCATCATAGCAATGCACCCATTCGACAAATGATGCAAAAGGTTAGGGAATATAGCCTTATGATACAGCAAGTTAAACTTCAGGAACAAAAATTGAATATGCAAGTTTATGAGGCGTTTTTATTATTATTTAATAATACTTTATGTTGTCAAATAATGAAGCAGAGTATAATACAAGGGATGCTGATTTTCTACAAAGAAAGCTTAGATTGGCTAATGGATTATAAAAAATCAGGTAATTTGTTATGTGAAGAATATGGCAATGCAATAATGCAATTATTGAAAAATCATACTCATTCTTCAATTAATGCTCCTATATCAATTAATGAGTTTATTGACTATGCAGTACAAGACAAAAATTATGTACAGTTTATAACACATGGTATATCGGATAATTCTAAATCTTTATTAGATATTCAATTTTATAAACATACAAAAAAAATAAATAATATTATGATGAAGTACTATTCAACAATGAGTATACCATTTAAACAGTGTGATTATGCAAAGCAAATAATTTTTAAAAACTATAAAAATAATGTAAGGGGCCTTTTTATAGGTATGCTTATAATTCAGGGGGCTTTTTTCAGCATTTTTGTTGTATCACTTATACAAAAAAATAAAATGTTTGGCATGAGTTGTTTACCTTATAGACATGTAATGCTCTTTTTTGTTATGGTTGGGGCATGTATGATCACTACGAGTATTACATATTTAGAATATCAAAAGTGTAAGTATGAAATGCAAAGTATGATTATGAATATAAGTAATGATATTTACAATATTAATCTACAAAAACCTTGCATAACAGTGGAAAAAGATAGTGTATAAAAATGAACATGAGCTAATACAAATTTATATGAGCATATTTGTAGTATGGGAAATCATTTGCTAAATTTGTGTAAAATGGTACTAGTGATAAACAAGTAGTATTTTTAGGGTAATATATTAAAATTTTTTAGTAATAAACATAAGAAACAATAAATTTAGTACATTTATTATTTTGTTATGTAATATGTATGAATATTTTTGTTATATTAAAAAAAAAGATAAGAAAAGTATAGAAAGTATATATATTCTCATGGTAAATAATACATATACGGATGTGTGAGTACTTTGCATTTGTTACATGTAGTATATTAAATATAACAGTAACAGAGAGCTATATTATAAAGATGGCTACATATTCATAGCATTAGTGAGTGTTACGTAAGATAATTTTATTAATAAATAGATATCTCTTTATTAAATGTATTCTCATATAAGTAAATTATAAATAATAAATAGTAACGTTATTGTTACAATACTTATTATTTTAATATTTATCGAGGTACTTTTTGTTTTAATTGCTTATCTCATAGGAGAATATAAAATGTATATTTTTTATATTAAAATTGCCTATATACTATGCTATCAAGTAACTTTTGAAGTTGTAACTTACTTTGAGATTCACTAAAAATTTCTAAATTGTATTTTGCTTTATTTATGTAGGTTTGTGCAAGTTTGATAGATTCATGTATAGCATCATGAGCTTTAATATAGGTAAAAGCCTGTTCAAAATTTTTGTGTTTACTGGTTATGAGTTGATTCCAGAACTTTTTTTCTTCTTTCGTAGCATTTTTATATGCAATAATGATTGGTAAAGTTATTTTCCCTTCATAAAAATCATTTCCTTTGCTTTTCCCAAATTTATCGTTTTCTGCAGTGTAGTCAAGTATATCATCAACGATTTGAAACGATATACCAAGATTGTACCCAAAAGCTTTTAAAGCAAGTTGCTCTTTTTTAGTTGCATTGGATATTAAAGCAGCAGATTCACATGTGGCCGAAAATAAAGATGCTGTTTTTGTAGCGATTATTTCTATGTATTCTTCTTGTGTTATGTTAAAATTATTTTGGGTAAGCATTTGTTTTATTTCTCCAGTTATAATAGTACTAGATGTTTGGGATAAAATTGATAATAGTGGGAAACTATTACATAGTGTGATCCATTGAAATGCTGATGCAAGTAAAAAATCTCCGACTAAGATGCTTGCTTTATTTCCCCATATAAAATTTGATGTATGTACTCCTCTTCTAAGTTCACTTGAATCTATAACATCATCATGTAATAGTGTTGCATTATGTATAAATTCTATAGCAGCAGCAGTGTAGATTTTTGTTCTTTCGTGATAATTAAACATCTTACATATTGTAAACAGGATTATTGGACGTATGCGTTTACCACCAGATTGCATTAAGTGACATATAATATCAGTTATTAATGAGATTTCATTATGACTTTGACTTATCATTAAATCTTCCATGTGTTTAAGATCATCAATTACTTGCATTTTGAGGTTATTTAATGAATTGTGAAATTGATATATCATAGAGTGAACTGAATATTATGACGATAAATGAATAAAAAAGGTTAACGCGATGATTAAAAAAATAAATGAAATAATCCAGAATTTTACAACAATAGTTGATTCTTTAAATCCTTTCAGTTCAAAATGATGATGTAAAGGTGTCATTAAGAAAGCTTTTTTACCTTTTGTAATCTTGTAATATACTACCTGTACTATTACTGATAATGTTTCAATAACAAGTAATGCTGCTGCAATAGAGAAAATGAGCTCGTATTGTAGCATTACGCTGATTAATCCAAGAGCTCCTCCTATTGATAAGCTGCCTAAGTCTCCCATGAATATTTTTGCTGGAAATGTGTTAACCCATAAAAAGCTTAAAGAACTTCCTATAATTGCAGAGCAGAATATTAAAATGTTATTTATTTCTGTATGATTGCTTGTAAGATAGGCAACAACTCCTAAAAAAGCAAATAACATTATAGATGGGACTATTACTAGTCCGTCTAATCCATCAGTAAGATTGACTGCATTTGAAGTGCCTACAATAGTTGTGGTTACGAATGGTACATATAGATATCCTAAATTTACTAGTGTACTAGATAAAAGATGGGTGTGCGTAAAATTTTTAGTTGTTAACCCTGTTATTATTATGCCTATAAGTGCAATTAAAAATTGAAAAATTAGCTTTGTTTTTACTTTTAGGCCGTGAGAATTTTTTTTTTTTATTTTTAACCAATCATCTATACCACCTAATATGGCAAATGTAACAAATACAAATAATATTACCCATATATCGTAACTTGTTAATTTACAAAATAGCAGGGTTGAAATGATACTTGGCATTACAATAATTAAGCCACCCATAGTTGGGGTATTTTTTTTAATTAGTAAATGTTCTTTGGGGCCATCATTACGTATAGGCTGTCCATTTTTTTGTAGTTTTTGTAAAATACTGATGATGCACGGTAATGTAATAAATCCTATGCATAAAGATATCAGTAGGCAAGTCAAACAATAAGTTATGTTTGTAGTTATCGCTAAATACGAGAACATTTATAGACTATAATAATTAATAAACTCTATAGGATGTGGGTAAGAATATAATTCCTGGGCTTCTATTGTTTTAAGCTTAATATATGAGTCAATCTGTTCATTCGTAAATACATTGCCCTCTAATAGGAATTCTCTATTATTATCAAGGTGTAATAAAGATTCTTCTAGAGAGTTAGCAACAGATGGAAATGCTGATAACTCTGCTTTATCTAAAGTATATAAATTTTTTTCAATAGCTACTCCCGGATCTATTTTATTTTTTATACCATAAAGTCCTGCCATCAATTGTGATGCAAAGCATAAATATGGATTAGCTAAAGGGTCAGGAAAACGTACCTCAATTCTTTTAGCTTCCATATTACAGTTAGGCACGTGGGGAATACGAATAGCAGCTGATCGATTCTCGTAAGAATATACTAGGCAAATAGGTGCTTCAAAGTGCGGTACTAGCCTTTTGTAACTGTTTGTTGATGGATTAGTAAATGCATTAATAGCTTTTCCATATTTGATAATTCCACCTATATAGTGAAGGCATGTCTCAGATAGACTACCATCCTTATTAACGAATATATTTACACCATTTTTCCACAAAGATTGATGGCAATGCATACCGCTTCCATTATCATTATGTACTGGTTTTGGCATAAAAGTTGCAGTTTTATTATAGGAGCTTGCAACATTACGTACAATGTATTTACATTTTTGTACGTTGTCAGCACTTAATACAAGCTCATCATATTGGAATCCTACTTCACATTGAGATGTAGCCACCTCATGATGATGTAGCAAAGGTATCATTCCAATTTCGCTAAGCATTGTTAGTACTTCTGAACGTATATCATGTAGAGCATCAATGGGAGGAACAGGAATATATCCACTTTTAGGTTTTTGATGATGGCCATGATTATTGTAAAATTTTTTGTTGTCACTAGAGGAAATGTTACTTTCTGAAGATTGTAGCTTGAAATATGCTTGGTAAGCGTTTATGTTAAATTTTACATCATCAAACACAAAGAATTCCATTTCTGGTCCAAAATAGCATTTATCTGCAATAGATGTAGAAAGCAAATATTGAGAAGCCTTTTTTGCAGTATATCGTGGGTCTTTAGAGTATTCTAATTGATTATGTGTATTGATAACGTTGCAAATTATAACTATGGTTGACTGTGCACAAAAGGGATCAACAAAAGAAGTTGTTACATCTGGAAGAAGTATCATATCAGATTTTTCTATAGATTGCCATCCAGCAATTGATGAGCTATCAAAATTAATACCTGAAGATAATGTTAAAACATCTAATGAACAAGTACTGCGTGTTATATGGTGCCACTTGCCTAATAAGTCTGAAAATCTTAAATCAACGAACTTGATAGAGTGCTTATCTATGTAATTTAAAAAATCCTCTATCGAAAGAAACATAATGGTTTACCAAGTAGTATTGTTAGCAGAAGTGTATCAAGTTTCATAATGCTCCGCAATATTAGAATGTACTGTATAGTAATTATTTTGGTAAAATAATAAACATTTGGTAGGAGTTTGTTGTTGTTTGTGTGGAAAAAATCTTTACTTTGCTTAATAAAGAGTTTATCTTTAAAGGGTAGTTCATTCTGTTGTTATAAGATCCCGTAGCTCAGTCGGTAGAGCAATTGACTTTTAATCAATGTGTCGCGCGTTCGATTCGCGCCGGGATCACTTTGTATAATCTGTACGATCATGAAAGTTAAATCTGACTTTTTAAATTTATTATGTACACGTAAATATTTGTATCAGTCTACTAATTTATTAGCATTAGATCACTTGATGCACTCAGAGAAAATACATGCATATGTAGGATTTGATTGTACAGCTAAGGGGTTACATATTGGCAGTTTGATACAAATTATGATTTTAAGGCATTTGCAAAAGTTTGGGCACAAACCAATAATTTTGCTAGGAGGCGGTACAACAAAAATTGGGGATCCTTCAGGTAAAGATAAAACTAGAACAATGTTATCGTCTTCTGAAATTTTAAATAACATGCAGGGTATACGCAAGACTATTAAAAAATTTATTGACTGTGATTCATGTGAAAAGTCTTCAGCAATTATAGTAGATAACTCTGAATGGCTAGATGATATGAATTATATTAAATTTTTATGCGATATAGGCAGTAAATTTTCTGTTAATGTTATGATGAATTTTGAGAGTGTTAAAACACGGCTTGAAAGAAAACAAAATTTGAGCTTCTTAGAATTTAATTATATGTTGCTTCAGGCTTATGATTTTGTTGAACTGCATAGAAGATATAATTGTATGTTACAAATAGGAGGTTCAGATCAATGGGGTAACATTGTAAGTGGGGTAGATTTGGGAAGGAAATTAAAATTACCTGAACTTTTTGGTATTACTACATGTTTATTGTTGACATCTTCAGGTAAGAAGATGGGTAAAACAGCAACGGGTGCAGTATGGCTTGATGAAGAAATGTACAGTCCTTATGATTACTGGCAGTACTTTCGTAATATACATGATGAGGATGTTGGTCGTTTTTTACGTTTTTTTACGGAATTGTCGGATAGTGATATAAAAGAGCTTGAAAGCTTAAGTGTGAAAGAGATTAACTCAGTAAAAAAGATATTGGCTACAGAAGCTACAAAGATATGTCATGGAGCTGAGGTAGCTAGTTGTGTTGCTGATTCTGCAGTTAAGATATTTGAGCACAATGACGATACATTGCTTCCGGTTATACAGATAAGTAAAGAAGACATAGTTTCAGGTATGTCTATAATTAAGTTATTGCAACTTTGTGGTATTGCAACAAGTAATAATAGAGCACGTAAATTAATAAATGATAGAGGATGTAAAATTAATGGAATTGTTGTGGAAGATTGTGCCCAGATGTTGTACATTGATCAATTCTATGCAAAAGGATATGTAAAGTTATCCTCTGGAAAGAAGCGTCATTTAAAAATAGTAGTAAAATGATAACTAAATAAAAGTAGTTTTGGAAGTGTAATATGATAGATTATGAAAAAATATTTTGCGATAAAATTATAAATATAAAAGCTGAAGGTAGGTATAGGGAATTTACTGGATTCTCACGGATTTCTGGACAATTTCCTTATGCTGTTGAGTACCAAATGGATAATAAAGTTACCCTTTGGTGTAGCAATGATTATTTAGGTATGAGTCAGAATAAGGAAGTAGTATCTGCTGTCAAAAATTTAGATGTTAATATAGGTGCAGGGGGTACACGAAATATTGCTGGTACTACAAAAGAAGTTATAGAGCTGGAAGAATCGTTAGCAGATTTGCATAATAAACCTTCGGCTTTAACATTTGTTTGCGGTTATGTAGCTAACCAGACAACTATTAGCACATTGCTTTCTATTATTCCTAATATTGTAGTATTTTCGGATGAAAAAAATCATTCTTCTATGATAGAAGGTATTAGGTTTGGAAATAGGGTAAAGTATATATTTAGACACAATGATACTGAACATTTAGAGGATTTATTAAAATCTGTTGATATATCTCTTCCTAAGATTATTATATTTGAGTCTCTATATTCCATGGATGGGGATATTGCTCCTATAAAGGAAATTTGTGATCTAGCTGATAAATATAATGCAATGACTTATTTAGATGAAGTACATGCTGTAGGTATTTATGGCAAACGTGGAGGTGGAATATCAGAACGTGAAGGATTACAAGACAGGCTTACAATTATTCAAGGTACCCTTTCTAAAGCCTTTGGCGTAATGGGAGGTTATATAGCGGCTTCAAGGAATTTAGTAGATGTTATTAGAAGTTTTGCTCCTGGTTTTATTTTTACAACAGCAATATCTCCATTGATTGCTTCATCTGCTAGAGCAAGTGTAGAATATTTAAAGGTAAGTAATGTTGAAAGAAAAAAACATTATGAGGTTGTGAAAAAAGTTAAGTCTGCCCTTTTTAGTGCTGGGATTGACTTCTTATATACTGATACACATATCATACCAATTATTGTAGGAGATGCATTAACATGTAAGAATATTTCTACTGCTTTATTGAAAGATTATCAGATATATATTCAGTCAATTAATTACCCAACTGTTCCTATAGGGACTGAAAGGCTTAGAATTACTCCAACTCCGTGTCATACTGATCAAATGATAGAAAAGTTAATAGAAAGTTTGCTCAGTGTTTTACATAAGTTTTCTGTACATTTGATTAAGAATTATGCTTGAGATTCTTTAATGAAGTATATTTATAATGAATTGTATACTTTAAAATTTTAGGAGATCCAGGCAATTTTGGCCTGAATGATTAAATCTATTCTTATAGTTTTGGAATTAGTTTCCTGATTGTATTGTATGATTTAATGCTATATAATTAAGAGTGGAAGATATTTTACTACTTTATGAAAAAGTAGTATTAGATTATGTGTTCAATAAATTGATTATTATTGAAAAATTTATTGATTGTAATTCATATGAAGCATCTTTAGTAATTATAATTCTGTATGGTGAGATGATCTTAATTATAAAAAGTCCCACTTTTTCTATAGATGTGGAAATGCTTAAGGTTATTTAACTTCATAGTATTGTGGTTGATTAAAATAAAAAGTTAGAGAAGGGGTGGAGAATGTGTATTTAAGATATGTGTCTATTGAAAAGTATGGCATGAATCATATACAATATTATTAATTATATTACTAAAAGTACAAGAATTGCATAAATTAATAATTATCTAATATATAAAACTAATTATGTAAGAGAAACTGTGACTTACAGATTTTTCATATTTATAATACTTTTGAATACATACTAATATTAACAGGTTTGTTTTAGTCAGCATGGTTGCTAGCGGTTATATGACTCTTATACTACGATTCAGAACATATATTGTATGTTTATAGTTTTTATTACTTGTAGAATTAAATTTTGTAAATGAATATATTTTAGCATTGAGGACTAGTAATATTAATAGTGTATTACTCTAAAATAGTAAATTGTGTAGTGTAGGTTAATCTATAATGTATAAAATATGTGCGGTTTAATTCTTGTTTTCTGTCCAGGCATTTATAATATGTATAGGTTTGTGTTGTAATGATACAAAGCATGCATCAAATCTTATTTGATAAGCATTGAACTTTGGATAGTAATAGATAAAATGTCTAGCAGTTTTTATAATTGCGTGACGTTGCCTATAAGTTATAGGTATGCCTGCACAGGAAATAATGCTGGTTTTTACTTCTATAAATATTAGGATATTTTTTTTAACTGCAATAATATCTATTTCTCCTAAAGGGCACCTGTATCTGTGCTTTACTATGGTATATAGTTTTAGTTTCAGAAATAATATTATGACGATTTCTCCTATATATCCAATTGTATATGGTTTTATTAAGCTCATGATATTTTACTTGAGTGAGCTGCTTAAATAACATAAAATAAGGCTTTGTAAACTTAATTTTGAATTGTGGCTCTACGTATCATTTCTGATAGTACGAACATTGATTTTGTTAGATATAGTACTTATGCACTTTTTTGTAGTGCTATGCTATTATTATTTGCTATTACTATTGTCCTCTTTAGAGGAATACATATAGGAACAGATTTTGCTGGAGGTATGGTTATTGATTTACGTATAGAAAATGAAAATGTTACTTTAGGAGATCTAAGGAGTATTTTACAAAAAAATGGGTTAAATGGTTTTTCTATACAAGAATTAAATAGTAATAATAAGGAATTTTTGTTGAATTTTAAGAGTTTTGATGATTCAAATGGTTCAGAGATAGTTTTACAAGTTAAAGAAGCGCTTAAAAATATTTCAGGTAATGTAATATATAGAAAAATAGACTATGTTGGTCCGCAAGTAGGGCATGAACAAATTATTGAAGGGATTTGTGCTTTGATATGTTCCTTATTAGGTATGTTTTTATATTTGTGTTGCAGATTTAAATGGCAATTTGCTGTTGGAGGAGTTGTAGCATTGATTCATGACGTTGTTTTAACTTTGGGCATGATTAGTGTTGTTGGTATTGAATTTAACTTGACGTCAACTGCAGGTTTATTAATGATAGTAGGATACTCAATCAATGATTCTGTAGTGATTTATGATAGAATACGAGAACTAGTAAGAACATCTCAGCATAGTAAAAATTTGCATGATATTATAAATATTAGTATTAATTCTACATTATCACGAACTATATTAACTTCAGGTACTACTTTATTAGCTACTGTACCGTTAGTTCTATTATGTAAAGATTCAGTAAGGGATTTAAGTATTATAATATTTTTTGGTATTACAGTTGGTACTTATTCTTCGATTTTTATCTCAGTAACTCCATTTATGAGGAGTTTACAAAAAGAATATAAATAGAGTGCTTTAATTGGTGGAATTGTATTCATATTTAATACAAAATGAAAAATAGGATTATAAAAAAACTATATAATCGTAGGATAATTATACTTATGGGGTTGCAGTTAGTAACGGTTTCTGTATTAACATCACGGTTATACTATCTCCAGATTGTTAAAAGAAATAAATATCAAATTTTATCAGATAATAATAGGATTAGAGAAACATTTCTTTTGCCAATAAGAGGTAAAATTCTTGATAGAAATAATGTAGAATTAGCAACAAATAAGTTATTGTATAAGGTGTTATGTGAGATTCAATGTGTTAAAGATGTTGATGGTTTATTGGTGGAGTTGTTAAAGCTTACTAATAAGCCTATCAAATCAGAGCTAATTCATCAGATGAAAAATAATAAAGCTAATATTATTACAATTTATGAAGAGATTGATTGGTATGAGTTATCTAAAATAGAATTTAATATAGAAAAGTTATCTGGTGTATATGTAGTGCCTTTCTATAAACGTTATTATCCTTTTAGCAATGATTGTGCACATATTATTGGATATATTAAAAATATACAAGGTAGTGATTATAATCAATACAATGAAATTAGAATGGGGGTTACCGGAATAGAATATACCGATGATAATAGATTAAAAGGTGCTCTTGGATTTGTGAAGCATGAGGTTAATGCAAAAAGGAAAATAGTACGTGAGTTATCACGAATTGAAAGTATTTCTGGTAATAATGTTAAGTTGACATTGGATATTTTATTACAAAAAACAATATCTCAAATGTTAAATGGTAATAACGGTGCTGTTGTAGTGCTAGAGATTGAGACTGGTAATGTACTGGCGTTATGTAGCTCACCATCTTATGATAATAATATGTTCATTAATGGACTATCTTATAAGTCTTGGAATAAGATTAACAGTAATCATTCTCTTCCATTGATAAATCGTGCTATTGCTTTACAGACTGAACCTGCTTCTACTTTTAAAATTATTACTGCTCTTGCAGCTTTAAAGGATAATGTTATTGATGTTAATAAGAAAATTTTGTGTACAGGAAGTTTATTTGTTGGAGGTAGAGAATTTCATTGCTGGAATCATAGAGGTCATGGATGGATAAATATGAGAGATGCGATAGCTTCATCATGTAATGTTTATTTTTTTACTATTGCACAATATATTAACATTGAAATAATATCTAATATTGCTACAACATTTGGATTTGCACAAATGTTTAATACGGGATTACTAGAGGAAGTTATGGGTATTGTACCTGATAAAGGTTGGCGAGAAAGTAATTTGTCGACTGCATGGAAACTAGGAGATACTTTAAATATAGTAATAGGTCACGGTTATTTGTTGGTAACACCTTTGCAATTAGCAATAATGATAGCTAGAGTAGCGAGTGGAAGAAAGGTTATACCAGTATTTCACTATGATAAGAAATATCAAAAATTTCTTCAACTTGATGTTAATAATGAACATTTACGTTTTGTACAAAATGCTTTGTTTAAAGTTGTGAACTCTTCAATAGGAACTGCGTCAAAATATTTACGAAGAGCAGGTGTGCCAATATTGATTACAGCTTCTGGGAAAACTGGTAGTGTTCAAGTATCAAATATAAAAAGTGATGTAAAAAAAAGGGATCATGGGATATTTGTTGGTTATGCGCCGTTTAATTCTCCTAAGTATGCAGTTTCAGTATTTATGGAGCATACAGGAGGTGCAGGTAAATCTACAGTATTAGCTCAAAACGTTTTTAATTACATGCTAGTACATGGATTCTTTGATTAGAAAAGCGTTGTTATTGTATTGTCTGCGTAAAACTAAAGAGCATGTGAAAAATATTAAGATCTTGCTAATAGTTATATTAAGTTGAATTTAAATTTTCACTAAAATAACAATGTAATTTTAGTGAAAATTTTGGATATGTACTATCACAGTTTGTTATGCTTATGTTTAAAGATTATTGTAATATCGTTAATATTTGAGTGTTATAATCATAACATTCAAACATTTTGTTAATTATAGTATATATTTAAGCAATAGTATTGTTAGTGCATTGCATGTTATTACTAGTAGGTACTTTTTATAAGTATTGTACTTGATAATTGAGTATTAGAATTTTTTATTAGTACGAAAAAGGTATGTATTTATAAATAATCTACTTTTCTTTTTATTTTGCATTAATTGTTGTATTTCAAATTTATTGTAATTGATTGTAGCTGACTTATAAATTGAATGTGTTTTATATAGTATTTTAACATAAAAATATATATTTTAAGTTTGAGTTGTGAAAGAAATTAAGGAATGACCATAGGGCTGTAGACTATTTTAGCTATATAAAAAGTAATATTAAATTTTTTGTTATTTAGTAAAGTTTTGCTTTATGAAACATATTTATCATGTGTTAATCAAGATCTTAAACATGAATCTACAAATTTTAGTCTAAATCTGCTTGTATATTAGCTAGATATTTAGTGATTTTTTATATTTTTATTTTAAGGATTTTATAAATTACATAGAAATATAAACAATAAATACCTAATTTATTTACTTTTTATATAAATAATGAGATAGCTAATTTTTTGAAGAAAGCTGCTTTTGTTACTTATCACATGATATAACATTTTTCGTTTTAGAGAGAGTGATTAAGATTATTTGATTGATTTTATTATACTTACGAAAAAAAAGGAGAGGCCGGGACCGGAATTGAACCGGTATAAAAGGATTTGCAGTCCTCTGCATAAGCCACTCTGCCACCCAGCCTTATTATCCATTATAAATTTTTACTATATTGTCTACCATTGAAATAGCATCTTTTTTTGTTCTTTGAAAAGAATTACGACCTATAATCGAACCATCTCCTTGTCCATATTTTATTGCTTGGCACTCCTTATATAAGCTATCATCGTTTTTTACTTCTCCACCTGAAAATATTACTATTCTCTTACCATTAAAACAGGATTTCTTAACATATGCAACTCTTTGTGATAGAGAGGAAATATCACAGTTAATACTTTCTTTCTCAATATGACTTGTTGGTAGCTTGACTTTTATGATGTTTGCACCAAGCAATGCAGCAATATGAGCACCATATGCAATTATATCAACTGCAGTTTCACCTGCTTTTGAGATATCTCCTCCGCGTGGATATGACCATATAACGACTGCTAAACCATAAGATTTAGCTTCATGTATTAGGCTCTTTGCTTTACATATCATTGACAAGAAATGATGCGAACCTGGATATATTGTAAGACCTATTGCTACGCATCCTAATCGTAAAGCATCATGGACTGAAGCAGTAATCACTTGAGTAGGATGACTATCTTTTGGTAAAAGAGCACTAGAGCTATTTAATTTTAAAATAAGGGGTATAGACCCTGCATAGGTAGATGCTCCACATTCTAACATACCAATAGGTGCAGCATATGCACTGAATCCACATTCGATTGCTAACTGAAAATGGTAATATGGGTCATAAGAATCAGGATTTTGACTAAAACTTTTTGTAGGACCATGTTCAAATCCCTGATCGACAGGTAATATTATAAGTTTTCCACTATTTCCAAGTTTTCCATGAAGTAACATTCGTGCAAGATTAGTTTTTACCCCAGGATTTTCACTATCATAAAAGCCTAAAATAGATTTAACTTTATTACTTAATTCCACAATAAACTTACCCAAGTATAGAAACTAGCATGTAATTGAATGAGTAACTTACCCACTCTATAGTTTAACAAATTTTTTATTTACTACAAGTATAAAACTATAGTAAATATACAGAACTTATTATAACTCAGAGAGGAGGGTTCTTTTTTACTTTTAAAATGTGTTGTATCTTTTTCCTATGATATTGTGTATATAGGTAGTTAAACTTAATGCATAATAACATTAATTAACTACTTACTAAAAATGTTCTTATATGAACATTGTAATAGGATTTTCTATATAATTTTTAAAACAATTAAAGAACTTTGCAGCTAATACTCCATCAATTACCCTATGATCAATTGATAATGTAACAGTCATAACATTTGCAATAATGATATTACTATCTATAACAACGGGTTGCTGCTTTGATTGTCCTACTGCCATAATACATGATTGAGGAGGGTTGATAATTGCTATAAATTCTTTTATTTCAAACATGCCAAGATTAGATATAGTTATACTGCCTCCTTGAAATTCTTTAAGCTGTAACCTACCATTTCTTGCCTTTGCAATTAAGGCTTTTGCTTCGTGTGATATTTCAGATAAAGATTTCTTATCGGCATTAGTAACTATAGGTGTAATTAATCCTCCATCATCTGTAGATACAGCAAATGATACATCAATATTTGTGTGTTGTAGTATTTTATCATTTATCCATGATACGTTTATACTAGGAAATTTCTTTATACTTAGAGCTGTAGCTTTTATTATGAAATCATTAACAGTGATTTTATTGTTAATGTCTATGTTGTTAACTTCAGCTTTAAGTTTTAGTAAATTGTTAACGTTGCAATCTATTTTTAAGTAAAAGTGGGGTATTGTTTGTTTAGACTCTGCTAACCTATGTGCAATAACTTGCCTTGTATTGCTAACTTCGATAAAGTAGCTGGTAACGTCATTATTACGTGTACAATTCTGATAATTTTGTATTGCTTCTAAAACATCTGCTTTTATTATTCTGTTATAAGGACCCGTACCTTGCTTTATCGTACTAAGATCAATAGAAGATTCATAGGCAATTTTTTTTGCTAAAGGGCTTGCTTTAATTCTTGTTTGTTGCTGCCTTGTATTATTGGCTAAATTATCAGTATTTATTGTAGAAATATTTGGTTCACTAGAGACATGAGGATGATTTGTTAATGATTCTTGCTTATAAGATTTTATTAATTGTAGATCATTGTCATCAATACCGACAAGAGCAATTAACTGATTTACAGGCACATTCTTACTACCTTCTTGTGATAGTATGATTCCAATTATTCCATCTTCATCAGCATATTCAAATTCCATCACTGCTTTATCGGTTTCAATGTCAGCTATAACTTCTCCTGCCTTAACTGTGTCGCCTTCCTTCTTGTACCATTTTACTATGGATCCACTTTTCATAGTAGGGGATAATGCTGGCATGAGTATTTCTATTGGCATGTCACATTTTTAATGTATTAATAAAAAGTTCTTTACATTATTAAGAGCTTTATGTCAATTGTAATCGTAAAGCAATTCAGAATATGATTAAGATATTGATAATAACTGATAAAAAAGCTGTAATACATAATTTTGTACTTATCAGTTTTTATGATTGGCTTTGGATATCATGCAAGAGGTTATTTGTGTATTAGTACTATATACACTACTATATGGGTGGTAAAGTTATCATGATATTTTAGATTTTGTAAATTATCACGGCTATGATATTTAGAAAAATGATTTTGTTGTAAAAAATAATATTGGTAATGTTGGTATATTTTTGGAATAAGATATATGAACTATATTTCAGTGTATAATGTCTTTTTATGGCCTTGTACTTTGTAAAGCTTATAGTGGATGATTAACTTATTAAGGTAGTATATTTACATACATGATTGTAGTGATATGCCTGATTAAATAAAAAACCCAATGATAAATACAAATATTGGGGATCTATTATTTACTGTATCATAGATGTTCTAGTTTTGAATACACTGTATGTAGTTTATGTACAGAACTCTGATTAATAAAAATGCTCAAGAATAAGGTTGTAAATAGGTTATGAAGAATTTAACACAAAAGTAATATCTGCATATATATGTTATATTTAATGGTTATTATGGAAAATAATTATTAAAGTGATAAATATGGCTGACTTATGGTCTTTCTTAGATACTTTTTAAAACAAGATTAAAAATCATATAAACTAAAAGTTGGTAAGAGTGATAAAGAATATGTGCATATGAGAATAGTAGTATTGTGATAAATGGGTGGAATTGTTTTATAGATTGCTTTTATTATGGAATGCTAAAAACCTGTATTTTTATAGAATTTAAATAATACCTAAAGTACATTTCGGCAGTTTATATTTTTCTTGTATTTGTAAGAGTTCTTGTTTAACTAAAAATGTAAATGTTTAATGTAAATTAACCCTATAATGTTTATTTCTCAATGAGAAGCATTAATAATTTTTTGTATATGTGGCAACATTATTTTCATAAATTTTTTTGTTAGATCTTCTTGTAAATTATCAGGTAATCTTTTTTCTTGTGATGCAACGTCTATTAATGGTAGTAATACTTGGTTTAATTCTGGGATCACATCTTGAATTTCTTTTTTCATCAAATTTCTCATATTTTGATCTATTATATCTCCGCATTCATCTTCTATACATTTGATAACATTGTCTATATCTTGATCTGTAGGTTGATTTTCTTGGGACGTTGCATGTGTGGTTTTAGAGGTTTGATTTTTTGCATTTTTAGAAATATGTGATGATTCGGGATACATATTATACCTTACTTTAACTATGATGTTATTGTATCGTGTATTTATTAATAAATTATGATTTGTTCAGGGTGAATTGTTATAAATGTTAGCTAAATAATGTTAGCAAAATATTAAAGATAGTAATTTAAATTAAGTAGTTTTGCTGTGTTAGTAGTTTTATTAATAAAACTTTACATTATTATGTATATGCAGTATCACTCATAAAAAAACTTTACTAGCTAAATGTCTAGGATATTGTTACATTTTGCGTGTTTTCTTATTAGTATGTTGCTGCAAATTGTAAAAGGCCAAATTTATAAGGTGTTGTATGTCTAAAATAGCTATCATCGACTTTGGTTCGCAAGTAACACAATTAATAGCAAGGAGAATAAGGGAACTAAATGTTTATTCTGAAATTTTCTCTTATGATGATAATATTAATATAAAAGATTTTAGTGCTTTTATTTTGTCCGGTGGACCAGGATCAGTGCGTAATATATTGGAAATACCTAAAATTGTTTTGGATATACTTGCACTAAATCAAAAGACATGTGTTCCAGTATTAGGAATATGCTATGGTGTGCAAATTTTGGGGTTATGCTTTAATTCTTTAGTAGTGTCTGGTTATAGAGAATTTGGAAGAGTACAGCTTAGAATTGTTAAAGAATCAATGATTATAAAAGGAGTATGGGCTCCTAATGATAAAGTGGATGTATGGATGAGTCATTCAGATAGTTTATCAACTATTCCTCAAGGGTTTGAAGTAATTGCTTATAGTGTTTCTAATGATGTAATAGCAATGATTAGTAATGAAGAACGTAAAATTTATGGTATGCAATTTCACCCCGAGGTTACTCATACATGTAATGGTATGAAGTTGTTTGATAATTTTTTAAATATTGCTCAATGTAACAGAAATTGGACAATATCATCTTTCTTTCAAAAACAGATGAACACTATTAGAGATAATGTTGGAGATAAAAAAGTAATTGCTGCGATTAGTGGAGGCGTGGATTCAAGTGTAGCTGCAGTATTGTTGCATAAAGCTATTAAAGACCAGTTGCATTGTGTTTTTATAGATAATGGATTACTACGTAAAAATGAAAGTATAAAAGTAAGGGATATTTTTACTAATAAACTTAACATACCAATATGTTTTTTGGATGAATCGGAATTGTTTTTAAGTAGATTAAGTGGAGTAGTTTATCCTGAGGAGAAGCGTAAAATTATAGGAAATACGTTTATTGAAGTCTTTGAATTATATGCAAAGAAGTTAAATAATGTAAGTTTTTTAATGCAAGGTACAATTTATCCTGATGTAATAGAATCAGGTACTGCAAAAGGTGTGAAGATAAAATCACATCATAATGTTGGAGGGTTACCTGAAAAAATGAATTTTTCACTTATTGAACCTTTAAGATATTTATTTAAAGATGAAGTTAGGTTATTGGGTGAAACACTTGGAATTCCAAATGAAATATTGAAAAAGCACCCGTTTCCTGGTCCAGGATTATCGGTGAGGATAATAGGGGAAGTAACTTGTGAAAAAGTGCGTATTCTTCAAGAAATAGATGATATTTACATTAATCTTATGACAGAATATGGATTATATGATTGTATATGGCAGGCTTTTGCTGTGTTGTTGCCATTAAAAACCGTTGGTGTTATGGGTGATAGTAGAACTTATGGCTATATTTGTGCATTAAGAGCTGTTACTTCAAGTGATGGTATGACTGCAAATAGTTTTCCTTTTGATGAAAATGACAGTAATAAGTTAAAATTTTGTGATTTTTTACAAAAAGTTAGTAATGCTATTGTAAATAATGTAGAAGAAGTAAATAGAGTAACGTACGATATAACATCAAAACCTCCATCAACAATTGAATGGGAATAACTTCGCTTTTTAATATGTCATGATTATATTAGGTATTGTATGGTTAAAAAAGCAGTATTAAGTTTGGATGATGAACAGGTAGAACTACAAGTATTGCATGGTAGTTATGGACCAGATGTGTTGGATATAAGTTCTTTATATAGGAGTTGTAAAGTTTTTGCCTATGATCCAGGCTTTATGTCAACTGCTGCTTGTGTGTCTAAAATTACTTTTATTAATGGTGAAGAAGGTATATTGCGATATAGAGGCTATAATATTGAACATTTAGTAAATATGCAACATAGTTTTTTAGAAATTGCATATTTATTATTTTATGGTGCTTTACCTAATAAGGATGAGTTTGAGGATTTCTCTTCTAATGTTATAAAAGAATACTCTATACCTCAACAAGTGTGTGATGTCGTACAGTCTTTTCCAAGAGATTCACATCCTATGGCTATTTTAAATGCATGCTTTGCTGCATTATCAGCATATTATCATGGTTCAGAAATAGTGAACGACTGTTTAAAGTGTGCTACTTTATCAATTGCTAAAGTGCCTAGTATTATAGCTACAATTTATAGACATGTAGTTAATAAAAGTATTGTTTTATCTCATAAAAATTTAAGTTATAGCAATAATTTTGCCAGTATGATGTTTTTGGATTTTGATGATGATGAAGTAAATAATGTTATCGCTAGAGCTTTAGATATTATATTTATTTTACATGCAGATCATGAACAAAATGCATCTACGGCTGCTGTAAGGCTTTCAGGATCTGCAGGTGGAAATTTGTTTGCTTGTCTTAGTGCTGGTGTTGTAACTTTATGGGGACCAGCTCATGGTGGTGCAAATGAAGCAGTTGTTAAAATGTTGATAGAAATAGGTGATCCCAAAAATGTGCAACAGTTTATCCAAAATGTTAAGGATAAAAAAAGTAGATTAATGGGTTTTGGCCATAGGATATATAAAAATTATGATCCAAGAGCGCGTATTATGCAGGATATATGTAATAAAGTTTTAGAAAGTTTGAGGATTAATGATCCACTTCTAGAAGTAGCATTGCAGTTAGAGTCTATAGCTTTGAAGGATGATTATTTTCTTGAAAGAAAATTATATCCTAATATAGACTTTTATTCTGGTCTTATTCTTAAAGCAATAGGTATACCTATAAATATGTTTACAACATTATTTGCATTAGCTAGAACTGCTGGATGGTCAGCGCAATGGTGCGAAATGAAAAGTGATAATAATAATAAAATATGTAGGCCGCGCCAATTATATACAGGAATGTAAATACTTTAACGTATTTGTGATTGCAATAAACAAATACATTTTATAATGAATGATTTTTGCTATATTAATATGGGCAATATTGTGCATGTTTAATAGTATTAACGGGTATTTCTTAAAATTAATAGACGTAACTATTTGTAGTATACTTATATTTTTATTTTAGTAATTATTTGGTTTTTACATTTTGGCTAGTAGGTATTTGTTGAGTTATTTAATACTTGACATAATTTCAATTTGTGAGTACCGAAATATGACATAAATTAAGTTAGTAATGCGCATTATAAATTATATAGAATGCGTGATAGTATATAAAATTTTTATAGTTATTAAGTTATTATTTATATTCTGTAATGTACTTATTAATTTGTTGCATTAGAGTCTTTATTTTTGCTAGACTGCTTATGTTAAGATGTTAATGTAATATTACTGTTTGTTACTGTGTTGCTTTATATGGGTTGTTAAAATTGTTGTTGTAGATAAATATTAATGCTTGATAAAATATTAGAAAGTGTGCTTGCAAGGTATGAGCGGGAAATAGAAAATTGGTTTTCGGAGAAATTTTTATGTTATCCACCAATTTTAAATACTTCTGTTGATTTACGAAATTCAGGATATAAAATTGCTCCTATTGATACCAACATTTTTCCTGCAGGGTATAATAACTTTAATACTAAATCAAAAAATTATGCTGCAAATTTGTTACGTAAGTATTTACTTAAGTATGATAATTGTAAAAAGATATTAATTATTGCAGAAGAATGTACACGAAATTTAAAATATATAGATAATATTATTGCACTTAAAAATATAGTAAATATTGCTGGATTTTATGCTGTAGTAGGAATGTGTAATATAGGTCATGATATTCAGGTTAATTCTTCTGCAGGAAAGATCTTAAATGTTCAATGTATTGTTAATCAAACAGGGATAATTCAAACTAATTGTGGGTTTGTTCCGGATTTAGTTTTAATAAATAGTGATATGACAAATGGTATACCTGATGTTTTGCAAAATTTGTCGTATCAGTATGTAATGCCATCATTGTGTTTAGGGTGGTTTTGGAGACGTAAATCAAGACACTTTAGTATTTATAAAGCTATATCTTTAGAGTTTTGTAAAGAATTTGGTATAGATCATTGGTTGATTTATGCATTATTTGCAAGTTATGAAAATTTGTGTTTTTTTAATAGCCAAGATATAGAAAATATTGCTAATGGGGTTGAGAATTTAATATCTAAAATTAAGGAAAAGTTTTTACTTTATAGCATTAAAGAATTACCGTATGTTTTTGTTAAGGCTAATAATGGTACATATGGTATGGGTATTATTACTGCCTATGGAGGAGATGATATATTTAATCTTAATAAAAAAAATCGTAATAAAATGCGGAAAATCAAAGGCGGTAAAATTGTTAACAGCGTACTTATTCAGGAAGGTATATTAACTATTGATCGATTTAATGATTATGTATCTGAACCGTTAATATATTATATAGGAGAAGATCCTGTATGTTGTTTATATCGTTATAATACAAAAAAAGACATATTTTCTAATTTGAATTCTTCCGGTTGCTGTTTTATTGATATAGGTTATCAAATGGTAAAAGAAAAAAGGAAAATTTGGTATTTGGTAAGTAAACTTGCAGTTTTATCAGCAGCAATTGAAATGTATGAATATGAAAAGGATATGGCAATATGAAAGTAGTATTGTGCTGGAAAGTATTCAAAAAAAAAGTGAATGCACAAGCCTGTATTGAATGATTGGCTTTATGGTAAGTGTTTTATAACTTCTACAAGTTTTTTAAATAATAAGTATTGTTATATGTTTTTAAGCTATTGTAAAATTTTATGATATTACAGATTAGCATTTTCTAATAGTAGAATTGTTATGGTAAGTTTGTATAGTAACTATTTATTATGCTGATATTGACTTTGTTATATAGTTTTCAGTCGCTGCTACAACAAAAGTTTGTTTAATATAAATTATGGTTCTTTTTGCAGAGAAGAAACTTTAGCTTGATATCTATATTAGAAATGGCAGTATATTTATAAATTTGAACAGTAAATTGGTAGTGTATTAATTTGTGTAATTTTACTAGACATAAGTTGATTTTGTAATATTTAATATAAAGTTAATGCTGTGTTCTTAATTCCAATGTGATAAGCTTAATTAATATGAGAAGGTTTTTAATGTTGGGTAGATTATTCCTAGCTAATATTTTATATATACATACTGTGTAACTGATTTTGATTATTATTGCTGTTGATATTTAACAAAGAATTATAATGGATAGGTAAATTGGGTAGTTACCATTAACTTATTAAATATCAGAGAAAAAAAGTGCTATTTACTTTTTAAGTATGGTAACATCATGGTAGTTACAAAAAAGAATTCTTTATTGTAATGTTATGATAGTGATTATAAGATTGCTATGACGCTTATTTTTGAATGTTAATTTAATTTTTACTAATAACAGTGGAATTAATTATGGTTGTCATGTAATACTTAAAAATAGTTTTTTGGATTGACTCAGATTTCTTGCATTGTATTTCTATCTCTAATAGTTTATTGAGTATATCATTAATATTTTGATATTTAATTATGGTAAGATGTTTTTTTACTGTTGGTATTAGCTTGAAAAATATAGGGGGATATATTTCTTGAATGGCTTTATGTACTGATTGACCGCTTTGTACTTGTCTCGATAGGTGTTCTAATTGCATGAAATACTTTGCTATAACTCTAGTTAGAGTTATAGGTGTAAACTTACTTTGTAGTAGCAGATCAGTAATTTGAATAAAGTTGGGAATGTTTTTTTCAACTATAGAAATGTATAAGCTTTCTAGTGTGGGATTTAATTCTGTGGAAAGGCTTTTATTTATATCTTCAATAGTAAGTTTTTTTTTATTTCCAATGTATAGCAAAAGTTTGTTAAGTTGTGATAATATTTCTGATTCATTATTATAGAAGTATTTGTAAATGTATTGTATTACAGTGTTGTCATATTCTATTTTATTTGTGGATAAAAAATCTTTAATAATATAATCAAGGTTTTTATTGTCATTTTTATAGCATCCTATAGATGCTGAATCAATGGAATTATTGTAATAAGTTTTTAATGGAGATGGATTTGATAGTTCTCCAGCTATAATTATTATATAATTTTGTTCAGAATTATTTTGATTGATAATATTTTTAAGTTCTTCATTAAAGGGTTCTTTTGCATTTGTAATAATGAGCAATTGTTTAGTATAAAACATTGGTATTGTTGTTAAGTTTAAGAGTAATAGCTCAGGATTTTTGTTAATTGTTGTGAATTCTATTTTGGTTATTGCATAATCATTATTACTATTAATATGATTAACTATTTTTTTAGTGTAAATATTAATTTTACAGTTATCATTGCCATACAGTAGTACTTTACAAAACATTTTTGGATTACGTAAAAAATTCTGTAACTTTGATGGAACAATTTTCATTTTTATTACTGTTATTTTTTAATACTGGAGAATAGCTATATGACTATATATAATAAACTTTATTGTGCTTATAATTACCCTATCATAAATTCTATCCTATATACATAAAATTACACTGTAAAATTTTTTTTGTGCTACACTAAAATTTGTAGTTTTGCCATGTAGATAATTTTCATTTTATTATAATTGATGCATACTTTTATATGAATTGCTACTTTTTTTTAATCATGATATAAGTAAACTTTATAAAATTGCTTGTAGAAGTGTCCTTAAGACTAGAATTAACGTTAGCATTGCGGTATTTACGAGCAAAAAATAGATATTGGTTTTGTTCGATGGTTACTATGCTCTCAGTTTTGGGTATAGCATTAGGTGTAGCTGCATTAATTGTTGTTATGTCAGTAATGCACGGGTTCTCTACACAGTTGTTAAATAGTATTTTGGGTATGAATGGGCATATTACTGTTTATTGTGACGGTGATGATTATCGTAGTGTTGCTAATTCTATTAAAAACATTGAAGCTGTAACAGCAGTAATCCCTATAACTGAAAATCAAGTAATGATTCAATCAAATAATAAAGTTTTAGGAGCTGTAGTAAGAGGTATTGATCAACAGGATATAATAAATAAAAAAGTTCTTTTTAATAGCATAGTAGATGGAAGTGTAGATAAATTTAATCAAGGGGTAATACTTGGTGCAAGATTGGCAGAAAACTTACAAGTGAAATATGGAGATAGTGTTACTATAATTTCACCAGATGGTTTTATGACAATCTTAGGATCAATTCCAAGGGTAAAAACATATAAAGTAGTAGGATTGTTTGATATAGGGATGTATGAGTATGATAATACATTTATATATATGCCTATAAAATTTTCACAAATTTTATTTAAATATGGCAATAAAGTTAGGTATATTGAGGTGTTTTTGAAAGACGTAAATAAGTCTTCGGAAATATTAAAGTTAATACAGAATAAAGTCAATTATAAGCTTGAAGATTGGAAAATACAACAAGGACAATATTTTCGTGCATTACAAATTGAAAGTAATGTGATGTTTTTAATATTAACGCTAATAGTAGTTGTTGCAGCATTTAATATTATTTCTAGTATTTCAATTTTAGTACAAGATAAGAAGCAAGCTATTGCAATTATGCGAACTATGGGTGCAAGTAGATGGTGTATAATGAGAATATTTTGTATATGTGGTACTCTAATAGGAGTAGTGGGTACGGTAATTGGCTGTATGATGGGTATTGGATTTTCCTTAAATATTAATAGAATAAGAATATTTTTTGAAAGTGTAACACATAGTAGTCTTTTTGATCCTATAGTGTATTTTTTAAGCAGTATCCCTTCGGAGTTGTTAATGGAAGATGTGGTACGCATTTCTGCATTAGCTATAGGTATTGCTTTTATTATAGCGATACCTCCTTCTTTAAAAGCTGCATATCAAGATCCAGTAAATATTTTAAAATATGAATAGGGCTTTAATGACGAGATATACATGGATATGGTGTATAATATTATGCACTTTTTCTTTTTGGTTTGGAGCTATTATTTTTTATTTACTAGACATCAAGAAGGATTTGAACATTTATAATCAGCACTGTATGCAGTTGTTTGATAAATTTGATGCAAAGGTTATGAATAGTGAAGCAATGATATTATCAAAAATAGACAAAATTAGAATGTCAATTGCCAAGAATAATTTGGTTGTAGGTAAAGATGGCTGCGTAAAGGAAAAATGCCTGTCAAAATTATTATTATCTGTTATAGATCTAAGAGAGTCGTTCTTTAATAGTACTTTAACAAAAAATAAAATTTATACAGTTAAGCAAATTTTACAAGAAATTGATGATCATGATATTGAAAGTGCAATAAATACAATAGAGGAGTTGCTTAATAAAGAAATTAGCACTTTTATTAAATTAAAAGGATCTTTTAAAATTATAATTAATAATTATCATTATAAAAATGCTAGTTCATTTGAAAAACTTTTATCAAAATGGATTTTGATTAAGAATAACAATAATAAATTATGGAAAAACTTAACAAAGTTGGAGTTTTATATCAGTAATAATTACTGGACTGATGCATTGGATTTTGCAAAAAGAGAATTACATTCCTTTCATGACTTACAGTTATGGATTACTCAACTTGAAGATTTAGTGATTATTGAAAAGAGTATATCAGTAATATATAATCAGCTTTTAAAACATATTATTGCAGCTTCTGGTAATACATGACTACTTGTATGTTAATTTTAATTATTGCTATTGTTGCAGGATTATGCTCCGTAAATTATGAAGGAATGTTTTGCAAAATAGAATGCCTTGGCTATAGCATTGAATTGAATATAGTAGTTATGCTATTTCTATTAAGTATTGTTATATTTTTATTGATTATATTAGCACGTATCATTACATATATTGTTTTGCGTGTATATAATATAAAAGTATATTTTTTGCACAAAGAAATAGATTCCTTTATAACTGGGAGTTCATATTTATGTTTTGGTGAAAGTCATGAAGTTAAAAGGTATGTAAAAAAATTTAAAGGTTTTAGCAATAAATTTAATATATTTAAGGCCTGCTTATATTTTAAAATAGGGGAATATGAGGAGGCAGAAAAATATTTTGCATTGGCACCTCAAGCTTCTCTTAATAAGTTTCTAGGGTTGTTATTATTGGGTTTTGTAAAAAAAGAAAAAAGTAAATATTGCCAATTACAACTTTTAAAAAAACTTAACCAAGTTTTTATTAAACAATTTTGGTCAGTGATTTTTAGAATAGAAATTTGTTGTATTGAAAAAAAGTGGTGTGCTGCAATAGTAGAGTTAAAGTATGCCATAAAATCTCATGTATTATTACCATATGATGCTGCAAGAATGCTAGCAGTGGTAGGTTATGCCGCAGCTGATCAATGTTATCGTAATGAAAAATATAGAGAGGGATTAAAAATTTTAAATGATGTAGAAAGTAAGTGTGTTAAAGATTTATTTATTACTATTTTAAAGGCAAAATTATACATAAAAATTGATAATAAACAAAAAGCTATAAATTTGCTTGAACATCAGTATAAAGTTAGTGCACATAAGCATGTGGCTATACTTTATTTGGAGGTATCTGATGATAAAAATCAAGCTACTGATATATTATATAAGATATCTCCAAATTATTACTTTAGTAAATATTTGATGGTACAAAAATCAATAAACTTACGGCAATATAATGTTGCCTTGCAGTATTTAAATGATGCGCTAAATAAATATAAGTACATATCTTTTTATTTGCTAATGATTAAATTACGCTTAAATTTGCATGATGATTATAAGGAATCTTTATGGTGTTTTGAGAATCTGAAAAACGCTATACCTGATCTGCATTGGCGTTGTACTGTGTGTAATTGTTCGGTATCGGAATGGTATTATGAGTGTAGTTACTGTCAAGCTTTTGATTCGATTAAGTGGATGTAGTTTAGTAATATAAGTTGTGTTTTGAATTGAATATGTAAGAATATATATTGTTATGGCTATAAATATTGCTGTATTTTTTGTAATAGCATGGTGGATTATCTTTTTTATAATTTTACCTATTAAAGTGAAAATAGATGAGAATTTGCCAGTAGGATTAGCAAGTGGTAGTCCTGCAAAGGCTTATTTATTAATAAAAGTTGTTATTGCTACAATTGTTGCTATACTCCTAGCCGTACTGTACTATTATTGTCGAATTAATGGATATATTAATTTAGAATATTTATATAATTGGGTGCCGTGATATAGTACTTTATAAAATTTCAACAAAATAAAATAGGATATTTAAGTGAATGATGTGAGACTAATGTTAATTGTAGCTAAGTATTTTATAAAAAATTTGCAAGATGAAATAGATATGTAATCATTTTAGGACAAAGCGTTTACTACTGAAACACCTACATCTTTAAGCCCTGATACCTTATATGCATTATGATCAAATTCTACAGCATATAATGAGTTATTATAACTTCTGCAGTATAGACAACTTCTCAAAAAGCAGTGTATTGAATTAATTTTCAATATTTATTGGTGTTTAACATGATTTTGTAAGGTGGTGGTAATAAGATGAAGATAAGAATATCTGTAATACAGATGCTCAGATATATAGTTGTTACTACGAATAGCTTTTATTTGTAAACACAAGATATTTGTATGTAATTGAACTAATTGTGTGATTTAAGATGTATTTTATTGGATTAATTATGTGCTAAAGTATATGTTATAGTTAAAATATAAGTCGTCTGTAACATTATGAGATATGTTACTTAAGTTATAATATGGTTATTTGTAAATTTTAGGAGATATGTAAGTTGAATATAATTGAATTACATAGGTATATTATAAGGAATACAAAATTCTTGACTATATTATGGTGAAGTGTATAATCCTTTAGCTGTTTATACTGCTAAGTATTATGAATCAACGGAGTTCTTGTTACGTAGTTTTTTGTTATGCGAAGGTATTATTTGATTTATCTCAAAGTAATATTGATAAAATGTGTAATGATGTAAAGGTTATTACTGAAGTTATTAAAGTTGATAAGGTATACTCGTTTTTAATAAGCCCAATTGTATCAGTGGATGATAAAAGTGCTGTTTTTAATGCAGTAAGGGATTATTTAGAGAAAGTGTTGCTGGATTTTCTATGTGTAGTAATGGAAAATAGGCGATTTCCTTTGTTATTAGCAATATTTGAACAGTTTTTTGTTTTAGTAAAGCAATATAAAAAAAGATTTGATGTAGAAATAACGTCACCTTATTTATTATCAAAAAAGGAGGTTAGTGGCATTATTGATGTTTTGAAAACTAAATATGGTACAGTTGAAAATATTATTAATAATGTGAATCCTGAAATTTTAGGTGGTTTTATTGTTAGAGTAGGCTTTAATGTAATAGATGTTTCATTAAATAACTATTTACAAAATTTGTCAGAAATAAGTAAAATTACTATATGTAGCGTTGGTTAATATTTTTTAGGTGAAAGTAATGAACATTGTGTCATCAGGGGAAGTATTACGTATTATTAAAGAAAAAGTTGAAAATTTTAGCAATCCTATAAAAGAAGAAAGCATAGGTGAAGTTATATCAGTGAAAGATGGTATAGCTGTAGTTTATGGATTGGAGAAAGCAAAATTTAGTGAAGTGGTAATATTTAATAACGGAACTAAAGGAGTAATATTAAGTTTAGAATATGATACTGCTAGTGTAGTAATTTTCGATGATGATAGAAATATTAAGGAAGGGGACATTGTTAAGTGTACTAATTCTTTGATGGATGTTCCAGTAGGATTTGAAATGTTAGGAAGAGTTGTTGATCCACTGGGAAATCCTATAGATGGTGAGGGGGATATAAATTTTAGTGAAAGACTTCCTGTAGAAGCTAAGGCACCTGGTATAATTGATAGACAACCTGTAACTGAACCTTTGCAAACAGGTGTAAAAACCATAGATATGTTGATTCCAATAGGAAGGGGACAACGTGAATTAATTATAGGCGATAGAAAAACTGGGAAAACATCTATTGCAATAGATGCTATTATTAATCAAAAAGCTATTAATGATGCAGTCAGTGAAGATGAAAAATTGTATTGTATATATGTTGCTATAGGGCAAAAAAATTCTTCAATAGCTAGAGTAGTTAATAAACTTAAAGAAAGTGGAGCAATGAACTATACAACAGTTGTTGCTGCTGGAGCTGCTGATCATGTACCTATTCAATATTTAGCTCCATATTCTGCTTGTGCAATGGGAGAGTTTTTTCGCGATAGAGGAATGCATTGCTTAATTGTATATGATGATTTATCAAAGCATGCTGTTGCATATAGACAGATGTCGTTATTGTTAAGGCGTCCTCCTGGTCGAGAAGCATATCCTGGAGATGTTTTTTATATTCATTCGCGATTATTAGAAAGAGCTGCGAAAATGTCTAATGATAAAGGTGGTGGTTCTTTGACGGCACTGCCTATTATTGAAACACAGGCAGGTGATGTATCTGCTTATATTCCCACGAATGTTATTTCAATAACTGATGGGCAAATTTTTCTTGAGTCTGAGCTTTTTTATAAAGGGATTCGTCCGGCTGTTAATGTTGGACTATCTGTTTCAAGAGTTGGTTCTGCTGCACAAATAAAATCTGTCAAGCAAGTTGCTGGTTCTGTAAAATTAAGTTTAGCTCAATATCGTGAATTAGAAGATTTTGCGAAGTTTGGTTCTGACTTAGATTCTCATTCACAAAAAATGTTAGAAAGAGGAAAGGTAATGATGGAGTTGCTGAAGCAGCCACAGTATTCTCCTTTGTCTATTGAAGAGCAAATCGCTGTTATTTTTGTTGGTATTAATGGATGTTTTGATGGTGTAACAATAAGTGATATTGGTAAAATTGCACAAAGATTTTTGAGTGAATTACGGCTTAATTACAAAGATGTTCTAGGTGGCTTGTCAAAAAGTATAACTGATGATATAAAGAATAAGTTGTTAGAAATTATAAGGAGTTTTACTTGCGTTTTTTAGTAGGTTAAGGTAGATAAATTATGGCTGATTATATTACTACAAGATTTCCTATTACAAAGAAAGGCTTTGAAAAGCTGGAATCAGAATTGGAGTTATTAAAAAGTGAAAGGCCTAAGATTATAAAGTCTATTTCTGATGCTAGGGAGTTAGGTGATCTTTCTGAAAATGCAGAGTATCATGCTGCACGTGAAAGACAAGGGTTAATAGAAAGTAAAATAATGGAATTGGAATCAAAAAAATCTAGAGCTGAAGTGATAGATGCATCAGAGTTATCAGGTGATACAGTTATGTTTGGAGCAACTGTAACGCTTTCTATGTGTAATGAAGATAATGATATTGTTAGTGTTACTAAATATCAAATAGTTGGAGAGTATGAAGCTGATGTATCAAAAAATATGATTTCTATTAAATCTCCTTTAACTATGTCTCTTTTAGGAAAAAAGAAAGGTGATATTGTGGAGGTGAAAACTCCTAAAGGTGACTATAAAATGTATAAAATTATGAATATAGAATTTATTTAGAAGGTCATTAATGAGTGTTAACAATTTAGAAAATTATATTTCTTTTGTTGACCACGTTATAGAAGATGCTGCCAATGGTAAGTCTTTTATTTTGATGGATGATGAAAATAGAGAAAATGAAGGTGACTTAGTTATTTTGGCAGAGAAGGTAAACTGTGAAGCAGTTAATATGATGATACAATATGGTAGTGGTATTGTATGTTTAGCTATGACAGAGTATTATAGGAAAAAGCTTAACTTGGATTTTATGCCTCGTACTAATGTTAGCGATAATTGTGCTGCGTTTACTACTTCTATAGATTCTAGATATGGAATTACTACTGGAGTATCTGCTCAAGATAGAGTTACTACGATATTGACAGCTATACGTGAAGGTGCTACAAATGATGATTTAGTAACACCAGGGCATGTTTTTCCGATTATTGCAAAAAAAGGTGGGGTACTTGAAAGGCCAGGACATACAGAAGCAAGCGTTGAAATTGCAAGATTATCTAAATGTGCAGAAGCAGCAGTCGTATGTGAGCTTATGAATCCGGATGGTACAATGTCAAAGTTTTTTGAAATTGTAGATTTTGCTTGTAAACATAATATTAAAATTTTAACAATTAGTAAGCTGATTGAGTATTTGAATTCAAGTTGTTAAATATGGAAGTAATAGTAGAAAATCGTAAAGCAAGGTTTAATTATTTTATTATACAAGAATTTGATGCTGGTGTGGTTTTGATAGGTAGCGAAGTAAAGTCTCTTCGTCAAAGAAAAGTAAGTATTACTGAAGCTTACGTTGTCGAAAAGAATATGGAGCTATGGTTACATGGATTACATATTTCGGAATATAATCGTTCAAGTTATCGTAATCATAGTCCATTGAGGCCGCGAAAATTACTTCTTCGTAAAAAGCAAATTTATAAAATAGCGGGTAATCTTAAAGCTTCAGGGTTAACAGTAGTACCGCTGTTAATATTTTTTAATGATAAAGGCTTGGTAAAAATTAAAATTGCTATTGTAAAAGGTAAAAAACTTTATGATAAAAGAGAAGTAATCAAAGAGAGGGATTGGAGTAGAGAGAAGAGTAGAATCATGCGTAGTTAGTTTATACAATTTATATTATAGTAAGGTTGGTAAGTATATTTGTGTGTGAGGTATATTTACTTTGTAAGTGTTTTTATGAAATTTCCTAATTAAAACTATAAATACTATTTTTGATAGAGAATGGATTTTTGAGTTTAGAGTTGTACGTATTTTGGATTGAACATATTGTTGTAAGCTAAGTGAAAAATTCCAGATTTTTGAAACTGGGTTAACGTTTATTACTAAGCTGTGGAATGCAAGTAAATTCGTTTCTATATTTATTTGTATTACCATAGTCTTAACATAACATATGTAACAGAACCAATGGATAAATGGATACTATCAAAACTATACAAAGTAATATTAAATACAACACAACAACTTATTAACTGCTTTTAATATTGTTGAAGAATTTTTCTGAAAAGATTTTTGTAATAATTATTGAGAGTCACAAAAGAAAGAGAGCATACGGTCAAGATGTTAACTCTCACAAAAAATATCACAGAGTAATAAAAAGATATACAGAATTAGCTTATATGTTGTACATTTTTAAGTGACACGTTCAACATAAAGAAGGAATTATATAATATCATAGGTGATGAGTGTGATGATAAATTAAAATTTTTGGATATAATTTTTTTATACAAAAATTTTGTACGTAAAAGATTTGGTTATTAATAAGTATAATGATAATTATAAATTTTTATGATAATTTGCTATGTTATATCATAAATGTATTTTACATTATGTAAAAGTTGCAGAAACACTTAAAGTAGTATTTTGTAAGGAATGTAAGGTAGTATTATACAGTACATTATTTGCGTTACATACATATTTTAAGTCTTTAGTGAATGATTCAGAAAAAAGAGAAGAATCTTGGCAGTTGACTGTCAGTGTATCTATTTGATATTTAACAGAAACTTTCATATCGGATTTGAGCTTTCTTACTTGATCTAGTATTTCTATAAATTTATTTCCTAGTTGTTCATATAGCGTATCATGTAAGCTTGCTTCTTTAATAGGCCAGTTGTTTTGATCATGAACGGAACCGCATTGATAGAGATTACTATAAATTTCTTCTGTGATATATGGGATAAATGGTGCTAATAGTTTAAGTAAGGTTTTAAGTGTGTAAGATAAAGTATGAATAGCACTTAAATTTTCTTGTGAGGTAACATCTTTGCCATATGCTCTTTTTTTTGTGAGCTCTAAATAATTATTACAAAAATCTTTCCAGAAAAATTCTTCAACAGTATTCAATGCGAGACAATATTCAAAGCAGTTAAGTTGTTGTGTTGTATTTAGTATTACTTTGTATAGTTTTGATAGTATCCATTTATCCATTGGTTCTGTTACATATGTTATGTTGGGATTTTGGTAATGCGAAATAAATATAGAGACGAATTTACTTGCATTCCACAGCTTAGTAATAAAACGTTGCCCAGTTTTAATAACGTCATGAGAAAATGCTGTATCTGTTCCAAGTTTAGAATTTGCTGCCCAGTATCTTACTGCGTCGGCACCATATGTATTTAATATATTGTATGGATTTATGGTATTTCCTTTTGATTTACTCATTTTTGTTTTATCTTCTGCTAAACACCATCCACTAATCATGATATTTTTCCATGGAATATCATTATTATGATGGTAAGATTTTAATATAGTATAAAATGCCCAAGAACGTATAATTTCATGGCTTTGAGTTCTTAAATTTGCAGGAAATAAAAAAGGTAAGCTGTTTATATTTTGTAATTTTTTTTTGTCAATGCATTTGACATGAAACTGTGGAGAGAGTGAACTGGTGGCCCAGGTATCCATTACGTCAGTTTCTGCTTCTATTTCATCTTTACTGTATCCATATGGAAGATCTATTGTTGGATTTACTGGTAAATCTTGAATGTTTGGGATAATGATTTTTCCTAGCTCGTCTGCTCGTTTAGAATACCATACAGGGAATGGTACCCCAAAGTATCGTTGACGTGATATACACCAGTCCCAATTTAAACTATCTACCCATATTTTTATACGTTTACTCATAGATTCAGGATACCAATTAATTTTTTGAATTTTTTTTAGTATCTCATTTTTATAATCTAGTGTTTTTATGAACCACTGATAATTGAGTAAAATTTCAATAGGAGTTCCTGATCTTTCTGCACATTTAACGTTATGTACGATTGGTTGCTGAGAAATAAGTAGATTATGCCGTAGTAAGAATTCTATTGTTGCTTTACGGGCGCTAATAATAGATAAATTATTAATTGCTTGGACAAAGGCATGTGCTTTTTCTGTAGATGCATGTAAATTGTGAATTTTTCCCACCTTGTTGATTATGATCTTAGTATCTAATTTATGAGTTTGCCACCAGTAAACATCCATTTCGTCACCAAATGTACAGCACATAACCAATCCTGTTCCCTTATCTATTTTTACCTTATTATCTGGTAGAATTTTTACTTTATTTTCAAAAATAGGTACTATAGCATATTGTCCATTTAAGTGGGTATACCTATGATCTTTGGGATTAAAAAATATTGCTACACATGCTGGTATAAGTTCTGGGCGTGTAGTTGCAATATTGATTGTTTCTCCACTTTCTGTTTTAAAATTAATTATGTTCATAAAAGATGAAACTTCTTTGTCTTCAATTTCTGCTTGCGCAATTGCTGTGTGATCTACTGTATCCCAAAAAATGGGTTGTAATTTTCTATATAATTTATTTTTTTCATATAAGTCAATGAAGGATATTTGTGATAGTGTTTGAATATCTTTGCTAATGGTATGATACTCTAATTCCCAATCGTAACTGATACCTAAGGATTGAAATAGTTGTTTAAATTGACATCTAAAATCATAAGAAACTTGTTGGCACATTTTAATAAAGTCTTTTCTTTCAAGATCTTTTGCTCTTACTTTTTTAGTTTTTTCAACTAATCTTTCTGTAGGCAACCCATTGTCATCAAATCCTATAGGATAAAATACATCTTTTCCTGTCATACGTTGATATCGTGCTATAAAATCGGTATGACAGTAACTAAACACATGTCCTATGTGTAGTTGACCTGATATTGTAGGGGGAGGAGTGTCAATCACAAAATTGTTATTTTGAGAATTTTTCCATTTATATAATTGTGTATTTTTCCAAAGAGTATTAAATTTTTCTTCTATAGCTTTAAATGAGTATTTATCACGTAGTTGCATATATTTAATTTTATTTTATTAATGAAGTATAGAAAATAGTCATTAGTGATGCAATAACTTTGTAATAGTAACAAAAGATGTATTTATTACTAATTGGTATTAGTTATTTTTTTTTGAGATGTTTAATTTTAATGTGGTATTTATTTTATAAATAGTTGTATTTTGTTAAAGTTTGATGAGTTCTTACAAACAAAAATTTTATTGTAATATAATAAGTGTTTAGTAAGTAATAATCTTAAGTTTATGATGTTTAGTTGTTATTTTAAGCATGTACTGGTATACTAATTATGTAATTGATAAAATTAATTATTTATTCAAATTTTGTAATTAATGGCCCAGGTTATAATTATTTGGTGAATTGTTTTGCTAAATATTTTGTTATAAATTTGTAGAGTGTTGTTTATAGAATTTTCTTAATACTTGATTAGTGTCATAAGGTATTTTGCTCTATGTTGTTAGATAATAACAATTGTTACTGTACTGATGGATATAGCTTATATTTTTTTAACAGCTGAACGTAGTAGTTTATGTTAAATTTTGTAGATAGTGTTGTAAATTTACCATTATTAGCAACGTGTATATTATCTGCAGTTTATCCAGCTGCTTCGTATTTATCATTTACTTTTAGTAAGATATTTACATATGCAATTTTTTTTTTAGTTAGCTTTGCTGTAGGCTTATTAATTTATGTTCATGTAACAGATAATTTTTCTTTTTGTAATGTTTACTATAATTCTTATATAACTAAACCCTTAATATATAAAATATGTGGTGTATGGGGTAACTATGAGGGTTCGATTTTACTATGGCTTTGGATGCTAAGTGCACATGCATTATTATTGGAATTGTTGTTAAAGCCAGAAGATTTAAAGAGAGTTGCTATATCAATACAGCACCTATTGTATTGTGGGTTCTCATTATTTGTGATGATAACATCTAATCCATTTACTAGAATGATAACAACTGAACTTGATGGATTAGGGTTTAATCCTATGTTGCAGGATATAGGATTAGCTGTACATCCTCCTATATTGTTTTTTGGATATGTTGGATTTAGTACAGTTTTTTCTATAACATTGTCTAGTATTATGGTACAAAAAAAACCTCAAGAATGGGTGCGTATAGTAAATCCTTGGGTATTAATTTCATGGTCTTTTTTAACTTGCGGTATTGCTTTAGGAAGCTGGTGGGCATATAGAGAATTAGGATGGGGAGGATTTTGGTTTTGGGATCCTGTTGAAAATTCTTCACTAATGCCATGGTTATTAGGAATAGCATTAATACATATAATATCTTTAGTTAAAAAATTTAATATATGTTGTAGTTTTGCATTTTTGTTATCGATACTTACATTTGGGGTTAGTTTAATTGGTACATTTTTGATACGTTCTGGAATTTTAGTTTCTGTCCATACTTTTGCAAATGATCCAGAGCGAGGAATATATATATTAATATTGATAGGTATTATTGTAAGTGCAAGTATTATAATATTGATGGTTTTTTTTAAAAAACCAGAGGAGAGCTGCTGTTTCTCTTATGTTTCAAAGATTACTGCGATAATGATAAATAATATATTATTCTTTACGGCCTTTGTTGTGGTATTTGTTGGTACTATATATCCTGTTATTTTAGAATTATTAACAGGTGAAGTCATTTCGGTAGGTTCCCAATACTATAATATGATTTTTAGCGGGTTAGTTATTGTATTATTATTGTTAATGGTTTTTGTCTTAGAGTTAAGCTGGCAGGGAAATGATAGTGTAAAAATAAACCTTAAATATTTTTTGATAATTTTTATGATATTGCTTTTAATCTTTTTTAAAGGTGTTGTTGTTTCTATATTGTTACTATCGGTATTGTTGATTATATCTTCTTTAAAAGATTATAGTATTAAAATTAAATTATTTAAAGTGTCTTTGGATGAGTCTGTAAAGTTGGCTATATCTTTGAACGGCAGATATTATGCAATGCTTATCTCTCACATGGGATTTTCTATCCTAATATTAGGAGCAATATGCTCTACGGTTTTTCAAGAAACTAAAGAACAATATATGAGAGAAAATAGCCGTGTAGGCATTCATGGCTTTGAGATTATTTTATCAAAACTTTCTCTTATTAAGCAAGCTAATTATGAAGCAGTTAGAGGATTATTTCTTATAAAAGATAATGATAAATTAATAGGTAAATTACTGCCCGAGAATAGATTTTATATGGTTGAGAGAACTAGGAATACTGAGAGTAGTGTATATCATAATTTTTTATCAGATATTTATATAATAGTAGGTGATATAGATGTACATAAAGGTATTGCTGTAAAGATATATTATAAACCTTATATTAACTTGATATGGATCGGGGTTTGTATGATAGTACTTGGTGGAACGATTATAGGAGTTGTTACTTTTAAAAAAAAAGCCTCTAATATTACAGTTAGTACATAGAAATGTAATATGATAGAAGATTTGTATATAATGCGTTATATTAATGGATAGTTTGTAGGCAATGGTATAGTGACTCGCTACTTTAATAGCGAGTTTATTGTAAACATAATATGAATATTACAGCTTAGATGTTTATTATATGCTGTAGTAATTGCGGTATTTATAAATTTAGTGCTATAGCTACATGATATTAGCAAAAGGAATTGTAATGAAATATTACTATTTTTTATATATTTGTAGTTTAGTTATTATGTTGTACAAGAACGTAAATGTTTAAAACAGGTAGATGTTGTTGTAATTAAGACCTGCTTATGTGAGGATAATGTATTTTACACACTTTATCATGGTAATATAATTGCATAATAAGCAGGAATGTGCCATAATTTTTGTTGTTTTAAAGGTATGTTTTATATATTAGTATCGAATTATTTTTATTTCTGTTACAATATCTTGATGGCCTGGTTCAGGAATAATTTAAGGTATTGAGTGCTTATTAACTTTATTAATAAGGTACACACCTAAAATAATTATTGAGGTATTGATTGTGAAGTTTACTACATTATTGAGTCGTAGTATAATAAAAATTTCTGGTCCTGATGCTAAGCAATTTCTTAACAGCATAATTACAAATAATATATTTAAGGTTAATGCAAGGAACTCTATTTATTCTTTGCTATTAACTCCTCAGGGAAGATATATGTATGATTTTTTTGTAGTACAAAAAGAAGACGATTTATTGTTGGAGTGTGATAGTGCAGATAAAAATGACCTTATAACACAGCTTATGCTATATAGATTACATAAAAAAGTAAAAATTCGAGATTGTTCTAGAGAGTATAAAGTTGGTATAATAATAGATTCTGAAGAAGGTCATTGCGGAAAAACTTATATTACGGATGGGTTAATATTTATTAATGATCCTAGGAATGCTAATATAGGAACGCGTGTTATTATGCCTATATTAAAAAACGTATGGTATCAAGATATAGGTTTACAAGAATATGAAATACTAAAGATACAACATACAATACCAGATTGTAATAGGGATATGAAAAAGAAAAGATCTTTTCCTTTGCATTTTAGGATGGATGAGCTTAATGCTATTGATTTTAACAAAGGATGTTACATAGGACAGGAAGTAGTTGCACGTATGTATCGTGCTGGTGCTAAACAAAAGACTTATACGATTACCTCTTCAGATAAATTACCTACAGACGTAAAAGAAGTGTTTTTTCAGAATGAATTGATAGGTGAATTGTTATTTAGTATACAAAATATAGGATTATGTATATTGCAAACTGATAAAATAGTAGATCAACAAAGAATTATGAAAGTTGGTAATGTTGAAGTGAATATATATAAAAACTGATTTTATGTTAATTAAATTGGAAATAGTAAATGTTTTATTGATTTTTTATGAAAATAAATTATTTTAATTTCATGTAAACATTAAGTTTGAGTTGTTTGTAGAGATAGTACTAAGTTTCATTAATGTTAGAAAGTTCTACTTGATTTTAATATATTGTATTATGAAGTTGCAGTTATATTTTATTATAAAATACGGTCTTATAAAGATAAGTAAGAACTTATATCTGTTATCGCAGGTACTTGGTTGTATTTATAAATATTGTGGTTTTTCTAAAAAAGTGTTTAGTTAATTCTTTATTTTCTAAATGTAAATATGTAACTTTGTTAAAGATATTTGTAATTTTATATTATTTTGTAAGTTTGTTGTTTTTTATAATATGTTGTGAATATATTTAAAATTTTAATCTTTTGTATTATTTTCCTATAGGATAATAGCCAGTGAAACATGCATCACAGTACTGAGGATTTTGAGTATTACGGTGTGTATTGCGAATTGCTTTGTATAATCCGTTTATACTAAGAAATGCTAAACTATCGCACTGTAAAATTTCTACTAGCTCAGTTATTGAAAAATTATTTGCTATAAGCTTTGATTCATCAGGTGTATCTATACCGTAGAAGCAGGAATATTTAGTAGGAGGACTAGATATTCGTAAGTGTATATGTTTTGCTCCTGCATTTCTTAGTAAGGATATTATACTTTTTAATGTTGTACCGCGTACAATACTGTCGTCTATTAGTATTATATTTTTATTCTTTAATATAGCAGAATTTGCACTGTGTTTGAGTTTAGCACTCATGTTACGTATTTGAACAGTAGGCTGTATGAATGTACGACCTATGTAGTGACTTCTGATCATTCCAAATTCAAAAGGAATTTTTGTATGTGATGAATAACCTATTGCTGCTGGTATGCCAGAATCTGGAACAGGTACTATCATATCAATGTTATTTGGTGGGGGATTTTCAATTGCTAGTTCTATTCCAATGTTCTTGCGAGTTTCATATATTGATCGGTTTTCCATTATGCTATCGGGACGAGCAAAATATATGTATTCAAATATACAAAAGCTTGGTTTATTATACTGTAGGGGAAATAGACTTGTAATTTTATTGTCTTTATTAATAATAATTAACTCTCCAGGATTGATATCTCTGACTGCATTAAACCCGATTATATCAAGAGCACAAGTTTCTGATGCTAAGGCATAAGATTTTTTACAAATTCCTAGTGTTAGTGGTCTTATTCCTGCGGGATCTCTTATTCCTATTAGTGTATTTTTTGTCATGATTACTAAAGAATATGCTCCTTTTATTTGTTTTAGAGCAAATATTATACTGTTGACAAGAGTATCTTCATTACTTGTAGCGACTAGATGTACAATCACTTCTGTATCTATTTCTGATGAAAATTTACAGCCTTGCTCAATAAGATTATGACGTATTTTCTTTGCATTGATTAGATTTCCATTATGAGCTATTGCTAATTTACCGAACTTGCAATTTGCAACTATAGGTTGCATTTTGGTTTTATCACTGCTTGTAGAGTAACGAACGTGTCCTATTGATAAGGTTCCTGGTAAAGCATCTATAGCGTTTGTTTTGTTAAGTATGTCATTAACATAACCGTGTGAATGATATGTATGTAAATCATTATTATCTGATTCATCAGATGTAACAATTCCAAAGGATTCTTGTCCTCTGTGCTGTAATGCGTGCAAGCCTAATATACAATTTAATCCTGCATGGCGGTTATTTTTTATTGCAAATACCCCACATTCTTCGTATATTTCATTAAATTGCATAACTTTTCAGTTCAATATCTATATTAATAGTGTGGCATACATGTAATTTATGTGATAGATCTTGAAAATAGAAAAAAGATTTATCATTACATACAATATATTAACACATTTTAATGTTGATTATATCATTAAAATAAGGTTCGATATAATAAAAGTGAATAATGTATAGGAAAACTATACAATAAAAAATTTATTATCTGTTTTTGTACTTTTAAATTCTTTGTATTTGGAAGTTTATATGGTAATTATAATATGTTATTAACTATGTTTAATCTTGCGATATTATTGAATTTAGTGTAACTATAGGATGTACAATTGTGTTATTCTTTATAAATTATTAAATACTAAGATAGTTTATTGTATTATGGTGTTCTTGCTTTATTTAATATAATGAAAAATGTGATATTAAGATAAAGTAATGAAATTTATATCATATTGTTATATTTTTAAAGTGTTTATTATATTGCTTACAATTCTATATGGTAGCGCTACTGTAGTGTTATAATCACCCGGTAAATACGTTTGATGTTTAATTTTAATGTGCCATGTTAAATTTAGAATCAAAAATATTAATGCAAAGACATAGGATTGTGACTATATTAACAAACTTTGTACAAATTGAAATTTATCATCTGTGAGTAATAGGTAGATATGTTGTGAAATATTATGAGCCATATTTCTCACTTCATTTATGTTATGAAAATTAGATAAAACATAATATTCAAGCTTCATTGGATGATTTGGTTTACCAATACCAAATCTTACTCTCCAATAATCTTGACCAATTGTTTGGGTAATTGATTGTAATCCGTTATGTCCTGCACTGCTACCTCCCTTTTTAAGTTTTATTTTGCCAAATTGTATATCAGCTTCATCATGGAAAATGATAACATTATCAAGTGTAATTTTATATATGTTTACAATTTGAGCAACAGACTTGCCGGAATTGTTCATAAATGTTTGAGGCTTTAGTAACATTACTTTATGTGTCCCTATATTGCTGATTGACAATAAAGCATCGTGTTTTTTACAGAACTGAGGAAAACTGAAATAATCTGCTATAGCATCAACTATTATGAAACCAACGTTATGACGCGTTGACTCATATTTTGCACCAGGATTACCAAGTCCTACTAATAAAGTGAACATAATATAAAAATTACTTGCTTTCTGATGTACTATCAGTGGTACTAGTTTCAGAATCTTTTTCGTCTTGTTCAATTTCTGCACTAGATATTGTAACTATAGCAGAATCTTCTTCTTTCATTATTACTGTTACTGCATCAGGAAGATTTAAATCGCTGACATGAATTGAATGTCCTACAGCCAAATCAGATAAATCTATTTCTATTGCTTGAGGAATTGCTTGAGGAGAACACTTTAGAGATAAAGTACGATGCAATATATTTAAAGTTCCACCACGTTTTACACCTATACACTTATGTTCATTAAGTAGCGATATAGGAACATCTACTTTAACTTCTGTATTTTTACCAACAAATTGAAAATCAACATGCTGAATAATATCACTTACTGGATGTTTTTGTATATCTCTTAGTAAAACATATTCTTTGATGTTATCAATTTCTAATTCTATTAAATGTGTAGTTAAAGAAAATAATCTACATTTACTTAAAAAATCCTTATAAGGCAGGCTTATACTGATAGGATTACGTCCTTTACCATATATAACTGCTGGAATCATACCATTTCTTCTAAGAGCGCGAGAAGGACCTGTACCAATACTTAAACGTGTATATGCATTAATTTTTATTATGTTTTGCTCTATCATTAAATATCCTTAAAATTAAGCTATGTAATTTACTGCTATAATAACTTAATATTATTATAATATAAAGGTATTTTTATGTACGCAAGGTTCTACTTAATGTTAATGCTTTAACCTCTTTTGCTCCAGATTCAATAAGTTTTTTAGCACATGTTTGAATTGTAATGCCGGTTGTTACTACGTCGTCAACGAGTAATATCTTTTTTCCTTGAATGGCATTTATGTTATTGATTTTAAAAGACTTTTTTATAGTTTGTCTTCGCATGTTGATTGATAGATTATATAAAGGAGTTGTATGATATATTCTTTTTAATGCAAATAATTCTACAGGTAATTTACAAAGTTTACTTATACTGTTAGCTAATAAGGCAGCTTGATTGTATTTTCTGTAAAGTAATTTTCTTTTATGTAATGGGATTGGAACAATAATATCTGTTTCTGGAAATAAATAATGACCTTTTGTATACATCCATTTAGCATACGTTTTTATATGGTATAAATCGTCGAAGAATTTAAAATTTAATATTATATTTTTACTATATTGATTATAAGCAAACACAGATTCTAAATTTGTAATGTATGATTTGCCAAGTGAACATTTGGTACATACTTTTATATTATTCTGTAGAGAAGTGCCACAGGTTGTACAGTAATTATCATTTAAAAAATCAATAGCGTTTTCACATATATTGCATAAACTATTTTTACTATGAGCAATGTTACATCTACAATTAATACAAGTTTGTGGGAAAATTAAGTCTATAATTTTACTAAGAATCAATGCTTAATATCCTTGTACTAATGTTATATTTATAACATTGATGAACTTTTTTTGAAATAAAATTTCTAATATTATACTACTGATAGAGTGATATTATTATAGAATATAATAGGAATATTATGCACGTTGTTATATCTTATATAATATTTATATATTAGATTGTATGGGAACTGTGTTTTCTTGACTTCATATTGACATGTAAATTAGAGAATAAGAGTTATACTGTACGTTTATTATATGTTTAGTTAATCTGTATATTTGTGTAATTGATAAAAATTATTATATTTTCTTTTTATCAATATTGATATGCTCTGCTAGTTAAATAATATATAGGAGAAAGGGCTATTTCAGGATTCTTATTGTAACATGAATTTAACGTAAGGTACGTAAGATAGCTAGTTACTTATGTTTTTAGAATATCGTATTATGACATTATTTAAGATATAGGGAAGTTTAATTTTTAGCGAAGCATGTTTTTATTTATTCATTAAGTTTTATACAATAATCAACATAGTTTACGTAAATATTACACTGCTTATGTGTCCTACTGAATTATTGATACTTAGGTTAAGTGGGTATAAAAAAGAAGACTTTAACGTCATGTTAGATAATTAACATGTATTGTTATGCATTGAGAAAAATCTTTCTATAAAATTTTTATAAATTGTGGATAATAAGATAATATCTGATACTGGAGCACTTTCGTTAATTTTATGTGCGGTTTTGTTAAGTAATCCAAGTTCAGCTACAGTACAAAAATTTTTGATAAATCTTGCATCTGAAGTGCCACCGGAAGTACTTAATACTACTTCTTGGTCTGTAGTTTCTTTAATAACGGATACTAAGGCATGTGTATACTTATTAGGGTTGCTAATAAAAGGTTCAGCAGATAATTTGTAAGATAGAGAGTATTTTTTTGTAATGCTAGAACAAATATCATCTATTATTTTAAAAATAGATTGAGCGCTATGTTGATTGTTAAAACGAATATTAAAATGTGCTGTAACTGAATCTGGAATAATGTTAGTTATTGTATTTTTTGTATTAATATCTGTGATTTCACAATGCGAGGGTTGAAAATATTCATTTCCATGATCGAGATGTATATTTTTTATTTTATGAATAATATATATTATATCATTTATAGCATTATGTGCAAATTGTGGATAAGCAACATGTCCTTGAATACCGTGACATGTAAGGTGAAAAGTAATAGAACCGCGACGACCTATTTTTATGGTATCACCTACTTGTAAATTACTTGTAGGTTCGCCAACAATACAAAAGTCTATTTTTTTATTATTTTGTGTCATCCATTGTAATACTGCTGGTGTTCCATATTCGTATTCTGTACCTTCTTCATTGCCGGTAATAATGAAGCTTATAGAACCATTTGTTATTTTATAATTTAGTGCTGCAGATATAAAAGCGCATATTGCTGCTTTCATATCAACAACACCACGTCCATACAATACATTATTATGTATGGTTGCAGAAAAAGGGCTAAAGGACCATTTTTGTAAATTACCTACAGGTACAACATCTGTGTGTCCTGCAAAGCATAGATTGGGAGAAGTATTACCTAATTGTGCATATAGATTTTTAACTTGTATATTATCATTTCCATAATTTAACATATTGCAAGTGAATCCATGATTTTCTAATACTTTAGATATAAAATTAATTGCATCGCTACAATCTGGTGTAATACTTGGAAAAGAAATTAACTTGCGTGACAGCGTTATAGGATCATACATAAACAAATAATTTTTGTAGGTGATTGGCATAATATATGTTTTTTTTTTATATGTAAAGTTTATAGAAATTGTGATATGTGATTCTACATTTAGGTTCCTTATGATTTGTAGGAATTTTAGTTAGTACTTTTTATGGGATATGTTGTTTATTTTTGTTAGAGTATATATAAAGCTCTTAGATATTGTATATTAACTATTTAACCGTGTATATAGCCTTAAAGCTTTTAAACAATATTATATAATTGATATTTTTATAATAGGAGATTATAAGTAGGTGTAAAAGTTTATAATATATATTTTTACTATTGTTAAATAGAAGCTACTAGTTTATATATGGAATGAGACGGCAATATGAGTATTATACGCTGTTTTTGATACAGCAATGTATTGTAGTTGTTGAATTGACGTGTAGTATAGAAGATTATCAAAAAAACTTTGTATGGTTTGTTTAGTACTTATTTTAGTGAAGTATTAATATTTAAGTTGTAGCTAGCTTGATTTATGTGTAAAATTCTTGTATGGATATAGTATTTTTATAAAGTAAGTTGCCTAACTAATAAAATGTGAAACTATATTGTCTTATTTTTATAAATAAATATTTTTAAGATATAAAATAAGTTATTCTTCAGTATGTTTTTTTGTAATAAAGTATCCGCCAGTTCTAAAATTATTTTTAAGTGATGATATAGCATTAGCACTAAATCCGCTAATACCTAAAGCAACTGCACCTAATTGTAATCCAGTTTCACATGTTTCAGGAATTAAATAATGTGCTCCAAGGTCCTGATAGGTTTCAGCATTTGTAAGATCAGGAAGCCGTACCGCGATTATAATATTAGGAAAATTTTTAGCAACTAAAGATATTATTTTTTTTGTGGTTACATCATTGTTAATTGCTATTATGATTATTTTTGCACGCGATATACCCATTGATTCCAAGGTACTTAATTTTGTTAAATTACCAAGGTATACAGGAAAGCCCTCATCTCTTCCATTTTTTACAACATGTGGCTGAATATCGGATGCAATGTAATGCACTTGTTCTGCTGTTAATACTCTTGCAACCATACGTCCTACTCTTCCAAAACCTACTACTACTACATGCTGATCTAAGTCTTGTGTGTCTAATAATAACTCTTGAGATGAGAAAGAAATCTTATTTTTATTTATAAGATGTGATATCCAGTCTCCTAATGTAGCAAGTAAAGGAGTGAAAGCCATTGTTATAGTAGTAATCATCATTAAGATTTGTGCTAAATCACTTGATAGTACATTTTTTTCTGCTGCAAGACCAAATAAAATAAATGCAAACTCACCACCTTGAGATAATAACAATCCTGCTTTTATTGCTGATGCTATTTGAAAACGGAAAAATTTACATAATATGAAAATTATTGAAGACTTAATAATAATTAACAAAAAAGATAATAATATGATAATTGATAATTTGCTTATTAATAGTGTGATGTTGATTGACATTCCTACAGTCATGAAAAAGAGTCCAAGTAGTAGTTTTTTAAATGGCAATACAACTTGTTCAACATCGTACCTATATTCTGTTTCTGCAACAAGGAGTCCAGAAACAAAAGCTCCTAGTGCCATAGAAAGATTAAAGTTTTCTGTAATAAATGCTGCACCTAAAACGATTAAAAGAGTTGTAGCAATGAAAATTTCAGAGCTTTTAATTGATGCAATTGTGCTAAACAAAGGCCTGAGTAATAATCTGCCAGTAATAAAAATCAAAGCTAAAGCGACCCCAGCTTTTAATACTGAATATAATAACATTATTGTTATACTATTTTTAGATTCTCCGGCTAATAGAGGTAGCATTACAATTAGTGGTACTACTGCAAAATCTTGTAACAGTAATACCGCAATAGATAACCTACCAATTTGCGATGCTTGATGCCCTTTTTCTTGTAGTACTTGTAAGACAATTGCTGTTGAAGATAGTGCTAAAGCTCCGCCTATTACTACTGAACCTTTATAATCTATGTTAAACATACGTGCAATGCCCCATATTATTACAGCAGAGACTATTACTTGTAATGTTCCAAATCCAAAAACGTGTATACGCATTGCAATCAATCTATCGAATGTTAGTTCAATGCCTATTAAAAATAGTAGGAATACAACACCAAATTCTGCAAGGTTGTTAATGATAGCAGAGGATTCTATTAGGTGAAATCCATGAGATCCAATAATAGTACCGGCAACAAAGTATCCAAGAACAGGACTAATATTCAATTTCCAAAACACTACTACAATTATAACAGCAGCAGAAAGTAATATTATTATATCTAATAAATACTTAGTATCATGCATATTATTTATTGAAAGAATACCACTTTATTGAACAACCAATGCTTGGCTTTTGTTGTTTAGGTGCTTTTCCGGTTTCAGAAATGAACTTTATAGCATCAAATAAATCACTGTTTTTATTATTAGATTCTGCTGCATTTGTATTAGTAGCATCAAATCTCCCTCTATAACGTAATTCAAGCTGACTATTGAATCCGAAAAAATCAGGTGTACATACAGCACCATAACTTTTTGCCACTGATTGTGTTTCGTCAATCAGATATGGAAAAGAAAAATTATTTTCTTTAGCAAATTTAATCATATTATCATAAGAATCTTCTGGGTATGATATAAAGTCATTTGGCATTATAGCTACAGAACTAACATTGTAGTCATTAATGAGCTTTGTAACATCCCGTACTAACCTACTAATGATAGATTTTACGTAAGGGCAATGGTTACAAATAAACATTATTAGCAAGGCACTTCCTTTATGACATTTACTAAGATTATAAAATTGACCATCTATAGATTTCAAATAAAAATCCCTTGCAGTAAACTGCAAATCCACACTAGGAGTATTAAGTGCAACCATGAATTTTTCTCTTGGAAAACATGAAAACAACCCTACCTCATTGTAGAATACAGAGTATTGTAAAGTCAAATAATATTTTTATAAACTTATTTTACTAGCGGAAGGGCTTAACTACTACCATTATAACAATAATAATTATTATTAATGTTATAATTTCATTTATTATTTTAAAATATAAAGCATTTTTTGTGTTTTTGTCATAATAAAAATTTTGATAATGTTTAGCAAGTATCATATGGATTATTAACATTAACATTATAAAGGTCATTTTAATTTTGAACCATGTTGTATTATATGCTTCTGTAGTAATGGTAAGTACTATGCCAAAGAATACGCTACAAATCATTGCTGGATTGATAATAATTTTTAATAATCTATGTTCCATTACTTTAAGCATGTTGCTTCGATTAGAATTGTATGGCACATTAGCATGATAAACATAAAGTCTTGGTAAATACAACATACCAGACATCCACATAATTACTGATATAACGTGAAAAGCTTCAATCCAGCGGTGATATTGTGATATATAAAGGATTATTTCATACATTGTTTTGCCTTTGCAACATAATTAATTATTATATAATGTGAATCTAAAGATAGTAATTATTTTATTAGTTACGTTATAAAATATGAGACTAAATAAAGTTATAAGTTGCACCTTATATTATACGAGTATAGAAAAAGAAATATACATGTTTAAAATTAAGTACTTATACGTATGATTGTAAAAAAGTATCGCTTATAAGCAATGAATGTAGTAATTAAGTGCTTGATATTTTTCTACTTCAGATTCATTAATTAAAATATTGTAAGATATTGTATTTACAAATTTATCAGCGAGAAGAAAAAACAATTTATGAAGATTACAAGATGATGTGTTAAAATATTTTAAAATTTTCTAAGGATATAGAAGAAAATTTCAGAATAAAATATAAAGAATTATATAATTATTCAATAAGTTCAATTAATCTGTAACAGCATTTGCTTCATAATAATATTTATAATTATGAAATCATTAGTTAATTTATTATGAGAATAATAATAGGTAGTAACATATATTAAGGTTATATCAATTTTTTGTGTTATATAGCATATTATTTTTGCATATAGTGATTTAAGTATTCTAAAAGTGATCTCTTTTTATAAAGATCACTTGGATAGTGTAACTATTGTTAGCATATGGAACAAGGTAAATGTAATAGCATATGCATTATCTTTTTATAGTCTTCTTTTTTGCATTTTAATTAGTAGATATATATTATGTTTATCTACTTCAATTATATGTAATAGTTGTTATTACGAGTACATAAGCTAAGCGCTGCTTCAACTATATCATTAACTTGTGGTAATGCAAGTTGTTCTAGGTTTTCAGCATATGGTAATGGAACGTCTTTTCCGGTAATTCTTAGCAACGGGGCATCCAGGTAATCAAAAGCATGTTCCATTATTAATGCTGCGATTTCAGCACCAATTCCCGCAAATGGCCACCCTTCCTCTATGGTAATAATTCTATTGGTCTTTTTTACAGAATCTAATATTGTATTGGTATCAAGAGGGCGTAAAGTCCTTAAATCTATTACTTCTGCACTTATACCTTTTTCACTTAGTAACTTTACTGCGTCTAATGCGTTTTTAACTTGTAAAGAGAATGTTACGATAGTAATATCATTTCCTTGGTTAATTACAGATGCTTTTCCTATTTCAGTAAAATAATTTTTTTCAAGTACTTCATCTAAAACTTGGTGTTGGTGTCCGTATGCTATTTCATTTTCTAAAAATATTACAGGATTTGGATCTCTAATTGCTGATTTTAGTAGTCCTTTACAGTCTGCAGCAAAGTAAGGCGATATAACTTTTAACCCTGGAATATGTGCATACCAAGAAGCATAACATTGAGAATGTTGAGCCCCCACACCAGCAGCAGCACCGTTTGGTCCCCGAAAAACAATAGGGCAACTTAACGCTCCACCAGACATATAGTAAGTTTTTGCTGCAGAGTTTATAATTTGATCTATTGCTTGCATAGCAAAATTAAAAGTCATAAATTCTATTATAGGTTTTAATCCAGAAAATGCTGCTCCTACACCTAGTCCTGCAAAACCATGCTCAGTAATAGGTGTATCTATAACTCTGTTTGGACCAAACTTTTGTAATAGATTTTGTGTAACCTTATATGCACCCTGATATTCACCTACTTCTTCTCCCATTATGAATACTGTGCTATCATGCTCCATTTCTTCTTCAATAGCACTACATAATGCTTCTCTTACAGTTATAGTGTTCATGTACTCCCTAGAATTTACTGAAGGATATTTTATAAGAAAAAATTTATATTGCAAGCATATTAAAAGCGATACATTTTAAATGGGAGGCTTGTCTTTTTTTATAGTAGTAAAAAAAGCTGATACCCTATGTAAAAGTCATATAATGCGTATATTTACTTAATATTTATGTATTTGTGAAATATTATTTACTTACGGGTTGTTGAATATTTGAGTTTCTGGTGCGAAGTACATTGTAAAAGGACTTACATCTGAAAGAGCATTTGGAGAAGAGCATTTTTGATGTGAATGATTTTCTATATATTGCATTATTTGTATTGTGATAATTGATAATGATATTAGTAATACTGATCCTAATGCAACAGCTATATCAACAAGTGTTCTCTGGGTGATGTGAATATAGCTAATCCTTACATAACTATAATACAAAATATCTGCTAATGCAACTGTGAAAATAAAAGCACTAGCTATAGTATTAGCTTGACTAAGCTGTGGTAACTTAGATAGTAACTTATTTTTACTGCTACTTGCTTTTTTTGCTGTATTTGATGAAGTACTTTTCATTGTAAGTTGGCTATTTTGATTTTGTGCCAGTGAAGTACTTTGTAATGTACTTGGTTGCGTGTCTATGGGATGATATGTATGAGTATTGCCACCTAATAAGGGTTGTTTATTTTTTTGATTTAGTACCGGTAAATTACTTTGCAATGTGCTTGGTTGCGTGTCTGTGGGATGATATGTACGAATATTGCTATCTAATAATGGGTAGCCCTTTTTTTGATTTAGTGCAGATAAAGTATTTTGCGATGCGCCTGTTTGTGGGTCTGTGAGATGAGATGTATAAGTATTACCATCTAATGCAGTTGCAGTATCTTTTGGAAGATTATTAGGTTTTTGGTGCTGTTTTAATAAGGTGCATTCATCAGCATGTTGTCCTAGTATATCTTCTGTATCTGTAGAATTATCATCCTTTAATGTGAGTGCAATGCTAATGAGTTCCTCATGTGATTGATTTTGTGTGGTATATTTGACTTGCTGAACAGCAGTACTTTGTGGTTTTATGTTAGAAGTTATAGCTTTGTCTGTAATTTTTATTGTGAATTTAAAATTTTGTATAATATATAACACTTGTGTATTGTGTATTTCTTGAAGTTTTTGAGAACCTTGGGTACAAGAGTTTATAATAAATGCTGCAATAGTTTTTTTGTTGGAAAATGTGAATTTATTATTTGATGATAAAATTTGAAATTGCATATCGTAATAATTTGAAAAGCTATTTAAAAGTAAATTTAGGTATGTGTCCAATTGGGAAAATAAATTTGACTCTACATTATTATATTGAGCAAGGGATATGCAAAACTCATGTTTATCATTAGAGTTAGTACTGTTGTTTAATGTAAAAGGTAATATATCACCAAAATGCTGTAAGTGTTTAGTATCTACTTCATGAAATGTTAAAGAATTTGACACATATTGTGTTTGTGTAACTATGTTTGGGATATGTGTATTTTCTTTGTCAGTCATTATACATACATTAATTGTATTTTGTGATGGAATAATATAGCTGTTAAATATAAAAGCTGTGTTGTAGGTATTTGTGTGTATATTACTGTTGGGGTTAATAGTATTGTATGCTTGTAATATTTGATATAGTTGTAAATTGCGAACTATGTAATCTGTATTAAAATGCTTTATATATTGAAGAGCATTTTGTATTAATAAAGGATGTATCTCAACAGTAAGTGTAAATATTACTTCTTTATTTTGTAATATATTGAAAAGTTGATGAAAAGCGTTAGTATGCTGTAATATGATATGTGACTTACTTATTATACTACTAGATTTTTGCGAGGTGCAGGCAATTATTTGATCTATTGGTATTGGTTCTGTTTTTAATTCTAAGTTGTATGTATGTGATAATGTTACTATGATATGAGGTAACATACCAGATGTATCTATATTATTTAAACTATTTAATGTATATATAGATTTATGCACACTTGGTAGTATAAAAATTGGAATAATGTATAAGTTGAACAAGTCATTAACTTTTTTTATTATAGTACAGCTTTCCGTATGTGGAATAGTCTGGTTTGTGTTACATGTATATACAATACTTAAGAATTCTTCTGCATGATAAGTGTTAACATTATGATGATGACTTAGTTTGAAATTATATAATTTGTTTTGTATATGTGATTTATGTTGTAATTTTAATAAAATGTTTTTTATAAGGGTGTTTTGAGTAAGTTCTTTCGTAATTGAGGATTCACCGGAATAAATAGTTGATAGATTCATAATAAGAGTTAATAGATTAATATAATACTGTAACTAATTTATACTTTTTAAGATAAATCGTAAAGTAGTTTTTTTTTTATATCATGTGTCCAAAAAAAGATTTGAACTTTCATGGTCATAAAAATACTAGCACCTGAAGCTAGTACGTATACCAATTTCACCATTCGGGGTTGGGTTTATAGGAACTTTATAATTGATTGTTAAAAAGCACCTATTATACTTGTTTAATATACAATAAAAGAGTATAAATATGGAAATGTTTGATGTAGATAATATATTATTTGATTCTTATTCGGTAAATTTAAACAGTATTTATGATATTGTAAAAGATGCTTTGTACAAGTCAGATGGAGGGGAGTTATTTTTAGAATTATGTCAGTCAGAAACTATAGGTATTGAAAATGGCACTATAAAAAATGCTGATTTTAATGTTCGTAAGGGATTTGGATTTAGATCTTTTTATGATGGTATTACTTCTTTTGTATGTTCTTCTGAAATAAGTGAAATAGAAATAAAAAAAGCAGCGAAAATAATAAATTCTATGAAGTTTAATAACACAAATAATAAAGTTATTTTAAATAAACCTGGCTTAACGTTATATTCTGATGTTAATCCTATTAGTACAATGTCTTTTAATGATAAAGTTACACTTTTGCAAAATGTTGATAGTTATTTGCATAGTAAAAGTCAATACGTAAAACAAGTTAGGGCTTCTGTTAGTGCCCAATGGCAAGTTGTACAAATTATTAAACAAGATGGTACTAAGGTTAGTGACGTAAGACCACTTGTTAGGTTTAATGTCTATGTTCTTTTGGAAAAGGGTAATAGAAAAGAATGTGGCAGTGCCGGACATGGTGGAAGGTCAAGCTATGCTGATTTTATTACAGAGAAAAAATGGCAAGAAATTGCTGATGAAGCACTACGTCAATCTTTAGTAAATTTAGAGGCTATTTCTGCACCTGCTGGTGAAATGGTTGTAGTATTGGGCCCAGGATTTCCAGGTGTTTTATTACATGAAGCGGTAGGTCATGGTCTAGAAGGTGATTTTAATCGTAAAAAAGTTTCTGCTTTTTCAGAGTCTATAGGTAAGCAAGTTGCAGCTAAAGGTATTACAGTAGTTGATAATGGCACAATGGAAAAGTGTAGAGGTTCTATTAGTATAGATGATGAAGGTAATCCATCGAGCTATAATGTATTGATAGAAGATGGTATTTTATTGTCGTATATGCAGGATGATATGAATGCTAAGCTTATGGGTACTGTTTCTACAGGTAATGGTAGACGACAAGGTTATCAAAATGTAGTAATGCCTCGTATGACAAACACGTATATGCTTTCGGGTAATTATAATGCAGATGAGATTATTACAAGTGTTAAAAAGGGACTTTATGCTGTAAATTTTGGTGGAGGACAAGTTGATATAACATCAGGTCAGTTTGTTTTTTCAGCGTCGGAAAGTTATTTAATAGAGAATGGTAAAATAACTTATCCTGTAAAGGGAGCTACATTGATAGGAAGTGGTCCTGATATTTTGACAAAAGTGTCAATGGTTGGAAATGATTTAAAACTTGATCCTGGAGTGGGTACTTGCTCTAAAAATGGGCAAGATATTCCTGTAGGTGTTGGTCAACCTACAATAAAAATAGATTTAATTACAGTAGGTGGTACAGAGGTATAAGAGGATAATGCTGACCTTAAGTGTGATTGAATGTTCATGTGACTGTGAAAATCTTTTGCATGTATAATTCTGCTTTGCAAATAGTATGTTTTATAATGATAAATTAAAATTTAGGTAGGTTTAAGAAGAAAATAAGTTAAATGTTTACATATTATTTTGCTTGCTAGAAAAATCATTGATTAAATGTAGTTAGTTATTTTATGTAGAGTATGGATTGAACAATACTATGTACAATATGTTATGTATAAATTGTTGTAACTTGAGTATTGAATGTTATATTGTATTTTTGTATGTAGTAAAGGTACACTTAATATTGTGGAAAGTAGTAAGCAATTATAAGTGGGCATTTTTGTGGTATTTTTTTAATGTATCCATTTTATTTTTTAAGGGGTTCTGTGCTAGAAATGTTTAGTTACTTAATGAATAAGAAACATTTTTCTATTGTAAAAAAATGCTGAGCTCTATTATGAGTGGTTTTACGTAATAAAAGATTTTTAATCAGGTTTGTTTTTAAGTATGTGGAATAGCTGTTGTTAATTTAATGAATGTTATTTACTGATTAACTTATTGGAAATTTGGATCTTAAATTTAGTAACTATTTGTTGCTTCAAAATAGTAAAGACATAGATAATTGTATTGTGCAATAACATTGTAACTATACACTAACTATTGAAATGTATGTAATTTAAGAAGTACATAATTATGGGAATGGTACTTTGTTGTGCTATTTTACAGTTTTTTCTTTACTAAAAACAAAATAAGACTATACGTAAATTTGCACTTATTGTTATGCGTGAAACTTATTTATTAACTCTGAAATGTATTATATCTCCGTCTTGCACTATGTATTCCCTTCCTTCTAACCTTACTTTTCCGGCTTCTCTGCATCCTATCACTCCATTATATTTTACGTAATCATGAAAGCTTATAGTTTCTGCTTTTATAAACCCTTTCTCAAAATCAGTATGAATAACACCTGCCGCTTTGTCCGCAGTTGTACATTGTTTAATTGACCATGCTCTTGCTTCTTTGGGTCCAATAGTAAAAAAAGTAATCATGTTGAGTAATTTATAGATAGTTTTTATTACAGTGTTGAGCGCAGATTCTTGAAGACCAAATTCAGAAAGAAAAATCTGCTTTTCTTCTTCAGTATCAAGTGTTGATATTTCAGTTTCAAGTTTTGCTGATATACAACAAACTTGATTATTGTTTGCTTCGGCCATTACTTTGACTTTTTTTGAGAAGTCATTGCCATGTGCTACATTAATATCTTCAACATTACAAACATACATTAGAGGTTTTGTAGTAATTAATTGTAATTGTTGTAATTCATTATAGTCAATGTTTGTAGCACTCTTTGCAAGTTTTCCATTTTCCAAAACCTTTAGTACTTCTAGTATAATATTCAGTTTTTTTTGTGATTCTTTATTTGATTTAACAGCTTTTTCTATAGCTGGTAAACGTCTTTTTAGGCTTTCGATATCAGCCAAAATTAATTCTATTTCAATAATTTCTGCATCATGTATGGGATCTACAATTTTATGAACATGAGTAATATTGTTATCTTGAAAACATCTTAACACATGGATGATAGCATCAACTTCTCTTATATGTCCTAAAAATTTATTTCCTAGTCCTTCGCCTTTGTTAGCACCACTAACTAACCCTGCAATATCTACAAACTCAACTTGATGAAATATAATTTTTTGGGATTGAGCAATAGAGGCTAATACCTTTAGCCTATCATCATGTATTATTGCTTTTCCTATATTTGGTTCTATTGTGCAAAAAGGATAGTTAGCTACTTCAGCTAACATAGTTTGTGTAAGTGCATTAAATAATGTTGATTTACCAACGTTGGGTAATCCAACTATACCGCAGTTTAATCCCATGTATGTATATTATATTAAAAACGATTATTTATATCATTAATTGATATATAATGATACTATAATCTATGTAATTAGTGTACAGCCAACTATAGCTTGTGCAGCGATACCTTTTTCTTTTCCTATAAAACCTAATTTTTCAGTTGTAACTGCTTTTATGTTAATTGCATTGAGGTCTATTTTTAGTAGATTTGCTAGGTATTTTTTCATTTGCAATGCATAAGGCATGATTTTTGGTTGTTGGCAGATAATAATAATATCAATATTTGAGATAATATATCCTTTGTCTTTAGCTTTTTTTTGTGCCTCTAGTAAAAATATGCTGGAATTTATTTTATATAGTTTTGGGTTTGTATTTGGAAAATGCTGTCCTATACTGCCACATCCTATACATCCTAAAATGGCATCTGTTAATACATGTATTCCTAAATCACCGTCCGAATGTGCATTAATTTTTTTATTATGATGTATTTTTACTCCACATATAGTAATAAATTGCTCATTTGCATCATCTGTATTAATTAATTGATGAACGTCATACCCGATTCCTACTCTAAAAAGAGGTTTATTATTAAGCATAAGTTTGTATAAAAGTGAATGGTAATTGTATTATTGTAATTGTTATTACTGTACAATAATTATGTATATAGATGAAGTTTTTTATGTATTTGTATAATTTGGTAAATTTATAATTTATTTTATATTATTCTTTTACTTAAAGTTAAAGAGATAAATTATTATTGCTAGTAACAAGAAAATTATTTTAGGTAATTTACCTTAAAAATATATATTTGTATAATTAATGCCTTTCTTTTAGCAAGGCTAATAGTTTTAGTATTAAAATTATTATGCATTATTGTACAATAATATATATGTTAAGAAACGGTAGCTTTATATATACGTTGATCTAAGTATTGTAAGGTGCAATATTTTTTATTAAAATTTAAAATAAACAATAGTTAAGTTGGATGTATTAATTAAGTTGTAGGTTTAGTTGTTAATGTTTTTATTGTATGTATAACTAGCATGATATTTCATTAGCTGATTTATGAGGCCTACCTAAATAGGCATGGGTTATTAGTGATTTTGCTACAAGAGAATATTATTTTGAATGTACATTCTTGCTTTGTATAAGTCCTCAGAAGTAGTAATCTTTATGTTGTGATAATAACCATCAACTGTTGTTACGGTAACATTAGTAGTATTATATTCTAGTAGTATAGATGTATCATCAGTAAAGTCTTGATACGGGTCTATTCTATATGCTAATTCATGACAAGTTAATATATTTTGATATTTGTAGGCTTGGGGGGTTTGTATAATTTTAGTAGAATCTCTATCAATATTACTATTACTTGTTATGATGTTGTTATGTACTGTTTTAATAGTTTCATTTATTGATAATGTTGGTACAGCTCCTATATATTGGTCTAGCATTTTTATAAGGTTACCCAATAAATCATGGGTTATAAATGGGCGGCATGCATCATGTATAAGTACAAAATCAGGTTTAATATGTGCTATACTTTGCAATCCTAACCTGGCGGAATCTTGTCTTCTATTCCCGCCGTATACAGGTAATAAAAGTTTTTTGCTGACAATATCAGAAACAACACTATTATATAGGTTTTCATGCTCTTTTTTAATGACAACTTGTATATAATCAATATTGGGATGGTTAAGCACATTATTTATTGTATGATAGAGCACTGAATAATTATCAAGTAAGTTATATTGTTTGGGTAAAGCAGCATGACACCTATTACCTGTGCCTGCAGCAACAATGATTATAGCAACTGCTGCCATTTGTTTTACTCTATGAGGGGAATTATAAGGCATATATCTTAATGCTATCAAATAATAAGTTTATTATCAATAACATATTAATATATTTATGTAGAGTTTTTACATAGATGTATCCATATGGTTATAGATATCAGTATTTAAGTAGTGTTGTTTTACACATGATAAATGTTAGTTTATTTTCAATTATGAGTTGTTATGTTATATTGCTAATTTTACTTAGTTTATTAATATAAAAAATAGGTTATTGATAATTGTTTTGTTGTATTCTGTACTTAAGATGTTTTAATATAATTTCTTGATTTATGGTTAATTATTTACTACACTTCAAGATTGAGCTTTAGATGTAAAAATACTAAACTACGGTATTTATTTTGGTATATATCAAATATATATCAAAAACTGTAGATAAATCCATACATTAATTTAATATTTTATGGAGTAATGAAGGGGAAGGAGTTGTTATATGTTGACTGCTAATGAAGTAGAGGATTGTAATGGAGGATTGTTGCAAGAACGGAAAATGCGTGATTTATATTCAGTTCGTTTTTTCTTTATAACAAAGTCATTGCTATTTTTTCTTTCTATAATACTGAGTGCTGCTATTTCTATAATAGTAAGCAATGAGTTTTTATTAAGATCAGTTTTTTTGCAAGGAATAGGGACTGGTTTAAAAGGGATAGGGACTGGTTTAAAGAGTATTCTTTATGCTAATAATATTCCTGTAATGGTGAAAATATCTTTGTGTATTGTTATGCCAGTGATTTTATTATCTTTGTGTTTGATTTATTTTATGGTCAAGTGTAGAGGTATAAATGAAGAGATTATTAAGAGTTACGGTGGTACTTTATTGAGTAATCAATTGATTGTTGATGATGCTTTGTCAAAACTACGTGTAAAGGTTATAAGACAAGAACAAGATTTTCAAAATCTAAGAGAAGAGCTTCTTAATGCATTAGCTGTAAAGCAAAAAGTGATAGAAAATTTTTTTTCATTTACATCTAGTCAAGTAGATGAACAGAGGTGTGCTATTGAAAAAAATAACGAGCACTTTCTTGTGATTAGTGAGATGCTAAAAGATAGTTGTAGAAGCATTGAGAAATATTTAACAGCTAGTAATGCTGTAATTAATGATGATGTAAGTAGTATGCAAAATTTACTAGATAAGTTGAATGTTATGGCCAGTTCTCAAGTACAAAATTGTATTAAAGAACTTGTATCATTTAATGCACAACGTGTACAGAGTTTAGTGATATTTAACGAAATGGGTACACAATTAAGGTATCCTATGCATAAAGCTTGTTTTTTATTAAAACATTTAGTGAAAGATTTTTCTAGTGTATTGGACGTATATAATAAGCAAGAAATAAAAGCGAAAACTTTTTTTGAATTAACATTTAGTAAAAATGATCTGCTGTCTCAGGCAGTACATGGTTCTACAGCTTTATTGTGTCGTATTTCGTATTATATTAAGAAATTAGAGCAAGAAGGATGCAATGTTTGTGCTAAGGTTGAAATATTAGAATCTTGTATAAAGGCAATGTGCGAGTTTAAATATAAAGGTGAAATTGGAAGAAAATTATGGCCACTTATAGATGCCGATTATGTTATAAGTCCGGAACATAAATTTAAGTTTCAGTATTATCTCAGTTATGGTATCGATGAAATATGTTGCTATACACAATTAATGTTAGCTATTATTAAGTTAGGAAAATTATGTGATAAAATTAGAGAAGATTCTCAAGAGATACACGATCTGCAGAAAAATGTATGTGAAATTTTACATATAAAGGATATTGAATCAATTGCTAATAGTAAACAAAGCAACATAAAAAGAAGATTAAGTTGTTAGTTTTATGTACTTCTATAAATATATATATCCTGTAGGTGATATTGCTAAAGATGGGGGGAGGAAAGTTATATTAGGCATTTAGTGAAGTTACTTGTGTAATATTTAGGATGTTGTGTGCTGATTCAAGATTGAATAAACATGTAATATATTTTAAATATACTTATGTTTGTTAACATATAGATATTATTATAATTTGTATAAGATAGAGACAATTTTTAAAGAAGTATATGCACATGTAATTTATTTGTAATAAAACTTTACTGCTAAAATTGTGTAACAAAATGTATTACGAAAGTATTAATGAAATATATGTCTGTTAGTAATTTGTAGATGGAGATTCAGTGATAGAAGATGACAGATTATTTTTCCATTGCATGAGCTTATTAGCAATTGTATTATTGCTTATCCCTAAAATAGATGCTGCCATTAACGCGGCATTTGTTGCTCCAGAAGGTCCTATGGCCATTGTTGCTACAGGAATACCTTTAGGCATTTGAACAATAGATAACAAGCTATCTATTCCATTTAAAAACTCACTTTTTATAGGGACACCTATTACTGGGATTGTAGTGAGTGATGCTACCATTCCTGGTAGGTGAGCAGCACCTCCTGCTCCAGCTATAATAACTTTTAGTCCTATATTTTGTGCTGATTTTGCAAAATTATAAAGTCTGTCTGGTGTTCTATGTGCAGATACTATAAGAGTTATAAATGTAATATTTAGCTCTTCTAGCATTGATACCGCATTACTCATTGTTGGGAAATCTGACTGACTTCCCATTATTATTGCAATGTCCTTACCTTTAGCGCAATTGATCATATTGTTGTTTATTTGTAATTTTTTCTATATATGTATTCATTTTATTTATATTAGTGATATTTGTTATAGGGGCATTGTTGTTACTAAGAATTGCAATGTAAGGTATTTTCCCGTTAAAGTATATTCCTTTACTCATTAATGCATGCAGTAACTTATTTACGTAGCTGGGCGTCACGTTATAAGGAATGAAGTTTATTTTTTTTTGTTCTTGTAGAAAAGATATAAGTTTATTTTTATTTTCATCTAGCGATATCATTATAGGGGTAATTTTTTTATTATTTTTGAGAGTTTTGTTAATCTCTGGAATTTTTTGTATACAGCTTTTACACCAGGATGTGTATAACGTTAAAAGAGTAATGTCTGAATTCATATGTGACATTAACTTAAAAAGAGATTCATCAGAGTTAATTTCCTGTACTGTTATAGGAGGACTTTTAGTGATTGCTACGTGGAATGAAAAATTATTTATTGCCAATAATACAATAATTGATGTAATACAAAAGAAGATAACGAAGTACTTGTTGCTGATTATATTGATAATTTGTTTCATTTTTAGCTATTATGTTAACATGTTACTTATTATGAAGCCTAAAAGAAAGACTGACAAGATTTTTTACTATAATATCACTACTTAATTAATGTTTTTGTAATGAAAATTTATAAAGTTGTTGTACAACATTTACCAAAAATTAACTATCTTTTAATAGTTAATGTGGTGTTATTATTTTTAATAGGTATTAGCATACAATATTCTGCTTCTGGCGGGAAATGGGCACCTTTTGCAAGCCATCAATTAAGTATTTTTATATTATCATTGCCGTTGGTGGTAGTAGTATCGATGATAAGATTGGAGTGGTATATTAAGTACGCATATTGCATATATGTATTAGCTTTGTTGTTATTGTTGATGATTCATATGTGTGGGATTTCAGTAATGGGAGCAACGAGGTGGATTAGATTTGGTGGTTTGAATATCCAGCCATCTGAGTTTGCAAAAATTGCCTTAATACTTGTACTTGCTCGATATTTTCATGATAAAAATTTTTACCAACTAATGGAATTAAAAAACATTATGGTATGTATGGCGATTATTTTACCACTTATGTTATTAGTTTTAAAACAACCTAATCTTGGTACTGCTAGTATAATGTTTGCAATGTCATTATTAGTTATGTCTGTTGTCGTTAATAGTCAGTATTTAGTGTATTTTTTTGTTATGTGCATAGTTGTCTCACCTATTATGTGGAATTCTCTTCATTTTTATCAGAAAAGTAGAATCATATCTTTTTTCAGTCCTGAAAAAGATCCTTTAGGTGCTGGGTATAATACATTACAGTCACAAATAGCAATAGGCTCTGGAGGGATATATGGGAAAGGGCTTGTTAATGGTAGTCAAGCACAATTAAATTTTTTACCGGAGAAACAAACAGATTTTGTATTTACAGTATTTAGTGAAGAGTGGGGATTTGTTGGTGTTATTATATTATTTATGTTATACAGTCTTCTTGTTAATACGGGATTGTATATAGCTTTATGTGCTAAAAATGTTTTTCATAAATTGGTATCTGTAGGTATATCTATGTTTTTTTTTCTACACTTTGTAATTAACATAGGAATGGTTACGGGGATGTTACCAATTGTTGGTGTACCATTACCTTTTTTATCGTATGGAGGGAGTGTTACATTAACAAGTATGATATTAGTGGGCATGTTGTTGTCTATACATGCGAGTAATAAGTCGAGTTATACATAGACTTTATACTTTTTTTCAAATAATAATGTAAAATAAATGACTTTTGTTATACGAGATTGTATATAGCTTTATGTGCTAAAAATGTTTTTCATAAATTGGTATCTGTAGGTATATCTATGTTTTTTTCTACACTTTGTAATTAACATAGGAATGGTTACGGGGATGTTACCAATTGTTGGTGTACCATTACCTTTTTTATCGTATGGAGGGGAGTGTTACATTAACAAGTATGATATTAGTGGGTATATTGTTGTCTATACATGCGAGTAATAAGTCGAGCTATACATAGACTTTATACTTTTTTCAAATAATAATGTAAAATAAATGACTTTTGTTATACGAGATTGTATATAGCTTTATGTGCTAAAAATGTTTTCATAAGTTAGTATCTTTAGATATATCTGTGTTTTTTTCTACACTTTATAGTTAGCATAGTAATTATGGGGGATGTTACCAATTGTTGGTATGTATAATTACCTTTTATCGTATGGAGGAGCATGCATTAATAATGGTAGGTATGTTGTTGTCTATAACATGTGAGTAATAAGTTGAACTATATATAGACTTGATACTTTTTGCAAATAATGTAAAATGTATGACTTAGATTAGTGATTTATAAATATATGACTCAGACTCTTACGAAAGCAAAAATTGCAGAAGTCATTAATAAGGAAATAGGGTTATCTCGAGAGGATTCTTTATCAATTGTTGGGGAAATTTTGGATGAAATGGTATCATCGTTAACAAAAGAACACGTACTTAAAATTTCTTCTTTTGGTACTTTTAAAGTATATAAAAAAAAAGAACGTATTGGTCGCAATCCAAAAACTTTAGAAAATTTTATAATTAAAGAACATAATACAATCTCATTTTATCCTTCTATACTTGTGAAACAATTCATTAATTCTGATGAATCATAATGAAAGAAAGCTTATCTGATGATATAACTTTATGTAAAGAGTATAAAAAGAAGCTTTATACAATAGGGGAAGTTGCAAGAATGATAGGTGTTGAACAATCTGTATTAAGGTTTTGGGAAGAAAAATTTTGTCAAATTAATCCTATTAAACGTAGAGGGCGAAGATTATATGATCAAAATAATATAGAGTTGATAAAAAAAGTTAAATATTTATTATATGATAGCGGATATACTGTTAAAGGTGTTCAACGAAAACTAAAAACACTTAATGATGGTGAAAATATGATATATGAAAAACAAGTTTTACTGACTTTATTGAGAGATATGATAAAATTAAGAGATTCTTTGTTAAAGAAAATTTGATGAGACGCTATAATGCTTAACTTAGCATTATTATTTAAATAGCTAAAGTTTATTGTTGTAGCATAGCTGGTTTAATAATTTTAAATGGCTGTGAAATTTAGGGGGAAATAATAATTCTGTATTTGTTAGTTGTATAATGAATTACTTAGGTAGCAATTATGTTAAAAATAAACTTTGTTACCCTTGCTAGAAATATAGTAAAATTAAAATTTTTTTTAAAAGAGCGGAATGTAGCGCAGCTTGGGTTAGCGCGTCAGTCTGGGGGACTGGAGGTCGTGGGTTCGAATCCCATCATTCCGACCAAAATGTATTATTTGTATTATAGTTTTTAAGCTTGATGGCATATTAGTTATGGGAATTATTTTATATATATTTTTATTTGAGTGTTTTTTTAGTTATTGTATAGTATATTATCTTCTAGATGAACGACCTTGTAAAAATGTAAGCATGCACTACTTTGATTAGTATTTATATAAGATGTGTTGTAGGTAGATTACATAGTTAAAATCAATGTAGGCTTTAAATAATATAGTGTGAAAATATATAAGCTTAATGGTATTATTACAAATATTTATATAATTATTTTGTAAAGTGTTAATAATAAAATGGTGCCAATTGTAAATTGGCTATAAAATAACTTTTATAGTATTTTCAGCTACGGATCTGTTTTCCGTATCTGTATTTTGATATATCATAATGTGTATTAACGATTGTAGCTATTTTGTATTGTATTAGTTTGTAGTGTTAAACATCTCTGGAAAAATTTCTCTTAATTTTTGAGATTTCATTGATATATATGATCCATTATCAGATATGCCTAGAGGATTAGTATGTTCATGATCATATTGTAAGTTGTTTGTATTGGATAATATAATGTCTACATCAAAAGACTTATTGCTTGTATCTATAGTACCTGTAATATTTGCATCATTAAAAGTTAATGTGTGATTGTAAAAATTAATGTCTACTTGTGTAGGAGCATCTGCATTATTAAATATGGCAATGGTATGAGGGTCATGCATTCTGTAATTACAATACTTAACTATAGTACTGAAATCAGGATTTTGAACTGTAAAATCACTATTGTTAATATGTATGTTACTTACATCAATGTTTTTTAGATGTACATGGGCATGTATTTGTGCTATTGATTCGCCTAAATTCTGACAGTTACATTCAGGTGATAGCATAGTCATTTGTAAATATCCATATAATAACATCTTTTTTAAAGAGTAAGGATAAGTAAAAGGTTTTAAATTTATGTGAAAATGTAATTCTTTTTTTAAGGAATGGGAGTCATGATATATTGAGTTTTAATAACGAAAGAAGAATTATGAAATGTATATGCTAATTGTTTTTAATAAGAATGTTAAGTAGCTTTTATGTTTTAATGCTAAGATTTATAGAATTGATAATATTTTCTTAATTGTGCTTAAGTGTAAATATTATGCTGAATAGTATAAAGCATATGATTTTCTTAAGACAATATGATGAAGTTAATTTTATGGAGTGTCAGATTTATATAATGTGTTTAAATAAAATTTGTAAAGGTTTGTGAAGATTTTTATAGTAAGTTATGCTGTTGATAATTTAAGTTTTTTATCACAAATTATGTTTTTAGTAAGCCTGATATATCAAATATTTTTTTCATTTATGGGCGATGGTTACAGAGGATTTATTAATATGAGCTGTTTGTACGTTATATTATGAAATTATCAAAATGTATGTATTGAGTTAATCGTTTGGAAATTTGCTTAAAAAGCGATAGTTTTTTGTTTATGGTTGTATCTATATTCTTGAATTTAAGTGTTTGTTTAGTAGCATTGTTTTTTAAAATAGTTTTTATGAGAAGATTTGAATCTTTGGATTGGTCGTGTATCGTATTTTTATTCAATTTTTTTGAATGTATTAAATTATTATAGCAACTATATAATGAGCTACGGTTTTTTTTAAACCGTAGCTGTAAGAAATTTTTACATTAATCTGAAGAGTTTATTGTGTTAATATTCTCTTCTTTTAATTATGATAATTTAGTTTTTGATTACTTTATATTAGTTTGACTTTCATTATTTTGTATAATTTTAGTGTTGGTGTTAGGGTGTAGTACTGTTTCTAATTGTTGATTAATAGTAGTATGTGTGTGTGCCAAATCAAGTTCTGTATTGTGACCAAGTTCTCTATGATCATCATCATCATTAAGATGTGTTATTTCGTGAGATTCTTGTGTATTAATATTAAAGTAGTCAGGTTCTATTTTACTAATTGTTAACTGTAAATTGTTGAAATCAATTTCTGTATTGTCAGAGATAATAGATTTATATAATTGCATACTTTCTTTAGGGTTAAATTTGAATTCAGAATAAAAAGTTTTATCTTGCAGATTTATATCACTTAATTCTACAACTGCATTTCTAATAGTTAGTAAGTGGTGCATATTATCATCGTGAAAGTCAATACGAATATCTACAGTACCTTTACTATAAATGTTGTTAAATGTAATGTTAAACTTATCATTGTGAATTTGGTAAGCAGTACTATTAATTGTAAGGTGATCGAAATTGATATCTTGTAGAAAAAGTTCTCCATACATAGATAACATAGTGTTATTATCTGATGTGTGTTGAGAATTATTGTCAAGATTGTGTATTTGATTATGATAAGATGTAGGCTGTAAATCAACCATATTAATATCCTTTGTTATTTTAAACATAAATATATAGATGTAAGATGTTAAGTTTTAATGAAATTATGATTAAATCTTTTATAATGTGAAAATATGTCAATTAATCCTAAATTTTATAGGAGTTTTTTTAGAAGTGTGGATTGTACATAAGAACTGTAGGTTATTTTTGAATTGTATATGGTAATTAGCAAATTATATATATGTTTTAGTGTTGCACATCTTTTGAAAGGCTTTATATATCCAATATAAGATTTGTGAGTTTATCAAAAAGGCAGCTTTTATTGGTATGCTATTATAGCCTTATTACAATATATTTGATATAATTTATAATTAAATAATTTAATATTCTTTTTCATTTTGTAATATGTGAAATAGATAACTTAGAGATTACTAAAAAATATAAATGATCATAGTGAGTTATTTTTTAAGCATAAATAATGTTGTGTGTAACTGTTGATGTATTAACAGTTAATAATTGTTTTTTAAAAAGTACCTTTTGTAGAGTTTCAAGATAAATCGTTTAAAAATGAGTGTTGTTTTGATTTCACGAAAACATTTTTGGTAACATCTTATATAGATTTATATAAACAATGTATACGTGTTTAATAGCATTGATGCTTTTTATAGCTACGGTTATAGGCCGTAGCTATATAGATCTTAGGCTAAAAAGAGAAAGTGTAGTCTATTGTAATATGTGATGAATGATATGGTATGCTTATTTTTTCAATAAAAGGTTTTTCATCAAATTTATAATCTTGTGTAGGTAGTTCAACTTCAGCATAGAGGTAATTTTCGTGTAAATCTAGTATGCATGTTAACATTTTGACATTATCAAGAGTTATTTTATGATCATCAAATAAAATCCTAACATTTGCACTTTGATTATTTGATGTAAATATTATATCATCTGATAAAGACTCTTGTAGGTTTTGTGGGTTATCGAATACGATATAAAGATCTTTATTTTGAAATTCGTACTGGTAGTTATTAATGCTTATTTGCTCGAGGTCTATGTTGTCCAGGAATATGTCAGCATATAGCTTGTTGGTGGGGCTAATTTTGGTATTAATTTCATGTTTATGTGACTCAAAATTTGAGTGCTGTGAATCCGTCATGTCTATTACCATTTATATAAAAAAATAAAGATATAATGCTCATACATTAAATTTGAATTAATTAACTTCTTAATTTGTGGTTTTATAAGTGTGTAGCTATAAATATATTTATATTTTAAAGGAAAAGTAATTTTTGTATATGATTTGTAATATGTATGTTTTTGATTTTGTTAAATTTTGTGAAAATACTTATATAAGTGTAAGATATGTTTATGATAATCATTTTTACACTTTTATTGTATAGATAAGTTTTCTATTAAATTGTGTTTCTGTGAGGCATATGCTTACATAATTTAGAAATGTTCTATCTTTGAAGTTATTGGATGTTTAAATTTATGAAAGAAAAGTATATTGTTATCGTATTTTATATTTTTGATATAACTTAAAATTAAGGGGGAGGGGTGTTGGAAAAAACTACTTCATTATAAAATATGTTACTAACAGCCTTACTATTTTTTAATAAATAAGCTCTTTTATATAATCTTGTGTCGAGAATTAATCATGAAATGGTATAGTTGTTAAAATCATAATAATATTTATATGCTGTTATTTAGTATTTATATATGCTTTATAATATAAAGCATATTTTATTATTGATATAATGGTTACTTTAATAAATACCTGTAGATATGTAATGGATTTTTAGGGTTTGTGATAATATGTTTTTAGCGTACTTGATAAATGATAATTTGGTTGGTAACTATAAATCAGCTATTGTATATAGTGATAAAAAGCTGAGCAAGGGTAAATTTGCATGTATAAGCTTATCAACAAGCTTATAATAAACATAATCAATTTTGAATGTAATATATGTACTGAAATTAGGATATGATAAAAGTACATATAGTGAATGTTAATGTTTTTGTTGAAATAAAATAATGCACTACATATTTAAGTTTCGAGAGCAATATAAATACGGTATAATAATGTTTTGATGAATGTATTTAATGTCTAAGGTAGACGAAAAGTAGTAATATTATTTACTATAAAAATTAGGTGGCAATTGTATTAAAAAAGTTTTGAAACAAGTTTTTATTCTTGAGTTATTGTTAGTAGTAAAGTAAGTAACTATTTATAGATATAAATTGATATTGTTAAATTATTTTGTAAAGATATTTGTGATAGTTTTTATGTATAAAATTTAGTTGATGATATAAAATTATGTCTAGATTGCTGCATTATGAAATATCTTGTATAAAATATATTATATAAGCTTTACACTGGTTATAAGGCGACTCTCTATTATTCAAATCTTATATACTTAATATACCTTACTGTAGGTATAATATTTACTGCTTAAATTATGAGTAATGAAAAGGTCTATTATTAATCATTCATTATAAATAGTATCAGTAAAGAAGAATAAAATAAGCTACGGGTTTGGTCCCGTAGCTATTTTAATTATTGTATCATTTTTACATTGAATACATTAATTAATTGGTGGCTGTTGAAATGGAAAAACGTTCATAGCTGTGACTGTTATGTATGAACCATGATCTAGTTGTTGTATGTTTGTGGTAAAATGTGATCTATCATACTGTAAATCTTGTGGTTTTACTAAGAATTCAGCATTATAATATTTATTGCTTACATCTATTTTGCTGCTTATAACATTTGCATCTTTTATAGTTAATGTGTGATTATTCATTTCAACATTAATATTTGAATTTTTGTCATCATACATGTTATTGAATTCAATGTTTGCATTTTCGCTGTTAACTTTTAAATTGTTATTTTCAATATTAGCATAATTAATATTTTGCATGTGCATGCCAACATATAGGTAATTTATTGAAATATCTGTATCTTGAGAGTTGTCAGGAGAATTGTGAAATAGAGATTGTGAATCAATCATACCATACCTTTTATTTAAAAGATGAAGGTATAAAGAATAAATCTTAAATTTCAATAAAGATATGCTATAAGTATGGAATGAAATGCTAGAAAACAGGATACAAAAGCTCTATATACCATATGGTGTTATTATTATAAAATGAGATGTGAAAGTTATTGTTTGAATTTATAATTACACACTTATTTAATTTCAAATTGCTTAATTCAGTATTTTTTTATCAATGTTTTGATTTATATGAGCGTTAAAATATATATGCTTATGTTATTTCTTAAGCATGTAGCATAAAAACATTAGTGTTTGCAATGTAGTTGGCTATTTTCTGTATAGTAGTAAGTAAGTAGGGTTATTATGCTGACTAGAAGAAGTGATATTATGTTAGATTTGATTTTACGAAAGTAGTAGAAAAATCAAGAGATAATTCTATATTTATATGTACAATATGTTCATACAAGAGTTTGTTTTAGTATGTTATTGTCCTAATTTATAGTACTTAATATATATCAAGTTTTTTAGTGAAGTAAAATTGCTAACCTATTGCTTTTGTTGTAAATGTTGCAACAACTGTACTTTGCATAGATATCTATAATTTAGTTCTTCACTATCACCACAAGCTTTCTAACTAACTATGTTTAATTCTATAGTACAATAAGTGAGTGTAAAAAAATGTTATAATAACTTATTCATTAAATAATAATACGGTAACATTTCTTAATGCTATTACTTTAGTAATAGCAAAAAGTTGTTTTTTATAGGTGTACAGTACTAATTAAAGTCATTAAATGTTAATCAATATGCCTCTGCAGATATATTACTTATTTACATGTATTGTAAAATCTTGTGATGTGAATGTGTTAATAACATTATCAATTTCTATATCTGTAGCATCTGGAACAGAAAAGCTAATGTCTATTTGTTTATTGTAGCTATTAAAATCTAATTGCATTAGGTTAATTTTTACGTTGTAAAAATCTGCAAAATAGTTCTCATAACCGCTACCAGCTGAAATACTTTTTATTGTTAACATATTATAGTCAGGTGCATCACCTCTAGATGAATGTTTATGAGATTCAATGGTAGTGTTTCCGCTAGTGACAGTAAAGCCATCTTCACTAACGTGAAAATTACTTAAGTCAACATCATTCATATGTACTGTAAAATCAATCATGTATGCAACCTTAGAAAACTAATTATAGATAATTATATGTTATTAAGTGTATGTAAACAAGCTAAATTTTTAGATAATATGTTTATATTATTAATATATTTTAATAAAATTTTTTATAGCTCGAAAAAAAAATCATCATAATTTTTTGATTATGTTAATAGTGTTTATTATTGCCAACTACATACACTGTGTAATTTCCTTCCTATATAGGGTTGTCACTAGTAATACCAGAAGTATAAAAGTATGGTACGTAAGACTAGTATGTAAATTTTTAGAAATAAAATTTAATTGATTAGCGTATGTATTGCCAAATATAATAAATGATGATTATTTTTTATCATGCATTGCGATTAGATTTTGCTAGTATAATATTAGCAATAGTGATTGCATACCCATAAGTTTCTGATATTATAATTAACATTATAACATTATTTATATACTTTAGGGTTTATTATGTGAGTACCTTAGAAACTATGTTGTTATAAATCATTAATATATAAAAGTTAAGTTTCATTAGGTTTGTGTTAAAGTCATAATCCTTTTGAGATAATGGATTATATTAGTGTAATCATTATTATTAATATTATATAACGCTACTAATGATTAAATCTTGACAAATTGCTTGAATAACTACTGAAATAAATAAAGAAGTGGAGCAAATATAATTATTTATATTTATTTTTATGCGGATTAACAGATATTTAATATGAAAGCGTAAATTCTTATTATAAGACGTAATTAATATTAACAACTTAAGATTGATACTCAACTAAGAACTTTATATGATACAGTATAATGTGTTTCTTAATATGGTTAGATATTAGCCAATGATGGTTTTTTGAAAGCACGGAGATTTAATTGTTCAATACTTATATCAGCTAATGAATGAGTGCTTGGTTGTTTAAGACTTGCTGCATCATCTAGAAAACTGTAATTTAATTGTTGAGCATCAATACTTGTTACATTATTTAAAGAACTAGTGCTTGGTTGTTTAAGATTTTCTGCATCATCTAGAAAACTATAATTTAAACTTGTTACATTGTTCAAAGAACTAACGCTTGGTTGTTTGAGATTTGCTGCATCATCTAGTAATCTATAATTTGATTGCTTAGCAATACTTTCTGTGTTAACCAGTGAATTGCAGCTTAATTTTTTAGTATTTGAATTATAGTTACTTACATATATATTGCAATCGTGTGATTCAAATTTTTTGGTTACATTATAAATGTTTTGAGCTGTAGATTTTTGTATATGAAAACTAACGTTTATGTTATCAAGGCTCTTGCTTATTTGTTTAATATTGGCATGGCGAAAATATGTATAAACATTATTTTGTTTTATTACTAAATTATTGACGTATTTATCAAGTAAAATTTTGATCTCTTTATTGCTAATAATAACCTGCGAACTAGTGACAATAAAATTTGAAACATGTTGCATGTTTACTATAAGATCTTGGGTATTAGTAGTTAAAGAATTGTGACTTAATTGTTTAGTATTTACATTACGATAGTTCACGTAAATATTATGATTATCTGACTGGCACTCTTTTATAATATTATTAAGCAATTTATGGTTGTAGTTTTGTATGTAAAAATTAATATTTACGTTATCGAGGTTCTGAATTAATTGTTCAGCTTTAACATTTTTAAAATACCAGGAAAAGTTATTGGTTGTTGTTGCTAAAGTTTTATTATCTGCATTAAATTGCACAGTTATATTGTCATTGGCAATAGAAATATTTTTATCAGTACAAATGTTACGTAAGTCAACACGTTGCATGTTAAATATAAGATCTATCATATAAATGACCATTTTTAAAAATAAAATTTATGATATATCTTAATAATATATTTTCCATATGTAAAGTTTATTATCTACTTTATTTCAATTTTAAAGTATAAATCATGGCATAACAGTTGTGTGATTAAAAAATTAATATATTTTATGCTAAATCTATCATATCAGTAATTTTTATTGAAAACTGAATTTTATGGTAAGTTATATACTACATAATAAATATAAAAAAGTATACTTTTATTAGGAAATAAGATTTATCATTGAATAATTTAGTATGTGTAGCTGCTTAATTAGTTTGTGATAATAGCCTTTTTTCATATAGTTTATGGTGTTATTAATTAACTACTATCAAAACGCTATTAGGATATAGATTTTTAGTAATAACTATGATAAGAAAGAGCTTGTCTATATTACTTCTGCTACTATTTGTTAACATAGAGTATTATGGTTATGAATTCTCAAATTAGATTAAAACTTATATGGAGAAAGTTATGCACAAGTAATTATTTATATGATATAGCTACTTAATTGTTCAATTTTTAATCATGAAACCTGATTATAATAGTGCATTGCCTAGAATATATGTTGTTATGAATGTATGGCAGCAATATTACACTAACTTGTGATATGTACGAACATATATGTTATAATTAATTATAAGTAACTTTAAGAACTGCTTAGTAGCTGTGTGTATGTGCTGTAAAACCATGTGGATTCAACTGATCACATCTTACATTATACAGTTTTTGGCTTGCATATAAATTGCAAGCTTGTGACCTAAATGGTTTAATAATGTTATTAACATTTTTAGCTTTATAACCTTCCATATGGAAACTAGCATATAGTTGTTGATTATGGAAACCTATATCTAATTGTTCAATCTTGACATTGTTAAAATGCTGTAAATAATTATTTTTTTTTATTAGTAAATGATGGAGATGTTCATTGTATTCGATAACAATGCTGTCACTGGAAATAACAACGTGATTTTTATTTAGTTGAAGACTTTCTAATTTAACATACATCATACTTACTTTAAGATTGGTCATATAGGTAACTCTATTTTATACACTCTTAGTATTATAGGGAAGTTGTGTGTAAAAGTCAATATTTTTACAAAATATGCAGAAACTAATGGCTATGGCAATTTTAGTCATGTTTGTATTAATGATTTTTTAGAGCTTTAGATGTGCTATAATATTGTTATAGTTAATGAATTTCATTTGTAATATAGCATATGTAATATAGCATAAAATATAATTTTTTTTGATATAGGTAATAAATTAATCCACTTAGCTTACGGCATTTTATGTTTATGTGAGTATTTGAAATGAGAGCTATTATAATTCTTATTTCTTCACACAATTATATCAGAATAGTACAATAATTCATAAATTAGTGTTTCTTGTGCCTCAGGAAGAGTCAATAAAAGTAAATGAGTGTAGAATTTAGTTCTATAACTTTAATACATTATTGATAATATTTGATATGTGAAATTTAGGGAATAATAGCAAGTAATTTTATGAGTTATCGGCAGTATATTGATGTTTTATCTGTTTTTACTATAGAGCTATCCAAATATTGAGACTGTAACGTGAAGTTAGGTAAGTAAATTTTATAAGTAAAATAACACTGAGAAGTATATTGCGTATTTTTAAGGATTATGTTACAAGTAAAGTGGACGGATGGCCGAGTGGTTTAAGGCACCAGTCTTGAAAACTGACGTACGTTAATAGCGTACCGTGGGTTCGAATCCCACTCCGTCCGCATGTATTATTATAAGATAAATATGCTTTCGGACATTTTCTCTTCTTGTACAGTATTTCACTTTATTGGCATTGGTGGTATTGGTATGAGCGCTTTAGCCCAGCTTGTACATGGTTATGGTTATATAGTACAAGGCAGTGATGTTAATGTTAATAACAATACTGAAAGGTTAAAAAAAAAAGGTATTGTTATTTTTACTGGTCATCATCATAGCTATGTAAAGGATGCTCATGTTGTAGTTTATTCTAGTGCAATCCAGGATAATAATGTTGAACTTTATTCAGCTATTCTGTCTTGTAAAATTGTTTTACACAGAGTGGATTTACTATTATATTTTTTGCGCTTGAAGCGTTCTATATGTGTTGTTGGTTCACACGGAAAAACAACTACTACAGGTTTAATATCATCTATTTTTGAATGTGCTAATATGGATCCTACGGTACTAATAGGAGGTATAGCAAATAGTTATAATAATAATGTAAAAATTGGTAAAGGAGATTGGCTAATTGTTGAAATTGATGAATCTGATGGAAAGATGATCAATGCTTCATGTGAAATAGCAGTTATTACAAATGTTGATTTGGAACATATTGATTATTATGAGAATTATAATGCTATAGAGGATGCCTTTATTAAATTTTTAAAAGGTGTATCTAATACAGGATTTGTTGTATTGCCGGATGATATAAACATTAAAGGGTTAGAAGATATTAATTGTAACAAAGTTAATTATGGGGGTTCTTTGAATAATCATGTTTATGCTTCTAATATACGACAGGAACGTAATGTTATTGTTTTTGATGTTACAATAGCTTTTGGTATACAACGTGGACTGTATACAGATATACAATTACCTATTATAGGTAATCATAATGTTAGAAATGCTACTGCTGCAATATCAGTTGCTGTAAAGTTGGATATCTCAATTAAAGATGTCATAAAAGGAATAGAAAGCTTTTCTGGTGTTAAAAGAAGATTTTCTTTGATTGAAGAGATAAAAGGCGTAAAATTTATTGATGATTATGCTCATCATCCTACTGAAATAGAAGCTTCTTTATTATCAGCATCTTGTATTGCGCAAAGAAAAGTTATAGGTATTATACAACCTCATAGGTTTACACGTGTTAAATATTTTTTTAGTGACTTTGTTTATGTTTTTACAAAATTTGATTATGTTATTTTGACAAATGTATATTCAGCAGGTGAAGAGGAAATATTACATTGTAGCAGTAGCGATTTGGTAAGAGTGACAAAAGAGCAGGGATTTTATAATATTGTGCTTATCGACACTTCTGATGCAATAGCAGAAATGTTAAGTGTTATTACTCAGGCAGGTGATGTAGTTATTTCTATGGGTGCAGGTAATATTACAAATATTTTTTATAATGTTATACAAAAGTTGAAAGTTTTTTATACTTAAACGTATAATTTGTTTAATATTTGATATGTGAAGTTGTTATTTAGTCCTATAGGATGATGTGAGCAAGTTTCTTGTTATTATAAATAAATTTTGTACAGTAGATTTATTACAATGCTATGTAGGTTATATCATAAATGTTTTTTATGGTGTAGTGTAAGAGTTAAAAGCTTTTTGTCTTTAAAAAGTGTATTTACTTTGAATAGAGGAAAAATATAAAATTGCTTTTATGGTATAAAGGTTATATGGCATAACAGCGAATTATATTTAAGTGTGAACTTTGGTTATAAATAATAAGCGTGTATAATGTTCTTTTGTTTTGGTCTTTTTAATTGTGCTAATAGGTAATACGTACTAATACAATGCTGTATTGATGAAATTACAAAAGAAGCTACAAAGAATAAATATTAAGTGTAATTAAACTTATGTCATTATGAAAAGGGTAACATTTTTAATGTTTATATATAGAATCATACAGTTATATAGAACCCATAAGAATAATATTACCATATCGCTATAATTATTTGTAGTTTTTACACGTATTTTTTTATAGCCTTGCAGGCTTTTTAATATTTTACGTAGTATATGTTTGATTGTTTATTATTTTGAAATCGATTTTATTAGAATATATATAAAGGATTGGTGTAAAAAATAATAAGATTTTTTGATTATATATATTTTAGTTGTGAAAAGAAAACATATAGTTCAAGTTTGAGAATTAGTAGTAATTTTTCAACATGTAGAACAAATCGTGATAAATATAGGGGGGGGGGAATATGGTATCTAACTTTGCAATTGTTTTTATATTTATTTGCATTAAGAATTAACGGTCTGTTACCATTTCTATTGTGATGTGAAATATAATGTTATTACATAGGTGTATTTAGTATAGTATACACTATTTATAAACTTAAGCGTTTGGTAAAATAATATAATTTTGTATGGCGTTATAGCTTCTAAAAAAATATGTTAGTTTTTTTGTGTGTGATGTCAATTATTGTTCAGTGTTTTGTAGAGACGTGCTGTTGATGTATATGTAACTTTTATTAAATGCAATAAGTATAGGCATTACTAAGTGATTTATGGTTATTTTATTTGATGTTAAGTTTGTATAATGATTGTAACGTAATTACTAGAAGTATTTAGTATTGCTGTAACGGCTTATATCAAGCAAGATATGTCTATACATTATGTAACTGATGCACTAGGTTATGATTTTTACTTAAAGTATAGTACAAATGTATCCAATTTTATGTAAAGAGGCCAATGATATGCTTAATTTCTTTCATATGTGTGTGTGCAATGGATTTTGCTTGCTCATTTCCATTATTTAATATTATTTTAAGATAAGATGTTTCATTAAGCAACTCTTTAATTTTTTTTCTGATAGGGCTAATTGTATGAATTAGTAAGTCTGATAATAAGTTTTTAAATTGTTTTGTACTATAATTGCTAATTGTACTGCAAAGTTTTTCTTTTGATGTATTAGTTAAAATTGAATATATATTAATTAAGTTATTGATTTCTGGTCTACTTTGTAAAGTGTGAAATTCAAATCCTAACGTAGAATCAGTGATGGCCTTTGTGATTTTACGTAATATTATATCATCTTCATCATCAAGGTTAATACGAGAATAATCAGATACTTCAGATTTGCTCATTTTTTTTAAACCGTTTCTCAGACTCATAATTCTTGCTGTGTTACTATGAATTATAGGTAACGGTATTTGAAAATACTCTATATCGTATAGAGCATTAAACGCTTTTGCAATAGTTTTTGCTAATTCTAAATGTTGTTGTTGATCATTGCCTACAGGTACGAAATTTGTTTTGTATAATAAAATATCAGCGGCCATTAACACTGGATAACTGTATAATCCTAGAGAACTTACATTTTGCCTTTTGTCTTTGAATTGAGTCATTCTATTAAGCCATCCAAGAGGTGTTATGCAACTTAGTAACCAACATAATTCTGTATGTTCAGATACGCAAGATTGGACAAAAATTATTGCATTATTGGGATTTATGCCACATGCTAGATATGTAGCAAGAAGTTTCATGTTATTAGATAAAAGATTTTCACTTGCATATTTTTTTGATGTTATTGCATGCAAGTCAGCTATACAGAAAAAGCAAGAATAAGAATTTTGTATTTGTACCCAATTATGTATTGCACCTAAATAATTACCTAAATGAACATTACCACTTGGCTGTATACCTGATAGAGCTATGGGTAAACTCACAATTATTCCTCTTGACTAGCTCTTGAAATGATTACTGATGCTGGACGTACTAATTTTGCTTTAAGAGTATACCCAGCTTGTATGACCTGTACAATAGTGCCAGGAGGGGTATCATCATTTACTATTTGTGATATAGCTTTATGAAATTGAGGGTTGAACTTTTCTCCTAAGGGATATATTCTCTTTATATCATGACGCTCTAAAGTATTGATTAATTCCTTCCATGTCATAGAAATACCTTCATGAATGCTATCGCCTTCTTTTAAGTTTTGCATAGCGGTTTCAAGGTTGTCACAGGATATTAAGATTTCACGTGTAAAATTAGACATTGCACGATCAACTGCATCATCAATATTTTGCTTCATAAGACGTTTTATATTTTCCTTATCTGCAACTGCAAGATGAAACTGAGATTTTACATGCTCTAATTGAGATTTTAATTGTTCTAATTCTGCTAAACTTTCTTCATATACTTTATTAGGCTTTTTGTTGATACTTGCTGTGAATTTTTTAGTTTCTTTATGATCTTTTAGATGGCCTTGAGCGGGTTTATTATTATGTATTTCATCATTTTTAGATACTTGCGTATTGTTAATGGTATCACTGTGAGTGTTCTCATTACGAGTAGTATCATTAGTGTCTGCATTATTTTTAGAGGTTTCTATAGACATAACTTTAAAACTTTTTATACATGAATTTAGAGAGAATATAGTAACATTACATAAAAATATCAAGAGCTAAAACATTGTATAGAGTATTTCATTATGGATGATGATGAAAAATTTATGTTGATGGCATTACGTCTTGCAAGTCGTGGTCTAGGGAATGTATATCCTAATCCTGCAGTAGGGTGTGTTATAGTGAATTCTGGCATGATTGTGGGAAGAGGTTGGACTCAAGAGGGTGGAAGACCACATGCTGAAATAATGGCTATTCGTAATGCAGGATCTTTGTCGCAAGGTGCAACAGTATATGTTACTTTAGAGCCATGTTGTCATTATGGTAATACAGGGCCTTGTACTTTGGAATTGATAAATGCTGGTATTAGTAAGATTGTTATAGCGAGTCAGGATCCTGATGAGCGAGTATCAGGGAAAGGAATAAAAATACTTCAAAAAGCAGGATTGGAAGTATTGTATGGTGTGATGCGTGCACAAGCAGATAAAATGAATATAGGATTTATCTATAGCAAAGTAAAAAACAGGCCTTTTGTTACAGTAAAAATAGCTACTACTTTAGACGGAAAAATAGCTTTACCTAATAAACAAAATAAGTGGATTACCAATCAATTGACAAGAACGTGGGTACACAAACAACGTGCTATATATGATGCAATAATGGTAGGAAGTAATACTGTAGTTTTAGATAATCCAATGTTAGATTGCAGGCTTTCTGGGCTTGAAAAATATTCACCTATAAGAGTAATAATTGATAGATCTGGTAAGCTTAATTACAATTATAACATAATTAAAACTGCTAGCATTATACCAACTTATATACTTACTGATCATAACGTTGACGTAAAGTTGAAGCATGTAAAATATTTATTAGTACAAAGTGATGATTTTTTTGTAAATGCCATGAAGAAGCTTGTTGATATAGGCATAACTAGGTTATTTGTAGAAGGTGGTGGTATTTTAATTACTGAACTATTAAAGAGAAAATTAGTTGATCAATTATTATGGTGTAGGACTAATAAAATATTTGGTAATGAAGGTGTTTCATCGCTTAATAACTTAGATGTTGCAAACTTATTTCATAATTATGGGCTTAAAAAAATAAATACGTTAACTTTTGGGGAAGATACAGTTGATATTTTGGATGTTATAATAGAATAACATGAATAAATGCAAAATGTTAATACAAATATTATTACTTATCTTGTTTGTTAAGTATTGTGGTAGCATTTTGGCTAGTGGGCTTATATTAGTTGTTATAGCTAGCAAATTACTTTAATGAATACATGCTATTTATATTAAATAATCTTTTAATATTTATACGAGTTATAAAACGTACTAATTTTATAAGTAAAATATAGCTAGAGAATAAAATACTTATGAATAGAGATAAATTGTATATCAAGTAGTATATCTCTTATAGAGGTTATGCGTGCTCTTTAAGTAATAAATTTTTAAAAATATATAAAATGTAAGGGTATTTAGTGAGTAAAAGTGGGTTATGTATAAAGTACATATTATTTGATATATAGATTATAATAAGCGAATAAGCAGTATTAGTTTGGTGTGATGAGTTGATGTTTTTGCACTATTTGCAATAACTTTTTATGATAAACATTTATAATGATCATTAGTGCAAAGAGTGTAAGTTTTGTTATACAGAGGTCATGAGAAGGTTGGTTAATGTATTTTATAAAGTCATGTGATTTGAATAGATAGGAAGAGAATTATCTAAGACATTGTGGCTTACGTATGCTATTGTATTAAGTGTATTCTATTTAAAAATTGCAATCTTAATTTTTTAGTAGTAAAATATAAGCTAGGTTTATACTTTGGAGTATAGTTTATGAGTGATGATAATACTGATTTAGTTAGAAAAGATATGGTAGCTGATTTGAAATTAGATACAAGCGATAATCAGTTATCTATTGAAAGTAAGGGATGCCCATGTGATCATGGTCATGTTTTGTATGTTGTGCATCATTTTGTTCCTATGATATATGGGCTAAGTGATAGTAATGATGTTATGTCTGAAGATGTGCAGCATAGTTCAGCTATTGGGGAAGTGCATGAAAATAGTGATGAATCATCTCAGGTATTGCCTTTGATAGGGAGTACTGATACTGTTTCCGTTATATGAAAAAATAAAAAAAAACTTTGTTGTTGTAGGATTGCTTGCTTCTTTCATATTAGATTGGTGATTGACTTTCTATTGTGTTAAAGCTAGTTTATGTTTAAATATTTATAGTGCTGTAAATTAAATTACTGCTGAAAGAAGCAAGAGGTTTTATCATGACTAGTATTGATTTCTTTAGTGAAGCATGGTTATTTTGTATAAGCAATTGAGTACAGTTAAATTAAGTTAATATTAATTGTGTGTTGTACTTAGTGTAATCTTTGCAAAGTGGTATTTGTTTTTAAGTTCAACATAAGGACTAATTCGGTATTTTTTCCAATAAAATTAATAGCAACTATATATTAGAATGCATAATCATAAGTGACATATGATTATTTTATGTATGATATAAGGTTGGTTTCACTTTTTGATGTATAAATTATTGCTTATGTAGTAATGTGATTGTACTATGAGCAGTAAAGTTGTATCCAATGTATTGGAGAAAGATGGTACAATTGTCAATTGTTAGGTAACATAATTTATTATTTAAGCAGGATTTATTATTGTAAGCAGGATAGGAAAGTATAAACTTTGTGATATCTTATTTAAATAATACAAGAGTGATAAGTGTCAAGTGCTGTTTGCATTAGCTATTTAGTAGTGACCAAAATGTAATAATATTGCTAACATTGATTATTATTTTAATGTAAACAAAATATTTTCATGGATCAAGGGATGATTAAGGTTACTATAATAAATTTTTTGTTTACTGACTTATACATGCGGTATTATATTGTTGCTATTTGTGTAAATTGTAACTATGCATCTTTATGAATAATATGACGTAATGTAAAGGTGCTGTATTATTAGAGATATACAGCGTTAATTAAGAAATATCAATCAAAAACAATCTTCTGGCATTTATATATTTAAAATAAGTAAATAGTTATTTATAAACATAAAAACATAACTTACAGGATGGCAAGGACAAAGTCCTGCCATCATAGCTGTTATTAATGTGAGCTTTTTTATACAATAACAATATCTGAAGTAGCCTGTGGTATACCATCATTTATGTTTGTGCTAAAACTATCGCTTTGGCTTAAATCACTTTTTTCAGGATAACCTTCAAGGGTTAGAATTTCTTGTTGAAGAACATCTGTTTCTAATGCATCAGCGGCAAGTAGAGTTTGCTCATTACCACCACTGTCCTCTAAAAATACACTGTCGTTAGTAGTTATTTTTACATTGGAACTTTCTAAGGTAGCTGTTGATACTACTTCGTCAGAAGGAAGTGATAGAGTATCTACTAGCTCAGTATCACTTTGTTCCAAAGTTTCAGATTGAGAACTCTCGGTGATGTCAGGGGTACTTGAGATAGTTGTTTGATCCTGATCAGTTGGCGATTGTATATTATCATTAGTATCTGTTGCAGTTTCACCAATACTCTGCTCATCAGAAGTAGTTATAGATGTATTTACTGGTTCAATGCTACTTTGTTCTGAATTGTTGTTTGTACTGGTATCAGATATGCTACTACTTATGCCATTAAGATTATCGTTTTGTTTTAAATCACTTTCTTCAGGGTGACCTTGGGTTAGAATTTCTTGTTGAAGAACATCTGTTTCTAATGCATCAGCGGCAAGTAGAGTTTGCTCATTACCACCACTGTCCTCTAAAAATACACTGTCATTAGTAGTTACTTTTACATTGGAACTTTCTAAGGTAGCTGTTGATGCTACTTCGTCAGAAGGAAGTGATAGAGTATCTACTAGCTCAGTATCATTTTGTTCCAAAGTTTCAGATTGAGAACTTTCGGTGATGTCAGGGGTACCTGAAATAATTGTTTGATCCTGATCAGTTGGCGATTGTATATTATCGTTAGTATCTGTTGCAGTTTCACCAATACTCTGTTCATCAGAAGTAAGTATAGATTGAGTATTTACTGGTTCAGTGCTACTTTGTTCTGAATTGTTATTTGTACTTGTATCAGATATGCTACTACTTATGCCATTAAGATTATCGTTTTGTTTTAAATCACTTTCTTCAGAGTGATTGTCAGGGGTTAGAGTTGTTTGAAGAATACCTTCTTCTAATGTATCTTCGGAGGTAGGTAGAGTTTGCTCATCACCACTGTGCTCTAAAGTACTATTTTCGGATTTATGGCTTTTGCTAATGCTGGGAGTACTTGAAATCATTGAGTGAGCCTGATCAATTATAGATTCTGTATTATATACAAAAAATACATTATCATCAGTGGTCATTATAGATACTGTATCATTTACATTGGAACTTTCTGAGGCATCTGTCGATACTGCTTCGTCAGAAGTAGGTGATTGAGTATTTACTAGCTCAGTATCACTTTGTTCCAAAGTTTCAGATTGAGAACTTTCGGTGATGTCAGGGGTACCTGAGATAGTTGTTTGATCCTGATTAGTTGGCGATTGTATATTATCGTTAGTATCTGTTATAGTTTTATTAATACTCTGCTCATCAGAAGTAGGTGATTGAGTATCTACTAGTTCAGTATCACTTTGTTCCAAAGTTTCAGATTGAGAACTTTCGGTGATGTTAGGGGTACCTGAGATAGTTGTTTGATCCTGATCAGTTGGCGATTGTATATTATCGTTAGTATCTGTTGTAGTTTTATTAATACTCTGCTCATCAGAAGTAGGTAGTTGAATATCTACTGACTCAGTATCACTTTGTTCCAAAGTTTCAGATTGAGAACTTTCATTGATGTTAGAAATACTTGAGATAGTTGCTTGATCCTGATCAGTTGGCGATTGCATATTATCGTTAGTATCTGTTGCAGTTTTATTAATACTCTGCTCATCAGAAGTAGGTAGTTGAATATCTACTGACTCAGTATCATTTTGTTCCGAAGTTTCAGATTGAGGGCTTTCGTTAATGTTAGAGGTACTTGAGATAATTGTTTGATCCTGATCAGTTGAAGATTGTATATTATCATGAATATCTGTTGCAGTTTCACCAATACTCTGTTCATCAGAAGTAGGTATAGATTGAGTATTTACTGGTTCAGTGCTACTTTGTTCTGAATTGTTGTTTTTGCTCATATCAGATATACTTGATTTATTTTGATTAATAGGGGATTTTGTGCTATTTGAAGCTGTAACGTTCTTATTCTGTGACCATAGCAATGATTCATCACGCAGTACTGGATCTATGAATTGTTTTATAAACCCAAACAACAATGATTTTGTATTAGTATTATTACTCATACTAGCACCCTTTATTTTAGATTAATTAAAAAATGATATACTCAAATAATATACATAGCAAGGTAATAGTATATTATCTACAAGAGAAAATAATTATAATTAAATTACTGTTAACTCTGGTGTAATATGCTATAGCCCTACGTAATATTTTAAGTATTCTAAAATGTGAACTATGATATGAAGTTGTATTTATTGTAGTTTAACTTTCATCACTACGTAGTGAAGCAAATGAGAAAAAAGCTTATATATGCTATAATGGCAACTTTTTGTGCTTAAAAAGTTATAGTTGTAGACTTCCTTGATTATATGTATCAATAGTAATAATAGTTAATTTAGTTATTAGTGTTAGGTGTATAATTAGAGAACATGCTTTTTTTAATGGGTCAGCTGAGATTAATGGTAGTATGATGTGTGCGATTTTCAATAATGAAAGAATTCTCTGGTATATTTATGTGTATAAATTATAGATTAGATGCGCTGTAATATATTTTACTTACCAATTATTTACTACACATACATAGTTAATGTTCTTGTATTTTGAGGAGTAGGTTATAATTACTTTTTTATGGTTTTAAAATGCTTAGAATGTTGAAAAAGTTGTAACAATTTGAAATTCAAATTTGTTTATTATAAATGTATGTTACACTCAGTAATTTCGAAAATTAAAAAGTAACATAAATTTGATACTGTTGTGTGCTAAATGTTATGTGTGTAACACTAATGTGACAGTAATACACAGCATGTTTGTATACCATTAGATTGTTTAGTATTTTGTTAGGTATGTTGATATTATTTATGGTATATTGGCCGGTAAATAGTTGATAGTATTTATGTATCATAATAAAATACTATGCAAATTTATAATGTGCAATGTTACTTAAGAATATCATGTAATTTTTTATAATTAGGTTGAATTTGAATATTAGATTGTCATAATAGATAAGTTGAAATCTTTTTTAACCACATACTTTTTATTGTGAGTAACTCATAGTAAAATTGATATAGATACTTGTTATAATCTTTTAGCTATTCACAAAAATGTTATTTTAAGAATTTTTATTCTGCTTTAAAATAAGAGCATCACGGATAAAGTGATAAAAAAGAGGATGTGGGGTAAATGGGCTAGATTTAAATTCTGGATGAAATTGTACTCCGATAAACCATGGATGATGAGGTAGTTCTATTACTTCCATAATTTTTTCATCTTCTGAGATACCAGTAAAAGTTAAACCATGCTTTTGTAAAATATTTACATATTTAAGATTAACACTATATCTATGTCTTTGCCTTTCTTGAATTATTAATTTTTTATATATAGATGCAATTTTAGAGTTAGGAGTAAGGTGACAAGTATAAGATCCTAGTCTCATGTTACCACTCATATGATGTTGATTATTTTGGTGTACCTTTGGCAACTCTTCTATTACAGGATTTTTGCAGTTAAGATCAAACTCTGTAGAATTTACATTCTCTAATTTTGCAACTTGTATTGCGAATTCTATGATTGCGAGCTGCATTCCCATGCATATACCTAAAAATGGAATGTTATTTATGCGTGCATGAGTTATAGCAAATAATTTACCCTCAGAGCCATCATCTCCAAATCCTCCCGGAATCAAGATGGCATGTATATTGTCAAAATCTGATATTTGAGTTGGTGCTCGTGCATTTATCCATTTTATAGATAATTTTACTTTATTATATATAGCTGCATGCTCTAGAGCTTCTATAAGAGATTTATATGCGTCAAGTAATTTTATGTATTTGCCTACAATTGCAATATTTAATGTTTCGTGAGATGATGCTATTGTATTTAATATATTATGCCACTGCATTAATTGTGGTTCAGGGGTATTGATGCTGAAATGTTGTAGTATTTGAGTATCAAGCTTGTAGTTATAGTATGAAAGTGGTAACTTGTATATATTTTTTACGTCGAGTGCAGGTATGATATTTGAAGGTAGTACATTACAAAAATTTGCTATTTTATTGCTTTGTTCTTGCGATAATGGCATTTTACTACGATATAGAATTATGTTTGGTTGTATGCCAATAGAGCTTAATTCTTTAACAGAATGTTGTGTTGGTTTAGTTTTTAGTTCTTTTGTAGCATTAATATATGGTACTAAGGTTAAGTGTACAAATATAGTTTTATCTTTACCTAGCTTGTATCCGATTTGTCTTATTGATTCGAGGAACGGTTGACTTTCAATATCTCCAACAGTTCCTCCTATTTCACAAATAATAAAATCTGCGTTTTGATCATTATATAGAATAAAAGAATTAATTAAATCTGTTACATGAGGTATTACTTGTACAGTTTGTCCTAAATAATCTCCACGTCTTTCTTTAGTTAGTAGCTGGTGGTATACTTTTCCGGCTGTTATGCTGTCATTCTTTGTAGCATTAATGCCAGTAAAGCGTTCGTAGTGACCTAAATCAAGATCAGTTTCAGCTCCGTCATCAGTAATAAAGACCTCCCCATGTTGTATTGGGCTCATTGTTCCTGGATCAATGTTAAGGTATGGGTCTAACTTTCTTAGACAAATTTTAAATCCACGTGCTTGAAGTAATGCACCAATTGTTGCTGCTGCTAATCCTTTTCCTAAAGAAGAGACAACTCCTCCAGTAATAAAGATAAAGCGTGCAGAAGAAGATCCTTTATTTAACATGTAACTTTATTAATAAAATGGAACTTTTTCTTCATTATTATCGGGAGTTTTGTTTGATTTTTTAACACTGGCTTCATTAGTAATGGAGTTTTCATGTAACGATTTAGAACTGATTCCAACTAGAAGCAACGTATTTATGATGAATGCAGCTGCAACAACCCCTGTAAGCTTGCTAGTAAAGCTTGATGAAGAACTTTTCGTAAATATTGATCCTAAATTATACTGTGAGCTACTAAAACTACTCAGACTGTCAGATTCAGGAGGTTGTAATAACACTAAAACTACTAATAAGAAAACTAAAAGTATTTGTATAATTGTTAATAACATGCTTACTTACTAAGTATAAATAACTTATCAAAGGCTATATTATTTATGAAGTTGAGTCAAGGGTTGTTGATGATATATAGTTTTTATCATCAAATAAATGTAACAATATTACTGTTGAGTGAGTCATTACTCATATATATAATGTTTTTTTAGTTATGTAAATAATAGAATTTTAATTAATATGATGAAAAGAAATATTGTGAAGATTTGCGCGTAAACTAGTATTGAATCTTAATAGTTAAGATTTTGCCTTTTATTAGTAAAATAATAACAATAAGCAAGTATGAACTGTGATAAAGCTATTTTTATATACAATATAAACTACTTATTTATATGTAAATTTGTAGTGCAATGTAGTTATATAATAATTTTTGATTAACGTAAAGTGGTAAGCCTTATGTTGAGAATTTATTGTAAAATTTTTAGTGTTGACTTTAGTATTGTTATACGCTAGTGCGACTTTCTATGTAGAACATTACGGTTGACTACTAGTAATTAAAAGTGCATACTGGTAACAGTTGTAATTTTTCCTTTTTATAATGAAGATTAATCTTAAATACAAAAAGAAAATGTTATTGGTTATTATAATAATGGTATTATGCTTGCTTGTATATTATAAGATATCCAATAATGCAAGTTTTATATCTACAAAAGTGCAGAAGGAAATAAATATAAGTTTAATCGATAAACCAGTAAATGAATAATCAATATTTTCTAGATATCTTTTTTGAGTCGTTGATTGCTGAGAAGTATGTGTCTTTTAATACTTACAAAAGTTATAAAGTTGATTTGCTTGGTTTATGTAAATTTTTGGATGATAATAAATTAAACATTACTAATGCTAGTGTTGAATCATTGCGTTTATATGTAAGATTTTTGTACAATAAAAAATATAGAGCTAGTTCTATTGCAAGGAAGATCTCTGCAATCAAAAGCTTGTATAAATTCTTATACAGTGATCGTACAATAAATTACAATCCTGCAATGTATCTTGATACATTAAAAATATCTTCTTCACTTCCTAAAATATTAAGTGTTGATGAAATTGGAAAGTTACTTAAAACTGCTGGAAGTGATGATTCTCCGGAAGGAAAAAGAATGAATGCAATAATTAATATATTGTATTCTTCGGGTATTAGAGTATCTGAACTTACACATCTTGGTTTTTATGAAATAGATTCAGTACTGAAAGAGCAGCATTCAGAAGTTAAGTATTTGATTATTAGAGGTAAATCTGGTAAAGAGAGGTTAGTCTTATTAAATGCTACTGCAGTTGATAGTATTAAGGAATATGTAAAAATACGAAAATTGTTTATTACAAAAAAAAATGTAGATTCTCAATGGTTATTTCCAGGTGCGAAATTTGATCAATGTATTACTAGACAAAGAATTGGTCAATTGCTTAAAGAATTAGCAAATAAGTCTGGAATGGACTCAGATATAGTATCACCTCATAAAGTTAGACACTCTTTTGCTACACACTTATTGAATAATGGATCTAATATTGTTTTTATACAAAAGATGTTAGGACACTCTAATTTATCTACAACGCAAATTTATACCTATGTTGCTAATGACAGATTGAGAGATGTGTTGCTAAAATATCATCCGTTAGCGAAAAATATAAAATAGCTTTTAAATTTTAGGTTTTGCTAAAGATTCGTTATAAAAATACATTTTATATGCATCTTAATTATGACGAGATACATAAGAGGTTGCACTTATAGTTATAGTAATGATGATTGTCTTTTATATTTGTTAGTTACTTGTTATAAGATCTTTATTGCGTGTTATAGTTTACGTAGCAAGATATCTTTATTTTTTAGTAAAATATATATACATTTTATGATATGTAGTGATATATTTAAAGTTTTTGATTGTAATCTAAAAAATTGTTTATTGATAAAAGTAACTTTAAATATAAAACAAAAAATTACTTATAAATGTGTTAATGTTTTTAAAAGCATGGTACAGTAATTGTATATTTTAAATCAAAAAATTGTTTGCTATACAATGTGTTTATTATTATATATGCAGAATGTTAAAATGCTGTATTAGCTTTGTATTGTTATGAGGATAATATGAACTATTATCAATATTTATTTTTTACGTGAGTAAATAATATTATATGTGGTTTAATGCTATAGCAATAATCTAAGAAGTATTGGTAAACTAAGTAAAGTTACAACTATTAAATAATATATACATGAGATTATTTATATTTTTTTATCGTTCAATTAACAATGATGTAATTTATTTAAATAATAAGATAATGCACAATAAATAAAGAATATGTAATTTAATTACTTTCTAAGCCTTAATACTAATGTATAATTTATAATATTGGCCTATCTATTTTACCAAATTGATAATGACAAAGAATATTTTCCTTGGTTGTTATTTGTTATAAGTAAGATACGTACTTGATTATTTTACAAAGTGTTCAGATAAGTTTCTTAAGACTTATCAGACCTTATATATGGCTAGAATAATAAAATTACTACTTTATGTAGTTTGCATTAATAATGTTGTTGAGTAGTGTAATTTATGCATTTTCTACTGTGATATTATATTGATTTGTAAAAATTAATATGGGAAAAATATGATCTATCTTATTATATGGGTTGTATGAGATTTTAAATGTATAATAGAATCAGCGCTTTGCGCTAATTTATGATTATGAGTAACAATTAGGGCAGAGATATTTTTTTCCTTTACGTATTTGTGAAGTAAGGAAAAAACAGTTGCTGAAGTTTTTGGGTCTAAGCTTCCAGTAGGTTCATCAGCGAGTAATAATAATGGGCAATTAACCAATCCTCTAGCTATAGCTACTCTTTGTCTTTCTCCACCGGAAAGACTTGATATTAAAAATTTTTGTTTATTATATAAACCTACTTGTTCTAGAATAGAGCAAGCATTTTTTTTTGCGATAGGAAAACTGTAACCTTTTATTAGTTGAGGTAACATAACATTTTCTAATACAGAAAGTTCTTGTAATAGATGGTGAAATTGATAAACAAATCCTAATAAATTACGTCGTAAGAGCGTTTTTTTTTTGTTGTTTGCTGTTGAGCATTCAATATTGTTAATAATTACCTTTCCTGATGTTGGACTATCAAGAAGTCCTGCAATTTGTAATAACGTACTTTTACCTGATCCTGATGCTCCAATTAAGGCAATCATCTGCCCATGTGTAATGTTTATATTAGCATTTAATAGTACAGGTACTGAATTATTGGGGCCATAATGCTTGTTTATAGAGATAAGTTGCAATATATACACATTTCTAAATTAGAATATTACGGAATTTGAAGTATAAGTTATTTACTAATAATATGCAATTTAAACAGCAAAGGTAATTATTGTATTGATAATTAATATAGTTTGTACTTTATAGAATATGAACATTATCACTATGTTATGATTATCAATAAAAAGAACTTTTAATGAGATTTTAGTCCGATATATATTTATAATAATAGTGAGTTTAACATATATAACAAATTGCATATTATTAGTAAATAATTGTTTGTAGTTAATAGAGGGGTGGATTGATATGATGAATGTAAACGTATATATTGATCATATCAATTATACTATAATCCCATTTGAATATATGTAAAAGAGGTATACATATTTAATATATAACGCACGCATGCTATACACATTTGTTTGAGGAAAAATATTAGGTAAATGTAATCTGCGTATGAAATAGTATATTTAGTATTAATTATTTTTAATAGTAAGAATTATGGGGCTAATATTACTTATTTTCCTTAGCTAAATTGTGTGTTAATAAATTTCTTGGCATTTTTAGTATTAACCTTATTTATTGGACTTAATGAATGATTTTTTTTAAAATAGCCATTTTTGGTTGGATACTAAATTATTTTGTACAACTAATTTAAGCTAAGTACTAGCTTATTTAAAGTATATTTGTGTCATGAGTTAGAGTGTGAAGTTAATAGTTAAATTTTGTACAGATGGGTCTGGCAAGATGTAATTAATGATTTTATGAACTTGGTAATAAATATAATAGTTTAAGTGAATCTTAGTATGGGAATTATCATATAATTTGAAACTAGAATGCAAAATAAATAAGGTTTATAGAGCTGTAAAATTTAAGCAATTTTTTTTGTATAACAAGAATTTGATATATTAATTACATGTTGTAAGCTTGTATTTATTGTCTAACTATGCTTCATAACAGTTGACTATTATGTACAACATATTTGTGTTTTATAGTTTTAATCAACACAAAATAGCTTTTTAAAGAGAATATTTCTTTTTAGCAGTAATTGGAGATTGTGTAATTAAATTATATGTATACATTAACATATTAATAACTTGTAATAATATGAGTTCAATGTTAATATAGTTATAATTAAAATATTAAAAATATATATTGGAATTTTGAGTAAAAGTTATATATTTTTAACAATAAAAGTTAATTTCTTAATTACATAGATATAAAACTTAATGTTATCTTTTTTGTGTAAAATTAATTTTAGCTAAAATATTGTGTGGTATTAACAGTGAAAGTTGATGGAAAGGAATTACAAATTTTAAATATACAAGTGCTAAGTGAACAAATCAAAAAAATACAATCTTTTTTTCAACCTTGTACTATACAATTTTATAATAATGTTCCTGAGTATGTTGATAATTTAATAAAAAGAGGTGTTAAACGTTATCACGTAAATATGTATCAGGATGCTATTGTAAAGTTGCGTGATGCAAAGGAAGCATTAATTTGTTATAATATTATTAATAAAGAAAATATTAAAAATATTACTTTTAAGAGTATAGATTTCTATATTGCTAAGTGTTATTTAGAGCAAGGTGAATACTGTAAAGCAAAAATTCTTTTAGAAGCATGCTTTGATGAATATGTAAGTTGTGGTTTTTTTGATATTCATAGTTCTTTTCATGTTAATAGTATAAGAGAATTTTCCAGTATTGAAGATTTTCCATGTGCCGAAAATGCAGCAAATTTTCTAGCATATATTTATTGGAGATTAGGGGAGGTATATAAGAAAATTCGGGAAAAGGAAGTTATTATAAAATCTAATAATGCCACTTACCTTGATAGATTAAGTGCTAATCTATTGTTAGGTGCTATTTACCAGTTTTTTTATACATATTATACATCTAAAATTGATATTGAGCATAATCAGCAAATGCATGTAGGTAAGCATGTGGGGTTAGAATATTTATTTAAAAGTATAAAATGTTATAACGATGCTTATGAGTTAGAGCAAGGTCCTTTAGATAAAGATGCATATATTGTTGAGCAACGTGAAGTAGGGGTGTCTTGTAAAAGAAAACTAGGTACGCATAATTTACAGCAATGTGTTGCTATAATAGCACATGATCCTATGACAAAAAAAACAGCCCTTGGTCATTTTGATAGATTTTCTCTTCCACAATCCATTACTGATAATATATTAAGTAATTTTGTGTATGGTACAAAGATAAACTTATATTTAGTAGGTGCAAGGCATTATTACAATATCGTAAGTATGGATAATGTACGCAAAATATTAACAGAAATAATAAGAGTAGATAAACTTTGGGATATAGACATAAAGGGTGCAGATATATTATATAAAATGGATTTAAAGACAGGTCAAAAAATTAATATTCCTTCAGCTATTGTATTTGATCCTAATACTGGTATTTTATCTCATGCTATTCCTACGATGTATGATGGGTATTATAGTAGTAGGTTTGTAAAATTTTTGATGTTTGCTGAGGAAAATCAAGTTATAGATGGCGCTTGTCCAATGACGGTTACTAATTTTGATAATTTGCAAGATGTTAGGTTTACCTTTGAAGAACGAACAGCTCTTATGTCATTATTTGTAAAAACTATTAATATACAGTGCTATGGTCAACGAGCTTGGTCCTCTAGATTAAATAAATGTCCTTATCTTAAAGTAGCGATAAGTGTTTTTCCTATATCTTTTATTATATCTTCGTTAAAAAGAAAAAATAATGCTAGTTCATATGTGAAATATAGTGCTAATGATTGTGAAATGTATGATTTATTGAATGGTTCACATATTTATGAGAAGTCTTTTTTAGAAGTATTATTATTTTTTAGTGAAGGCGTACCTATAGTTAAGGTGGTACCTCAGTTATTTAAATTTTTTAGTGATCATTTAAAGAGAAAGCCGTCTCATGCTAATGATCAAAGTGAGATTGACTCAAAACGTAATAAGCTTGTTACAAATAGTGGGCTTTTTATAAATAAAAAAATTGCACTAATAAATGAGCATGTATGTATAGAAAATGCTTTAAGTTTAAAAAATGATAAAAATGTACACAATAGTATAAATTATATTAAATCTTCTAATATTAGCGAAATATTTGAACAAAAAACTATTGTAAATAAAGAAATAAAAGAGGAGTTATCTTTTTATAAAAGTCAAACAAAAGGTACATTACAATTTTATAATGATACAAATTGTACACGTAAAGTCCCCTTAGAGCATGAAACTTGTCAAAATGATAATAATGAGGGGGGGGGGAGTTTATTAAGAGAAAGCTTGCAGCGTAGTCAAAAAACCTCATTAAATTATAATACATTAAAGACAATAAACGACAATATGAAATTTGTGTGTAAAAATGATGCAAATTTATCTCAAGATATAACTAGTAAAACATTAGTAGAGCAGCATACGAGAAATATTGAGTTAATTTCAATATCTTCTTGTATGTGTAATACTAAAGTTCAGAATATTTAGAAAAGTTATTAGTAAGAAATTTATATAAACATTTATTTATTCTTATAAGTTATTTAACCATTATTTATGTTAGAACATTATTTACAGATTGAGTTCTTTTAAGTTATCTAAAAGTGTTTGTTTGTAATATTTAACAGTCTCTGAGATTATGGTTGTGCTGTGTTACATATGATATTAAAACTATGATAGTAAGTTAATTTATGTAGAATTATTTTTATGTATTGTGTGGTTTTACCATATGAAGCTTAAGTATATGTGTGTAAATAACTATAAAAGTTGAACATACTAAGTTTTATGGTGCTATTATATAAATAACTGCGGTGGTTGTTTATATTGGGGTTATTTATAAGGTTTGATGAGCTTTATGGTGCTTTGTAAGATAATCAAGTTATATGTCTGATATTTTGTTGTATATACTGAAATATTGATGGTGTCTAATTTGATTATAAAGATAGAATAATTTTTTTGTCTTATTAGTCTAATATAATGGATAAAGCAATAGTATGTTTAAGGTTAGTATATATAGTTTAAATGGTTATATTAGCGATCTTATTAAGATATAGAAAGTAAATCAATGGGGTTTTGTACATAATCCTATTACTTAATAAATTACACTATTATTAGTTGATCTATAAAAGATATATATATCATTAGGTTCTTAATGTTGAATGTTCTTTTATTAGTATTTAGTGTAAGCCATATATAATGTTACTTATTATGTGGTCAATGTATGCTTTATAATTTATATTTTTACTATCTATAAATATGGGTTAATGATTGATGAAAAGGTGTGTTATAAGTTTATAACTGGCTGTTATTTTTAGAATGAGTTGATTTTGTCATTATAGCAGTGAGATTGTTTACTGTTTCATCGATGTTAAGGAAAATAAGTATAGAAACTTTATAACTATTTTTTTAAGTAATATTTAAGAAGTTTGATTATAAGTTGCTATGTGAGAAGTTTAATAGTGATTATTTTTGTTATTTTAAAAGGATATTGTTTTTATTTTGATGACTTTTGCATATTTAGCTATTGCTAGCTGTGTAGGAAAAGGTTATTTATGTTACATCTTTTATGTATTTAGAGTAGTAACTTATGGAGAAAGATAGAGAAGCTCTTAGATTTCATTCTAAATATGGTAAACCTGGAAAAGTTTCTTTACTTCCCACAAAACCTTTAGTGACGCAGCAAGATCTATCATTGGCTTATTCTCCTGGTGTTGCTGTTCCATGTTTAGAGATAGCCTCTCGCCCTAGTGCAGTATATGAATATACTGCAAAAGGTAATTATGTTGCAGTTATTTCTAATGGGACTGCTGTTTTAGGTCTTGGTAATATAGGTCCATTAGCATCTAAACCAGTAATGGAAGGTAAGGCTGTTTTATTTAAGAGATTTGCTGATATAGATGCAATTGATATAGAAGTTAATACTGAAAATGTTGAAGAATTTATCAATGCAGTTAAGTATTTAGGATTAAGTTGGGGAGGAATAAATTTAGAAGACATAAAGGCTCCAGAATGTTTCATTATTGAAGAAGAACTAAGTAAATTGATGGACATTCCAGTATTTCATGATGATCAACATGGTACTGCCATTATCATTTTAGCTGGTATTATTAATGCTCTTGATATTACTGGTAAAAGCTTTTCTAATGTCAAAATAGTTGTTAATGGTGCAGGTGCTGCTGGAATTGCATGTGTTGAAATGCTAAAGTGTGTGGGTGTGCCTAATGATAATATAGTATTGTGTGATCAAAATGGAGTTATATATAAGGGTAGGCAACTTGGGGTTAATCCATGGAAGATGAAGCATGCTGTTGATACAAACGATAGAACCTTAAAAGATGCTATGATTGGTGCAGATATATTTATTGGATTGTCTGTGCGGGATGTGTTAAATCGTGAAATGTTATTGTCTATGAACAAGCATCCTATAATTTTTGCTTTAGCAAATCCTGATCCTGAAGTGAATCCTAATTTTGTTAGAGAAGTTCTTCCTGATGCAATTATAGCAACTGGTAGGTCAGATTATAATAATCAAATTAATAATGTTATGGGGTTTCCATATATTTTTCGTGGTGCTTTGGATGTACATGCAACATCAGTTAATTATGAGATGAAAATTGCTGCATCAAATGCTATTGCTATGTTAGCTAGAGAAATTGTGAGCGATGAGGTATTAGATGCTTATGGCGGTCGTAAAATGATTTATGGCAAAGAATATATCATTCCTACGCCTTTTGATCCAAGATTAATTACTGTAGTATCTCCAGCAGTTGCTAAGGCTGCAATTGAATCAGGAGTTGCAAGAAAAGGTATAGAAAATTGGGATGAGTATACTAAAGAGCTAAGTTGTAGGATATCTTCAACAGCTAACACTTTAAATTTAATATATGGTTCTGTTAGAAGTAATCCAAAAAAGATCATCTTTTCAGAAGGTGAAGAAGATAAAGTTATTAGAGCTGCTTTACAATGGTATAGTAACGGGTATGGTATTCCGATATTAGTGGGTCGTACTGATAAAGTTATGAAAGGTCTTAATAATATTGGTATAAAAGAAAAGCCAGAAGGTATTATTATAGCAAATGCAGCAATATCAAATCGTAATGATGAATACATAAATTACATGTATAATAAACTACAAAGAAAAGGTTATTTGTATCGTAGTTGTATACGTGATGTAAAAACTGATCGTAATATTTTTGCTGCATGTATGTTAGCTTGTGGTGACGGAGATGCTTTAATAACTGGTATAACAAGGGGCTATACTGATTCATTGTGTGACATACAAAAAATTATAAGTTCACAAGAAATAGTTTTTGGATTATCAATTGTAATGTTAAAGAATCGTACAATATTTATTGCAGATACTGCAATTAATAAGTGTCCTACTTCTGAACAATTGGTAAGTATAGCAATTAAATCTGCTGCTAAGGCTAAACAAATGGGGCATGATCCAAAAGTTGGGTTTATTTCTTTTTCAAATTTTGGTAGTCATTGTCAAGAAGAATCTAGGAAAATAAAAGAGTGTATGAATATTATTAGTAAACGTAATGTTAATTTTGAATATGATGGTGAAATATCGGTTGATGTGGCTCTTAATCCTCAATTATTGTCTTTGTATCCGTTTTGTCGTCTTACTGGTTCAGCTAATGTTTTAATTATGCCTAACCTTGATAGTGCTAGTATATCTTCAAAATTGTTGCAGGAAGCTGGTAATGTATCAGTTATTGGACCTATTTTGATGGGTATGGAAAAATCTGTGCAAATTGTTCAAATGTCGGCTTCAGTATCTGAAATTCTTAATCTTGCTATCTTATCAACATTGGCAGATAATTAGTTTTTATTTTAAAATTTGCATTTTTTGCATTTCTTTTTATACCTTGTTAAGAATATTTAGTGTAAAAAATTAAGGATGCATTTTTGGTATATTGATGAAGTTTGTGGTATATTTGTGCTGTACTATTTTTGTTTTAGTACTAGGTTTATTAGCGTTGCCTCTTGTAATTGATTGGAATGTGTATTTTGGACCTTATATATTTAAACAATTAGAAAAAATAAATAATACAAGCGTAAAAATAGTTGGTGAATTTAGTGGTAGTTTTATATTTCCAAAAATTATAGTACGTAACTTATACATGGAGTATGACACAAATTTGTCTGGAAAAGCGGATGTTGTATTAGTTGATAAATTAGAATTAGACGTATCCTTTGTATCACTAATTTCTTTTTCTCCAAAAATTAAATCTATAACAGCTTATGGGTTAAAGTCTACAATCGATGGGTTGAAAAATACTCTGTCATTAAAAAGTAATAATAGTGTTAGATCAATTAGTATTATTGATAGTGTTATTAATACTAGTAGTGATGGCTCTTCTTTTAATAATAAAGTTGTTACTATTTATAATAGTACCATTAAATCTACAAAGGACAGGATAATAGTTAATGCATTATTGCAAATGGGAAAGAGTGATTATCAACTAACTTCTTATATGTATATGAACAAAAAAGGTCGTATTAGTAAAGCTAATATAGCTATGAAGTCTAATGTTACTAAATTAACGTTGTTAAGTGATGATAAGGCTGATAATACAGACAAATTTAGTGGCTTACTAACAATTGAATCAAGTAATTTTTCAGAATTTATTAACGATATCTCGGAAACAAAAAAGACCTCCATATTTTCTTTTATTACTTCACAAGAAAAATTTCATTTATCTGCAAATGTTTTAATTGAGGATTCAAAATTTAATTTTAATGATGTAAAAATTGTTTCAAAAAGTATAGAAGGTGATGCCAATATTCAGTGTAATAGTTACTCATCTTGTATGACAGATATTAATCTTACAAAAATTGATGTTGATAGTTTAACTTCTAGTAATGGTGATTTATATTACGAGTATGGAAAATCATCGCAAATATTGGATCATTTTAATATATTTATTTCTGATTCATCTCAAATAAAAGTCAATGCGACAGTAAAAGATTTAAAATATAATAACAGAATAATTCATGACTTATTAATTGATATTATTATATTAGATGGTAAGATAAGTGTGAATAAATTTCAAGCAAAGCTTCCCGGAAATAATAATAGACTTTATGTTTATGGTGATGCTGTTAGTTCTAATGTAGTTTCTAAATTTAATGGAATGATTAAAATTTATGGGGATGATTTGGATGTTTTGATACAGTGGTTAATGCCATTTGAGGCGCATAAAGAAAGTAAAAATAATAAATTTATACTGCATAGTAATTTATATATAGCTCCGCGTATATTTTCGCTTACAAACATAAAAATGATAACAAGTAACATTGGAAATATGAAAGGAGACTTAAAAATCAAGTATGGGAGAAATAAGGGAAATGTTATTGGAAATATAAATGTTAAAGATTTTGATTGTGGCTACTATAATATGATTCGAGATTTTAACATTGAAGAAAATGTAATGTCATTAAAGTGGCTAAAGACATTGGGCTATAATGTTAAAATGGATGTTAGGTTTAGTGATATTTTGCTAAAACACAATACTACTGTAAAAGAGTTAAATTTTTTTGCTAATATTGCTAATAAAAAAATGAGCATAGAAAGAATACAATTTTCTGATGAATATGGATCTAATTTACAGGGATTTATGAGGGCTGTAATTTCTTCACATGATGTACGACCAAAAATATTATTACGTTTACAAGGTAGTAAATATGATAGTAACTTTATCAAATTACCGAAAATAATTAACGCGTTAATAGATAATGATAAAGTTATGCAAATTAAGTGGTCCAGTGATAAAATAAATTTTTTTGGATTAGATAATGTGGATGGTAGTATTGATATTAACGTAAAGCAGATAGTTTTTCAGAAAAATAGTATTAAAGATTTTCTGTTTTCTTCAGATCTGAGAGATGGATTGATGTCTATTAAAAAATTAAAATTTGAAGTAGATGAGGGAAATGTTGAGATTAATGGAAATGTAGGTATGGGCGATATACCGTCATTGTCAGCAGTGTTATCAATATCTAATATGCGGTTACAACATATAGTGCAGGGATTACATGTAACTGGTGTACAGGGTAATATTAGCCTTAGCGGTAGTTTAAAGACACAAGGTAAGAATTTGGTTGAATGGGCAGATGCATTAGATGGTAAAATAGAATTTATTGCTAGAGGTGTTAATATTAGTGACGTTAACTTTAATTTTTTTATCAAAAATTTATTTACAGTTCGCAGTAAATCTGATGTTGCGTCATTAGTAAAGGTATCTTTGTATAATGATAGTACTTTATTCAGTGCTGTGAGTGGTAAATCTGATGTTAAAAAAGGAACAGCTTTTTCTTCTATAGAATTTCAAATTGATAATGCAGTTGGTGTTATGTCGGCGAATTTTTCATTTGTACAGTTTTCAGTTATATCATTGTGTAGATTCTTCTTCGTACCACCAGGTGGGACATCTGCTGTAAATATAGATATGGATTTGCAAGGCTATATATGGCAACCTAAGATAACATTTAATATTGATAGCTTGTATGATTTAGCTCGCGATTATATTAATTGATATAATTGTATTTTTGGAAAGTTGCCACTGTTGTAACTAATTTCTTAGTTAAGCTAATTATATTATTGGTAATTAGGTTAATATGTAAGAAAGCTGCTTGTTCAAGGTTATAACGTAGTGGGTTTGTGTAAATTTTTTATATAAAAATATGTATTTTACATTAATCTATAACTTTAATTTATGTTATTGCAATAAATAGGTATAATATAATATTCTAAAAATGATATAAGAACCTGGAGCAAAGTATTAATTGAAGTATCCTTGAAATACAATATACTTTTGTATTATGTATTTTACAGCGTAGCTAATAATTTAAATCATTAATAAACGTATATAAGTATGTTACCTTATTTTGATAATAGTCATAATCGTACGTTATCAATGTTACTTGGAGTAATATGTACTTTGTCTATGCCGCCATTTTATAATTTTATAGGAATGGTTGTTTCTTTTTCTGGTTTTTATGTAATTTTAAAATATGTTAAAAATATTAAACAAGCTTTTCTTGTAGGATGGTGGTTTGGGTTTGGATACTTTTGTACAGGATTATATTGGTTAATTTTCCCATTATTGATTAAACCCGAGTTTTTTGGATATCTTGTTCCCTTTGCATTAATGGGGATACCTTTTATTTTATCTTCAAGTTTTGCAATATCTGCAGCTGTTATCTACTGGTTAGATGAGTGTAATTTATTTGGTGTAATAATTTATGCTTTAATGTTTACTATTGCTAATTGGGTATTAGAAGTCTTTTTTGGATTTCCATGGAATCTTTTTGCTTATGCGTGGTCTTTTTCAATAGAAATGTTACAAGCTGTGTCTATTGTTGGAACTTATGGTATGGTGTTTTTAGCAGTATTTTGTAGTGCTAGTATTGGTGCTTATATTTGTGATAAAAATAAAGTAGCTTGTGTTATATCTTTAATTTTAATAGTAAGTATGGGTTTTTATGGACAATTGCGGTTACAAGCAAAACAATCTTATGATGAAAATGTCTCTTTACGTATAGTGCAAGCAAACATTGATGTTAAAAAAATTCTTTTAGGAGATAAAGATATTTTATGTAATCACTTACGTCTAACGAATAAATTTAGTAAATACAAAATAATGTATACTATATGGCCTGAGAGTTCGATTTCTGATCCGGTTATTGAAAATAATATAGCATTTTGTGATAATCTAAAAAAACTCGAAACAGATTTTGTTATTGCTGGTGGATTAAGGGTGCATGTTGATAAGTACAGTAATAATGTACTATATTATAATAGTTTATTTGTTGTTGATAAGAGTGGTAAAGTAGTATCTTATTATGACAAGCGTCATTTAGTGCCTTTTGGAGAATATATTCCTTTTTTTAAACTTTTATCATGGATTATACCTAGTGCTGTTACCGGTAATTTTACTTCTGGCTCTGATGAAAATTCAATTATATCCTTGGATAATACTCCAAAGTTTGCACCATTGATTTGTTATGAATGCATATTTCCTAGTGAAGTTGTTGAACGATATCAGGATGCAAAGTGGTTAATTAATATTACAAATGATTCATGGTATGGTATTAGTTCACAGCCATATCAGCATTTTGAATTTAGCAGAATGAGAAGCATAGAAGGTGGAATTCCGGTAATAAGGGCTGCAAATAGCGGTATTTCTGCTGTTATTGATAGTTATGGTAGAATCGAGAAAATGCTGCCTTCTATGGCTGTGGGAATTATTGATACATATTTACCATTACATATTAATGGTGGTACAGTATATTCTCGCTATGTGTATCCGTATCGGATACTTAAAATAGTTGTAATTGTTATGCTTGTGTTTTGTGTTTTTAGAAAGTTACGAGTGTTGCATAAAGAAAGTATTGATACTAGTAAAATTTATTAATACTGAAGAATATATTTAAATAATTGTTTGTTAGTGATTTTCTAGAATATATTGTTTTAACTTAGTAACAATATTAATGTCTAACTATGTTTAATATTATAAAGTTTTTTTTATTAACAGTGATAATCATTAGGATGAGTGTATTTTAATATTTTGTAGTTTTTGTTGTAATTAATATGAGTGATGTTCTGTTTTTTAATAGTTAAGAGTTGTAATTGATTATGTAAGATATGTCCTAACATTGCTAGTGGTGTTTTTGAATAACAGTTAATTTTTGTTTATATTATGGTGCCTTTTTATAAAGTTAGTTAACTAATGATAGTTTTGATAAAGAGCTAATAAAAACACATAATTTGTATAATATTAAAGTTACTTTTTAATGGGGTGGTGAAATAAAAAATGATTTCTACCCTATATATTTTTATCATACAGAAAATATATTATTGTATTTTTATGCTTTGAATTTGTAGTAAAATAATGGTGAATAATTATGTTAAATTAATTGTTGTCCGTTAATGTAAAATAAGTATGATAAAGTCACTATTGATTCTCTTGTTGTGATTTATATGATGTATTAGAATATAAGATGGAGTGAGAAATTAGCTATTAATAATTTTGTGATCTGCTATAGGTAATTTTATTTAGTGCAAATTATTAATATATAGTATCTACTTTTATAATTTGGGAAAAATGTGTGATAGATTTAATAAGTAATAATTTACCTGTTTTCCAGGTTATTTTGCCATTAATTATGGCAGTATTATGTTCCATATTGAAAAAAAATAATTTTGTACAGGTAATAATAATAGGGACAGTATTTATATCTTTATTTATTTCGTGTATGTTATTTTGGCAAGTTTATAATGGTAGTGTGATTCTTTATAATGTAGGAAGATGGCCATCTTCCTATGGAATAGAGCTTAAGGTAGATTTACTCAGTGCTACTGTGCTTGTTTTAGTTAATTTTATTGCTATTATGAGTGTATTTTATGGTATTAACCCAAATAAACAAGAAATACATAATAGTAAAATACCAGGATTTTATTCTTTATTCTTACTTTCCTTAGGAGGTTTGTTAGGTATTTTAGTAGCAAATGACGTTTTTAATATTTATGTTTTTTTAGAAATATCGTCAATTTCATCATATGTATTAGTAGCAATGGGAAGAAATAAACTATCGTTAATAGCAGCGTTTGAGTACCTAATTATTGGTACAATAGGAGCAACATTTTATTTGATAGGTATAGGTTTTTTGTATTCTGTAACTGGTGTATTAAACGTACATGATCTTTGTATTGCACTGCAAGGGGTACATGCAAATAAAGCAGTGCACATTGGTATATTATTTATAATTTTAGGGTTGTCTATAAAAATAGCTTTGTTTCCATTTCATAGTTGGTTAATTAAATCTTATAGTAATGCTCCCATTTTTATTGCTGTTTTTTTTTCTGGAACTACAACAAAAGTAATGGTGTACCTTCTTATAAGGTTTACGTATAGTATCTTTGGTACGTATTTGACATTTGTGGATTTACCTTTTGGGTATGTATTGTTAATTTGTGCTTTTTGTGCAATTGTTATTGCTTCAATTCTTGCAATTAATAGTAATAGTCTGCAAAAGGTTTTTGCTTATTCAAGTGTTGCTAATATAGGATATATAATTTTTGCTATTACTATTAATACTCATGCTGGGATTTTAGCAGCTATAATTTTCATTATTAATCATAGTTTGGTGAAATCTGCAATGTTCATGGTCATTGGTAACATTGTGTATTCTTGTGGATTTAAGAATGTTAGTGAATTAACTAATATTAGTAAAATTATGCCAGGAGTTGCAGTAGTATTTACTATTTTATCTTTGAATTTATTGGGTATTCCGCCCACATTAGGGTTTGTGGCAAAGTGGTATATAGTTGATGCTGTAATAAAGTCAAAAATGTGGATAGGTATAGGGATATTAGTTATTGGTTCTATAGGAGCCATAATTTATATATGGAGAATAATAGAAAAATTATATTTTAACACGGAAGTGGAAAGTGCTAATAGTAACTTATCTGCTAAAATTCCTAAAGTAATGACGTTGTGCGTTTGGCTCATGATGTTGATTATTATGATTATGGGTGTTTACCCTATGTTTTTAATTTCATTATCTAAAAAAATAGCATATACGCTTCTTATACATTAGCATTGATGCAGAGTTTGATGAATAGAATATACATAGTTTTTATTACTGTATTATGTATTGATATTTTTATAATAACATTGATACTATTTAAAATTTTTAGATAATTTGTGGGATACGTAATGTATCTATATATAGGGAAATATTTCTGATAATTGAAAGGTTTTATTTCTTAATTTTATCCTGTATATTTGATTAACACACTTAGGAAAATTTTTGATAAGCTTATTTAAAAATTTAAATCTACTACTTTAAAATTATATATTAAAGGGATACTTTGTTTTTTACTATGCTTACATAACATCTAGAAACTTTCTATATTTTGCAAAAACTATTACTTTGAAATATATAAGATTATAGCATAAATAACTTTCCATCATTCAAATGACTATAATTGTTTGGTCAGATATTACATTGTATTAAGCCTGACATAAAAGTAAGGTTTTATAAAAGAAAAGTTATTTTTTACAGATATAGTTTAAGTATATGGTTGAGTTAATAAATCCAGCTTATTATTTCTTATCTTGTTTTGCCTTTTTGTGTGTGTGCTGGGAAAACTGATTCAATATTAGAGATATTACGCTTTGAACGACTAGGATGAATTTCTTGTTTTACAGGAACAGCTGCTCTTTTATATGAAGAACTTGCCATGTTATTATAACCTGTGTATGAATTATTTTTTTTGGAAGTATTTTTTTTACACTTATTACTATAATAGTTTACTAAGTATATTAGCAGCTTATATAATGCTATACTGAATATAACTAAAAGGAAAAATTTTAACCCTACTGATAACAACACTGCAGAATTAGCTGATGTTATCATAAATATGAACCACGTTGTACTGTTAATAGCATATTATGATATATCCTTATATTATTGTTGAACATTTGAGTATTATATTTATACTTATAGTAAAGAACTTTTATACAACTTTTACTGAAGGCAATAAACCTGATATTTGTGATGAATTTTGTCATATTACTGTAAATGGTTACTATTAATGTATAAAATTGTATAACAAAAAATAAATACTTTTTTTAATAACTCAAGCATAAAACAATTTATTTTAATGCTAAGGTTATAAGTTTTTCCAGTATTATATTTATATCTAATCCTGCATTGGTATTGTGTATAAAACTTCCGTTTAATATTACATTATCACTTGATCCAGGAATGATATCAATATATTTTTTTCCTAGTAAATTTTCGTATGCAATAGAAGCTGAACTATCAATTGGTAGAGAAATATTTTTTTGTATACACATTTCTACAATAAGACTGTAGTCTTTTTGTAAATATAGCGAAGCAACGGTTCCTATTTTAATGCCAGATAATTTTACATCATTTTCTGTGCTTATTCCATTAGCATTTGCAAAAGATGCTTTTATTGTATAGCAATTGTTACGTATTTTGCTTTTTAAAGGTAGTGTATTAAAAGCAAAGATACCAATAACGATTGCAATTATTGATACAGCAAAGCCTGCAAGAATTTCTATAAGGTTAGATTTGTACATAATGTACCCTCTAGCTTGTACTATAATAATATATTAAAAAAGTGAGGATGATAAGCATATTTTGTGCCAGTTAAATTTGGGCAATGCTTATGATTACAAATTGTTAATGATGGAGGATATTTACAGTCAGTATAATGCAGCCAAATATGCCATTCTGCTGGAACTGTTGTTGGATCTACTTTTTTGTTATACAGCACTAATCTCTTTTCAACATTATTAACAGTAATTTTATAATATACATTGCCAAATTCATCAGTACCAATAATCTGCTTTTTCCGTCTTATAAAAAATCTTAATTTATTAAAAAATAACATATTTTTTTTAAAGATGCTTACCTACGCTCTCATTATAAAGCTGAAAAAATAAAATACAATTACTAAAGAGATTATTTAAAAGTTTGAAAAGTGATTTTTATAAATATAAGTTAGTAATTGGCATATTGACAACATGTGGAGTGTGTATCTTGGTAAGTTGTAAAATACATGTATACAGTGATACAATTTTTACTTGATTATTGTGGATAAAAATATGTTAAAAAAATTTGTAGAAAGTCTTTTATTGAGAAGATAGTATAATTTTCACTATAGTAGTATATTGCACACTTGAAATAGGAATTTGCATTTTAAAATTTATAATTTTATATTTTATTTGGTGTCTTATAGTATGTAGTATAAGGCTTATTTTATGAAGAGATCTTGTTTATTTAGCCAAATTAATGCGAATTTATTTATGGAATAATGCTGTTTTAATGTTGTGGTTCTGTATAGGATATGATTTTTATGTAGTAAGCAATAGTAAAGCAAAAAATTTTGGTGGCTTATTTTCTATTTATTATTTGTAAATATTTTGTCATTTGTTGTTTTATTTATTAAATATGATGGATTAAGGGTTGAATCTGTTTGTATATTATAAAAGTTTTGTTTTTAGCTTCTTATAGTAAGTATTGTTTACTAAGCAAGCAATAATTATTTACATAGGTACATCTGGTACTGTAGTATATAATTAAAGTGCAATGTATGGTAATTACTGTACAAATATAAAAAATACAAAGGCAGGATTTGTATAAAGCTTGTTTTGTTACTATTGTTTATTACTAGATTTATATATTGAGTATGTGTGTAAGTAATTTGTGTTGTATTTTGATATTCTAAAGTAAAAATATTATATTAATGGGAGCATTTTAGCACTATCTGTTCAAGTACAATTGCGATGGATTAATAAAGGTATTGCTGTTAAATTAAGGGGTTATGTCTTAAAGGTCTGGGTTTAAATATATGAAATGTCCATTTTGCAATAATATTCATACTAATGTTAGAGACTCAAGACCTTCAGATGATGATATGATTATAAGAAGGCGTAGAACATGTAATGTATGTAATGCTAGATTTACAACTATAGAAGAATTGCTTCTTAAACCAATAAAGGTAATCAAGAAGAATGGTAGTGTTGAAGTGTTTAGTAAGCAAAAATTACTGTCTTCTATTTTGATAGCTACAAAAAAACGTCCTATTAGTCATGATCAAATAAATATGGTGGTGAATAATATATTTTATCAGTTAGAAGCGTCAAAAGAAAGTTTTGTTTCAACACATATTATTGGAAAAATGGTTATGGATAATATTTTTTCTTTAGATAAAGTTGCATATATAAGATTTGCATCTGTATATATGAACTTTAATGATACTAATGATTTTAGTGATATTGTAACTAAGATTATTAATAGAAGGAATATATAGCAACTTCGCTTTTGTTTTTATATATTTTTCTTGAATTCGTAATTTGCTTATGATAGCTTGTAGTATGCAAGTTTGTGTTGGGGGTATAGCTTAGCTGGTAGAGCGTCTGCTTTGCACGCAGAAGGTCAGCGGTTCGACTCCGCTTACCTCCACGTTTTAGTTAGGATTGTTACTTTTTATTGTAAAAAGTTAGTTTGTTTATGATTAAGCATTGAATTTTACTGTTGCACATTATGTTCTAAGTACATAATGCTGTTTTTATTTTATATTTATACTATTAAAAAATTAATTCACTATGTGCTTATTATTAATGTAATGTGGGTAATTAAAAATAGGTATTTTCTATCTTTACTATAATGCAAAAATTAAAATTTGTTTTGTGTATTTAAGTAAAAATTATACTATAGGGCAAAACATTGTCTCCAGGTTGCTAATGCTACCAAAATCGTTGTTGTTGATAAAGATATGGTTATTACTATCTATATGAGAGTCCTTAATGATAGATCCTTCATTTTCACATGGTAGGTTTTTCACTATGTAGTTAAATAACGTCATAACATCATTATATGTGTATTCTTGTTTTTCATATTTATTTATAGCATTGGTATAAAAAGTACTTATTTCGTCATAACTTGCTTTTATTATTAGCTCATGTGAATTGTTATCAAGGCGTTTACCTAATAATATGTTATGAGTATCTTTATTATGATGATTTATTGTGTTTGATGTTATATTATAATGCTTTTCTTCATTTGCATGATCTTTAAAAGTATGTGACTGTTCTGTTGTCATATTGTTGGTTATTAGTGTAGGATTATAATTACTTTCAGTATTGTTCTGTACATTTTGGTTATTGTAATGTGCATGTGTTATACTATTAGATTGAAGATTAGTGTTATTAGTGGATGAGAGCATATCATTAAGTGTGTTGTTTTCTAATGTGCTATTGGATGTATTGTTAGATAAGTTGTTAATTATATTGTTGTTAGGTGTATTATAATATAGTTGGTCATTTGTTGATGAATAATTTGGAGGTAAGTACGTTTTTAAATTATTTGATAATAGCGTTGTCAAAGGTTCAATATTTGATATTTTTGTATTATTTATTAATAAATATGACTCAGCATCATGATTATTATTTGATGATGTTACATATATAGGATCAAGAAGAATTAATTTTTTTATAACTACATTGGCATCAAGTTGCTTATCAAAACTAATGTCCATGATTTTTGAATTATCTTCTCTTAAATGACAAAAGTATAATCCATTGAAAAATATATGATCAGTATCATAAAAAGAAGTTAGAGGAATTTCTGTGTTTTCTAGTGCTATATTTACTTTACTTACTGTGCCATGATAATAATTGTCAATTTCTTTTCCCTTTGTTATTTTGAATGTAAATTTTCCTTGTATTTGTATATTGTCATGATCTTGAATTGGTGACTCTATTAAATTAACTTGTTTTAGTATTTTAATAGCAAATTCATCATCTATGATTGTATTGCCTTCCTGCTCATTAGAAAAGTAAAATTGACCATTATCTACAATTAGATAAATAGGATTATCCATTAAAGCGGCATTCTCTGCTGTAAGTAATAAGTTTGCATCTACGTATGGTGGAGCATATATTTTTAAAAGCGGGTCGTTATCTTCATCAATATATTGAAAATCTGCATTAATGTATCGAAAATAGTATGGATAATCTTTAGCATGTGTATTATTGTCACGTGCAAAAAAAGCAGCTTCATTATTAAGTATACCTATAGATTGACTAGGATCAAGATGATTTTGTTCATTGTATAGAGGTAACTTAAAAATATGTACGGAAGTTTCTGTAGAATTGTTGAGTTTACTAAGAAAAAAAGATGGGAGATTTTCTCTATTTTGATTATAGTACTCTTCTAAATTAATATTTTGTTTTAATATTGGTATAATATTTGCAATATTAATATTGTCAGGGATATTAGATGGGTTATTTGTTGAAGGCTTTATTTCTAAATCTTGCTCTTCATTGGATGTTTGAATAAGATCTTCTTTGTTAAATGTTTTACCATTAATGTCACATAATGATAATGAGTACGTATTATTATTTTGTATTACTTTTAAGAATTGATAGTTGGGAGGTATTCTTAAGGCATAACTATTATTAAAATCAGTATAAAATAGTGTGTTTGTATTTTTTTTATAAGAATAGTATGAAGTAGGAAAAGTAAGGGAATTATTGTTATGGTCTGTAACATACGCCTCATAGTTATTTTTGTTATTAAGGTAATTGCCCATTTCTATTTGCATTAGTTTTTTAGTATAGGGATTGAATGTATTCATTGTATTACCTGAGATTAGAAATCAGGGATAATATGTATAAAATATTAAGAAATAGTTAATAGTGTTTATATGGAGATTTTTACTATAACATAGATATGAGGTTAAAGAGAGTACCTGAATTTAATGTCGTATCATGTGTTTGTGCTTTATTAGATATCGAAAATTATTATATTTATTATAGGTTACTTTTGTCTGTTATGTATAGCACAGTTTTTACTTTATCTATAGGATAATAGCAGTGTTTATGCTATTTATTTATATATGATGTTAAAATAGTTTAATGTTATTTATTGTATAAGCCTGGCTACCGTATTGTATTTATTTTTTGTATAATTTTATAATTATTGTTTTGTGTAATTATATTTTAAAATATCTATTGGATATTATTTTTGATGATGGCCATAGGAGAGTAATTTTATTGTATGTGTAGTTATTAACAGATACCTTGATTTAAGATAAGATTTACTTAATATTTCATTTATTATTATTAATTTATATTGGAAATTTATTAATTTTTTTATTGACTTGCTGTAAGTTTTATGATTTATTTCGCAGCTCATTTTTAAGTCAAGGTAAATTTATGAAAAATACCAATATAATACACATAAAAGGCGTACGAGATAATGAGAACAAAGTAGCAGGACTGCCTTTATACAATAACTTAGTTAATAATAACGACGATATTCATGGGGAATGTGTCTCTGATCATAACACTTTAGAGAAGCAAGAATTTGATTACAAATATACGGTCCAAAATGGTTTAATGACACAGTTAGGGTTAAGGGTTAATCTTTTTTCTACAATTCCAATGAGTGAGTCATATAGAGCAAGAGCAGAACTTGAAGTACAAGATGCAGTGAAGTTTTTTCATGATAAATTTCCTTTAGCGGATTCAAAGTCGGTAAAGGATATTAATATGTTTGTTTTTGAAAATTCTGATCAATTTCGCAATAAAACAGATGCTTATCATGTGCATTTGAATCCTTTGGCAGGAGGTATTGCATGGCATGAAGGTCATCATGGTCAACAAGCTTATACTTCATATGTGTTTAAATCTGGAAGTAGTATTTTAAATTTACAACATGAAATTGCTCATATTTTAACATGGGAAGCAACAGATCAATCATATTTAAATAGCATATTGTTAGAAGGTATTTCTGAATATATTCAAAATGCAAAAAGTGGTAAATACGATGTTAACGAAGATGATAATGGTATTGTAAGATTTGATACTATGGAAAAAATAGATAGTATTGTAAATATTTTACATGAAAGACATAACTTGAAGGTATTAGACCTAGATGCGATAATGGATGTTATTAGCAGTGAATCTAGTAAAGCAAATAGTTTAAAAGATAACATCACACTTCATGAATACAATGGATTAAAGTATGATTTAGGGTACGTGCTTGTAAAGTTTATGCAAGATCGTCATCCATCAGAACTTGGAGAATATTTTGCTAGTCTAAAAAAGCATGGATATTATGATTTTGATATAAAAAATTATAGCGAAGAATTTAATCACTGGATGAAAGATAATATAACTAAGGGGTTTTTTGAAAAATACAACATTCTGAAAGTTGAGAAAGGTGATTTTATAGGTACTGGTAATGTTATAATTAATAACGAGGTACAAAATATAAAATATTTTGATGCTAATATTAAAGATTATTTAGGTAATGATGTTGGAAGTTTTTCTCCTGTAAAAGTTTATTCTATAGGTAGTACATTAAGAATAGAGAATGCTAATACTTATGATACCATGAATATACGTGAAGAATATCATTTTATAAAATTAGCACAATTTGACGGGAAGAATAAGTATGTATGTTGTGATGAACAAGGTAATTTATATACTGAATCTTTGGACTATAAAATATCAATAGGAAGAATTATTAGTAAATACGATAGTGAATTCAAGAAAGAGTTTGATATATTTAGAAAGGTTCAGCGTTCTGATAATGTTGATGAAGTAAAAGCTGCAGATATGGAGTATATAAAGGCTGTGGATAAAAAAATAAGTAATATTCTACATTGTGAGAATGATTCTGATGCTAATCTAAGAAAAATACTAGTTAACTTTACATATATAGATACACATCAGATTAGAGGTGCTAATGGGATAGATATTGATCTATTGATATCTAGAAATCCAGATGAAATATTTTCTATGAAAAGTGATGGTGATGGTAATATCAGCGCAGTATCGATTTATATGAATGATAATAAGGTAGGGGAAATATTGACAGAATGTGGAACATTTGCTCAGTATGTTCTAAGCAATAATAATGAAATTACACAATTTCAAGCATATGATATTACACATAGTATATCTATTTCAAAGTTTGATCAAGTAGCTATTGCAGTAACAATGGATCAATATGGTAAAAAGGAGCTTAGTATTTTAGATAACAGCAAAATAGGAAGTGATAAGGTAGTTTTTATAGAGGCAAATAAATTTTTTAAACCTGATATTCGTAACATAAATGATGTTAATAATTTAATTGTATCGAAAAATGTAAAAATTGATGATTATGAAGATCGTGCAAATTATCGTGATTCTGAAAAATATCTTATTAGAAAGGGGGATATAGCTGATAATAAAGGTACTGATAGAACAGATGATGATACACATTTTGCACAGGTAACTAAAGGTGATGAAGTATTGGTAAAGCTTAAAAGTATAGGATTTTATATTTCTGAAGAAATGGTTGATGAAAATGGTATGATAGATCAGTCAGCGTTATTTATTCATGATCATGTTGCAGGTAAATTTTTTCAACTTCCTGGAAGTGTTACTCATTTAAAATTGGTAACTATTAATAATGAAAGGGTGCTAGTGCCTTCGACTTCAGATGGTAATGAGAATCCTAAAGGAATGCCTGTAGATATAGGTAATTATAGGTATATAGATCCTATCTTTGCTCATGAATATGTAAAGGAAGATTATTCACATGAACATGTTAATATAGGATTGATAAATTTTGATAAATATGTTGATGGAACTTTGTTTAAAGTACAGTATGATGTGGACGACTATTCAATCATGAGGAATGATGCGGGCGAGATAATAAGAAATGTGCCTTATCAGAAGTATTATACAAAAGTAAAACTACTACATGATGATAGAGAAATAGGTATGCTATCTAATAGATTTGATAAATTTGAAGGGGATGTGATGATTTCTGCAGACCTAAATTATAGCTATACAGATTTTCTTGCTTCTGTACATTATCAAGAGGTAGATTTACATAAAGATGATGATGGTATTGTTACTTTAAGGTTTGTTGGAGAGACAGGTCATGAAGATACAGGTTATAGTAATTATTCTTCAGCTCGCCATAGAATTGACAAAAACACTGATGGATACCAACATATGGAAGAAAATAATGCATATATGCAGGAAAAGCAGAGAAAAGCTAATGAGGAAGCTTATAGGGAGAAGAAGCTAAATGACTATAAGCAGGACGCCAATATTCAAGATAGTGTACAACAAAAGACTGATAATTCAGGGGTTAGTGATCAACAGTCGGGTACCGCATTACAGGTAAGTAGTCAATCTACTTATCAAGACGGTAAAACGAATTCTGAAAATGAGTATCAAAAAAGCCTTTCTTTTTCTATTACACCTAAGCACACTACTGATAGTGATGGTAATGTTGTTAATACGTTAATCTTCTTTATTATTGATAAAGTGGCAGGTAAGTTTTATCAACTACCTGATGCTATTACTCATATGAAATTGACAACAATATCAGATGGACAAAAAAGATTAGTATTGTGTACTTCTGATGGAGAAGAAAATCCTGAAGGAATGCCTGTAGATATAGGTAATTATAAGTATATAGATTCTACGTTTGTACATTCTTATGAGACAGCACAAGATGTAACGTTGTTAGATGTAGGTTTAGCAAATTTAAATAAGTATAATGATGGAGTTCTTTTTAGAATACATAGTGATGATCAATATCCTGCAAAGGTGCAATTGCTTCATGATACAGATGGAAAAATAGGAGTGTTACCTTTTCATCTTGATAGGTTTCAAAATATACGTGTAAAACCTTATGAAGGGGCTAGTGCCATTGAAAATAAAAAAATGACCAGTGATACTGTAGGTCATAATGGCTATAATGATAATTTATTAATAGATAATCACAGGTTCTCTTATAATTTTGACAATAAAGATCATAATGTCATGCATGAAAATCAGCTACTTGCTCAACAGGCAGTAAGTAATTTGCATGTACAACAAGATTCTAACGTAAACCCTAATTATGAGTATAGTTATATAGGTATTATGCCGGAAATAAAAAGTAGCAATGATTTTTCTGATTTAATAATATAGATGATGAATTAACTTTATCATATAGGTAGCCAATCATAATACTTTATAATGAGTGGCTACTTTATATATATAACATAACAAATATAGTGTTCATTATATATCAAATATTTCAATAATAAAGAGCAAAGAACAATATTTTTATGCTGTGAAATATAGATTTATAGTTGTGTTTTTAGTGATTAAAAATTATCTTATTTGTATTGTTTAATAAAAAGTAAGTTGAATATAACCTATATACAAGGATATATTAAAATTGTGATTGCTTACTCCAATGGTATGTTATAAGTGTTCTATTATATCTGTTATGAAGATCTTTACTAATTCTTCAATTAACTTACAATAAAAATTTTGATGAAAATATTTGCATGTATCTTTTTAAGAGTAGTAGTTAAAATGAGCTGTAGTTAGTAAATTGATATGTCCTTAAACTTTTTTTTAACAGATCACAATCTTTAGCGTAGGAGGTGTTGGAGGAAATGTATAAATTAAAAGGATAAGCAGATTAAAATATAATAAATAGCATTTACACATTGTTGATAACAAAATTAGGGGATGAAATATTTCTTTTTAAATATAAAAAATGTACATGTATTAAAATATTATTTTAAATAAAAATGCTTTTAATATATATTTTTGTAATTTATAGTATAAATTTGTATCCTAGTATAGGATTGCTATCCTTTTATTGGTAAGGATGAATAAGTTCTTTCTTCTAAAAGAATAGTCTTTTGATGAATATGATACGTAATAAATGTAAGTTATGTAAAAAAAATAGTGATTTTTTCAATAATATATTTATTGAGGCATAGATTAGCTTTTATAGATGTTTTTTATATTTGCTATTTTATTTAGTATTTGTTGTTATATAGCAGTGTTATGAACAAGGGTTGTTTTATGGGTAGGTTTTTTAGCTTATTGTTATTTCTAATTGTGATAAGTGTAGTGGTGGCGTTTTTATATAAAAATTATCGTTTTGATACTGAAAACGTAGTAAATGTTTTTTCTTCTCGTAAAGAGGAATTGCTACGTAATCTCTTTCAGAAATTTACTGAAAAAACGGGAGTTAAAGTACGTTATATTAATGATGAGGCTGCTCAATTGATTTCTAGAATGGAGAGTGAAGGATCTCATAGTCGTGCAGATGTATTCCTTACGGCTGATGCTGTAAATTTAATTCTGGCAAAGAAGAATGGTCTCTTGCAAGAAGTTAATTCACAGATACTTAATAAAGCTGTACCACAGAAATATAGGGATGCTAAGGGATATTGGTTTGGGCTAACCAAACGTGCAAGAATTATAGTGTATAATAAAGAATTAGTTGATAGTAAGGAATTAAGTACATATGAAGACCTCTCAAATGTAAGATGGAAAGATAAAATTTTAGTTAGATCTTCTAACAATCCATATAATCAATCTTTAATTGCGTTTATGATAGCAAATAACGGGGAGCAAAATACTAGAGCATGGGTAAAAGGATTAGTAAATAATATGGCAAGAAAACCTAGTGGCGGCGATACTGATCAAATTTATGCGGTAGCTGCTGGTGAAGGAAGTATAGCAATAGTAAATAGTTATTACTTTGGTAGAATTCTTGCTTCACAACAAGAAAAAGATAAGCAATTTGCTAAAAAACTTTCTATATTTTTTCCTAATCAAAATACTACGGGTGTAATGGTAAATATTAGTGGTGGTGCTGTTACGAAGTATGCAAAAAATAAGGATAGCGCTATAAGATTATTAGAATTTTTGGTAAGTTCTGAAGCGCAAAAAATTTATGCAGAAGCTAATCAAGAATATCCTATTATAGAAGGTGTAGATTATTCAGATATTCTAAAATCTTGGGGTACATTTAAAGAAAGCGATCTTCCTTTGCAAGAACTTGAAAGTCATTTAAAACAATCAGTTAAAATTGCTGATGAAGAAGGTTGGAAATAATACCTATATTAGGGTAGAATTTAATTGTGCATATAAGAGGGATATTTGAAACTTTGAGTATATTATTAATTTAATTATAATAAGCAGTAATGTAATAAGTTATGTCTTATAAAGGGTAAATTATAACTTGTTTGACATGTGCTTTAGGGTGGCTTGTACATTTTATAGGATGTTTTTAATATGCTGTGCTGTAAATCAGTTTATTATAATCTTAATAAGTGTATATAGCTTAGAACAATAAGCATATAGAATATAGTAGGGCTCAAAGATTTTACATTACTTTTAAATTAGTAAATTTTGTTTTAAAAGGGATACGTAAAATAGGGACTGTCTTTTATGTTTACGGTTTTTATGTATTTATACGATAATTTCTTGTTACATACAACTTCTGCTTGTAAAAAAAAACTAAAGTAAAGATTACAAAACGTACATTTAGGCTAAGTTAGTTGACTTGCTGTTGTAATTCGTTACTAAGATTTATAATGCCTTTTTTTATAAACCAAGAAATTCTATCTGTAGGCTGTGCACCTACACTTAACCAATACTTTAATCTATCGACTTTTATTTTAATAAAACTAATATGATCATGTGGTACCATAGGATTATAAAAACCTAAAAGTTCAATAAACTTACCATCTCTTTGCACTCTAGAGTCAGATACAACTATCCTATAAAAAGGCTTTTTTTTAACCCCAAATCTTGCTAATCTTACTTTTACAGACATTTGTATAACTTAATTAATATACCATTGCAGGTTATCATTTATCAGAAATAGAGTCAAATTAAAAATTATATTTTACTACATAACTTATTGGTATTGTGAAATAAAGAATAATTTTTTTGAGGCTTTTGTAAAAGTATTTTTACATTTTATGTTTGTTTATAAATGTTTCTTATGTACGCAAAATTTATTCTTTATTATAGTATATACTTTTTGTGATTCGAGAATAATGATAACTTAATAAGTAACAACTTGTCTATTTTTCAAGTTATTTTGCCATTATTGAAAAAAAATAATTTTATACGAAAACGTAGCTCAGAATACTTTTGGTTGGGTTATACTATTAATAGTAATAGCGTAAGATAGTTAATATTTTGATTTATTAAATATATTGAATATAGGATTCTAAAACAGTTGTTTAGTTATTTAATAAGTGTTGCATATTTATACGAAAAGTTTATTTATACTAATATAATATGGGCAAGGATTAAGTTGATGTTTTTGTGCTATTTAGGGTAGTTTCGTATTTTTTAGGGGATGTTGTGAATTGTAATAATGTAACGAAAGTTGTGATTTCAACAATTATATGTAATTCATTAGTATGGTATGATTATGTGCTAGTTGGAAACTTAGCAAATATTATCAGTAATTTATTTTTTCCATTAAAGGATAAGTATTGGAGTTTTATTTTAACTTTTAGTGTATTTGCAATAGGGTTTGTTGCAAGGCCTTTTGGAGCAGCCATTTTTGGACATATTGGAGATAAATATGGTAGAAAAACTGCACTTACTATTTCTATTATATCCATGTCTATATCTATTGCTTATATGATGGTAATACCTGTTTACAGTAGTATAGGTATATATGCTCCGGTACTATTGATTATTTGTAGGTTAATACAAGGAGTTTCTTTAGGTGGTGAAGCAGGTAATGCTGCTTTTTTAATAGAGCATTCAAATAATGGTAAAAATAATGGATTGCTTGGTAGCTATGAAGTATTAAGTGCTGTTATAGGATCTCTAATGGCTACGCTGGTTATTATTATCACTCATTATTTTACTGATGATAATTTCTTGGTATGGGGATGGAGAATTCCATTTTTGATAGGATTGCTTATGGGAATTGTTAGTGTATATATTAGGTGTAGAAACTCAGAAAGTCCTGCATATTATATTTATAAGGAAAAAAACACTCTTGTAAGATTTCCGGTTGTGGCATTATTTAAGAATTATAAGAGACCATTGTTATTGGCTATTTGTATAGATTGTGTTGAAAATTGCTCTTTTCATATTTTTATGGTATTTTTTGTTAACTTTGTTAATGAGCTCTCTTCCACACATGTAGATCTTCAATTAAATTTTATGAATGTAATAGCAGGTATTGGAATAAGTGTATGTGGTGTTTTAACGGTTTTTTTTGGAGCAATATCTGATTTTATTGGAAAAAGAAAAATTATGATGATAGCATCAATAGGGTTATTTTGTGTTAGTATTCCTGTATTTTGGACATTAAATCAAGGTAGTTATATATATATAGTGATTGGATATATATTATTTACTGTACCTTTTGCTGCAACACTTGGCCCTTCAAGTGCAGCGATGTCTGAGTTGTTCCCTACAAATGTTAGGTATACGGGCTTTGGATTGGCAAGAAATATTTCTTCAGCAATTGCAGGAGGTATGGCACCGCTGGTATGTACATGGTTAATACGTATTACAGACATTAAGATTGCTCCAGCATTGTATGTAATGTTTTGGGCTGTTATCTCTTATGTTGCACTTAGTGTAATAAAAGAAAGAGATATTTATATTGATTGGTAAGAAGTACTTGTAGTTATATATATATTTTGTGTAGCGTTTTTTTTAATGGGTTAGAATTTTTAATGGCACTTAATAAAAAATTTTTATGATATAAGATGATAATGTGTGATAATGAACTTTAATTAATAAATTTCTAACGTAAATTAATAATAATAAATAAAATATTAAGTAATATTATCTTAAAGTTGAGTATCCATTAATAATTATGCATATTTTACAATTATTTTTCCACGGCCATTATTCAAATAGTATCTAAAGTAAGTTTTTTTACTAATTATAGAAAAGTATTTATGTGCTTATTTATTTGTAGCTAAATAGAAGTGTAAGCACTATATTGTTTATTACGTGAAAAAGCTATTAAGCCCTTTTATTATTTTTATAAGGATGTTACATATTTATTGTTGTATATTGTATTTGCATTCTTAGTCAAAAATATTATGGAAATCCTTAATTAATTTTTTGATGTCTTTGCTAAATAAATATACTTTACTAAATTTGAAATTATTATAATTTGTAGCTATTGCTGTAATTTACGTGCTTCATCAATAAGCATTATAGGAATACCGTCTTTTATGGGAAAAGCTAACTTGGCATCCTCACTGATTAGTTCATTAGTAATTTTATTGTAATGTAGTTTACCTTTTGTTACAGGACATACTAATATGCTTAACAATTTTTCATCGATTATCATGTTTTAGTCTTACTCTAGTTAGCTATTATATGTTTTTGATTGTAGTAAGTATAATAAAATATTTGTCATTATGGTAGTTAAAAAACGTTTTATGTTAATAAAATGCTTATACATTATAATTTAACTAATGCTTTTTTGTAGTTAAAAAGATTTAATTTTTGATATTTATGTAATAATTTATGAATGATGTAATATTACGTAGTATAATTATTACTGAGGCATATTGGTCATAAAAAGCATTATTTACTTTACAAGTGTACTTACTTTAAAATGCTATTGCGGGGACAAGAATATACAGAGAAGAGTTATTTTTTATTATAATTTTGTTTTATGGTTTGTCTTTTTCTTGCTATTCCTAAGCTTTTTTGGGGTATATCTTCTGTTATTGTGCTGCCTGCACCAACTACAGCATAATTGCCAATGTTAATAGGAGAGATTAGAGTGCTGTTTGCACCAATAAAACAATAGTTACCTATAACGGAATGATGTTTTGTATGACCGTCAAAATTACATATAACAGTTCCAGCCCCAAAGTTACTATTTTCACCTATAGTGCAATTTCCTATATAGCTTAAGTGTTTGATTTTACTCATTTTATTAACTGTACTTTCTTTTATTTCAACAAAATTTCCTATATTACAAAATTGTTCTATGGTGGTATTATTTCTAATACGTGCAAATGGACCAATAATGGCATTTTCTTTGATATAACATTGTTCAAGATATGAATAAGCTAAAATTTCTACATGTGATTCTATGTTAACTTGTGGTCCTAAAATTGTGTAAGGATGTATTATTACCTCATTTGAAATTTGTGTATCAAGTGAAAAAAAAACATGTTCAGGTGCAAGAAGAGTAACTCCTGATTGGAGAAAAAAATTCCTTTTTCTGTTTTGAAAATATTGTTCTGCCATTGCCAAGTCGTGCCTTGTGTTTATGCCTATGGCTTCATCTTCACTTGATAGGATACACCCTACTTTTAACTTATTTTGTGTTGCTGAGAAAACTATATCTGTGAGATAGAGTTCCTCCCCGCGATGTTGGATAATGTTAAGCAAATCAGATATTGTATCCCTATATCCAATCATAATACCAGAATTTGACAAGTTTAAATTTATGTTAGTATTAAAATTTTCTTTTTCGATAATCTGTAATACTGTGTTATTACTATCGGTAATGATTTTTCCATATTGAGTATTATTTGATTTGAATGCAAGTATAACAATGGAATTATCTGAATTTTGTAGTAGGTTAATCATTTTGTGGATAGTATCAGTTGTAATTAATGGAGTATCTCCATATAATATTAATACAATTTTTTGGCTAGAATTGTTAATTTTTGATAAAGCTAGTTTTGCTGCATTTCCTGTTCCTTGTTTTTTATCTTGAATGGTAATTTGTGAGTTAAAATTGCATTTTTGGAGAATTGAGGTAATATAATCTTCTGTATTATGATTTATTGTTATGACAAGATTATGTGGTTTTAATAGGTTGGCACAATGCAGAACATGTTCAATTATTGGAAAATTACCGAGCTTGTATAGTATTTTAGGAACATCAGATTGCATCCTACTACTATTACCAGCAGCTAATATTACGATATCTATCATTATTATTATTATTATGTAAGTTTATGTATTTAGCATCTACTAATTTTTGTATTTTTTCTAGGATATTTTTAAATATATTTTATGAGATATATTATACACACTTTAATTTTTGTTAAGGTTTCATATATTATCCCTTGCAAATATATAGTAAACTGTTTTATATGCATCTATATTGCCAGTATAATGGGTATTATTTTGTAGTAACATGCGGATACTCTTTTCTTAATTTTCTGATAGCTTTATTAAAAATGTATATTTTTATGTAGGTATGGACATTGTTAATTATGAAATTTTTTATGTAAAATGATTTCTAATAATTTAATTAATACTTACTAAATGTATTTATTTTGCATATTAGTTATGTAATCCATGTTATGAAAAATAAATTTTTCCAGTAATATTGTTGTTAATTTTTACTAGTTTATATACTTTTTTTAGGATATTTTTTAAAATATTATTTTGCATTATTTGAGTTAGAAAAATGCTCTCTAGTACGTTGTCATCAACTGCTGAAGGACATACGGCATTAACTTTGATTCTTGGTGCTAATTCAGTGGCAGTAAATTTAGTTAAGTCAGCTAGGGATTTTTTTGATAACATGTATGTAAAATATTTACTCTTGTTATGTGTGATATTGCTGTCAATTATATTAACAATGTTTCCAGTTGTATGACATTTTTTTGCAAAATATTGTGTAAGGAACATAGGAACTTTTACATGTATATGATAATTTTGATCAAAATCTAATTCAGTGCATTGCATTAATGTATGAGGGTAAAAAATAGAAGCATTGTTTATTAAGTTATTACAATATGGCATTATTTGAAAAGTATGATCAATTATGTGATGTAGTGTTGCAAAATTTAAAAGATCTGCCTGCAAAATTAAGCATGTCCTTTGATATAATTCCTCTATATTTTTTTTAAGGTTAAGGGCTTGACTTTTAGAAGTGTGGTAGTGAACGACTATGTCGTACCCTTTGCTAGCTAAAAACATTGCTATTGCTCTACCTATTCTGGTTGCTGATCCTGTTATTATTACTCCCTTTTTCTTAAAATAACGGGTATCATTTAACAACATCGGTAAAATTAAATCCGTAATGATTTATCCATTGTAATCTGTTTTCGTAAAATGTGCGAAGATCACTTATATTATATTTTAACATTGCTATTCTTTCTATCCCTATTCCAAATGCGAAGCCATTGTATTTATAAGGATCAATATTGACATTTTTTAGTATGTTGCGGTGTATCATACCACATCCTAAGATTTCTATCCATTTATTATCTTGTTGGATATCAACTTCAGCTGATGGTTCAGTAAATGGGAAAAAACTATTTCTAAATCTACTCTTAATATTTGAGTTGAAAAAACGAGAAAGAAAATAATTAATACAATATTTTAAATGCCCCATATTTACATTACGATCAACATATAATCCCTCAATTTGATGAAACATTGGATTATGAGTTGTATCCCAATCGTTACGATATACCTTACCAGGTGCAATGATTTTTATGGGGAAGGAAGTACTGCTGCATTCCATAACTCTAATTTGCACAGAAGATGTATGAGTACGTAGCACAATACGTTTATTATTTATCTTTTGTGCTAAGTAAAAAGTATCATTTTCATTCCTTGAAGGGTGGTGCTTGGGTGTATTTAAAGCATCAAATACGTGAAATTCATCTTCAAGTTCTGGACCGCTTGCTAGCTGAAATCCTAACGAAAAAAAGATATGCTTTACTTCATTTAGTACTTTAGATATGGGATGCAATTTACCATATAATTTTGGTCTTACTGGTAAACTAGTATCTACCTTTTCTTGCATTAGTTTATTATGAGCTTGTTGTTGAAAAAGCTTTTCTTTTTGTTTCTGAATTAGGAGTTTTAAATTACTGCAAATAGGATTAATTATGCTACTGATAAATTTACGATTTTCTATATCTGAAATACTCGAGACTTGCTTTAAATAACAACTTAAAACTCCAGATTTGCCAAAATAATATACCCTAGTTGCTTCCAATTCTTCTAGGGAAACACTAGAAGAAATACGAGCTGTTGCTTCAATATTTAAATTGTGCATTTTTTCAGGCAACATTACCAAGCCTAAAAATTTTTAACAGTATCTATAATTTGCTTGAAGCTATCTTTATTATTTACTGCAAGATCAGCAAGTATTTGTCTGTTAATGTTAATATTTGCTAGGGATAATCCTTTAATAAATTTAGAGTATGATATACCGTACTGCCTTGCTGCAGCATTAATACGAATTATCCATATCCTACGAAAATCACGCTTACGGTTACGTCTATCACGATAGGAATAAGCTAAAGCTTTTTCTACTTTTTGTAAGGCTATTCTATAGCAATTTTTAGAGCGACCTCTATAACCCTTTGCTAATTTAATGATTTTTTTATGCCGTGCTCTTGTTGTAACACCACGCTTGACTCTTGCCATATTGAATACACCCCTGTTTAACGATTATAAGGCATAAAAAGCTTAATAATACATGCATCTGATCTATTGAGTACTGACATACCGCGTTGAACTCTTAGGCTACGCCTACTTCTTTTTGTCATTCCATGCCTTTTTGTGGACTGAGTAGCTTTAATTTTACCACTAGCTGTAACCTTAAACCTTTTCTTAACAGAAGACTTAGTTTTTAATTTTGGCATAAAAAACTCAACTTTGCAATATAAAGCACCTAACAAGGTTATACATTAATGTTTTACGATGTCAAGTATAATTGAAATGTTGTTTACATTAATCATTAAATAAGTTAATTAATAGTCATATGTTATCATAAAAGTTATATGTTCATTAAGAAAAACATAAGTGATAAATATGCAACTCATTTGGGAGTGGGTGAATGTGTAGGCACCTTTATAATAAATTTAGCAAAAATCTTGACATTTATTTAATGTAATATACAAATTAGCTGTAAGTTGTTGTTAAGTTCCTTGTTATTTTCAATTAATAGATTATTAATAATATTAGTCTACTGATTGAAATTGAGTTTGTTTAAGTTTTATTTGGGGATTTTTATGTCATCATACGAGGAAACTCCTTTGATGCCTAGAGCAGTGGCTGTATGGCTAGTTGATAATACTACATTGACTTTTGAACAAATAGCAAAGTTTTGCAATTTGCATTTGCTTGAAGTTAAAGGTATAGCTGATGGAGAGGTGGCAAAGGGTGTTATAGGCTGTAACCCAGTTGCGATGGGTCAAATTACAAAGGAAGAAATAGAGGAATGTCAAAGTGATCCCAATAGAATTCCTAAGTTAATAGCATATAAGGGATTTAATAGTAAATCTACTAAAAAGAGAAAAGTACGTTATACTCCTATTGCTCGTCGTAGGGATAAACCAGATGCGATATGTTGGATTTTAAAATATTGCCCAGATATGCAAGATGCGCAAATAACGCAGTTGATAGGCACTACAAAAGCAACTATAGCTGCTATAAGGAATAAAGAACACTGGAACTCAAATAATATTAAGCCTAGGGATCCGGTGCTATTGGGATTATGTACACAAGAGGCTCTTGATGAAGCAATTATGAGAACTCAAATGATAGTTGAAAGAGAACGAAGAGTACAAAATATTAGAAAAGATGCATTGGAAAATCATCTTATAGATTAAGTAGTTGATTTTACACCCAAGTGATAAAGCGATTATTTATTATGTAATAAATGCATATTAGATAATTTATTTGGAATTAATTTATGTTATACGGGGAATTTGTATTTACATCATCATATAATCTTATAAATGGTTTGTTTTAAAGTGGTGTTTAGTGGATTTATGATTACTATATTGAGTATTTTAATAATCAAGTTGCCTGTATTAATTAATTAAGATGATGTATGCCAGATGTAGTTATAGAATGAGTTATTGTTATTAAAATAATATGGGAAGGGATTTATTGTGCTAAATAGTGATAAAAAAAAGAGAAAATCTGTAAGTAAAGCTACGAAGGATATTACTATAGAAGAAGGAGTTGTAAAGGAACAAAGTTCCGCTAATGAAAGTGAGGTACTATCAAAGGTTTTAAGTCTTAATGAACTAAAGAAGAAGAGCACTGAGGAGTTGTTAATAATAGCAGAAGAGTTAGGAGTTGTTAGTAATGGTAGGATGCTTAAGCAAGAGATAATATTTCATTTAATGAAGAAAGTAGTGAGTGAAGGTGGTATAGCGATAGGAGGAGGAGTTGTTGAAGTATTACCTGATGGATTTGGGTTTTTAAGATCTGCAGAAGCTAATTATGCTGCAAGTAGTGATGATGTGTATATATCTGTAGGGCAAATAAAGAAATTTAACTTAAGAACAGGTGATATAGTTAATGGAGAAATAAGAGCGCCAAGTGATAAGGAAAGGTATTTTACATTAGTAAAAGCATATAATATAAATTTTACAGAGATAGGGAAATTGCAAAGATATGTACACTTTGATGATTTAATACCGTTATATCCGGAGGAAAGAATACTGTTAGAATGTAGTGATACAATAGGTAAGGATAAAAAGGATATTAGTATGAGAGCTATAGATATAATAGCCCCTTTGGGGAAAGGACAAAGGGCACTAATAGTAGCTCCACCTAGAGCAGGTAAGACAATAATATTACAACAAATAGCGCATTCAATATCGGTTAATCATCCAGATATGGAATTAATAGTATTATTAATAGATGAAAGGCCGGAAGAAGTAACAGATATGTTAAGGTCAGTGAAGGGGGAAGTAGTAAGCTCTACATTTGATGAGCCTGCGTATAGACATGTGCAACTTGCAGAAATAGTTATAGAGAAAGCTAAGAGGATGGTAGAGCATAAAAAGGATGTAGTAATATTGTTAGATTCGATAACAAGGTTAGCAAGAGCATATAATGCAGTGATTCCATCGTCTGGTAAGGTATTAACAGGAGGAGTAGATTCTAACGCATTGCAAAGGCCAAAAAGATTTTTTGGAGCTGCAAGGAATATAGAGAAAGGTGGATCACTGACAATAATAGCAACAGCATTAGTAGAAACAGGATCAAAAATGGATGAGGTCATTTTTGAAGAATTTAAAGGTACAGGTAATTGTGAAATAATTCTTGATAGAAAGATAGCGGATAAGAGGATATATCCAGCAATAGATATATCAAAATCTGGAACAAGAAAAGAAGATATGTTGATAGATAATGTATGTTTAAAGAAGGTGTGGTTATTAAGGAGATTGTTATCGGCAATGGGATCTATAGAAGCTATGGAATTTTTGAGGGATAAATTGAGTATAGCAAAAGATAATAATGACTTTTTTGAGATGATGAATAGTTAATAGTGAATTGTAATGGCAAAAGATAATGTGTAAATAAATATGGAAGTATATATTAAAAGTTTTAAAGGCGTATGTAACAAGGAATTGCTAATTATAACAGTAGAGATCTGTTAAAAAATATATATAAATTAAACAAATAGAGGCTAACAAACATAAGCTAAAGAGTGGCATTAGCTTTAATGATTATTAAAATGGTTCATGTTATTTAAAAAGAGTTTAGTATTTAAAGTGTAAAGATACTTTAATTACATATAAAGTAAATTAAAGAGTATTATTTGAATAGTTTAGAAAATGGGTTTCAATAAAGTTATGAAGACATTTAGTATATATGTTCTCTAGTTCTAATAATTGTTTACTGTGTGTTGGTATGTGAATTAAGTAATGTATCACGTGCTTGATTAAGTTTTTGTGCAAAATATGCAGAGCCTCCTTTATCTGGATGAACAGATTTCATAAGTTTATGGTATGCTATGTTGATTTGCTCATTGCTTGTTTTACTATGCAATCCTAATATTTCTAATGCTTCATTTACTGACATATTATTGCTTGTGTTATGATTACGATTATGAATTTCATTGAGAAATCTATTCATCATCGGAGTTATGATATGACTCATATAAATAATGTTATTTTTTTTGGTTAGGAAAAATATGAATAGTGAAATTATAGGAAAAATGAACAATGCCCCTATTATACAGAAAATTACTATAAATATAAACAACATGACTTGATTTATCCTAGGTCTTAATATATTATAATCTTGAAATTTATTTTTTTGCAAATGGTTTTGTTCATGTTTATTCAGATAGAGAATACACCAAATCCTAATACTCTTAAGTTTTTACCTGGTGTTACAGTAAATAGTGGTGAATCTATTGAGTTTGATAATGAAAATGCTTATAAATCTCCCTTAGCAAGTTCTTTATTTGAAATATTTAACGTAAAAAAGGTCTTTTTTGGTAGTGATTTTATTTCAGTGACAAAATCTGATGATATAGCATGGGAACTTTTGAAACCAGAAATATTAGCAATAATGTTAGATTTTTTTTCTAAGAATTCTTTGGCTAATGATGGGGAAAATGTTGAAAAAGAACTAGAAGAATTTTTTGATGCTAATGATTTGGATAAGGTAACTCAGATTAAAGAATTAATTACAAATTATATAAAACCAGCAGTAGCACAGGATGGCGGGGATATAAAGTTTAGAGGGTATAAGGACGGTGTAGTTTTTGTAAAATTAAAGGGAGCATGTTCTGGATGTCCGAGTGCATCTGTTACTTTAAAAGAAGGAATATACAGTATGCTAAGCTATTATATCCCTGATATTCAAGCTGTTGAGGATGTTCAATAGTTAATTATAAATATGCCTGAAACTGAAAATTTTTTTCAAGTTCTATATTATAAGGAAAGGAATTGTTTTGCCGTGTATTGTGAAGTAAGCAATAGTTTCTCTTAATTATAATTGGTTAAGATTATAAAGTAGGATAAAGTACTTTGATGAGTGTATTACGCTATATAGTATAATTACTGTATTTAAATATGATATGTATGCTATATTCTCAAAATATGAAATGTATTGTACTTATACTGTAAATTAAAGGAAATGAATGTTGTATAATTTTGTATAAAGAAAGCTTGTTTATGGGCGAGTATTTTTATGAAAATCAAGTATTTACTAATTTTAAAAGTTAATTTAATTTGATGCATGTATGATGAATGTTTTTGTATGGCATTAGTGTGTTAGTAGATAATATTAAAGATATTTAAATATTTTTGAATGTAGTTTTATTATTTATGTGTGTGTAAAAGGGATTTATTGTTTTTGAATTTAATATTCTAAAGTCTTGTGTTACTTATCACTGAAATAGACTAGAGTATTTGATGTTTTTAGAATAATATTATGTTGTTACAAAGGACTTAATAATGCTTTATGAATATAGATGGTATTTTTGTTTCTGTATAAGATACAAGTATCTTATAAATCTAATACTTGTAGGTTTATATTAAGTCTATATTGAATTCAAGTATAAATTTAGAATATTAATGTGTTGTGAATTTATAATAGTTTTCACAAGAAATATGTTCACTAATTTGAAATTTGTATAAATTAGCGATTATGCGTGTAACGATGTTTGTCATGTATGTCCTAAGGTATAATTAAAGTAAAAAATAGCTTACTAAACTGTATTGCTATATATGCTATAGTTTGGGGTTGCATATGTTAACCCGAGAATGCTAAATATATTTAATAGATCTTAATTATATAACCATGAATAAGTGATTTTACTATTTTAGAGCATCATATAAATAGGAGTTAATATTAGTTAATAATAATTTGTTACTTGATATAGTAGGAGTTTAATAATTTTATTTGTTTAATATATTATATGTATGCTGAATTGTAATATATATAACATATTTTATGTATTATATGATTTTGTATTGATTATATTTATATTTTTTATTATTTGTTTAAGCTTTAATAAGTATTTAGATATTTATTAAAGAATTTACTTTGTCTTGTTACTGTGTAAAGATGTTTAATTCTTGATGGTTTATTTGTATATTATACGGTACATTGGTATGGGTTTAGATTTAGAAGGTGGTTTGGTTGGATATGGGTAATTTTATATTGTCTAATAATGAATAGTAGCTTAAGTATATGGTTGTGCTAATGATTTTTTGTGTAAGTTTTTATACTGTTAAAGTTATAAGAATGACTAGCTGTATTACTATAAGCAGAGTGTGATGTTGGTGTCTCTACATAAAATTTACTTTGTCTTTTTTGTGATATTGTTACTGTGTAAAGATGCTTTAATTTTTTGTTAATAGTTGATTTATTTGTATAATCTACTATTTTTCGATACATTGATGTAGTACTTGGGTTAAAATAGTGATTTAGTTTGGTATGGTTATCTTGTGTTGTATGATGATCGATAGTAGCACAAGTATGTGATAGTTGTGCTAATGATTTATTTTTCGATTTATTGTGTGAATCTTTATTACTATTAAAATCATAAGAATTACTAGCCGTATTATAAGTGCGGTGTGATGGTTTTTCTACGTAAAATTTGCTGTGTAAATGTGTAGTGTTGTTGAGTGATGAGAAAAATGCTTTTTTAACAAGGTCTTTTGTATGTGGTTTTAAGTTGTCTATTGAGTATGATTTTGATTTATAAGATTTGTTTAAGTTACAGTTATAGTTACAGTTATTATGATGAATGTTGTTGTGTGTATTGTTACTAAGTAAGCTTTTGAAAGGCTTTATTTGTGACGTGATTACTGTAGTTAATTCGGGCTTTTTTATTGAAATAATTGGTTTTTTGCTTTTTCTTATAAATGCTTTACATAATTTACTGTAACTTGCAATTTTGTTTTTTTTATTAAAATCATTTGTATTATGCTTATGTATAGTATCAATGGATTTATATCTTTCTATATCATTTATAAAGTTATCAAAAGAAATACAATGGTATAAGTTTTCTATTTTTTTTATATTTTTAATAAGTGTTTTGTTATATGAAAAAATACTATTATGTTGTTTTGTTATGTTATTGAAGTTGCTAAAAAATGTTATACAATCTCCATATTTGATGCTTTCTTCAAATATGTAGTCTATCTTTTTTAATTCAGTGATAGAAATGTTTATTTTTGTAATTGTAAATTTATAAAATTGTTTTAATAATACATAATACCATGGATGCTTGCATTTTAAGAATAACTTTCTTTGCCTTTTCTTATATTGTAAAGCTGTGATATGATTTACAATTGTGGTAGCAATTTGAATTTGATAGTCTAATTCTGATAGATTGTCATGTGTAGAATTATGAAAGTAATTTTTTGTATAAGATATAGTAGTGGATGATATGTTTTTGGCTTCATTATATAGTTGAAGTATGACAATAGATGTAGGGTCTTTAGGTAGGGTTATAGCATGGATTTTTTGTATATCTATTCCATAAAACATAAGGAGAGTGCATAAAGTGTTGTTTTTATTAATAGAAAAATATTGAAATAAATCATTAAGCATTTCTTGGGTATGTTGAATGAGTATTTGTAATGTTAGTTTATTGGTAAAGGTTTTAGTGTTTGCTTTTAACGTGTTATTTATCTTTTTATAGAGGTAATGTGTTTTACCTTGTGCTAATTTTTCATTTTTTATTTTTGAGATGGTTATATTAATCATACTGTGAATGTGCTCTGTATGAGTATTGGGATAGGCCATTTTCTGATATATTCTATATAGTAGTTCTTGATACCATATTCTTGAGTGTTCACTTGATTGACTAGGAGTGTGTATATTGTCGAAATTATAATGTAAAGCTTGAATATAGTAATGACTTGGCATTGACTGATAATCTATAGTATAACAGTTGTTTAATATCTTATATAGTAGTATTATAGAGTTGTTATTAGACAAGAATACTACTAATTCCCTAAATTGTTGTGTATGAAAGGTATACTGTATATTGCTGCTAGAATTATGCAATATCAGTTTATTTTGAAGAGTATATCTCTTATGCATAGCTTTACCTTCTATTGTATGCTATATTTAGCATATTTTATTAACAATGTCTAAATAATTATTGTTTTATATAAACAAGGTTTTAGTATATTTATAGAAATAGCAACTATACTATGTTGATGTTAGTGGAGGATAATTCTTGATTAGTATAAAAATTAATAATAAGAGTAAAAAATTACCATTAAATACGACTTTACTAGAAATATTAAGTAAGTATGATACAGGAGTTGCATTTGCAGTTGCTTTAAACAACAAATTAATAACTAGGACTTGCTATAAAAATGTGTATTTAAAGGATGGGGATGTTGTAGATATAGTATATCCTATGCAAGGGGGTTAATGTTGTGTATTATATGTATCTTCAACATATTATTGGTATATATAAAATATTTAGTAGTATTGACTACTTGGAAATATAAAGTAAGGTTATGTGTTAAAGTACATTAAAATTTGTATGCGTTGTTTTTAAAAGTAGCGAGTCATTTATAGGAGCCATTAATTTTTTGTAAATATTTTGAATATAATGGGTATGTTTATTTCTATATGCAGAAAACTTTAACATTATTATTTAATTGTTTTTGTAAGTGTTAATAAACTGTGAAGTCTCTTATATAGGTATATATATTAAGAATAATATAATATTGTATTTCAACGTAAAGAAAGTGTATTTGATACAATACTAAATGTTACATAAATAAATTTATGGAATATTAATTATAATATTAATACTTAAGGTAATTTAGGAATTAATGTGATAACAAGTAATTACTTATTATAAATAAAGGGGGAGGAGAAATTATGCATTAGGGTTTTGTTTAGATGTAAATGTGCTTGAGTATATTTTCAAAAATAATATGTTTTTATGTAAGGATTTATTTTAATATATATGGACTGAGAAAAGATAGATGACGCTGAGTAAAAAGGAAGGATTTATATGGGATTTATATGGTGTTAAACTCAAAAGTAGATTACTTTTGGGATCTGCTATGTATTCTTCTCCAAGTATATTGTCTAAGTCTATAAAAAGTTCTGAAACTGAAGTGGTAACAGTATCGTTATCTAGGCAAATGCCAGATAAAAATTGTGGTAGTAGTTTTTGGGATATAGTGAAAAATAGTGGATGCTATATCCTTCCTAATACTGCAGGATGTCATACGGTCAAAGATGCAGTGTTAATGGCACAAATGGCAAGAGAAATTTTTTCTACTGAATGGATTAAACTGGAATTAATAGGAGATGATTATATTTTACATCCAGATGTAATATTGTTATGTGAAGCAGCAAAAGAACTTATTAATCAAGGGTTTAAAGTGTTTCCTTATTGTACAGATGATTTAGTAGTGTGCCAAAAGTTGATAGATTGTGGTTGTTGTGTTTTGATGCCAGGTGTTGCGCCAATAGGCTCTGGATGTGGGGTTCTAAATATTTATAATCTTCAATTACTTCGTGGTAGATATAAGGATATAAGGATTATTGTAGATGCGGGTATAGGTAGACCATCAGATGCTGTGAAAATTATGGAAACAGGTGTTGATGGAGTACTAATAAACAGTGCTATATCAAGGGCATTATGTCCTGAAAGTATGGCATTGGCTTTTAAGTATGCTGTTGAGTCAGGGATTATAGCATATAATGCTGGTATTATACCAAAAAGAAATTTTGCTGTACAAAGCACACCATTGATAGATACTCCTTTTTGGTATACCAATAAAGAAAATTAGCATCAGTGATAAGTAAATTTGTTATGCTTAAGTTTTTTATGTTTTAAAATATGTTATCTTTTTTAGAAAGTATCTTCTATAGCTTTCATTAATATGAAGTGTTATTTAAAAATCTTAATTTAGCATGAACAACATTCTGTGCGAAAATAACATTTATCATTTTATAGCCATTTTTTTTAAGTTTTGCTTGATACCAATCGGAATAAGATAATCCGATATATAACGTAAAAATAAACTGAATTATTATGAATGATGTTATATTTATAACTTCAAGATAGCATGCAGCGTAATTTAACGTTGGAACGCAAACAGCTATTAAAGATAGGAGCCATAATTTTTTAGAGATAGTAAAGAAGAATGTAAACAAGAATGCTGTGAAAGAAAATCCATCCTTAACAAAAAGGACATGTTGTAAACTATTTTTGTAAACATAAAAAGAACGCATATCATTGTGGTGAAAAGTAAATAACCTAATTTTATAATTAAAATTAATACTAGTAAACTGAAAAAAATTTAATTATTCTAAAAAGTACCTTACAGTAACAATATATAAATGATTACACGATTTGCTCCAAGCCCTACAGGAAATTTACACATTGGTAATATAAGAACAGCATTGGTGTGTTGGTTGTATGCGAGACAACAAGGTGGAAAATTTTTACTGAGAATTGATGATACAGATATAAATAGGTCAGACGATAAGTATATCCAAAAAATTAAGGATGACTTAAGCTGGTTATTTATTGATTGGGATATGTCTTTTAGACAGTCTTCTAGATTTGCTCGCTATGATGAAATATTTCATTATTTATTGGATAAAGGGATAATTTATCCTTGTTATGAAACACCAGAAGAACTTGAATTGCAAAGGATGGTAAAATTAAAGGCAGGATTACCTCCTATTTATGATAGTAGTGTAGTAAAAATTACTGAAGAAGAAAGAGGTTCTAGAAAACCATATTTTAGACTTTTAATTGATAAAGCTACGATTATTAGCTGGCAAGATGAAGTGCGGGGAAAAGTAACATTTAATACTAAAAATATTAGTGATCCTATTGTTAAAAGAACAGACGGTAGATATACTTATATGTTACCTTCTGTTGTGGATGACATAGATTATCAAGTAACACATGTGATACGTGGTGAGGATCATATCAGTAATACTGCTATACAAATTTATATGATAAATAATCTCAATGCAAAAATTCCTAATTTTGGACATTTATCTCTTTTGCATTTTGGTGATAGAAAAGTGTCAAAACGTATTGGTGGATTTGCAATAGAGTATTTTAGAGATAATGGAATAGAGCCTATGACGATTAATAGTTATATTGCAAAAATAGGTACATCTTGCATGGTAGAAGCTCAGACAGACATGTTAAGCTTAATAAATAATTTTGATATTCGAAATTTTAGTCATTCTTCTAGTAAATTTGTAATAGAGGATTTAATTAATCTTAATGCTAAAGTTTTACATAAGATGCCTTTTTATCAAATAAAGGATCGGTTAAATGAGCTTGGTGTTAATTCTGCAGAATTTTGGTATTCTATATGTAATAATGTAGAGAAGCTTATAGATGTAAAAAATTGGGTTAATATATGTAGTAAAAATGTTATTCCAATTATTGATCCTGTAAATAAAGATTTTATAGATTTGGCAAGGAGCCTGTTGCCTAATGAAGAGTTAAATGAAGATACATGGGGCATATGGATACAAAAAATTAAGGAAAGTACTCACCTTAGAGCACGTGATTTATTTATGCCATTACGATTAGCACTAACAGGGTTGTCAAAGGGACCAGAACTTGCAAAATTGTTACCGTTAATAGGAAGGAAAGAGATAATGAGAAGACTTAATACGGATAATGTAAAATAAATTAATGCATAAGTGCTATAAGTTTATTTGTAAAGTTACAATGTAGTGTGAATTCATTAAATGTTACTTGGTGTTATTTATAAATTTTTATCTGTGTAAGTGATAGAGAATTTTTCTTAGATTAAATTTATGAGTGTTCTTAAAGTAAATTAGCATATATTTTACAAATAAATGTTTTAGTATAATCTAGTTAAAATAGCGGTGGTTGATAATTCTGTTACTAATATGTATTTAATTATTTGTATACGCCATAATGAGTAGTTTTGGTAATCATTTCTATAGAAAAAGAATTAACATGCTTATAAACTGAAAATTTTTTATTAGCTTTATACATTTTGTTATGGATTAATGAAAAGTTTGCTTATGATGTTTATAAAATTAAATTCTTATTATTGTATTACGAGCATTATATATTGTGCTAAATAATTTTTGTTGATGTTAACAAAAGGTATATTATTATGCGTTATTGTACGTGTATTAAAAAATTTCTTGTTAATTTATTGTTATATAAAATCGCAAGATTATTACATTTATGATTTTCTTTAATCTTTTAATATTAGCATTTTTTTATAAAATATAGAATTATGTTGCATTTTAAATCTATATTGATGGGGGGGGGGATTATATTTTAATTGATCGTTATATTTTTATATAATGGAAGATTGATAAAAGATTTTGTGTTTTTATGGGGATTTTAGAAAGGAAAAATGTAGTTATATTATGGATGTTAATGTTTTTATTGTAATTTGAGGATTATGCTTGATATCATGGTGAAAGTGTGATAATTCATTGAGCTAATGGCGGATGTAGCTCAGTTGGTAGAGCATCAGTTTGTGGCACTGAGGGTCGCCAGTTCAATCCTGGTCATTCGCCCTTTGTTTTTTATTGAATAAAAGTAGTAAATTTTCTAATCTCTTATATAAGAATTTCTGTTGTATTTGTAAGACAAGGAATAGGAATATTCGGTCTATAAAGATTTTTTTGACATTAACTTATTTTGTTCTAATATTAACAAATAAAATTATGTGTAATTATGTATGCTACGTTTTGTAAAATTGTGTATTGTTTTTGCTGTATTATTCTATTACGTTGATGGTTTTACTGGTGTTAAAGTAGTAGCTACTGTTGATGATGAGTTAATATCTAGCTTGGATGTAGAAAAGAGAGTTAAAATTGATAAGTTGTTATATAAAGTTGATGGAAAAGTAGCTTATGATATGTCTTTAAAATTTTTAATAGATGAGGCTTTATGGCGTAGAGAAGCAAAAAATTTAAAAATTTCTGTTAGTGATGAAGATATGAAAGAAGCTATTAATAGAATACTGAAACTTATAGGAGCAGATGGTGACACGAGTTTGTTTTCTTATGTTCAAGAGAATGACTTAGATTATAAAACAGTGTTGCGTCATTTGGAATCTAAGATACTTTGGGATAAAATTTTATTGTTGAAGGTTATTCCATATATTAATGTCTCTGATGACGAAATTGAAAGTTATATTGCTGAGAGTAAATCTGATAAATTTGAAACTATTGCTAGCTTAAATCAAGTATTTATTCCACTTAAATCAAAAGATATTGTTCAGGTAATATTAAAAGAGTTATGTAATAATGTAAGTGTTAGTGATATTAAAAATCGCTATAAAGCTTATGATATTAGTATAGATAAAGTTAGTATTAGTGTTAATTTACTTGATCACAAAATCAAAAAAAATCTAGTAAAGGCAAATGTAGGTCAAGTAATAGATCCTATAGAATTTGTACAAGGTTACTTAATAATTCAATTGCTAGATAAAGTACAAATTAGTAGAAAGTTTATGCATAGTGAAGTAACTTTAAAGCAAGTGCTATTTGATGATAAAGATAAAAATAAGTTAAATACGATAACAAAATTGCAGAATTCTCAAGCGGATTGTCTTACTTTTAATAAGGTAGTTTCAGAGTTAAAGTTAGGTAATGCGTTTGATGTTGTTGTTAAAGTGAAAGACTTGTCTACAAAATTACAAGCATTGTTACAAAATGCAAAAGTTGGTAACATAATTCATTTCTCATCCGACAGTAAGGAACATGTTATTATACTTTGTGAGGTAAAAGCAAAGGATTTCCGAAATAAGCAAGATCTTGATGAGAAAGAGATAAACAGTATTAGGCAGAATATATCTATGAAGAAGCTAGGTATAAAAAGTATGCAGTTAATGTCTCAATTGTATAAAAATTATCTAGTTGAAAGGTATTAATAGGTATGATGCGCATAACTGCAGGTAAGTATCGTGGTAGAAAAATATTTACTAGTAGTATGCTAGATGCAAAGCCTGTAACTTCTATAATTCGAGAATCTATATTTAATGTTATGCGTTCATATGTTTCAATGCAGGGGATGCGTATTCTTGATTTATTTTGTGGTAGTGGCATATTGTCTTTTGAAGCATTATCTCGTGGTGCAGAAAGTACATATATGGTGGATATAAGTTATAATAACTTACAATTAGTTCAGAAAACAGCTGCAGCTTTAGATATAATAGATCAAGTTATTACTGTATGTTGTGATGTGGAAAGATTGTCTACTGCTATAAAGCAGTATGACATTATTTTCATTGATCCTCCGTATAACAATGTTAAATTAGCAGATTTGTCTCTTAGTATTTTAGCACAATTTAACTGGTGCAAAAGTGGTAGCGTAGTTATTGTAAGAGTAAAAAAAGATTGTAAGGTTTTTTTTTCTGAACAATATGTATTATTGAATGAACGCGTGCATGGTACTTCAAAAGTAATGTTTTTATTGCATAACTGAAATACACTAGAATATATAACCTCAATTATATGGTGATATTGTTTATATATATCATATGATAATAAATAAGATTGTTATTATCAATAGTGTTGGTAATTTATGGAAAGTTTTAAATAGGGGGGGGGGAGTATTATAGTGAATAATGGAGTTGTTATTTGATTAAATCAGGTTTGTCTTTTTAATAAATAATACTGTTATTTATGTGGTAGTAGACTATAATTTAGTATTTTAATTTCTTTATGGGGCTATGCTATTGTGTATTATTTATATATTAGATTGTTTTGATAAAATAATCTTTAGTTATATTTACACACACAAACAGTAGCAATTAACTTATACTATTAGGTATGAATCGAGTCGAAGATCACAATGTATGTTTATGCATAAAGAGACATTAAGTACATCTATTATTTATAAGGAAATATGTCTTTTACATAATAATTGTTAATAATACTTTGATTTAAATGTGGTTACTATTTATTGCTAATAAAGTAGTAAGGATATCATTATAGGTACATAAAATAATCCTATAATTGTATTGGTGAGTAACATTATTGCTACTTTATCAGGTTGGTAATTGAGCATAGTTGCTAGCATTATTCCTGTACCTGATATTGGGATTACAGCTAATAGAATTAGAGCTTTATATGTTTCATGGTTATATAGTCGGAGAGTTGATTTATCAATAAAAATTAAGCCTAAAATAAAGATTGGCCATGCTACATATTTAATTATAATTGTTAAAAAAATGAGTTTCCAATCAATACGAAATACTTTTATATTTGCTACTGCTATTCCCAATAACATCATTCCAAGTACCATATATGTACTTCTTATATTAATTGCGGTATGAAATAGGAATTCTGGTATAGGTATTTTAAAGTAGCTAAAAATAAGTGCTAAAATTGCTGAGTAAGAGGCCGGTAGAGTTAATAACTTTTTTATACATTGTTGTACCGTATACAATCCTTGTGTTGCTATATAAAAGCCAAAGCTATTTTCAAAAAGTAACATACCTACATAACACAAGAGGTATAATGATACAGTGTAATTATCAAATAGTGCTAGTGCTACTGGCAGTCCAAAGAAACCCATGCTTGAACTTCCAGAGCTAAATGCTAAAATATTTCTTGTATTATCTCTGAAAATTAAGGCTGATACTTTATATACAATAAATGACACAATGCAACAGATACACCATGTTAGTAATGGTAATGAAATAACGGATGGATCTATAATTATATTTGATAGACCAAAAAATACAACGATTGGACCCATAATATAAAATAATAACTTTGCAATAGTTTGGCTGTGCGGTTGTAGCAATTTACCTGCAATAAATCCTGCAAGTGATATTATATATAATGGCACTACTTTCAGTAGTAGGATAAGAAACATGATCAACTGCTTTCTGCGATAAATGCTAGGATATTACTTTAACATAAGTTTTAATTATTTTACAACTATAGAAATAAACTGATTATAAAAAATTATTTATACTGTAAACAAAGTAGATATATTTTTTTTACAAACCTTTAATTCTTATGAAATTTTCCGTGTATGATTTATTTTTTTTCTGTAAAAAATTTTCCTGTAGTATTATATATTTAAAATTATTTTTTTCTGCATACGCAATGGCTTGTGCTTTTGTTGTAAATGATAATTGTATTTGCTGAAGTGTATCCTTGGATCCTACCCATTTCATAAGTGGTTCGATATATTTTGTATTTGAAGGATAAAACTCTAATCTCCACATTTGAGATTTTTGTGTGCCAGACTGTGTTACGCTTTTGGTTGGTTTATATATCTTGGCTAGTATTTCATTATTTAACACTTGTGATAACCTGAGAAAAAATATATTATAGCATTAATTAATATACGTGAAGTATTAATTAATGTCTATTTCTAATGATAGTAATATAACATTTGAAAGTGCAATGCATGAGTTAGAAATAATAATACAGGAACTTGAAAACAGTAGTATAAGTTTAGAAAGAAGTATGCAGCTTTATGAGAGAGGTAAGAGCTTATATGAATATTGTTCTGACATTATTAAGAAGATGGAGTTAAAAATTGAAACTATAAGCTAGCTTTGTCAGATTAAAAGTTATTTGATATAAATAAGATGTTATATAATGAGTGAAGTTTTTACTTTTGGATGTAGGTTAAATTTTTATGAAAGTGAGATCATAAAGAAGAATTTAAAAGTCGCAAATTTAAAAGATGTTACTGTTGTTCATAGCTGTGCTGTGACTAATGAGGCTGAGCGTCAGGTAAAACATAAAATACGTGAGCTTTATAAGAATAATTCTGACATTAAAATTATAGTTGCAGGTTGTGCTGCTCAGCTAAATCCAGAGGTATATGCAAATATGCCTGGAGTAATAAAAGTATTAGGTAATGTAGATAAGTTACAATATGAAAGTTATATCAACGATAATATTGTTAGTGTTAGTAATGTCGACAATGTTGGTTGGTCTAAGTTTCATGAATTAACGAAATTTGCTGATAAAGCAAGAGCTTTTATAGAAATACAAAATGGTTGTAATCATCAATGTACATTTTGTGTGATTACTAAAGCTAGAGGTAATAATCGTTCGATGCTTGTTCATGATATTGTAAATCAAGTAAAAGTTTTTGTTGAACACGGATATAATGAAATTGTCTTTACAGGTGTAGATATTACAGATTTTGGTTTGGATATTTTTGGTAAACCTTCACTTGGCATGATGGTTAAAAGAGTATTAAAATCAGTTCCAGAATTACAAAGATTAAGGTTATCGTCAATAGATATTGCAGAGATAGACGAAGACCTTTTTGATGTTATTGAAAGTGAACCAAGGTTTATGCCTCATTTGCATATGAGCTTACAATCAGGAAATGATATTATTCTAAAAAGAATGAAACGTAGACATAGCAGAAATCAAGCTTTAGAATTTTGTGATAAAGTAAGAAGTTTAAGAAAAGATGTAGTATTTGGTGCAGATATTATAGTAGGATTTCCTACAGAAACTGATAGTATGTTTTGTGATACTATTGATTTAATAGAAAGAGCAAATATATCTTATTTGCATGTATTTCCGTATTCAAAAAATGAAGGAACAGTTGCTGCTAGGATGCCTCAAGTTGCAATGCATGTAAAAAAAGAAAGGGCAAAGCACTTAAGGGATCTGGGCAAAAAGAGGTTAAATATTTTATATAACACTTTACTTAATACAACACAAAGTGTTGTAGTTGAAAAGGCAGGTCTTGGTAGGGCGGAAAATTTTGCATTAGTAAAATTTTATAACCGGGATGTTAGTTTGCGAAGTGTTATTGATGTACAAATTAGTGGTATAGAAGGAAATTATTTAATATCTAATTTAGCTATATAATTAGTTACTATTTTAAATAGTATATTTGTGTATGGTGTAATTTTTCTACAGTAGAAGGGGCTTAGTATAATAAAGCATTATAGTTGAAGATATATTATAAAAAAGTTATTTTTATGTTTACAACTAAAATTAAGTAGAAAATGTCAGATGGAAAATACAAACTTAACTATAATATAAATATTATTTTAAAATGGTAAACTATAACTTGTTTGATTTTAATATCAATATTAATTTGATAAGTTATTTATTATGTGAATATTAACTTTGAATAAGGATTAGGGTTACATATTCTTTTGCAAAAGGTGAGGTTGGAGCTCTAGTAATAATGCTTGGTGTTATATAGGTAGAAAATATGCACATGAGCTAATGATTATTTAATGAGATTATTCACTTCATGAATAATTTTAGATATATCTGCACCAATTATTTGTGCTAGTTTAATTCCATTTTGAAAAATTAATATAGTTGGTATAGCACTAATGCTGTACTTTATAGGAGTATCCTGGTTTTCTTCAATATTTAATTTGTATATTTTTAGCTTTCCTTGATAATTTTGTGCTAATTTTTCAAGTTGGGGTTCTAAAGCTTTACACGGACCACACCATGAAGCCCAAAAATCTACTAGAACAATACCGCTATTTTCATGTAACTTATTGCTAAAATTACTATCATTAATTTGCTCAATGAAAGGCATAATAACTCCTATAATAATCTTTTAATTATAAGATTATTTTACAATAACGCAATGATTAGTTAGGTTTATTTAAGTTATTATTAAACACGCAAACAGTATCTGAACCATGACGTAAAGTAAATGTGGGACTTACACGTTCAATTACTACGTAATCATGTACAATACGAAAATTAATTAATGACTCGTATCCTTCAGAGTCTACATGAAATATAGATGGCAAGCTAGCATTTATGGTTGGAAATTGCATATATGTAAATCTATTGTCATCAAATATTTTTAAAGGCACAATACCTTCGCTTCCTCGATTATGGGAAACTGAGTAATTAAAATTTATACCTTTTCTTGCAGTATCTATATCTGTTAAATCTGGTATTTGGGTTTGGTTGATAGGGAACATCATGCCTCCATTATCTAATCCCGAGTTATCATTAACATCGGTAGAAGGATATACAAACCTTACCTCGTATGCTAACCTTGCATCGTCAAGACCTGTAGCTTCTTCAGCATGCAATTCAAAATAATATACTCTTTTGTTTGTAATGATAGTTGCATTAGTATCAGCTCTGTCTGCAATAGGTTTTATGAATAGGCGGTTACCTTTGGGCATTAATTGCCATCCCGTTGAGTCTCCCATAGATATAGTGTCAATTTTTTCATCGGATTCAAATAATATGCTTGATTGATAACCGTAAAATCCTGTGTATTTGTGTATAGATTGTGGATTATAGTTTATAACTTTAATATGATTATCTTCTGCCATGGAACGTACTTCTTGCTTACTGAAGCATGCAGTACTGATTAATAAAATTGCAATAAAAACTATTGGTATTTTTTTCATATCTATAAAATCTACACCTATAAATTATATAAAATGTTTTCTTTTTAGTTTAGCACTAATGAACAAATTTGCAAAACCTATATTTATCATATAATTAATTTTAAGAAAAGTTATAACTTGATGTTTTTATAAATATATAAATTGGTATGACATTGTAATAAAAATACATTTTGAATGTTACATATATAGTCATAAAGTAAAATTTTCAAAACTTTGTAATGTTGTTGTATTTACTATAAAATTTTTGTTAGTAAAGGTGTAGTATATTTAATTCTTATGAATCTAATATTTAAGTATTTTACTGTTTGTTAATTTTGATGCTTTAGATAGCAGTGTTATTCTCAATAGGAAAATATTGTAAGGAAAAAGTATTGCGTATAGCATGAAAAGTTATTAAAAGTAATTTATTACATTATTTTTTTAATTCTGTTATAGTATTGTAGTAGTCAAGCCTTAGATGTAAAATATCATTGGTTAGCAACATGTAAGACCGAATTATAGTTTGATTGAGGATCATACATGATTGTAATTTTAAGTAATTTTTAGTTTTTTTATTTTTATTATAGCTTGAATGTCCAATAGGTTAGAATTACTTTTTTAGTCCTAAGATTAATTTCTTGACTGCATAATATTAATGCACTTAATTAGTAGGGAATATTATTGAGTTGTAGTAAGATGGAAGTGTTTTTTTTTGTTGTTAAGTTTTTTATATATTGATAGTTTTGTGCTGCCTATAATATCTTATATAGGCAAATTAAAATTATTTTTAATGAAATAAATGTATATTTAAGTACAAGAAAATATTTTTTATAGCATTTTTTTGAATAATTTAATTACTAATATTAGTTTTCTCTAGTAATTTAAGAACATAATCTTCCTTATAAACTGAACTTATGTCTAGTATTATCTGTAATGATTACTACTGTTTATGTGTATAAAGTATAACCAAAAGTTATTTTAATATATAAATACACAATAGCATAGTTGCATAAAAAAAATTAAAATATGCTTAATATTATATATAACACATTAAATTATAAGTTACTACCTACGTAAATTATAAGAAAAATTTATATTTTTATTAGTTATATGCATAATAAAGCACTAATTTTTATAAATATCAGTATATAAGTCATTATTGTTAGGGTAGTTGCTATTTTTTGAAAATTCAACAGTATCTTTAATAATATTATTTATTTCTTTTTCATATTTATTAAGAACACTTTCAGTGGTAATGTTTTGGGAGATTATATATTTCTTTAACCTACTAATAGGATCTTTTATTTCTTTTATTTCTTGTACTTCTTCTTTTGTTCTATATGTTGCTGGATCTGACATTGAATGTCCTCTATAACGGTAGGTTTTGACTTCAAGTAATATTGGCCCTTTATTTTCTCTACAGTGATTTGCAGCATTTTGCCCTGCTTGTATAACTGAAAATACGTCCATACCATCTACTTGATAGCCATGAATACCGCAACTCTCGCCTTTTTTGTATAAATCTGTTATATATGATGCTCTTGATACAGATGTACCCATTGCGTACTCGTTGTTTTCAATAACATATATTATAGGTAATTTCCATAAAGACGCCATATTAAAAGATTCATAAACTTGGCCTTGATTAACAGCTCCATCACCAAAGCATGCAAATACTACATTTGTGTTTTGCTTGTATTTATTAGCGAAGGCAATACCTGTCCCTATGGATACTTGTGCGCCTACAATTCCATGTCCACCAAAAAAATTTTTTTCAATATTAAACATGTGCATAGAACCGCCTTTACCTTTTGAACATCCTGTACTTTTACCCATAAGTTCTGCCATAACATATTTAGGATCTGTACCTATAGAGAGCATAAATCCATGTTCTCTATAGCTAGTGATTATTGAATCTCCTTCTATGGTGGAGTGTTGTAATCCAACAGCTACTGCCTCCTGTCCTATATATAAATGACAAAAACCTCGTATAAGGCCCATTCCGTAAAATTGGCCTGCTTTTTCTTCAAATCTACGTATTAGCAACATATTATAATAACAATTAATAATTTGTTTATGTGTTAAGTTTTCATAAAGTTTTGTTGACATTTTATTTACCTCACATTTCATGAGCTACTATGATAAAATTATATTTTATAAAATGGTATTTATAATTTATCAATCTTGTATTTACAAAAATGAGTTAATAATTAACCAATCTTGTATATCCTTTATTTGATAATTTTCCATTAAAGAAGGATTATGGCCTATATTGGGGTATTCAATATAGTTAGTTTCTGGTCTTAGTGTTATCATTTTTTTTAAAGTGTCTTTAGTTAAAATGTCTGATTGATTGCCTCGAAGAACTAATGTTTTACTTTTTATTTTTTTCCATATATCCCACATGTTCATAGCATGAGGCTTTACAGTATTGTTGAATGCTATGCTTATATTTGGATCAGCAGCAAGTATGTATTTATTTTGTTGTTTAATGATGCTGTATTTTACAATGTGATCCCAATGTTTTTCTTGTGTGATTTTAAAGTGATAAAGCATTTTTTGTAGATAATTTCTTGCACTGTTTATATCATAAAATTGGGGGTTTATGCTAATGTGTTTTGCAATTCTTTTTAAGGGAATTGCGTCAATGAATGGTCCTATATCATTTAAAATAAGACTATTAATCAATTTTGGGAAATATGCAGCTAAGTACATACCTATAATTCCACCCATTGATGTGCCAAGGAAGTTAATTTTGCTGATTTTAAGATGCTGTAGTAGATATATAATACTTTTACAGTATGTTGAGTAGTTATACAAAGGTATATTTTTTAGCCAACTACTTTTTCCTCTTCCTACAATATCAGGGCATATTACTTTACAATATTTTGATAATGCAATAGCTAGGTAGTCAAAATCTCTGCAATTTCGCATTATTCCATGTACACATATTAAAGGGATAGAATTGCCTACGTAGTCAAATATTAAATAATGCATTTTAAATGTTTCTTGAAGTTGTGAAATGTAAAGATAACTCATTGCAAATAATAATTATGTTCTGGACGAATATATCAACATTACGATTAACAAAAAATATATTTGTTATTGATAAAAAAGTATTGACATAAAGTGTGTATTTCGATAAAACTTGTAGTTCATAAAACATTGAAGCTATTTGTAGTTTTGATGTTTTAGTTGCTTGACAAGTAAGTAGAAAGATTAAATGGTAGAGATTATTAATATAATCTTGATTCAATTAGCTGAAAAGTATAAAATGTAGTTTTAATACTGCATGTATTTTGCAAATAAATAAACAATTAAGAGCACTTGATGGATGCCTTGGCGTTAAGAGGCGATGAAGGACGTGGTAGGCTGCGATAAGCTACGGGGAATTGTCAAACAAATTTTGATCCGTAGATTTCCGAATGGGGGAACCCAATCAATTTTATTGGTTATTGTATACTGAATTCATAGGTATGCAAGGCAAACCCGGTGAACTGAAATATCTAAGTAGCTGGAGGAAAGGACATCAAATGAGACTCCGTTAGTAGTGACGAGCGAATGCGGAATAGGCCAGTGGTCTATAACTAAAAACTAGAATATTTTGGAAACAATAACTATAAAGGGTGATAGTCCCGTATAGGTAAAAAAGTTATAGATCCTTGAGTAGAGCGGGGCACGTGAAACCCTGTTTGAATATAGGGGGACCATCCTCTAAGCCTAAGTACTCCTTAACGACCGATAGTGAACAAGTACCGTGAGGGAAAGGTGAAAAGAACCCCGGTGAGGGGAGTGAAATAGATCCTGAAATCAAGTGCTTACAAGCAGTTGGAGCTTTATATTTGGTATTTATACTAAATGTAGAGTAACAGCGTACCTTTTGCATAATGGGTCAGCGAGTTAATCTATTAAGCAAGCTTAAGCCGTTAGGTGTAGGCGTAGCGAAAGCGAGTCTGAATAGGGCGTTTAGTTTAATGGATTAGACCCGAAACCAAGTGATCTAGCCATGACCAGGTTGAAGATGTAGTAAAATACATTGGAGGACCGAACCTGTTACTGTTGCAGTAGTATTGGATGAGTTGTGGCTAGGGGTGAAAGGCCAATCAAACTTGGAAATAGCTGGTTCTCCGCGAAATCTATTTAGGTAGAGCGTTGTAATATATACTTTTGGGGGTAGAGCACTGAATGGACTAGGGAGACTCATCCTCTTACCAAATCCAATCAAACTCCGAATACCAATAAGTAGTTCTACAGCAGACACACTATGGGTGCTAAGTCCATGGTGGAGAGGGAAAGAGCCCAGATCGCCGTCTAAGGTCCCGAAATTGTGGCTAAGTGTGGAAGGATGTGAGAAAACCAATACAGCTAGTAGGTTGGCTTAGAAGCAGCCATCCTTTAAAGAAAGCGTAACAGCTCACTTGTCTAAATAAGTTTTCTTGCGCCGAAGATGTAACGGGGCTAAAGCCATATACCGAAGACGCGGGCACCGTAAGGTGCGGTAGCGGAGCGTTTCGTAAGCCTGTGAAGGTAGTTTGTAAAAATTGCTGGAGGTATCGAAAGTGAGAATGCTGACATGAGTAGCGTAAAAGAGTGTGAAAACCACTCTCGCCGAAAACCTAAGGTTTCCTGTGTTAAGTCAATCTGCGCAGGGTTAGTCGGACCCTAAGGCGAGGCCGTAAAGGAGTAGTCGATGGGAATCAGGTTAATATTCCTGAACCTTTTAAGTGTGACGGATTTTGTGTTAGTATAAATCTTATTGGATTGATTTATGCTTTAAAAAAATTCCAGGAAATAGCACTTAAGTTAATAAGGCCGTACCGTAAACCGACACTGGTAGGTGGGTAGAGTATACTAAGGCGATTGAGAAAACGATGTTGAAGGAACTCGGCAAATTACACCTGTAACTTAGGGAGAAGGGTGGCCTATGTGTGGGCAACCATATGTAGGTGGCACAGAATAGGGGGTAGCGACTGTTTACTAAAAACACAGGGCTCTGCAAACACGTAAGTGGAAGTATAGGGCCTGACGCCTGCCCGGTGCTGGAAGGTTAACATGAGGGGTGCAAGCTCTGAATCGAAGCCCCAGTAAACGGCGGCCGTAAAACTGACGGTCCTAAGGTAGCGAAATTCCTTGTCGGGTAAGTTCCGACCCGCACGAATGGCGTAACGATTTCCCCACTGTCTCCAACATCGACTCAGCGAAATTGAATTCCCCGTGCTGATGCGGGGTACCCGCGGGTAGACGAAGAGACCCCGTGCACCTTTACTATAGCTTTACATTGATATTAGGAATGTGATGTGCAGGATAGGTGGGAAGCTTTGAAGCTAGGGCGCTAGCCTTGGTGGAGCTAACCTTGAGATACCACCCTTTGCGTTCTTGATATCTAACTATGTTCCATTATCTGGGATTAGGACATTGTATGGTGGGTAGTTTGACTGGGGCGGTCGCCTCCTAAAGAGTAACGGAGGCGTGCGATGGTAGGCTAGAGCTGGTCAGAAATCAGCTTTTATAGTATAATGGCATAAGCCTGCCTGACTGTGAGGCCGACAGGCCGAGCAGAGACGAAAGTCGGTCATAGTGATCCGGTGATTCCGTATGGAAGGGTCATCGCTCAACGGATAAAAGGTACGCCGGGGATAACAGGCTTATGGTGTCTAAGAGTTCATATCGACGACACCGTTTGGCACCTCGATGTCGACTCATCACATCCTGGGGCTGAAGTAGGTCCCAAGGGTTCGGCTGTTCGCCGATTAAAGTGATACGTGAGTTGGGTTTAGAACGTCGTGAGACAGTTCGGTTTCTATCTTCCGCGGGCGTTTGGAAATTTGAGAGGAGCTAGCTCTAGTACGAGAGGACCGAGCTGGACATACCTCTGGTGTACCAGTTGTTATGCCAATAGCATTGCTGGGTAGCTAAGTATGGATAGGATAATTACTGAAAGCATCTAAGTAAGAAACCTTCCTTAAGATTAGATTTCCCCATTAGAGCCGTGAAAGACCATCACGTTGATAGGCTGGATGTGTAAGTATGGTAACATATGTAGCTAACCAGTACTAATAGCTCGATTGGTTTATTTATTATGCAAATTATGTGTAGTGTTAAGATTATATTGTATTATATCTTTCTGCTTACCTTTTGAGTATAGTTTAGTTGGGTTGGTGGTTATAGCAAAAGTGAAACACCCGGTTACATTTCGAACCCGGAAGTTAAGCCTTTTAGCGCCTATGGTACTTTATCTTAAGATATGGGAGAGTAGGACGCTGCCAGCCTTATTAAACTATATTTTATGCCTTTAATATTTTAGATAATAACTGTAATTTATATATCTATAATTTTTATAAATATATTTTTATATTTGTAGCAAAATGTAAGACTATTTATAGCGGTTGCTATTAATGGTTAAAATATAATTTTTTATTATATTCCAATTATAGTTTTTATGTTTAAATTAAAAAGCAGAGTTAGTATTATATTATAAGTGTAACTTTATAAAGTGCTATTTATGTTTCATTATTAGTGCGAATTAGAACTCTTACTTACTATTAATAATTTTTAATGCAATTTTGTTTTTTAGATTTATATGAGCCTACTTGTTAGTAAGTGTGTTTTTGATTATTCTTTGGATTGAAAATATGGCTCATAGTTTGATGTTTCGTGGGTAATTATAACGTCATGAACATGGCTTTCACGTAATCCTGAAGATGTAATAATATTAAATTTACAATTTTTTTGCATTGAAGTAATATCTGCATTTCCTGTATATCCCATAGCAGATTTTAGTCCACCAATTAGTTGATATATTACATCTGCAGCGCTGCCTTTGAATGGTACTCTTCCTTCTACTCCTTCAGGAATGAACTTATTGCTTTGATCTTGAAAATATCTATCACTTGAGCCTTCTTTCATTGCATTGATTGATCCCATACCTCTATAAGCTTTATAAGCACGTCCTTTATATATAACAATATTTCCAGGACTCTCATCAGTACCAGCAAAAATAGAACCTATCATTACAACATCTGCTCCTGCGGCTATAGATTTTGCTATATCTCCAGAATATTTAATTCCTCCATCTGCAATTATCCTAATATTTTTACCTTTGCATGCTGCAGCAATATTTTGTATAGCAGAGAATTGAGGTACCCCTACTCCCGTAACAATTCTGGTTGTACAGATAGATCCAGGGCCAATCCCAACTTTTATAGCGTCAACGCCTGCATCAATTAGTGCCTGTGCCCCTTCTGCTGTAGCGACATTGCCACCGATAATTTGAGAATTTGGGTATAATGCTTTAATTTCTTTTATGGTATGAATTACTTTTTCAGAATGACCGTGTGCTGTATCAACAACTATAACATCAGCTTCTGCTTTAATTAGTCTTTCTGCTCTTTCAATTCCTTCTTTGATGCCTGCACCAACTGCTGCAGCAACTCTTAACCTTGCTTTGCTATCTTTGCATGAATGTGGAAATTTGTTGAATTTTTCAATGTCTTTAACGGTAATTAATCCTATACAACAGTAGTTTTCATCTATAACAATCAATCTTTCTATTTTATTTTTATGCAATAACTTCATTGCATCAGATCTCTTTATACCTTCTTGTACTGTAACGAGATTATGCCGTGTCATAACATCTTGTACTTTGCAGCTTTTATCTTCAATAAATCTAACATCTCTGTTTGTTAATATGCCTACTAATTTATTTGTATTGCTTGTAACAACAGGAATACCAGAATAATTGTATTGTTTCATAAGAGTTAATGCTTCGGATAATGTAGCATCAGGGAATATTGTTATTGGATTGTATACTATCCAACTTTCATATTTTTTTACTTTTTTTACTTCAGAAACTTGATCTTCAATTGATAAATTTTTGTGTATGCATCCTATTCCTCCGTGTTGGGCTATAGCTATTGCAAGTTTTGATTCAGTTACTGTGTCCATAGCAGCTGACATTATGGGAATACTTAGTTGTATGTTGTTTGTTATATAAGTTTTTACATCTACATCTGTTGGTAGTACATTGGATTGTGCAGGAATAATTAAAATATCATCAAATGAATAAGAGACCCTCACTATTTTGTCTTTCCTATTTATAATATATATTAAGTATATGGACTTTTAATGTATATGCAACAGTATTACTATTTTCTTGTTATTACTGCACTTATATTTCTTTTATAGTATAAGAATTATAAGTTCCATTAATTGTATGTGTTTATAGGTGATTGAATTACAATAATGCTTAACTTTTATAAATAGAATAGGATTAATAAAGCTACTGAAAACTCTTTAATTTAATAGTAACAACTATTAACAAAACATATACCTTTTATAAGGTAGATGTTTAGATGGTTATGGGAGATTATGATGGTATTGAATTAATTTAATGTTAATAGTACTACATTAAGTTATGGTAAACAATCATGCATAACAATTAAAAATAGTAGTACAATTACAACTGTTATCAAAACATGTATGTTTTAACTAGCTATAAGTAAATTGTATCTATGTAACTCTTTGAAAATACAAAATTAAAGTGAGCTGTGTGTAATTGTCAGAAATATCCCATCCTACAAATGTTTTGTTAAGTACTTAGCTAGTAAATTTTTTAAGATATAGGGAATAAGTCATAAAGGGATAAAAAAATTAGTAGTCGCAAAAGGAAGGTATGTTCTTTACATATTAATTAAGGGGGGGGGGATGGGATGATATTTTATTAGGCTAATTACATATATTTAAAAAAGAAATTGTTCTGTAATAATTCTTTCTTCTAGTCTATTGTGAGGATCAAATAATAATGTAATTTCTAAGTTATGTGCTTGCTGTATTGTAATATTTTTTATATTGTGAAATTCAGTGTAATCTGCCGCTGCAGTTACAAGGCGTGTTTCGGGATTTAGTACTTCAATTTCTACCACCGCACTATTTGGTAATAGTGCTCCACGCCACCTTCTGGGCCTAAAAGAGTTGATGGCAGTTAAAGAGATAATATTGGAGCTTAATGGTAAAATAGATCCTCCAGCAGAAAAATTGTAAGCTGTACTACCTGCAGGGCTTGCTACTAATACACCATCTGATATTAATTGTTTCATAACTAATTTATTATTGATTTTTATTTTTAGATTTGCAGCTTGATGAGTATTGCGAAAAAGTGATATTTCGTTTATTGCTATTGCATTATGTTGGATACCACTTGTATCAACTGCGGTCATTTTTAAAAGTAATAGCTTTGTACTAATAGCATTGTTAATTAATGTAATTAAGTCATTATCTGAATATTTATTTAATAAAAATCCAATTGTGCCGTAGTTTATTCCATATACGGGAATTTTTCTACAACGTTGAATAACATAATTATGTAAACTGTGAAGCATCAAGCCATCGCCGCCCATAACTATCAATAGATCAATTAAAGAGTTTGGATTCTCTTTAATGTCTATTAAGTTATATTTTTTTTTAAAAAAGCTAACCTTTTTGTTTTCAATAGAGCTACTAGCAACATAACCGATATTTTGATATTTGGTCATTAAAAATACCAATTAGGTAATGTAACTTATAAGTCTCCAAATCTGTTAAAGAACTTAGCTGCTTTACTATTTTTTTTACCGGCAACTCTTAGTCCAGGGTTCCATGCAGGATGATTAAAATGATCAGTTTCAAGATGAATCTTAGTAACTTTATCTGCTTTTCCCATAGTAGACAGCATTGTTTGCTCACTTCCATCTGTAAAAACAACTAATATAGGATAAGTTTTTGGATGCCTTTCACTTTTTAAAACTTTTGCATTTTTCATGTTAAATCTAACCTATTTGCGTAATTTATAATTTATTAATTCAAATATTTTCTAATGAACTATACTATACTAGTATTATTTTTTTGTCAAATGTGACACTGAGTTTTTATGTATTTTGAATTGGAATTGTGAATCCAAGATTATAATGTAGTTGTATGAATGAATATATTAGGTAACACTATATTCTTAGCGTGTATTTTATTATTTACTAACTTTAATGTTGTTGTTAGTGAGTTGGCAGGTTAACTTTATTTAGCTGCTGATATGCTAAATGGTAGAGTAGTTATTAATTCTATAGTTCTATATAAGACTATAATCATAAGCTTACTGAGTAAAGGTAGTCATTTATTGAAAACAGCATATATTATTTTTATTCTTTGAAGTTATTATAACTATTTTTTGGTAAATTAGTTTTGACTGAGTTGCTTGTACGGATTATACTAATAACTAGTAAATAACAAGTCTATTATTTATGATATTTGTATTTCCCGGACAAGGATCTCAGTTTGTAGGTATGGGAAAAGAAATATATAATAATTTTATAGCTGCCCGTGATGTTTTTCATGAAGTTGATGAGATATTAGGCAGAAGTTTGTCCAATATAATATTTGAAGGCCCAGCTGAGGAGTTAACGTCTACTGAAAATGCACAATTAGCATTAATGACGGTGTCAATGGCAATTTTGCGTGCGCTTGAAAGTAATTTAGGAAAACGTTTGTATTTAAGTGATAAAGTAAAATATATGGCAGGTCATTCAGTTGGTGAATATACAGCTTTATGTGCATCTGGTGCTATTAGTTTGCCATTTACAGTACAGCTTTTAAAAGTAAGAAGCAAAGCAATGCATGAAGCAGTTGCTTGTGGTTATGGGGGAATGGTAGCTTTAATAGGTGGAAGTATTGATGAAGTGGAATCAGTGGTACGTGCTGCAAAAACTTATGGTATATGTGAAATTGCAAATGATAATTGCAATGGACAAGTAGTTGTGAGCGGAGTTAACAACGCTTTAGATAGCTTAGGTCAGTTAATTAAGGGGACAAATATTAAGAAGGTTATAAAATTGCAAGTAAGTGGTCCGTTCCATTCGTCATTGATGTACTCTGCTTATAAAGAAGTGAGTAATTTTATTGATTGTATTGATATTAACATGCCTACTATTAATGTGGTGTCTAACGTTTCTGCAAGTGAATATGTTAACTGCTCTATGATTAAAGATTTATTGGCAAGACAGATTGTCAGTAAGGTACGATGGAGAGAAAGTGTAATGTACATGATAAAACGCGGTTATTCTCATTTTATAGAAGTTGGTGCAGGTAATGTGTTATCAAACTTAATAAAAAGAATTGATAATACGGTGTATAGTGTTAGTATTAATACTACGAAATGTATAGACACCATATTGTCTGATTATTTTGATACTGCTGATACTTCAACATGATTTTTATATAAACATGTTTATTACTTTTGAAGGAATAGATGGTTGTGGAAAGACAACACAATCTTGTTTATTATTGCAGTATTTGTCAAATATATATGGAAAGGATAATGTTGTGCTTACCAGAGAACCTGGAGGTACTCCTTTCAATGAACTTGTACGTGAGTTATTGCTAAGCTTTACAGACGAGAGAATTGATGTAACAACGGAATTGCTTTTGTTTATAGCTATGCGTAAAGAGAATTTTGTTAAGGTAATAAAACCTAGTTTATTAAGTGGTAAAATAGTTATATGTGATAGGTTTATTGATTCAACAGTTGCATATCAATGTTATGGACATGGCATTCAAATAAGTTTGGTTAAGTACCTTAATAATTTAGTTGTGGATATTTTTCCTGATATTACGTTTATTATTGATATGGATATTAATAAATCCATATCAAGGGCTTATCGTAATGGATATGATTCTTTGAATGTTGAGTTTTATAAAAATGTAAGATATGGGTTTCAATGTATTGCTCAAGAAAATTTGAAGCGGTGTCGTGTTGTTAAATGTGAAGATACAGAGCAAGATGATGTGTACTCAATACATAATAAGATTGTAAAGTTATTTCACATAAATGAGCATAGATAAAGTATTGATATATTCACGTAAATAAATAATTATGATTGGTAGTTATGCAACGTAACAAAGTACTATAGTTAACATGTAAGTTCATATAAGCAATAAGTAATTATTATATTTATGACATGATGGTATTAATATAATGTTGATTTAAGGAGGTGATTTTGTACTTATTTGAGTGTTGTACAGTATATTATATTGATTAAAATTGTAAGGGTATTATAGCCGGTATAGCTATAGAAAGTAAAATGTTGTATTTAGTTAAAAAATGTGTACTTAAGTAAGTGAATATTTAACTATAGGTATAAAATAAGTTTTGAAAAATGATACATATTTTGAAGTATCATTATTAGCATTATGTAGATTATTTAGGTTGAAATTTTTTAATATAAGGAAATTACTAAGATTTCTATATATAAGGATATTGAATTTAGAATTAATATAGATAATATTAGTGGCAGAATGAGTTTATAATATATGAATTAAAAGAGTAGATAATTATGATGTTAGATAGGAATTTTGCTTCTTGGTTTTTAATTTCAATTTTCTATGCCTATCAGTATATTTTGAGGGTATTACCTAATGTTGTTTCTAGTATTGTAATGGATAAATTTAATGTGGGTATTTTAGCTTTTGGTCAATTTTCTGGGCTATATTATATAGGTTATACTATTGCACATATTCCTGTAGGTATATTACTGGATAAATATGGACCTAAAAGAATTATTCCTATTTTTGTAGCTTTTACATTTATTGGAATGATACCGTTATTATTTAATTCGTGGAAATTTGTACAAATAGGGAGAATTATGGTAGGAGTTGGTTCTGCTGTTGGAGCATTAGGAGTGTTTAAAATATCAAGTATGTATTTTTCTAATACATTTGCAAGGATGGTGGGATGCTCTGTAATAATAGGTTTATTAGGTGCCATGTATGGTGGATTACCAATATTTTCTTTGATAAATAATTATGGATGGATAAACGTACTTTTAGTAATAATTGCTGTTGGGATTATATTTTGTATTATGTTGTATTTTACAGTTATTTCTAGTGATGTTAGCGAATTAAAGAATAATGTTGTTAACCAATTTAAGTTAGTAATATGCAATAAAAATGTTCTATTGATTAGTTTGTTTGGTGGATTTATGGTTGGTCCTTTAGAAGGATTTGCTGACGGATGGGCAACAACATTTTTGTTAGCAGTGGGTATGGATTCTGAGCCTGCAAGGTTGTTACCATCAGCTATATTTTTTGGTATGTGTATAGGATCTTTTGTACTTCCTTACATGTTAGAAAAATCTTTTAATGCTTGGAATATGATTATTTTTTGTGCTGCAATAATGTGTGTATCTTTATTGACTATGTTTGCAGGATGTAAAGGTGTATTATATATTTTTGTATTATTTTTAGCGATAGGGTTTTGTTCTGCATATCAAGTTTTAGCAACGTGCCAAGCAATTGCGTGTGTAGATAAGAAATCTGTAGCTTTAACAGCTGCTATTTCTAATATGGTAGTAATGTGTTTTGGCTATATATTTCATACAATTATATCATTTATTGTGAATTTATACTGGGATGGAAAAATAGTAGAAAATGTTGCAGTTTATGATGTTAGTGTGTTGGTTAAAGCACTTATGGTTATACCTATTGGATTAATTATAGGGATGATAGGGTTCATTTGGATAAAACATTGTAATGAAAAAGATAAGTATGTATAAAAAACTTTTTAATAGAAGTAGTAGGAAAGTTATCTTTTTTATATAAGCACAAATGTAATTGTCTGACTAATACGTGCTATAGGAATGAAAATTGATAGAAATTACTTTTTATAAGGGTGGGGGGAGGTGTATTTGAAGTATGGATTGGTTGTATCTATTGGATTAACCATAAGATGTTATGGTTTATTTTAATAAAACATCGTAATGAAAAAAAACTTTTTGATGTAATAGTGGTGCTTTTTTGATAATCACTTGTAAACACAAATGTAATTGTAGCTATGGTTATGTGGCAAAAATAAATTTATCATTTTCTTAAGAATGTGCGTGGTGTTTTATTATTGGATCCAAACTAGAGAGAATATTGAGTGCTATGTTGAAATTATAGAAAAGTAACTACATTTTATCAAAACTCTTGCTTAGTGAATGATTATTGATTAAATCATGTGCTTGCGTAAATACAAATATTATCTTATGCGAATATACATATTACGAAGTAGTAAAGTTGACAGAAGTTAAGTACCATTTTGTAGATAAAGATGTAATATCCTTTTTAAATTGCCATATATCTTCAACTTTATTTATCTTTGATGTGCTACCACTAATTATATTGCCGTTTATATCCTTGATTAAATTGATTTGCTCAGTGATGAACTTAACTGCTATATAAGCAGTATTATGTATCAAATTGATATCAACTATCTTTTGTGAAATTACTGATATAATTACATCTTCATGTACATTACCAAGATTTTTGCGATTTTGAATTTCCTGCGTAAATATATTATATAAATTACTATCTAATAGTGTGGAAAGTACATCAGAATTTTCTTGATTATATGCTTTTATGATAAGTTCAAATGCTGCTGCAGCACCATCCATAAAATTCTGTAATGTGAATTCTTTGTTTTTTTTCTTTATAGTTTCTATTATAGGTTGTGCATCTTTAATATTTCCTTCCATTATTGATTCTAAAGCAATATCTTCACGGATTATTTCAATATTATACTGCTCTTTCTGAGGATTAAGGTGAGTTTTATGAAAGCTAGATGTTGAAATTTTTCCTGCAGAACTATATAAACGAAAAAAAATAAACGCTGCTAAAAATGCATATATTGCTAATTCGACCATATTCACCAACTTTTGTTAATAAGTATATACAAGCATAACTAACTATATTATAGTTTAGTGAGCGTTAATCAATAATTAATTTTATATATAGTTTTTTATATGGAGTCAATTTTATGTATCCTAAAATTAAGATAAAAGGTCAGTACGTAAAGGATTTGTCATTTGAAAATGTAAATTCTCCTCAAATTTTTTTGATGATTAGCAAAAAGCCGCCTACAATTAACATATCTGTTAATGTTAGTTCAGTTACTCTTCCAGTTAAAGAAGATGATGAAAATACTAAGCCCGAAGGCGATTTTTATGAAGTAATGTTACAAATAAATGTAGAAGCTAAAGTGGAAAAAACTGCTGCTTTTATGTGTGAACTGAAATATTGTGGTGTGTTTCTTCTTGAGAAATTAGAGGATAAACAATATGAGGAGAGTTTTATTAAAGAAATGCTTTTAGTTGTGGCTCCAAGTATAATATTTCCATTTGCTAGAGAAATTATAGCTAGAGTAACTGCTTCTGGTGGGTTCCCTCCTTTAATGCTTGATGTGATTGATTTTAAAGCAATGTATGAACATCAATTGGCAAATGATCAGCCACATTCTAATTCTAATAATGCGAACCTTAACTAAAATGCTGGTAAAAATCGGAAAGTAATCTTCTAATTAGCAACTTAGTTAATGGATTATTTTCTAAATATAAGTTAGTTTTAATGAAATGAATGGTAATGTTAATGAAATGAATAGTAATGTTCATGTTTTACCATAATTTGGGGGAAGGGTATTTCATTTGTTATTTAGGATATATGAAGAAACTATTTAAAGAAAGAGAATAAGAAGTAATTAATATATAGCATGTATATAAAATTATTATCAAACTTTTTTGTTATAAGTTTTGTATTTAATAATAGATTTTAGCAGTGAAGTAATATTTGTTTTTTGCAAAAGCAAAGTTTCCTATTTCATAGTTTATTACAGATTAAAGCATACTTGCAAAGTTGTAAGTTTTTTTTAAAAGCAGGTCTGTTAGTAGCGTAAGTATAATAAATATAGCTAAATAAGTTGATATTGAAAAATATTATTTGTTTGGTACAATGGGTTTTACTTTTCATAGTTGGTTATGGGTATATGCGTTACTTAAGAAATATTGTAATATTAGTTTTTATGTTAGCTTATTGTAAGTATTATGATGCAAACGGTGATAGTGTTTCTTCTGTGATGCATTATGCCGATGAGTTAGTAAAATTAAAAGATGATACTACAGCTGAAGAGTTATTGGGGTTGATGCCATATGATAGGTTCTTAGGAAATAAAAAGGCTCCTGTCATAATGATAGAATACGCATCCTTTTCGTGTATGCATTGTGCAAGCTTTACTTTAAACGTTTTACCAAAAATAGAAGATAAATATATAAAGACAGGTAAGTTGTTGTATATATATAGAAGCTTTCCATTGGATTATGTTTCATTAAAAGCAGCGATGCTAGGGCTATGCTATGACAATAATATAAGTTTTTTTACCTATAGTAAAGCTGTTTTTAGCTCTATTGAATCCTTAATAAGCAGTTATAAGGATCTTGGTCTTCTTTCTAATATTGCTAAAATTAGTAATATACCAGATGAGAGATTTAGTCGGTGTATTAATGATGAATCTATGATGGATTATATTATTCAAAGTAAGCTTCTAGCAAGTAGTAAGCTGCAAGTTACGGCAACACCTACTTTTTTCATTAATGGAAAAAAGTATGACAAAGCTCATGATTTTGAAAGTTTTTCTAGAACGATTGATGAAGTGATTATAATGAATCCTAATTATTCTGTAAAAGCTCAATAGAGATTTGTGTTATGTGTATACATCAACTGTGATTATATATCAATGTAAATATATTAATGCTGCTTAGTAGGTTTTTACTACTTCAATGTTACAGTATTATTTGTTAAAAATATGCTACTTTTATGGCTTAAGCATTAAAGATATATCATGATAACTTGGTAAATATTCTATTTCTCCTATTGCTGCTAGAGTAATTTTTTTGTGGTTTTGTAATAATAAGTTAATAGCTGATTGTACTTGACCAATATTGACTGAATTAATATGCTCTATAATTTCTGACTTTGATATATACCGGTTATAGTGAGAATAATAATAACCTAAAGAATCTGCATATGCAGCTGTGCTTTCTCTTGACATTAAAATCTCAGATATAAGCTTATTTTTTGATCTTTGTATTTCTTCTTCGGAAATATCAATAGCTGCTTTTTTAATTTCGGATGTAATGGCAGTAATTAGCTTTTGTAAATTATGTTTATCTGTTGCTGCATATATAGAAAAAAGTCCATTATCACTGTAACTTGAATTAAATGACGATATATTATAAACAAGGCCAAGTTTTTCTCTTATTTCTTGAAAAAGCCTTGAAGACATGCTTCCACCTATTATAGCATCTAAAACTTGCATGGTATAAAATTTATTATCTTTATATGAAACTCCTGGGAATCCAATAAGTAGATTTACTTGCTCTAAATCCTTTTTTTCTAGATATTGCCCTCCTGTATAAACTGATGGTGCTATATTAGAACGTTGTGATTTAGCGACTTGTAAGAAATCACTGGAAAGCTTGACTACTTCATCATGAGACACATCTCCTGCTACAGACATAAGCATGTTATCGCCATTATAATGTTTACTCATATAATTGCTAATATCTGCTTTAGAAAAACTTTGAACTGATTTTTCTGATCCTAAAATTGACTGCCCGAATATTTGATTACTAAAAGCAACTTCCATATATTTGTCAAAAATTATGCTACTTGGGGAATCGTATGTTTGATGTATTTCTTGTAATACTACTCCTTTTTCTCGTTCAATTTCTTCTTCTGGAAATTGTGAATTGATTATGATATCAGCTAAAATTTCAATTGCAATGTTGATATCTTTTTTTAGCACTTTAACGTGATATACAGTATGTTCTCTGTCTGTATGAGCGTTAAAGTTTCCTCCTATTTGATCAAAAGCTTTAGCAATATCAAGAGCACTTCTTGTATTTGTTCCTTTAAAGGCCATATGTTCTAGAAAATGTGATATTCCTATTTTATTTAAAGTTTCGTACCTACTGCCAACATTAACCCAAATGTTAATGGCAACAGAATGTACATCTTTAATTTGTTTTGTGATAACAGAAAAATTATTTTTTAGTTGTGTAACTTGTGGTGTGACTGCCATTCATTTTTTAAATTATAAATTTCAATGGTATTATACTAACGTAATGTAAGTACAAATGTAAAGTTGTTATAATATAATTATATAAAAAATTAATTTTTTTCAATCCTTACAATACTTTATGTATAAGTATCATGAGATTTGGTAGCTACTTTATAGTTAGGTTTATATTATTTAAGGTACATTATTATATATATGATAATACTGAATTAATGAGGTATTTTTAAGGAAAAACTATAAACTTATTGTTATATACTAGAAAGGGTAGTACTATTTTTATTATGATATTACTCGTATAAAGTTATATGTTAATGTAATTATAGTTATTTAACGTTATTGTAACTTGTGTGGTAAAGCGCGTAATTTAAGAAATGAAGAAAAACCTTTATTGTAAATTTAATTATGAAAATAAAGACTTTTGTAATAAATTAGAATATAATTTGGTGCAAGGCTTACCGTAGCATATTTTTATATCTTTTTTGTTTATTTAACATAAAAATACAAAGGAATAATCCTTGTTATTTTGTTGTGGATATACAATTTCTTATGAATTCTATATCTACTTTTTGTCTAACAACAGTAATACAATTGTTGAGCATAGTGGGAGGTTGTTTTTCTATTTTGTCATGATGTGTATTGGGGGCTGGAAGATTATGATCATTGTCTAATTTTTCATGTGTAAATGGATGATAACTTGTTTTTGCATGAGTTAACATATCTTCGTTATATTCTTGATATTGATTATCGTTATAAGAAGATGAGTATGATTGATATTCATCTTGCATGCTGGTAAGAAAACCTGCTATATAAGGCATAGTATTTGACTGAGACTCTACATTACTTAATTTGAAATCATAATGTTCAGGTTCTCTTATGTACATATCAGCATCAGGAGATTCACACTTGTTATAATCAAACCTAGCGGGTGAAGTAGACAGCATATTTTTATATATAATCAATAATAATAGTACTATTATAAAGATTTTTACGATATTATGTCAATAATTTTATGTAATATAGGTATATGGATTGTTAATGATGGTAAAATTAACTATTCGTAGACTTATAAAAGAAATTTTGAGTATAAAATGAATTATAAGTTGCTTATATAAAATATATGGTTGTAATTAGATTTATTTGAAGTATTTAATACGTGTTATAGATGTTTTAGGTAATTAGTTTGTTTTCTTATGTTTGGTAAACTGTTTTTTGCTGGTAGAAGGGAATTAGTTAATGCTACAAAAAAAGAAAGCAAAAAGTGCTTTATTAAAGAGATTATATACCTTTATGTGTATTTCTTTTGCTTGTTTATTATTAGTATATCTATTACCACCATTATTCAGATATAGTTATGTATGTCATTGTTATTGTATTTTGCAATATTGTACAAATATTTAAATTTATTATTTACGGTTTCTTTATCACTATTATAAAAATAGCTGTCCTGTGAATCTTTTTCTGAAAAAGAGGTGTTATTAGATGTTTTAGCAGTTATCATTTTAGGTTCAGTATTATGTACTTTTTTATAAGATTTATCGTAATATCTTACCTATGATTATTTTTTATTTTAGGGTTACTATTCATCATTTTTTTGATATTTGTTAAAACTCTAATTAATGTTGGCTATTATTCAAATGCAGGTATTAGTAGTAACAAGTAGATATATGATATTTTAGTGACGATGCTCATGATGCTTAATCGCGCTTGATTTTAACATACTGTATTATTAATATAATTTCTTCAATCATTACTAGTTCTTACTATTACCCATGAGGGGGGGGGGGATTATCATATTGATTGTAATTATAGTATTTGGGTGCATTTAGTACGAAATGCATTAAATAAAGTATTTTAAAAGTTAGTTTATCTATACATTATACATTGGAATAAGGCTATATACTTCTTAGTAGGAAAAAATTAACAATGCTATTCAGAGGTAGCATAGGTGTTTTGTTTATAGTTACTATTAATAAGCATGCTTTGTTAACTATGTGAATTTGTCTTGCTAGTATTATACAGTATAATGCTCCGTTCTTTTATTAATATATTATGTAAAACGTAAGCTTAGTGATGGACTTTATCTTTAGTTATTATCGTCTCTTTATGTAAGTCTTCATATTCTATACAATGGTAAGTACTAAAATATCTAATAGTACCTCTTCTTCTTCAAAAAGAATAGCATTGAAGTGGCAGATTTTTAGCTACTTTATTTAGTATAACTGTTTTTATTATTGTTAAAATGCATTAGTGGTCTGCTATAGGTGTGCTTTTTCCTATCTTAGCTACAAGAATTTATTGTCATTTTTTGATGCTTATAAATAGCTAATGAAAAGTAGTAACCTTATTACTACTAATATGCTAACAGTGACAGTTAATACTAGTATATATGATATTTAGTAACACTTAATTATAGTAGACCTTTATTATTTAAGTATATGATTTATTTTTTGATTAAGAGTTAAGTTTTACATGTATAATTTACCTGATCACAATAATGAAACTGTGTTAATAATTAATTACAAAATTATAGGGTGTAACATACAATGTAGATGGTTAAAAGCTCATTGCAAGGTGCATATTAATATAACCATAAAATACTATTTAATAATGTTTTTTTTTATATTTAGTTATAGGCATAATAGGTGATTGTATTCGTTATCAGATATGTTAAAATTGTTTATCTTGTTAGATGTAGTAAAGCATATTACGTTACATAACGTAAAATTATTATGTCTTTTTTACTATGGATTAATCACATAATATGTTTTATAAATAAATTATGGTATAATTATCATTTTTTACTTATAAAATAACATTGTATGAAATCTACAAGCAATGCTGCTCATGTGTCACAAGTATGTCATACAAGTATTGTTACTAATGTTTCGAAAGAACTGGAACATGCATTTATTGTAGAGTTGTATAAACAAGATATCTTTAAATCTGCTGTTTATATAATGGATGATGAAGCATTATTGCATAATTTATCTACAATATTACAGTTTTATATACCGCATTTAAATATTGTTAAATTCCCATCATGGGATTTCATTCCATATAAAAAAACTTCTCCTAGTAACTTTGTAATGGCGCAAAGAATACAAAGCTTGTATAGTATCATTGTCGATAAGAATCCATATATTGTTATTACAACACTAAAAGCAATATCCCAAAAAGTTTTACCTCGAGCAATTATCCTTAACTCAATATTACGAATAAGTACTAATGAAACTATTACAATGAGTAGTATAGTGCAATACCTAATTGAACATGGGTATAATCAATCAAACATAACACGAGAAATAGGATATTTTTCTGTGCGTAGTAATATTATTGATATTTTTCCTTTAACAAGTAACCTTCCTATTAGAATAGATTTTAATGACGAGGTTATAGAGTCAATTAGAACATTTGATCCAAATACACAAATTACAACACAAGAATTCTTAAAAATTATATTAATTTATCCAGCTTCTGAGATTATAAAAACTTCGTGTAACATTGATAACTTTAATGATACTTATGCGCAAAGATTTTGTGATAATAAAACAACATTGTGCAATGCAATTAATATAGAGCAAAAATATATAGGTGAAGAGCACTGGTTACCACTGTTTTATCAAGATAAGCTAGAAACACTTTTTGATTATACAATGGACGCCACTTTAATATTTAATGATGCACTATTTAGCAACATTGAAAAATATACTAACAACATTCAAGAAAATTACATGAATGCAGATAGTCAACTAAAACAACTGAATCCTAGAGAACTATATTTGGATTTGCAAGAATATAAATACTTAACTCAGCGACATAAAAAGGTAATATTTTGTCAGCTTGATATTGTCAATATAAATATTAAAAATACCTATTTAAATTTTAGAAATTTACCGATAAAAATAACATTTTCTCCAAATTTTCAGTTATTATCTAAAGAAAAGCGTATTAATGTTTTTCAGTCTGTAACAAAATACTTACATGATATGGAGAATCATTTATTTATAATAACATGTTACTCTGCAGGATCATTAGAATATATTACAAATCGGTTTAAAGAACTAAACATTAACCTTTTACGAGTAGAAAAATATCATGATATTGTACATCCTTATAATGTTACAATTCTTCCAATAAAAAATAGCTTTATTACGCAATCAATGATAGTTATCACGGAGCATGATTTAATCAACAAGCAACTATTATTTACTAGTAAATGTAAATCTTCAAATATTGTTAGTGAAGAAATTGAATTTAATATAGGAGATATAGTTGTACATAAGGAATATGGTGTTGGACAATTTGCTGATCTTGAAACTATTAAAGTTATTGATAATTATCATGATTTTTTAAAAATTACGTATTACAATAATGACAAACTGTTTATTCCTGTAGAAAACATTAATCTTATTGCTAAATATGGAACTAATCATAATGTTACATTAGACAGATTAGGTAGTACTGCATGGCAAGAACGTAAAGCAAAGCTAAAGAATCGTATAAAGGATATAGCTAAGGACTTATTACAGATAGAAGCTATGAGATTATTAACGCCAGGAAAATCCTTTTATACAAATCAACAATATTTAGATTTTTGTGCAGATTTTCCACACATTGAAACTGAAGATCAGATTCAAGCTATTAGGGATGTTGAAAATGATTTAGCAAAAGGAATACCTATGAATAGGCTTGTTTGTGGAGATGTTGGTTTTGGAAAAACAGAAATTGCGTTACGTGCAGCATTTTTAGTTGCTAATGAAAATTCTACAAATCAGGTAGCAATTATTGTACCCACTACTTTATTGTGTAGACAGCATTTTATGTCTTTTCAAGAGAGATTTAAAAGGTTTAAGTACATAAAAGTACGGCAATTCTCAAGGGTACTAGGTGGGCATGCGCGACAAAAAGTACAAGAGGAGTTGTTGCAGGGAAATATCAATATTATAATTGGTACTCATGCACTATTATCTAAAAATGTAAAGTTTTTTAACTTGAATCTACTAATTATAGATGAAGAACATCATTTTGGAGTTCAACAAAAAGAAGCCCTAAAGAAATTTAAGGTTGGCATACATGTTCTTTCTTTATCTGCAACTCCTATCCCAAGGACACTACATATGTCATTGTCTGGAGTAAAAAACCTAAGCATTATAAGAACTCCCCCTGTTAACAGAATTCCTGTGGATATTTTTATAATTTATGATAACTATGATCTTATCAAAGAAGCGATTGTCAACGAATATAAAAGAGGTGGTAGAGTATTTTATGTGTGTCCTTTCATTTCAGATATAGATGATATATATGAAAAATTAACGCAACTAGTTCCAAATATAAAGATAAACATAGCTCATGGCAATATTTCTCCAGGTAATCTTGATAAAATTATGAACAATTTTTTTGACGGTAAATTCACGATTTTACTGACCACATCTATTATAGAGTGTGGTATTGATATTCCTTATGCTAATACAATAATAATACATAATGCTAATATGTTTGGACTTGCGCAGTTATATCAGTTAAAAGGCAGAGTAGGGCGCAGTAATATAAAAGGATACGCATATTTTGTGATTTTAAACAGGGAACTTAAAAACACATCTAGCATAAAAAGGTTAGAAATTATAAAATCTCTTAATAGCATTGGTTCAGGATTTTCATTATCACTGCAAGATATGGATATTAGAGGATTTGGAAATCTAATAGGAGAAGAGCAATCAGGTAACATAAAAGAAGTTGGAATAGAATTGTATCAGAAAATGTTAAAAGAGGAAATAAGCGTTTATCAAAATAATATGATTGCACTACCTGATGACAATATTACTATTAATGTTAATGTAAATGTTGTAATTCCAGAGTCATATGTTAGTGATTTAAATTTACGTATAAGAATATACAAAAATATTGGCAGTTTAAAAACAAAAGAAGAAATAGATATGTACTCTATAGAACTATTTAATAGATTTGGAAAATTGCCATTGGGAGTGGTAAATTTATTAAATATTATATACATAAAACAGTTGTGTGCTAGTATTGGTGTGTGTAAAATTGAACAAATGAAGAACTTTATCATATTGTATATTTATAAAAGTAATATATTTTCGGAAAAATTACTAAGTTATTTAATGAGTAATCCTTCAATCTTTAAAATACAAAGTAATGGCATTCTTATAACAATTGCTGACAAGGTTTTTAATCCTGTAGAACATTTAATACCATATCTTATACGAATGAATACGTTTGAGTAATATAATTAGGCTGTGTACAATTTAAATATGTATGTAGCTAATTTGCTCAACAAATGATTATGTAGTTATAAAAAACTATAAGTTTAACTGATCTTCTCACAGGACTGTCGAATAATGTCATATTCTTTACTACCATACTAAAGCTTGGCGATCAACTTACTGATATATCGTAAAAAATTAGTGTTATGTAAAGCTTTTATAAGCAACGTTTATAGATATGTACTTTATGTACAACCAGTAAAACACTTACGTTATTATGTTTAATTAATCATGTATAACGAATATTTTATTATTTGTGTTCAAATTAATTATATGTCTTATGTATTGTTTATAGAGTCATGAATATTTTGACATGCGAAATTTTAGTCTCTAAAAAGATAAATAATTATAAATTTAAGTTATTAATAAAAAATATAGTTTTTAGTATCTAACATTTACAATGTAACTTAATACATATGTATTTATTAATAACATAATATTGCGTCTATATTATTGAATAAGTACTTTAGTGGCTAATAAATAATTTTTGCAAAATTTAACTGTATGGTAATAAATAAGTGTAGCCTTATATTTGAAAATCCTAACACTTGTAATACAATCAATGATGGAGTTATAAATTTTTAGTAATATTTGTAATGAATTGATAAGTACATTGAGGCATAAATCTATATTACTGAATAAGTACTTTAGTGGCTAATAAATAATTTTTGTAAAATTTAACTGTATGGTAATAAATAAGTGTAGCCTTATATTTGAAAATCCTAACACTTGTAATTCAATCAATGATGGGGTTATAAATTTTTAGTAATATTTATAATGAATTGATAAGTACATTGAGGCATAAATCTATATTGCTGAATAAGTATCTTAGTGCTAATAAATAATTTTGCAAAACTTAACTATGTGGTAATAAATAAGCATAGCCTTATATCTAAATGTAATAAATGATGAAATTTATTTATAAATTTTTAGTAATATTTATAATGAATTAATAAATACATTAAAACATAAATTATGTTTAAAGGAATTATTACCCATCTTGCAACAGTTACGCAGATTAATATATATCCAAATTCTGATATAGCAATATGTATTAGTCCGGAAAATAACGATTTTTTACAAGGCCTTATGCTTGGAGGATCAATTTCATGTTCAGGAATATGTCTAACCATAGCAGAACTTGGAAATGATTATTTTAGTGTTACTGCTTCACAAGAAACTTTAACTTGTACAAATATTGGTAATTGGTATGAAGGATATCGAATAAATCTAGAAGCAGCGTTGAAATTGAATGACCATATTGATGGGCATTTTGTACAGGGTCATATAGATGGTACTGGAAAAATTACATCTATTACATCAGCTGGTCAATCTAACATTATAGAAATAAGTACTACCTTATCATTATTGAAATATATTATAAAGAAAGGATCTGTGGCAGTAAACGGTGTATCTCTTACTGTTAATGATGTAAGTAATACAACTTTTAAAGTAAATATAATTCCTTATACGTGGCATAACACCATTTTTCAGTATGTAAAAACTAACGATATAGTTAACATAGAAACAGACATTATAGCAAAATACATAATACAATTACAGAAGAATTATAAAGCATAATTCTTGAATAGTATTATGTATATTTTTTATATTATTTACATGATATATGAATATCCTGCTATAGAGTTGCTTGTATAGAGTAAATTTGTCTGGGATTGGTACTTTCTTACAATATATAGTTATATTATTGTATATCATAAATATACTTATTAGTTTTGATAAATGATTGTAATATATTTATATATTTATAAATTTGTATAATTTACGTAAAATATTTACGTTATTAACATTGTTTTTAAAAATTTGTAAGCTATTAATATTAAATGCTATTTTAACACTTAGTATATTGATTTATTGATTAATATGCAGCTTGGCTTTTTTGGTAATAATTGAACTTAAATAAAAGCGTCATTTATTTTATAATGTACATAGTTAATACTATTTATTAGGTAATAATATCTTTAGTATTACAATCATGACTTTGCCATGAAGAGAATTACGGGAGAAATCCTGCTTTATAATTACCACTTATTGTTGCTACCTTATTGTATTTTACTTTTGTCAAAGCATTAACCTGCATTTGTTAAAGTATTCTATTTAATAATTTTTTGTTACTCATAACAAATTTAATGTATGGCAAGCCATAGTGGCGTACTATTGTAATAGTGTATGATATATTCTTCATTTTTAAGTTGTATATGAGGTGAAATAAGTGGCTAATAGCCTGTTAAAATTCTATTTACAAGCTCTTTAATAGTAGGAATATTTCCACCTTCATAAAACGAGTCACTACTAAATTTATAAGCATTATGTCCAGAAAACATTAATTCATGTTCATGATTGTTTCCGTTAATGATGTTTTGCAAGGTTTTTTGAATGCAAAAACTACGAGAATCTGGTTTATTGCCTGTGTTATAGGTTCCATAATCTTTCCAATTACTAAACTTACAGTGACTTAAACATCCCATACAGTTAATTTGATCTTCTCTGATTTCTCGTGATTTCTCTTTTGTAACAAATATTAATGTTTCATCGGGTGTTTTTAACATTTCTGTGTACCCCTGTATTACCCAATTATCAAGTAATGATTTATCACAAGGTTTTATATATATTTTTTTACCCCTATTACCGAAAACAATGTCTACACAAAATTCTTCATTAGGTTCATCTTTAAAAGAAATTTGGCGCTCATTGCGTTCTTGTAGCTCATTTATAAACTCATTTTTTACAGCAGATGAATAAAATCCTGTAGGACTAAATCTATTTAAAAAAACATCTCCTTTTTTAAGCGTTAATAGCTTTTTTTTCCATAGTAAAGAAATAGGGCTTTCTTGAGTAACCAGAGGTCTAGTACCAAACTGAAAAGCTATTGGCCCTATAAGATCGTTATCCAACCATAATTCCCAATCTTTAAGATGCCACACTCCTCCTGCCATAACTAAAATTGTACTAGAAAGTCCAACCTCATTCATAAATGACCGAATTTCTGCTACCCTATCAAATGGTTCTTGAGGTTCATTAGGGGATTCGCTATTACTTAATCCATTATGCCCTCCTGCTAGCCATGGATCTTCATATACTACACCACCTAACCACTCCTTAGAGATTTTTTTATATGCGCGTGTCCATAAAATCTTAAATGCACGCATGGAAGATACAATAGGGTAGTAATACACTTGATATTGTGATGCTATTTCTGCTAGTTTATATGGCATACCAGCTCCACAAGTGATACCATGGATTAATCCTTTTGCTCCTTCAAGTACTCCGTGTAAAACTCTATGAATTCCTCCCATTTCCCATAACACATTCATGTGTATTCTTCCGCGCCCATTTGATATGTTATGAGCCATACGAGCTTGACTAATTGCTCCTTTAATACTATACTCAATAAGCTCATCATGGCGTTCCCGTCTTGTTTTTCCACGATAAACTAAAGGAACATATTCTCCATTATCATCCATTAATTTAGCGTTTGCTCCAGAAAATGTACCTACAGCTCCAGCGGCAGCAAAAGCACCTGATGTTTTACCATTGCTTATACCAATGCCTTTCCCGCCTTCTATAATAGGCCATACATCTTTACCAGAAATACAAACTTTTTTAATCTTTTTATGCAAAAAAAACCCCATTCATTAACACAGCAAACAAAGTACCCTAAAGTTACTTTAGGTTTTTATAATTTAAATATACCATATATTTACACACAGTACCTACAAAACAAGTAACACTTATATTTGTAAGTTAAGTGAAAATTAAAAACCAATTTGCAAATATAATAAACATTATAGCATAATAGAAATTTTATAAAACTCTTTAATAAGATATAATGCATGTTAATGTAAAAATTTATGTTAAGTAATGGTATACTAATGCTATATAAAGTCATTACCATTTAATTTTTTATATTATCAACATGCTATCAAAGTGCAAGTAATATATTTGGTAAATATTAGTGAATAATACAATACATTGTTTACATAACTTAGCAACAATACAACTTATTCATAGGAAATTACATAAGTATCATGACACTATTATGTTATACAAATAAAGTTTAATAATGTTTAATCAAAGCAAATTTTGTAAAATATATCGTTGTGATCTTTAATTTTTATTATGTTTAATTAACTAAATGTTATAAGTAAATAAGATAGTAGTTTATGATATGTATAATTAGTATGGTTATATACTAATGTTTTTTTATCATAGCAAATTCTGTAACATATGGTGTACTTTTTAATGTACGTTTTATATTATTCATAGTTAGCTGGAATGAAGGTAGTTCATTTTTAGGTATTTTGACTATTTCTCTTGTTTCTTGTACTTTTTGTGGATCAATGTGCTTTCCTTTATATAACACTTCATAGTGTAAATGAGGACCTGTAGATGATCCGGTATTACCTACATAAGCTATGATTTGTCCTTGCTTTACTGTCAACCCTTTTCTTATTCCTATATGTACATTATTAATATGAGCATAAGCTGTAGAATAGAGTCTATTATGGCGTATTCTTATATATTTTCCATATCCGCCATTTATCCCTACAAATTCTATAACTCCATCGCCTGCAGCCCTTATAGGAGTGCCAATGGGTGCAGCATAGTCTACACCTTTATGAAATTTACTATATCCATATATAGGGTGTTTTCTAACTCCAAATTTAGATGAAATATAAAATGCTCCATTGTTATCTATAGGGTGTTGAAGCATGATTTTTTTTATACTATTTCCTTTACTATCAAAGTATCCTTCAGTTCCATTTTTGAATAAATGCCTATATAGACTAATGTCTTTATTATTAGTTTTCAAAGAGGCGTATAATATCTTCCCATCTGTAATGGGATGGCCATTTTCATCAAAAAATCTTTCAAATAAAACATCAAATTTACTACCTGGTACTATTTCTTTACGTAGGTCGATACCATTGCTATATAATTTGATAAGATTCATAATTATAGCATATGAAAGACCTTGCTCAATTGCAGAAGTAAATAAAGATGATCTTATAATATCAGAAACGCGCACAATTCTTTTTGCTTTAATATTATCAATAATTTGGGTACTAAAAAGCCCTTTACTGTTTCTATATATTTTTATACTATGCATTGAATATTGTGTATTTATTAGTACGTAATCTATAAGATTATAGCCGTTTTTTTTAATTGTTACTTGGTCATTGACTTTCAATTTATTTATATTGTAAACCTTTTGCACAGTGTGAATAATCTGATTAACTTCTTTATTAGAAATGCCAGCATTTTTTAAAACACTGACCATGTTATCTCCGCTATTGATGGATACTTTATATATGTTAGGTTTGACAATATGTGGTATATCGATATTCTTTACTATTTTTTCATAAGAAGGATAGTTAGGAACTTTAGAAACAACTTCAGCAGCATATGTTAGAAATACAATGCACATTATACAAAATGCTGTTATAAGGCATGTAGATAATTTTATTAGTAACCGCATTATCATTATAGAAGGCATGTAGATAATTTTATTAGTAACCACATTGTCATTATAAATAGACTTGTTTTTAATTAACATAACTCTTACATTATAGTATCTGATAAAACAAGAGTAAAAACACTAAATACATATGTAAATTATGTTATTATGACCATCACTTGTAAAGGCTTTTATTGTAACGATCTATCTATTTATATTACTATTGACTTAAAAAATTGCTAATTTTTAATATTGCATTAGATTTAATTTAAAACTAATTAATAAGGTAATACATTTTTTATATAATCTTATTTATATGAAATTACATAAAATAATAAATTAAAAGTATAATTGTAACTTATTAAAGCACAAAAACAAGCACGAGCATTAATTCAGTAAAGACTACTCATATAGCTCATTATTGTATGATACTACAAACATCTATTCATTGAGAATTTTTTTGTGACTGTAGCGTGATAAAACTACAATAACTTATTAAGGAAAAAATTAATATACTTTATAATAAGCATTACTATGTAATAGGTAAGTAGGGTTTGTGTAAAATAATTTGTTGTTTGAGTTAATTAGGTAACCTCACATAAAGATATAGGTGGTGTATATATATCAGGTAAGCACTGTGGCATTGTTAATGATAATTCTTCAAATTTATGGGAGTATTTTAGGAGAATATTTAAATTATAAGGTTCCATGAATATAACTATGGTATTACTTAGTTAAAGATGCACAAGGTTATTATATTGTTAGTAGTAATGCATTCATTATAACATTGTTGTTATGTTAATTAGTTGTATATCGATACTATCTTATATGCAATTTTTATGTTTTGATCTGTAATATATGTTTTGTTTTTATGGTAATTGTTAGGTATCATTAATATGTAGTTTATTGACAACATAATGATTGTTATTAAGCTTTTGTAATACATGCTTTAGTTGTACATATCAAGATTGATGTGTTCATGACGTTATATTGAGCTTATCAAGTTTTTGTAGGGGGTCTACATTTTTTGTGTGTTACTTATCAAAGGTTGTTTTACTTTTTGATGTATTGAATTTAGTTTTTTGTAGATGTGTGAGATCATTAACTGTTGTTTGACCTATTTTTTGATATTTACTTTAATAGAAGACAATAAAATGACTAATAAACCATATAAAAATATGGCTAGAATAATACAGCTAACATTAAATACATAAGATGTTAAGCCATAATAAATATGATAAATTCATGTCTTTAACAAAAGTTATACTATTATTTTACAGGAATATTTAAAACAAGAATAACATCATTATGAAATATGATAAAAATCCATTGTTCCTAATAAAAACTGTGAAATTTTTATATGTATATGCAGTGAGGTTAATCATAATTACATGTAGTAACGTTATGTATTTTAGAAGATAGATAATATAGTTATGGATGTTAATACTGAAGATTTATCAAATGATATAAACAGTAAATGTAATTATAATGACGCATAATAATTGTGCGTTTATGATCTTCTATAGGGAGGTAATATATTGTAAAGTTAATACTTTATATGCTATTATTATAATTCTTATATATTACATAATATTTCATATATAGGATTGTGTTTTTAACATGATTAATTGCTATTACTTATCTGTTCTTCTGTATTAGCATGGTTTTATTTTGTTAATATTATCTTTCTTTAATCATTATGTGTTAAGATGATATATCTTACATATTGGTACTCTATAATTTTTTTAGCTTAGCTAATTGATAATGTAAGAGTCATGAAAACTATTGGCTTTTAGTGCATGTTTAACTCTTATGCATTGCTTATTAAGATCTGATTTGCTTATAATTATAGAGTTATGTTGAATTATATAAAACTTTTGACTGTACTCTAAAAAGATGAAAAAGGTGTTTCGTTTATATGTTTTGTTTACAAGGATTGTCTTGATTGAAGCTGCTGAAATTTTAGTCTGTATTAAGTGCGTAGGTTAATAATTGCGTGATTGATTTTTTCTATTTATAATGAAGGAATTAATGAGTGACAATAACTAATTATATAAATGATTGTAAATTCCTTGCATTATGAAAAAGCAACATATCTTCAGTTAAATTTAGGGCAGTTTATCAAATTATATTGTCTATGCAATAGAAATATCATAAAGTTTTATGTTAGTATAATATATTTGGTACACTGAGGAATATATTATGGTGATAAATCAGCAGGAGGTTATTATATACACTGATGGGGCATGTTCTGGGAATCCTGGTCCTGGAGGATGGGGAGCTATATTATTTTTTAGCAATAATAAAACAGAAAAAAGAATTTGTGGCAGTGAATCTTATACTACAAATAATAAAATGGAATTAGTTGCAGTTATTCAAGCTTTAAAAATTTTAGAGTGTTATTCTAATGTACAATTATATACGGATAGTATTTATGTTAAAAATGGTATTACACTATGGATACACAAGTGGAAAATAAATGGATGGAAAACAGCAAATAAATTACCTGTTAAAAATTTAGATTTGTGGTTAGAATTAGACAAGCTTACTTTGCTACACGATGTTAATTGGTATTGGGTAAGAGCACATGTGGGCAATAAGTATAATGAGGAAGTAGATATGTTAGCACGTAGTAGTATAAATGCAATATGTGGTGGCTAGTGTGTTAATCTAATTTTGAGAGAATTAATTTAATGTTGGGCATGTTTATCTAATGTTGGCTAGTATTATAGAAGATATTTTTATTCCATATGCTGTATTATGGTTAGTGTGAAATTTTTTATTCAATTATTTATAATAGTTATATTTTGTGTAATGAGTGGATGGCTCTATTACTATATGCAGAGCAATGGTGTGATAGAGATTAAAGCAAACATTATAAATTTATATGTAAAATATCGGTTATCTAGTATTTTTCCTGGGTCAGAAGTTAGTATACAAAATACAAAGTTGTTATGGAAAAAAGCAGATGAGAATTTTATATTATCAGCAAGTAATATTATTGTTAATAACAGTGATTTGGGAGTAAAAATTAATATTCCAAAGTTATCTTTGCATTCTAGAATAGGGATTTTATTTTTGTGGGGAGATTTTGATTTTGCACATATTGATGTTCAAAAGGTGAATGTAAGTGTTTATGATATAAAAAAAACCTCTAATTTTACAATAACAAGTATTAATTCAATAAAATCGTTAAAAAAATACTTAATTAAATTAGTAAAGTTAAGTATTCCAATACATGTTCAAAATCTTACTATTATTGGTAATGCAGGAGAAAGTTTACTGTTAGATTATCTACATATAGGGATAAAAAAAGAGTACGATAGCAATATGTTTAGTTTTACATTAGGAAATAATAATAGTTCTTTTATACAGCTAACGCTATCAGAACATTATAAGGGTGTAATATCACTGAACATGGTTTATAATAACTTTAATACAAGGTTATTACATTTTTTAGGATTTGTTGATAAAAGGCTTTTATTATATGATAACATTGCTCATATTTCAGGAAGTTTGAATATAATATTTGATGAATACGATCATATAAAATATGCCAATGTTAGTTTGCAGGATATTAGCGGTAATATTCCATGTGCGTATCCTAGCGAATGTCATATTGATAATTTAAATGCTCAGCTAAATTATCAGGATGGTTTATTAACAGTAAAAAGTTTCTACTTGTCTATAGATAAAAGTAATGTGACAGTAAATGGTGAATTGAATGTAAGTAGCCAGGATTTTAATGTAGATATTAATGCTAATGTAATTAATACAAAAGCAGTATGTAATTATTGGCCTAATGCGTTGTATTCTAAAGTGAAAACTTGGTATTGTAACAGTATTTTAGATGGTAATTTTGGTGACGTTAGTGCTACATTACATGGTAATATTTCTAATATTAAAAATATTATATTAAATTATAATGTGCGCTCGCATATTAATAATGCTAGTATTATGATTAATGATCATAAATCTGTTAAGATTGTAAGCGGCACGCTGCTATTGAACAATGATAATTTTTCTGTTAGCTCTAATAATGCTAGTTTTCAAGGTATTAATATTACAGAAGGTAGCGTTGCAATGAGAATAAATGATATTAATGCTATTATGTATATAAAAGGTAAAGCTGTTAGTAATGTGCGTAAACTTTATAAAATAGCAGCTGATCATCAATTATTGCAGCTTAACGAAAACTTTATATTTGGTAGTGCTGATACTAAATTTAATTTTAAGATATTTAATTTAGCAAATAATAAGTCAGTTTACTATTCTAAAGATATAAATTCTCAAATTACATCTTTTGTTGCAAAGAAAGTTCTTGGTAGTTTTGATATAGATAATTCTACAGTTAATGTATTGATAAATAACAATCATGTAAGAGTGAAAGTTGATGGATGGATGAATGGTCATGACATGAGCTTAAATATCATTCAAGATGAAAAAAAAGCAGAAAAGTTTTACTATAAATTTTCTGGATATCTTTCTAGTGATAATATTAAAAATTTGAAAATATTTAATTATAAAGATTTTCAAGGTAAAGCTAAAGCTAATGTTCATTGGATAACTAATTATCTTAATACTGGTGACACCTTAATAGAGGGTAATTTAGATATTGTAGATTTTAATTTAGGAAAGAAGTACTTTACAATCAATAGTCAAAATAGCAGTGTAAAATTTTTGGCATTATTAAAAAATCGTAATGATATTAAATTAACTTATGCTGATGTAATAGGGAAAGATATTAACATAAAGCTTAAAGGTAAAATGGGTAAGGACGTTGATTTGCTTGTAAAAAATGCTAAGCTTTTTAATACAAGTGTTAATGCTTCCATAAAGTCTGATGATGGTAAGTTAATATTTGAGATATATGGCGAATTTGTAGATTTTAGCAAAGTAAACTTTAATGCTTTTTTTGATAAACAATCTAATACAAATAATATTCGTATAAATATGAAAGTAAGTAATTTATTACTGAAAAATAATATTGTACTTCATGATGTTACTTTGTCATTAAATTGTGATAATGTCAGTTGTATAGGTAGTAAGCTGAAAGGTTATTTTTCTGATAAAGCTGCGTTGAGCATAGAATATAGTGGTATTGGATTAGAGATCACATCAGAGAATGCTGGGTACTTTTTACGTGCATTTGATGTAATGAACACTATAGAAAAGGGTCACTTATCTTTTTATATACATATTCCAACTGATAATAAAGAAACTTACGGTATGTTTTCGTTAACAAATTTTCATGTTGTTAATGCATCTATTTTGGCTCAAATATTAACTTTATCATCTCTTAAGGGTATATTAAATACTTTAAATGGACAGGGAATATATTTCTATCGTTTAAATGTACCTTTTACATATAGAAATAATTTAATAAAAATCCAAGAATCATGGATGGAAGGTTCTGAGCTTGGTATTAGCTTAAGTGGTAATGTTGATGTGAGTACAAAGGTATTTGATATTAAAGGTCAAATTATTCCTGCATATGTTATTAATAAAATAATATGGCAGACTCCTGTAATTGGGAAGTTACTGACAGGTGGTCAAAGTAGAGGTATAATTGCTATTGATTACAAAGTTAAAGGAAATGATAAAGAACATGATGTATTAGTAAATCTTATGTCAATTTTAGCCCCAAATTTGCTAAAAAGGGTATTAAAAGTTTTTGATGATAGAATGTTACGGAATACTAAAGTTGCTAGCTAATCGTATTTATTTTATATATATTGTAGTTGCTTATAGTTTAAAAGCATTGTGCAAGAAAATGGTTTTAGAGTTAATTTAAATTGATAGTTTATAAGATGTTATCATAAGGGTGATAGTTAATAATTTTTTAAGACATGTAGAATTGATGAATATATGGTTTGGTAATTGCTGATAATTTTTATGCTAAAAATGTTTAATATGGTAAATTATTATCATTTGATAGTATATTGCACATTTCTGTATTTATTGTATAATGCAGAATTAATAGTAATATAGCGCTGAAGTATAATATTTATTATAAAATTGGTAAAGAATTAATTATGGATTCTGATATAGGTAGTGTAAAGTACTCTAGAGTATTACTTAAGGTGTCTGGTGAGGCACTGATGGGTAGTAAAAATTTTGGATGTGATTTAGAAGTTATTGAAAAATTATCTTGTGATATAAAGTTAGTTGGTAGTTTTGGGGTTCAAATTTGTCTTGTTGTTGGTGGAGGTAATATATTTCGTGGTGCTGAAGCATCATCTTCTTTGGGATTTGAAAGGGCTAGTAATGATTATATAGGTATGTTAGCTACTGTAATAAATGCTTTATCTTTACAGAATTCATTAGAAAAAATTAACGTACACTCTAGAGTATTGTCAGCAATACCGATGCATTCTATTTGCGAGACATATATAAGAAGGCGTGCTATACGTCATTTGGAAAAGGGAAGAGTTGTAATATGTGCTGCAGGAATAGGTAGTCCATTTTTTACGACGGATACAGCTGCTGCATTGCGTGGGATAGAAATGCGTTGTGATGCTATATTTAAAGGTACCCAAGTTGACGGTGTTTATTCTTCTGATCCTAAAAAAGATAGTAATGCTGTAAGATATAGCCGCATTTCATATCTTGATTTATTGGCTTCAGATTTAAAAATTATGGATGTTGCTGCTTTGTCTTTAGCTAGGGAAAATTCTGTACCTATTATAGTTTTTAATCTAAATAAAAAAAATGCTTTTGCAGATGTGATTAGAGGAAAAGGTGTGTATACAACTATATCTGATTAATATAAAATACTGGGTAAATATATGATAAGTGAAATGAAGCAAGATATAAGAACAAAGATGGAAAAGACAATGTCATTGTTTTTAAATGATATTTCTGGAATTAAGACAGGAAGGGCAAAGGCTTCTTTACTAGATGGAATAACAGTTGATTATTATGGTGGTCGAGTAAAATTAAATACGATTGCCAATATTACTGCATCTGATAAGTTGTTAACAATAACTGCATGGGATGTAGGTATTATAGGTGATATCAAGTCTGCAATAGAGAGTTCTAATTTAGGATTTGGTATATTATGTGAGTCTAATACGATAAGATTAACAATTCCTGATTTAACACAAGATATGAGGAAGAATTTAGTAAAGTTACTAAGTAAACTATCAGAAGAGGCTAAAGTGTCAATACGTAATATAAGGCGTGATTCGATGGATAAATTAAAAGCTATTCAAGATAATAAAGAAATGTCAAAGGATGATTTTTATATGTGTGGTGCAGAGATACAGAAAATGACAGATGAATTTATAAAAAAAATATCAGATGCTTTTACTGTAAAAGAAAATGAAATTTTAAGTGTGTAAGTTGCATATATGGATTATGTAGCTATTCATAATTTACCTAATCATGTTGCTGTAATAATGGATGGTAATGGTAGATGGGCTAAAGATCATGGACTGCCAAGAATTAAAGGATATGAAGAAGGTGGTCGTGCGGCAGAGAAGGTAATAGATATATGTCTTGATTATTCTATACAGTACTTAACGCTCTATGCTTTTTCTTTAGAAAATTGGCTGAGGGAGAAAGGTGATATTGATAGTTTAATGGAGTTAATAGATAGTTATCTATCATCTGCTGTTTATAGTTTAGTAAATAAAAATGTTAAAATTAATTTTATTGGTAATTTAGAGTTACTGCCTAATAATATAATTAGAAAGATAAATGAAATACAACTTGCAACCTTCAGTAATGATGGTTTATTTTTAAATATAGCAATTAGTTATGGGGCAAGGCAAGAAATAGTAGAAGCAGTAAACTCTATAATATGTAATAATGTTAAAGTTGTTGATGGTGAAATAGTGAAAAGTTTTTTGTGTAGTAAAAATTTGCCGGATGTTGACTTATTGATTCGTTCAGGTGGAGAAAAAAGGCTAAGTAACTTTTTATTATGGCAATTAGCGTATGCTGAGCTATATTTTTGCAGTATAATGTGGCCTGACTTTACAAGGAAACATTTTGTGGAAGCACTTAATGAATACTCAATGAGGAATAGAAGATATGGTAGGTAAAAATTTGCTAGTCAGGACGTTAACTTCTGTGCTAATTTTTTGTATATTGGTATTTAGTCTATATAGTGGAAAAATGGCAGTTTATACTCTTTTTTTTACTATAGCGGTTATCTCTGCTTTTGAGTGGGGTAATATGACTGCAGGAAGGAAAGTTTTTTATATACCTGCATTTTTTGTTATAATACTACCGTATGCTTCATTGTTGTATATATATAGTTTACCTCATGGTACTATGTTGCTATTATGGTTAATATTCAGTGTCTGGAGTACAGATATAGCGGCGTATTTTGTTGGTAAAAGTATTGGAGGATGGAAAATATTGCCTATAATAAGCCCTAACAAAACATGGTCTGGGTTATGTGGAGGTATTATATTTAGCATGATGACTAGTATGATGATGTCTATTATTTTTGGTATATTTTCTGTGTCGCACTCTTTAATTATAGGGATGGTTATTGCTATAATTGCTCAACTTGGTGATTTTACAGAATCTTTTGTTAAACGTTTATGTAAGGTAAAAAATAGTGGCTCAGTTATTCCTGGTCATGGAGGTATTCTTGACCGTATGGATGGATTTATTTTTACTGCTCCGTTAACTGCGTATTATATTAAAAGCATTGCTAAGTTTTTTTAGGCTTGAGAAAAAAAAAAGAAGTGTTAATATATCTTTTTTTACTTGGCTGTACATTAAGTGTGAATGTAAAGTTTTTTTGCAATATTCTATTTGTATGGTCATTATTTATCATAATTGTGATAAGCTGTTTGTACGGTTGTATTTAAAGTCTTATTATCCTATTTTATGACCAGTATGTAATAAAGTAGCAAGCATGACACATGTATGAAATAAAGCTTGTAAGTTTTATTTTTGTTCATAATCATGAAGGGCTTGCTGTATATATGGTTTTTATGTATTGACTTGCAATATTAATGTGTTTATAAAGAAAAAAAAGGGAAGGGGTGATTACTGTAAAGTATATGTGTAAGTTTTATATACTTATACTTTATAATTAGGTTATTATTTTTTAGTGTAATTTGTCTTAATATTCTTTAACTTTTGGACAGTACATGATTTGTAATCTATCTACATCTCCCCATTATCATCTATTGAAGGTTGCTATGTTCTGTGACAAGTGGGAAGCAATGATGTGTACAATAAAAAAATGTATGTGAATATTATCAAAATACAGTAGCATAGAAGATGAATCATATGCATTTTATTTTATGGTTTGTGGTTATGCATTAAGTTAAATATTATTTTTGCTATAAATTAATAGCTACGAATCTCCAGAATTTTTCTTTTGCTTTACTGATTCCAATTCTTGGCGTACATAAGTATTCATACTCGATATTTGAGTCGTAAATGCAAATATCTTTATTTGCTGTAATGTTAGTATTGTTAAAATCTTTTGTAATTTCTAGCGCTTTGCATACTCTTCCTGGGCCGCTAATAATTGTTTTATTGTCTTTTGTTTCAAGTATTATTGATCTTATAAGAATTGCTGCTGGAAATTGCTTGTGTTCCGTAACTACGTTAAAGCAATAATGCATACCGTAAATCAGGTAAACATATGCAAATCCTGCGGGACCAAACATCGCAGAGTTACGTTTAGTGTATCCATTAGCAGCATGAGAAGCTAAATCATTAAATCCAATGTAAGCCTCTGTTTCTATAATTATTCCATAATTACTATAACACCTGATTCTTTTTCCTAATAATTTACTTGCAACTATAAGAGAAGACTGTTCATAGAAAGATTGTGATAATATATTATCTGACATTATAATTATTTATAAAAAATACTTACCATCATGTTAATTTTTTTCATATAATTGCTGAGATGTCAAGCATGTGGCAAATGTTAAAAAATATCTAGTTAAGGATTATGGCATATTAAGGGTACTTATACGTGTAAGTTATTGTTTCTATGGAAGGGTTTATGTATCATTTGGAATGAATGATAATATAAATATAAAAAATGGTACTCTATAAATTAGAATGAAGAATATTGCAGTTTTTTTTATGAATAGTTTTTCCTATAGTGCAAATAAAAATTGCATTTAAAGATATATGCTATGGGTTTGTGCAGATATTCTGAAGAAAAAACAAGCATTATAATGGTTTTAGGATTATTTTTATAGTTGTTAGTAAATAGTTGATTCTCCTTATTTAAGATGTTTTGGTATGTATATGCAAGGTATTTATTTACGGTTTATAATTAAGTTTACAAGAAATTTGTTGTACAGATGTATGTAATAAAAGTGTATGTGTGGGGTAAGTTTGTATTGTGACAGTGGGATATGTGAATGCTGTTGATAATGGTAAATTTTAATATATATATAAGGATATTAAATTTAAAAGATTAATCCTAATAAGATAGTAATTTAAAAGTGTTTTTTAAAGATTATTAAGAATAGTATTAAATTATAGTTAGTTTTTAACAAAGACATTTAAATTAATAAATAATTTACTTGCATTTTTATTAAAATAATTTTAATATTTATTAAATATTTTAAAGAAGATGTTAATTATGAATAAAAATATAGAAACATATGTTAATACTAAGTCAACGAATGTTAATAACTTACAAGAAAATAATAAATGGATAATTATTAATCATGTTGTAGAGCTTGAGGAAAAAGATCTTAGTTTAACATCATTGTGTAATGATCCTGTTATGACAGTTGCTTGTGAAAATATGGAAGATATGATAGCTGATGCAATGAGCGAAGAAGTAGGACTAAATAATGATGCTATTATGTCAAGAAATCCTCAAGTAAACCAAGTAAATGTTAACGAAAGAAATCTTAATTTAGCAACAAATGAGACTGTAAGTAATACTATATTTAAAGATGTGAAGCAAATAATGAAGATACTTAAGAATAGTGATGTAAATGTACCAACATTTGTAGCATCATTGAATAATTGTATCAATACATATCTATTTTATGCTAAATTTCAAAGTAGTAAATGCAAAGAGGTAAAGCAATCATCTAATAGTAATAGTATTAATGTGCATTGTGATGATGTAGCAACACGTATGAAAGATATTAATGTAAATGCGGTGAAGCAATCTTCTAATATTGTTTTGTAGCATTTAATGTAAGTTATTTGTTTTATGGTTTGTAATGGTATTGCTTATACTTTTATTAGATTTATTTTATATAATAAAAGTTTACTTTCTACTTACTAGTTTTATTAGAATTTAGAAGATAATGTATAACTTAGGTAAAGTATATGCAATAAACATTATATTAGAAACTATTGTACATAGAAGTTGCTACTAGTGCTGAAGTATAAAATATGAATAGTAGTAGATGTAAAGAATGTTTGTAAATAACCGTTTTAATGTGAATTTATAGAAATTATATTAAGGAAGTAATTAATTTTTTAATGAGTAAATGTGATAAAGTCTAACAATAGCTACTAAAATAATAAGTTTATAAGTTGTTTTTATGCGTTAAATATGGTGTTTATTCAAAAAATGATAAATTAATATGCATTGCAATATGGTGCTGATGTTGTAATCTTGAAGATGTAAATATTTAAATTAAAGTGTTCAAAAACTTACATTTTTATTATGTATCAACGCAATGCTGTGTTTTATGTATGCTTTTGTTTATCAAGTGGTAGAGTTTATAAATAGCTTATGAGTAATTACTAGTAGTATTCTTAATAAGATGTGTACAAAAGATGAATTTCGAATAATATATTAGTAGTAACTAAAGACTAAATTGTTTTTCAATTTATATGAAAATAATTTTAAAATTGGAGTTGCATATAGTGTATATATTGTAATGTTAACGTGTTTGTTATGCGTGACGAGTTTTATAATTTTTAATAACTATGAGGGCTTTGATTAGTAAAGATGGAAATTTATTAAATAGCAATAGTTAATGTTGTTATGCTTATTTTGTATTAAATCCTTTGTTTCCTTTAATCACGTATTTCCTCCATCATTATGTACTAAATAACGTATTTGATATTAAGATAATTTGTAAACTGAAGTAACGTATCTGTTTGTATATTATTAACTAGTAGTATGTTAATAGAAAGTTTAATAATTATTATTATGTGCGTTAAGGTTGTTTTAAATTTAGAAAGAGGTCTGTTAAATATTCTAGTAAAAATCAATAGGCAGTACTGTAATTCTTTCTAGTAAAAGCTTCACATATTCTTATATATTTAAGAGAATTGTTTTAGAAGTATATGAAAATATAGTTGTAAAACATAAAAATTATTCTTGTAATGCTATTAATAATAGGTATCTTAATATTTTAAGATATTATTTCAAATGTAGATTTTGAAAAATTATATGTTAGTACAAAATGTTTAAGTAGTTAGTATGTTAACAGTACTTTTTATTGCGACTAAAAATACATATCTTTTGTTGAATTGTGTTGCTATAGATTGTTGGTTATAATTTGTATTATAAGGTATTTTCTTTTGAAAATAGGTCTGAAGTATGCACATTTATGTTATGTACTTACGCTACAATGTAATAAGTTAGTTGTTTAATTTGTGAGTGAGGTTAACATTAAAATTTGGTAAATTAGAGTTGCATTAATTGTATTTTGTTAGATATAATTAATATATTTTAATGTTTGTGGTAAATACATATGGTTATGACTTTAAATAAGAAAGATTTGTTAGTAGCTTTAGCTGTAATAATGGGGACTTTATTATTATTAACAATAACTAATATTGCAGCATGTATTGTTACTTGTACGAGGAGTACAAAACTTAACGGAAAAATAAAAGATTTTAGAAAGGAATTAGATAAATTATCATTAGGTGAGACTGTACCAGTAAAGCATCTTCATGGTAACTTTAATGGCGATGTGTGCGATAGTGAAAGCCATGTTAAGGTTCAAGAACAGGAAGAAGTATATGCTACTATAAATAAAGCAGGTAAAAGTAGTGATAAAGCGTGTTGTACTGAGGAGTATGGAACTGTAGATTTAGAAGATGTTATACACGATGAAGGTGCAGTGTCTCAAGAACATGCTTTGTTAGAAGATCAAGAAGATAATAATGAACATGCTATGGTAGTAGCTGATGGTTCTATACTTCCTTACCGTAGTGGCTTGTGTCTTAGTGGAAGAAATAGTTACTATATAAAATAAAGTAGTATATTTAGCTTGTTGATATTTTACTTAATAGTAAAGAGTTTATCAATCTTGAGTATAATAAAAGTTATTATTACTTAGCTAGTGCATTAGTTGCATAACGAAGATTCTTAAAGTATTGATATTGATTTATTTATTTGATCTTAATATCAGATATATTACTTGTTTTTTTTGCGTAGGTAGAGCAGTTATCGGGGGTGGGGATAGTATTTATGAAACTGACTAGTAGTTTTATGCTGTTGTATTTTTAGTAGATATAAGCTTTATATGTTATTATAAAATGAGGGTGTTATACGTTTTAGTATATATTTTAGGAGGGGTTTGTTTATGTATAGTTATTTTTTATTAATGTAATGTAGCTAAGTGTCGTATAGAGTTTTTTTTGTTAAACTATTTATATGTTAATTATATGAAGTGTTTTTTAGTAGTGATATTTTTGTATTAGTACTAATGCTATTATAAAATTTTTTTTTGTTTTATAATATGCAATTTGGCATTTGAGGTTTTATCTTATTTATTGGTGATGTACAGGTTGGTGTAAAAATATTGAATGTTAAATAACATTTTTGTATTATTATAATTAATGGAAGATATATTCTATTGTTCATAGAACAATAAGAAGGGAAAGGCATGTTATGCTGCAATATAATATAAAATATAAACTTATACAGTAATGATACAAAGATATATTATATAAGTAATATGCTTAATATTGAGAAAAATTGCAAAATGGTCTGTATCTATTATAAGAATTAGGAAGAAATTACTTATTTTTCGGAATTAAAATGTGTATTTGACAATATGTTATGCTGTATTTATTGTGGCAAAGCAAGTAAATATACTGAACCAATATATATGTACCTTCATGATAGGTTAGTGTTTGCTGTTAAGTTACAAGTAGTAAAAGTAAAATGCTAATATCTACAATAGCTTTAAGTGAGATCTATAAAATTACTCTGTTTCTATGTTAGGCAAAGGTTTATTATTGGGGCATAAGATACTTTTCATCAGAAACTGTATATTAAATTAGAGAGTAAACAGAAAATCTAATAGTTTTGTGAAAATATACATAATATAGTAAGCATTGATTACCAATGAATATCTCTTATATATTATCAATTATGTGTATGTATTATTTTGATATATGAAGAAAGTGAAATGTGTTTCATAGTTGTAAGTTATTTTATAAAAGTTAAGAATTTTTTTGGATCAAACAAAAACAAGATAATTACCATTACCATATTACGTAAGTTATTTTTGTATATTTAAATTGTTAATTTTTTGGTAGTATGGGTGCAACTTAAGTAGGATTCATAAGTATCACATAACGTATAAGTTATGTAGAAATTAAAATTATTGTTTTCTTTTCCTTATTAAAGTATTTATAGTTATAATTTTCTTATATAGTGCACTTATTTTATATATAGTTAGCTATATTATACCACTTTAGGTGTACTATAATAGTAAAAGCAGCATTGCATAGTTTAAATATTAATAGAAACACCTAGCCTTTTTGCAACTTCTGTGTAAGTTTCTATTATATTTCCTAAATTTAATCGATAACAGTCTTTATCCAATTTTTGATAAGTTGACATATCCCACAATCTGCATGTATCTGGGCTGATTTCATCTGCTAGTATTATATGTTTATTGTTATCACATAGTCTACCAAATTCTATCTTAAAATCTATTAGACTAATATTAACGTCTGAAAAGATTTTACGTAGGATATTATTTATTTGAAGAGACATGGATTTTATTCTTTTTAACTCATTTATAGTTACCCATTGAAAATGTATAATGTGATCATCATTTACAATAGGATCTGCTAAGTCGTCATTTTTGTAATAAAATTCTATTATAGGTGATTTAAGTAACTTTCCTTCTGCAAGATTAAATCTTTTGGTAAAACTTCCAGCGGCAATATTTCGTATCACTACTTCTAATGGAATGATTGCAACTTTTGTTACTAATTGCTCTCTGTTATTTAGCATTTTTATTAAATGTGTTTTGATATCGTTTTGTTCAAGATGTGACATTAGCAAAGCACTGATATGATTATTAATTATTCCTTTCCCGGGTATAATGTCTTTTTTTGTGTTATTAAAGGCAGTGATAACATCTTTAAAGTGTTGTATTACTGAAATTGAATTATGGCCTGAAAATATAATTTTTGCTTTACCTTCATGAAGTAATTTATGGTAACTTGGCATTTACAACATACATTCAAAATTACTTACTTATATTGTATATATAAATAAAGAATTTTGTAAACTTATTATTAAATATTATTAAAGTACATAATTAATATATAATATATAGTTCAAAAGTTTAATATAGTTATTAATTAATTTATATAATTTATTTTAGTGTGCAAGTTGATGGAATTTTTTATTGGTAAGACTTAGAAGTATAAAGTTATCAAGTAACAAGGAATTTATAAATTTTAAGCGTAATATTTTATTTATGTTAGAATTTATAGGTTGGTTAACGTTGTTTTTACGTTATTTCTAGCATATATGTTGATAGTATAGTTTTTAGGGATATCTGATTAAAAAAAGGAGATTTTTTGGGTACAATAAGTATATAAGAATTGGGCTAAAAATTTAGTATAATACTTATTGTCTATATGTATATATGCTAATGTTTAGTAGTATTATAATATTTATTTTATGGTAAATTCATAGTTAACTTAATATTAGGGAGAAGGTTTTAATTGTGAGTAGTAATACAAATCAAAGAAAATTTCAAACAGTAAGAGGCACAAAAGATCTTTTATTTGATGAAGTTTATAAGTTTCAATATATACGAGATATTGCTCAAGAAGTAGGCCATAGATATGGGTTTTTACCTGTTGAGACTCCTATTTTTGAGTTTAGTGATGTATTTTATAAAACTTTAGGAGATACTTCGGATATTATAACTAAGGAAATGTATACGTTTAATGATAGGAACGGTGAAAGTATTACCTTAAGACCAGAATTTACTGCTGCAATTGTAAGATTATTAATTAGTAGTAACCTTGAGTTGCCTACAAGAATATTTACAAGTGGTCCAGTTTTTCGTTACGAAAGACCACAAAAATGCCGTCAGAGGCAATTTCATCAGATTAATTATGAATTTTTTGGAGTTGATAGTTATATTGCTGATGTTGAAATTATTTGTTTAGCTTATAATGTGTTAGAAGGGTTGGATATTTCTAAAAAAGTAATTTTGGAAATAAATTCATTAGGTAGTAAAGAAGTTATAAATTTATATAAAAGTGCATTAGTGAAGTATTTGACGCAATATAAAGATTATTTGTCAGAAGATAGTAAGAAAAGATTAGCAATAAATCCATTAAGGGTGCTAGATTCAAAACATAAGCAGGATATAGATATATTGAAAGATGCACCTGTTATTTCAGATTTTTATGATAAGTATTCTAAGCAATTTTTTAATAATATTTTGGAAAAGCTATCGGAATTTAATATAAGATATAAAATAAATACAAAATTGGTAAGAGGATTAGATTATTATTGTCATACAGTTTTTGAATTTACAACTGAGCATTTAGGTTCTCAAAGTGCAGTTATTGCTGGAGGCAGGTATGATAATTTAGTGAGCAATATGGGTGGTAGTAATACTTCAGCAGTAGGATTTGCGGGCGGAATAGAAAGAATTGCATCATTGATGAACTATTATCATAAGGAGCATAGCGGTATTGTATTAGTGCCAATAGGAGAAGAGGCAAAGAACTATGCTATAGGTCTTGCTTATAAGTTACGCTGCCATGGATTAAAAGTTTTATGGAATTATGGTGTTAATTTAAAATATGGATTAAAGCAAGCTAATAAATTGAACGCAAAAATAGCTTTAATTTTTGGTGAAAGAGAAATAGATAACAATTACGTTATTGTAAAGGACATGAATACAGGTCAACAGAAGGAAGTAAAAGCAAGTGAAATATCTCAAAATCTTTACTGATCAGTATTTAATGTTCTTTTTCTACAATGATTTTACATGTAGAGTTTTCTAAGTCAAATAATATTAATTCTTATAGAAATGGTATAATTAGTGTTAACAACTTAGTGAATTATTTTGAATTATTGAAACTAATTTCTAAAATTTTTAGGTAATTTTAAATCTCGTGGAAAGATATAATAATACTTAAACCTAGTTATATGTTTTAATCCACAATGTTTTTAATTATGATATTTTTACTTGTATAAAGATAATTAGTATGATTAGGTTATGTAATACGTCAGGAATGCAAAAAATATTATATAAACTTAAGTAAGATAATATAAAGTACTGAAAATATAAATTTTAAAATGATAGAAATGCAAAGAAGTTATGTTATAGACTAAATGTAAGGGGGTCTTTATAAGAAAAGAGATAGAATAAGAGTACATCATTTTAAATATAAAATTGCGTCTAACAACCTGCATAATTATATGTGACATATATATTTACTACTACACAATCCTGTGAAACTTAAATTTATCGTTCAACTATTTAGATTTATCATTTACATATATGCAAAAATCCTTAGCTTACTATTTAGACGCGTTTTTTAATTCATAATTTATTTTAGTTTGGATAGTTTGTAAATCACTTGCGCCAATGATTAAAGAATTTCCTATTATTATGGATGGGGTACCTCCTATATCGAGTTTTGAGGCTAATGCTTTACTATTTTCTATCATTTTTTTTATAGATATTAGATTGTAATCTAATGATTGTTTGAAATCTTGTTCGCTAATACCTATTGATTCAACAATTCCTAAAATAACTTCATTTGTAAGAGCTTTATTGTGAGATAATCCCAACGCTTTGTAATAAAAATCAATATATTTACTTGGGTCAACAAAATGAATAGCTAAAGCAGCTTGCGCAGCATTTTGTGAAATTTCTCCGAGTATTGGAAGATCTCTTAAAATAATACGAGCTTTGTTATCTTGTATTAGTTGTTTTATATCATTGAGCATTGCTTTACAATATCCACAAGAGTAGTCGAAGAATATTGTAACGGTTACTTTACTATTTTGTAGTCCGAACGAAGGATAGGATGTATTTTCAATTTCTTGCTTATTGTCTTTTATTTTTTTATTCATTGAAGATTCAGTTAAGGACTTGTACCCACTGCTTAGTGCATTAATAATTTTTTGTGGGTTGTTAAAAATGTATTCTTCAACAATTAACTCTATAGCTTTTTTGTCAATTTTGAAATTTTTAGAATGAGATTTGTTAGAAATCCAACTGCTAATTAAAGGGAAACTTGCTACGAGAATCACTAGACTAAGTAATAATAGAATCCTTGCCATATGCACCCAATATAAAAAAACTGTAGCACGGTTACCATGAATTAGTCTTGAAGTCAATGTTCTATTTATAAGTACTTTGAATTTAATGAGCATAAAGTTATTTATAGCTTTAAATAGTTCATGGAAACAATAATTTTCAGTAATTGAAATTATTTATTTCGTGCTAATAATGCATATTTAGGTAATGGTTGATATAATTGATGTAGTAAATGTAAAATATTAGGGTTGGTGTGATTAATGATTGTTTATAGAATTGTTATGATTATAGGAGAAATCACAGATGCAACAAAATCACTGTAGTATATCAATATGGCTCTTATTATGCTGTGTAATGATATTAATCATGATATTTGTTGGAGGGGTAACACGTCTTACTCATTCTGGATTATCAATTACTGAGTGGAATCCCATTATTGGTATAATACCACCGCTTAATGATGATGATTGGATTAAGGAAAAAAATAAATACGAAACAACTCCTGAGTATAAATATCTAAATTATGATGTTACATTGAAAGAATTTAAGAAATTGTATTTGATAGAGTATATTCATAGATTACTTGGAAGGGTTACAGGTATAATATTTTTTGGTCCATTAAGTTATTTTGCATGTAAAAGAATGCTTAATAAACAACTTGTATACAGTCTTATAATTATTACATTTTTGGGCATATTACAGGGAGTAGTAGGATGGTATATGGTGAAAAGTGGCTTAGTTGACGTACCACATGTTAGTCATTATAGATTAACAGCACACTTGTTATTGGCGCTTATAATTTTTTATTTATTATGGAAAAATTTTCTTAATACCATAGTAAGGAAAGTGTATGTTATTAGTTGTGTAGATATGGGCTTTCTTAAGATTATTTTAATTCTAATAGTATTACAAATAGCGTATGGAGCTTTAGTCGCTGGGTTAAATGCTGGGCTAATATTTAATACTTTTCCTTTAATGGATGGACAGATAATACCTCGAGGTTTATTTTGGATGAGTCCATGGTGGTGTAATTTTTTTGATAATGTTGTTACTGTGCAATTTGTGCATCGTAGCGTAGGTATGACTATTATGATCCTTATCGCGGTTATTACGATGAAATTGAGATCTTTTAATATAGTGTACTTATTATGTATATGTACTATTATTCAGTTTATGTTGGGAGTTGGTGTTTTATTATATAATGTACCAATATTTTTAGCATCTATGCATCAAATAATGGCATTTATTTTTTATGCTGTTGTTGTTTATATTTTACATTGTGCTGAATTAACGAAAGAGTGATTTTTTTATATAATATTCCCTATATTTTTAAAAAGTGTCCTTTACACTATAAAAGTGCTGCTAAAATATATACTTATATTTTCAAACAAGTCTTTACATGTTAATAGAGCAATATTATACAGTATAGTATTTTGTATAGTTAAGGGGCTAATGATTGTGGGAAGAAGAGTTAATATTTTAGATATTCAAAATAAAAAAGGAAAAGATAAAATAGTGTGTTTATCTGTACATACATTTCTAATGGCAGGTTTAGTTGATAAATATTGTGATATTTTACTTGTGGGAGATTCTGTAGGGATGGTAGTTTATGGTATGGAGTCTACCTTAGGAGTAACTGTAGACATGATGATTAATCATGGCAAAGCTGTTGTTAAAGCTAGAAATAAGTCATTTGTAGTGGTTGATATGCCATTTGCAAGTTATTTTACTAAAGAAATAGCATATAAAAATGCTGCTAAGATATTAAGTGAAACTGGTTGTGATGCTATAAAAATGGAAGGTGGACGTGAAATTTTTAGTATAGTGTCTTTTTTGACACATAATGGTATTCCAGTTATGGGGCATATTGGTCTTATGCCACAACACTTTAAGAAGTTAGGTGGGTATAAATGTCAAGGAAATACTGATTTATCGTATGCGTCTATAGCAAAAGATGCAGAAGAAATTTACAATGCAGGAGCATTTGCCGTAGTATTAGAATGTATAAATGAGAATTTAGCTGTTAAGATTACAAACGATACTCCTATTCCCACTATTGGTATAGGTGCTTCTTCTTTTTGTGATGGACAGATTTTAGTTGTTGATGATATGTTGGGGTTGTCTAAATGTTGTCCAAAGTTTGTTAAAAAATTTGCTAATATTAGTGAAGTTGTTGAAAGAGCAGTTGATGATTACGCACAAGAAATTAAAGATAAGGTATTTCCTAATGATCATTACTGTTATAAGTTATAACTTAATATATATTAAAGTTAGAAAAATGTTTGTTTAATATTATTAATAGTAGATGGTAGTGTTGTTAAAACCAATTTAATGGGTCATTTATCTGTATGATGTTATTATTATAATTAATACTATTGCGTGAAGTGTTGCACTTTTATTTACAAGTTATAGTAAGTTATTTTGTATTACGTGCTTACTATATATTTATGCAGTAGAAAATTGTATCTATAATATATATGAGCTTTCATATTGTGTGGAGGTTTAAGTATGGGTTAAATCAAAATTAGGGGGGGGGAAATTTAAAGCTTATAAGTTATTTGTATAAAGATGGTTTTTTATTGAAAAGACTCAATATTTACTGTCTGATAAGATGGTAAGCTTATATTAGCTTTATGATCAGAAATAATAATAATCCCTTTCTGTTCTTGACGGTTTGAAATTAATTCAGTAACTAATTCTATAGAGTTAGGATCTAAATTTGCGAATGGTTCATCAATTATCCATATTGATGTATTGTATACTAAAAGTCTTGATAAAGCTACTTTTCTTTTCCATCCGGTAGATAGATTTTTATATTGTATTTCTAGAATTGACTGAAGGCTAAAAAAATACACTGCTGCTTCAATTAATTCTTGCGTTCCTTTAAGATTTGCCCAAAACATCAAATTTTCTAATACAGTAAGTGTTTCACTACAGGCGTTTTTATGGCCAATGTATGTTACTTGTGAAAGATACGAATCAAGGAGTTTTATAGGACAATTACAAAATTTTATACTACCAGACTTTATTGGAAAGAGACCTATCATGGCTCTTAAAAGGGTTGTTTTTCCACTACCATTTCCACCGATAATTAAAGTTACTGAACCTCTACTTGCAGAAAAACTTAAATTATTAAATAAGCGTTTTTCTCCTCTATAGCAGGATATATTGATACATTCTAACATTTTGTCCTAACTAAACCTGCTCATTATATCATGAGTATTACTGATCGACAAGTTGGATATTTCTTACATAATTAAGTTCTTTATATGTAAGAAGTTACAAATATTATATATTTTTTAAAAATAATAGCTGCTATTTATATGTATAATTATTGAAAGTAAGTGAAAACATATATAATGTGAAGCTAAATTGTGTATTATGAAATATAGATTTTGTATTAAAGGAACGTTTTTTATGTTATAAATGTTGATTGATCAACAAGTTTTATGTTTGCACCACATAAATTGAGTTTTTCTTCAATTGCTTCATAGCCTCTATATAAGTTATCAGCGTTGTTGATTATAGTAGTGCCCTCTGCTATTAAACTTGCAATTAGCAATGCAGCAGAAGCTCTTAAATCAGTTGCTTGTACAACAGTTCCTTTAAGAAGTTTTACGCCTGTTATTATAGCAGTTTTGTCTTTTACTGTGATATTAGCACCCATTTTTATTAATTCGTTAATATATAAAAAACGGTTCTCAAAAATATTTTCTTGGATATATGATATACCAGTTGCATAACATAATGCAGCTGTAAATTGTGCTTGCATGTCACTAGGAAATCCTGGATAAGGACATGTATCGATAGATATAGCATGAATTTTATTTTTTATATTGGATACAATAATACTGTTTTGTTTCTGTTGGATATTACCTCCTATTGCTTGAAGATAATTGGAAAAGCACTTTATGTTATGTTCAGTTATTCCTATAAGTTCAATATTACCTTGCGTTAGTATTGCAGATAGTGCATATGTCCCAGCTTCTAGTCTATCAGGTATTATTGAGTAATTACACCCAAATAGTTGTTTAACCCCTTGAATTTTTAATGTTTTAGTGCCAATTCCATAAATCTTTGCACCTGCCATTACTAAAAAATTAGCTAAGTCTGAAATTTCTGGTTCTATAGCAGCATTATTAATTATAGTTGTACCATTAGCTAAGGTAGCTGCCATTAATATATTTTCTGTTGCACCTACACTTACAGAATGAAAATTAATTTCGCATCCTTGTAATTTACCGTTTATTGAACATTCAATATAGTGATCACTTACTCTAATATGAGCACCCATATTTTGCAATGCCTCTAAGTGCATGTTTATTGGGCGCTCACCTATTGCACATCCTCCAGGTAAGGCTATTTTAGCTTTTTTAAATCGTGCTAGCATTGGTCCTATTATTAAACATGATGCTCGCATTTTAGATGTTAAATTATAAGGGACTGTTTTTTGGCGTAAATCTTTACAATTAATATTTATAGTATGGTTAGCTTTATTCTTTTTATTATATATAAAGTTAACTTTGGCTCCAAGGTGAGTTAACAATTCAGTCATTGTTATTGTGTCTGTAATATTTGGGATATTGTGTAATGTTATTTGCTGATTAGAAAGTGTACATGCTGCCATTATTGGTAGTGCAGAATTTTTTGCTCCATTTATTATTATTTGCCCGGATATAGGATGTTTGTTATTGTTTATATAAAGTACTTTTGTCATGTATTGAACTACTAATAGTGATAGAAATTGCGGATTTTTTTATTTATGAGTTTTCTTTTTAATTAACCTATTTTTATACACAGTATGACTTTATCATTGTATTTGTTTATGAACTTATTATTGGCAATGTGACATCAACTTGTTTCATATATTTTCCGTTCATTTCATCATAAGAGGCATTACATAGGCTTTCACCTTGTAAAAATATGAACTGGCATGCTCCTTCAAAGGCATATATTTTTGCCGGTAACGGAGTAGTATTGGAAAACTCTAGAGTTACATATCCTTCCCATCCTGGTTCTAAAGGCGTGACATTTATTACGATTCCACATCTAGCGTATGTAGATTTTCCAACACATAATACAATTACATCTTTAGGGATCTTAAAATACTCTACGGTTTTTGCTAAAACAAAACTATTTGGTGGTATTATACAAATATCGGTTGTTTTATCAATAAAACTTTCTGAAGAAAAGTTTTTAGGATCAACAATGACAGAGTGTGTATTAGTAAATATTTTAAATATATTATTAACTCTTGCATCATATCCATATGATGATAATCCATAAGATAGAACTCCTGTACTTTTTTTACAGTCTACAAAGGGTTCTATCATTTTATCAAATATTGCTCTTTCTTTGATCCAATGATCGGGCATTACTGACATACAAAATTTTTATATAATATAAATTACGTAGAAATGGTAGTGTATAATTAATAACTATAAAATGCAAGGAAAACTTCCCAATATAATGGGGAAACTTATAATGTTAAATAGGAATAATTAGTAAGTTATTGTTCTATATATTTTTTAACATATATTAATTGTATTGGCATAAAAATATATTTAACACTATTTTTGATTAAGATAAGGATTATGTATTTACTATGATAGAGGATTGTTTATTTTATATGTGTGTATTTATTTAATGTAAGCATTGCGTATAAATTATGCTTATGTGAAGTTAAAGTAATGTATATATGGCATAATTTGCATAATGTAAAAGTGAGGTGCTGACATATTTTTATAATTTAGCTTAATGCTAGCAAGTATGACTAACTTTATAATTAACAAATATTATGGTTGATAGAAAAATATAATTGTGTAATTGTAAGATAGTTTATGTTGTAGCTTAACAGTTTAAAAATGCTGTGGATTGCTAAGTATATGTAAATATATAACTACTAGATAGTAAAGATAATTATTATAAATGTTAAATCTAATTGTTAAAGATAAAAATTTTAAGCCATGTAGTGTAAACTTGTTGAACTATAATTTAATAAGTTTATTAATAACTACTGTAAAATATATACAGTAAAGTTATTTACTAGGCATGACTGTTTGTTATGAAAATATTATTACTAATAATTAATAGATTTCTAATGTAGATAGTAAAATTTTATCATATATAAATAAAAAAAATAATGCAATAGTTACATTCATTATCTAAATTATTAATAATTTTTGTGATTATATTAAAAAAAATTAAATTAGTTGATCTGTTATAGTGGATGATTAATAATTCATTATTAGGTATATTTAGAATATTTTTCTTGCAAGTTAATATATTAAAATATACCATTGAAGTAAATAATACATTGGTTATTATAATAGTAACGAGCTTATCTGTTTAGTAATATATGTATTACTATTTTAATTTATATTTTTAAGGGTTTTTTAATGTCTCAGGTAATAAATGAGAAAGTAACTTATACTGGTCATGTTAAATGGTTTAGTGTAGAGAAAGGTTATGGTTTTATTTGCAAGGATAAAAATGTTAGTAATAATAAGATTAGAGGAAATTTTGGGCAAAGTTGTAAAGATGTATTTGTACACATTACCTCACTTCAAAAAAGTAGAATTGAAAATTTAAAGGAAGGTCAGAAAGTAAAATATCAGCTTGATGAAAATAATGGAAAAGTTTCAGCAGTTAATCTTGAGATTCTAGCAGATTAAAATCACTTGTAATTTTTGTTAGTGTTTGAAGGTATATAAGCTCTTTAATATAATGGAAAAAAAATCGTAATACTAAAGGTTGTCTTTAGAGTTTTCTTATGTGTTTTTTAGCAGCCAATGTTTTGTAGCATGGATGAAAAGTTTTATTTATCGTTTTTTTTTGATTAATAATAAGCTAAAACGTTTTAAAATAGTTGCATTATTTTTGACAATATCTGTTTTTCTATTTTCTATTGTTACTTATTGTGTTGCATTTCATTATGATGACCCTATTAATCCTGACCCAAGTACAGTTATTAAATTAGTATTTGTTGACTTAACGTTATTTCTTCTATTGATTGCAACTGTATCTTATAGATTAATACATATATGGATACAAAAGAAGCGTGGAAGATTGGGTTCAAAACTTCAAGCAAAAGTTGTATTAATGTTTTCAGTTGTGGCAGTTATTCCTACGATTATTATTTCAGGTTTTTCTATTTTATTTTTTAATTATAGTATTCAAATGTGGTTTAATAAACGTGTTGATACTGCTATATCTGAGTCTATGGAAATAGCAGAGATATATTTACAAGAACATCGCAAAAATGTAAAAGTTGGTATTTTATCAGCTGCACATTATTTACGTAGTAAATTAATAGCGACGCACTATTATAATGAAGAGTTTTGTGATGAATTATTGCAGTCTATATCAGAGTTAATGGGATTATCTGAAGTAGTTGTTTTTCAACCGGATAAGATTATAGCTAGTAATAGATTAAGTTTTATTTTAGATCTTAGCATGATACCGTGGCATAGCTTAAAAGCAATGTATAATGATATTGTAATATTTTCTAGTAAAGATATGATGCGTGCTGTAGTTGTATTAGATGTAGAATCTTCAACATATTTGATGGTAGGACGTATTATAGATAAAAGACTTTTATCGCACTTGTTATTGACTAAGAACGCAGTTGAATCTTATAAAAATTTGCGATCGCAAGTATCTTTGTTACAGATACAAATTTCAATGATATTTCTTTTTGTTTCTTTATTGTTGTTATTTATGGCAATTTGGATGGGAATTAATTTTTCAGGGAATATAGTAAGACCGTTGTTACATTTATTTTATGCTACACGTAAAGTTCAAAAAGGAAATTTAACATTCAGAATTGAAGATAGAAAGGTTGGTGAAGAAATGTCTACACTTGTACGTGCATTTAATCAAATGACATCACAACTTAGTAGACAGCGTGCTCAACTTATTAATATACATCGAGATATCAATGAAAGAAAAGAATTTATAGAAGCTATATTATCTGGGATATCTTCAGGTGTGATTGCAGTAACTTATAACCTGATTATTACTTTGGTGAATAAAAAAGCACAAGAATTATTATCACCTTTTAAAATTATGAATACTTCTCTAGATGATGTTTTACCTGAAGTATCTCAGTTAATAAAAGATAATACATTAAAAAGTGAAATAACAATTTTAAGAAATCAAAAATCTTTTACCTTATCAGTGAAAATTGAAATATTAAGTAATATTTATAAGGGTTATATTATTACATTTGATGATATCTCAAAACTTGTTGAAGCTCAAAGAATGGCTGCATGGTCTGATGTTGCAAGAAGAATTGCTCATGAAATAAAAAATCCTATTACTCCTATTTATCTTGCAGCTGAAAGGTTAAGTAATAAATATAAAGAAGAAATAACTTCGGATAAAGATACTTTTAACAAGTATATAGGTACAATTATTAGACATACGATTAGTATTCGGAATATTGTTGATGAATTTGCTAAATTTGCTCGAATGTCAGAACCTGAGTTTGTTATGTGCGATATTTGTGAGTTACTTAATGAGGTTGTCTTTTCTGGACAATTTAGTAATCAGATACAGTACGAAATTGTAACACCAAAGTTTCCTATTTATGTTTTTATAGATGAGGCTCAAATTAATCATGTTTTTATTAATATATTTAAAAATGCTTGTGAATCAATAGATGCGAAGTTTAAAGTGGGTGGTAAAATTTTGATTAGGGTGCTTGAAGATGGTAATTATGTTGTTGTAGAAGTACAAGATAATGGTATTGGATTTCCAGAGGAATTGATGCATAAATTAACAGAGCCATATGTTACTACACGTAGTCAAGGTACAGGCTTAGGGCTTGCGATAGTCAAAAAAATTCTAGATGAACATAGTGCAACTATAGAATTTTTTAATGTAAAAGATGGGGGATTAGTTAAGATAATGTTTACTAGATATAAAAAGAGTGAAGTAATGGTACAGTAATATGTTAATTAGCTCAACAGATGAGTTAAAAAAGTTTTGTGACACAACATTAAGAGACCACCCTCAATATATAGCTGTTGATACAGAATTTATGAGAAGCTATAAAGAGTATTATCCAAAATTATGTTTAATACAAATTGCTTATAGTAATCAAAAATGCATAATTGATGCCTTAGAAGAAAATTTGGATTTATCACCATTAAATAATATCTTTTATAACAAAAATATTATAAAGGTATTTCATGATTGTCGACAAGATTTAGAAGCTTTATCAACGAGATTTTCTCAAAGTCCTAGTCCAATTTTTGATACTCAAATTGCTGCAATGTTATGTAATTATTATGATAATGCAGTAGGCTATTCAAGGCTGGTTGAGCAGTTCTTGGGAATAACATTAAATAAATTATTGTTGAAAAGATCTGACTGGAGTTTGCGTCCTTTATCACAAAGCAAAATAGACTATGCTTTTGATGATGTAGTATACTTGTATCAGCTTTATGGTAAAGTTTATAAAAGTCTTGTATCTCGGAAAAGATTGTTATGGTTTTTTGAGGAAATGCAATCAATAGAGATTCATAAAATAAATTATGATACTATTTTTGATGGAATAAAATTTTTTTCTGATATTGCAGAAAAAGATATATTGATAGCAAAATATGTAATTGAGTGGCGTGAAAAATTAGCGAGAAGTTTTAATGTGAATCGCAACATTATTATGGATAATCAATCTATTTTTTACTTAATTCGTGATATTGCATGTGGAAAAGATGCTAATGTTATAAAGAAGTATGTAAGAGAGAAATATTGGAAAAGGTTACCTTTGGATAAATTTGGTGTTGTAGAAGATAAGGATTACCAGCCAGGTGTTTGTAAATCTGTAGATTATGATAAATCTGTATTAAATGTGTTAATAGTTTTTCTATATAGCTTGTGCTATGAAAATGATATATCACATAGATTAGTAGCCTCTAAAAGTGATTTAATCAAATTTGTTACTCAAGGTACGGGCAATATAATGAATGGTTGGAGATATGAGTTCTTTGGAAAACATGTGGAAAGTTTTATAAGTGGTAAATCAGATATAATATCGTCAATAAAAACTCAAGGTCCTAGTTATCTTAGTATTTTAGCAAGATTAACAGATAGTTTTAGTATAAAGTAAACAATATTATTTTTAGTATATAAAAGGAGGCTAATTTTTTTATTAATTGTTAGAGTGAGATATGTTTGTTATTACTATTAAGATAGTTAGAATTTTGTTTACAGATTATTCAGTTACTAAAGGGATGTGGTAGCATATGTGAAGTATAAGCATTTATCAACACAAATTTGTATATGTGTTAAATATTAATGTAGAGAAAGTAAAGAATGGTGTATGTTGTATATACCTAAAAAATATATCATGTTTATGATCGAATCACTTTAATAATAAATTACGATAAAGTAATTGTGTAAATGGTTTTTAACTTTGTTTAATGATAAATGAATCTTGATAATTATATTGTATAAAGTGCAGTAAACTTTTATGCATAGAAGTTAGCTTATCATTGTAAGCCAAGAATTTTCATCAATAATTTGTATTTGTAACTCTTGAGCTTTTTTGTATTTTGATCCTGGATTACTACCTGCAACTAACAAATTTGTTTTTGCAGATAATGTTGATTTTACCTTAGCACCTAAACGTTCTGCTTGAAGTTTTGCTTCATTTCTTGACATACTTGAAAATGTGCCGGTAAATACTATTATCTTGCCAGTAATATTATTTTTTGTATATTGTTCTGTTTTTTGAGTATTAATAATATTTAATTTTTCTGTAAGCCTATTTAATATATTAATATTATATGGTTCAGAAAAGAAAATTCTTAAAGATTCTATGCTTTTTTTACCTACACCATTAATATTGTTAGTATTATCATTATCTTTTAGTAACAACATTGCAGAATACCAGTCTTTGTATGAAATATAATATTGGGCTAGTGATTTAGCAGTGTTTTTACCAATAAACCTTATTCCTAGTGCAAAAATAAAGTTTTCTAATTTTACATTTTTACTATGTTGTATTGCTTCTAATAGATTTGCGATAGATTGTTTACCCCATCCGTGAAAACTTTCTAATTTTATATTCTTTAATTTTTCTTCTAAAGAAAAAATATCATCAATATTAGTAATAAGTGACTTCTCATAGAAAAACTCTATTTGCTTTTTGCCGATACCAACTATATTTAGTGCATCTCTAGAAACAAAGTGTTTAATTCTTTCTAATACTTGATTTTTACAAATTAATTCTCCAGTACAACGTAAAGCTATTTCCTGTGTATCTTTATGTAGTTTACAACCGCAAGATGGACAATGTGAAGGAAAAATAAACTCCTGTAATTTTTGATTTCTTAAACTTTTGTCAACATCAACAACTTGTGGTATTACATCTCCAGCTCTTCTAATAATGACATAATCACCTATACGTATGTCTTTGCGTTTTATTTCATCTTGATTGTGTAAATTTGCTCTTGATATTATTACGCCTCCTATATTAATAGGATCTAACTCTGCAATAGGTGTGATAACTCCTGTACGACCTACTTGTATCGAAATATTTTTTAATTGTGTTTTTGCTTCTACTGATGGAAATTTATATGCTATTGCCCAGCGAGGACATCTACTGGTTGCTCCAAGACTTTTTTGTAAGCTTATGTCGTTAATTTTATATATGACACCATCAATATCATAGCAGATATTATTACGTGTGTTGTAGATTTTGTTATAAAAATTTAAGGCCTCTTCAATATTATTTGTTGTACATGTGTTTTTGTTAACGCAAAAACCCCAGTTAGATAATTGATTGAGAAGTTCTTCTTGTGTATTAGCATTGCTGTTTACTATTGAGTATACAAAATATTTAAGATTTCGTGATTTTGTGACTTCATAATTTAATTGACGAACTGATCCTGCTGCAGCATTGCGTGGATTTGCGAAATTATATGTTTTATTAAGTTGTGCAAAATCATGACGGTCCATGTATATTTCTCCACGCACTTCTAATAATGTTGGTGCATTTTTTATTATATAAGGAATGTTTTTTATTGTTTTAACATTTTGTGTAATATCTTCTCCAAAATACCCATTTCCACGTGTTGATGCTTGTATTAGGATACCATTTTTGTATAACATTGAAAATGATAGTCCATCAATTTTTAGTTCACATGTTATAGTTAGTGGGTTGTTGTCACTCATATGTAAAAAACGTTTAGTTCTTAAGATAAATTTTTCTATATCAGTTGCGGAGAAGGCATTTTCGAGTGAAAACATGGGCTCTGTATGCTCTATCTTATGAAATTTTGTATTTATTGATGCACCTATAATATTTTTATAGTTATCATACTTTTCTAGTTCTGGAAACTGCTCTAGTAATTCTTTTTTAGATTTACATAATTTATCATACTGTGCATCTGTAATTTTTGGCTTATCATGTTTATGGTATAAATCATCATGATATGCAAGTTGCTCATTTAATTTTTTGAGTTCTAGCTTTTTTTGATTTAACATTATGTTTATGTTAATGCAATTCCCTTTGATTTGATTAGCTCATGTAATTCACCACTTTGATACATTTCACGTACTATATCGCATCCTCCTATAAACTCACCTTTAATATATAGTTGAGGAATTGTGGGCCAATTAGTGAACTGTTTTATTGCTGTACGTAATTCTGGATCTTCTAATACATTTATGCTTTTAAATGCAAGGTTCATTTTTTGTAATATATTCACAACTAAACCAGAGAAACCACATTGTGGAACATCGCTAGTACCCTTCATGTAGAGTACTATATCGTTGCTTTTTATTTCATGTTGTATTTTACTTATTATATCATTATCCTTCATAGAGCGTTACCAATTTCATTTCCAACCAGTATGTATTTGTATAGCATGAACATCTATTCCATTTAGAACTTCGTAAATCATTCTATGCTGTGCTACTTTAGTTTTATTTTTAAAATCTTCTGATAAAACTACTATTGAGTAATGATCATTATCATTAGCCAAGCTACTTACAGTAACTTGAGCACTTGGGAATGCATTTTTAATAAGAGTTTCTAATTCTGAACGCGTTATGGCCATACTATCGCAAACTAAAACTAATAATAATATGAATATTTATAGCATGTTTTTATATTGAGGTAAATATTTTATATATAATCTACCTAATAATATAAAAATTGGTTATTTGAGATATTTTAATATGCACTTAATTTTACATTTTTTATTCAAAATAAAAGCATTACTAATACATTTGTTATATAATGAACGTATGAATGATTAACGATAATCTAGCTATAGATACTAGGTAAGTTTTTGTTATTACTTTAATAGTGCGAGTATTTGATTATTCCAAATTTCTAAGGTTATATTACCAGATATGTGTAAAATGATTTTTCCGTTTTTATCAAAAACAAAAGTTTCTGGTACGCCTGTGATTCCAAATGCGTGACCGGAGCTACCATTATAGTCAGCAGCTACTACTTTATATGGATTACCATTGTCTTGTAACCAGGCTATAGCATTTTGCTTAATATCAAGATAACTTATTCCGTAAATGTCAATTATATTTTTCTCTGCAATCTCTAGCCAAATTTTATGTTCTTCTTTACATGTTGTGCACCATGAGGCAAATACATGAATTATATATGGCTTACCCTTTAAGTTATTTGTAGTAAATTGCATATCCTCTTGTAGAAGATATGGTAACGTAATACTATATGACGGAGATGAATTATTGATACCTTTATTGTGTATTGCATACGCAAAAGCTATAATAAATGACAATAATGTAATTAATAATATAATACCTGTAATTCTCATAAATTTTTAATGAAAAATTTTTCTCAATTGATTAATGTGGTCTACCTCTATTATTGAAATATCAGGAGATATACATTTGCTATTACGTGGTATAATAGCTTGCTTAAATCCAAGTTTATAAGCTTCTTTTAGCCTTAAGTCAATATTACATATATTTCTTATTTCTCCTGATAAGGCAATTTCTCCACATACTATTGTTGAGTGCATTATAGGAATATTAGTAAAATTTGAAATAAGTGACGCTGCTATGGCTAAATCTGCAGCTGGTTCATATATTTTTAGCCCTCCGGCTATGTTAAGATATACCTCTTTATCTCCTAAAAATATATTACATTTAGCGTTGAGAACTGCTATGATCATAGAAAGACGATTAATATCACATCCAACCACTGCTCTACGAGGAGTTGCCATATAGGTGTGAGAAATAAGTGATTGAATTTCCATTAGTATAGGTCTAGATCCTTCAATACCAGCAAAAACAGTACTTCCAATGATGCTGTGATCTTGAGCTTTATGGCCTAAAAACAGAGATGATGGATTATTAACGGGTATTAATCCATGTTTTAACATTTCAAATACCCCAATTTCATTTGTAGGACCAAATCTATTTTTTATTGTACGTAAAATGCGATATTGGTAACTATTATCTCCTTCAAAATATAAAACAGTATCTACCATATGTTCTAAAGTCTTAGGTCCAGCTATTTGACCATCTTTAGTGATTTGTCCTAGTATAAATAATGTTATATTGTTTTGTTTAGTGAATGTAATTAATTCATGTGTACACATACGGACTTGAGCTATTGTGCCTGGAGCTGAAGGAATTCTCTCATCACATATAGTTTGTATTGAATCAATAATGAGAAATTTAAGCTCATTATCTTTTTGCATTGCGTTTATTATATGACTTAATTTTAATGATGATGTTGCAAGAATTTTTATTTTTGATTCAGAGATGCATAGGCGGGTTGCTCTTGTTTGAATTTGATTAATTGATTCCTCACCTGAAGCGTAAAGACAGCTGTGAAAGTTTTTTGCTAAAATTGATGCAATTTGTAAGATTAAAGTTGATTTTCCTACACCAGGTTCTCCTCCGATTAGTATATTACTTCCTAATGTGATTCCTCCTCCAAATACTCTATCTAATTCATCTATTTTTGTATTATATTTGCTAAGGGAACTTATTTTACTATCAAACAAAGAGAGCACTACAGTATCAGTTTCTTCTGTTTTTATTTTTTGTAATGATTTACTTATGATACTATCCCATGTGCCGCATGTATTACATTTGCCAGTCCATCTGTGTGTATTATTACCGCATACTGTACAAGTATATATTATTTTTGACACTTTAAATTGTGTATTTACTAAAATTAGATGCTGAATAATACAAAACAATTTTTAAAAAGTAAAATGTTATATTATTAAATTTATAATAATTGTTATCTAGCTAGAACTATATTCTTATAGTGTTATATTTAGATTTATATAGCTGGATGTAATGTTTGGTATAGATTATTATTTAATGTACAATTTGTTAAAAATAAGGAAAGCAGTAGGTGGTTATATTTTATTGACGTGCATAATATGTAATGCTATTAATGTTTCTTAAATATTTGATATTATGAATAAATATGGAAATAAGTGATAGAAATTTTGATAATTCAAGTTCTTGTGTATGTAGAGTTACTAATTATGTAATAGGAGCTGTAGCATTTTTATGGTCAATATTCCAATTATTTATAGCCTCGCCATTACCTTCTTTATTGGCTGCAAATTACGATCTTAGTTGGGTAATTTTAACAGATTTTAAATCTAAGGTTATACATTTATCTTTTGCATTTTTTCTACTTTTTTTACTTTTTCCTACCTTCCTTAAAAATTCTAAAAACAATTTACCTTTTTTAAGTTGGATTTTTGCATGTTTGTCAGTGATACCTGCAATATATCTTGTGGTAATGTATGATGAATTGTCACTAAGGGTAGCAATGCCTAACATTTTAGATATCATAATTGCTTTTTTTGGGATTTTATTTTTATTAGAAGGGTCAAGAAGGTCAGTAGGGATGCCTATAGTTATTGTTGCACTTCTGTTTCTTATGTATTCTATTTTTGGGCAGTATATGCCTGATATTATTGCTCATAAAGGAAACAATTTTGCTGCTATTGCCTCTCACGAGTGGTTATCTGCAGAAGGAGTTTTTGGTGTAGCTCTTGGAGTGTCATCTAATTTTGTTTTTTTATATGTGTTATTTGGGGCTTTCTTAGATAAAGCAGGGGCTGGTAATTTTTTTATTAGGCTATCCTTTATTTTGCTGCAAAGGTTTGTTGGCGGACCAGCAAAAGCAGCGGTGGTAGCTTCAGGGTTTATGGGCATGATGTCAGGTTCATCGATAGCTAATACAATTACTATAGGTTCATTTACTATTCCTTTAATGAAAAAAATGGGTCTTAGTGCTGAAAAGGCAGCAGCAATAGAGGTATCAGCAGGGGTAAATGGACAAATTATGCCTCCTGTTATGGGTGCAGCTGCATTTTTAATGTCGGAATTTTTATCAATCCCATATGCTGATATAGTAAAGTATGCTTTTGTTCCGGCTATAATGATATATATTACATTATTATACATAGTGCATCTTGAAGCTTGTAAGTTGAATATGCATCCTACTATTGATTTAACAAAAGCAAAATCTATATATTTTTCCATTTTAAAATTTCTGCTATCTGCATGTTGTGTATTAATATTGATAAGTTTTATATATATTGTTATTGAAGGTGTCCACTTAGGTAATTTCTATATTCCGGGGATAAAAGCTATATTTCTTGATAAAAGTATTTATTTTATATCGTTTATTTTAGTATTTTTATATATTGCAATTTTATTATACCAGTTTAAAAAAGGCGTAAAAGAAGAAGATAGTGATGTTTCAAAGTTATCTAGTTCGTGGGAAGTTTTTAAGCAAGGATTACATTATTTTATTCCTATTTTTATTTTAGTATGGTGCTTAATTATTGAGAAGTTATCATCTTCGTTATCATGTTTTTGGACAAATTTATTTTTAATTTTTATGTTGTTAACTTATGATACTATTTTAATAGTATTCCATAAAGATTTTTCACAAATTCCTTGTGTTCTATGGAATAGTATAAAAAAAGTATATGAGGCTATGGTTGCAGGTTCTAAGAGTATGTTGACCATAGCTATGGCTACAGGTACAGCAGGGCTTATTGTTGGGACAGTTGCTTTAACAGGGTTTGGTTTATCTATTAGTATTTTTATTGATACTTTAGCAAATGGTAGTGTGTTTATTACATTATTAATGACAGCTGCTATATGTATAATTCTAGGTATGGGTATGCCAACTACAGGGTGCTATATTATAGTATCTACTTTAATGGTTCCTATTTTAAATACTGTTGTTCATAAAAATGGATTATCTATACCACTTGTTGCGTTACATTTATTTGTTTTTTATTTTGGATTAATGGCTGATGTTACGCCACCTGTTGGAATAGCTTCTTATGCTGCTGCAGCTATAGCAAAAGGTAATGCGTTTAAAACAAGTGTACAGTCATTTCTGTATAATATTAGGACTATGATAGTACCGTTTTTATTTGTGTTTAATAGTGATATTATTTTATACGATATTGATAATGTATGGGGTGCAGCTTTAAGTATATTAGTTGCTTTGATAAGTATTATGAGTATTTCTGCTGGAATGCAAGGGTATTTTTTTATAAAAAATAAGTTATATGAGTCTATAATTCTGATTGTTGTTGGAATTATGTTAATAATACCTGGATATGTTGTAAAGTTGTTTTCATTTAAGTATGTAGATATACCATTATCTGAGATCAATAACATGATCTCTATCAAAAAAGATAGCTCTTTATTGATAGTTTTTGAGCGTAAAAATGATAGTGGTAAAATTATTCAAAAGAATGTTATAATTCCATTAGTACATGGATTTCAAGGAAAATTGATTGACATGATACAGAAAAAAATAGGAATTAATGTTATTGTAAAACATTCTTCATCTGGAATTATGAAATTAGATATTAAGGATATAGAAAGTTGGAGTTATGTTGATCAATCAGATATAGAAGTTGAAGATTCTATTATTAAGTTAGAATTGTCAGTGCAAAAAAATTTAAAGTTATATGTATATCTAGCTTCCTTTATTGTATTAATTATATTAGTTTTTATACAGTTACGTAATAAGACTATGGTTAGTAAAAAAATGTAATATGAGGCTATGTTGTGTTAGATATAGCAGTTATTTTGATTATATTACTATGTATGCTAGTGGGGTTTTTTAGAGGATTTATAAAAGAAATATTTGGTATAGGAGGTATTTTAGCTTCTATAATATTGACAGCTAATTATCATGATTATTTTTCTGATGTTTATAGTCAAAGAATTAATTCTGAAACTGTGGTGAGTGCATTATCTACTATAACTGTTTTTATTTCGGTTACGGTTTTTGTAATCATATTGAATAGTTTTTTAATGTATTTGTTATTACCAATAAGATATAATGTATTAGATAGGGTTGCAGGGCTATTAGTAGGTATTATTAAGGGGATAGTATTTTCTTGTTGTTTATTTTTTATAATAGAAACTTTTTACTATACTTTTTTATATTCTTCAAGTGAGAGTGATGATAGGGTTATTCTTCCCGAATGGTTTTCAGGATCTTACTATTATAATATTTTTTATGTTGTCAATGAGTATGTCAGTGAAGCTATTCCAGAATTTACTTATGATAAAATAAAAATTATTACGCATGAAGTGTTAAATAAACGATATAGTAATAAACATGATAAAAAGTAAGTATTATATGTGTTGAACTATTTAGCACTTATAATAATGGGTTTAATTCTTTTTATGAATATGTTTTACGAGGTAACTTAGGGCTGTTTTTATAATGTATGGACGTATTATTTGTAGGGACTCTATTGTGAGTAGATAAAACTAGAATGTTAGGTAAATAATTAACTTGATTATAATATTATATTATATATAATTGCGTAGTTAACTTTATTTAGGGAGAGCGTGTGCTTTTATACGAGTTTACTTTTATAGCACAGCAAGGCTTAACGCAGTATGAATTAGAAGGATTAATAAAAGGATTATCAACTTTATTAATAAAGGTTGGTGCTGAGCTGATTAAGTATGAATATTGGGGGTTGTTGGATTTTGCTTATAGTATTGACAAAGCTAATAAGGGTCATTATTGTATGATGTATATTAGTGTTAATGATTGTAATATTATTAATGAATTTAAGCGTAAAATTAGGTTAAACGAAGATGTAATTAGATTCTTGTGTTTAAGGGTTAATAAGATCCCTAAAGGTGATTCTTGGATGGTGAATTTAGGTAAAGATTGATTATGTTACAAAAGAGTAAGAAAAATAATGCTAATGGTTCTGGTGGTACAGCTTATTCTCCTTTAGCGTATTTAAAAAGGCCATATTTTAAAAAATCTAAATCTTGTCCTTTAGCTCAATGTTCAAATGATGAAATAGACTATAAAAATAAGGTTATGCTTACTAAGTTTATATCAGAATATGGTAGAATCTTACCGAGTAGAATTACTTCAGTTTCAGCTAGAAGGCAGAGACTTCTAGCTTTAGCTGTAAAAAGGGCTAGGTTTTTAGCTTTATTGCCTTATTGTTAATGTAATCTGTATTTTTATAGGATTGTATGTTATCGGTTATTTTAAAAGAGAGTGTTAGAAATTTAGGAAAAGCAGGTGATGTGGCAAAGGTAAAGCCTGGATATGCTAGGTATTTATTAGCCCAACAAAAAGCAGTGAGAGCAACTAAGGAAAATTTGGAGGCTTTAAAGCAAAGATATTTACTGATAGAAGAAGAAAATCGTAAAAAATTGGCAGAGGCTCAAAAAGTAAAATTGTTACTAGATGGAAAATACGTAGCTATTGCTAAACAAGCATCAGATGACGGTAAGCTTTTTGGTTCGGTAACTCTAAAAGATGTTTCAAATTTGCTTTGTTGTCAAGGATATAATTTTAGTCCAAAAAGTATATTTTTTAATGGAGTTATAAAACATTTAGGTGAATACATCATTAATATAGAGCTTCATGCAGATTTGGTGGTTCCTATTAAGCTATATGTTGTTAAGAATGAAGCAGCTATTGAAGAAATTAGAAAATTACATAAAGAGAAGTCCAAGGAAGATCAGGTGAATGTTAATGCTGATATTAATGGTGTAGATATGGATGCACAAACTAACGATAGCAAAATCATATAAGATAGGATTTAGTTTATTGTTAATTAGTGATATGTATTACTTATGTAGTATTAAAGTTAAGAATTAATAATTTTTTTGATGCATTAAAAAAGATTTAAGGCCATAGTTAATTTTATTTGAGGTAATGCATGAGTATCGCTAATGATGATCTTAAAAATTCTGATTGTGAAGTTTTTAATTGTATAATGCAAGAAGTTCGGCGTCAGAAAACATGTCTACAGCTAATAGCATCAGAAAATTTTGTTAGTAAAGCGGTTCTACAAGCTCAAGGATCAGTATTTACGAATAAATATGCTGAAGGGTATCCTGGTCATAGGTATTATTGTGGATGTGAATGTGCAGATTTAGTGGAAAATTTAGCAATTTTACGGCTGCGCGAAATATTTGGTTGTAAATTTGCAAATGTGCAACCTCATTCTGGTTCTCAAGCAAATCAAGAAGTGTTTATGGCGCTACTAAAGCCAGGGGATACAGTATTGGGAATGTCACTTAGCTGTGGAGGGCATTTGACTCATGGGTCTGTTGTAAGTGTATCTGGAAAATGGTTTAAATCTGTACAATATGATGTTGACCGTGATACAGGTTTAATAGACATGAATGAAGTCGAAAAGATTGCAACTTCTTGTAATCCATCTTTAATTATTGCTGGTGCATCTTCATATCCACGTTGTATAGATTTTAAAGCATTTCGTGAGATATCTGATAAAGTAGGTGCATATTTTTTAGCAGATATTTCACATTATGCGGGGTTAATTGCTGCAGGAGTATATCCTTCTCCTATTAATTATGCACATGTTATTACTTCAACTACACATAAAACTTTACGTGGACCTCGTGGAGGGGTTATTATGACTAATTATGAAGACATTTATAAAAAAATTCAGTCTTCAGTATTTCCTGGTATGCAAGGTGGTCCATTAGTACATATAATTGCAGCTAAAGCTGTAGCATTTGGTGAAGTATTAAAGCCAGAGTTTAAACTTTATGGAAAACAAGTAGTAGATAATGCCAGAGCATTAGCTGATATATTACAAAAACAGGGATTTGATATTGTAACAGGTGGTACGGATAGCCATTTAATGGTTGTGGATTTGAGATCAAAAAATATTACAGGTAAAGATTCAGTACTATCGTTAGAAAGATCTGGTATTGTTTGTAATAAAAATGTTGTACCGTTTGATACAACTAAACCTTTTATAACATCAGGATTGAGATTAGGTAGTGCTGCTGAAACCTCAAGGGGATTAGGAGTTGTAGATTTTCAAATAATAGGTCACTTGATAGGCGAAATATTGAATGGATTATCTGATAATGTGGGTAATATTTCTGTTATTGAATCGAAAGTAAGAAATGAAGTTACTAGGTTATGTTCTAAATTGAAGGATTTTTCTTTTTGTAATTTTTAGAACTTTATATGTTTGTAATTTAAGAGTAGATTTTTTGATAAGTTAAATTTATAGGTGGCCATTATGGTTATGTTTGGTAAAATGCTTAGAATTTAAGTTGTATTGTGAAAAACAGGTGTAAAAGTAATTTGTATAAGGGGGATGTATCTGTGTTTGGATTAGGATAAAAAAGTTAGTGTTTTATGTAAGTTGAAGGTTTCTGTGTTGATGTGCAGGTTTTCTATAGGAAATGTAGTTAAATTATGTATTTAAAATTAGCTCTAGTGTAAGGTTATTATTTTATCAAAATAACTAATATTATGGTGTTTAATTTTAGATAGTAGCAGACTTTACGGAAGGTTATATTTACATTGGTTAGTAAATATAAAATTACTTTTAACGTATTTCTAATATGTAGTTATGTTATTATTTAACATGATAAATTCTATAGATAACAACATGTTATATGTAATATGTGATGATTTAATAATTTGATTTTTAACATTTTTCATTAATTGCTGAAGAAGGGTTTGGTATGTAAACTATGATTCTTATTAATATATAAAATGGAATATATATGGTAAAAAGTTTATCTATATCTCAGTTTCAAAATTTAGCGTGTGAAAGTTTGAATTCTTTATTATTTTTAATAGAAAATGCCGATTATAATAATGTCTTAGAATGTGATAGTTATGAAGGTTTGATAAAGATTGCTAGTGAAAAAAATGAATATGTAATTAGCAAGCATGATTTTTCCATGCAGATATGGGTATCATCACCTCTAAGCGGATCGGTACGTTTTAGTTATGATAGTGACTTAAAAATTTGGTGCAATGAAGCTGGTTGTAATTTAGTTGAATTTATAAAAAAAGAAATGCATTTGTTGTTTAATATAGTTATATAAGTTGATGAGAATACTATTTTCATATATTAGGCCGCATATATTGTATTTTATATTTGCATATATTGCGGTTATTGTATCTTCTGGTACTATTTTAGCCTTTGGAAGGGGATTACATACTTTAATAGACATAGGCTTTTTTACAAATACTACAAGCATTAAAGGGCCTTTATTTATGATGCTAGCCATAGTTATAATAATGGCTTTTACTTCTTTTTTTCGTATGTGGTTAACGGGTTATGGAAGTGAGAAAGTTATACGTGATATTAGAATTGCATTATATAATAAAATTATATACTTATCTCCAAGTTTTTTCGAGAAAGTAAGTACTTCAAGTTTGATGACAAAGTTAATTACTGATACTTCAATATTGCAATCAATTTTAAATAGCAGCATGTCAGTAATTTTGAGAAATGCTACTATTTTACTTGGCAGTGTTGCAATGTTAATTCATACCAATTTTAAATTAACAATTTATACAGCACTTATTATACCTATAATATTAACTGTATTAACCTTTTTTGGTAAAAAAGTAAAAACCTTATCGAAATGTGTAAGTAGCAAAATAGATAAAATAGCAGATTTTAGTGATGAGACATGTCGTGGCATTAATGTGATTCAGTCTTTCGTAAAGGAGAAAATAGTAAGTCAACAATTTACTAGTTTATTAGATCAGTCATTAATTATAACTAAAAAATATACATATTTTCGTGCGCTATTAGTAACATTAATTATTACGTCTGTTATGGGTTCTATAGGTGTTGTGTTATGGTTTGGAATTCAAGAAGTTATTGCCCATAATATAACATCAGGATCATTATTCTCGTTCCTTTTTTATTCGTCATTAGCGGCTGGGTCAATAAATAGTATTGGGGATAATATGCAAGATTTGCAAAGAGCTACTAGAATATCTGAGGGAATATTTCAATTATTAAATACAGAGTCGGATATTGTTGAAGTACATGATTGTAAGACGATAGATAAAATTAAAACATCTATTTTAATTAATAATGTTACATTTTATTATCCTAGTAAGTTAAGTGTTCCTGCATTGAAAAATGTAAGTTGCTCTATTAATGTTGGAGAAAAAGTGGCTTTAGTTGGTCCATCTGGAAGTGGTAAAAGCACGTTAGTTAATATGTTGTTTAGGTTTTATGATGTTAATAGCGGAAGTATAACTATTGATGGAATTAATATAAAACAATTATCTTTACATAATTTAAGATCTTTCTTTAGCCTTATCCCTCAAAATCCTGTAATATTTTCTGGAACTATACTGGACAATATAACTTATGGTGCCAATAAGTATACGCATGAGGAATTAATTAGTGCTGCAGAAAATGCATGTATAATGGATTTTATAAATAGTTTGCCTGATAAATTTTCTACTTTTGTAGGGGAAAAGGGATTGTGTTTATCTGAAGGTCAAAGGCAAAGAATTGTAATTGCTAGAGCAATATTGAAAAATTCCGAGGTATTGATCTTAGATGAAGCAACATCATCATTAGATTCTCGTAATGAGAAAATTATACAGAATGCTTTAGATAAAATTATGCATGGTAAAACAATGATAATAATAGCTCATAGATTATCAACAGTAATGAAGGCTGATAAAATCATTGTTTTTAATAATGGTATTATAGAAGAAGTTGGTACACATGAATCACTTATGGAGAATCCCAGCGGATTATATATAAAACTTGTAAGGCTGCAATTATTAACTGGTAATAATAACTTTTAAGGAGTAATTTTATATTGTTTTACAGATAAAATATGTAACTTATATGTAAGTGATTTGTATTTAATAGTGTTGAAAGGTGTGTAGATTTGCATAATTTAATAAAGTTTAAGGGTAGAATGCTCAATACCAGTAATAATTGTACGAAGATACCTTTATGTTTGTTTGTATGATAAGGTTTATATCGGTGATCTAGTAAGAAAAGTTTATGAATTGGCATATTATAAAATAAAGTGAGTGTAGCAATGTTCATAATGTTGAATAGTAAAAGAATATGAGTTATTATAAAACTAAGAACTTTTAAAAGTTCTTGGTTATGATGTTAGGGAGGAAAAAGGTAACATGCTAGCTGCTATATAACATGTTATAGCAGTAGTAGTTATAAAGTTAATAAATTGAGAGTTTATAAAAATATAGCTAAAGTTAAAGAAATTTATGGTAAATATATATTTTAATAATGTATTTATTATAGCGAGTGCAGTTCTATATATGTATGTATATGAAGAAGAGTTGAGTTTTATATCGCATAAATTAATAATATTTTTTAACTTAGTCTTTACTGCAAGAAGTTTTGTTATTGACTCATGAAGTTATTATGGTAGCCTGAAATCATATATAGTGTTTTCTAGTTTGTTAATAATGTCTAGTTTTGCATATGAGATTATAGATCATGAATATGATGTTGTGGTAGTTGGTGCTGGTGGTGCAGGGTTGCGTGCTACACTTGGTATGACATCTGTAGGATTATCAGTTGCATGTATTTCTAAAATTTTTCCAACACGTAGTCATACAGTTGCTGCTCAGGGCGGTATTAGTGCGGCACTTGGTAATGTTACAGAAGATGATTGGCGTTGGCATATGTTTGATACAGTAAAGGGTTCAGATTGGTTAGGAGATCAAGATGCCATTGAATATATGTGTAAGAATGCAATGCAAGCAGTTATTGAATTAGAGCATTATGGGGTTCCTTTTTCTCGTACTAAGGATGGAAAAATATATCAACGTCCTTTTGGAGGTATGACTACAGAGTTTGGTAAAGGCAAACCTGCGCAGCGTACTTGTGCTGCGTCAGATAAAACAGGTCATGCTATACTTCATACGTTATACCAGCAATCTTTAAAATTTAATGCTAAGTTTTTTGTTGAATATTTTGCTATTGACTTGATTATGAGTGATGAAGGCCAATGTCAAGGTGTATTAGCTTGGTCGTTGTGTGATGGTACATTGCATAGATTTCGTGCACATGCGGTTGTTTTAGCAACAGGAGGGTATGGAAGGGTTTATTTTTCTGCAACTAGTGCTCATACTTGTACAGGTGATGGTGGGGGTATGGTTACAAGAGCAAAATTGCCCTTAGAAGATATGGAATTTGTTCAGTTTCATCCTACAGGTATATATGGTTCCGGATGTTTAATTACAGAAGGTTGTAGAGGGGAAGGTGGTTATCTAATTAATTCTGAAGGCGAAAGGTTTATGGAACGTTATGCTCCTAAGGCTAAGGATTTGGCTTCACGTGATGTCGTAAGTAGATCTATGACTATAGAGATACGTGAGGGAAGGGGAGTTGGTAAGAAAAAAGATCATATTTATTTATCAATAGCTCATCTTGATCCTAAGGTTATTCGTGAAAGATTACCTGGAATTAGTGAAACTGCAAAAACTTTTGCTGGGGTTGATGTTACAAGGGATCCAATACCTGTACTTCCTACGGTGCATTATAATATGGGAGGTATTCCTACAAATTATTATGGTGAGGTTGTAACGTTAGAAGAAGGTGTAGAAAAAATAGTACCAGGACTTTTTGCAATAGGAGAAGCTGCATGTGTTTCTGTCCATGGAGCAAATCGTTTAGGATCCAATTCATTATTAGATTTAGTAGTATTTGGAAGAGCTGCTGCTATTAGGGCAAAGGAGATTATTAAAACTGGTACACCTTGCTGTACTGTAAAGAAAAGTTGTGAGGAATGGATTATTGATAGATTTGATAAAATACGTTTTTCACAAGGAAGTTTGCGAGTGTCAGAAATACGTAACAATATGCAAAATGTTATGCAGTTACATGCAGCTGTATTCCGTACGGCAGAAGTATTGGATCAAGGTAAAGAAAAAATAAAAGAAGTTGCTGCATCTATGAAAGAAATTTCTATTACTGATAGAAGTATGATTTGGAATAGTGACTTAGTTGAAGCTTTAGAACTTACTAATATGATGCCACAAGCAGTAATTACTATGAATTGCGCGGCAAATCGTACGGAAAGTAGGGGTGCTCATGCTCGGGAAGATTTTCCTGAGCGTGATGATGAGAATTGGATGAAACATACTATGGCATGGTGTGATTATAATTGTAATAATATAAAGATTGACTATAAAAATATAGCAAATTCAACTCTTACGAATGAAGTGCAATATTTCCCTCCTCAGAAAAGAATATATTGAAGGATTAATTATGGTTCAGTTTTCTTTACCCAAGAATTCTAAAATTAACAAAAATGGTAAGGTTTACTATGCTGCTGTTAATGCGCGAAATGTAAAATGCTTTAAAATATACAGATGGTCTCCAGATGATGAAGATAATCCAAGAATAGATACATTTTTTATTGATATGGATCAGTGCGGGCAAATGGTACTTGATGCCTTGATAAAGATAAAAAATGAAGTTGATTCTACCTTATCATTTCGAAGATCGTGTCGTGAAGGAATATGTGGTTCTTGTGCAATGAATATTGATGGTACTAATACACTTGCATGTACAAAATATATTTCTGACATTAAATCAGATGTTAAAATTTATCCATTACCTCATATGAATGTTATAAAAGATTTAGTTCCTGATTTGAGTAATTTTTATAAACAATATGAATCTATTAGTCCATGGTTGAAAGCTAAAGAACCTGAGTCTGTGGATAGTGAGCGTTTTCAAACTATAGAAGATAGAAGTAAATTGGATGGAATTTATGATTGTATATTATGTGCTAGTTGTAGTACTTCTTGTCCTAGTTATTGGTGGAATTCAGATAAGTATTTAGGTCCAGCAGCATTGTTGCAAATGTATAGGTGGATTGTTGATAGCCGAGATGAAGCTTTAGATGAGCGTTTGGATATGTTAGATGATGCTTTTAAATTATATCGTTGTCATACAATAATGAATTGCACTCAAACCTGTCCTAAAGATCTTAATCCAGCACAAGCAATAGCAAAAATTAAGCAGCTTATGCTTAAAAGATAAGAATTATTATGGTGAGGGTAATATGAAAACACGGCGTGTTGTTGTTCCTGAATTAGAGAAAGTTTTACATAAAGATTATAAAGTATTAGATCATGGATTTGTTAGGGTTATTGATTATATGGGGGATGATAGTTCTGTTGTACAGGCGGCTCGTGTTTCTTATGGTAAAGGTACGAAACATGTAAATCAAGATGCTGGTTTAATTAATTACTTAATGAGACATTTTCATACTACTCCTTTTGAAATGTGTGAGATTAAATTTCATGTTAAATTACCTATTTTTGTTGCTAGACAATGGATACGTCACCGTACTGCTAGTATTAATGAATACTCTGCTAGGTATTCAATATTAGATAAAGAATTTTATATTCCAGATGATAGTCAAATATCAGAACAGTCTTGTGATAATGCTCAAGGTAGGGGAAAGGTTTTATCTAAAGAATTTTCACAAGAAGTGATAGATCTTTTAAAGCATGATGCAACTCTAACATACAATAGTTATAGTAGATTTTTGGAAAAAGGCTTAGCAAGAGAGATATCTCGTATCAACTTAACATTAAACTATTATACTCAATGGTATTGGAAGGTAAATTTGCATAATTTGTTAAGATTTGTTAGATTAAGGGCTGATGAGCATGCTCAATATGAGATAAGAGTTTATGCAGAAACAATACTAAATATTGTGAAATTTTGGGTACCTTTAACTTATAATGCGTTTGTAGAATATTGTTTAGAAGCAAAAACTTTATCAAAAAGTGCTTTAAATGTTATAAGACAATTAGTTAATGGGCAAGAAGTAAGCAGAGAAAGTAGTGGTATGAGTAAAAGAGAGTGGAATGATGTTATGATGATTCTAGGAAAGTAAAATTAAAGATTATCAATTAGCTTATTGTTTATATAATTGTTCTCTATGGAAAGGTGATGCAGATTTTAAAAAAATTAATTTTATTTTTAGTAGTAATAACGATTACTATTTGTGATATGTCGTGTGATATTTATACACCTAGTTTGCCGAAAATTAGTGACTTTTTTAATGTTGGACATGCCGTTGCTCAGTTAACGGTAAGTTTAAATTTAATTGGCGGCTCGCTTTCAGGGTTGTTGTACGGGCCACTTTCTGATTATTATGGACGTAGACCTATAATGTTAATAGGAATAGCAATTTTTGGATTAGCAAGTATAGGATGCTGTTTTGTTAATAATATTGTAATGTTGATTATTATGAGATTAATACAAGGATGTGGTGCAGGTGCCGCAGGAGTTATAGGATATGCGGTAATTAATGATATGTTTTCCGGTAATGAATGTGCAAAAAATATATCGTATGTTAATATGGCAATAGCTTTTTCTCCAGCTATAGGTCCAATATTAGGTAGTTCAGTAATTTCTCGCGGATATGACTGGAATGCACTTTTTATGATAATATCGTTGTTATCAGTAATACTTTTCATTTTTTTATATGTTTATATGAAAGAGACGATAGTAAAGAAATATACAGATAATCTTAACTTTTATTGTGTTATCAGAAAATATATTAACTTAATGATGAATATGAGATTTTTGGGGTTTGCATTAATTTATAGCTTAACAATTATGTGGGTATGGGCATCTATTGTTAATTTACCTTTTGTTTTTATTAAATCAATGAATTTACCAGTAGGGAATTATGGTTACCTTATTGCTATACATGTGATTTCATATGTTATTGGTACCGTTGTTAATCAAAGATTAGTAGAAAGAGCTGGTATGAATAAAATGTTAATTGTAGGATTGTTGTTAAACTTTGTACCAGATATTATCATAGTTATGTTGCACTATTCTAGTGTTATATTAACTCCGTTATTGATAGAACTTATCTGGGTTCCATCTGGGGTTGGAATTGCTTTTACTATTGGTAATAGTATGGCGTCTGCATTTAAAGAAACGCAAGATAGTGGTACTGGATCAGCATTTATTGTGTTTTTACAAACAATTTTTGGTGCTTTTGGAATTTATATAGTAGAATGCTTTTCAGATGGAACTATTGTTGCAATAGCGTTTTTGCCAATAATATGCTCTGTTATTGCTATAATAATATATACTGCTTTATATTTTACAAAAAAAAAGGAGATGTGTTGAGTAATTTTTGTTTATTTTAAGAATAATAAGTAACTATATATTTAACAATTTTAAGAATGCTTATATTTGAATATGTGTAGAATATTATGATTAGAATATTATTCTGTAGTTCTTATAAGTAAATGGCGATAAAAAATTTTGTTATTAAGAAAAGTGAGATAAAAATAGTTTTTGCTAGAGGGTAGTATGGGTGTTGTAGAATGATAGATGGTCAACAAATTGTAAAACTATTTTGTATTTTTGTAAATATTATGGGAATGGGTATATTATAAATTGTTATAAAAATGAGGGTAGTTTTTGCTATAATATAGTTGACAGAGCTAGCAATAAAGCATAGTGATGCAAATATGCTTTACTTTAGACCTTCCATATTGCACGTATTTGGTATGATTGTAAAACTTTTGCTTTTTGTATAGAAAAAAGCAATTAGACAGTATTGTATACTATTAGGTAAGAAAAATTACATTTAAATACTGAGAATAATTCTTATTAAGTAAACAAAAGCTGTGCGTATAGATTCAATATATTAAGTCTTATAAGAATTTATTAATTGATCATATTGGGTTATATATTAAAAAAATTTATATCTTATAAAAAGGATCACCTAATTTGTGAAATATGAATGGATTTATATGGTGCTTATTTTTATATTCTGATAAAATTGCTAATTAAATGCATAAACATGAAATAACTATAATTGTGAACCTTATATAGTTATAATTTGGATTTTTTATATGCTTAGATAGCTTAGTGTTGAAATGTAATTAAACAAAAAAGTTATGCTTAAGAAAATTTTAAAATAATTGAATTGTAAATTCATGACTATATTTTTAGTTTTAGGCTTATAGGTTAGGTACTGTGTGTTAGCAACTAGGATTACTTAGATGTTTATTTTTAATGTTGTTACCTAATGATATGTAAATAATATTTTTTTAATTACTTTTGCTATGTGTTATAACAGATTTATTATGAGATAATTATGATTGTTTAATAATATTATTTTAACATTTAGTAGTAACTAAAAATAGTTGATTATTAAACTACTGTATTTTTTATAGCATAAAGTATAGTAAATTTAAAAAATAATAGTATTTTATTCATGAAAAAGCTACTAAAATTTAATTTTTGAATCCTTGTTTCATGGTTGGAATATATATGATATTCTTGCCTTTGTTTTGATTAATTAGTTTATTTTACATATAATTGTATATCAGCTTGGGAAGGATTAATAAGATAAGCCTTTCACAGTGGCAAGTATTTCATGATAATACTATGTTTAGTAGTAAAATGAACCAAAATGTAATATGCATCACAATATTTGATTTTTCAATTCTAAAACGTTAAGATATATTATACAAGTGCATTATCTGTTAAGTACTGCATTGCTTTAGGTGTTATTACTCTTCCTCGTGGTGTGCGTTGGATAAAATTTATTTTTATGAGGTATGGTTCTATAGTTTCTTCAATATTATTAACATCTTCTGATAATGCTGCTGCAATTGTTTCTAATCCTACCGCTCCTTCAGAGTCAAAAATAAATTTTAAATAACGTATATCTAACTTGTCTAACCCCACATTGCTGATACCTAACTTAGACAAAATTTGAATTACAAATGAGCTATTGATTACGCTATAACCTTTAACCTCAAGAAAATCCCTAAGTCTTCTCAGCAACCTTAAAGCAATTCTCGGAGTACCACGGGATCGTAATGCGATTTCTTTTGCACCATCATTGTCAATATTGGTATTAATAACTTTTGCTGCGCGCTTTATTACGAGTATTAGCTCTTCTATTGAGTAAAATTCTAAGTGTAATGGTATACCAAAGCGATCTCTTAATGGGTTTGATAGTAATCCAAATCTTGTTGTGGCTCCTATAAGTGTAAAAACTGGCAAATCGATTTTTAATGTTCGTGCACCACATCCTTCGCCAATTACTATATCTAGGCAGTAATCTTCCATTGCTGGATACAATATTTCTTCAATGTTACGATTAAGTCTGTGTATTTCGTCAATAAATAATACATCTCTTGGTTGAAGATTTGTTAATATTGCTGCTAAATCTCCTGCTTTATTTAATAGCGGCCCAGCAGTGGATCGAAAATTTACTTTTAGTTCTTTTGCAGTAATGTGTGCTAATGTTGTTTTTCCTAGTCCGGGTGGACCGTATAGTAATATGTGATCCATTTGCTCTTTTCTAGCATAAGCTGCATCAATAAACACTTTAAGGTTACTAACTATTTCACTTTGTCCAATGAATTCTTCAAGCAGATTGGGCCTTAAAGATATATTACGTTTGTCTTCTTCAGACTCATGACTTTTTAACATTATATTTACTCAGATAATTCTTGCAATGCATGATAAATTATTGCTTGTATGCTATAATTAGGATATTTACTGTTAATTTTTTGTAATACACTAAGAGCTTTAGATTTATCATAACCTAGGCTTAGCAGTGCTGCTAGTGCATCATTTAATGAACTGTTATTTTCTTTGTTTATGATAGAGTCAAATTTTATTTTATTAACTTTAGCTGATAATTCAGCAATAATTCTTCCTATTAACTTGTCACTAATGCCTCCCATTTTGAGAGTAGCTTTATCATTATCAATAATTGCTGAAAATATTTGTTCAGGGGTTAGCTTGTCTAGTATATTAAGGGCAGTTTTATAGTTTATTCCATTAACTGTTATTAGCATTTTTATGCAATTTTGCTCTTGTATATTTAAAAATCCATATAATTGGGTAATATTATCTCTATTAATATGGGTTTCAATATATAGTTTAATATTATGTCCTATAATACATTGTTGTAGGGATCTTGAAGAGAGATATACTATATAACCTACATTATTTACGTTAAGTATAATATGATTATTGTATAGTTCTTCGACATTTCCTATTAGAGTTCCTATCATAGATCCTCGTTAGCAAATTGGGAGAGCCTTGTGTTAATTTTCTGTATATTTATTAAGGTATAAGTTCTAATAATTAATAGTATAATGAATAAAAATGATAATGCGATAAACATAAATATTAGAGGCATAAGCATCGAAATATCTATGGCAATTCCATTTTTACGCAATATACTTGCAGGTTGATGTAAAGTATTCCATATGTTGACAGAGAATTTAATTATTGGAATATTTATTGCGCTAAATATTGCAAATATAGCTGTAGAGCGACTTGACCTATACTCATTATCAAAAAAATTCCATAGTGCTAAGTATCCAATATATAGAAAAAATAATATAAGCATTGAAGTAAGCCTTGCATCCCATACCCACCATGCTCCCCAAGTACATTTGCCCCATATACTTCCAGTTACTAAGCAAATAAAAGTGAAACACATTCCTATAGGGGCAATTGCATGGGATAGTATTGATGCTGTTACACTTCCCCGCATTAATATAGGAAAGCTTAAAAATGCTATTGATAAATATGCTCCTAGTGATATCCAAGCTGATGGAACATGTATATACATAATTCGTACAATTTCTCCTTGCTTATAGTCTGGTGGTGAAGCGTAAAATGCCATGTATATACCAAAAATGAAAAATAGGACGAATAAGCAAATAGCTAAAGGAAGAAGAATGTTTAGACAACGAAGAACAAAGCGGCTCATTACTTAGCTTTTTATAACTTTAGTTAGGTATACTACCATAGGTAATTTTTTAAAACAATATTTAATAGTTGAAATTATACACATATTAATGGTATACAATGGAAATATATTAGCAGGGTAGAAGAGAAAAATTAGTGACTTTTGAATTAAAGACAGAAGGAGTTATGTTAGTAATGTCATCTCCATCTGGTGGGGGAAAGACTACAATTTCAAATTTGTTAGTAAGTGATAAAAGTAATAATATGGTGCGTTCTGTTTCTGTGACAACTCGTTTTCCAAGAAGCGGGGAAGTACATGGGAAAGATTATTTTTTTGTAAGTGAGAGTGAGTTTTTAAAGCTTTGTAATTCAGGCATGATGTTGGAATATGCAAAGGTTTTTGGTAATTATTATGGAATTCCGTCTGATTTTGTAAAGACTTGTGTTAATAATGGAATAAATGTATTATTTACAATAGATTGGCAAGGAGCGTTTAAGTTGATTGAATTGATGAGACAGTACGTAGTTAGTATTTTTATACTACCACCATCGATGGAAGAGTTACAAAGACGCCTATATAATCGTAGTGGTTATGATACTGAGATAGAGGATAGGCTAAATGAAGCTTCATTTGAAATTAGTCATTGTTATAGCTATGATTATGTTATTGTAAATTATGATGTTAAAGATAGTGTTAATCAAATTCGATGTATTTTAAATGCAGAAAAATTAAAAACCAAAAGACAAATCAAGTTAGAAGAATTTATTACTCAAAGTCTTAGTATAAATAAACAATATTGATATTTGTTATAGTGTACAATTATACGTAATGGTAATTACTGTAGGATAGAAGATTTTTGTGATAGTTTATTAGCAGTTTAATAGTATTTTTGTTTTGTTGCATAGTTATATGTTTTACTTAAAAAATATTATAAGAATTAATAATGTGATTTATACTTTTACAAATAATGTTATATGGATTATTATGCTAGGTTAATTATGTTTATCTATTGTAGATAAACGTTTACTGTAAATAAAATATATTATAAGGTATTGCGAAAAGCTAAGCTTTATATTTTAATTGTATTTTTTGTAAACTTTAGTGTTTCAATAAAGCTATTGCTTTTTTTTACCATAGTTATACATTACATAATGTAGGTTATTGATATTTTGATTAGCATTAACTTAATAGTATAAGGTACCATTTATAGTTATAATTATGTATATGTAGGATTTTAATGAACGATAATATTATAAACGGTAAATTAGAGTCTCGAAAGTTACTGGATCGTTTATCTGCTTGTATTAGTGATTTAAAATTAAATTATAATTTGATACCATCTTTAGTGGTAATACTTGTTGGAGATGATCCTGCTAGTAAGCTGTATGTTGGTAATAAGCAAAAGAAAGCTGAACAATTAGGAATTTTATCAAAAACTTTATTTTTACCTTCTACAACTTCACAGGATGAATTACTTAATACAATTAATATGCTTAATGCTGATTCAGGTGTGAATGGGATTTTGGTTCAGTTACCATTACCAAAGCATATTGATAAAAATGTAGTGATTAATGCGATTAATCCCTGTAAGGATGTTGATGGGTTTCATAATGAAAATGCTGGTAAATTAGTAACAGGACAGTTAGATTGTTTAATTCCTTGTACCCCGCAAGGGTGTATTTATTTAATTAAAACAAGATTACGTGATTTATCTGGAAATAATGCTGTTGTTATTGGAAGGTCAAATATTGTTGGAAAACCTATGGCATATTTATTATTGCGTGAAAATTGTACTACAACAATTGTTCATTCTGCTAGTGCTAATATAGCAGAACATTGTTGTAGAGCTGATATTCTTGTAGCTGCTGTTGGAAAAGCTTGTCTTGTTAAGTCATCATGGGTTAAAGCTGGTGCAGTTGTTATTGATGTTGGAATAAATCTAGTAAATCAAAATGGAAGTAATAAATTTGTTGGAGATGTTGATTTTGATGAAGTAAAGGATATTGCATCTGCTATTACTTCAGTGCCTGGAGGAGTAGGACCAATGACGGTTGCATTTTTAATGGTAAATACAGTAATATCAGCTTGTAGACAATATGGATACAATTTGTTTGTTGAGCAGTATTTAAGATTTTAAAGTAATAATAATTTCTTTGTTGCCAGAGGTAATTTTTATAGTTTATAATAATAGAAATGGGCGATTAGCTCAGCTGGTAGAGCATCTCGTTTACACCGAGGAGGTCAGCAGTTCGAATCTGTTATCGCCCACCATTGTTTTATGTTGATAGAATGGTGTTATGACAATAATGTTATATTAAATTATGTGGCTGTTGAAAGTTTAATAAATGTAGAAAGAAAATTATATAAATAGATGATATTTCATTTGTATACGATTAATTTATAACGAGCTATGAATATTCAACAATATAGTAGATATATATTTTGAATAAAAAGGTTATGGTTAATGCAAATAAAATTTTTGGTTAGTATATACTAACTTTATTAATTAATATTAATTTAATATTTAATTATTTTACTTATTAAAGAGTAATCAATAAATAGTTAATTATTATGTTAAAGAAGTTAAATTTAATTTTTAAAGGACAGAAAGAACGATTTGTAAAAAATATATTAAAAAGGCAAAGTTTTAATTTGTTGACTAAAAAGGAAGACTTGAACAATGCAGATGATAATATAGTGATGAATTTAAGGACAGTTTTTAAAGGACAGAAAGAACGATTTGTAAAAAATGTATTAAAAAGGCAAAGTTTTAATTTGTTGACTAAAAAAGAAGACTTGAACAATGCAGATGATAATATAGTGATGAATTTGAGGACAGTTTTTAAAGGACAGAAAGAACAATTTGTAAACAGTATATTAGAAGAGCCAAGAGCTGACTTGTTTGTTGATTCACAAAAAAATTTGCATATTATTAATAGTGATAGTAGTGAACTTTATGATGCTTGTGCACGTATTAATGAAAGAATGCAAATATGGAAATATGCTGCTAGACAATTTGGTGCATGTGCTAAAAACACAAAATATTGTGTTCCAAAAGAACAGCAAATTAGTATTAGTCTATCAAGTGATAGGGTGGCTTTTGATCATAGAAGGAATATGGGAGTACGTTATTATCATGAGTCTGTGTATCAACAAGAAGTTGGAACAGAGAATCGTAAATTTAGTAGAAATGGTCCAGATGTATTTGTAAATAGATTTACTATGAGAGATCAGTATGATGCTATAAAAGTAATAAGAAAGAATAAAGGTTATAGGTTATTTGATAAAGATGGTAATGTATATGATACGACTGGTAGGAAAACCAAGAATATAAAAGATGCGGTAGCTTATGTTATTACTCTTGATGGAAAATTAATTATTTCTGATAAGCAAACACACATTCCCTTATGTGATGATAACGGAGTATTCCATGTAGATTTTCACTCTACATTATTAAGACATAAGCCGGGAATATGTGCTGGTATGATGAAAGTAAAAAATGGTAAAATTACTATGATTAATATAAGTAGTGGACATTATACTCCGACACAGGAAAATTTATTTAATGCAGTAAAAATTTTGGATAAAGCGATTGCTTCTAATGCGGATATATGTTCATATTATGATATAATTATAGGTAATGAAAAAGATATAAAATCTATAGTGATACAGAGAATGTTTATTAAGGAAAATAAAAAAGAATTTTTGCATAGAATGGAAAGTAAAGGTGATGATGGATTAGCAATTCCAGAAAGATATTTTAATTATATGCGTCAATGTAAGGTGAGTGAACTAAGTTTTGTTAATAATGATAGTCTTATTATGGATAAGATAATTATTCCTAAGAAAGCACATGGGTATTGTGATGTTGAAAGTGATTACGATGAGAGTTTAACAGTGGATACAAGCGAAAGCAATTTTGCAATAGTTTCTCTGAATAGTAATACTAAAAGTAATAATAGTGTTCCAAGCTGTGTTCAGAACACTGAAACGGTAAGAAATTATGCTAGTAATGTTTGTAGACTATGATCTGTCTAACTACTTAATTTAATTGAGTAAATAATCTAAAAAAATGTCTAAAATGTTATTTTTGAGCATTTTTTTAAAGAAATTTATAATGCTGTGTATTATTTATTAATCTATTTATTATTCACTATCAGTTTATTTAATTTTTAATTAAGAGCTTTTTAAAGCTATTAACTCTTTGTCATTAAAGTATGTGTGTAATGATTACTAATTGTAATTTGACATAGAGCTAAAATTAATCTATTTCTAAGATTATTGTAAGTGGTGTATTCGCTTTATATTAGAGAAATATAGAAAACGGATGGCTATATTTAATATTCGATTGAATTCTTAATAGTAAGTACATTATTAATCAGTATATTTAACTTTTTAAATTTTATAATAACTAATTTAAATAGAGAAAATCTATATTAAATTATTAATTAAATATTAATTTAATATTTAGCTTTTAAATTTATTGTATAATTTAATAAGCATGGCAATACTGAGTTCTTGATAGTAGATTATTATAGATTTACCGTATATTTATAGTGTTAAAGTATTCTTAATAATTTAATATATTTATTACGTTATTAATTAATATTAATTTAATTTTATGTATTTAAAATTAATTATTATTAACATTTATTAAGAGTAAATATGAATATAAATATATTAACAAAAGCACAAAATTTATATAGTATTGTGGATCCACAACGCATAAGAAGATATGTCAACACTAATAGTTCAGGCATTATTATAGCAAGACAACAGCGATATCCAGAACGTAATAAGCTACGACTAACGGAAAATCTTTATACTGAGCGTGCTATAATACCTAAAGAACAGCAAAGTTCTATATGTCAAGGACGTGAACCAAAATTTATGAATAATGAGTTAGGACTAGATGTAGAAGTATATTTTTCAGAATTTTCTTATGACGGTAAGTCTCGTGGAACTGGAGTCATAAAACAGTGTGATGATGGAAAATATAGACTGCATAATGCAAAAGGTGCATTATATAATACAGATGTAAAAAATATTAGGTCAATCGGAAGTCGTATTGCAATAAAAAATGAATTACCTTACGTTGTTACTCCTGACGGTAGGTTATTGATACTTGATGACTCAACAGGACGTCATTTTTTTGATAAGTATGTTGTTTTAAGCCGTGGTCATGGTGTACTAGTACAAGAAAAGCCAGTAATGTGTGCTGGTATGATAAAAGTTAAGGATGGTAGAATTACTAAAATGAGTGCAATAAATGGGACTTATAGAATGTCGCAACAGCATTTATATAATGCGGTGAAGCTTCTTGACAATGTGATTAGCAAAAGTGCGAAAATAGTATCGTCACATAAAGTAGTTGATGATGAGATGGTCACTTACAAAGAAAGTAAAGAATCATTTTTGAAAAAAATGGAGAAAAAGTTAGAAGAACGTGATAATACTCCTAGTCAAGAAAATGATGCAGGTAACGTGAAAAGTAAAAAATTATTCTCAGAAAGGGTACTTGATACTATACGTGGTATGGTTCATCATAAAAGTATCAATATTAGTGGTCAGGATGAAAGATCCAATAAAAAGTTGCTTGATACTATACGTGGTACAATCCATCATAAAATTGCCAATGTTAGTGAGGATGGTAAATATACTCAAAAAGTTACAGAAAGTAGAATTGCATTCAGTGATTGCCAAGTGACTAAATTGTAAAGAGGTATTTGATATGCAGTAATATTGAATTAGTAATAATAATATTATTATATGTAGCTATTAATAGCATAATTTAGTAATTGTCAAATACTAAATTGTAAAGAAGGCTTTATGCAGTAATGTGAATTAGTAATAATATCTCATTTATGCAGCTATTAATAGCGTAATTCAGTAATTGCCAAATGACTAAATTGTAAGAGGAATTTGAAAATAATGTTATTTTATGTATCTGTTAATAGTATGGTATTTTATTTTTTAGTAAAAGCTTTAAAGTTTGATGATTAATTTATAGCCAAAAAGGTTTTTAATTTTTTTATGACAATATAAAATAGAGTTTGAGTTTTTTTTATGTTATAGAAATTTTAATTTATAAAGAGTGTTTATTGCTTAAATATGCTTTACTATCATTAAGTAAATGTCTAGTTTGATACTTGAAACTACTTTTGTAGGTTCTGATTTTGTTTGTGATATATAATTAATATATATTACTGTCAAAGATGTTAATTTTGTATATTGTAACTTTTTTGCTTTTTTGAGTTGAAAGCACACAATATAAGGCATTTACATTTTTTGAGCTAACAGCGATTGTGTAAGAGTTCTCTTTATATAAGAACATTTATTATTGTTGTTTTCTTGGGTAACTTTTTAAGTAAATGCAGTTAATACTTAAAAAATAACTTTTATAATTTTTAGTTTTTTGCTGCAAATATAAATACTATGAAGTGAAAGTTATGTAACCCTGTATATTGGTGTTTAAGTAAAGCACAGGATATTAACATTGAGCTAACAGTGATTGTATTGCACTGAAAGTTACATTTAAAGAGTGTTCATCTCTCAAATAATGATTACCTGATTTAATTAAATGCAAGTTAACATTTGTAGATGTTATCTTTTCTGCTACATGTATAGATGTACTATATGGAACTACTAGATCGCTCATACTATGTATTAAAATAACAGGACAATTAATATTGATATTATCATTATTTAGTAGTAAATGTTTCCTGCCGTCTTTAATAAGATTATCTGTTATATCGTATGAACGGTCTTCATATTTATTAAAGGTAAAAATTATTTGATTATTAGTATGTAAGCAATCTTTTTGTTCTTGTGTAAGTTTATTAAAAATTAAATTTTCTGTAAAATCTGGTGCTGGTGCTAATCCGAGTAAACTTATAACTTTATGAGGATAAGATTGTGCTATTAATAACATAAGCCATCCTCCCATACTTGACCCGATTATAATTTGGGGTCCATTAGTTAATGATTCTATAACACTAATGCAGTTTTTATACCAATCGCCAATAGTATAATCAGTAAAATTTCCACTTGAATGTCCATGCCCTAAGTAGTCAAAAACAGTTAAATTTAAGTTATGTTTATTACAGTAATTATATAAGGCTGTTGCTTTTTCTCCGTACATATTTGACCCAAACCCTCCCAGAAGTAATATTGAAGGTAGATTACTATTTTTTTTTAGCTGACGGTATGCTATTTTATGATTGTTATTGTGATCTAATACTAAGAAGCTTGGAGAGTAGTCTGTCATTCTTTATTCCTCTAATGATTTTAAATATGCTAGTAAGTCAGCGATATCCTTAGGATTTGATATACCTGCAAAGGACATTCTTGTTCCTTTTATATAAGCCTGAGGCTTTGTTAGAAACATGAATAAATCTTCTTCTGACCAAATTCCACCTTTATTAAGTAGCGCTTTAGAATAGTTAAAATTGCTCAAGTGAGCCTTATTATTACCTATTATATGCCATAAGTTTGGACCTACCATATTTTTACCTCCTTTTTCAAATGTATGACATGCTATACATTTTTTTGATATGTTTTTACCTTTTTCTGCACTGGCATTTATCATCAAAGACTTTATATCTATTGTTTTTTCTGGTAATTTTTGTGTAGCTTCATCTTTAGGTAATATTGTAATCTCATATCCTTTTACATTATCTTTATGATTATGAGGGTTATATATTAGGTCAACTATGTTACTAATAACCAATATAAGAAATGATGCAAATAAAACTGCTGTTGCAATTTTATTTAAGTGAAAGCCATCCATAACTTATATAAACCAGGATTACAAAACATGACTTTAACAAAGATAATTTACTTATTGTATATAGTCAATATGTAACATGGATTTAAGTCAATTTTTAATTTACAAGTAAATGCTATAATAATATCTAATGAGCTAATTAGGGGAGGTTGGATACTTAATAACTGTATAAAAAACTATTGAAAGGTAATAAAATTCATCATATGGTGTATAATGCTTGGTTTAAAAAATAGTATTAAAGTACATATTGATGTGATAAGCATAGGGATTAACATACATTTTGGTGCTTCTTTTATATTATGTATTGAAGATGGCATGAAAAATACTTTGTATATTATTGGCATAAAGTACATTGTGTTTAATAAAGTGCTTAGTATTAAAATTGACATAACGAAAAAATTTCTTTGATGTAACAATGCAGAAATAATATCAAACTTACCCCAAAACCCAGAAGTTGGTGGAACTCCTATCATTGTAAGTGCACCTATGCTAAATGCTATCATAGTAATGGGCATATATTTTCCTATACCATGAATTTCACTTATATTTTTTTTTCCAGTAGACGTATATATTGCACCAGCTGCGAAGAATAATGTGATTTTTCCTAGAGCATGAGATATTAACTGGAAAATAGCAGCTTTTATAGAGGCATTTGTATAAAGCGATGCAGCTACTATAATGTATGATAGTTGCGATATAGTTGAGTATGCAAGCAGCTTTTTTAAATTGTCTTGCTGCATTGCAATTAATGAACCTATTATTACAGTTGTTGCTGATGTATACATTAATATGTTGTATTCTGGTGCAACTATTATATGTGTTTTTTGTACTCCCATTATATAAACTATAATTTTTAATATAGTAAATACACCAGATTTAACTACTGCTACAGCATGCAATAATGCACTTACGGGTGTTGGAGCGACCATTGCTTTTGGCAGCCAAAAATGTGTAGGCATAATTGCTGATTTTCCTATGCCATAAGAAAATAATGTTATTATAAGAATAAGGAAAGGAGCTGATATATCACCTTTAAATATACCACCATTATGAAAATCTAAAGTTCCAGTTATATTAAAAGTTATTACTATAGCGGGAAAAAATAATGCAATAGAGGTGCATAATAATATTTTTATATAATATTTACCGGATAATTGTGAATTACTGTTAATATAGTAAGTAATTAATGGATAAGTGCAAATTGTAAGTAATTCATAAAATATAAATAGTGTTATTAAATTGCCAGAAAAAGCAATGCATATAGTGCACCCTATACTAGCAGCAAATGATGCATAGAAAATACTTTGCTTTTTATTATGTGAATCGTTATGATACATGTAACTAAATGTATAAATATTAGTTATTAGCCATAAGAATGAGGCTAAAATGCTAAACATCATCCCGATAATTTCTATATTAAAGCTTATAAGTATTTGTGGATAAAGAAAATAGTAATTTAATAGGAAAGCACTTTTATCCTTTACGAAAGTGCTGTAAATGTTTATAATTATGATTATTAGTGCCAAAGATGACACTAAAGTAATAAGTTGTTTTGCATATAATAAATTTCTGAGCATTAAGATAAGCACTGCACATAAAAATGGTAACAAAACTGCAATAATCATTAAAATGTTTGCTTTGCAGAGTAAGGTGCATATTTTCATCAAGAAACGTTTACTATTCTTTATCATATAAATAGCAAAAAAATCATATTAAGAAAAGTGTTTTTTAAAGTATATATAATGAGTACTATAGCGTAGCTTTTTAAAACGTGAATGTAAGGCTATTATAATATTGTAATAGCTGATTTATAAAGTTGTTCATATTTAAGACATATATCTCATATGAAAGAAGATTTTTGTTAATATAAATAACTAATGTATTTATGATAAATTTTTAATTTGAAATATAAAAGATGTACTTTTGATAATATTTTTATATTCATATTGATATATACTTAGGATTTGTACTTAATTGTAAATGGTTATTATATAATAATATTGTTGAAATTTTTTATATTAAAACCATTTTGGATTATATACATGTGACTTTTATATGATGAATTAATAGTGATAATTAATTATGATTTGTTCAATTGATGTAATATATGTATATCTTGAAGTTATAAATGTTGTGTTAAGTGCGGTTATTAAACAACCATTGTAAGAATTAATTTATGCAGCAAATATATAATTTAATTTTTTAACTTGAAGTTGTGGTTGTTATAGCATTAATTAACTATTAAGAAAATAAAAATTATTTTATTTATTATAGTAATAAAAGATGGCTTTTATTTTACAAATTATATTCTGTACAGTCAAACCATAAGATGTTTTGCTATTATAGAAGCCCTTATTTTTGTGCTATTACATATTGTGCAGCTAGCAACTTTGTAGCTGGAATCTTATAAGGGGAACATGATACATAATTTAATGCTAGTTTATGACATAGCTCTATAGTTTCAGCAGTGCCTCCGTGTTCTCCACATATTCCTATTTTAATATTGGAAGAAGATTTTCTTCCTAGGGTAGAGGCTATTTTAATTAATTGTCCAACACCTTCAATATCTAAAAACTCAAAAGGGTCATGCTGAAATATTTTTGCAGTTTTATATGATCCTATGAAGTTATTTGCATCATCTCGTGAGATACCTAGAGTTGCTTGTGTAAGATCATTTGTACCAAAACTAAAAAAGTGAACATGTTTAGCGAGTTTATCTGCAATCAATGCTGCTCTTGGTAATTCTATCATTGTACCTATGCTATAAGGTATATTGTTAAATTGAATAGATACATTTTTTATTAACTCGCTAATAATAATAATCTCTTTTTCACTAATAATAAATGGTATCATTATTTCAGGAATTATGTTATTAATTCCTTTTTCTTCTTTTAGCTCTTTTATTGCAGTAAAAATTGCCTTTGCTTGCATTTGGTATATTTCAGGATATGATATTGCAAGCCTACATCCCCTATGCCCTAACATTGGATTTTTTTCTAAAAGACATGATACCTTGTTTTTAAGATCGCTAAAAGATTTTCCTGTTTTTTTTGAGATCTCCATTAATGCAGCATCATTATTTGGTAAAAATTCATGTAAAGGAGGATCTAGTAATCTAATTGTGATTTGTTTCCCAGCCATACATGAAAATATGGTTTTAAAGTCTTCTTTTTGCATAACTTCAAGTTTTGCTAAGGACTTTTTACGTTCTTGTACATCACTTGCAATGATCATTTCTTGCATGATAGTAATTCTATTATGTGCAAAAAACATATGTTCAGTTCTGCATAGACCTATACCATCTGCTTGAAACGTAATTGCTTTATTTACATCTTCAGGAGTATCTGCATTTGCCATAACTTTTATTACTTTTATTTCATTGAGCCAACCCATAAAATCATAAAAACTTTGTGAAAGTTGCGGAGTGACTGTTTTGATACTACCTAATATAATTTCTCCAGTACTACCATTAATTGTAATGTTATCTCCTTTATTGACTTTAATATTGTTATTTGTATAAAAAAATTCCTCATTCTTATCAATAAATAATCCACTTGCACTGCAAATACATGGTTTTCCCATTCCACGAGCTACTACAGCTGCATGAGATGTCATACCACCTCTTAGAGTAATAATTCCTACAGCACTGTTCATTCCATTAATGTCTTCAGGATTAGTTTCTTGACGTATTAAAATTACTTTTTTACCATCTTTTGTTAAACGTTCAGCATCACTAGATGTAAAAGCAACACACCCGGAGGCTGCACCTGGAGATGCTGGTAATCCTTTTTCAATAATTATATTATTATAATTACTTTCAAGTACAGGGTGAAGTAGTTGATTAAAAGAGTTATAATCAACTTGTAAAATGGCATTTTCCTTTGATATCAGGTTTTCTTTAACCATACTTACAGCTATTTCTAACATGGCTTGAGCACTACGTTTTCCTGATCTAGTTTGTAAAATCCATAGCGTACCATTTTGTACAGTAAATTCAATATCTTGCATATCATGATAGTGTACCTCAAGCTTATTGCATACTTCTGTCAGTTCATCATAAATGTGTGGCATTAAAGTTTGCATTTTACTGATTGGCATAGGGTCAATAGTACCGGATACTATATCCTCACCTTGTGCATTTACAAGAAATTCTCCAAATATTTTCTTTTCTCCTGTGGATGGGTTTCTAGTGAAAACTACTCCTGTTGCTGAATTTTGATTTATATTACCAAAAACCATTGATTGTACATTTACAGCTGTACCAAGGTCATGAGGTATATTATGTATTTCTCTGTATGTAATGGCTCTATTGTTCATCCATGATTTAAATACGGCGATAATAGAGCTATATAGTTGATCATGTACATTTTGAGGAAATTTCTTATTAGTTTGTTGAAGTATAATTTCTTGAAATTCTTCTGTAATTTCTTTTAATGTTGATGAATCCGTAATTGGATTGTTAAGAGCAATATTCATTGCTCTTTTTTTATTATTTAGTATTTCCTCGAATAAATAATTATCTAATTTCATAACTGTATTGGCATACATTTGAATGAATCTTCTATAGCTATCGTATGCAAAACGTTGCCCGCTTTTTTTCGCTAGCCCTTCTGTTATTTCATCGTTGAGCCCAACATTTAAAATGGTATCTAACATTCCTGGCATTGATTTCGCACTTCCTGAGCGTATTGACACTAGTAATGGATTTACTGGATCATTAAACTTAAGGCCTACTTCTTCTTCAAGAAACTCTATTGCTTTTGCTAGTTGATCAAAGATTTCTTCAGGAAGTTTGTTATGCTTGTAGTAATAATTACAAGTGGATGTTGAGATTGTAAAACCGGGAGGTACTCTTACGCCGATATTACACATATCTGCAAGATTTGCACCTTTACTACCTAGTAAATGTTTTAAATTTAGATTACCATCGCATGTGTTTTTGCTAAAGCGGTATATTAATTTCTCTATCATGTGTATTGTACCAGAAAAAGACTGACCATATATTTCACCATGTGTAAAATCTGACAAATTACTAATAGCTATATAAATATTCTTTAATTTTTTTATTCATAACGCGTGCTACAACATTAAGGCCATTCATCATAAATTTTCTTTTTTATTATATGTATAATTGACCGATTTGGATACTATTAAATAGTATAAGCTTACCTACTATAATATATATACTATTATTACAAAAATAAAAAAATATAAAAATTATTTTTTGTTAGTAAATTTTCCTGTGACAACTATAGTGTCAAAAAGGATATCATGAAAAGTTTGCCGTTTTTGTGAAAATATAGCAATTGAGTACCAATAGACATACATAACCAGTATTACTATTTGAGCAAAAAGTGCTGTGATTACAATGAATGATGACTTGTGGGCAATATTTACTATTTGGGTTAGTATCATAATAATGATTGGGCATAAAAATTCAGAAAGTGTTCGATCAAATGCTGTTTGTGTATCAATTTTATTATTATTGCATTTAGCGGTATGAATATTTAAAAGTTTTTGACCAAGAGTTGCTTGTGTTGACGATGATAAAAAATATGTGTAATAGCTACAATTTACAGTAATACTATATAGTAAAAAAATGCATGGTAGATCTAAAGATATTAGCGAAAATGGGAATATGAAAATTAGTAATATTGTAGAATCAATAACATTTGCAAAAATTCTTTGTGGGATAGTTGCTAATATATTCATTTTTTAATTCAGCAAATTTATTATAAGGTTACTAAATTCTTTAAAATGAGTAAAGGATAAAACTCCACTAATATTAATGTTGCTGTTATACATTATAGGAAAACAATTTGCATTTTTTGCACTTTCTACATCTGATATGCTGTCTCCGATAAAAAATACTTTTTCATTTGGTGGAAGGTTTATCATTTCTAATGCTGCTAATATTGGTTTCGGTGAAGGTTTATTCTCTGGTGTATCACCAGCTCCTATTATACTTTTAAAATATTTTGCAATACCAATATCATAAACATCACGACGTAAATAATGACCGTTTTTATTACTAACAATGGCCATGCTTATATTATTTTGATGTAACAATTCTAGTAGTTCTAATATGTTGTCATTAAGTTGTATTTTATATTGTGTTTGTGATTTATTAAGTATTTGTTCATGTGATATACTTAATTTTTTTAACTTGCTATTGAGCAAAGCATTATTTTTTTTTGATAAGGTTTGACTAACAATTTGATAATTTATGTTACTAGTGTTAACTATGGTATTATACCAGTCAAATATTACGGCTGATGGTACATTTGTAGGGTATATCATAATATTTAGTGTATATATAAAAGATATATTTGACAATATTTAAGTTAACATGATATTAATATTATTATAAAGCTTGCAAATTAATCTTAATTGAAATTAAAGTAATAATATAATTACCATAATGATATATACAACGTAAGTTAGCTAAGTTATGTAATTGAAGATACATTATAGTATTACGATTTATTAAATAGGTATTTTCAATGCCAATAAATTGTAAATTGATAAGCCATTATTGTGATATAGTTATTAGTTATAAAGCTATTTTAGTACGTATAAATTTAAAAATCTCTTATTAAGTGCTTATGTTAAGGGGAGGGGGAAGGAGGTATTATATTAGTTTACTATGTTATAGGATAGCTATTTGATTGTATTAGTGTGTTAATTATATATTAATGGGGTTTATTATTTATAAGTAAATTTTATAAATGTGTTACTTAGATTTATTTTTTAATATGTGATTTTTGATTAGAATTTTGGATTATACATTTAATTAATGAGTTTTTATGTATTGTTAAGCATATTGTAAAGCTTCTTTAGTGCAGTATAGGTTTCAGTACATTATAAAAATTGCTTATTCCTTCATAGGGTTGTATCTTTTGCTGTATCCATTACTAATAAAAGTAACTTTAAGGGTTTTACAGTATAGATAATAACGCACTACGTGCTATAATTCGTGTTTATTTATATTAAATTATGTATTATCTTTGGTTTCTGATTCTTTTAATGATAGTGATAATTCTTTTAATTGATTATCATAAATTTTTGATGGCGCTCCCATTAATAAGTCTTCTCCTGTTTGGTTAAGCGGGAAACATACAACTTCTCTAATATTTAATACATCAGCCAATAGCATTAATATGCGATCTATTCCTGGTGCTATACCTCCGTGGGGTGGTACTCCATATTTAAATGCTCGTACTATTGAACCAAATTTTTGATTAACGTCTTCTCTATTGTATCCAGCAATGGAAAAAGCTTTATATATTATGTCAAGTTTGTGGCTACGTATAGCTCCGCTTGAAATTTCCACACCATTACAAACAATGTCATATTGATAAGCTAAGATATCTAAAGGATTTGCATTATTTAAAGCTTCTATACCGCCTTGAGGCATTGAAAATGGATTATGAAAAAAGTCTATTTTATTTTCTGTATTATTGTACTGAAAATAAGGAAAATCTACTATCCAACAAAATTTAAATGTATCTTTTTCTATTAAATTTAATTCCGTACCTAACAATTTTCTAATTTCTCCTGCAAGTATAGAAGCTTTGTTTGGCATATCTGATATAAAGAATATACTGTCTCCTGGATTAAGGTTAGCAGTAATTTGTATTTTCTTTATTTGTTCTTCATTTAAAAATTTTGCTATAGGACCTTTTGCAGTAAAGTTACTATCAAATGTAATATAGCCAAGGCCTTTAGCACCGATCTTTTTTGCATACTCTATTTTACTGTCAAAAAAGCTTCTAGAATTATTTGCAGTATTTGGGGCAGGTATTGCTCTTATTACCATACCTGAAAGGATATTTGTTCTAAATGTATTGAAATTTGCATCTTGAAAGATTTCTGTCATATCAGTAATAATGATCGGGTTTCTTAAGTCTGGTTTGTCAGACCCATATTTTAACATTGCATCATGATATGATATTTTAGGGAAATTGCGTGATACTTTTTTATTAGAGAATTTTGTAAAGATAGTATATAATATTGGCTCAATAGTATTGAATATGTCATTCTGAGTAACAAAAGACATCTCTATGTCTAATTGATAAAATTCCCCAGGGGATCTATCAGCACGTGCATCTTCGTCCCGAAAACAAGGGGCTATTTGAAAATACTTATCGAATCCACTTGTCATAAGTAATTGCTTAAATATTTGAGGAGCTTGAGGTAAAGCGTAAAATTTACCCTTGTGTATACGGCTTGGAACTAGATAATCTCTTGCCCCTTCAGGAGATGATGCTGTTAGTATCGGAGTTTGTATTTCGATAAATCCTTGATCCCACATGATCTTTCTGAATTCAGCAATTACTTGAGATCTTAAAAGTATATTCTTTCGTATTTTTTCCCGTCTTAAATCTAGAAATCTGTATTTTAATCTTGTTTCCTCAGGGTACTCAGCAGTGCTGGAAATATTTATTGGTAATATATTGGACTCTGTTTCAATATTTAAATGATGTACGTATATTTCTATGTACCCAGTTTCTAAAGTTGTATTAATAGTTTCTTTACTTCTAGCAATTACTGTTCCTTGTACTGTAATAACGCTTTCTAATCTAATATTAGTGATAGTATTAAAAATTTCATTGTGTGTAGACGCGTTGAACACTAATTGGGTAATGCCATAATGATCTCTTAAATCTACAAAAACGATACCACCGTGATCACGTTTTCTGTAAATCCATCCAGATAAAGTAACTTCCTTGTTTATATCGCATTCTCTTAGTTGGTTACATAAGTGCGTCCTATATGTTTGCATAATTTTTTATAATTTTATGTATTTATCATTTTATTATAATAGTGCTATTGTTTAAAGTGTTTTTATAGATTGAAGATATTTTTTATATTTGTACGTTACCTTAATTAATATATCAAATATGTTTACACAGTTAAAAAATTTATTTATATAGCAATAAGGAAATCTATGTTTGATGCGATGCGTATTATTAATTTACTACTGGTAGTTTGCTTAATGATTAGCCAGACTAGTTGTACGGCTATTTTAGCAGGATTAGCTGTTACTACCGGTGCAATTGTTACGCTTCAAGATCGTTCAGTTGGAGATACAATAGATGATACAGCAATTTTAATTAAGATTAATAAAGAGCTATTTAAAATAGGCATCTTTTCGTCAGTAACAGTTAAGGTAAATGAGGGGAGAGTTTTACTGCTTGGGAATGTCAAATCACTAGAAAAAAGAATTAGTGCTGAAAAAATAGCTTGGCAGCAGAAAGATGTTAGAGAAGTAGTGAATGAAATTAATGTTGAAAAAAGTGGATTAAATTTAAAGGAACTTGCTATAGATAGTGTCATTAGTACACAGGTGAAGGCACGTATAGTTGGACGCAAAGGTGTTAAATCAATAAATTATAGTGTAAGTACAATTAATGGTATTGTTTACCTAATGGGCATTGCCCAAGATAAAAAAGAGCTAGATACTGTTGTATCAGCAGTACGAAAGATTAGGGGTGTTAAACAAGTAATTAGTTACGTTAGGTTTAAAGATAGTAAATTACGACATTAGTAAGCAGTTATGTTGTTAAGAATTGCCTTTCAAATGGATAGGGATGTTATTGCTGAAAAAGACGTATCTGTTCATTTTATTAAAGAAGCTCAAAGAAGAGGATATTTAGTGTTCTTTTATGAGCCACATCAACTTGCTTTTAAATTAAATAAACCAATTGCGCAAGCATCAATTGTATATGTACAAAATAATATGCTATGTTTTGGCGAGGAAGAAGAGCTTGATCTTGAATCGTTAGATATATTATTTATTAGACAAAATCCGCCCTTTAACATGCGGTATATTACTTCAACATATATTTTGGAAAAACTAAAAAACGTTGTTTTAATTAATGATCCAAAAAGTCTTAGGGATTGCCCGGAAAAATTATTGCCTTTATCATTCCCACAATTTATTCCTCCCACTTTGATTACAGAGAATATCCAATTGATTAGGTACTTTTATCAGGAATATGAGGACGTGATTTTGAAACCACTTTATAGTTATGGGGGTAATGATGTAATACGATTTTGTAAAATAATGAATATAGAAGTTATAGCTAGCTTAATGATTTCAAAATATAATTGTCCAATAGTTGTTCAGAAGTTTTTACCTGATATATATAGTGATAAAAGGATAGTACTTTTAGATGGAAAACCAATAGGTGCAATAAAACGTAAAATATTATCTCAATATGAAATAAGAACAAATTTAACTTTAGGATCAATTCCAGAAGCTACTACATTATCAGATCGTGATAATGAAATTTGTTCGTTAGTAGGTAAAGAATTATTATCTCGAGGGTTAGTTTTTGCGGGTATTGATATTCTGAATGGTTACTTATTGGAAATTAATGTTACTTCTCCTTGTGGTATTCTACAGATAAATCAAGTATATAATGTTACCCTTGAAAAGGATTGTTGGGATTGCTTTGAAAGTAAGCTAAAAGATAGAAAATTTTCTCTAAACAACTAGTGTTTGTTAATGTTAATTAACTTGTGATTTTTTTATAAAGCAAAAGCAAGCATATCAGTTAAGTATTATTAGGATTGCTTTAAATTAATAAAATAGTAAAAGGTATTTTTCTGTGAAACTAGTGTGACAAATTATAGGACTGTACTTTATGAGATTTATGTAATTATATCGTGCAATAATTCTTAGCGCCTGTATTTTTTCTGTTGTACGTGTTGCTTTATAATTTGAACAGTGCATTAATTATGGGTGAAGGTTTTGATTTTAGCAAAATGTCTTTATGATCTGCTGTTTATTTTGGATGGAAAATTGTATATTATTTTTAATTGATAAATTAAGAAGCTGTTGTAGCTATATGCTTATGATAATGTTATGTTGGGGTAAAAACTTTGTTTTTACACTATTATGTCATGTTGTGTGCTACGCTAATTAGTTTAACTGTGATGTAGTAAATACCTATGAGAATTATGGTAATATTGTGAATTGTTTAAATAAAGAATTATCTATAGTGGTTTTAAATGGCGGCATGTCTTTAGAACGAGAGGTTTCTTTAATGAGTGGAAAGTTAATAACAGAATCACTTAAACGTCTTTGTTATAATGTTGTCAGTATCGATGTAGATAGTAATGTTGATAATAATTTGCGTAATGCTTCTCCAAATGTTGTTTATAATGCTTTGCATGGTAAATATGGCGAAGATGGCTCTATTGCTGGTTTATTGGATGTTATGCAAATTCCTTATACCCATTCAGGGGTTTTAGCTTCGTCCATTGCAATGAATAAAGTTGTGACCAAGTATGTATTAGATAAATTGAAAATAGATTATCCAGTATATAAGGTTATAACGTTAGATATGTTGCTTTCTAATAGTAATATTCTGCCTTATCCTTATGTAATTAAGCCTATTAGTGAGGGTTCAAGCATTGGTGTATATGTTATTTTTAATAATGATGATTATCATAGTGCTGTCAGTAATATTGGTGATTTAGGTAAGGAGATAATTGTAGAAGAGTATATAGATGGGCAAGAGATACAAACAGCAATATTTTTAGATAGGGCAGTAGGAACGATGGAATTTTTATTTGATGGTGTTATATATGAATATAATGCAAAGTATACTAAAAACATGTGTGATCATATATTTCCCGCTAACGTTCCTATCGATGTATACAATAAAACTCTTGAGCAATCTTTAAGACTATATAGGTGTTTAGGATGTAAAACAATGGCACGAATAGATTTTCGATATGATCCTAAAAAAAAATTACTTAAATTACTAGAAATAAATACTCATCCCGGTATGACAGAGTACTCTGCGTTTCCTGATATAATTACACGTAAATGTGGTATAAGTTATGATGAGTTGGTGGATTTAGTAGTAAAAGATGTTTTATATCCTAATAATAATTATGGTCGGTATATAGATCAATTAATGAAGGTAAATAGTTATTGAATGGTAATTAACAATGAGTTTGGTGAGTAATTTGCAAAAGAAGTATTTGATAAGAAGTAGAGTATATTTTATAAAAAAATGTATTTTTGTTGCTATTATTTTCATGTTTAGTTTTACTATTTTGTACTTTTCTAAAAACTATGTTTTATATCATGTAAATAGAATATATTATACGTTTATTACTAGTATATCTCACTTTTTAGTAGATAATGGGTTTGCAATTGATAAGGTAATTATTAGTGGTAACAAATCTGTAAGTAAAAGCGAAATTTTGCAGTTTGTAGATAGAAGAGGCACTATTATATTTCTGTCTATTAATGATTTGCGGGATAAAATAAAATCCAGTAGCAAATGGATTAAAGACGTGATTATTAAAAGAGTTTTACCTGGTACCATATATATTGAAATTCAGGAGTATTTTGCTTTTGCAAATTGGGTACATAATGGGGTTAACTCAATTATTGATAATACAGGACATGTTATAGTAGCTAAAAGTGGTAGAGTAAATAACTTAATTTCTATTTATGGTGATAATGCTTTGAAAAATTTATATTTTGTTCGAGAGATTTTAAATGATAATAGTATATTAAGTACTATGATTTCATCTTTTGTATGGGTAGGTGATAGAAGATGGAATATAGTTTTTTCTAGTGGACTAGAGGTGCGACTTCCAGAAAATAATCCGCATATTGCGTGGAATTATTTAACATATTTAAATAGAACATCTAATGAGTTTGTAACCTGGAAAATGGTGGATATGCGTATTGATGGCAAAATTTATATAAAACAATAAAAGTATATATGTTGCTAGTAATTTTAAATTAGGAAAGTTAATAATGTAACATGTAATTTAATAAATTGTATTCTAAATATTTGTAATTTTATAAGATAGTTTTGATATTATATGATGATAGTAAGTAAGATTTGAAAAGTGATAAATTTATATCTATAGATATTAGTAGTTTGATAAGGCAGTAGTACAGTAAGTTAATACTTTTTATAATTTTTGTTAGTACACAAAAAAAAAACTTGTATGTTATAAATTAATTCAATTTCTTTAAATATAGCATCTAACAATTAAATTTTTAAAAAGCATTATATTGTTTACATAAATTCATAGAAAAATAAATATTAGCTATATAATTCTGCATTGTTTATTGTATATACAATATTAAAATTTTAATATTTGTATTTATAGCATTACATTATACAGTAATTTTATTGCATATACTATCATCATTATATTTACTTGTTGAATGTAAGTGTATGAGGTTATATTATTAGGTGTATTGTTATTGTAATGATATAATTGAGTGATTTAAATATTTCATATAATGTGAGTTTTATATCATAGGAGCTATTATGTTGAAGGCAAAAAGATTCTGCATATCGGAGGTTTTAATAGTTGATGACGAAGCTGATATTAGGAATCTGATTAGGGACATATTAAGTGATGAAAACTATGCTACTAAATCATCAGTTGATGGGTTATCTGCTATAAAGCTTGCGTATGAAAAAGAACCGGATGTTGTATTATTAGATATATGGTTAAAAGGGTCTGATGTAGATGGATTAAGTGTATTGGAAAAACTTAAAGAGAGGTATCCTTATTTGCCTGTTATCATGATTAGTGGTCATGGGAATGTTGCAACTGCGGTAAAGTCTTTGCACAAGGGGGCTTATGATTATATAGAAAAACCTTTTACAGAAAATAGATTGAAATTAGCAGTTAAAAGGGCAATAGAATCTGGAAGACTGAGAAGGGAAAATGATGAGTTAAAAGCTTCATTTGAAGACTATGAATTTATAGGTAATTCTCCTGTTATTAGGAATTTAAGGAACATTATTGAAAAAGCGTCAATAACATCTAGTCGCGTTCTTATTACAGGTGCATCTGGGACAGGAAAAGAAGTAGTAGCTAGGTTGATACATAAAAAATCAAAAGGTTGTGATACTCCATTTGTTACTATGTGTACTTCTATGATGCCTGCGAATAATTATTTAGCTAATATCTTTGGTATTGAAGAATATAGTAATTCTTTACCTAATAAGTTGTTGCCAAATATTGGTATAGTAGAACAAGCTAATCGTGGTACATTGTTTATAGATGAAGTAACAGAGGTACGATATGATGTTCAACTAAGATTATTAAGACTTTTACAAGAGGGAAAAATATATAGGGAGAATGGTAAAATTCCGATAGGTATTGATGCAAGAGTAATAGCTGCTTCTTCTAGAGTTATTAAAGATGAGGTTAAATTAGGGAGATTTTGTGAGGATTTATATTATAGGTTAAATGTACTTCCTATTGTAGTACCATCGCTATGTGAGTATTGTTCAGATATTCCTGAAATATGTAGATATTTTATGAAAAGTATATGTAAAAAAATGGGACTTGCTGATCATGTAATTAGTAATGATGCTATTATAGCAATGCAATCTTATAGTTGGCCAGGAAATTTACGTCAATTACGTAATGTACTGGAATGGGTTTTGATCATGAAGTCTTCAGAAGGAATTATTACTGTTGAAGACTTGCCAGCAGAAATAATATCAGGTTCAGCTGTAAATGATACTTTAAGTGCAAGGATGGTGTCTGTGCCTTTAAGGCAAGCAAGAGAGGAATTTGAAAGGCAATATCTAAAAACTCAATTATCTCGATTTGGTGGTAGTGTGTCGAAAACTGCAGAATTTGTAGGAATGGAAAGATCAGCTTTACATCGTAAATTAAAAGTATTGGGATTATATAATATAGATACAGCAAAAACTAACTGATATTGTTTTGCTTATAAATGGTATTGTATGTTGTTATTAATCAAGATGATGGGTATTTTAAGTTTTATATTATAAAGTTGTATAAAATTAGTAAAGATCTTAAATATCAATAGAAGGTTCATTACAAGTTTATAATATACGGGAAAGGTAGCATGTAGTATGTAAGATATTAATTGAGTATCAGGTTAGATTTATATTAATGAAAGGATTTATTATAAGGTTATATAGAATAACATGAAATGTGTACAGTGAATATTAATACGGTATTATAGTTTTATAGTGAAGTTAAAAAGAGAAGATTTTAATATCAATAAAAGATTTATTATAAAGTAATATAGAAGAAATACATGAGATGTGTAGTAGTAAATATTAATACGGTATTATGATAGTTTAATATGGGGCTATAAGCAAAGATACGTTACGATGGTATGTGAAGCTACACAATTATAAAATTATTTTTCAAATATAGTATGTGTTATAGCTTATCTAGTTGTATAGCATATATTTAATAGCGTTATCTAAATTTAAATTTTCATATAATAGCTGGTATATGATTGTACAAATAGGTAGTTTAATATTAAATGTTTGTGATAAAAGAGGGATAGATTTTGCAGTAGTTATGCCTTCTGCTAGTAATATATTTTTGTGAAATATAACACTATTTTCTTTTCCAATTGTAACCCCGAAAGACATATTACGAGAATGGGTTGTAGTACATGTTAATACTAGGTCTCCCAAGCATGAAAAACCTATTAAAGTTGAGAGATTAAAGTTATTGTGTTTTGCTATATATAAATTTTTAATTTCTTCCATTCCTTTTGTAATCACAGTAGCTAATGCATTGTATCCAAGCTGCTTGCCAATTATGATACCGCATGCGATAGCAATGATGTTTTTTATTGCAGCTCCAACTTGTACGCCTATCAGATCTTTTGTGTACGTGATTGATAGAACAGAATTATGAAAATTTGATATTAAGTATTGTGCTAGGCTGTCATTTGTACCTGCTAGTACAAGAGAGCATGGTAATTTTTGTGCTATTTCTTGTGCTAGACTTGGACCTGATAAGATAAATATGGGATTATTAGGAAATATTTCACTGACTATTTCACTTGGAAGAAGTAGAGATGTATTTTCAATACCTTTACTACATATTAATATAGGAGTAGAGGAGGTGATATGTGTTTTTTGTATATTAATACACAAATTTCGTAGTTCTTGTGTAGGTACTGCAATAATGATTGATGATGGACTGTCAGATAAAGCTGTAGAGATTTCATGGACAATACTTATATTTGGTGAAAGTTTATAATTTGGTAAATATATGGAGTTTTCTTGTATAGAACGTATAGACTGTATGACTTGTTGATTACGACTCCATAAGTTAATTTTTATATTATTATCAGATAGTGCAAGTGCTATAGCTGTACCAAATGCTCCTGCTCCTAATATGGTAACCTTCACTTTTTACCTTTTTTGAAGAAACTGAAAAATTATATATTATTTAGGTATTATGATCTATAATTAAAAGAATGCCTACAATAGGATTATAGTATTTTTCTAGTATGGTATGTAAAATTATTTTAAAGTATAAATAATTGTTTAGTGTTAGAAATAAGTAGATTTTTAATTAGGCTATCTATATAAATCTTTGTTTTTGGTCTAAGATAAGTTTTGGAAACATTTATTTATTATTTATCAATGTAATGATATTTCTATATTTAAAGAATATTTGTAATAATATGATATAGTTACTTGTATTTTTAATAGTAATGATTTAATGGAATTAGATAAAGAATTGTTAACCATAGTTGATAGTTGGGTAAATTGGTTAAAATGTGAAAAAGGTTATTCTATAAATACTATCAGTGCTTATAAGTCAGATGTTATTGGATTTATTGTTTTTTTATATAAAACTTCTTTACAAATTGTAACTGTAAAAGTTATTAGCAGTATTAGTGTGAAAAATCTAAGACAGTGGTTGTCATTTAGGTATAAAGATAATATAGAATCTGTATCAAATGCGCGTGCAATATCTGCATTAAAAAATTTCTTTCGATATTTATGTAGGGTATATGATATAGATAATCAAGCAGTTTTTTATATTTTAAAGCCCATAGTTAGAAAAAGCTTGCCAAAAGTATTATATGAATCTCACATTGATGCAATTTGTAGTAGCAATGAAGGACTATATCAGTACTGGTATGAGAAACGTGATTTGGCAATTATTATGTTACTATATGGTTGTGGTTTAAGAATTAGTGAGGCAATTAATATAAAATTTTGTGACTTTAGGGGATGTGAATTACGTGTAGTTGGTAAAGGAAAGAAAGAAAGAGTTGTTGTAGTATTGCCATTAGTCAAGAAATATATTAATGAGTATATAGAAAGTTGTCCTTATTTTTGTGATAAAAATAAAACTCAATATGTATTTGTGGGACTAAGAGGGAGTAAATTACAAAGGACTTACTTTGCAAAAAGGATGCAAGTTATGCGTCGAAAAATTGGATTACCAGAAATTACTACCGCTCATACATTTCGTCATAGCTTTGCAACACACTTGTTTTTAAGAGGTGCTGATATCAGAGTTGTACAGGAATTGTTAGGACATTCAAGTCTTTCTACAACGCAAATTTATACTAATTTAGATCATAATAATATTATAGATAATTATAGGGATTTTCATCCTCAGACAATAAAAAAATTAAATCAATAAACAATGTTATAATGCTATGCATTTTGCTAATGTTAAGCATGAACACATGCTGATATTACTTTAAGTGTTAAAGAATGAGGTAAATGTAACTAGTGTCGGTTACATGTAAATCTTTATTTGTATATGCTTTTACTGTGTGAAAGTGTTAATCACATTATTAGTATTAAATTTTTTATTTTAAGGTTTATAACTTTATGTTTATGATAAATGTGAGATATATGCAAAAATTTAGGCCAATTATGTGTATGTATGTAAAATAGTATCTTAATTTATGTGGAATAGATTCTACTATAGTAGAAATAGCATATGCATGATGTATCATGATCTATGACATTTAAAGATTATTGCATTTGTTATGGCTTGTAATTTTTAGCAGTTTTAAAGTTAAAGAGATTTTTAGTAGTAAATGTTAACTAACATAATTATATGTATTTATGTTATGATATAAGTTTGTACTTAATGCCAAGTGCTTATCTAAGAGGCAATTTGCAAAGAATTCTCTTTTACACTGGTATTGCTTGTAAAAGTTATTATAGCGCATGTTTATTTATATATAACTTTTGTTGTGTGTTGTACAAAGATTAAGCAATTAACATAATACAAGTAATAATTTTTTGAGGATTACTTTATGTTATGCTCTATCAAATATAACTTTTTCTGATGATGTATGAGGTATAATATTACCAATCGTATATATAGGGGTACCTTGATTTAAAAATATGTTTTTTAACGTTACAGCATTTTCTGGAGAGGTAATTATTACCATTCCAATGCCATAGTTAAATGTACTAAGCATTTCCTTTTGAGATATATTGCCTATTTTTTCTATCCACTTAAATATTTGAGGTTTTTCCCAAGAATCTAAGAAAATATTTGCTGCTAGATTTTCTGGTAATATACGAGGTATGTTTTCGATAAATCCTCCACCAGTAATATGTGCGATTCCTTTTATTAAGTGAATTACCGGTAATATAGATTTAGTATATATGTAGGTAGGTGTAAGTAACACATCAGCCCATGATTTATTACCCCAGGGACATTTATCGTTATAATTTATGTTAAGATCTTGTAGGATTTTGCGTATAAGTGAAAAGCCATTTGAATGTACACCACTTGAAGGTAATCCAAGAATGACATCTTCAATGTTAATGCTATTTTTTATAGGTAAAATTTTTTCTTTTTCAGCTATGCCTACAGCAAAGCCTGCAAGGTCATATTTTGTAGTAGAATACATGCCAGGCATCTCAGCTGTTTCACCTCCTATCAAAGCTACATTTGATTCTTTACAACCTTGAGCGATACTGTTAATTATTTGTAATGCAATATCATTATTTAATTTGCCAGTAGCAAAATAATCTAAAAAGAATAATGGCTCTGCTCCATGTGAGAGTATGTCATTTATACACATAGCAACTAAATCTATTCCTATATTGTGGTGATTATTTACTTCTTGTGCTATACATAACTTTGTTCCCACACCATCAGTTGATGATACAATTACAGGAGCGTTATATTTCTTTATGATAGGTGATAAGTCAAAAATTCCTCCAAAGCTACCAATACTGCTTATAACTTCTGTTCTAGAAGTTAATTTGGCAATTGTTTTAATATTTTTAACTAACATATTTGCATTTTTGATGTTTACTCCAGAATCTTGGTATGTATTCATAAACTAGTTATAATATTTAAAATATGAGAATAGCATTAAATGCTTAATTTTAATAATATAAAGTTTGCTATTTATATGTTATGTGTATGTATATATATTTTCTAATATCTGTATACTAATAGAGCTTGCTTGTAGAAGTGCTGAATAGAAATATTAGTGTTTAGGGTTATTATCTATATTTTTAACTATTTTGACTATGTTATATACAAAAATAATTTTTATAAATTGCTATCTATTTTATAGTTTACCTATATTAAATCATTAAAAGGTACAATACGTATGCATACTGTTATATAGGGGTTATTATGCAAGAAAATATTAGTGAAAAAAGTATTTTATCATGTACGGAGCTATTATCTGCAAAATTGTTACATGATTTAGCCGGTCCTATAGGAGCAATAGTAAATTATATAGAATTTTTAAGTGAAGGTGATAAGTCTAATAAAGATTTTGTTTGTTTACTAAGTGAAGCTTCTCATGAGATTATGGCTAGGTTTAGAATATCTAGGCAGTCTTATAGTTTATCAGAAGATAATAAAAGTTTTAGTAGTGCAAAAGCAAACATTGAAGAATATTTAAATACAAAAAAAGTGCGGTTAAGTTGGAATATAAAATCGCAGATGTTGAATGTACAGTTAATAACAAAGATCAATAAATTAATATCTAATATTATCATGTTATCAATGTTGATTATGATAAATGGTGAAGAGATTGTAGTTTTATTACAAGAGGAGGGCGATAGAGTTATATTAAAGATAACCTTAAAAGCGCAGAGTATTGAGATTCATAAAAATATACAGGATATTCTTGATAAAAAGGCAGATTATATACTAGATACAAGAAATGTACAAGCATGGATTATATCTTTATTATTAATTGAGTATAGTGTTAATTTGAGTTATAACTTTATACAAAAAGGTATTTTAGAGTTTTGTATACTTTTTATATGAACTTTTTACTTATACTAAATGTATGTTTATCTATGCTTTTAGTATTTTACAAGTTTGTATATTTTATGAAATGTTACTTTATTTTATTCACAGTACTACTAATATTTTATAAATCAAAATTTTATGTTGAATAGGATTACAATGTGTAGGTGTTTTTCATATAATTTTGCAGTATTATTAATATGTATATTACACGGAATTACCAATGTTTTTGAACATTGTATGCGGAGAATCATTATTTATTTCTTATATTTTTAAAGATTTTACAATGTAATATAGATTAAAATTATATTTTATTGCATAATGTTTATTATTTTATACTGTGTTAAAGCACTGCTAATATTTTTTATAACGTATATACTTTTTAATTATTTGCTCAACAACTTGTTCTATAATGTTACTGAATAATAGTTTTATTTTGTATTATTGATAAAAGAATTGTTAATGTTTTCTATAAGAGTAACATAATTTGTTTCGTTATTTATTTGCAAATATTTAATTAATGACTCTATTATTGGAGTATATGCTGCTAATCTTATATTTATATTTTTATGTATTCTTGCAACAGCAGATGGTGCATCTTTATCACTACATCCAAGTAACACAAACACAAATTTATAATTTCCCATGTACCCAATAATATCGCTATATCTAATATTGGTATGAAGTGTATCTAGTAGGACTTTACTTAATTGCATTGTACGCGTATTGTTGTGGTTAATGTTTAATGATACTATTCCAATAATAGATTCAATGTTGTTTTTCTTTACAAATTCTGAAATAACCTGTATTTCTTTTGTTGTTGAGATTACATCTAAAACATCAAAATCCTGATCCATAGTATATTTGTCGTTTACTAACAATTTTTTTCTAAAGAAGTTTAATTGTTGAGTAATACTAGTATCACGTATTAGTAGTTCGTAATTGATAATATTTCTGTTTGATAAAGTACGAAAGATCTTAGGATGTACATTAATTATTTGTTTATTTTTATGAATAAAGGAAAAATTTCTTATTTTTGATATTATATCAGCTAAGTCTACACCATCTTGGATATATTCTAAATAACTGTCAATTGTTTCTACTACTTCGTAGCTTAGTATAGAACGCAGAGGATATTCTAGTATGTCATCTTTATGATATCCTAGCAGATTAGTAGCAGATCTATTAATGTTCGAAATAGAAAGAGTATGAAGATTATTATCTTGTTTGATTGAAATGACAGCATCACTTAATCTACGTGCAATTATACTCATTATTTGGTCCTAGTTGTTTTATTGTAGTATAACGACGTACATGCAAATATACTTTTATGCTTATTAACTACATGTACTAGTTATTATAAGTTAACTAATTTTATTAATCAGTTCTTTATATTTTTAATATAGAAAAATATTAATTCAAAACTGTTAACCCATTATTAACATGTGTATATTAAAAGCTATATTTGTGTATTTATTGAATAATTTTGGTTACTTTATTAATCAAAGAAAGTTGGTTGCTGTGATAGTGTTAGTATTTTTATAGTTCTGTACTTGATATAACATTGTTCCATAGTTCATCTAAGTTGTAGTATTCCCTTACGTCTGGCCTGAAAATATGTGTTATTATGTTTTGTAAGCTGATTACTATCCAATTGCCATCTTGTAATCCTTCTATTGATAATTTTTTATATGGTTTGATTTTTTTTCTGATGTTATTTGCTAAAGATTTTACATGAGAGGTAGATTCACCTGATGCAATAATCATGTATTTTGCTAGTATACTTTTGTTACTTATATCTAATATACTAATATTATTGGCTTTATGTGTATCAAGAATCGAGATTATAAAGTTTTTTAATTCTTCTGTTGACATCACTATTTTATCTAGAACCATAGATATACTTAAAAAGTTTGCGTTATTCTATTATATACTATTATGTTACGTAAAGTAAAATTAATGATTTATACTGTAATGTAAATTTTTTTAAAAGGGAAATATGGCATAACCATAGTATTGTGAAGTATAATATAAAAAACATGTATGTAATAAAGAGTATTTATTATAGAGTGTATGCGTATACGTACTCATAGTTTTAGGTATTTGTGAAGTAGTTAAATTTTGTTACATTAATATTGCATTACTACAATACAAAATAAACAGTATGTAATATTGGAAAAATAACATTATGTTGATTATCATCATTATATGCAGTATTTGATTTGTATATTTTTAAAATAGATGTTTATTAGTTAATTTGTATTAGATGATTAAAAGTTGCTTTTAAAGCAATGTATTACTATGTATATAAATATGCAAAGGATATTGTAATAATAATTCTAATTTTTATTATATTATAATTAGTTGTACATATAGGTATATTAATAATAAGCTACTATTTAGGGTTTTTATTATGTGATAAAAGCTTATATGTTGTGTTTATTATTGCTCTTTAAAGTAGCTTTGATGGTAGGTTAATATTGATAAAGGGATAAATGTAATAGTATTATATGTACGAATTATCTGTAATAACAATGTTTAGGATTTCTTTTGTGTATAAATTTGTAATGTGTGAATGAAATCTTACGGAATTGTAGTATTATCATTGGGAAGTAATCTTGGTTATAGGTTGAGTAATATTCAATTGGCTATAAGGATGCTTCCTATTGTTAATAAGGTTTGCTCATGTGTATATGAAAGTGAGGCATTATTACCACACGGTGCTCCTATAAGTTGGAATATTCCCTTTTTAAATATGGCAGTTGCTGGGTATACAGATTTATCACCTTTTGCACTTTTGTGTCATATAAAAAAAATAGAAAATTTTTTAGGAAGACGTAATAAAGAATTTTGGTCTCCTAGAACAATCGATATAGACATAATATTATGGAATAATGTTATCATTAATGATGAAACTCTGCAGATACCTCATCAACATATGCGCTATAGAGATTTTGTTCTTATTCCAATATGTGATATCTGTCCTCAATTTACACATAATGTTTTCAATATAAGCATAAATACAATGTTATTAGATATCACACAAGTAAACTTAGTACAAAGGCTTAACTCTACGAATTTTATCTTGCATCCATTTTCTCCACAGGTTCATATAACTCATCCGCTTAACAGGTAATACATTGTTTGATTAAAAAATAATTATACAATATAGGGTTATATAAAAAAAGCACTATATAGCATTTTATGAAAATTATCATTTTTTTTAGTGGGTTTAGTGGATAGGTACTATAAGTGCAATTGCAAAATATAGATTATAGAAGTCACTTTGGTGTTTATACTTTACATAATATATAACGTAAAAATACTGTAACACAAAACATGACTGCTATAATCTATGAAATAAGTAATATCTAGGATACCTGTGAAAATGGTATTGTAAGAAGATGATAGTTATTGCTATTTTTTATCACAAAAATATGTACATACTTCATTAAAAGTAACTTTACCACCGCAGTCAGTATAACATAGATTATAATCATTTCTGCATAGTCTATTACAATTGTTAATATTGCAAATACTTTTTTTATCCTCTTTTGAAATTGTTTTTGTTATAGTTATTGTGCTATTAGAATTATTGTTATTATTTTTGTTATTATCAGCACTTTTGTTGCTATTGTTAGTATCTTTAACGATGTTAATAACAGATGATGGAATATTATATAATTTTTCTTTAAACTCACATTCATTTACTTGTTTTTGACATTGACGATAACAGTTGTTTTTTATAAATCCGCATTCTATAATGCATTTCTTTCCTTGCTCAGTGGCAGGGGGTGTGTAATCTACTTGTGTTTCATATATAGGGTAGCATGATACTAAAGAAAACATAATGCAATATAATATTTTAGCTAACGACTTCATAATGCTTTCTCCTTTTTTTTTTGCTTATTAACGATCACATATAATTTTAGGGTAAAGTTTTTAAAAAAATATAAACCTGTAATTGTATAAAAATATATTTTTAATAGCGTTTCCTTTTTTTTGACATATTGATGATCTTTCTTTATGTGTTTGCACAGTATATGACATAGTAATTACTTTGAGACAATAAAGTATGGCCTGATAATACTAACATTCTTTATGTGATTTAGATAAAAAACTTATTTGTAAATACAATAAAAATCATAAATAATATTATTTATATCCTGCATAACTTTATTGTTGTTTGTAATACTTTTTGGTTGTCTTATAATATTATAGATTACGTTTAATATGTTTTTTCATATCATCGATATGACTTATATAAACACTATCTTTGGGCAAGTAGTTTTTTGATAAATTTGCATATTTATAGAAATTTTTTGTATCATTTTCAATAAAAAACTTATTTGTAAAGGCAAAGTATGACATGCCGACATTATTAAGCTTTCCATAAGCTATAGCTAATTGTTTCCATATGAAAGGATTATCTTTTTCTTTGTATAGTACTTGCTCTAGATGATGTACTGCTTCTTTTGCATTACTTAATAACAATGCTTGTACAAGTTCTAACTTTATCAATAAATCATCTGGCAAAAATTGTAATGCAATTTTATAATTTTCAATAGCTTTTTTTATATTACCAACTTTATAAAAAATTTGAGCCTTTAATTCATAAAAATATGGGTCATATGGATTTTGTTTAATAAGGGAATTTAGTTGTTCTAGTGATTCTTTAATATTAGATTTTCTATAATTAATAATAGAACGTGTATATAAGGAAAGATATTTTTCGTCTTTGAAAGTATTAAGTGGTGCAAAAAATGCATGAACTTTATCTATAATTCTCTTGAAATTTTGTGTATCTTCGCTGTGCCAGTTATTAGATGTATTTTTTCGGCGATAATTTTGTATATTTTCTAATCTTTGTTTACTGAGTGGATGTGTTAACAAATATTGATCCATTATACCATGTTGTGATCCTAAATTATGAAAGTATCTAAATAGACTAACTAAACCATCATAATCGTATCCTGCAATATCTAGATATTTTAATGCACATTGATCAGCAATTTCTTCTTGCTCACGGTTATTAGCAAGAAACATCCTGTAGTTTATGGTACTAGTGCTTGACATTATGGCTTGTCCAATATTTGGATTGATTGTAATTGCAGCAATCATTCCTAAAGCATAACCTAGGCTTGTATTTATGACGGTCTTACGTACGTCTTTCTTTTTGTACAGTATATGCTGTTGTGATATATGTCCAATTTCATGAGCTATTACCCCAATTACAGTGTTGGGGCTTTGTGAAAATTGTAGTAATCCTGAGTGAATAAAAATGTTTTTGTTGTTTATAATATAAGCGTTGATAGTATTATCATGTACAATAAAAACTTTGATATTATCAATATTGATATTTGCTGCATCAAATAATGGGTATGCTATTTTCTTTATTACATGCTCTACTTCGCTATCTCTTACAATATATACTCCATAAGCTTTGAAACTGTATGTAAATAAAGCTAGTAATAATAAAATTTTTTTCATATTAACCTGTCATTACACTAATGTTATTATAAACAAAAAAGTATATAACAAAAAATATTTAAATGCCCAAATATGTATTACTAAAAAATTATTTACTTTTTATATACTTTAAAAAATTAAATAGTATTATGTTACATAGAAGTTATTTTGTATATGTACAATATTTAATTTATGTTTGAGTATTGTACATAATGTTAAGGTATTTTATAATTTTAATTACAGTTTTATAAATATGAAATTATGTGTGAATTGTAACATAATATGTTTATTCTTTAATTAATGTAGATTATTGAGTAAATATTTATAGGTACTGTATTTAATGTTGAGTTTAAATTGATATATATCAAATGATTAAATCACTATTTTTATATAATTTGCGGGATGTGTAGCGTAATGCATTTATAAGTATTCACTTCTTAGTTTATGTATTTGCTTTATATAGTTGTTGATTACTAAATTTTTTGTAGCTTACTTCTAAATCATCTATGGCTATGCTTGTCAATCCAGTAATACAAAGTGATTTAGTTGATGTTACTGTTCCTATAACGGCATGAGGTACATCTTGAAATATTTTTTCAAATTGTTTCTTATTATTACGGTTGATTGTTACTAAGATTCTACTTTGTGATTCTGAAAACATTATGATTCTTTCTTTTAGCTTGTTATTGAAATTTATATTTTGTGTTGGTACTAAGGATAAATCTATTTTTGCTCCAAGTTGTCCGCCAATAAGGGACTTTATTAACCCTACAATTAATCCGCCTAGGTTTAGTGCAATGGAGGAAGCGATAATATTATTATTAATTGCTTGATAGAACTTTTTATATAATGTAGAGGCAGCCTTAGTATTAACTTGTGGAATATTGACTTCTCCTACATTACTGTAGGCTTGATATTCTGACATTCCAAGTTCATTATAAGTTACTCCTAAAACATATATTAAGTCATTTGGAGCTTTAACATCAAGCGTTACTGCATGTTCAATATTGTCTATTATTCCAAGTGTAGAAATTAATAGTGAAGGAGGGGAAGATATATGTATAGGATTTCCTTGGCTGTCATATCCTTTAAAGTCATTGAACATGCTATCTTTTCCTGAAATGAAAGGAATATTAAATGCTACAGCATAGTCGTAACAACCTCTAGCAGCTTCTTTTAATTGCCATAATCTTTCTGGATTTGTAGAATCGCACCAACAAAAATTATCAATTAATGCTAAATGATCAAAGTTTCCTCCTACTGCAACATAATTGCGTATTGCACTATCAATGGCACAAGCTGCCATGTTGTAGGAATCTACATCTCCATATCTGGACCCAAATCCATGGGATTTTACTATTCCTTTTTTTGATGATAATATTGGACGTATTACTATAGCATCACCACATACTCTTCCTTTACCTTGAATAGGTTTTATTACAGATGATCCTTGAACTTCATGATCATATTGTACTGAAATAAATTCTTTACTGTTTATATTTACTCTTTGAATTATGTTGTGTAAATCCTCTTCTATTGAAGAATTAATATTAGATTGTGTAATTGGCAGAGGGCATTTACGTGGTTGAGTTGTTAAGTGTGTTACTGGATTGCCATTATGTAAGAAATCTATATCAAGATCCATTATAACACGCCCATCATACAATACTATAGCTTTGTTGGTGTTAGTGAATTCTCCAATAATGCTAATTTCTACGTTATGCTTTTGCATTATTTTTTCAAGTTTGTGGTATTTATCTGGAGGTACGGCTAAAGTCATTCTTTCTTGTGATTCAGATATCCATATTTCCCAAGGTAACATGTACGGATGTTTAAGTAGTACTTTATTGAGGTTTACTATAAATCCTTTAATTCCCATTTCTCCTATTGATGATGATAGTCCACCCGCACCATTATCAGTAATTGCATTATATAAGTTAAGGTCACGAGCTTCTTTGATTATAGCATCAGATAATTTTTTTTGTGTGATAGGATCACCAATTTGTACTACTGTTGAACTAATGTTTTCAGTTAGTATGTTTGATGAAAAAGTTGCACCATGAATGCCGTCTTTTCCTGTTCTCCCTCCGATAATTACAATATAATCTCCATTCATAGGAGATTTTAAGTGAGAAGGGGATTCTTGAATTGTACGTGGAATAATACCAGTAGTACCAACAAATACTAATGGTTTACCATAGAACCTATTGTCAAAGTATACAGATCCTAAAGCGGTAGGAATACCAGAGCAATTACCCCCAATATTTACCCCTCTTACTACTTCGTCCATAATTATAGTTGGGTGAAGTATGGGTGTTGAACACTGACTATCTCTGTATAATTGCTCTTTTATGGATTCTGCGAAGCAAAAATAATAGGAATTAAGTATAGGTTTAGCTCCTTTCCCGAAACCTATTATATCTCTATTTACTCCTAATATACCAGTAATTGCACCACCAAATGGATCAAGTGCTGATGGGCTATTATGAGTTTCAACTTTATCTACTATAATAAAATTATCATCAAAAACAATTGCTCCTGCATTATCAGAAAATACGGAAACACATATAGGTGAGTTGATTTTAGCGGTTGCGCGTTTGATGTAATGCTTATATAACCCATCTGAAATTTCATCTATAGGTGAAGAAAAGATGTTGTGCTTACAATGCTCAGACCAAGTTTGTGCTAATGCTTCTATTTCTATGTCATTGGGATGTCTGTTAATTTTTTGAAAGTATTTTTGAATACTTTTCATTGCACGTAATGATAAATTTAAAGAACCTTGACCGTTGATGCCATACTTACTAATTTTCATAAGGTTATCATCACTAACGTTAAGATCTATAGAATGAACATATTGAAGTTTTTTGTGGGTAGTAAAGAGGTCTGTATATTTAATATATGGAATGGGGTAATGACTGTTTTGTGTACTTGGTAGTGTAGTATTTAAATTTGTTATAACTTTAGTGCCTAAGAATTTTACTTGAACATTGTGATTATGTATGTAGGTTAATTTACAATATTCTGTTAATGGGTTGTACGTGTTGGAAATATAGTGCATATCTGGTATTGCAGTACTTCCAAAAAATATTTTTGAAGTGTGAACTTGTACCTTAAAGTTATTGTTGAATGCTTCATTTATAATGTTGGCAGCTGTATTACCAACATTGTCGGTAACTCCTGGTAAAAAAGCTTTTTCTATTGACCAGCTTACATTGAAGATGTCAAACATGTTGTATGGTGTTTGAGAATTTATATTTATGTAATTTAATATGTTGTTATTGTATACAAATGCAAAAAACTCTTGTGTTACTTTGTTACTTAACAGCTTTCCTATAAAATTAATTTCGTTATTAGTAAATTGATAGTCAGCGTCTATGACATAAGCACAAGCACTTTTATTTATGTTATTACATATTTGATTTAATTTATTTGCAATAACAATATATATAATCATATTTCTTAGACAATACTTATGTCATATAATATTAACTAAAATATTCTATAGAGAAAACAAGTTTTACATAATATAATACATTTTCATGATATTATATGAGTTATTTAATAATCTTGTACTTTCAATATATAGTCAGTAGCTTTTTTTGACAAATTTTTTACTAATTAATATATATTTTAACAATATACATTAGTTATTGTAGTACTAATATGTATTAGTATAAAAGTTATGATAAACATATGTATAGAACCAATAACAAAATAGATTGTGTAAAGATACAAGCTTTGGAAATGGGATATAAATATAATAAGAATTATGTTTTTTATGCTTATGGTGAAATTTTGTTGTGTAACTTTATATTTATTATAAATATTTTTTAATAAGATGTCCTTTATTTAATCTTTCGTATATTAATTAAGGGGGGATAAATTGGGATTTGTCTTTTATTCTATTTGATGAATTGTTGTATATTAAGCTACGTATAGTTTAATTGATATATTATAACTGACCTCAAAAACAGCTTGATGTATTTTTATTCATAATGCTATAGCATGTACCTGCAAATTTTGAATGAAAAGTTTTGTAAAGCATATAGGCATATGCTTATTTATAATAATATAAGTATCAGGTAAAGGTAAGCTGGATTTTGTTTATGTAGTTATTCATCTGGGATAAATATTGCTATTTACCTCATGCGACTTACCCGGATAATAGTGAGGGAAAACACAATATCTCTGCTTAGTCTTGCTCCTGGTGGTGGTTACCTAGCTACTATATGTTACCATAAGTACGGTGTGCTTTTACCACACCTTTTCACCCTTACCTTGTTATTAAAGGCGGTTATTTTCTGTGGCCCTAACCTAAAGTTACCTTCGACAGGGATTACCTGTCACCATTTTCCCTTGGAGTCCAGACTTTCCTCTGCATTTTGTGCAGCAACTACTTCTTTACCTGATACACGAGATTATATTTTATAAATATAAGGAATACAAACTATTTATTATATAATTATGTAAAATATAATCTATTTATAAAACAATAGTGCTGTAAGCTTATTATTGGTATCTTTAATGTAGGGTAAGGTTTTAATGTTTGAGTGTATCAAATAATTGCTATTTAACTAATATATTAATGGTCGTATAGTATTTTTAATTGTTAAAATGTTAGGTTTTAATTTGTTTTAAGATAGGATTATTATTTTTTTATAAGTAATGATTTTTTTTATTTTTAAGTATTAAATTTAATTGTTAGAATGCTTATTATGTAATTGATAAATTGTATGTATTTATAAAGCTAATAGATTTAATTATGTATTAAAAATTGTAACATTGATTGTTATTATGATTTTGTTTAAATTAGTGTAATTAATTGCGTATTTTAATTAATGTGAGCTGAGATCTATAAGTTAATTTGCTATTGATTAGTATGTATAATGAATATATATGTTATATTTATGCAAAAAATTCAATTATTTTTTTGTATAGGTTTTATCACTTGTTGTATTGTTAACTATAACTGTGCGAGAAGTTTTTATGTATATATATATTAGAACACTAGCTTGATTTTTATAGAAGCTAGGGGTAATTTAAGTTTTGTGGTGAATTTTCGTAAATCTTGCAGTCAATGATTAGATGTTGTAGATAACTTTTTCATAAAAATTGAGTTATCTCTAACAAATAAGCGTAGAGCTTGCATATTGCTTCATGCATAAACTCTTTTCACTATATGTTAGATTGCTTATTATTGTCAACAGCATGGCATGTATGAAATTATTTATCTATAGAGTACCTTTAATAAAGGAAAGCTTATTGGTATAGGAACAGAAGAAGAAGGAAGTTTTTTCATTTTCTAAAGTAAGTGACATTTTTGGTGATCTATGTATACATTTTTCACTATGTTTAATATTCTTCTTGAGACGTTTATGCTTGTTTCTTGAATGTTGTGATACTACTTAATTATATCGTAAGTTTTTTAATACTGACCTGATATTATGGTAAAATTTTCTAGGATGATCTGTGTTGTAATTATAAAATGCTGACTAAACTTTTTTAATTTTTGTATTATTACACTTAATGAAGCACAACTTTTTAAGTTTTTGCTTTTACTTATTTGCATTAAGACATATATGTTTAAAATTTCTATTTTTTGTTATGAGACTGCAAAAAAGCTATATTAGCTTTTCTATATGTTTATATGAGGGAATTTTTTAAATTTGTCTTAATAATGCGCATTTGTGAATAATATTTACAGCTTTTAGTACGCATTTTGTTTTTAATTTACATGTTGAAATTGTATTTTGTTTGAAGTTGAATGTTTTTATATATAATGTGGTTTTGAATTAAGAGGTATATGAAAAAGATTTGATACTTTTTTAAAACTATTTGAATATACTCTTTTTGCATAATTTATTGTTATAATGCTTTGTGCGTATTTAACAGCTTGTGATTATTTATAACTGTTTTGCAATTATAATAGTATAACAAGACTAATATTATATTGAACTGCATGAGTGATACTTATTTATAGTTTTCTATATCTGGGTTTGTTTTATAAATAAATATGATTTTGTGTTAGGAGGAGTAAAAGGAAAATCTAACATTTTTTAATAAAGTTATTTTTTACTATGTGGCTCTATTATTATGTGATTTTTATTATTTTTATAGTGTTTTTCAAGCATTTGCTGTTTACTATAAATTATAGTGAAATAACTTTACATTTATTTAAGGTGGATCACTGATGAACAGTTAATTTAACTAATATATTTTTCCTCCTACAACTCCAATAATGGACTTAACAGTATCCTGTTCTCCTAGTGGTAATAAACATTGCCTAATTTTTAAGTAATTACCGGTTGTAAGTTGGGTTTCTGATTCTTTCATTAAGGGCTTCTGGTTTTCTGTTACTGATTCTAAGTAATCCTCTAAATCTTCTATAACTTGGGGAAAAAACATTGTAATGTTTTCAGAGCTAGAATAATATCTGACGTCGGACTTGTAAAGACTCATTGCTTTTTCTCCAATGTATGAGCAGTGATATTTATGCTGCATACTTTCTTGAACGTCAATTATAAAACAGCTTGGCCAAATTTCTATAATTTCTTCAGGATCTATTTCAGACTTTTGTGGAAAATTTCTAGCATTACGTAATGAATCCCAATACTCATATAATATTCTTATAGCACGTCTTTCTGATACGTAATCTGACATTTATTACCTGTAAATTAATAACATTATAAAGGAATTTACATGTAATATATTGATTTTTTCTTACCATGATGACACTGTATGTAAGTTGTATAATATAATATATAATACTATTGAGAGTTGAATTAATATACATTAATTATTTGCAATTTATGTATATTAATGGGTTAACAGCATTTCCATTTTTACGCATTGAAAAACATAGGGTGGGATTATTGGAAGCTTTACTGTTATTTTTTGTAATAGAGGCTATTACTTGTCCTTGTTGGACTTTTTCACCAACTTTTACGTAGATATTATGCAAGTAAGAATATAAAGTAATAGTATATTTGTCATGTTCTATTATTATTAAATTTCCATACCATCGTAATCCTTTTCCTATGTGTAATACTTTACCGTTTGCTGAGGCTTTAATGTTTGTAATATTGTCAGTTTGTATACTAATTCCTTCATTACACAAATTGTTATTGTTATGCTGATTTGTGAATGAAGACGTAATAGTTCCTTGAAGAGGCATGATAAATTTACATTTTGTTTGTGTATTTTTTTGACTGGTGGATAGATTATTAACTATGATCTTATTGTTAAGTTTTTGTGAGTAAACGTTTTTTACTTTAGCATTATAGTCTTTAATTAGATGATATTCATTTTTGTCGTCTATTTCTCTACGACCGTGAAATTCCTCTCCTCTTAGGGATACAGGTGCAGGTTTTTGTGTGCATCCAGACAATAGCATCACACTCAGTATTAATACTTGATAAATTCTTATGACTATCAATTTTTATCCACTCAATTTAATATAATATAATTTGACATTATATCATATAAAATTTTATGCTACCTGTTAATTATATTTTAAATTAAGATCTAAAATAATGATACAAGATTTATGTTTTAAATTTTTAAAAGTAACAGAAACTGCAGCAATAAAAGCTCATGGTTTTATTGGTATGGGGGATGAGGTGGGTGCTGATAAAGCAGCTGTAGACTCTATGCGTGCAGAATTAAATCTTATGGATGTAGATGGTACTATTGTTATAGGTGAAGGAGAACGTGATAATGCTCCTATGTTACATTTTGGTGAGAAAGTTGGTAGGGGAGGATATGCGTTAGATATTGCAGTTGATCCCCTTGAAGGTACGGCAATCTGTGCGAGTTATAAAGATGGAGCAATGTCTGTTATTGCTGTGACAGAATCTGGTGGATTTTTAAGAGCTCCAGATGTTTACATGGAAAAAATTGCTATTGGCCCTAATTTGCCGGATAAGGTAGTATCTTTAGATAATAATATAGCAGTTAACCTTCATAATTTGTCAGGTGCAAAGAGATGTTCTATTAGTGATTTAGTGGTAGTTGTTTTAAACAGAGAAAGACATGTATCTTTAATTGATTCTATAAGAAAGTGTGGTGCGCGTATAAAATTAATAGATGATGGAGATATATCTGCTGTCTTATCTTTAGCTATAGGAAAATATGATTTGTATGTTGGAATTGGAGGAGCTCCTGAAGGAGTACTGGCAGCATCAGCATTATCTTCTATTGGTGGGCAGATGGAGGGCAGACTAATATTTAATACAGATTCATTAATGGAAGTAGCACAATGTTTTAATATTGAAGATGTTAAAAAAGTATATGCAATAAAAGATATGGTAAGAAGCAAATCTGTCTTTATAGCTACAGGTGTAACAGATAGCAGTTTAGTTAAAGGAGTGGAGTTTTGTAATGATTACATAAAAACTCATTCTATAATTATTAAATCAAGTAATGTTATGCATGTCAGTAATACTGTATATAGATAGATCCAAGAGCTTTTGCACAATTTCTAATATTTTTAATGTAATGTTTTTTCTATACAAAATAACGTGTTAACTATGTGATAAATGTTACTTATAACTTTTGCTTGTAATTATAGTGTTATTATTATACGTAGTGTGTAACTTTAATATAAGTGATTTATAATAGCAAATATTTGTATTATACTGAATGTATTATATGTTAATAACATATAAAAAGAAAGAAATGTTAAATCTGATTACGTGGTATTTTAATATAAATTATATCTTATTTGTAAAAGTCATTATAAAAGGATAGTGTTATTATAGTTATTGATCACTTGATGATGCTTGCTGTTTAATATGGTGACGCAAATAAATTAGAATATTGGTAATAGCAGCTGGTGTTATTCCAGGGATTCTTCTTGCTGATCCAATAGAAAATGGCTTTATATTTTGTAGCTTTTCTTGCGCTTCTTTTGATAAACCATGTATTTGAGAATAGTCTGTAATTTGTGATATAATAGTATTTTCCTCATCTATAAAAAGCTTTATATCTGCTTCTTGACGTTTAAAATAAGGTGCATACTTTCCTTCAATTTCTATCTGTTTGAGTGCAGTTGTGCTAAAGGCTTGTAAATTTGGCCATATTTGTAGTAGTACATGAGTGCTTACATGGGGATAGCTTAGTAGTTCGAAGGCATTTTTTTTGCATCCATCTTGAGATATATTGATACCATAACTTAATAATTGATTAGGAGTTATTGTTAAATTATTTAATACTTTATATAAACTTTTTATTTCTTGTGTTTTTTTTTGGAATGCTGAATATCTTTCAGAGGATATAACAGATGTTTTATTACCTATTTCTGTTAAACGTGTATCTGCATTATCAGATCGTAATAATAGTCTATATTCTGCTCTAGAAGTAAATAGCCTGTATGGTTCGGATGTTCCTAAGGTAACTAGATCATCTATCATAACACCTATATACGCATCATTTCTTTTTAGAATAAATGGAGTGTAATGTGTGTTTAACGATGATGCGGCATTGATTCCTGCAATTATTCCTTGGCCTGCTGCCTCTTCATATCCAGTTGTACCATTAATTTGTCCTGCAAGATATAAACCGCCAATTTTTTTTGTTTCTAATGTGTGATACAGTTCACGTGGATCTATAAAGTTATATTCAATGCTATAGCCGTAGCGTATTACATTAACGTTTTCTAACCCTATAATTGTTTTTAACATTGCATATTGTATATCGATAGGTGAAGAAGTTGTAATACCGTTGGGATATACAACATTGGTGTTTAGCCCCTCTGGTTCTAAGAATACTTGATGGCTTGTACGATGTGGGAATCTTTTGATTTTATCCTCTATAGATGGACAATATCGAGGAGATTTAATACCTTTTAATGCTAGATTGGATGCTGCTCTATGTTGATTATCTTGGATGATGTTATGGGTGTTTATATTAGTATGTGTTAGATAACAAGAAATCTGAGGGGTATTGATGGTACTTGAAAGAAAAGAAAAAGGTATTGGCGGATTATCTCCTTTTTGCTCAGATAATATTGCCCAATTAATGCTATTACCATCTATTCTAGGGGGTGTTCCTGTTCTTAGCTTACCTAATGTAAAATTGTACTTATATAATGTTTCTGCTAGTTTTATTGATGGTGCTTCTCCTACTCTTCCTGCAGGTTGACTATTATGACCAACGTGTATTGTGCCATTTAAAAATGTACCTGTTGTTAGTATAAGTTTTTTTGTATATATATGTTTATTATTTAGGATAATAACGCCTTTGATTATAATTTTATTGTTGGTATTTTTTTCTATTATAAATTCTTCAACTGAAGATTCTAGTACTGTTAGATTGTTATAATTTAATATGATTTCTTGCATTGCAAGTTTGTACATTTGTCGATCAGCTTGAGCACGTGGACCCCATACAGCTGGACCTTTACTATGATTTAATATGCTAGAGTGGATGCTAGATTTATCAATAACTTTTCCCATCAATCCGTCTAATGCATCAATTTCACGTACTACTACACCTTTTGCAATTCCTCCAATTGCAGGATTACATGACATTTCTCCTATTGTAGAAATTTTGTGGGTAATCAATAAAGTACTTGCTCCCATTCGTGCAGAGGCTGCTGCTGCTTCGCATCCTGCATGTCCCCCGCCAACTACTATTACATCATATTGATTATTATAATTATACATATAACAATACATAAATAACATTGATGGTAAAAAAGAATATAAATTTTGTCAAATAATGTTACAATACATCATGTAATATTTGCTTCGAAAAAAGTGAAAATAGCTGTTTTATCTGGATATGGATTAAATTGTGAAGAAGAAACTTTTGCTGCGTTTTTAGAGGCAGGTAGATATTTTGGCGTTAACGTTAAGGGAGAGATTATTCATATTAATGAAGTAATACGTAATGCTGGACTGTTAAAGCAGTATAATATAATGGCGATACCTGGAGGTTTTTCTTATGGAGATGACACTGGTGCAGGTAATGCTTTTGCGTTAAATATGATTAATAATCTTCAGGAAGAAATACAGGAGTTTTTAGCTGGAGATAAACTTGTTATAGGTATATGTAATGGATGTCAAATATTAATGAAATTAATTAATAAATTTACTAATGTAACTCTTACATGTAATGATATGCATCAGTATCAGTGTAGGTGGGTAAACGTAAAGGTATGTAATAAGTCTATATGGTTTAATGAAATAGATGAGTTATATATTCCTATAGCTCATGGTGAAGGTAAATTTTATACTACTGATAATGTGTTACATGATTTAATTTACAATCAGAACATAGCTTTAAGATATATAAAAGAAGATAAAGGCTATGCAAATAATATCTTTCCTTATAATCCTAATGGATCGGTCTATGATATTGCTGCTGTATCAGATGATAGTGGTAGGACATTGCTTATAATGCCGCATCCAGAGAGAGCAATATTTTTTACCCAACAATATAACTGGACATATGTTAAAGAAATGGAGTTGCGCTCAGGTAGGGCTATCCCTATATATGGCGATGGATTTAAAATTTTTTGTAATGCCATAAAGTATTTTATGTAGATTTTTCTTTAACTACGTTTCTGATAATTATTAAGGTTGTTTTAATGTTACTTTAATACATAAGTTATTTGAATTAATTTGTTAAGGTACATTATATATAGTGTATTTTAGTTAAATTGCCTGATGGTTGAAAAAAATTTAATGTAACATTGTATACATAAGTTGTATTTCTGTTGTAAATTTAAGCAGTATAAATATTAATTAATTTTGTTGTTTTGCTTATGTTAGAAAAGAATGAAGCCAGTTGTAAATGATTAATATTATGTTAATGTGTAAATTATTTATGTACTTTATACATAAATTAGTTAAAAATGTGATATTGTCTTTTATGTTACATTTGGGTTCTGTATATAATATAAGTTAGGAAGTACAGTTAATTGATTAACTTACTATTAGATTTTAATAATTAATACTTATATTTTTATAATATATAGCTAATGCTAGAAGATTAAGTTTGTGTAACATATTCTTTGTAATAAATTTACATTTTTATAGAAAAAAGTTGTACAGTACGTATACTTATAAAAATAATATGCATTTAGCATAGTTATAATATTAAACATAATCTTATGTTTAATTTTAAGCAACTCTATGTTAAAAAAAAAATACATGAGTGCTTATGCGGAATAAATGCTATATAAGAGTTATTTTGCTTTTTGATTATATATTGTTTAATGCTTTATGTTGAAGACATAAATTTATGTATAATGCGTACTTTTTAAGTGTTGCTAATGTTTTTTTTACAGCCTATATTTAGTAAATAGTTTTTACGTTTTCTTACAAAAGTTCTCTATTTTCTATTCTACAGTGTAGCATGAAACCTTTTTTAATTATTATAAACACGTATTATTATGAAGCTAAGCATAGTTGTTATTGGTTTTTGTACGTAAGTTTTGTGTAAAATTGTGTATAATATTGATTGTTTCTGTGACAAAGAAAGTAGGTAGCCCATAGTTTATACTATTTGAAAATGTATAACAGCATAGATCCTTATCATATAGAAGCTCGGATACTGATATTTTATATAACTGTGCATCTTTGACAATAGAGTATAGTTGATGTGTTATTGCAATTAATAGTATTATTGTTGACATTATAGCAGCAGTAATAAGTGTTAATATAAGTGGACTGAGAAAATAATTTTTAGCAAATATGGGATAATTACGGCATGCTATAAAAGATATTGCCCAGATTAGGAAGAAATTTGTTAAAAATATATGTGAATTTACAGATGTCAGTAAAAATAAAGAGCTTTTTTTTCTTTTAGAATTACAGCTGGCAATGTAAAAAATTGTTGGTACTACTAGTAATAGTGATGTTATGTGAAAATATGTACCCTTAATATTATCTATGGTATCTTGTTTCATATTGTGAACTTTTGAATTATGATTAATATTTTAATAAAAAAATGAAAATTTTAATAGTTTTTTTTTATTTACATAAGCAATTTATTTATATTAGTTTACTATAACATATAGAGATAATATGCTATGAAAATACGTAACTATTTTTAATAGTATTATAATGTTATATATTTTTATAGTCTTTTTAGGTCTATAATTACCTGCATTAGTTTAATATCATTATAAATGGAATTGTTTTTGCAGTTGTGAACACGTAAATTGTTTTTCAATTTATATTAAAAAGTTTAATATATCTCTACTTTTTTAAGCAGATATATATAAATTATATTGTTTAATTATGCGATATTTTTGATAATATACAGATAAGATAATAGCCTTTAGAGGCCATATCCTACTCTAAATAATAATGGTTAAGTAATTTGATGTTATAAATTACTAGTCAATGGTATGGCTTAATAAGAACTTGTATTATTTGTTTATTCCTAATAAATGTAATATGTAAGTATAGATTGTATGTAATTAAATGTGTGCAAGATCAAAATTGTTACTTGGCATGTTATTCTTTTGTTAAGAAATATGAATAGTTTGTAATGTTTTTAGTATGACGTTAATTTTTTTATTATTGTAGTTTTTTAATGTTTATAAAGGGTTGTAATTAATATTTACAAAGATAACGTATATATAATTTAAGTATTTATCTGCTGCACTATAAAAATATATAAGTGTAAATTAATTAATGATACATAAAAAATAATTTTTCTGTTGATTGTACTACATTATTATTTATTTGAATTTTATTTAGTGCTATTAAACGTATTGCTTGTGGGTAACATATATGTTCCATATTTAAAATTTTTGCAGATAAGCTTTCTACATTATCTGTTGTAGATACAGGGACAGCAGCTTGTATTATAATTGGACCTGAGTCTACTTCTGGATACACATAATGTACTGTACATCCTGCAATTTTTACACCAGCATCAAAAGCCTGTTTTTGAGCATTTAACCCTTTAAAAGATGGTAAAAGAGAAGGATGTATGTTAATAACTTTAAGATGCCAATTTTTGAGAAAATTGTTATCTATGATACTCATAAATCCTGCAAGACATATTAAGTCTACTTTGTGTTTAATTAGAATTTCTTCTATTTTATTAGTATCTAGAGGGCGTTTTTTTACAACAAAAGTTTCTATGTTTGCTTTTTGAGCAGATATCAATCCTAAAGCATCTGGATTATTTGAGATTACACATGCTGTTGTTGCAGGAAAATCACTATTATGACATGCATTGATAATTGACTGCATATTAGAGCCTCTACCAGAAATTAAAATGCCAAGTCTTATTTTTTTTTGCACGCCTATATACCTATATATTATTTTCGTAGTACTTTGATATAAATCTGTTTAATAACCTAACTCCAAATCCTGTTGCCCCTTTAGAAGAAATTTCTGATCCTTCATAATCCCAAGCCATGCCTGCAATATCTAAGTGAGCCCAAGGAACTTGATTAACAAACCTTTGTAGAAATTGAGAAGCAGTAATGCTGTCTGCCCCATAACCTTTAGTTGAAATGTTTTGCATGTCTGCTATTGATGAGTTGATCATTTTGTCATAATCTTCGTTTAGCGGAAAACGCCATAGCTTTTCGCCAGTTTCATTCCCAACATCAATTAATTGCGTGGCAATTAAATCATTATTAGAAAAAATACCTGCGTACTGATTATTCCCTAGAGCAACAGTTATTGCACCAGTAAGTGTTGCTAGATCTATCATTAATTTTGGTGAAAATGTTTTTTGGGTATACCATAAAACATCAGCAAGTACTAACCTTCCTTCTGCATCAGTGTTAAGTACTTCTATTGTTTGTCCTGACATTGATACTACAATATCACTCGGTCTTTGAGCATTGCCATCTATTGAATTTTCTACTAATCCTATAACTCCAATGATATTAGCTTTTGCTTTACGTGCTGCTAAAGCTCTTACTGCGCCTACAACGGAGGCAGAACCGGCCATATCGTACTTCATATCCCACATTCCTTTTGATGGTTTTAAAGATATGCCACCTGTATCGAAGGTTACACCTTTACCTATAAATGCAATGGGCTTATCGTTTGTTGATTTACCATTCCATTCCATAACTACAAGTTTTGAGCTTTTACTACTACCTTGACCAACTCCAAGCAAGGCCATCATGCCATATTTTTTCATGTATTCTTCATCAAGTATTGTGACTTTAACACCCACTTTGTTTAATTCTTCACTTATTTTCATGGCATAAGTTTCTGGATATAATGTGTTGGGAGGTTCTGATACGAAAGATCTTGCCAAAAATATTGATTCTCCTTCAATTTTTAGTTCATTATATAAATTCTGGGCTTCGTTAATGTCATTATTTAACAACAGCGTTATATTTTGTACTTTAGGCATGTGTTCATCTTTCTTTTGAACAAAGTATTTATTGAACCTGAAGCTACGCAATAGCGCACCGTATGCAATATTGGCAGCATATGTATTGCTAGTTGTTAATATTGCAGCATCTTTTATTTTCATTTGCTCAAGTGCAGAATATATTATCCCTCCAAGTTTTAAAGATTTTTCTTCATTTAAACTTTCAGATTTTCCAAGTCCTATTATCATGATAATTCTATTATCTTGCTCTAAGGTTATAGGAAAAGTCTCTGCAAATTTGCCATTGAAAGATTGAAAACTTTTTATTATGTCGATAATCCTTTTTTGATTATGTCCTAATAACCCACAATCTTCTAGGTTATTACTGCCTTCAAACATCCCTATTATTAATACTGTTGTTTTAGCTAGTGAGGATATCCCTGACACTAAATTCAAGAATGATATATTAATCATAAGAACCTATAATAGATTATGGAACAAGGGGTTTATTTTATCTTAATAATAGCTTAATATCAATGATTTTTAAATTTTGTATAATTTTAATGAATATACGTAGTGTTAAAGGATTTATAGTTAAATATGTAAAATGAGGCGGGTAGAATTTTATATTAAACTTATAAAAAAATTATAAGAACATCCTTAATATGTAAGTTTTTGTAATTTAGGATTGTATTATCTAAAATTAATTAACAAATATTGAATATCCATAGGTTATTATTAATATAAAAACATTGCTCTTATGAAAAAGATTATTAGCTTTGTCTATTATGATACTGAACAATATTATATATTTTTATTATGTAGAAGCGGTGAAGTAATAATTAGACTACATATATATTTGTTATGATAGTGAGTTACAAGAACTAAGTAAGTGTGTAAATTTGATATATTAAAATATGATTAATGAGTAATTGTTTGTATGAAATTTGTATTAATAAATATAAATTTTTAATTCATTATATTTATATTATCAGTATTATATTTTAATCTATATTTTGAAATAGTAATAAAAAAAAACTTGTACGCAGTGAACAAGGTTTATAGCTTCATTATGTGTTTATAGGGGATTTATAAAAACTCAAGTATATATGATCAGAATTGTAATCTAATGTTTAGATGTGTTGTTTAGTAATTAAGTTTATTGAAGCTATAGTAATTGTAATAATATTAATGTTTTTTTTTGTGAATATAAAGAACTCTGTAGTTTTTTATTACTTACGTTGGTTAAGTATAGGTAAGTATTTCTATATTTGTTTAAAATAGCGTTGTTAAAAGTAGATGCTATTTGTTTAATCATTGTTTTAATTTTTATATTGTGAATTATAAAGTGAAACAGACGAAATTTTTTATTAAATAGTTAGAATACAAAAATTTTAATTTAAATGTAATAGATACAGTCATAGTATATTATGTGATATAAATTGAATTTTTTACTATGTTGGAATTGTTTATGAAAGAATATATTTAAAGTTAATAGTGTTATGATATATATGTAGTTTGATGTTGCTATTATGACTGATTTAATATTAGTAGTATGACCTTAGGGATTGTGTTATATTGTACTGAGGAGGTGGGGTTTTACAGTGCTAGCTTTAGTAAGTTTTATTTCAAAAGTGAAGGTATATGGGTATGAGATATATGTTTAGGATATTAGTTATTGTTTTTGTTATTTTTGCTTTTGAAGTTAATGCTATTGATCCTGTAATTATGAATTGTGTTGAAACTCCTGAGATTTATAACATACAAGATAAGCCTAAAGATTTCTATATGTCTAATAATTTGAGACGTAAGGTGGGTAGTGCTGTAACTGCTAAGGGTGAGCTTATTTATATTGTTGGAAGAGTTACTGATGTGAATTGTATTCCTGTAGAGAATGTGAATGTATTTATGTGGCAAGCGAATACTTATGGAATATATCAGAATGATTTTAATGGTACTGAAATTCATACAGATAATAAATATGATGAAAATTTTAGTGGTTCAGGAAAAGCAACTACTGATAATTTAGGTAATTATAGCTTTATTACTGTGATGCCAGGTAAATATTCAAATAGGGTACCCCATGTAAATTTTATGCTACAACATCCAGAATTTTTAGAATTTTATACAGAAATGTTTTTTTCAGAATATAATAATCTTGTAGATCCAGTACTTAATCGTATGGTGAGTCCTCATCTTAGGAAACTATTAATAGCTCAGTATACTGTGAATGATCTGGGAATAAAAATTTATAGGTTCAATATTACTCTTGGAGAACAGAGTACATATAAAACTAATAAATATGGTAAGTAAGTTTGTAAAACTTTAACTTATTTTTGCGTATTATTTGTTTAAGAAAATTTACCTTCCTTTTTAATTATACGTGTAAAATGGATATGATTTATGTATATAGCTGCCTGTTAAGCAATATTTCTACATTTTTTTGTAAAATATGTTTATAAACAGTATTATGAGTAACCAAAATGGTTTTTTAAATTAATAAAAAAAAGCATAAATTATAAATAATTATAATACATAAAAGCTATTATTTTTCTTTAGTTGTTTTATGTGTTTATAAATGTTAATTTTGCAAAATTGGCATTTTAGTAATAATTTAGCAGGATTCTCAAGATATTTAAATATTATTTTGTAGTGTATACTGCCTAGTATAACTATTAAGGCTTATGGCTTATATATACTGTGTTATTTAAGAGTAAATTATAAGATGTTTGTAGTTATGGTAAACTAGTATAAGTTTTTACACTGTGATTATACGATTTTGTATGATGTAACTCCCATTAATTGACATATATTGATATATATAGGTTATTATATATATAGTACATTTTCCTTATGAGAGATTATTAGCTTTGTTGTTATAAAATTTAACGATATTATGTTTTGTATTACAAGGTAATAGCTTCGACATATTAAAAGTAAAAAACTCAATTTAATATTAAAGATTATAGGAGTTGTAGTTGAAAAGTGTAGCTATTTAACTTTATTAATAAAAATTCTATGGTCTAGCTTTGTATTTTTTTTAAGTTATTTGTGCTTATTTGAAAGTATTAAGAAAGCAATGTAGGATGAGGTATATGGAATTAATTGTGTGTGTTACTGTATTATTTTATATATCAGTACTTAAGTTTTTATAATAACAGGGGGTAATTTGTAGTTTATTAATATAATGTAGCATTGCAGATTACAATAACAGTTAAAATAATTTTAAGGACTGTGAACGGTAATCTCGTATGATAAGAGATAATTTTGGGTTAATTGTGTTAATGTTTATAGAGATATGCAATATTATGTGTTTGTACGCATTATATATAGGTTGGAATGTGATATTACTACTTTAGTTGTGTTAAACATTTTGAAGATGATTACAATATTCATGTGGTGTTGATATATTGTTTAACACTGAATAGTATTATAGGCGGCTCGTATCCTACTTTTAGTACTTGATTATGGTGTATAAATTTTTAGGGGTATTAAAAAAATTAAGAAGTGGCTATCTAATACGTATGTTGTTTTTGTAGAATTTTTTATATTTATATATTCTACAATTAATCGAAAATATAGAAGGTGTTAGATATTTAATATGAGCTTTTTACATATAAGTTTGCACAGTAAGTTACAGTAATATTAACTTAAAGGTTTATGGGTTTTAAGTTTTTACATATTTTGAATTTTGTGAAAAATCTTTAGTGTTGTACTGTAGGTGCGGATTTTGCTGTAAGTAGGTATGTTGGTTAAATCTATTTATTTGATTTTGATTTATTGAAAGAAGCTGTTTACTTTTTTTGATATAGTATATAAAATACCTCAAGTGTTGTGTGTAATGGTTAAAAATTATGGGAAAAATAGATATAGATTTTGCTATAAGCGAATATCTTAGGGTTACATCTGCTTGTTTAATATTTCCGCTTTTTTTTTCCTTTAAGTATAAAATATCACCTAGAAAAAAGCAGGCAATATTTTACGAATTAGCGGTTTTAACGCATGTGTTTTTAGTAAATATTGTATTTTTTAATATACTATACTGTATAAACAATACTTTCATTACAAGTAGCAGTATTATTATTATGCCTCTTGTCTTGACTATGTTAGCTGCGGTAATTAGTGCTAACAATGTCCATAAGGATATCTATTATCTTTCTGAGCATTGTGATTCTTATTTTTACTTTCCTACAGACAAAAAATTTTTTATAGAGTTGAGCTTTGGAATACCTACGTTGATGACTATAGCTATGTTACATGTTGTGGATAGTGCATTAAGCATTTATTATAGGTTTAAAAGTGGTTTGAGAGGTGATTTGAAAAGTGATTTTAGAGGTGATGTGAGAGGTGATTTGAGAGGTGATTTGGAAGGTGATTTGAGAGGTGATTTGTATTTTACTAGTGTACAGAAGTATGGTAACGTTAGGTCCTAAATATAAACAATTATAGCTTTAAAATTTTATACTCAGTATTTAATTAATATGCTATGTGATATAACATTGAAGTATAAGGTTATGTATTTATTTTAGCATGTTATTTACAGGGTCTCTTATAAAAAAGATTCTGTAATTAATTTATGTTAAGGTGTTGTGAGTGCTGTAAAAATGTAAAAAGTACTAGATATTTTGAAGATAAACTTATAAATATTAGTTTGCAAAGTGCTTAGTAGTAAGCTTAGCTTCTACAAACCTTAAGTCTATTGCATATTCTGAATTTGAATTTTAACAGCATTAATGTTGGGGGTATGTGTTTTAAGTGTTGTGTTAATGGTTAAAAGTTTATGAGGAGTACAAATATAGGCATTGCTATAGATGATTTATATACATTGTTGTGGATATAAAAAATGGGGGGGGGGGATAATATTTGACGAATTATCGATGTGAAAAATGTAGTACAGATGCTTAAGTGTATAAGAGATGCTTAATTATAGATAATATAGTTATTATTGGCTGCTTATTTTATTAATATGAGTTGCAATGATTGATGCAATGATATTTAAAGTTTTTATCTTATATCTGTGTGTATCCAGTGCTTATTTTATTAAATAAAGAGTTTTGCTAAAATTGACTGAATACGTAAATTACTAGTAGTTACTTTATGTTAATAGCATATTAACGTAGATTTTGAGTTTGGGAAATATCATATAAGCCAAAAGTTGGTGGTATACAGTAATAATGTGGAGACGTAAACATAATTCCTGAATACAGGAATCTGAGTACTAAAACAATAAATCGATATTTAAATTGTATATGTAGATGTGTAAAAGTATTTGATTTTTTTGTAAAAGGAGTGTACCTTAAACACGTGGTGTGTATTGTGTTGTGCTTGATATGTACAAAAAAAAGATAGATACAAAAAGACTGGCAGAGTATTATATTGGCTTTACATCTAATAATTTGTTGATACCAGCTATCTTTATGTGGATTTCTAATAAAATGGTTGCTCGTTCTAAGAAAGCGCATGTGATATTTAGAGAGATGGTTATTATATCACATGTTTTTTTAATAAATGTAGCATTTTTCTATTTTATATTTCATATTTTCTTTTCATCAACAAATATCAAAAGTATTGCCGATTTATTTCGCACTTTGCTTGCATCAATAGACATAAAAAGTACTCTTGTTAAAGCTCATGTGTTAACAAATGTGAGAAGTGCTTTTACTATGTCAATGATAAGTGCTACTAGTATTGCTTTTGCTTTGACTATTTTAGCAGTGATAGTTAGCTATCGTGGTATTAAAGCAGAGGCTAAGAAGTATTTTAACACTTGTGGTTACGATATATATATGTGCTCGCGACAGCGTGTAATGCGAGAATTGAGCTTTGGAATACCTACATTGATTGTTATAGCTGTATTTCATGCTATAGGTGGTATATTGGGTCTGTTCTTTAAAAATGGTCAACACATGAAAAAAGATTCTAAATGTGATATATCAGAGGATTATATTTTTACATGTGATATGCAGGAAGCACCTTCTACGTTAATGACAGACTCAGAAGAATGTTGTGATATAAAAGGCGATAAAAGTATTTGTTAGGATTGGGTGATAGTCATTAATAGCCTTATAGACTTGAATAACTTTAGAACTAATACTTAACTCTTATTTACTAGCAACACTAAAGAGAAAGATTTTCTTTTAATAAATTTAAAAGCTTGTTATAAGTGAGTTATTACTTTATAACTAATATTTGTAGGTACTTCTATATAACATAGTATTATGTTTGCTTGTATTTTGACTTATTGTATGTAAAGTAATGCATATCAATTTTATTCATTTCAATAACTAATATGATAATTATAAAAATAATTATCACGAGATTTGCCTTATTATCTTATTTTATAATATTCTTTTTTGTTATGTTTGTTGATTATATAAGTTGTATGAACAGTATATTGTTTTAAAGTGCATACGGGGTTATATACTGATAGTGGAATTAGGTATTTTTCTATTTAAAAATATTTAAATATTAATTATTGACATTAAATAATTAATATATTAAATGTAATTATTATGATAAAAAAGGATCAATTGAAATTAATTACCAAAATTAATTTAGGAAATCATATTTACTTAATTAATATATTAATTTATTTGATTATTTTAATGTATTAATTAAGTATTTTATTAATTTTTGTAAATATTACATTATAATAGTAGTGCCTATGTTTTGAGCATTATGTACGTAGTGCATATACAGTATAATATTAGCTATAGAGGGTGTTATTGTATTTAAGGTTTTATGTTCATTTGCTGATTATTAGCAAAGTTAATATGTATGATATTGCACTATAAGTTTAATGTGTTCGAAACTTTTTTAATAGTAATAAAAAAGGTAGCAAGTATGAAATTATTATCTAAAAACAACATTAAAGAAGCATATTTTTTATTTATGTCCGCACTTTTAATTATACCATTTAGTTTTTTTGTTACTGCTAGGTTTATGCGACGACTTCATAAAAGTAAATGCGAAATAATATGTTTGGAAATGTCATTTTTATCACAGATTTTGCTGAATAACATATTATTTTTTGGGTTGTTATCTTATTATGTTTTTACACTATATCCAAAATTGGTGTTGTTTGATAATAAGATGTTATCAATTAGTGCTTGTGCGTTAGTAATGTCGTGTTTATTGACTTTTTCCTCAATAATATTTTATAATTGTAGTGCTAAAAGAAGAATTGGTGAATGTTTAGATAATATTGATGATAGTATATTTGCAAAGTTAATGCAGAGATTAAATTTTGCTATGCCTAATTTAATTTTGAATATTGTGTTGAATATTATAGGTAAAGTATCATTTAATTCGAGTCCAATTATGGTTGAAAAGCAAAAAGTGAATATGTTGGCTAATAATACTTGTGTAGATCATTCTTAATTATTGATTGTATGTGTGTGTGTGGGAGAAGAATAGGATGCTAGCTAGTTTTTTTATGAAGGTATAATACAATTATTAAGTAATTATATAATTTATTTTGAATAATAACTTTACAGTTTTTTATATACTTTTTAGGGTTGCATATTTGCTTATGCTTGGTATATGTTACGAGTATTTATTTGTTATACTAAAGTAATTATAGATATTCTATATATTTTGTGGGAGTTAAGGATATTTAAATGTTAATTCTGATTGACATATATATTAAAAAATTTATTAATATTAGCTAGTAATATTCGTACATATTTACACAATGAAAAATATTCAAAGCTATTTCTTTATATTTACATGTATGTTATTAGTATTACCATTTATTTTATTATGTATTTCTACAGTATTGTATTGTTATGGTAAAAATAAATATCATGCAATATGCTGGGAGGTGGCGTGTTTTTTGAATATTTTACTAAGTAATATTGTGTTTTTTGGATTATTGTTGTATGTTATGTTTATAAGATTTCCAGATTTGGTGTTTGTCAATCAGCTTATATCAGTAGCTACAATTTCTTGTGTATTATCAAGTGTGTTAGTTTTGTTGGCAGTATTATGTAATTATAAGGATATAAAGGAAGATATAAGCGAATATTTACATTATGGTAGTGAAAGTGATTATGTAGGTTCATGCTTGTCTCGTATTATGCAGGAAGTTAACTTTGCTATTCCTACATTACTTTTTAGTATTATATTGGTTATGATAGATAGAGTACAGTTATATGCAAGGAAATAATTGTAATGTTATGCTCTTGTATCACTAGTAGGAGCATATGGCCTAGCGCGTAAGCTATTGATTATTTTTAATGTAGTAGGTATACATTACCAGTGTATAAAAAAATGTGTTAGTTTATGTAAGCTTACATAGGTGAGATAGAGATGGCAAAAGTGCTGATTTGTATTGCTATGATTATGGATTATTTAGTAATCTTGTGTTTGTACTTAATAAACTTAAGTACTGGATTTTATGCTTTCTTTATGACTAAATTATTATCTAATACACATATTTTAATAATATCTCCTTCGTTAATTGAATTGGCAATTATTAATTTTGCTAACTGATTTTGAATATACTGTTGTATGAGTCTTTTTAAAGGCCTTGCTCCATATGTAATGTTGTATCCATTATCAATAATCCAATTTTTTGCTTCAGATGTTAAAGTGATAGTGATTTTACGCTCACTGATTATTTTTTGAAGATAAGAGAGTTGTATATCAATGATATTTGCGATGTTTTCTTTAGATAGCTTATGAAATACTATAATTTCATCTAGTCTGTTTAAAAATTCTGGTCGAAAACTTAATCGTAATACCTCTAAAACTTCTTGATTAACTGTATTATTTATATTGTGGGTAAGAATGTCTTGTCCTAAATTTGATGTTAATATTAATATGGTATTACGAAAATCTACTAATTTACCCTTACTATCGGTTAATCTTCCTTCATCTAATACTTGTAGTAAAATATTAAAAATATCTGCATGAGCTTTTTCTATTTCATCAAATAAAATGACCTGGTAAGGTCTTCTTCTTACTGCTTCAGTTAATGCCCCTCCTTGTTCATATCCTACGTATCCTGGAGGAGCTCCTATCAGTTTTGATATTGAATGCTTTTCCATGAATTCAGACATATCAAATCTTAATAATGCAGACTTATCATTAAATAAAAATTTAGCTAAAGCTTTTGTTAGTTCTGTTTTGCCAACACCTGTTGGTCCAAGGAATAAAAATGATCCTAGAGGTCTTTGTGAATCTTGTATTCCTGCACGTGATCTTCGCACTGCATTACTAATAGATGTAATTGCGTGATCTTGGCCAATAATTGTTTTCCTAATTTCTTGCTCCATATTTAGTAATTTTTCTTTTTCACTGCTCATCATGTTTTCTATAGGAATGCCTGTCCATTTTGAAACAATGGTTGCTATATCATTTTCAGTGATTTCTTTTTTTAACAAATTACCAGTTACTTGTTCATGTTGCTTTAGTTCTTTTTCAAGTGTAGGTATAATGCCATACATTAATTCTCCTGCTTTTGCTAAGTCTCCAGATCTTTGAGCTTTTTCTAAGCTACTACGTGCATTATCCAGCTTTTCTGTACATTCTTGCATTTTTGCTATTTTTACTTTTTCAGCTTGCCATTTACTGTGTAAATCTGCAACTTTAGAATTGAGTTCTTCCAGTTCATGATTTAGTGCTATTAATCGCTGTTTTGATGATTCATTCTGTTCTTTTTTTAGGACTTCTGATTCGATTTTTAACTGAATAATTTTTCTTTCAACTTCATCTATAATTTCAGGTTTGCTGTCTATTTCTATTCTTGCGCGACTTGCTGCTTCATCTATAAGATCTATTGCTTTATCTGGAAGGAATCTGTCAGTAATATAACGGTGTGATAAGGTTGTAGCTGCAATAATAGAACTATCAGCTATTCTTATACCGTGGTGTAATTCATATTTTTCCTTTAATCCACGTAAAATTGATATAGTATCGTTAATGCTTGGTTCTGATACAAAAACAGATTGAAATCTTCTTGCCAATGCAGCATCTTTTTCTATATATTCGCGATATTCGTCAAGAGTTGTTGCTCCGATACAGTGTATTTCTCCTCTTGCCAATGCTGGCTTTAATAAGTTAGATGCATCCATTGATCCATTGATTGCCCCTGCACCTACAAGTGTGTGTAGCTCATCTATAAAGAGTATTATGCTACCATTAGATGATATTATTTCGTTGATTACAGCTTTTAATCTTTCTTCAAATTCACCTCTGTACTTAGTACCAGCAATTAATGCTCCTAGGTCTAATGACATTATTTTTGCATGTCTTAGCCCTATAGGTACGTCCCCTAACACTATACGTTGAGCTAATCCTTCTACAATTGCTGTTTTACCAACACCAGGATCTCCAATTAGTACAGGATTATTTTTTGTTCTACGTGATAATACTTGCATAGTGCGTCTAATTTCTTCATCTCTACCAATAACTGGATCAAGCTTTCCACTAAGGGCGTATTCATTAACGTCTTTTGCATATTTTTTTAGAGCATTAAACTGTTGATCATAGCTAGCGCTATCTGCTTTTGCTCCTTTACGAATATTTATAATAATGCTATTAAGTTTTTGAGGTGTTATGCCATGTTGTAAAAGAATGTTAGCGGTATTACTATTTATAATTGTTAATGCTTGTAACAGTCGTTCTACAGTAACATATGTATCTTGGTTTCTTTTAGCTAAATTTATTGCCTCTTCTAAGACTTGTGCCATTTCTTTTGATAAGGTTATATGTCCACTTCCAGAACCGCTAACGATAGGGAGTTTTTGAAGTAGGAGTGTATTTGCATTATTTATATCATTAATATTACTACCACATGCAGTGATCAATACTTCTACTAGTTCATCCTTTTCATCTAACATAACCTTTAGTAAATGTGCTGGTAGTAATGATTGATGTCCAGAAGATATAGCAGATGTTTGTGATTGTATAATTAGGTTTTTAGCTTTTTCAGTAAATTTATTAAGATCCATAATAGATATTCATCTGAATTAAGTTATTTAAATAATAATATAACATTTATTATGGAATGTTAAGGTATATAAGTAGTAATTATTTATGTTTTTTTGAGAATATGCATTTTAAGATTGCTAATAGTAGAGAATAAGCTGTTTTACTTGCCAATTGTGCTTTAAACACTTATTATTAAACGTTATAGAGAAAATTGACGGTATTATATGATGATAATGGTGGTGGCGGAGTGTTGCAAGGTAGGATAGCAGTTATTACTGGAGCTTCTGGAAATATAGGGTCAATTGTGACTCAGAGATTTGCTAAGGAAGGTGCTAATTTGATTCTTGTGGGAAAGGATGTAGATAAATTAAAGGCACTTTATAATATTATACAGGAAGTAGGAGTAGAGGTAATGATAGCTCCTATTGATCTTCAAAGTTTTGATAGTATTAAAGATCTTGCACTTTCTATAAAGACAAAATTTAAGTTTATAGATATTTTAGTTGCTAGTGCTTCAGTATCATGTAGTTTAAGTCCAGTGCAGGAGTATGATCCTGTCGTATTGAAAGAAGTAATGGATGTAAATTTTTTTGCAAATTGGTATTTGATAAAGTATTTTGATGCATTACTTAAAAGTTCATTATCTGGTAGAGCAATTTTTTTAACTTCAGAGATAACTCATTCACTATCAAGTTATCCGTATTGTGGGCTTTATGCTTCAAGTAAGGCTGCTTTGGAAGCAATGATTAGGGTGTATGCTGCAGAAACAAAGCATAGTAAGATGTGTGTAAATATGATATGTTCACGTCAAAGTGATAGTGAAACATATGCTTATATGGAAAATTTAACAGATAAATTTGTAGATCTTGCATCAGAAAGTTGCAGTGTTACGGGACAGCTGTATAAACTTGAAAAAGAGTGATATATATTGTAATTTAATTTTAATATTAATGTGACATATTACTTTTTTAATGCATTAAGCAAAAAAAACTTCTTTGGAAAACCTGTGAAAAAATTAAACGACCTAACATTATAATAACTTGCTGATATTTTTTTTATAAAAAAAAAAGTTATAGATTGATGCTTTTTAAATAAGCACTTAATTAAATGTATCATCATAACCTTGTTATTTATAAAAACTTATACAATTTAAAATATTTGTAAAAAAGCTTTTAAGATAAAATTTGTAAGCTTTTTAGTCCTAAAGAAGAGGCTATACTGCTATATTTGTTATCCTTGTAAAGGAGAGGATTTTTTGACAGGGGAAAACCCCCTGTCTATCGTGCAAAAATTAGAATCCGCCCATTCCGCCACCCATACCAGCACCTCCAGCAGCAGGATGATGATCATCTTTAGATGGTACATCTACTATAACAGCATTTAAAGTCATGAATACGGCAGCAAGAGATACTGCAAGATCAAAAGCAATACGCACTACTTTTAAAGGATCTATAACACCAGAGGTGAAAGCATTTGCATAACTCATTGTATCAACATTAAAGATTAACTCTTTGTCGTTTTGTTTTAGTAAATGCTTGATTACACATGGAGCTTCTTCAGATCCAGCATTTTTTATAATGCGCTTAATAGGTGCAAGTAAAGCTCGCTTTATTATGTTAATACCTATTTGCTCATCATCATTTTTGCCTTTTAAATTATCTAATGAAGATAATGTATACAATAAAGCAGATCCTCCTCCAGGTACTACACCTTCCTCGACAGCAGCCCTAGTAGCATGTAAAGCATCTTCTACTCTATCCTTACGTTCTTTTACTTCTACTTCACTTGAACCGCCGACTTTTAGTACAGCAACCCCTCCTGAAAGCTTTGCTAAACGTTCTCTTAATTTTTCTTTATCGTAGTCTGAAGTAGAGGTATCAATTTGCATTTTTATTTGATTAATTCTACTTTGGACGTTTGCAGAATTACTGTCAACACTACCAATAAGTGTTGTTGTATCTTTAGTAATGCGTATATTTTTTGCGGTACCTAAATCGTCTAACGTTAAGTCTTCCATTTTTACTGCTAACTCATCATTGATAACGTATTTTGCACCAGTTAATATCGCAATATCACCAAGCATATCCTTTCTTCTGTCACCAAATCCAGGAGCCTTTACAGCAGCAACATGCAATCCACCGCGTAGTTTATTTAATACTAAAGTACTTAAAGCTTCACCTTCTACATCTTCAGCAATAATTAACAGAGGCTTACCTGATCTTGCTATACTTTCAAGGATAGGTAATAGCGGTTGTATAATATTTAATTTTTTTTCTGTTAATAAAATATATGGACTTTCAAACTCGATTAACATTTTTTCTGCATTGGTAACAAAATAAGGAGATAAGTAACCTCTATCGAACTGCATACCGTCAGTTTTTTCAACTTCTAATTCCTTAAATCCTTTACTTTCTTCAACTGTAATAACACCATCTTTACCAACTTCATTAACACATTGTGCAATTTTGCTACCTATATTTTTATCGCCATTTGCAGAAATTGTGGCAACTTGTGCTATTTCGTCTTCTGACGAAACATCACGCTTCATAGACAGCAAAGATTCTAATACTAAGTCTTTTGCTTTTAGGATACCATTTTTTATACTAATAATATCTGCTCCAGCAGCTTTAGCTTTTGATACTTCTTCAATTACTTTAGCTGTTAAAATAGAACATGTTGTGGTTCCATCACCAACTTTATCGTTACACTGTGAAGCACTTTGAGCTATTATACTAGCAATTGCTTGTGCTAATGGCTCCTCTGGCTTAATACTTTTAATTACTTTATAACCATCTTTTGTTACTTCTGGTGCACCATAAGGTTTACTGATAGCTATGGTTAACCCTTTTGGTCCAGCAGTACATCCTACAGCATCTTCTAAAATATGAATTATTTCTCTGATGGACTTATCTAGTGCTTCACCTGTTACAACTACATTTGCCATTTTTTAATCTCCTTATTAAATTATTAAAGTGCTAAAAAAACAAGAGGCAAGCTCTTAATTTTATGATTATTCTAGTCATATAATATCAAACTATGCTTCCTTAGCAATGATATCACTTTCTTTCATTACTACATATTTTTTACCATTAAGCTCAATTTCATTTCCTGCCCACTGACGATAATAAACACAATCACCTACTTTAGTAGTTAAAGGAATAATTTTTCCATCATTGTTATAAGTGCCTGATCCTACAGATATAACTTTACCCTTAGTGGGTTTTTTCTTTGCTGAATCAGGAAGTTGTATAGGAGAGTCATTGCTACTATCTTCTAAAACTTCAATCAATACATTATCATGCAACATTACTAAATTCATATAGTACTACCTCCATAAACAATAAAACTGTTGTAGTTCACTACCACATACCTGAATATATAGATATCGATGGCTTTAATTTCAAGTATTGGTAACCATTTTTTTATATATTTATGAAAAAATATTTTATTTAGTTTTTTAACTTATAATATTAAGTATTATAAGTAAATGTCTAAATTATAAAGAATCAATGAGTGTTGATTATGAGTATAAAAAACATCAAATAGGTCATAGAAAAAGATTGAGAGAAAAGTTATTGTGCGGTAGCGGTAAAGGGTTGCTAGATTATGAAGTTTTAGAATTAATTTTGTGCTCTGCTCATGCTAGAAAAGATATGAAACCAGTTGCAAAAAGACTAATTGATCATTTTGGTGATTTTTCAAGAGTCTTTTATGCTGATGCAAATGAGCTAAAAGAGATTGTAGGTGTTGGAGAAGTATCTATAGCCACTATTTTTTGTGTAACAGAAGCATTAAAAAGAATACAAAGAGGGAATATTAAAGGTTGTATAGTTATTAATGAGTGGAATAAGTTAATAGAATATTTGAAAGTAAGCATAGGAAATTCTACTATAGAAAATTTTCATATATTGTATCTTAATAAGAAGTATCGTTTAATTGCTGACGAAGTGCAAACTTTTGGTACAGTAGATGAAACCCCGATTTATATAAGAGAAATAATAAAAAGATCTTTATATCTTGGTGCGACATCGATTATTATAGCACATAATCATCCTAGCGGTGATCCATCTCCTTCACAATCTGACATTAGTGTTACTAATCGGTTATTAAAAGTGTGCTTAAATATGAATATTAACTTAGTTGATCATGTGATTGTTACATCTAATAAGTATTATAGCTTTAAAAGCCATGGGTTATTATAATGTCTGTATTGTTTATAGTATAGTTATAGTTTTTTAGTTTTTATGTGGGTTATATTTTATATATCTGTTATAGTAAACATTTACTATTACGTTAGTGTGGAATTTTATACCATAATAAATTTGTTGTGCTATTTTAACAAAATAAGATTTGTCAGAACATGGTTTATAGGGAATTAGATTGGGTATATTCAAGCCATGTGCAATATGAAGAAGCCTTGAATTTTATGATAAATAGGGTGAAAGATATTGCAAAAGGCAATAAACCCGAATTAATATGGTTACTTGAGCATCCTGCAATGTATACTGCAGGAACCAGTGCTAAGAAAGATGAGCTACTTATAGAAGACTTATTTCCAGTTGTTTATACTACTAGAGGAGGTAAATATTCATATCATGGTCCTGGCCAAAGGGTAATTTATGTCATGCTTGACTTAAAAAGAAGGAATCAATGTGATATTAAATTATATGTTGCAAATTTAGGAAGATGGATTGTTAATACATTATCTTATTTCTCCATAGAAAGTTATTTTAATAATGAACGTATAGGTGTATGGGTACGTGGTAGTAATTGCAAAGAAGATAAAATTGCAGCATTTGGTATAAGAGTTCACAAGTGGGTTACTTATCATGGTATATCAGTGAACATTTATACAGATTTATCACATTATTATGGAATAATTCCGTGTGGTATAACAAACTATGGTGTTACTTCTATACAAAATTTAGGCATAAAGTTATCTTATGCGGAATTTGATAAAGTTTTAAAAGAAGAGTTTTATAAAGTTTTCTAACGAATAATATATATGTTAAAAAGTATTTTTGGAACAGATGGAATAAGAGGTAAGATAAATTCTTATCCTATGAATGCAGAAACAATATTAAAATTAGGTATGGCAATAGGAGTAGAATTTCGGAGTGTTACTAATAGGGTTATTATTGGTAAAGATACTAGGGCATCAGGATATATGCTTGAAGCAGCATTAGTGTCTGGATTTACTTCTATAGGAATGGATGTTAGTTTAGTAGGAATAGTTCCTACAGCTGCTGTTTCTATGTTAGTAAGATACTTAGGTGCAGATATAGGATTGGTTTTATCTGGATCTCATAATTTATATTTTGATAATGGTATAAAAATTTTTGATAATAATGGATTTAAATTATCTGTAAATGGTGAGCGGTTAATAGAATCAAAAATTATGACAAATTTAAATTATGCATTAGCTTCACCGAGGAATATAGGTAAAGTTTATGTTATAGATAATGCTGACGAGCATTATATAAATTTTGTGGTAAATACTTTTCCTAAAAGATTGAATGTCTCTAACATAAAGGTTGTTTTGGATTGTGCTAATGGTGCAGCATGTCATGTTAGTAAAAGGATATTTTCCATGTTGGGAGTAAATTTAATAGTTATAGCAGATAAGCCTAGTGGATTTAATATTAATGAAAATTGTGGTTCATCTTATCCAGAAAATATTGCACGAATAGTTAGAAAAGAAAATGCTAATATAGGTATTTCTTTTGATGGAGATGCAGATCGAGTTATTATATGTGATGAAAAGGGAAATGTGATAGATGGTGATCAAATTATTGCTGGTATTGCTAAATATAAGAGTGCTCAAATACAAAATTTAGGTGTTGTAGCAACTATAATGTCTAGCCTATCTTTAGATGAATATATGAAAAATTTGGGCATAAGATTATATAGATGTGCAATAGGTGATCGTAATGTTATGGAAATGATGAAAAAATATTCCTGTAAAATTGGGGGTGAAAAATCAGGACATATTGTATTAAGTGATTACGCGACAACTGGAGACGGGTTAATTACTGCTCTACAGATTTTGTGTATTATTGCTGAAACAGGAAAGACAACAGGTGAAATATTTCAAGATTTCATTCCTATGCTGCAAGTTAACAAAAATATTTTGTGTAAGCATGATTTTGATATTAATAACAAGCAAGTAAAACTTATAGTACAAGATGCAGAGAATGCTATAAAAAACAATGGTAGAATATTATTACGTAAATCTGGGACAGAAAAATTGATAAGATTAATGGTTGAAGGTGATAATATAGTCTTAGTAAAAAAAATTGCTAATATATTATATAGTCAATTAAAAGAAATTATAAATTAACGTGGAATGCTTGTATTAATGAAAGTTATTTTTTGATATTTGATAATATAAATTGAAATATTTGTATTAATTAGCTGAATAGTTAGTTTCTTTTTTTAGTAAATTTTTTATAAACGTTGCTTAGGTTTTATTTTTTTAATTTTGATGTTTACTTTTTATGAGAATTATTATAAATCGAGTATTTAGTGATAATTTATTCTGTTAATTATATATCCTATGGAGTAGTAGTATTTGTTTATTTTATATATGGGTGGTTTATTTAGACTTTAAGCGTGCTTGATAAGTAGTCTTTCCAGCAACTATAGTTCGTAAAGCTATACCTTTAACTTTTCTATTGTGAAAAGGAGAATTTTTTGATTTGCTAGAGAATTTGTCAACATTAACAACCCACTCATAATCTGGATCAATGATTACAAGATCTGCAATTGCATTTTTTTGAATTCTGCCTTTTGGAATTTTTATAATTTCTGCAGGCTTATTTGTTAATTTTGATAATACATCAATTAATCCTATTTGTTTATTATGATATAATTCTAGTGATAACGGTAGCATTGTTTCTAACCCAATTATGCCAAAGGCTGCAGTATCTATTGGCAGATACTTGTCATTTTTACAATGAGGTGCATGATCTGTAGCTATGCAATCTATTGTACCATCTTGTAACCCTTTTATCATGCTTAAGCGATCATTTTCAGTGCGTAAAGGGGGATTCATTTTTGCTAGTGACCCTTGTTGCAGAATTTCATTTTCATTTAAAATAAAGTGATGAGGTGCTACTTCACATGTAATGTTTAATCCTTTTGCTTTGGCTGCTTTTATATAATTTAAAGAATCTTCTGTTGAAATATGAAGTACGTGATAATGTACATCATGAATATTTTTCATTAATATTATATCACGATTAACGATAATAGATTCTGCTATATCTGGAATACCCTTTAATCCTAATTCATAAGAGATTTGTCCTTCATTAATGCACCCACCATTTGATAAATGAAGATCTTCTGCATGTTGTGCAATGACAACATTTAGCATGCTAGCATAATTTAATGCTTGCTTCATTAATAAAGAATTCATAACAGGCAATCCGTCGTCAGTAAATCCTAAAGCTCCTGCTTCTTTTAATAATGCCATATCACATAACGACTTACCGGATTTTGTAATAGATGCATAAAATTCAATATTAACGTATGAAGTTTCAATAGCTCTCATTTTAATGTATTTTGCTGTAACTACGCTATTAATAGGTGGGCAAGTATTTGGTTGACATACAACTGTTGTTATTCCACCTGCAGCAGCTGATTTACTACCAGTATGTATGGTTTCTTTATGCTCATCTCCTGGGTCACGAAAGTGTACATGAATGTCAATAATACCGGGCATTAGTATTTTTCCATCACATTGTATTACTTCATCAATGCTACTAGGAATTCCATTTGCAAACAGATTAGGACCAAAATCAACAACTTTTTGTCCTTGAGTTAACAATGTACCTTTTATATCTAGCTTAGAACCTGGATCTATAATTCTTGCGTTAACATAGGCGACCTTGTAACCATCACGCTGGCCACTACCTAATAATTCCCAAGATTGTTCAATTGACATGTAGTTTTCTTTACCTTATTAGCGATTAACCTATATGTTAATATTTAAGTAGTCAATAATTTTTTTTGTTATAAGTTTTGCAGTATCTTTTTTTGTCATTAAGTGAAAAGAATCTATATTGTCTTTTGTAATAATTGATATTTGGTTATAATCACTTCCCATAATTTTTTCATTATTGACGTAGAGATTATTGCTAATGATCCAATCGCATTTTTTATTAATGAGTTTTTCTTTAGAAGATTGTACTAAATTTTCTGACTCAATAGAGAAACCAATTATTAACTTTGGTCTTTTTTTGTTAATACTAATGCACTTTATGATATCAGGGCTATAATTTACATCGATTGCATTGATTAAGCATTTTTTTATTTTATGTTTCGAGTAATAAGGGATCCAATCAGTTACAGCTGCTGTAAAAATTGCTATATTTACAGGTAATGAATCTATACAGGCTAGTAGCATTTGACTGCAAGTTTCTACGTGTATTATATTATATTTATTTTTAATAGGTAGGTTAACAGGACCTGATACGAGTGTTACATTCCATCCAATTTCACTCATATGTTCTGCGAGTGCGTAACCCTGTTTGCCAGATGAATTATTAGAAATATATCTTATTGGATCAATATATTCCTTAGTTGGGCCAGCGGTTATTAATACATTCATATACTGTGTATATTTAAAATAACTTTGAGCATAGATATTAACTTAAGAAATTAATTGTAACAAATAGTTTTTATAAATAAGTAATTATCAAGTTAATTTAATAATTTTTGGCTCTGTGTTTATATTTTAGGTTATTAGTAAGAGTTATAATCAAGCACAAAAAAAATGTAAAAGTATACTACACCATTTACTACAACGATGTATACGAGGTTATTATAGAAGTATTGCCCTTTTAAAGGGAAGTAGAAGATTTCTAGGTAAACATAGACTTGTTATCAGTTTGTAAAAATAGTTTTAAATTATGTTATGAACCTTAAGAAGTATGGTGTTGCTTATTATAAAATGAATATAAATTGTATTCATTTAAATTTTTTAAAAGTGCTATTTTTAGCATGGACAATTACTATAGATTGGCGTAAAATTATAGGCTAACTTGAGTACTTAATGGAAAAAATAATGCATAAATTTAGAGAAGAAACAGATAGTATGGGTAGTGTTAATGTTCCTAGTTATCGTTATTGGGGAGCACAAACACAACGCTCTATTGATAATTTTAGGATTGGTACAGAAAGAATGCCACAGTCTTTAATTAGGGCTTTGGGTGTTGTAAAATTAGCTGCAGCGCGTGTTAATATGAATAATAATATTATTAATAAAAGTATTGGAGATGCAATTTGTGCTGCTGCTCAGGAAGTTATTGATGGTAAATTTGATGATGAATTTCCTTTAGTGGTTTGGCAGACTGGTTCTGGTACCCAAACAAATATGAATGCGAATGAAGTTATAGCAAATCGAGCTATTGAAATATTAGGTGGTATGAAAGGTGATAAGTCATTTGTACATCCTAATGATCATGTAAATTGTTCTCAATCATCTAATGATACATTCCCTACCGCTATGTACATAGCGATAGTATGTGAAGTAAAAAGATGCTTATTGCCAAGTCTTAATGTTTTGTATGATATTTTATATTTTAAGTCTGAACAATTTAAAAATGTTATTAAAGTTGGGCGTACACATCTTCAGGATGCAACTCCTTTAACTTTGGGACAAGAGTTTTCAGGTTATGCATTTCAGATAAAAAAAAGTATGGAGCGTATAAATTCTTCGATAATAGATGTTTATGAATTAGCTCAAGGTGGAACGGCAGTAGGTACAGGTCTTAATACCATAATAGGATTTGGAGAAAGTTTTGCTAGAGAAGTAGAAAAAATTACTGGAATTGAATTTGTTTCAGCAGAAAATAAATTTGAAGCTTTGGCTGCTCATGATGCACTTGTTGAGCTTAGCGGTTCTTTAAATACAACTGCTGCTAGTTTAATGAAAATTGCTAATGATATTAGGTTGTTGAGTTCAGGTCCAAGGTGCGGGATAGGAGAAATTACACTTCCAGCGAATGAGCCAGGTTCTTCAATCATGCCAGGTAAAGTGAATCCTACTCAATGTGAAGCAATGACAATGGTTTGTGCACAAGTAATGGGTAATCATACAACGGTTACCATCGGAGGATTTAGTGGGCATTTGGAATTAAATGTTTTTAAGCCTGTAATGGCTTATAATACTTTACAGTCTATTAGATTATTGTCAGATGCGAGTGTTAGTTTTGCAAGAAATTGTATTGAGGGTATACATCCTAATGTAGAACGTATAAGTTACTTATTAAATCAATCTTTAATGTTAGTGACAGCGCTAAATAAACATATAGGATATGATAATGCAGCAAAAATATCAAAGTATGCTTTTGAAAATCATGTAACATTAAAGGAGGCTGCTATAAAGCTTAATTTTATAAGTAGCGTAGATTTTGATAAAATTGTAAGACCGGAAAATATGATATCTCCTCAGTTAGATTAGTTGTGATATATCTTTGAATTATATGTTGTTTAAGTTTTACTACTTATAGTAAGCATCTATTTTATAAGGGGATGGTGTAATTTATTGTATTGCTGATGTATGTTAATATTAATGCAAAGGTATTTTAGTGTATGATAGTGATCATGGATAGTAGTATATTTTGAAAATTAGCGGTATCTTTTTTTTATTTAAGTTCTTGTTGTTAAGTATGATGAATTATTAGTAATAATTATTGTAAAGTTGTTACGAATATAGCTGTTGATAATGTGAGTTTGGGTTACTTATACAACTAACTTTTTATATTACATAGTGATTGTGAATAATGCTTTGTTAATAAAAGAATGATATTATAAATAAGTGATATTAGTGATATACAATATGTATTGTTCTTGATTGACATTCGTGTATTAATAAAATATGATCCAATCATAGTTTTTTAAGGTTGATATTGCTATGACAGATGATTATAAAGATATTGTAAAACAATATATGGACACTGTGAAAGAAATAGTTGGTGATAGTAAAACTTTTGATGAAATATTTTCTTCAATAATGAAAATACAAGAAAAAGCTCTTACCTCAGGTAATAAGGAAGAAAATCAACAAAGTGATAATGTACAACAAATAGCATATAATGATAATGCTATTAGTAATGATGCATATCAAAAGTTATTAGATGAAATAAAAGTTATAAAAAAGCGATTGATAAGACTTGAACGCAAGGTGCTTCAGCCTAAAGTGGAAGAAAATTAGAAAATTATTTTATATAAAAAAAAATGTAAGTCATTTTTATTTCTTTAGTATATTGATATTTATTATTTGTGTTTTTATTTAAATTCTAACTAAGTTCTTTATATTTCTTTATTTTTATAACACTTATTGTTTTATATTATATAATAAGTTATTACTGTTAAGGTATAGCATTGTTAAATACCTTTATGTAATATTTATTTATGTTTGATATTGGCCTATAAAATTTAATTTGTATTAATTGATATGTAATAGATGTAATTATCATTTACGTAATGGCTAATGTTATATATTGATATATTGAGTATAAAATGATGTTATATAAATCTTGAGTGTATTCTTTCTGTACTCAAAGTATTTTAATTCACATCAAGTTATTTTAGAGTATAGTATTTATTTTATTAAGAGCTCTAATATTTATTTTTTGGGTTAAAGTCATAGATGTAATTATCATTTATGGAATAGCTAATGTTCTATATCGGAATAATTTTATATAAATCTTAAAGCATATTAATATTTATACTCAAAGCATTTTAATCCATATTATGATTAATACTTTTCAGTTATTTGAATATTATAAGTATTTGTGTTTATTAAGAGCAATTTTATATTTAGTTGGGAAGAATACTATTATACGCTAATTACCTTCAAAGGTTATACCAATATTGTTAGTATTAAAGTACTCTTGTATAGGCTTAACTTGTAATCCTTGCATTTTAAAATGTTTAATTGCAAGTGCTAAAGCCTTTGCTCCTGGTATTGTTGTACTATATGGAATTTTTTTTAGTAAAGCAGTAGTTCTAATACTGCTACTTTCTGAGGTTGATTTAAGACCTTCAGAGGTGTTAATTACTAAACTTATTTGTCCATCTTGTAACATATCAATTATATGGGGCCTTCCCTCTCTTACTTTGTTAACGTGCTTGTTTTTAATTTTTAAACTATCAAAATACTTTGATGTTCCTGTTGTAGCAAAAATTTCAAATCCTATATCTAATAATATTTGTGCAATTTTTGCAGCTTCTGGTTTGTCACTATCTTTAACTGAAATGAAGGCCTTTCCTTGAGTAGGTATTTCGTATCCTGCTGATATTTGAGATTTAGCAAATGCTATTTCAAAAGATTTGTCTATACCCATAACTTCTCCTGTAGATTTCATTTCAGGTCCTAGTAAAACATCTGAATTTGGAAATCTTGAAAAAGAAAAAACAGCTTCTTTTATTGCAACATAATTAATATTTAGATTATTTTGATTAATATATAATTTTTTACCTAGCATTATTTCTGTGGCTATTTTTGCTATAGGAATTCCTGTTGCCTTTGCAATAAATGGTATGGTTCTACTAGCTCTTGGATTAACTTCAAGTATGTAAATGTCTTGATTTTTAATGGCATATTGAATATTAATTAATCCTTTTACTTGTAATGCAAAAGCTACTTTTTTAGTGTATTCTATTATTTTGTTGATAACTTCTGTATGTAAGGTATGTGGTGGGATTGAGCATGCAGAATCTCCAGAATGAATACCTGCTTCTTCTATATGTTCCATTATACCGGCTATATAGACATTGTTACCATCACAAATAGCGTCTACATCTATTTCTACAGCATTCGTGAGAAAACTATCTATTAGGAGAGAGCCATGCTGAAAGACATTTTTATGCTTTTCTAAGTATAACAGTAATCCACTCATATCATATATTATGGACATAAACTGTCCTCCTAACACATATGATGGGCGCAATAATAGAGGAAATGATATTTTTTCTGCATTAAATATGGTTTCTTTTATAGAATTACAAGCAGTGCTGAGTGGTTGCTTTAAATTAAGTTGTATTAATAACTGCTGAAATTTCATTCTATCCTCTGCCAGATCGATAGAATCAAAGCTTGTTCCAATTATATTAATGGATTTTTCTTTTAGGATCTTAGCTAACTTTAAAGGTGTTTGTCCGCCAAATTGTACTATTACATATACAGAAGCACCTTTTTCTTGTTCTTTGTATATTATATCTAATACACTTTCTCTTGTAAGGGGAGAAAAATATAATCTATCAGATATATCGTAATCAGTGGATACAGTTTCAGGATTACAATTTATTATAATTGCTTCATATCCCATTTCTTTTATAGCATATGCCGCATGTACACATGTATAGTCAAACTCAATTCCTTGACCTATACGGTTAGGGCCACTGCCTAATATAATAATTTTATTTTTTTTTGTTACATTTGCTTCACATTCTGGATCATTAAGTATACTTTCTTCATAACAACTATACATATATGCAGTATTTGATTCAAATTCTCCTGCACAAGTGTCGATGCGTTTGTATACAGGCTTAACTGATAAACTTTTTCTTAAATGTTCTATATAGTCAATAGTATTGTTACTTAATTCTGCCAATCTACTATCAGAGAATCCCATTTTTTTAAGATGTATAAGATCTTGTTTATTGTGTGGTATGCCATTGTTTTTTATAATTTTTTCATACTTAATAATGTTTTGAATTTGTATTAAGAACCATGGATCGTATCCAGTTATTTTATTAATTTCTTCTATACTTATATTATGTCTGAGTGCATCAGCAATTATTAATATTCTATCAGGTGATAATTTAACAAGATATTCATAAATTTGATCAGTACTTACATTTTTATCAAAAAACTCATTTAATCCGTTTAATCCAATTTCTAAAGAACATAAGGCTTTTTGTAATGATTCTGTAAAAGAGCGTCCTATTGCCATTACTTCTCCTACGGATTTCATGGATGTTGATAACTCTTTATCAGAGTCTTGAAATTTATCAAAATTAAACCTTGGTATTTTGACTACTATATAGTCCATTGTTGGTTCAAATGAAGCTGGAATTTTAGAGGTACAGTCATTCATTATTTCATTCAATGTATATCCTATCGCTAATTTAGCAGCTACTTTTGCAATGGGGAATCCTGTTGCTTTTGATGCAAGTGCTGAAGATCTAGAGACTCGAGGATTCATTTCAATAACAAGAATTTCTCCTTCTTTTTTGGGATTAATAGCAAATTGTACATTTGAACCTCCAGTTTCTATACCTATTTCTCTAAGAACTGCAAAAGACATACTGCGCATTTTTTGATATTCTATATCACGTAAGGTAATCGCAGGAGCTACTGTAATACTATCTCCGGTATGAACTCCCATTGGGTCGATATTTTCTATAGAGCATACTACAATGCAATTATCCTTGCTATCCCTCATTACTTCCATTTCAAATTCTTTCCATCCAATTATGGATTCGTCTACTTGTACCTCTGATATTGGAGACATACTTAGGCCATGTTTCACAATTTTATAAAATTCATCTTTATTATAAGCTATGCCACCACCTATCCCTCCTAATGTAAAAGATGGTCTAATTACAGCAGGTAGTCCTATATATTCAACAGCAGCATCAATCATGTCTATATTTTGAATTATTATTCTTTTTGGATATTTAATATCTATATTATCCATAGATTGACAAAATAAATTGCGATCTTCAGCTTTTTTGATAGCATTTCTGTTAGCACCTATTAGCTGTATATTATATTTGGCTAATATTTTCTGATCTGATAGTTCAATAACTGCATTCAAAGATGTTTGTCCTCCAACAGTAGCTAAAATAGCATTAGGTTTTTCTTTGATAATGATTTTTTCTATAATACTAGGTACTATGGGTTCAATGTAAGTTGCATCTGCTAATCCAGGATCAGTCATTATTGTTGCAGGGTTGGAATTGATAAGTATTACTCTATATCCTTCCTTTTTTAAAACTTTACATGCTTGAGTGCCTGAATAATCAAATTCACATGCTTGACCAATAATTATTGGACCAGCACCTATAACTAGTATACTTTCTATATCTGTGCGTTTTGGCATTGTATCTGAAATAATAACTTCTAATATAGATTATATTACTATGTAATTTTGCAAAAAAACACAGTAATAATTTATTAAACTGTAATAGTGTAAAATATTATAGTGTATTATAAAGCATTAATACTACTTTTAAGTATAGTTCTATAGTTTTCTAAAATTATTATTTTTTACAAGAATATTTTTAGTATGTGAATTATTTATAACTTTACCTTTATTAAAAAATTAAGTATTACTTTGAAAGTAACAAACTTGTGAGAAGTTAATATTATGATATTACATTTAGATACAGATCTAGTTATAAAGGATGTAAATAAGATCGTAGGTTACTGTATTAATTCTAAGATAAGCAAATCGGTAAAAAAGAAACTTGCATTTGTTGTATTACGAGATGAATACAATTATAATGCGATAGAAATGCTAAAAAATGCATTAATACAGGCTGTGTTTGCACGATTAGTTAGTAAAAATCTTTCACATAATGAACACTATAACAAAGCTATTAATACTTTGATAAACAAAGTTATAAGTGTTCATAATACATATTGTTGTGATGATGTTGCATATCAAAGAAGTATGAAGAAGTATAATATAGCAATAAAAAAAGCAAATGAAAAGATTAAAAAATTATTAGATTATTTTATGAATCATAGAGGGATAATATGTAAGTATGGGATGAGTGAGGATGAGCTGAAAAACGTTTGCGAAGATATAGGGCTTAATATAGCTGATTTGGAGCTTATATTAAATAATGGTCCACATGATGTACTTAAAATGATGTTTGGAATTGCACTTAAGAAAAGTATTATATTGCATAATTTTTTTGACAATTGTATTGATGCACAGAATGTAAATAGCTACATAAAAATTATAGATTATGTGATTTTTCATGAGAAGAAGGAGATATGTAAGTTATCAGATAAGATTGTGTGGGATAGGTTGTTGTATACTTGTGTTGCTATGCTGCAAAGTATAATGTTGGTATGTGGAGCTATATGTATAGTTTGTAATAATAATAAAAGTACACAATGGACTGCTGCTTTATTTACAGGACTTACATTTGCATTTATGGGATTGCAATGTTATGTATTTTCGTTGGTTCTCAAAGATAATCATGCATACCAGGATAAATTGCATAATTTTATTGCTGGTTTGCAGGATATTTTGTCTGATGTTGATATATCTTATTATGATACTAATAGTATCGAGGAGCATAGACATAGTAATTCTGGTTTAAAGTTTTAGATTGTATTCTGATGTGTGTAACTGCTGGTTTTTTAAATATATTATAAAAAATAGCTTATTATTTATTTTGGGAATTAATTTATGTAAGTAAATACTAAAAAAATTCATCTTTAGTGTTTCTGTTAGGTGGTAATGCTGATTGTTAAGGGAAATAGCTTTAAAATAGTACCAGGATTATATTACATTAATATGTATTAGGAGGAAGAGAAGTATTATTTATATATTTGTGTATGAAAATTATTTTTCTAGATAAGAAATATATAATTTTTGATTTATTGATGCACATTAAGATACTTATGATATTAGAAGTATAAGATAGATATTTGTAAATTAATGCTAAGGTTGCTATATGTATGAATAAACTCTATAATAGGCTAAATAGATAGCTTTCTAACAAATGTTGTAAATAACATATATTACTAGTTGTATGCTTTTTAGCATTACTGTATAAGGTCTTTTTTTTAATTACGATAAATTTTGTGAAGCAATTTTCTTTAAATTATGTTTGTAGTAGTTGATTCCAAATTTTAAAGGTTTGTGTATGTAAATATAGGTTATGTACTCTTATGAAATCTATGTTCTTTTGCATTAAAAATGTTGATATTATTGTAGTAGCGTAATCGCGAAAATCATTATTTATTGATAGTGCTGATAACATAGACTTGCGTGAATGTCCAACACATATAGGTAAGTCAAGTATTTTAAGATGTGTGATATTTTGTATAATGTGCAATGACTGTTGGGCAGTTTTACCAAATCCTATTCCTGGGTCAATTATAATACGATTTGCTTCAATATTTGCAGATATTAGTTTTTCTATACGTTGTTTTAGCCATTGTATTATTTCTTCTATGGGGTCATGGTGTGCTGGAATGACTTTATTTTTATCTGCAGGTATTCCTAAATTATGCATAATTATAATATTAGCGTTACTGTCTTTTATAACAGGTATCATTTCAGGATCTGATAATCCGCTAACATCATTGATATAATCGGCTCCTAATTGAGTTACTTTATATGCTGTTACTGCATTTCTAGTATCTATGCTAACTTTAACTTTCTTATTATGTGCGATTGTAATTATTTCTGATATTACATCCTTTATACGATTCCACTCTTCTAATGGGGATAAAAGTGTTGCATTTGGACGTGTAGATTCTGCTCCTATATCAATGATATGTGCCCCATTATCTATTAGACTTATTGTCTGTGCTATAGCAGCTTCAATGCTAAAAAATTTTCCTCCATCTGAAAATGAATCCGGAGTAATATTTAGTATGCCGAGTATTTTTGTATTAATTTTAGACATTGAAATTACCTCTAAACTAGAGTAGCAAACCATAGAATATTTAATACTAATTTTTAGTAATTGTACGATTTTTTTTTATAAAAGCTATTATCAAATGAGGTATATGTAACTAGACAATAGAGAAATGAATAATAGTCACTTAATAATTAACATCCATATAATTTTTATAAGTTTTAAATGTTTTTTGTATTGTATTTCTTAAATTTTACTGAATTTTTTGCTATTAGTTTGCTGGTGATTAAATTAGGAATATAAAAATCATTACAATGTTTTGTTATGGTAATTTATATTATAAAAAGGGAATTACATGATCGATCTATCCTGATAAAAGCAGTAGTTTTGGTATAAATTGTTTTACATGTATTAATTTAAAGTATTTATGTACATAAGTAACATATTTTAAAATTGTGAGGTTTATATTATCATGCACATGTGAATTTAAAGTTAATCTAATTGTATTCCTATTGTAAGTTACTTGGCATGAGAACTCTCACAATGCTATGTTGGTGGAATGAATAGCCAATTTTTAGCCAAAATAGCTATTGATAATAGTTATTACATTAAGTCTTTAGAATATACAGGAGCAACAACAATTTATAGTTCTTATGGGATATTATTTATGTACATAGTTTATTGATAAGTTTGTGAGAAAGTTGCTAATAGAGTTATAAGGTTTGATAATAACTATTTTAATATAGAAAATTATAAGTGAATTATAAAATATGGACTTATTAAAAATTTTTGCATTAAATTAATCCAAAAATCAATATAACCTTTTATTTATGCAAGATTTACCTAATAAAAACTGTTGCCAGAAGAATTTATCTAAAAAATAAAACTGCTGCAATAAATGATATGAATTGTAGTGCTATTCTAATAATCATGATTTTATTTTTGTGCTTTATATAAAAGTTATTATTGATAGACATTAATACAATTCCTGACATTAGAGAGATTATAGTCAAAGATATTAAAATTAAAATTACTGTTAACGATATTATGCTGTTATACATTTTTATTACATAAATATATTGATATTTTACTATATTGTGTACTTTATGCTAAGTAAATTTTTATATAAGATTTTATTTATTAGCTTATTGGTTATGAGATAAGATTATGTTGGAGAGTTGAATAAATATTATTATTAACTTTAGAGGTATATTTGTGGATGGTGTAAGCTTTAATTTGACTGCAATAAAGGAATTGAAAAAAAGTGTGTTATATTGCACATTAGATAAATGTAAAAGTGTATTTTGGTTTATTTTTTGGTTTAGTTCTGCTATTAATTTACTAATGTTGTTTTTGCCTCTTTATACTTCTCAAGTTTTAGATAGAGTACTTTCAAGTGGTAGTATATCTACGTTAACAATGTTAAGCTTAATTACAATAGGAGCATTTGCATGCTCATCAATTTTAGAAATATGCCGCTCTTTAGCTATGTCAAGAGTTGCAGATTGGATAGATAAAGAAGTGGTGCCAGATTTAATTGTAAAGTCAATTAGCTTAACATCAATTAAGTCTTCTACTTCAAGCGGTGAAGTAATACGTGATTTAGGAAATGTAAAAGGATTTATTACAGGATTTGGGATATTTTCGTTATTTGATATGCCTTGGGCAATATTATATTTAATTGCAATATTTATGATACATTATATTACTGGTTATATAGCAATATTAGGGATTGTATTGTTAACATTAATGGCAGTATGGAATGAATTAGCTACAAAGAAGATACTTCAAGAATCTCACGAAGAGAATGTGCGAAATATTAATGCTATTGATATAGCAAGTCGTAATGCTGAGGTGGTAGAAGCCATGGGGATGGTTAAACATATAGTTGCTGATTGGTCGCAGAAAAATTCTCAAAATAGAAAAATGCAAATAAAAGCGCAGAACCGTTCTAATATTATTATGGGTATTACAAAGTTTACTAGATCGATTTTGCAGATTTCAGTAATAGGCATAGGTGCATTATTAGCTGTAAACGGACATAAAACGGCTGGAGGAATTATTGCAGCATCAATTTTAATGGGGAGAGCTTTAGCTCCATTTGAAGCTGCTATTAATACATGGAAAATGCTGCTTGCAGCGAGGATATCTTATAGGAGATTACAGGCTTTATTGTTAGCATCCCCTAAAAGGGAACAATCTATGGTTTTACCTTCCCCAAGAGGTGTAGTTACTTTTGAGCGTGTATTTTTTACACCATATGGTGGGAATAAACCTACTATTAAAGGTTTATCTTTTACTGTAGACCCTGGAGATATTGTGGGAGTTATAGGTGCAAGTGCATCTGGAAAATCAACAATGGCAAAATTACTTGTAGGAGTGTGGAAACCGATATCTGGGGTTGTTAGATTAGATGGTGCTGATGTTTATACATGGAATAGAGAAAACTTTGGTAATTATATTGGGTATTTACCTCAAGATGTGGAATTATTTAATGCTACAGTAAAAGTGAATATTGCTAGGATGGTTGCTGATCCTGAACCTGAAAAAGTTATTAAAGCTGCTAAAATTGCTGGAATTCATGAAATGATATTAGGATTACAAAATGGATATGATACAATTATTGGTAGTGGGAGTATTGTTTTATCTGGCGGCCAAAAGCAAATGCTAGGTCTAGCTAGAGCTTTTTATGGAGATGTCAGACTTTTAGTTCTTGATGAGCCAAATGCTAATTTGGATGGTGCTTCTGAAGGAAGATTAGTTAATGCACTGCGATATGCACAGGATAACAAAATCACTACTTTTATTATGACGCATAAAGTTCAATTATTAAATGCTGTTACCAAAATTATTGTGATGAATGATGGTATAATGGGTGCTATGGGCCCTAGAGATGAAATTATGAGTCAATTTACACAATCTAAAACATCAGATAATAAAAAAGATACTGATAAACAAAAGAGTAATATAGAAAATACAGTTGTTAGGCAGGATAATAAAATAGTAAATAATGAATAGTGAATAAATGTAATAAATAGGTTACTTTGCATATTGATTATGCTTTTTGTTAATAAGAAGATTTCATAATAATGGGAGTTTATACAAAAATTATAATAACTCTTAAAATATAGTTAGATTTTCTTTTGATGTGAAGATTATTTATGTTAGTGGTTATAATAAATTTTTTACTAGATATGGGTTATATTGTAGAGATGGTATATATAGTAATGTATAAAGATTATTACATATTTTTGTATAACGATAATAATATGGCTAATTTTTATTAGGAGTTATTATTTAATGTAAATATGGTTTATTATAATTTTACTTTTAGTTGAGTTGAGCAAAAAGATGGTAAAAGCTATTATTATTAATAAGGTAGGTGGTCCTGATGTTTTAAAATATACTAATGTTAATGTAAAAGATCCTGCTGAATATGAAGTATTAGTTAGACATACAGCTATAGGGCTAAATCGTTATGATGTTGAGTATCGTAGTGGTATACGGAAAAATAAAAATTTGCCTACTATTTTAGGAGTTGAGGCAGTAGGTGTTGTAGAAAAATTAGGTAGCGCTACTGAAGCATTAAGTGTAGGTGATCGTGTTGGCTATTGTACAGTTCATGGTGGAGCCTATTCTGAAATAAGAGTTATTAATCAAAAATACCTATTTAAAATTCATGATAGTATTACGGATGAAGTAGCTGCAGCAGTTTTATTAAAAGGTATGACTGCCCATTATCTTATTCATCGGGTTTATGATGTACGTCCAAAAACTTTTGCCTTGGTTTATGGTATGACTGGAGGTATTAGTCAAATATTATGTCAATGGGCAGTATATAAAGGATGTCAAGTTATAGGTGCAGTAAGTTCTGATTACCATATAGATATGGCACGAAAATATGGATGTTCGCATGTAATAAACTATAATAATGATGATTTTGTAAATAGAGTTATGGATATTACAAAAGGAGCTGGTGTTAATGTAGCTTATGATCCTATAGGGTTAATAACACATAAAAAGGCTTTTGAGTCTTTGTGTGTTTTTGGCTTATATGTTTCTTATGGACAAATATCCGGTCCTATTTCGAATATTAGTATAGCTATGTTAAGTTCAAGGTCATTATTTGTTAGCTCTCCTATAATACATCATTATAAACGGTCAAGACTTGAATTAGGATTAAGTGCTATAGAAATTTTTGAAATGATAAAAAGAGGCTATATTAATGTTAGTGTGAATAAAATGTATAAGTTTAATGAAATGGGAAAAGCTCATAAAGACTTGGAAGATAGAAAATTGACAGGATCAAATGTTATAATTTTTTAAAATAGGAGATATTAATAAATTAATATTGTTAAATTTAAATAATTACTGCATTTGTACCCACATTAAGTAATTAGACGCGAAAATATGGCGTCCTATAAAAAGTAAATTAATGTTAACGGTAATACTAAATTTAATATGAGTTGCTATAAGATGCTATGTATTAGAAAAATGTATTAGGTTACTAACATTTACAGAGTCTTTTATAATAAGATTATTTTAAATTTTATCTTTGTAATCATAAAATAATGCACTTTATTAATTTGTTATTTGGTGGCGTAACTTTATAAAGCATTTTATATGATTGCAGTTGAAATTATGGCGTTTCTTATTATTAAGGGGGAGGGGTTAATCTATAAATTTAAAGCTTTAGTATTTTATATAATAAAATGCTTAAAGTGTTTTTACAAACAAATTACTCACTAGTAAGTTATTAATAAAATCTTATAAGTAAAGGCTTATATTGGTTGAGTAGGAAATTGTAATTTTTTTAATAGGAATATTTCAGTTGTTTTGTCTGTAAGGCCATTTAGTTGTATTTATTTAAATGATACATATATATGTAAGAACATAAACTTTTTTGTTTAGTTGTGTTCTATACATAGAACATTAACTTTGCTTGTGAACATTGGAGGTAGTTCTATGGATTTCTTTGTATATATGTCACTAATATTTGAGATAATGTTATACCACGACTTATCATGTGGATGATTTTCTCCTGTAATGTATAATTCATCTTCTGCTCTTGTAAGTGCTACATAAAGTAATCTTATATACTCGTTATATTCTTCCAAATTTCTTTTATTTTTTAGTATTGTAAGCTTATTATTAACATTGTTGCGACACCAAAAAGGTGTATTTTGTTCATCAAAAATTATTTGAGAATCACTTCTTGGTATACTTGTTGTATCTGTTAAAAATACTATAGGGAATTGCATTCCTTTTGCATTATGTACGGTCATGATACTGATAGAGTTATTTATGTTACTAAGATCCCTTTTTACTTCTGGATTTGTATGTTTAATCCAATGTATAAATGACTCAAGGGAACTTAAATTATTAGTTTCAAATTTTATTAATAAATTTATAAATTCGTCTATTACTTCTGTAACTGATGTACCCATACATTTAATAAATTGTTGTTTATGCTTTGATAAAATGTAATGGTATAGATCTAAAGGACTATAATGTTTTGAAATGTTTATTAGTTGCTTTAAATAATTTGATATTTCAGTAAAGTTCAGTTGTAAAGCGTCCCATAAATGTTTGTGGTTTTTAGGATAGCTAAGGTTAAATAATTGCTCTTCTGTAAATTTAAATATTGGCGATTTAAGTAGATTTGCCAGAGACATATCGTTCTTTTGTAGCAATAAGAATTCTCCAAGATTTACTAAATCTTTAATTACTATATGGTCCATAATATTAAACTTATCTCTGCCGGAAACTGGAATATTAAATTTTCTTAATTCTTCAGTTAGGTAATCAATAAAGGTATTTCTATGACGTACTAGTACTAAAATATCTCCTGCTGTTATAGGGCGATGTTTTGATATTAAAGTTCTTTTCATTGTTATCCATGAATGAATTTTGTGTGCAATAGTTGATGCAAGTTGTTGAGTATGATTGTTAGATTGAATATGTAACTGATTCCATGCATCTTTTTTAGCTTGTATGTCTATTATAGGTAAAGGCCATACTTCAACATATCCATAATCGTTTTTTCTATAGGCTATATGTTCTATTTTACGCTTTTCAAAAGATATTTGTTCTTGAAAATTGTTAAAAATTTTATCTACAAGTGTCAATATAGGCTGTGCTGACCGAAAAGATGTGTTTAATTTTATTATTGTAGGATTGGTACTTTTATTTGCAAAGTATTGACACATGGGATAGAAGTAATCAGGTCTTGCATTTTGAAAACTGTATATAGACTGTTTGATATCTCCAACGACAAATAGAGAGCGTTTTTCATTTGTTGTTCCAGTCCCAGAAAAAAACTCATTACATAGTTGTGTAATAATTTCCCATTGTTCTAAACTATTATCTTGTGCCTCATCAATGAGGATATGATTTATTTTTTGATCTAACTGGAATAATATCCAGTCTTTGTAATAAATATTTGTCATTAAGTTAAGCGTTAAATGAATTATATCATTATGATCTAGATATCTATTACGCTGTTTATCTTTTGTATATATGTTAGTAAATTGTTCTGCAATTTTTATTAGGTGATATGTACGATGTATTATTTGATAATTATCGAATTGCTCTATGAATTTAGCTATATTTTCTTGCTCATTTATAATAATGTTTTCTGCTTCTGGAAATTGTTCTAAAGTATTTTTAGTTATTATTGATGATAAAGGTTTTCTTTCAAAATTTGATAGGTTAATAAATATTTTAGCATAATCCTTGATTTTAGTTAGTTTATCGCTTTGTGATAAATTATACCATTCAGAAAGTTGGTAGCTGATTTTTTTGTCTCTTGTGCTTCCATTTTGTAAAATGTTAATTAATGTATATGCAGTAGAGTTAAAATTTGTATTTAGTATAGTGTTCTTGTATTTTTTATATATGTAGTTTTTATTAAATTTTTTGCTGATGATTTTATATAGCAAGTTGTATATTATGCTTTCTGTTAATTCTGTAGATATTGCTTCAAAGTGATGCTTTATGTTTTGTTCTAGAAATAATTTTTTAAAAATTTTTGGATAAGATTCTGAAATGTCTTTTATTGTGTAGTTCTGTGAAATACCAGTTTCAGTAGGGAATGCAGATATAAGATTATAGCAAAAACTGTGTATTGTCTGTATTGTAAGTAAGCTGTGTATATTAAAGAATAACTTTTGGGCATCTTTATAGCGTTGTTTATCAAGATCATCATGGCATATTTCTTTAAGTGCTAGGCTTAATTCTTGTTGTGACATGGACATCCATTTGATGGCTGTTTTGTATACTCTTTCTTTTATTTCGTAAGCAGCAGCATTTGTGAAAGTTAGACAAAGTATTTTTGTTTTGCCTGCAATAAGTAACCTTAGAATTCTGTGCGTTAGTATTCTGGTTTTACCAGTACCGGCTGATGCACTAATCCATGTAAATTCACTACTAGGGTTAGTCGCAGTTTTAACAATGTTTAATGTAAAATGCTGCATGTCTTTAATTTTAAAGTTAATAATAAATTATATTTTAATGGTAAAACTAGTACTACTGGTATATAAGTATTTTTATAGTATTCAATATAAACATTAAGAAGGTATAGATATGAAAAAGTTTTTCGTTACAGCAGCATTATTAACAATGGTAGGGCTCATGGATAGTATTGCTTCTGAGTCACATGAAGATAAAAAAGTAAATGATTATGATATGCTGAGCATTAGTAAATCACTTGTTGATAAAGACAATGATATTAAAAATGATGATATTGGTGTAAATCATAATGTTGATGCATTAAAACATGAAGAAGATGTGCATTCTGAGTCTGGTGATTTTAGTGATGATGAACAAAAACTTAATGATGGTCATGATTTACTTAATGATGAAAAAAATATAGAAGATGACCAAAAATTACATGGGAATGATAGTAATAAATTAATGGATGATGTAAAAAAAAACAAAGAGCAAAAAAAAGATAAGAAAGAAAAAGATGATAAAAAAAGTAAGCATGATCAAACTTTGGAAAATATAGATGAAAATGATGTTATCAATAAGGAAGATGCTGATTTACAAGATGAGAAGTTAAGTAACGAGAAAGAGATGATAGAAAATAATGATGCTAATAATTTACAAGATAAATCATTAATACTTAGTAGTAATAACAAAATTGCAAGTGAATGGAAGAATTTAAATAGTGGACAATTATTATCAGATAAGTGGCTATTTTATAGAAATGCTATAGAATCCATTGAAGTAGATAGTTATGATCAAAATAATAGTCATTTACCTAGAGTAGCGTCTTTACATGATTATTATCAACAGGCGTTTTATTGTGTAAATGATAATGATGTTTCTGGGTTGAGGGCTGTAATTTATAAACTTGAGAATTTGGGGGTTAATGTAACTACCATATTAGAGGATTTACGTACACAAGATAGGGGTGATAATTTATTGTTATATGCTATCAGGAAGGGTAATATAGACGTAGTAAGATTTCTTTTGTCTTTAGGTTCTGGCATTGGTGTTAATAATTATCAATCTGAAACACCTTTAGGTATTGCTGTACAAAGTGACAGAACAGATATTATCGATGCTGTTATTGAAATGCAATAGAGATTTGCTTGAGTATAATATTTTTTTTAATCAATAGTTTATTATTGAATTGTGTTATTATCTTATCATAATATTTAATATCTTGATAATTTGAAGTGAGGTTGTTTTGTTTATTATTTTATGTACTATTAAGTAGGGCAAAATTTTTGTGGGATTTTTTAACAATTTAACATCATGATGAGGTTTTTTTAGCGAATTAAATCATAAGTAGAAGTTATATTTGTATTACTATTTGTCGAGAGAAAGGTTATTTAGTAGTTAATTATAAAATAGAGAGATAGCATATTAATTGTGTATTACATACATATATTTATTGCTATAGCTTTAATATCTAGCAATTTATTTAGTTTAGTAGTGATGGGTTAATTATTAATAGATTTGATTTTCTGTAAGCTATTGTTGTCTACTATATCAGTATGAAGTTGTATGTTTTTTATAATAATAAAAGATAATAACTGTTGTAATAATTATGATTTATTGTAGTAGTTATTATATATGGCATGTTATTATTTTTTAAATTTTTTGTTTTATTTTAGCGTTAACGGTTTAGTGAGTTTTTGTATTATCGAGCACAAAAAATAAGTTACAAAAAAAAGCGTAAAGAATTTGGTAATATTTTACTTATATAAGTATCTAAAGTACCTGTTTTAAAGTTATAAGATAATTTTTTGATCAGGTTCATGATAAATATATCATATAATTATATCATAATAAGTATCGAATATTAGAATAAAAGATATTTTATTATGATTAATCATATTTTTTAATTAGAAAAGTCATATAAAAAAAATAAAAATATTTGATACATACCTTGATTTTTTGTCTTTCATAAGTGTTGAATAAGCTAATATTTTCACCAAAGAGGTTAAAAATGGATACTGATGTATTAAATTCTTATGAATATTACGATATGTATGATATACATTGTTCTAATAATTTAGAAAGTAATGAATTATTAGAAGAACAAAAAAGGTATAGTTCGTTATGGGGAGCAGTTATATTACAGGCTATGATTGATTTAAATTCTAATTATAAAAGAACAGAGAATAAGTTAGAAAAGATAAAAGCTTTTAATTGGATTAATGATTTACATGATGATTTTATTACAGTATGTTATTTTGCAGGATATAGCCCTGTTTATGTGAGAAAGAAAGCACGTAAAGTTATGCTTAAGGTTTTAAATAGTAAATAATCAAGTACTTGTGGTTACTTAATGGTTGTGTGATGATATATATAATAAAAATTATGGTATGTAATTAACCTTAGTGTACTATTTATAGGTAGGTAGATATATTGGGTTATTGTGAGTCGATCTCGTATCTTTTCTAAGTATTATGACATGATTGATACATGTAAAATGACTTATGATCAAGAACAAATTAATTTGCTAAAAAGATTGGCATTGTATGATAATATACTGCCAAAATACTTACGTTTTTTGTCTCTGAAAAAAAAGAAAGGGTTATATGTATATGGAAAAGTAGGACGAGGCAAGTCATTATTGGTGAGCTTATATTATAATAATTGTAGTATAAAACGTAAGAAGAGAGTGCATTTTAATAATTTTATGAGCAGTATTCATGGTTTGTTACATGAACTGCGGTATAAATCTGTAAAAGATCCTGTGGCAAAGATTGCTAAATTTATTATAAAGGATATAGATTTACTGTATTTGGATGAAATACAAGTGTATGATATATGTGATGCTATGATATTACGTAAGCTATTTTCAGTATTGTTTTCTCACAATATTGTAATAATGGCAACTTCAAATTATTCCCCTACAGAGCTATATGAGGATGGTGTTCAATACGAATCTTTTATGCCTACAGTTTCGTCTATAATAACTCAACATATGGAAATAATACATTTATGTGGTCAACAAGATTATCGCTTGTTAAAAGATGATAATCAAGAAGTGTATTATATTGGGAAAAATTCTAGTAATAAGTTACAAGAAGTTTTTGTGGAGTTTACTAATGGTAAAGTATGTAGGTCTTTGGTTTTAGATGTGAATAATAGAAAAATTAATATTTATAAAGTGTGCAATAATGTTGTATGGTTTGATTTTCAAGATTTATGTGGAAATAGTACGCCTTTATGGGTAGATGATTATCATATTATTGCTAAAAATTTTTCAGTAATTTTCATTGCAAATGTACCGGTTTTTAATTTGTATAATCAAAATGAAATGCGCAGGTTTACTGTATTAGTAGATGAATTATATGAGAATAAGAATAAAATATTTTGTTCATTAGCTACAGATTTGGAGAATTTGTATTATTTGAATGTAATTCCTGTAGATTTTCAGCGTACAATTTCAAGGTTAGCTGAGATGAGATCACAAGCTTATTGTAGGTTATGAGATAAATTTTTTATGTTTTATTATTCATGATCTTTATATGATTTCTCTCTACGAGTTTTATTCTATGATAATGATACAGGCAGTACATTGCTTATAATTTGGTATAAAGATAAGTTAGTTGTCTCTTTTCTACCAATATTTTTAGAATATGCTGAATTTGAGAATCTTTGTAGCATATATATACTATGCTTTGAATACTTATATATACGATTGTTAATATGTTCTATACTGAATATCATAATATATAATTTTTAACTTTAAAATTTGCAAATTATATATGGTGTATGTTGTTGAATGTGTCTTTTGTTAACAAAATCATATGACTCATTTTTTTAAAGGTTATGTTTTTGTAGAATTGTTTTTTACAGTAATTTTATACTAATTACTTTTTCAGTTGTAAAAATTTTTAAATATGAGGAATTATTAAGTGTCGATAGGTGTTTCTTAAAGTTTAGTTTGTTTATAATTATATTAACGTTAACAATACTTACCTTATACTAAATTTAAAGATAGTTTTTTGATGGATATATGCACATTTTGTTATTTAAGTGTGTATATTTATAGCTTAATAATCTTTTCTTGCATATTGTGCCAGCACATCTTGTAATTATTAGAACACTGAAGTTGTGAATGCTGTGTTTGATTATTAGTGCATAAGTCTTTTAAACATTGAATAAAAAGCTTGTTAATTTTTAATGTTGGAACACGAAAATATAATGTTTGTGGTAATAATGATCGATACTCTATATCAAGTTCGAAAAGAGTTTCAGAATTTTCCGATACAAAAGAAATAGGAACGATTATTATAGGAACATTATCTTGTTGTGCTCTTAAAATTTCTGATTTAGTGCAGGGTTCTAACCATTTTAGATATCCAATTTTACTTTGATAACATACAATCCAATCAAGAGATTTTATATTTAAAGTCTTTACAATCATAGATGCACTGTACTGTATTTGTTTATGGTAAGGATCACCTTTTTTGACTATACTTATTGGTAAACTATGTGCAGAGAATAATATTCTAGGAGAATTATGGATTGTTATTGCTCTTGTGTATTCTTTATGTATTAACTGACAGTAAGCTTTAATGTAATAGCTATTGTTATAGTAGCAGCATATTATTTTAGTTGGAAATTGGTGTTTTGATTTACTTATATGGTAATGCCAATCTTTGATTGATGATAGAGTTGTAGTGCTTGAGTATTGAGGATACAGGGGTAGGAGAATAATTTTGTGTGGTAAAAAATTAATAACTGATGAAACTATTGTTTTAGCACATGGTTTAGTATGACGCATGCATACAAATACTTTATATATGTTATTATTTTGATTAAAGTTTAAATATTTTTCGAGTGTTACTGCTTGTAAATTTGTTTCTTCAAGTAATGGAGATTTTTCATTAGTAAGCTTTTTATATATTTTTATTGCAGATTTTTCTCTATAATATGCTATTAGCTTTGCTATAAGAAATCTAAAAGGGTTTATTATACAAATGATATTTTTATCGTAAAATAAACTGAATAAGAATGACTTAACATCAGATAGCTTTTCAGGCCCGCCTAAGTTAAATAATACAACAGCTACTTTTTTTTTCATAAATAACTTTAATTTTTTACTATTTTTTGTATTAGACTGCTAGTGGATATAGATTTTTCAATTGTTGTATCTTTAGTAATAACTTGTGTTTTATTAAAGTCTTTATTTTTTCGTATTAGTTCTGAAATACCTAAAGTCAAAACTGATATTATATCTTTTAGAAATGCTAAGAAAAAGCTTTGTGACAAAACAAGATTAGCTTTTGATTCATGAAATGCAGATTCTTGTGGAGATTTACAGTTATTTATTATATCAAATATAAAACTAAAAGGAAGTTCGATAATATTTAAGATAGCAAGACTTAATTCCATAGGAATTAAAAGAATTTTTATTGGTAACGTTAACAATAAAAACAAATAAAACTTTAAATATGAATGTGATGTATTAGATATATTAGGGTCAATAGCTGAATATTGCTCTGTATTTGATTGTATATTATTACAACAACTCTTTTGTGGGTTTATTTGTGAAAATTTTATAAAAATGCTATCACTATAAATAGGATGCAATATAGCACTACAGCAGTCCGAAACTATATTTAACCTTCGTAAAGTGAAACACACGGCTATCATTATAGCAATACATATTCCTAAGCATGCAGAATAAAATAATGGTGTTGCTTGGGCGCTGCATAAATTGCAAAGCAAAAATACGATTGGCATTACAATTAACACTTCGCTAAAAGGAATAATATGTCTTTTTACTTGTGCAAAAGCATGGCTGTATTCATTATCATATTTTTTATGATCTTGCGTATTATGATTGAAAAATTTTAAGAATAAAGAATACTGTATTGTAGATAAAGCAGCTACATTAAAAATGAAAAAACCTTTAAAACTACACAAAATTGAATTTTTAAATTGAAGAGCTGACATATATTACTCAATCCTTATATTATGGCATACGTGCTATTATATTTACTTAAATTATAGTAATTTTTTTATTGTAGTGTGTCAATGTTCATTTGCTCACTGAATTGATTATTTGTATTAGATAACGTAAATTTGTTATTTGTTTACTAATTAATATATAATTTTTGTTAAGTGGTTTTGTTTAAAAGAGGTGGTAAAGAAAAAATAAAATTGCTGTATGTATTTAAAATAAAAGATATCTTTTATTTTTTGTGATAAGTAGTTTGTACAAATTAGGAATTATCGTTTGTTGTTAGCGGGGTAATACTCTTAATGTACAAAATTAATTTTTCTATTCTTAATAAGCTATATGATACATATTCTTCTATAGCGTGCTGCTTTTGTAATGACTGTTCATATTGTGTTTTATATTTTAATAGTTCTTCTTGAGTATTTTTTAGTTCATGAGATAGTTCTTCTATTTGATCTTCTAAAGTTAATCCGGCTAATAAAAAGATTAAAGCGTCAGGTGTTTTGTTTTTTACAGAATTTGATATAGCATTTACTAAAGAATTGAATTTATTAGCTAACTCAATTAGATGGGGCTTTTCCTTTGCATTACAGGCAACTTTGTATAAATTATTATGAATTGTTATTTCAACAATTTGTTGTATATTGTGATCTTGTTCAGTCATTATGGCTCCTTTTTGATAATAGACTGAATGGTTTCTATTGATAAGTTTAATTTACTTATTACTTCACTGCATGTTGCTTTCCAATTATCACATTCTTGTTGTTTTGCTAAAAGTTGTTGTTCTAGCTTATTTTTTTCAATAGCTAAGAGTTTTATTGCTTCTTCATATTGTATAGTTTTTATAGGCCTGTGGTTGTTGATATTTTGTATCAAGTAATCTTCAAGTTTATTGAAAGCTTTCTCTAACTTTTCTAGGTATTGTAGATTATCAAAATTTTTCATTACACTCATTAAACCCCTTTAATATTGCTATAAAGAGAAGCTAGATATACTTATAAATAGCCAATCAGTTATTGTTGATTTATTAATTGTATAAGTTTATTACTAGGTCTAAAATAAATTTTTTGATACTTATCCTTCATAAGCCTTGAATTACTTGATTTTATTATATAACTTTTAGTGGAAAATGAACCAAAACCTCTTAGCTCAACTCTTTTATTATTTTTTATGCTATCAACTATTAACGAAAAGAATATATCGAATATATGCAGCACAATATCTTCTCCCAAAGAAGGATTTTTTTTAGAGATACGTTGAATTAAGTGTGATTTTAGTGACATAATTAATAGATCGCTAGGTGTTGGAATTGTGGTAGTAACGTATACATATACTGTGTAATTGACGAAAATAATGTCCTACTACTTACTATATTTTTATAACTAAAGTTTTTTATTCTGCTTGTTTTAATATTTCGTTGCGTATTGAGCCAAATAATAGCATCTTTTTCTCCTCCAATTTGATCAACAAGTCCTATTTTAAATGCTTGTGAACCAGTATATAAACGCCCATCAGCTATTTTTAAAACATATTCTTTTGTTAAATGTCTGCGATGTACTATTAAGTCAACGAAAAAATTGTATGATTCGTTTACAATATTTTGCATGTACTTTTCCCCATTAGGTGTTAAATCCTCAAAAGGAGACATAGCTGCTTTTAATTCAGAAGTTTTTATAGATTTTAAAGAAATACCGAGTTTTTTTGCTATTGGTTCAAAACCGATATATTGTGCTATGACACCGATAGATCCTGTTAATGTATTGCTGTGAGCTATTATATGGTCTGCTGCAATAGCTACCATATATCCTCCTGAAGCTGCAAGATTGTTAAGAACAGTAACAACTGGTTTTTTTTCTGCAATATCTCTTATTTGCTGATATAAAATTTCACTATCAACTACTGATCCACCAGGACTGTCAATTATTAGTATAAGGGCTTTAGCGTTGTCATTTTTTGCTAACTGTTTTAATAAATTATCTCTACTTTTATTGTGGCTAATTTGCTCGTTAATGTTAATTTGTGCAATATATTGCATTCCAACTATCTTTGTAAGACCTGAAAAATCAACATAGTTTACTAATAATAGCGATAAACAGATAATTACAACTGATAGCGTACGCCATAATTTTATACGTGAATTTAAAATTTCTATTTTTATTAATTGATCGGACACGTAACTTACCTAATTGTTTGCTTTTAATGATAATATCATATTATAAGTTTCAATCAGCAAAACTTCAGCTTCAACTTTATCTCCGGGAAAGAACTTTTTACCTTCTGGTAAATATTCTTGCTCAATTAATACATTAAAACTACTTGAACTATTGTTAAATACATCTACTAATAATCCCATATCCTCCAAAACCTTAGATACAGTAACGGGAAGTTTGTCTCCTAAATTAGTTTTTCTCAACAACTCAACAAATGGATCATATTCAATTTGCTTTATGCCAAGATCGATTTTGTTTTTATTAACATTTACCATTAAAATTTTTGCTTCTACTATGTCACCAATACTATATTTTTTAAGGGCAGCTTCTGGTGAACCTGACCAGCTTAATTCTGTGGAACGAATTAATCCTTCAATACCTGAATTAAGAGTATCATCGACAAAGGAAACGAATATCCCAAGGTTACTAATGTTTTTTATCTTTGTTTGAACAGTTGATCCTAAGGGGTGTTTGAGTATAAAAGATTCCCATGGATTTTTTTTACATCTTTTAATACTAAGGCTCATCCTATTTTTATTGGTATCAATGCTAAGAATTTTTACTTCAGCTTCTCCTCCTCTCATAAATAGCTGATTAATTGGAAGAAGGTTTTTTGTCCAGCTAATTTCTGATATGTGAACTAGTCCCTCTATTCCTGTTTCCAATTCAACAAATACACCATAATCTTCAATGCTTGTAATAGTACCCTTGTGTATACTATCAATAGGATAACGCTGCTCTATGTTTGCCCAAGGACTTTTTTCAAGTTGTTTTACTCCAAGTGAAATTTTTTTATTTTCTCTATCAATTTTTATAATTTGTGCTTTTACGGTTTGACCACATGAAAATACTGCTGAAGGATGGCTCACTCTACTCCATGATATGTCAGTAATATGTAGTAACCCATCAACTACACCAACTGAGGGTGATTCATGTATTTCAATAAACACACCGTATTTAGTAATGCTTTTTACTTTTCCCTCTATAATATCTCCTTCATTAAGTTGACTTAAGAATAGCTCTTTTGCATCTGCAAGTGATTCCTCTAGTATAGCTTTTCGTGATACAACAATGTTCCCTTGCTTTTTATCCATTTTTAAAATACGAAACTTTTGTTGTTTTCCTAAAAGAGGGGTAATATCTTTTACTTGACGTAGGCCAACATGGCTAGCTGGCAAGAAAGCTATAACACCACCTACATCAACAGTATAACCGCATTTTATTGAGCTAAATATTACACCTTCAATATCGGATTTCTGTTGCGCAGCTATTTCAAGCTTTTGCCATAATTCGTCTCTAATTGCTTTTTCACGGCTTAAAATTATGTTTCCATTTCTTCCTTCAATTTTATCTAAATATAGTTTAATTTTTGAGCCTACCTTGATATCTTTATAATCTTCACTCAGTTCAAACTCTTTTAATGATACTATGCCTTCGGACTTTAATCCTGCATCTATAGTGACATAATCTTTATCTAAGCAGATGACAGTTCCTTCGATGATTTCCCCTTCTTTTGAGTTATCATTTAATAATTCAGACAACACATCTGTAAAATTTTGTGTGCTTTTACTGTCTAGTTGGAAATCATAATTTACAAATTTATTAGAATGTATTTTCTTAATGCTTGCTGAGTTGTTTTGTGAGGTTGTTTTTACTTGGTCCATAATAGCCTACACTTAATTATTTTATAATAAATGAAAAACATTAAAATGATATTATTGTTTATATAACTTTACAAGAAAGTTTTTATTTTTTTTATTGTTTCTAAAAATACTAGTTCTTTACTCATGTGTGAAGTATTTAAGTATAATGCATTTTCTACACATTTTAAAGGTGCAATACTCCTGTGATAATCTCGTATATCTCGCTGTAGTAAATGGTGTAATACGCTTTTATACATTTCTTTTGTGCTTGATTGTAGTTCTTTAAATCTTCTTTTTGCTCTTATTGAAGCATATGCAGTAATGAAAATCTTAACATTTGCATCAGGGCAAATTACTGAAGATGTATCTCTTCCATCTAAGACTGCACCATTTGATGATGAGTAAGCAAATTCGCGCTGTATAGGCAATAATGCAGATCGGATAATTTTATTTGTTGCTAATATTGAGGCGATTTTACCAATATGTTCATTATTATAATGTGATGAATTATTATTGTCCTCTAATAATGTAAATATCTTTTGTTTTGTATTAAGATCTATAGATAAATTTGGTGTTATATGTAAATTGTTATTAATAAATTTTGTAGCTATAATTCTATATAATTTTCCTGTATCAAGGTATTTAAAATTAAAAAATTTAGCTATTTCTCTTGCTAAGCTTCCTTTACCTGAAGAAGAAGGACCATCAATGGTAATAATAAAGTTGTTACGATTTTTAAACATTGTTGCTTTATAAATTTTGATGATAAGTGTAATATAGAGCTATTGCTGCTGCATTTGAAACATTCAGGCTATTGATTTTTTGTGATATTGGAATTTTTAATAAAAAATCACAACTTTCTTTTACAAGTTTTCTAATACCTTTTTCTTCTGACCCTAAAACAATTGCTTTTTTATTATAAAAATTTACTTGATGTAGCAATTGTTTAGCTTGAAGATCTAATCCGTAACACCAATATCCTGATTTTTTTAAAATTTGTATCGTTTGTACTAGATTTGTGACTTGAATAATTGGTATTAAATCCATGGCTCCACTTGATGTTTTTGCAATAATACAATTTTCCGATGGGGAGTTATGATATGAAATAATAACTGCATCCACATTAAAACAAGCTGATGACCTAATAATAGATCCTACATTATAAACATCTGTTACTTGATCTAATATTAGTATTGTTGAATTTTTATTGTTAGTGCGTGAGATTATGTTGTGTATGTCAGTGCGATCTTTTATTATAGAATCTACTTTTAAAGCTATCCCTTGGTGGTTAGCATTACTGCCTAGTATAGTATTAAGCGTATTATTATCTGTAATTTTTAATTTGATATTTCTTTTGCTAGCATATTGAGTAATTTCAGAATTCTTTTGTAAAAAATTTTCTGTGATGATAAGCTCATAGCAAGTTCTATCAAGATTTTGTATTGCTGTGATGCAAGTATGTTTTCCATATATCCACATTGTTTTAATACGATGATTCATTTTATTTGATATAAATTATAATTTTTGTTAATTTAAGTATTGACATATTGTAGTGTTTAATTTAGTTAAATCAATTCTAAATGAATTTTTTTAGTGTTGTTTTGTTGATTTTGTGGTATTACAAGTATTGTATTGAGTATGCCATGGGAAGGGAGGAGTGGCCGAGTGGTCAAAGGCAGCAGACTGTAAATCTGCCCACTTATGTGTACGTAGGTTCAAATCCTACCTCCTCCACGTTATATGCGGGTATAGCTTAGTGGTAGAGTCATAGCCTTCCAAGCTAAAGGTGTGGGTTCGATTCCCACTATCCGCTCTTTTTTTTGATTATTTTGTTAAGGAATGTATAAAGATGACAGATATTAGGAAGCCACACATTAATGTAGGTACAATAGGGCATGTTGATCATGGTAAGACAACATTGACAGCTGCGCTAACTACAGTGTTAGCAAAGAAATTAAGTGGAGCGAATAAAGTAGTAAAGTACGATGAAATAGATAAGGCACCTGAAGAGAAAGCAAGAGGTATAACGATTTCTACGGCACACGTAGAATATGAAACAGAGAGTAGACACTATGCGCATGTTGACTGTCCTGGGCACGCTGATTACATAAAAAATATGATAACAGGTGCTGCGCAAATGGATATAGCAATATTAGTAGTTTCTGCTACTGATGGAGCGATGCCGCAGACAAGAGAGCATATATTATTAGCAAAGCAGGTAGGTGTTAAAGATATAGTTGTATGGGTAAATAAGTGTGATGTTGTTACAGATAATGATATGCTGGAATTGGTAGAGATGGAGATGAGAGAGCTATTAACAAATTACGGATATCAAGGAAGCAGTATAGACATAATAAGAGGATCAGCAATAAAGGCGTTAGAGGATGAAGGTGCTGATGGAGAGTGGAGCGATAAGATAATGGAGTTAATGGCAGCATTAGAGAAGATAGAATTACCACTAAGAGAAAAAGATAAGCCATTTTTGATGTCAATAGAGGATGTATTTTCTATACCTGGTAGAGGTACTGTAGTAACAGGAAGAATAGAGCGTGGAGTTATAAGGGTAGGAGATAAAGTAGAGATAGTAGGATTAAGGGAGCTTCAAAGTACTGTATGTACAGGTGTTGAAATGTTTCACAAGGCATTAGGTGCTGGGGAAGCAGGAGATAATGCAGGGATTTTGCTAAGGGGCATAAAGAAAGAGGATGTTGAGAGAGGTCAGGTATTAAGTGCACCTGGGCAAATACGTTCGTACAATGGATTTAAGGCGGAAGTTTATATATTAAAGAAAGAAGAAGGTGGAAGGCATACACCATTTTTTTCAAACTATCAGCCGCAGTTTTATGTAAGAACTACTGATGTTACTGGTAGTATAAAATTGGCAGAAGGAATAGAGATGGTTATGCCTGGTGATAATTTAAGTATAGAAGTAAGCTTAGATAAAGCAGTTGCGATAGAAAAAGGATTAAGATTTGCAATACGTGAAGGTGGAAGAACTGTTGGATCTGGTATTATTACTGAAATTTTGGAGTAAGTGAATTTTATGGTAACGCAAAAGATATATATTGAATTAAGAGCATTTGACCATTGTTTATTAGATAGGTCTGCACGTAGTATAATTTTAACTGCAAAAAGAAGCGGAGCTCGTGTTAATGGGCCAATTTTCTTTCCTAGAAAAATTATGAAATTTATAGTTAATCGCTCTACTCATGTTGATAAAAAATCAAGAGAACAATTTGAGATCAGGAGTCATAAGCGCTTAATTAGCCTTCCTAAGGCTAATTCTACAATTCTTCAAGCTTTAATGAGTTTACAGTTGCCTGCTGGTGTTGATGTTAAAGTGAAGGTTATAGGGGGAAGTAGTAATGATTAGGAGAAGGATTGGTTTATTGATGAAGAAAGTAGGTGTTACTGCAATTTTCAATTCTGAAGGTAGGAGAATTGCTGTAACATTATTGTATCTTGAGGATTCTTACATTGTGGGGTTAAAAAATAGCAAGATTCATGGCTATAATGCAGTTGTATTGGGTGTACGTTCTTCTGTTCATCTTAAAAAACCTCAAATAAAATATCTAGAAAAAAATAATATAAATGTTCATTGTAAGTTATTTGAATCTAGAGTTGATAGCATAGATAATATAAAACAAGGGTTTAAAGTATTGATTAATCATTTTATTGAAGGTCAATGTGTTGACGTTACAGGTTATTCTGTAGGTAAAGGATTTGCTGGGGTGATGAAGAGATATAACTTTAAAGGACTTAGAGCTTCTCATGGTGTATCTATAGCCCATCGTTCTGCAGGTTCTACAGGGCAATGTCAGGATCCTGGTAGAGTATTTAAGGGTAAGAAGATGGCAGGTCATTTAGGTAATAGTAAGGTAACGGTTCAGAATATTAAAGTTCTGCAAGTGGATTATGAAAAATCTTTGTTAATTGTGAAAGGTAATAATATTCCAGGAGTAGTGAATTCTTATGTTTTTGTAAGAGATGCTGTTAAGTATCCTGTGTTAAATAATGCTTCTTCTTTTGTAGATATGGCATTGGATTTGAATAATACATGAGATAGTATATGGAAGTTAATATAGTAAGTTTGCATAATGAAAATAAAGGAATTTTTGAGTTAAATCCTTTAATATTTAATGTAGAGCATAGGTATGATATATTGCAAATGGTAGTAAATTGGCAATTATCTAAAAGGCGTTTTGGAAATCATAAGACAAAAGGTATAAGTGATATTATTGGTACTACAGCTAAGCCTTATAAGCAAAAGCATACTGGTAAAGCAAGACAAGGTAGTTTACGTAGTCCTCAATTTAGAGGTGGTGCTGTAATATTTGGTCCAGTTGTTAGAGATCATTCATATTCTTTAAATAAAAAGGTACGTTGTTTAGGATTAAAATCAGCTTTGTCTTTAAAAAAGTCTTGTAATAAGTTGTTGATTTTGGATAATGTTGATGTTAATTTAAAAAAGACAGCGGAATTATTAAAGCTTTTTAATAATTTTAGTGATTATAGATCTTTTTTGATTGTTGCAGAAGATTATAATCAAGGGATTAGATGTGCATGTAATAATGTGCATAATGTTAATTTATTAAAGCAAGCAGGTATTAATGTTTTAGACTTATTGCGCCATGATTGTGTTATGCTTACTGTAGGTGCTGTTAGATATTTAGAAGGTAGATTGCTGTGATTAATTATTTTTCTATTATAAAATCGCCTATTATTACAGAAAAAATAGCATCATTAGGTGAAAAGTTTAGTAAATATGCATTGTATGTTGCTGTGCGTTCTAGTAAATTTCAAATTAAAAAAGCTATAAAACTTGTTTTTGAAGTTGATGCAGTAAAGCTTAGTTCATTGAGGTTAAAAGGCAAAAAGAAACGTTGCAAGGGTATTTATGGTAAAAGAGGGGATAGAAAAAAAATTTATTTTTCTTTGTTAAAGGGTCAAAATTTTAAAAATATGGAGATAAAGTAATAAAATGGGTATTAAAGCTTTAAATGCAGTTACTCCATCTTTACGTGGTACTGTTTTATTAGATAAGAAATTTTTGTGGAAAGGTAAGCCTGAAAAGTCTTTAGTAGTCCGCAAATCTTCCTGTGGAGGAAGGAATGCTAGAGGAGTTATTACCGTTCGTCATAAGGGTGGAAGACATAAGCTTCTTTATAGAATGGTTGATTTTAAAAGAAATAAGATTGGTGTTTCTGCAGTTGTTGAAAGGTTAGAATATGATCCTAATCGTACAGCTTTTTTAGCTTTTTTGATATATAGCGATGGGGAAAAATCTTATATTATTGCTCCTAATGGATTGAAAGTTGGTGATACTGTAGTATCAGGGGATGATTCTGATATTTTATTAGGTAATTGTTTATCATTGAAATGTATACCTGTTGGTGCGCTTGTTCATAATATTGAATTATATCCAGGTAATGGAGGAATTATTGCTAGGGCTGCTGGTAATTATGCTCAAATTATGGGTAAAGATGGTCCATATGTATTGTTAAGATTAAGTTCTGGTGAACTGAGAAAGGTTTTGTCAACATGTAGAGCTACTATAGGGGTAGTTTCTAATGGTGATAATCAGAATGTAAAGTTAGGTAAAGCGGGGAGAAGTAGGTGGTTAGGAATTAGGCCTACTGTTCGTGGAGTTGCAATGAATCCTATAGATCACCCTCATGGTGGGGGAGAAGGCAAAACTTCTGGTGGTAGAAATCCTGTTACTCCGTGGGGTGTTCCTACAAAGGGTAAGAAAACAAGAAAGAAAAATAAGTTAAGCAATAAGTATATTAAGCGTTCATCTGCTAAAAGGTAAAATTTATGTCTAGATCTATTACAAAGCCTCCTTTTTGTGCTGCGCATGTTTTGCGGTTAGTTGATAAAGCTATTGCAAGTAATAAAACTAATGCTATTATAAATATTCATTCTAGGGCTTCTGTTATTTTAAATAAGTTCATAGGATTTACTTTTGGAGTATATAATGGTAAAACTTATGTACCTGTAAAGGTTACTGATAATATGGTTGGACATAAATTTGGTGAATTTTCCCCTACAAGGCGTTATTTAGGTCATGCAAGTGATAAAAAAGTATCTAGGAAAAAATAATTAGGGGGAGCTTTATGAATAATAATATGTTAGTAGTTAATGCTAAAGGTATAGGGTTAAGGTCTACACCTAGTAAATTAAATTTGGTTGCTAATTTAATTAGAGGGAAGGATGTAGGGGTAGCGTTAATGTATTTAACATTTTGCAAAAAAAAAGCTGCAGGACTGATTGCAAAAGTTTTAAAATCAGCAGTTGCTAATGCTCAGGTTAACCATAATATTAATATAGATAATCTTTATATAAAAGAAGTGTTGGTAGGAAAAGCTTTTTCTTTACGTAGAATTCATGCAAGGGCACGTGGTAAGGCGTGTAGGATAAATAAATGTTATGGTAGTGTTATTATAAAATTGTTAGAAAGGATATAGTTTATGGGGCAAAAGTCTAATCCTATTAGTTTAAGGTTAAAAATAGTTAATACATGGGATTCATTGTGGTATGCTAATAAAGATTATGCTTTAAAATTGCATGAGGATTTTTTATTGCGTAATTTTATTAAAAAAACTTTTTATCATGCTGCTATTAGTAAGATTGTTATTGCTAGAAAAGTTGATGTAATTATCATTAATATACATTCTGCAAAGCCTGGTGTCATAATAGGGAAAAAAGGTGCTGATATTGATAAAGTAAAGCAAAGAATCACACAAATGATTAATAATAATGTTGAACTGCATTTAGTTGAGCTAAAAAAGCCAGAAATGAAAGCAGTGTTGATTGCTGAAAGTATTACACAGCAACTAGAAAAGAGGGTTTCTTTTAGAAGGGCAATGAAAAGAGGGGTACAGAATTGCTTAAAATTAGGAGCTAAAGGAATTAAGGTTAGCTGTGCAGGAAGATTGGGTGGTGCTGAAATTGCTAGAACTGAGTGGTATAAAGAAGGTAGTGTTCCATTACATACTTTTAGAGCAAATATAGATTATGGATTTGCAGAAGCAAAGACTATTTATGGTATTGTAGGTGTAAAAGTGTGGGTTTATGTTGGTGACACAAAATCTAGTGTTGAGTGATGTTATGAGAGAATATTATGTTTGTACCAAAAAAAACAAAATATAAGAAAAGTTTTAAAGGACGTATTAGTGGAGACGTTAAGGCGGGTTATAGTTTAGCTTTTGGTTCTTATGGATTAAAGGCTTTAGAACCTGTAAGATTAACATCCAAGCAAATTGAGTCAGCTAGGCGTAGTATTGCTAGGGCTTTGAGGCGTGTAGGAAAAATTTGGATAAGGGTTTTTTGTCATATTCCTGTTAGTAAAAAGCCCATGGATGTACGTATGGGGAAAGGTAAGGGTAGTGTTGAGGTATGGGTGTGTAAGGTTAAGCCTGGTAGAATTTTATTTGAAGTTGGTGGTGTTTCATTAGATTTAGCTAAGGAGGCTTTACAAAAAGCTCAATCTAAATTACCAATAAAATGTAAATTTATTGATAGTAAGTTCTAAGGTTTATATGATGAATAATATGTATGAAGTGAGTAATAAATCTCTTGAGGAACTGCATGATATGTTGTTGTCTTTACGAAAAGAATTAGTAAAAGATATTTTTAATCGCAAGCTAGATAAGTCTATTAATAATTCTCATTGTAAGTTTGTTAGAAAAAAAATAGCACGAATACTTACTGAGTTAAATTGGAGGAAAAAAAAGAAATAATGTCTAAAAAAATTTTAACGGGTATTGTTATCGATAAGAAGTGTAATAAAACTATAAAAGTATCAGTTTTTAATATGATAAATCATAAAATATATAAAAAGGTTATGAAGAAATATAAGACTTATATTGTACATGATGAAGAAAATAGATATAAATGTGGTGATGTGGTAACAATTCAAGAGCATATACCTATCTCTTCTATGAAAAGGTGGATAGTAGTAAATTAAGTGGTTATTTTATGATACAAAAGAATACATTATTAGATGTTGCAGATAATTCAGGTGCTCGTAAGGTGTTATGCATAGGGTTATTAGGTGGTAAAAAGTCGTCATCAGTTGGCGATATAATTGTAGTTTCAGTTAAAGCTATTAATCCTAGGGGTAAAGTTGCGAAAGGTAAAATTTATAGAGCTGTAATTATAAGGACTAAGGGGTCTATACGTAAGCTTGATGGAACTGTAATAAGATTTTCAAGTAATGCTGTAGTATTAATTAATGATCAAGGTGATCCATTGGGCACTAGGGTTTTTGGTCCAGTTAAAAAATTACCTTTTGGTTTATTTTCAAAGGTTATGTCTTTGGCTGTGGAGGTATTGTAATGAGTAGAATTATTAGTGGAGATGATGTTATTATTTTAACAGGAAAGGATAAAGGAAAAATAGGTAAAGTAATAAAAGTGATTAAGAAGAAGTGTATTGCAGGGCAAAAGCGCTGCTTTCTTATAGTATCTGGTGTTAATATATGTAAAAAAAGTACTAAAGCTACTCAGAATAAGAAAGGGGGAATCGTTAATATTGAAAAAATGATCGATATTTCGAATGTTGCATTTTTTGATTCTGAAACTGGTATTCAAACAAAAATTGGGTATAAGTTTATTGATAATAAAAAAGTGCGTATTGCTAAGTGCTCAGGAAAAGTTATAAGTTAGGAATTTATATGTTAAAAGATTTATATAGAAACCACATAGTAAGTTCTCTCAAAAGTAAGCTTAATTATGATAATGTTATGCAGGTACCAAAAATTGTTAAAGTATGTTTAAATATGGGTTTAGGGGTAAAAGCTACTGATAATAAGTTCATTAATTCTTGTGTACGTGATTTATCGTTGATTGCAGCACAAAAGCCTGTAATAACTTATGCAAGAAAGTCTATAGCTGGGTTTAAAATTCGTCAAGGTTTTGCAATGGGATGTAAAGTTACCTTACGTAATAAAAGAATGTATGAATTTTTAGAAAGATTAATATATATAGTATTGCCTCGGGAGCAGGACTTTAAGGGTTTATCAGTTGCACAATTTGATGGATGTGGTAATATATCCTTTGGTATTAAGGAACATATTTCTTTTTTAGAAATTGATTATGATAAAATAGAAAAAGTTCTTGGGTTAGATGTTAGTGTTGTTACAAGTGCAGTAAATGACTTTGATGCTAAGTTGTTGCTAATGGAATTTGGTTTTCCATTTATTAATTAAGGAAAAGGTATGTCTAAGAAATCTATAATACAAAGAAATAATAAGCGTATGGATATTTGTAATAGGTTGCAGGCTAAGAGAAAGCAGTTAAAAGCTGTAATTAAAGATCAATCTCTTTCTATGAATGAAAGATTCTTAGCACAAATTAAGCTTTCAAAATTACCAAGAGATTCTTCTTATATCAGAATAAGAAATAGGTGTTTAATTACTGGTAGACCTAGAGGTTATTATAGAAAATTTAAGGTTTCACGTATTGTATTACGTCAGTTGGGTGCAATAGGGCAAATACCTGGGCTAACAAAATCAAGCTGGTAAAAAGAGGAGGTGTAAAAATATGTCATTATCTGATCCTATTGCTAATTTTTTGACAATTGTTCGTAATGGTCAAATGGGTATGAATAAGGTAGTTGTAGTACCTTATTCTTGCGTTATTTTAGCAATACTGAAAATGTTATTAGCAGAGGGATATATAGAAGAATTTACTGAGGAATATAAAACTCCTAAAATAAAGTTTTTTAAAATTAAATTAAAGTATTTTAATTCTATTCCTGTAATTAAAAAAATTGTTAGAATATCAAAGCCAGGTAAAAGAGTATACTTTTCAGCTAAAAAAATGCCTAAATTTTACAATGGGTTGGGTATATATATAGTTTCTACTTCTAAAGGTATTATGCTAGATTATCATACGCGTAAGCTTGGTATAGGTGGTGAAATTTTATGTGGTGTTTTTTAGAGAGTTATTAACATGTCTAGAATTGGTAGTATGCCTATAATAATTCCGCAAAATATTTCTGTAGAATTATTAGAAAATAATGTTACTGTAAGTAGTAGTAAAGGAAGTTCAAGTTTTATTTTAAATTATGGAATTGAGTGTAAGATACAAGATGGTAAGTTGTTTTTAATTAATAATAAAAAACTTGCTAAATCAAAAGCTATGTGGGGTACTTATAGGAGTTGTATAAATAATTTAATTCAGGGCTATAGTCAGGGATTTTGTGCTGAATTGGAAGTAAAAGGTGTTGGTTATAAAGTTGAGAATTACAATGATAAATCTTTATTAGTGTCTGTAGGATATAGTCATGGTATTATATATTCAGTACCTGATGATATTGATGTTAAGTGTGTAAAATCAACACAAATACTTATTAATGGAATTAGCAAGGAGAGGGTAAGTATGCTAGCATCTGAAATATGTTCATTAAGGAAGTATAATGTCTATAAAGGTAAAGGTATTTTTATTAAAGGAAAAGTTATGCGTAGAAAAGAAATTAATAAGAAAAAATAAACACTAAAGGTATAATTATGTTATCTGATGTTAGGAGAATGCAAAAGCGTAAGCAGCGTGTAAGGACAAAATTAAAAAGGAATTTATCAAAGTTGCGCTTATCTGTTTTTAAGTCAAATAGGCATTTTTATGTTCAGTTAATAAATGATAAAGAAAGCAGGACGTTAGCTTCTGCTTCAACGCTAGAATCAAGCGTTTTATCTATAGCTAAAAGAAAAGTAAATGCAGATTCTGTAAAAATTGTTGCAGAATTAATAGCTGAACGCTTAAAAAGTTTAGGTTCTTGTTATCAGGAATTTGTTTTTGATAAAGGACCTTATAAATATATAGGTATAGTGTCTGTGTTTGCGGATGAGTTAAGAAATTTAGGTTTTAAATTTTAGGTATTATATATTATGGATATTGCTAAGAAATCTCGTAATGCGCATAGTTCTCATGATTTTTCTGAATTATTAGTATCGGTTAGGAGAGTTGCAAAGGTTGTAAAAGGTGGTCGTAGGTTTTCTTTTTCAGTGTTAGTAGTTGTTGGTGATGAAAATGGCAGGGTTGGTTGCGGGATGGGCAAGCATGCTGAAGTTGCTGAAGCAAAAACAAAAGCAGTTAATGCTGCAAGAAAAAATATGATAAGGGTCCATTTGCGGGAATCAAGAACTTTGCATCATGACGTAAAAGCTAAATTTTGTGCTAGTAAAGTTGTGTTAAGGTCTGCAAAGGTAGGAACAGGGATTATAGCTGGAGGGTCTGTTAGGTTAATTTTTGAAGTTTTAGGTGTGCAAGATGTTGTAGCTAAATCTATAGGTTCTTCAAATCCTCATAATGTAGTTTATGCAGTTTTTACTGCATTTAAAAATATGCTATCTCCAAAGCAAGTAGCAAGTAAAAGAAATAGGAAAGTAGTTGAAGTTATTGAAAATAGATAAAATAAAAAGTTGGTAGTTGATTATGAAATTAAATAACATGTTTGCAGGTTTACCTCGAAAGAAGAAAGCAAAGGTTTTAGGTAGAGGTATAGGTTGTGGAAAAGGTAAGACTTCAGGTAGAGGACATAAGGGTCAAAAAGCAAGGTCTGGGGTTTCGATTAATGGATTTGAAGGTGGTCAACAATCTATATTTACAAGGTTACCTAAAAGAGGATTTAGGTCATTGTCTAAATTAAAGTATAAAATCATAAATTTATTTACTGTGCAAGAATTGATAGATAAGGAAAAGATTAGTGATACTTCAAATATTACGAAGGAAGTATTATATAATTTAGGAGTTATATCTTCAGTAAAGGATAAGATAAAGGTGCTTGGTAAAGGCGAATTAAAAAATCAAGTAATAATGAGTTACGATTATATATCAAAATCAGCTGCAAAGTATGTTTTGCTTCTTAATATATAGGTAAAGATAATTTTATGCTGGATGCAAATTCATGGAATAAGGATGGACTACTGAGTAAACTATGGTTTACTTTAATGGCTTTAATTGTGTATAGGTTAGGGACTTACATTCCAATTCCTGGTATTAATCCTGGTGTTATTGAAGGTATTGTACATGAGCATTCTGTAGGAGTTTTAGGTATATTTAATTTATTTTCTGGTGGTGCTCTAGGAAGGATGACAATTTTTGCATTGAATGTTATGCCATATATAATATCCTCAATTATTATGCAGTTGTTTTCTGTTACGATTCCTAAATTAAATGAAATGCGCCAGGATGGCGAGTTAGGAAGAACAAAAATAAGTTCTTATACAAGATATTTAATGATTGTTTTTTGTTTAATTCAAGGATTAGTAATTTTGCTTGGGTTAGAAAAAATGAATACAGATACGATAACTGTTGTAATTAATCCTGGTATTATGTTTCGCGTAGTAGGTGTTAGTAGCTTATTAGGTGGAACTATGTTTTTGTTATGGATAGGCGAGAAGATCAATTCAAAAGGGATCGGTAATGGAATATCATTAATAATTTTTGTTGGCATAGTATCGGAATTGCCAGGTTCTTTTTCTTCAATGTTTGTATTAGGTAAGAATGGTAATATTCCAATTTTCATGATTTTACTAATGTTAGTAACGTTTTTTCTTTTATTTGTTTTGGTTATATTTATTGAAAGATCTTATAGGAAAGTTCTTGTACAATATCCAAAAAGGCAGATAAAAAATCGCTTACATAAGGGTAATTCTACTTATATTCCTTTAAAAATTAACATATCTGGTGTTATACCTCCAATTTTTGCTAATGCATTGTTGTTATCTCCAATTACTATTGCTAATTTTCATAAAGGCTCTGCATGGTCTGATTTTATTTTGATGCATTTTTCATCCGGAAAGTTGTTATACGTGATTTGTTATGCTGTATTAATAATTTTTTTTGCGTTTTTTTATACATCGTTTGTCTTTGATTCAAAAGAGACTTCAGATATGCTTAAAAAAAATGGTGGATTTATTCCAGGGAAAAGGCCGGGTAAAAATACTTGTGACTATTTTGAGTATTTAGTTAAGAGACTTACGGTTATGGGTTCTATATATTTGTCAGTGATTTGTATTTTACCTGAAGTATTTAGGTATTATCATGCAATATCTTTTACTTTAGGTGGAACAAGCTTTTTAATAATAGTAAATGTAATTATTGATACATTTTCACAGGTGCAAACGCATATTTATTCTGGTAGGTATAGTGCATTAATTAAAAAATCTGATTTATGGAAAAAAATCAAATGAATGTACTTATGTTTGGTCCTCCTGGTTCTGGTAAAGGAACACAATCTCGTATTTTAAGTAATTATTTGAAGAATACTTCTATAGTATCTATGGGTGATTTATTACGAATTGAAGTTGATGGTAATACAAAGATTGGAAAAGAAATTCAAAGTACTATAAAAAATGGTAAGTTAGTAGATGATAATTTAGTTTGTGAAGTTTTACTAAGTCATTTAAGTAAAGTAAAGGGTGATTTTTTGTTGGATGGTTTTCCAAGAAATTTACAACAAGCTTATTTTTTAACAGACTTTTTAAAAATGTTTTCTTATGATATTGACGTAGTAATTCAATTGGAATTATGTGTTGATGTAGCAGAAAAGAGGTTATTAGGACGTGTTCTATGTAAAAAATGTGGTCAAGTTTTGAATTTAAATTTTTTAACAAGAGAAAACGGTAAGAAATCTTGTAATAATTGTGGTAGTGTTGAGCTAATTCGTAGAGCTGATGATGATGTTGAAATCATTAGAAGTAGGATAGAGAAGTATAATTCTGAAATTTACGGGCTTATGGAATATTACAAAGGTAAAGTTATAAGAATTGATGCAAATAGGTTAATACATGAAGTTTCTCAAGATATAAAAGATAAAATACATTATTTATAACTAGTTGACGGTAATGTTTATGTTTGTTATACTACAAAGCATTTATTGTAAAATGGAGATTTAAGTGGCGCGTATAGCTGGGATTAATATTCCAATAAATAAACGTATAATAATTGCATTAACATATATATATGGTATAGGTTATTCGTTGGCGGATAAAATTTGTAGTAGCTGCGGTATTGATAAAAATGCTAAAGTTATGGATTTATGTGATGATGATATAATTAAAGTTAGAAATTTTATTAGGGCAAATTATGTTGTGGAAGGTGACTTACGAAAAGAAGTAAGTATGAATATAAAATTCCTAATAGATATAGGATGTTATAGGGGTCTTAGACATAGAAAGGGGTTGCCTGTACGTGGTCAAAGGACGCATACTAATGCAAAAACTCGTAAGGGTAGGTCTCGTCTACCAGTTGCAGCTAATAAGAAGTAGGTTGAAGTAAATAAGGTATATTATGGTTTCTGTTAAGAAAAAGAAAAGGAGTGTTGTAGTTGGGAAAGTACATATTTATGCAACATACAATAATCTTATTGTAACAATTACTGATCAGCAAGGTCATGCTTTAGTAACTGTTTCTGCAGGAGCTTGTAACTTTAAAGGGTCTAAAAAATCAACTCCTTATGCAGCTCAAGAGACGGTGATGCATGCTGTTCGTACGGTTGTTGAGCAAAATGGTATGAAAACAGTTTCAATTCAAGTATCTGGTCCTGGTGCTGGTAGGGAAGCAGCAATTAGGGCTGTACAGGCATGCAATTTGAGTGTTACATCAATTAAGGATACTACAAAATTACCGCATAATGGATGTAAGCTTCCGAAAAGACGTAGGGTATAGTTAATTTTTAATGAGGGGTCTATAGTGATTTCAGGTGATTATGATTCTACTAAGGAGTTAGGGTCTGGTAAAGTTAATAATTTATATTCTCATACTGGTGGTTGTGTATCTATTTCAGATCATTGGGATAAGCTAACTAAGCCTTCGTCAATTAAAGTAGTAAGTGATGATAAATGTGTTAATAAAGCTGAGTTAGTAATTGAGCCTTTAGAAGATGGTTTTGCATTAACTTTAGGTAATGCATTAAGGCGTGTTATGATGTCTTCTTTACGTGGGTTTGCAGTGTATGGAGTTGAGATAAATAATGTACCTCATGAATTTACTTCTATATCTGGTGTCAGAGAAGATGTAACTGATATAATTTTAAATATTAGTATGTTAAGAGTAAAGTTACTTGCTTCAGATCATAAGGTTTTGCATTTAAATGTTAAAGGTCCATGTGAAGTAAGAGCCAGCATGATATCTGGTGCAGCAGACTGCGAAATACTCAATAAGGATTTGTTAATTTGTACTTTAGATCAAGATATTGATTTTTGTATGAAAATTTACGTTAATAGTGGAAAAGGGTATGTTCATGCTATGAAACGTAAATCAATAAATAAAACGGATATTAGTGGGGTTGGTGTCAATTTTATAGCAACGCATGCTTTGTATAGTCCTGTTAAAAAGGCTTCTTTTAAAGTTGAAAATAGCCGTATTGGGCAGTTTACGGATTATGATAGGTTGATTATGTATGTGGAAACTGATGGATCAATTCTGCCAGATGAAGCAGTTGCACTATCTGCTAAAATATTACAAGATCAGTTTCAATCTTTCATTAATTTTGATGATATTGAAGATTCAAAGAAGAAGGTTGATGTTGAAGATAATAAGCTTCCTTATGATCGTAATTTGTTGCGTAAGGTTGACGAACTTGAGCTTTCGGTAAGGTCTTATAATTGTCTAAAAAATGATAATATTACTTACATAGGTGATTTAGTGCAAAAGACTGAATCTGATATGCTTAGAACTCCGAATTTTGGTAAAAAGTCTTTAAATGAAATTAACGAAGTTTTAGCAATAATGAATTTGCATTTAGGTATGAAAATTCCTAATTGGCCTCCAGAGTCGATAGAAAGTCTTAGTAAACAATATAGTGAAGATTAGGTTAAAAAGTTATGAAGCATCGTGTAAAGCATAGGAAATTTTGTAGAACAAGCTCTCATAGGGCATCTATGTTGAGAAATTTATCAATATCTTTGTTAAAATGTGAAAGGATTGTTACTACTCTTCCAAAAGCTAAAGATTTGCGTCCTTATGTAGAAAAGTTAATTTCTATAGCTAAAAATTATAAATATAAGGATAATGTTTATGGACGTAGGCTTTTGGTATCTAAACTTCATAACTTAGAGATAGTGAATAAGCTCATGGATATTTTAGCTGGGCGTTATAAAAGTCGTAATGGTGGCTATGTTAGAATTATTAAGTATGGATTCCGTAAGGGTGATTGTGCACCTATTGCTGTGATAGAACTTATAGATATGGATGAAAAGTCTATAGTAACTACAAATTAGATTAATACTGAATTTATTATATATATACATGAAGTTTGCATTATCATGGCTTTTAAAGTATCTTGATCTTTTTGATATAGGCTTGTCTGTAGATGCAATAGTAGATAAGTTGAATAGCATAGGTCTAGAGGCAGGTGTTATTAGCAACGTAAGCTTGCAATGCTTTACTGTAGTTGAGGTACTAGAGGTTAATCAGCATCCTAATGCACTTAAGTTAAAAATATGTAAGGTAAGTGATAAAAAAAAAATTATACAAGTAGTTTGTGGTGCTTCTAATGTAAAAGCAGGGATGAGAACAGTTCTAGCGCCTATAGGTAGTATTATTCCTAAAGATCAATATGTTGTTAATCGTATTACACTACGAGGAATAGATAGCTATGGCATGTTATGCTCAAAAAAAGAGCTGAACTTATTTAGTGAGGAAGAGAATAGTACAGAAATAATAGATTTACCTGATGATTACAAGATTGGGGATAAATTCTTTTTATGTGAGCCTGTTATAGAAGTAAGCGTTACTCCAAATCGTGGAGATTGTTTAGGAATATATGGAATATCTAGAGAATTATCAGCGGTTCAACTAGGAAGATTAAAACCCCTTAATAGTACTAAAATAGAGTTTTTAAATAAATCTTATATTACAGTAAATATGCAAGTTAAAGGTATATTTATGGGGAGATGTATTAGCGGTATTAAAAATTGTGAAAGTCCGAAATGGTTAAAAGATTATTTAATATCTTCTGGTATTAATCCCATTTCATGTGCTGTTGATATAACAAATTATGTGATGTTGACTTTTAATAGACCTTTACATGTATATAATGCGGATAAAATATACGGTAATAGCATTGTTATAAGAAAAGCAGAAAAAAGTATTAGTAATTTTTATGCTCTTAATGGTAAGTATTACGATTTAAGTGAAGATAATATAATAGTTACTGATGGTAATAATAATGTCCATGGAATTGCAGGGATTATAGGTTCTGAATTGAGTAAATGTACTATGGCGACAGAAAATATCTTTTTAGAATCAGCATGGTTTAATGCAGTTGAGATTGCGCTTTCTTCAAAAAAGATAAAATTATCAACAGATGCAAGTTATAGATTTGAAAGATTTACAGATCCTAATCTAGTAAAATTTGGCTTGGATTATGCAACACAGATGATAGTAGAACATTGTGGTGGTATAGTGTCAGATGTTGTAATAGATCAAAATTATCAACATGAAGATGTAAGTTTTACTTTTAATCCGCAATCTGTTAAACAGGTAGGAAATATTGATATTGAAGAAAGTAAAATTTTTGAAATACTGATAAAGCTTGGTTTTAGTATAGATCATAGTAATAATAATTGGATAGTTACTTCTCCTTCTTGGAGGTCAGACATTAATTATTCTTCTGATCTTATAGAAGAAGTATTAAGAATATATGGGTATGATAAGATAAAAGAACAACCTATTAAAATTTCTAATGTAAATTTTTGCAGTAATGATCATGATAAGTTACGTGTAGCCATGGCCGTAGAAGGGCTATCAGAGGTGTTAACGTTATCATTCATTAGCAAGTCTATTGCAAAAAGGTTTGGTTATGAAGAATTAGATATGTTAATTGATAATCCAATTAATAGTAACTTTAATTTGATGAGGCCTTTTATTTTGTCGAATTTATTGCAGGTAGCAGCAGATAACCAATCTTATGGATGTGATAGCTTATCTATATTTGAAATAGGTAAAATTTATACCGCAGATGGTGAGTATTATATAATAGGGGGATTAAGATACGGAAATAACTTACCACGTAATTTATATGGCGCAGTTAGATATTTTGATTTTTTTGATATAAAGTCTGATGTTTTATGTATTTTTTCACAGATAGGTATTCAACTTGGTGATCTAGTGTTTGAAAGTTGTAATAAACTATATCTTCATCCTGTTAAATCTGCTAGCGTATATTTTCAAGGCATATTTTGTGGGTATTTTGGTGAAGTTCATCCTGAATTTGTTGATTTATTTAAAATAAAATATCCTGTGATTTGCTTTGAAATTTTTTTAGATAAAATACCAAAAGTAAAGAAATCGGTCAGTAAATTTAAAGATAGTAGATATCAAGCTGTGAAACGAGATTTTGCTTTTTTGATAAAAAAGGGATTAAAAGTGCAAGAGCTAATAGATGTCGTAAAAGACAGCAATAAGCAGTTAATTAGTGATGTGACAGTGTTTGATATTTATGAAGGAAAAAAAATACCAGAGGATATGATCTCAATAGCTTTATCAGTTACATTAATACCGCTATACTGTACGTTAACAGAACAAGAAATTAAAGATGTATCGAATAATATTATAAATGATGTAAAAAGTAAGTTAAATGGAATTCTAAGATTATATTATGAATAAATTATAGCGTATTGTGCTTAATATAAAAAAAGTGATATAAGGAAGTCTTATTACGTTGAATAAATGTAAATATTAGTATTATCATTTATTAGTTTTGTATAATAAAAAAGATTTTTTGTGATAAGTATACTTCTTAAATATAGAGTAGAGTAAGCTGTAAGTTTATGTATCAAGCGTGGTATTAAGCATGGCTTTTGTGAAAAAAAGAAATTGTATGAATGTTGCCTTATTACTTGTAATGTCCTTATCAACTAATTGTAAAATATACAAAGCACAAAAAAAAGGAGGCTTTGTAACAGATCTATACATCAATTGATTATGTGTGTTAATTAGGATGTATAATTAAATGATAAATATCTACTGTAATAACTGATTTGAAGAGAGATTTATTATATTGGGGGCAAAATAAAAATGCTATTTTTGCTTGGGAGTCTTTATATTATGTTGTAATAAAGTATGGTTACTTATAGCTAACATTGTATAGCATGATTTATACTAGTATATTTACATTGTGATTTATGTACAGTGTGTTTTGTAGTTGATTATTTAATAATATATTAATATATTAATATATTATTAAATATTAAAATTACAAATGATACCGCAATACAACATAAAGTCCATATTCGATCGTACAGTAAAAAGCATTACTGTTGCAAAAGACAATTGTGTAGTTTTTATACCTTTATTTCAATGTATAGGAATATTATTGTATTTTTGTTTAAATAATGAGCCAAATAAGTACTTCATTTCTATTTTAGTAGCCATAGAAGCACTGCTGATTATTTTTATATTATTAAAACATTACTTATTTATATTAGGGTTTATGGTGTTGTTTGGATTTACTGGAGCATATTTTCGCGTTGTTTATGTTGCTAATAGTATTTTTAAGCAAAAGGTATATGTAAAAAATGTTATTGGTAAAATTCGAGAAATTGATTATCAGCCATTATATATACGTTTACTACTTTGTAGCATAGAGAACATTCATTATAAAGTTGGTTGTATTAGGCTAGTGGTACGTACTAAGATGGATGAAGTTATAGGAATTGGAGATAAGGTTTATTTTTCTGGGGTGCTTTATCCGCCTTTTATGTCAACATCAAAATATGGGTATGATTTTTCTAAGGTAGCTTATTTTAATAATATCAGTGCAATAGGTTTTACAACTTCAAAGGTAAAAATTTATTTACAACAAAAAAAGTTAAATTTTTTTGATTATATTGAAAAACTAAGAATGAATATCTATTATCGGTTGTCAAAAAAGTTGAAAAAAGATCATTGTGAGATAATGGCTGCTTTATTAATTGGTAAGAAATTAGGAATTAGAAATGAAATAATGGTTGATATTAGAAATGCAGGATTGGCACACTTGTTTGCTATATCTGGATTACATTTATCTTTTATTGCTGGGTTATTATTTAGGATTGTAAGGAATGTATTAGCATTTTCAGAAGTTATTACGTTGAAGCTTAATATAAAAAAAATAGCATCAGTTGCTGGGATCATATCAAGTTTTTTATATTTGATAATTGCTGGAGCACCTGTTTCTGCTCAAAGAGCTTTTATGATGGTAAGCTTGATTTTTTTTGGAATTATTATAGATAGAAGGCATAACAGTTTGTGTTCTATTGCATTTGCTGCATTTTTTATACTGTTGTTGAGACCAGAGTCTGTATTATTTCCAAGTTTTCAAATGTCATTTATTGCTGTTATTTCGTTGATAGTCAGTTGTGATATTTTTGATAGAATTGTTGTGTCTAACAATATTATTAATTATTTTTTATCGATACTTTTAAGTTCTATCATTGTAAATATAGCAAGTGCTCCATATGTGATTTATCATTTCCATTATTTTTCTATAGGAGGATTACTAGCTAATGTTGTGGCGATACCAATAACAACCTTTATTATTATACCGTTTGGAATTTTATATTTATTTATGAGCGGATTATCTTTTAAGTTTTGTATTCCTTACATTATAGAGAAATCAATAGATATAGTATTATTTATAGCAAATTATATATCTCACATTAAAGGGCTTGTGGTAAATTTTTACAGTTTTCCATCAAGTTCAATTCTTGTTGTAACTTGTGGTATTATGTTTTTATGTTTATGGAAAAATAAGATTAGGTTTTATGGAATATTGTTCATTATATTAGGTACTGTTATTGGTATATGTTACAATACTCCTGATATTCTTTTTATGAATAATAACATTGTTGTTAAAGAAGGTGATGGGCAATTATATTCTATTTTTAGGAATCATAATGTAAGGAGCTTTGTAAGTTTGGCATGGTCAAAGCAAAATGGTCAAGTTCAAGTGTATAAGAAAAATTATATAGGAAAAAATAAAAGGTTATTTTGTAAGCATAATCAAGGTTGCATTTATAGAAAGTTTAAAAAGCTAATTTTAATTGCTTATGATGTAAGTTATGTTTTAAATTACTGTAACAATGTAGATTATATAATACAAATTGCTGATTTTGTGTATCCTCATCAGTGCAGTACTAAATATATTAGCTATAAGGAGTTACAGAAATATGGAGCGCATTATATGTGGATTAATAAATTTCATATAGAAGTTAAAAATTCATATACTAATAGACCATGGCATAGTACTATACTTTCGTAAAGAGTTATTACCGTTTATAGGAAAGAGATATATTAAGTAAATTTATAACATAATGTACAGTGCAAAAGAAAGTAGTATTACAATACAATGTTTTATCAGTATTTATAGTAGTCAAAACAATTAATAAATATTAACGAGAGTATATGTTGAGTTAGAATAACATAGTTATAATGTGTTCAATAATACTGATAAGGTAAATGTACGGAAAATATTTATATATTATAGAAGTTTTTATATGGTATGTAATCACATTTTTAAAGTAAATATAGGGTTATAGGCACTTAATAAATTTATTGACTATTACCGTATTGTGTTAAGCTTTATCGGAAAATCGGCGTAGGTAATTTATACTTGTGAATATATCTTTGTACTTGTAAATTAGTATTAATATGCCGATAGTGTTCATGATAATTATTAATGATATTGCTAAGTCTGCAATATCCCATAAAAATTGTATTTTGCATATTGATCCAATTGGAATAATTGCTATGAAGAAAATTGTCCATAATTTTATAGACTGATTGTTTTTAAAAGTGTATAAAATTGTATTCTTTGCACAGAAAAACCATGTAAACATAGTTGTAGCAGAAAAGCAAAACATAATAGCAGTTAATATATAGTTTATATAATGTGAATGTAGGGCTGTTTTAAATGCTTCTATACACATATTGGTACTTTCAAGATCAGTATTGTGCCATACGTTTGTTACTAGTAATAGCATTGTTGTTATAAAAGTTACTATTACTACAACAAATGGAGAAATTAATGCTAATAAGCTTTGTTCTACATTAAAAATTTTATCTTGATTATTGTTATCAACAGATGAGTGAACTGTTCCTTCAAGACCTAGTCCTATATCAGTTGCGAAAATACTACGAAATGTTCCTACTTGAATAATGTGAAATGTTTCTGCAATAAAAGCTGATATAGTTCCAAATTTAAGGCTATTAAAACTAAGAAAATTTTCAAAAATTAATTTAATAGAAGGAATGATATTATAGCTAAATTTATATAATACTATAGCGGATAGTAATAAATAAGATAGTGTCATTATTGGTACAACACTTGAAATAATGTTTGTGATATTTTTTAATTGTAGTGTTAAAAGTGTTAAAAATACCCCTGCCATTAAGAAACCAATACTTATAGGAGGTTTTTTAATAAGATGCATAGGTATTGATAAGGAATTAACTTGTACTAAATTGCCCACAGTAATTGAGCATATTATCATAATAATGGCAAAAACTATAGGAGTTTTTTGTGATTTAAAAGCATGCTGTAGATATACAGATGGACCTCCGAAATTTTTGCCTTTCTGTTGCACTTTTGTTGATATGCTTAGATAGCAAGTTACATATTTTATGATTGATGTAATAACAATTACTATTATCATCCATAGAATAAATCCTGGTCCACCTGATTTTATTGCAATTGCTGTTCCAGATATGTTACCTACACCTAAGTTACCTCCTATTACCGTACACAAAGCTGCAATGGAAGTAAATTTTGTGCTATTATTAGTTTTAAATATTAATGAAATAGCTAATGGTAACTTAAATATTTGTATCCATTTTAATTTTATAGATAAGTACAATCCTAATAATATTAGTAATGTTGTTGATGGTATAAATAATATTAAGCTTAGTGACTGCAAAACTAACTCCCGCTTTTATTATTGATTATATAAATTTAATTTCTTTAAGCAAAAAATTAACCCTGTATGTAGTTTTTTAAAATCAACCTGTGACACGTAGCTACCTCCTATTAAGATATAGTAAAAATTTTTATTCCCATGCTTTACCAAAATATCTTGTGCTAAAGCACGAAACCTTCTTTTTATCTTGTTACGAACAACAGCATTTCCTACTTTTTTACTAACTGTGAAGCCAACTCGTATAATATTACTATTGCATGATAAACTGTAAAACTCTTGTGCAGCTTGTAAAAATAAACCAAACTTACCTGCAGAAATGCCTTGACTACGTGCAAATAAAAATTCTTTTCTTTTTTTTAATGTTACTAAACCTTTTAAGCGCATAAAATGCGCCTTCCTTGCATACGACGACGACTTAAAATTTTCCTTCCCCATTTTGTTGACATTCTAGAACGAAAACCATGCCTACGTTTACGAACAATCCTACTTGGCTGAAAGGTTCTTTTCATTGTAACTTACCTACAAAACTGTGTATTTACTAGAGTAAATTATCATTTTATAAAATAATTTGTCAAGTATCATATAAACAGAAATTGCTATATAATTTTAGAAGTTAATAGCAATGTGATGCCGATTTATGTTGATATATTTTAGTGAAGTATTTAACAATGTCGTAACTTTATTAAAGAAATAATGCTCTAAAATGTTTTATTGATTTGCAATTATTATGTATTTTAACAACTGAAATAATATAGCAACAGTTTTGTGCAATAATTTATTTGATGTATATTTATTACATAGATAACATATTTATGTTAGCTTATGAGGTTATGCAAGATTATGGATTTTAATACATTCATTAATTAAAAGTATGTATTGTTATAAGGTGATATAGTATTTTAATTAAATTAGGTAATTATAATATTTTTATATTCAATAATGTTTATTATTAAATAATTTTATTATAGCTGTATATAATATTACCTAATTTAGGCGTGTAGCATTTACTTTAAAATTTTTTATATACTTTTTGTACATGCTATTATATAGCACTACTTAATTATTAATAATATTCATATCTTGTATAATGAGGTGTTATATTCATGGAAAGAAAAACTGTAAGTTAGCTTATATTAGTGTGAAAAGGGTTAAGATGATAAATAAGTTAAAAACAATAGATTATCGTACATATTATTCACTTTTAAGATTAGATAGTGCAAAAATTGTTTTGCTTGCACTGTTTCCTGCATGTTCTAGTGTTGTGTTGGTATCTAATGGGCTTATTAGTGGTATTTATTATTGTATTTTAAATGCAATAGGTGCATTTATTATGAGGCCGGCAGGCTGTATAATTAATGATATTTTTGATAAAAATATAGATTCACGTGTTGAAAGAACAAAAAATAGACCATTAGCAAATAATACGCTTACTGTTGTACAAGCAATCAAGGTTCTGCTTATATTATTAATGATTGCATGTATGATTTTATCATTAACAAATATACTGACTTTTTATATTAGCATTTTTTTTGCTATAATTATTGTGTTGTATCCTTTAGGGAAAAGATATTTTTGGTATCCCCAGGTAATACTTGGGATTGTATTTAATAGTGGAGTATTGATAGGTTGTACTATGGTAGTCAATAGATTTAGCTTTAAATCTATATTACTATATATAGGATGTATATTTTGGACAATAGGGTATGATACAATTTATTCACATCAAGATAAAAGAGATGATGCCGAAATTGGCTTAAGATCTACAGCATTAAAGTTTGGAGAAAATACTAGGTTTTTTATAGGAAAGCTTTATACAATGACTGTGACTATGTGGATATGTATGGGTATTATATCGTCATTGAATTATATATTTTATTTAGCAATATCTGTCATTATGGGTATTTTTTATTACCAGTATAAAAAATCAGATTTTGATGATCCGGAAAAATGTATGCGTATGTTTAAAGTTAATATATATGTTGGAGCATTATTATTTTTTGGTATTTGTTTTGGTAAGTTAAAATTATTATAATATGTGATTTATGATTTGTAAGGTCAATGCAGTTTGATAGTATTTCTAGAGCTAACTTTAAGTTGTGTGTCGGTGAGTTTGTTACAGGTGTAACTGTAGTAACTACAGTTGATAGTAATGGTTATATACATGGAATTACAGTAAATTCTTTTAATTCTGTATCTTTAAATCCACCGATGATATTATTTTCGATTGAAAAAACTGCTTCAAGATTTAAAATATTTAGTGAATGCCAAGAGTTTATTGTAAATGTATTAAGTGAAAAACAAAAAACGTTATCGCAAGTATTTGCAAAAAAAGATTTACAAAATTGGGATTATTATAAACATATTATAGTTAATAATATTCCTGTAATTAGTGGTATTATATCGTACATATATTGCTCAACTCAGTATGTTTATGAAGGGGGAGATCATAAAATTATAGTTGGTAGAGTTATTAATTGTGAAAAATTAACGAATGATAAACCTTTATTATATTATCAGGGTAAATATAGGTTAATAGGAGACCAACATATTTAGATTGTGATTATTTTTTAATACTATATACGGTTTATTTTTAATAATACAATCATAACGTATTGAGCATATTATGACTTATGGCTTGTATTACTTGTCTACGTTGTTTTTATATGGTGTATAACTAAATATTTGATAGGTTAACATAGTTTGTTTAATGTGTATTAAATAAAATTGGCATCTAGTTTTGATAGTTATTGAAAAACACAGCTGATATCAATTGTAATAGTGGGGTAAATAATATCATATTTTATGTATAGTATTCATTATATTTTATAAAGAACTTTACAACATTGCAGTGTGTTCAGTAAGTTGTATAATATTTGTGTTGTATTATTTGTAATTGTAGCTGTAACTTACTTATTTAATTGTATCTGAACTTTACTAGTTTAGGTAGTGTGAAATCTATTTATTGAATAGTAAAGTGTAAATTATGTATTGTATATAATATATTATTGATAATATAGCGCTTTAACAATATTAATTTATTAGTAAACAATATTGTTTTGTGGATACATACTTTTAGAAAGTAATTTATGATTTAACAGTACTGTTCAGTATATTTGAGTGGGAATTAAAGAATAATATTATTGTGTTTATGGAAAAAAATATTTTTATGTAAAGAGTTATATTGTTTTTTATAATATTTTGTGTGTATTCTGAGAGATAATAGTGTAAGTGTTTGTTGATTGATATAGTGAAAGTGATAAGTGTAATATGTATTTATTTCCATTAAATATATGGGAGATATCATAAATTATTTGCTAAGTTAAGCTTTACTGCAGGCTTTAAAATAAAATAGGAGGTCATAATGGCTATTAGGGTAGGAGTTGTTGGGTGCTTAGGTAAAATGGGTAAAGCTATTGTTTATGAATTAGCAAAAAATGATAATGTTGAAATTAGTGGAGGAGTTGTACGGACAGAAAATCCATATGTTGGTGCTGATATGGGAGAAGTTATAGGATGTGGTTATGGTATTACTATTACAGATTCTATAGAAGATATCTTTGATGTTTCTGATGTTGTGATTGAGTTTACTAATCGAGATACTATGATTAGATGTATAGAAGTAGCAGTGAGGAAAAAAAAACCTATGGTTAGTGGTACTACTGGCGTAGATAATGTGAATTTTATTGATTATGTAAGCAATATACCATTTTTATGGTCGAGTAATATGAGTGTAGGGGCAAATTTATTGATAAAGTTAATAGAACAAGCAGCATGTGCTCTTAAAGATTATGATGTAGAAATATGGGAGCTTCATCATAAAGATAAAAAAGATTCTCCATCAGGGACTGCTATTGCTATGGGGAAAGCTGCTGCTAAGGGATTAAAAATTGACTTTAAGATGAAGCAATATATACATGGTGACAAAGAAGGTAGGATAGATAATAGTATAGGGTTTGCAGTATCTAGAGGCGGAAGTGCTACAGGCGATCATAGCATGATGTTTATTGGAGATGGTGAGATTATAGAGTTAAAACATAGATCAATGAGCAGAAATATTTTTAGTCAAGGAGCAGTAAAAGCAGCCTTGTGGGTAGTAAATCAGCCAGTGGGTATATATTCAATGTTAGATGTATTGTGAGTTTGAATATCGTAAAGTGATATAATACTGTGAATTAAAATTGGGCAAGTTATAAAATGTGTAAAATTCATGCTTCAGCAAAAAATTTGAATTTATGGTACGATAATAAACAAATTTTGTTTGACGTAAACTTAGACGTATATAAAAAAGAAGTTACAGCTTTAATAGGACCTTCTGGATGTGGTAAATCAACTTTTCTAAGATGTTTTAATCGTATGAATGATTTTATTCAAGGATGTAAAATTGGTGGATCTATAAGTGTAGATGGTATGGATGTATATTCCTGTGATACTAATGTTGTCCTACTTAGAGCTAAGGTCGGTATGGTATTTCAAAAACCAAACCCTTTTCCAAAGTCTATATATGATAATATTGCATATGGACCAAAGCTTCATAGATTAGTAAAAAATAAAAAAAAATTAGATGAGGTTGTGGAAAAAAGCTTAAGGAGTGTAGGACTATGGGAAGAACTATACGATAGGTTAAAAGATAATGCTTGTAAATTATCAGGTGGACAACAACAACGTCTATGTATTGCACGTGCTATTGCTGTAAAGCCTACAATGTTATTAATGGATGAACCATGCTCTGCTCTTGATCCTGTTACTACAGGTGTTATAGAAAGTTTAATAAAAGAACTAAAGAAAAGTTTTACAATTATTATTGTTACACATTCAATGAAACAAGCACGTAAAATTTCTGATAAAGTAGTATTTTTTTATAATGGTAAAATTATTGAACATAATGATACGGAAGAAATGTTTAACAATCCTAAATCTTTGGAGGCAAAAAAGTATATTCTTGATAATCTTTAATAAATTTTTAGGAATTTTGGTTATAAAAAAGCATTTTATAGCTAGTAATGTGAAGAATTAGAGATAATTATAATATATAAAGCGCTGTATTAGCTAAGAGTGTGTTTTAAAACTATTTTATGGAAAAATACTTTTGTGTTTTTGATGTTGCAGGGTTACTAATTGAGATGCCATTATTAATTGTATAGAATTAACAGTTAGAGAAGGAACTATTTGTAATATTATGGAGACTGTAAATTCAAGTATATTGGCAATTTATGAATGTAAAAATCTACACAAGAGGTGTAATAATTAGTAAACTAAAACTATATATATTAATAAATATTATTGTTTTGCAAAAATAGAACTAAAATATAGAAAAAGAAATTTTTTGAGTTATTAGCTTTCTTATTTTAACTAAATAATAAACTTTCAGTTAATAATGGTACATACTTATGTGAGCTAGTGATAAAATTATTGTTATTGAGTTGTCATGTTAAGATAGTACAAATTTTAAATAGCACAGATTACGCAAAAGTTTTATAAAAAACGATAAAATTGTTTATAATAGTAAAGCTATGCGTAGTGTAAGCTTAAAAATATTAGACTTTATAAATGGAAGTTTGGATTAACTTTAATATATTAAGGTAGCTTAATAGAAGAAATATATTAGATATTTTTTATTGTTCTGAAACTATAAATATAAATAACTGTAAAAATAAAGTAAGTATGATAATACAAAGCATTAAAGAACACATAAACTTTATATGTGAATTTGCATGAATATGTATTGCAAGCTAATATTTAAGCAGACATTTATAATGAATTGTTTGTTATAGTGGAAGTATAAGCTGTCACTTTAGCTAGTAAGTGTTTAATGGGTGTTGAATAGTGGGTAATTATGGTGATAATGTATTCAGGTATTAAGGTTATCTACGTGCTTATGTGTAATATTTTTATTATAAACATTTTAAGGGAAGAAAGAAAAGCTTGTTAAATATTGGGAATGTAAGTCAAGTGTACGCTTGATGTGCTATAGAAGGAATTACAAGCTGTACAGCGGTTCAAATAAATATTGTTATAAAGTCATATTGTAATTAAGTATTTTTTAACAATGGATTAATAATTTTTATGCACTGTTAAAATGTTTAATTTTCATTAATAGTAAAAGTTATTAATTATTAATATTATGATAATAATAATTTCTTTATGGAAAAAAGATTTGCTTAATTATTAGATATAAAAAATATAGGAGGTTATGTTTATATGCTTTATAGCCAATGATGCAATCATTAATATTACATATAAACCCAGTTATTCTTTTCTTGTTCAAATGTATTATTAATTATAGCATTTCTAATATTTTGCATTAAGTTGTTCATAAAATATATGTTGTGTGCAGTGATTAAACTATATGCTAGTAGTTCTTGTGCTTTTAAAAGATGATGTATATATCCTCTAGAATGATTAAGGCATGTAAAGCATAGACAATCGTCTTCTATGGGAGATAGATCTTCTTGAAATTTTGAATTGTAGAGATTTATGTATTCCTTATGTTTTGTATTTTCACATCTATTTTTTACTTTTACTAGTGCTGCTCCATGTCTTGCAATTCTTGTCGGGTGAACACAATCAAAAGTATCAATACCGTGCTTTACACCGTAAAATATGTCGTTAATATTTCCGATACCCAGTAAATGTATGGGTTTGTTCTTATTTAAATGTTCCATGGTAAAAGATACTGTGTTGTACATTTGCTGTTTAGATGCTCCTAAAGAGCCGCCAATAGCATATCCAAAAAATGACATATTATTTAAAAAGTCACAACTTGTTTTTCTTAAATCTTGATATATGCCTCCTTGTACTACTCCATATAAAGCTTGAGTACCATGATAGTTTTTTTTAAATTCTTCAAAAGATCTAATGGCCCATCTATTGCTCATATGCATTGATTGTTTTGTGTATTCATAGTTAATGTTAAAGGGTGTACATTCATCTAATACTATAATTAAATCTGCTCCTAATTTTTTTTGAATATTTATAGATTTTTCTGGTGTTAGATAATACTTTTGCCCGTTAATATAGGACCTGAAAATTGCACCATTTTCATTAATTTCCAGTAAAGTTTTGGGTCTTTTGTTATTCCTTTTTCCTTTGATTTCATCTGATACTGAACCATAACCTAAACTGAATATTTGATATCCTCCGGAATCTGTTAGTATTGGTTTATTCCATCCTAAAATTTTATGTAATCCCCCTAGCTTTTGTATAATGTTTTCACCAGGTTGAAGCATTAAATGGTAAGTATTTGATAATATAATTTGTGTATTACATTCTTTTACTGTTCTGATATCAAGAGATTTTATAGCGGCCTTTGTTGCGCAAAATGTAAATGCAGGAGTATGAATCTGACCATGTGGGGTATTAATGATTCCAACTCTGGAATTATTTACTTGACAAGAGATTGTAAAGCTAAAATTTTTATACATTAATTAATATAAATTATGAATTGTAAAATACATATCAAATATTACGGCAGTGTCTAGGTTTTTGTGAAGAAAGTTGTGTATTTAGTTATAAAATAAGAGCAGAAGCTGTATTTATGTTATGGGTTAATTATAGGCATTCTTCTATTTTGTTGAAAAAATTATAAAGCTTATATATGAGTTTAAATTTTAAAGTATTAAATATATAATAAAATATTATTCTTTAGATTTTATTTAATGATAATCAAAGGATTTGAAATTGCTTTTAGTTATTAGTAATTTTAAATAGCTGATTAACAAGAGTTAGATTGCATTTGTGCGGGATACATATGTTTAATATTATTAAGTTTTTGTATGATATTATGATATATAATAGAAAGCTAAATGTATTATTTTGTATTAAGTGTATGATTTAATGAAGCAATTATTTTTAAGGTAATGTGATTTATCTATAATAGTGGTTGCTATGTGTGTTGTAATAAAAAAAAAGTTTTATTGCTAATTTAAGTTTTTTAGAAGATAATAAATTATTTATTTAAGGAGTTATATTGTGGCTGTACCTAAAAGAAAAAAATCGAAGTCACGTCGTAATATGCATCGCTCTCATTTAAGGTTGACTGTTCCTAATGTAGTTGTTGATAATACTACTGGAGAATATAAATTATCTCACCATATATGTTTAGGTGGATATTATAATAATAGGCAAATTGTTCAAGTTAATAAATAAAGAGATATTGTGATAAATATACCAATTGCATTAGATGCCATGGGAGGTGATTTTGCTCCTGAATCAATAATTCAAGGGGCAGATTTTGCTTTATCAAGCTTGATGTATTCTTATAACTACAAAGTACACTTTAGTATTTATGGACAAGAAGATAAAGTAATGCCTATATTGTCAAAGTATAAAAAATTAGAGGAGAGTAGTACTTTTATTCATGTCGAAGATGTAGTGTTAGCAAGTGATAAGCCTTCTTTTGCTATAAGGCATCGTAAACAATCAAGTATGACGTGTGCAATTGAAGATGTAAAAAAAGGAATTGTTTCTGGGGCTATTTCTTCTGGTAATACTGGAGCATTAATGGCAATATCAAGGTTTATTCTAGGTACATTACCTAATATTGATAGGCCTGCAATTGCAACTACAATGCCTTCTATGGGTAAGGATTTTGTATTGTTAGATTTAGGTGCTAATGTTGAATGTAATGCAGATTCGTTATTTCAATTTGCAATAATGGGTAATGCTTTTGCAAAAACTGTGCTTAACAGAAAAAATCCTAAGGTAGCGTTGTTAAATGTTGGACACGAAGAAACTAAGGGTACAGATACGATTAGAGAAGCATTTTCATTATTAAAAAAGATTGAGTCTGGCATAAATTTTTGTGGATATGTTGAAGCTAATGATATTTTAAAAGGAGATGTAGATGTTGTTGTTGTAGATGGGTTTTCTGGAAATGTAATGTTAAAAATGATGGAATCTCTAGCAGAAAATATTTTTGCTTTACTAAAAGAATCGATAAATTACTCTTTGGCTACTAAATTTGCAGGGTTATTACTTAAATTTCAATTAAAAGAAAAGTTTTACCGTTTTAACCCAAAATTTCATAATGGTGCAATGTTATTAGGATTAAATGGTGTAATAGTAAAAAGTCATGGTAATGCTGATAGTATAGCATTTGCTAATGCTATTAAAGTTGCTGCCAATGCAATCTATAATAATATTAATGTAAAAATTGCAGGTGAATTAAATGTTATTGAATAAATCTGTTTCCTTAAGTAAAGTGTGCTTATTTACTTGAAAAGGTTGTAATAAATTTTTAATTAAAAGAAAATTTTACTGTTTTAACCAAAATTTTACAATGGAACAATGTTATTGGGATTAAATGGTAAATAGTAGAAAGTAATGATAATACTAATATATAGAGTTGCTAATGCTATCAAAGTTGCTGTCAAATGCAATATATAATAATATTAATAAAAAAATTGCAGAGTTAAGAATGGTATTGAATAAATGAAAAAATCTGCTTTATTGGGAATGGGTGCTTATTTACCTGAAAAGGTTGTAACAAATTTTGATGTTTCAATGCTTGTTGATACCAGTGATGAATGGATTGTAAAAAGAACGGGTATTAAAGAAAGGCGTATAGCTAAAGATGGTGAGACAACATCAGGAATGGCAATATTAGCCGCAAAAAAAGCATTATTAGATGCGCGTGTTGTTGAAAACGATATTGATCTTATAATTGTTGCTACAACCACTCCAGATAAGACTTTTCCTAGCTGTGCTACATTGATACAATCAGAATTAAAATGCAAGAATGCTTTTGCTTTTGATATTCAGGCTGTATGTTCAGGTTTTATATATGCAATTTCTGTTGCTGATAATTTTATAAAATCTGGTCAGATTAAGACAGCTTTGGTTATAGGAGCAGAAACTATGTCAAAGATTGTTAATTGGCAAGATAAATCAACATGTATATTGTTTGGTGATGGAGCAGGTGCTGTTGTAATTAATGATAGTGGGAATGCAAGTACAGGTATTATTTCAACTTTATTGCGTTCAGATGGGACATTAAATGACTTGTTATATACTAGTGGGGGTGTTGCTTCTACTGGAACAGCAGGTATTATACATATGAAAGGTACTATAGTATTTGAGCATGCAATTGAAAAATTAACTTCTATTATTTCTGATATACTATTACGTAATTCTATTTGTGTTGATGATATTGATCTATTTATCCCACATCAAGCTAATGTGAGAATTATTAACTTGGTTGCGAAAAAATTGGGTATTTCACATGAAAAAATAGTTATAAGTATAGATAAGCATGCAAACACTTCAGCTGCATCAGTACCTCTTGCTTTATGTGAAGCTAAGAATGATGATAAATTGAAATCGGGGAGTCTCATATTATTAGCAACAATTGGTGGAGGGCTTACTTGGGGAGCATGCCTAATACGTATGTAGTTGTATCTATTGTATTGATAGATGCTATTTTATACGATTTTCTCTTGTAGTTAATATATTAAATATCGTAGTTTTATATAGTTCTGCCTATATTAACAACTTTGTATAAGTTTCATTCAATTTTACACAATTTTCTTACAGTTAATATATTAAACATCATATAAACAATATGCAAATCAAAACATTAACCACATTTAACAATATCACAGCTAAAAAATTCAATATATACAATGTTGTAGTGCTGATAATGTATTTTATAAACAAAAATTATATTATAGAAATGTATATTTATAACGGCATACAACAAATCTTTTTTACAGTTTTCTTAAAATTTTACATGATTGGAAAAACACTTTCAGTATAATAATCTTCTATAGATAAATCCAAATGATCACTAAAATTTAACAAACCAATAACTATATTATAAACTTTTTATATAGACGCTTACCTAGATCTTCCTTTATACTTACCTTGTGTAAACCCTTGCATTCTTATAAGCATTTGCCAAAAACCATTTGGCTTTTTATTAAATTTTATTCCAACAAGTCTTTGCAATTTTTCTGACATTATAAACTTTGTCCACTTACCTATTGGTTCAATAACTTCAACAACCTTTATATTATTTTGGTGATATACTTCTGTTACATTTTTAAATGAAATTTGATCTCTAACAATTTCTTTTTTCTTATTATTAAGATAATCCTTATACTTTTCTTCATTTGTTAGGTTTTCATCATTATCATAAAATATATTTATAACATACTGATGCACGTGATCTTTATACAATCTAAAAAGCAGAATAAATGCCCCAAAAAAACCTATAACAATGGATAAGTAAACAACTATTTTAAAACTCATAAATTTTTTCCACACAATATATCCTATTATATCATAATTTGATAAAAAAGGTAATCATAAACGCCTTTTCCTATTCTACATATCCATTTACGAGAAAATATGTTATAACTTATTATTAACACAGGTCCTTTAAAACATTGTTTGATTACACTTATATGAAAATAGCGCTAAAAAAAGCACAAGAAAATTTACAGCAACAAGAAATACCTGTAGGAGCTGTGATAGCAACTAACAAGCAAATCATATCTTGCTGTAGCAATTTAACAATATATAACAATGATCCAACTGCTCATGCAGAAATTTTAGCAATTAGACATGCATGTTCTATATTGAACACCACTATATTAAATAACTGCGACATGTACGTTACTCTTGAACCATGTGCCATGTGTGCGCAAGCGATATCACTATCCAAGATACGTAGATTATATTTTGGAGCATATAATAAAAAATATGGTAGTATTGAAAATGGTGCAAGGATATTTCAATTTTGCAATTACATACCAGAAATATATGGAGGGATTTTAGAAAAAGAAAATATAAAGCTCTTAAAAGACTTTTTTATAGAGTTAAGACATTGTCATTAATAAAGGTTGTTAAAGTTATTGAACTAATATGTAGTGGACAAAGTTTATAATGTTGAAAAATTACAAAGATTTGTTGGAATAAGATTCAATAAAAAACCAAATGGTTTTAGCAAATGCTTATAAAAATGCAAGGATTTACACAAGGTAAGTATAAAAGAAGATCTAGGTAAGTCTCTATATAGAAAGTTATAATATAGTTATTGGTTTGTTAAATTTTAGTGATTGTTTAGATTTATTTAAGAAGATTCTATACTGAAAGTGTTTTTCCAATCATGTAAAATTTTAAGAAAACTGTAAAAAAATTTCTTTTATGCCATTATAAATTTGTTTGTATGATGTTTAATATGTTAACTATAAGAAAATTGTGTAAAATTGAATGAAATTTATACAAAGTTATTAATATATACAGAACTACATGAAGTTATGTTTATTGTAGATTAATATACATTAGTTTAGTTATTTTTTGTCACTGATATGGTTATTTGATTATAACACTATTAATTGTGTATTTCATATCTGGTCTGCTGTTAATAGAGGTGCTTTGTAATAAATATTGGTATTGTAACAGTTTAGTTAAGCTTATTATTTTTTATTATTTCCGAAATGATAGTAAGTAAAATATGTTTTATTTATGTAAAGTCACGTTGTGTCAATGATATTGTTATAAGTTTTAGATTTTTATTATTTATACTATTGAATCATAAGTTTGATTTATTATTAATGTTGTTTATAACTGCTACCGGAATTATTAGGTACAAGTATGTAATTTATTTAAAATAAACCAATAACTATATTATAACTTTCTATGTAGATAACGATTTTTACCATTACTAAGTTGTTGTAATGTTGAAAAATTTATGCTGATGACTTGCTTTGTCTGATTGTAACTTAAGTTATGTATAAAGGGGGAGGGGATATTATAAACATCTTGACCTATTAGTTAGCAGAATATTGAATTATTTGTATTTGGAGATTATTTAAAGTTTTGAGTATAGCATTGTATTGACATTTACGTTGTAAATATTATTAATAGTTGCTGTTTTGTGATTTTCTGATATGTGCTCAAATAAAAAGAATTGTTTCATTTTTCGTATTGATCACTTCTGATAAGTGTTTTTGTTAATGATCATAGCATCTAGATGTGTTTTTAAGTCTTCGTATTGTGTTACATATTTTGTAAAATCGTATGATAAAGTTGTGGGTAATATGTACCAATATTATTAATTATCAAAGTTTATTTGGTCATATAATAAAGATATTGAGTTTTTATATAGTTATTGTTATTTTGAAAGTATGTTATAATTAAGCTTTGTATTTTTTATTGAAAAATTAATGTGCTAAAATTAAAAAACAATAAAGGTCTTCTTGCATCAATTTCTGAATTGCCATGTAATATTGAAGCAGAGCAAATGCTTATAGGGGCCATGTTACGAGATAATAGAGTGTGTGATGCTGTTGAAGATATAATAACGGCAGATATGTTTTTTGACCCTTTACATAAGCGTATTTTTGAACAAATTACTAAAATTAGTAGGCGTGGCTTAGTTGCAAATGAAATAAGCTTAAAAATGTTTTTTGATCACGATGAAGCATTAGTGGAATGTGGAGGTGTAGAATACTTAGCAAGAATAGCAGCAAAAGCTAGTATTATTTTTGATATCAAAAGTATAGCAAGGGTGATTTTAGATGCATATTTAAGAAGATGTCTTATTAGTTTTGGACAAGAAGTTGTTGATAAGGCATATAATTATGATTCTGATAATACTGCTAATCAACAGCTAGAGGATGCTGCACAAAAGTTATTTTTGTTGAGTAGTCATGGAAGAGCTGATAACAATTGTCATATGATGCCACATTTACTGGAAAATATGAAAAAGAAAATAGAATTTGCAAAAAATAATAGAGGTGTATTGCAGGGGATATCTGTTGGATTTCAAGATTTAGATCAATTATTAAGTGGATTGCAAAAATCAGATTTGTTAGTTTTAGCTGCACGTCCCTCCATGGGGAAGACAGCATTAGCGTTAAATATGGCATTAAATGCATGCAAAGTATTAAAAAAAGATGATAAAAGTGTAGGATTCTTTTCCTTGGAAATGTCTGCTGAACAACTTACTTCGAGAATTATATCAATTGAGTCTGAGGTAAGCTCTTATAAGGCCTTAACTGGAAAAATTAGCGATAGTGATCTTAAGAAGATATTAGATGCTAGTACGCGAATATGTGAATTACCATTAATTATAGATGATGTTTCCATATTGTCAATTAGTGGATTAAGAACACGTATTAGAAGAATGCATCAGTTGCATAATCTAGGGGCTGTATTTATAGATTATTTACAGTTAATTAAAGGTACTACTAAACGTAGTGGTGAAAATAGGGTACAAGAAGTTTCTGAGGTTACACAAGGATTAAAAGCTATAGCAAAAGAGTTAGGATTACCTGTAATTGCACTCTCTCAGCTATCTAGAGTTGTAGAACAACGTGATGATAAGAAACCTCAATTATCAGATTTGCGAGATTCTGGTAGTATCGAACAAGATGCAGATATTGTAATGTTTTTATATAGAGAAGAATATTATGAAATTAGAAAGCAACCAGCTGAAGGAACAGCAAAACATGCAGAATGGCAATCAAAAATGAATACAATTGCTAATGTAGCAGATGTTTTAGTGTCTAAGCAAAGAAATGGCCCGATAGGTAATATAAAGCTTTTTTTTGAGCCAGAAAAAGGAAAGTTTAAAGATTATACATCAAGATATAATATTTTATAGATCACAATATAACGTATTTTTGAGTTATTATATTATTGTTAAATAAATCTAAACAGTTGTAATAATATTATATCCTGTATGAGATAATAGTGAAGTCTTTAAAAAGTATTGCTGGTGTGGTATGTAATAGATTTTATTTTAAAGGAGATTTTTCTCATTAGTTTAGTATTATTTACTGAAGTAAGTTAAATGTTTTTGCAATAAGTGCAAAATAATGAAAATTAAAGAACTTTTTAACGTTGTTGATTGGCATGGAAAATATAGGGTTTCTTAATATATTTTTATATTCTCAAGTTAACAGAATTACGATTATTATTGATAGAATATAATTAAAAAAGTTATGGATTGATTGTGGTATTATGTTAGTTGTGCTAATTTTGTTATCTTATTGAAGATAGTATATGGTAAAAACAGTAGGAATTGCGGGTGCTGGACTAATGGGTCGAATGCTAGCATGGAGGTTAGCAAGTGAAGGATGGAAAGTATCACTATTTGATAAGGATAATAGACGTGGTTGGAAAAGTTGTGGGTTGATTGCAGGAGGTATGTTATCTTTATATTCTGAAATTGATAGTATGGATCCCATTGTTTTTAAGCTTGGATTTCAATCGATGAAATTATGGCCAAGGATTCTTGATAGTTTGCCAAAACATACACATTTTCAAATATTGGGGAGTATTATTGTATCTCATAGTTGTGATGTACCAGAATTGGAAAGACTACAATTTGCTATACAAAAAAAGCTGAATGAGATGTTACTTTATGATGTTTGCATTGTTGATAGTAGGATTATAAAAGAGCTTGAACCAGAATTATTATTTTGTTATGGAATATATTTACCTGGTGAGGGAAACATTGATAATACTCAATTGTTTTGTAACTTAGAATTTGCTTTGCAGCAATTAGAAATTACTTGGTGGGAAAAAACTAATGTTGATAAGATGTATTCTCAAACAATAGTGATAGGTGAACAAGAATATAATTTTGACGTAGTAATTGATTGTAGAGGACTAGGTGCTAGGCATGATATACCTCATTTGAGGGGGGTAAGAGGAGAAATAATTTTATTAGATGCACCACAAGTAAAACTAAATCGTCCTGTAAGAATGTTGCATCCAAGATATAGTATATATGTTGTTCCAAGGCCTAATAATAAATTTGTAATTGGTGCAAGTGAAATAGAGAGTGACGATATGTCTACACCTTCTGTGCAATCTATATTGGAATTATTATCTGGTGCATATTCCCTGCATAAAGGGTTTGCAGAAGCAAGAATTATTAAGTTGATGAGTAATTGTAGACCGGCACTTCCTGATAATATTCCTAAAATATATACTCAAGATCATATTATTAGAGTTAATGGATTATATAGATATGGATACTTACTTGCTCCAGCTTTAGTAGAAGAAGTAGTACAATTGTTACGTAATGGTCATATAAATTATCCTGAAATACATGATAGCGAAGTGTAACAAAAATTTATGCTTTTATATGATTATATAATATTAAGGCTAATAGCTTTTAATAGAGCTTAATTTATGATTTGCAAATCGATAATTTTTATATCTTTTTGATCAATTTGGCTTTTAAAATCTTGTAGAAAGTCAGGGGGAACAATGACAGCTCGTGTATGATCAGATTCCATATTTATTACACTAAGTTCTAGTGAAATGGGTACTTGTCCTTTGCCTACTGTAAAATGAGCCACATGATCACTTATTATAGGTTTACCTTGAGCATTTCTTACTGTATATTTTACTGATACAGTATCGCTGCATCTAATTGTGTTTACAATACCATTGTAATTTTTGATTGCATTGTTAAAAATTAATATATTTTGAATATTTTGTAAGTTATTGGATTTATTAGCAATTAGCTTAACGTAGTAATTGCCACTATTTTTCCCGCTATTAATTGTTACAATACGTTCACCACCTTCTTGCATTCTATCAATTGCATAATTTAGTTCTTGTATATTATGACTTCCTAATTTTATATTTTCAGGATTTGGAAAATTGTTAATTATATCTTTTATATTTGTAGTTATTGTGTTTGATATTTTATATATAATTACTGATATATCTTGCCCACAAATAACTGTCTTTCCATTGCCTTGAGTTAGATCATAAAAAGTAAAGTTTGCTTTTTTATGTACCTTAGATTTAGTATTACGTAAGTATTCTTCAAGCCCATGTTTTTTTATGTAGTAGTCAACTCTAGATTCGATTATTGGTCTTAAGATCTTATATCCTATTTGATATGTAATACTATTACTAGGAAAAAAAATTTCATAAGGCTTTTTCTTGCTGGACTGCAAATCAGAGTTTTGTAGATAAAAAACTGATATTGAATGCAATATCAGTATTGATATAAAAAATATTATAATTATAAATATTGAGTTGTAGATTATCTTTTTCATGTATTTTGGATAAATTTAGCTAAATTGCTTAAAAGGCTTGCTTGATATGAAAAGGTTTTTAAATGTTCTATGGATTGATCAAATAGATTGGCCATATATTCTTTGGATTTTTTAATACCTAATATATTAACTATGTTGTTTGCTTGGTGATCTTGATGCATGTCTTGAATGTCATCTTTGATTTGAAAAGCGCATCCTAAGCTTTTACCGTAGTTTATTAGAGAATCTGTTTCTGATTTTGATCCTTTTCCTAAAATTGCGCCTAACTCGCATGCAGCGGAAAACATTTTGGCAGTTTTTAATTCATGCATTTTTTGCATTATATGTAGATCTGTAATTGGGCTAATTATATCTAGAAATTGACCACTTATCATTCCTTGATAACCGCATGCGTGTGAAATAACTTTTACCATTTTACATTTTATATAATTGCTTTCACTTAAGTTAGATATTAATTCAAAAGCTAATGTAAGTAAAGCATCCCCAGTTAATATAGCAACATGCTCACCAAATTTTTTATGACAGCTTTCTTTACCACGTCTTGTAATTGCGTTATCCATAGATGGTAAATCATCATGTATTAGGGAATAAATATGGATTATTTCGATAATAGCACTAACTGGTAATATTCTTGTTATATCTACGTTAAATATTTTTGCAGATGCATTTACAAGGAATGGTCGTATGCATTTACCTGAATTAAAAATATTATAGCACATTGCCTCATGTAAGATATTATGGGTATATTCAGCTTGAGTTATTGGTAAGAAAACTCTTATTAGTTCTTGAGTAAGTAATTGGCTAAACTTCTGTATTGATTTTAATGTTTGATTATGTATGTCCATGGTAATAAGTAAAGCTTTTGGTATCAATAGTATATAAAAGCTGTTTTAATTACTAGATATAAAATTTAAGAAGTAATATAGAATAATGTTTGACTACAAGTACATTAGTAATATAATCATTTAAAATATGAAAGTGACTCCTTCGTCTAGTGGTCTAGGACCCCACCCTTTCACGGTGGTAACGCGGGTTCGACTCCCGTGGGAGTCACTGTTCTTTTTTTAGATATAGTCAACAGTAATTCTCTTTTTTAATATACTAAAAGCTACATAATTTTTATCTGCAAAACTTTTGTAAGTAGTTATGATTGGTATTTATATGTTTATCAAGAAGAAAAAGGGAATACTTATTAAATAATTATTAACTTTTTAGTTATAAATAACATGTTACTAATATTTATTTAATACTATATATTGTGTTTATTTATAGATATAGATACTATATATATTATTATAATATAAAATATGTGTATTTTGTATAAGGTACTCATCTTAAAAAAGGTATTTAAAAATGACATCAATTGTTGTAGATTATAGCCGTGATAATAATTTGACAGCTTTTGGAAAAGCTATGCTTTCTGATAGATATTTATTAGATAATGAGAATTATCAACAGCTGTTTGTCCGTATTGCTCAGTATTATTCCGATACAGATGAGCATGCACAGAGGTTATATGATTATATGAGTAAGTTGTGGTTTATTCCTGCAACTCCTATATTAAGTAATGGCGGTACAAAAAGGGGATTACCAATTTCGTGCTTTTTAAATGAAACTGAAGATAGCCTAAAAGGGATAGTGAATCTATGGAATGAAAATGTATGGCTAGCATCTTGTGGAGGTGGTATAGGAAGTTACTGGGGTAACTTGCGTTCTATTGGTGAGAAGGTAAGGGGTAGTGGAAAAACTTCAGGAATAATTCCATTTATTGTTGTACAAAATGCATTGACTCTAGCAATTAGTCAAGGTTCGTTGCGTAGGGGAAGTTCTGCTGTCTATCTACCTGTGTGGCATCCAGAAATAGAGGAGTTTTTGGATATAAGGAAACCTACAGGAGGTGACCCTAATAGAAAGGCTCTTAATATACATCATGGAGTAACTTTATCAGATGACTTTATGCGAGCTGTGGAAAAAGATGAGTCCTGGAATTTACTAAGTCCTAAGGATAAATCTGTTATTTGTACAGTGAAAGCACGAGACCTATGGATTAAAATTCTTACTAATAGAGTTGAAACCGGAGAACCTTACATAGTATTTATTGATGCAATAAATAACAATAGGCCAGAGATATATAAGAAATTAGGATTAAAAGTTAAGATGTCCAATTTGTGTACAGAAATTACTCTTGCAACGGGATATGATCATTTAAATCAATCAAGAACTGCTATATGTTGTTTAGCATCATTAAATCTTGAATATTATGAATGCTGGCAAAGCAGTAATCTTTTTATTGAAGATGTTATGAGATTTCTTGATAATGTATTAACTGATTTTATAAACAAAGCACCGCAAGAAATGGAGAGGGCAAAGTATTCTGCAATGCGTGAACGTAGTATTGGTGTTGGAGTAATGGGATTTCACTCGTTTTTACAAAGTAAGATGATACCATTTGAATCTTTTACTGCAACAATGTGGAACAAGAAAATATTTGCGCATATCAGGGATCAAGCTGATAAAGTTTCTTATAAATTAGCTGTTGAGAAAGGTCCTTGTCCTGATGCTATAGATGCAGGTATGATGGAAAGATTTGCAAATAAGCTATCTATTGCTCCGACTGCTTCAATTTCCATTATTGCTGGTAATACATCTCCTGGTATAGAGCCGTATGCAGCGAATGTGTTTACTCATAAGACTTTAACAGGTTCTTTTATTGTACGTAATAAATTTCTACAAAAGCTTTTAGAATCTAAAAAGCAGAATAATGATCAAGTATGGTCTTCAATTTCAACAAATGAAGGATCTGTCCAACATTTTGATTTTTTAACTGATTACGAAAAATTAGTTTTTAAAACAGCATATGAGCTTGATCAACGTTGGATAATTGAGCATACTTGTAATAGGTCTCCATATATATGTCAAGCGCAGTCAGTAAATCTTTTTTTACCTGCAAATGTTCATAAGAGGTACCTACATAAAATACACTTTTTAGCATGGAAGAGAGGTATAAAGAGTTTATATTATTGTAGATCTAGATCAATTCAAAGAGCAGATAAGGTTTCCCATAATGTATTTAATAAGTCTGTAATACATCAAAAACAAATGACAAACTTTAATTATGATGAGTGCTTATCATGTCAGTAATACGTAATGTTATATAGAAATATTGAAGATTTTTTTTTGAATATTGACATTAGTAAAAAGATAATGGGTATTGATTTTGGTGAAAGAAAGCTTGGCATTGCATTAAGCGATATCACGAATCTAATAGCTATACCATATATTGTATATAAAAGGTGTAATACTAGAAAAGATATAGGGGTATTATATAATATTTTTAGTAATAGTAATGCTGGATCATTAGTTGTAGGATTTCCAATTCAACTTGATGGACAAGATAGTGAAATGTGTGATAAAGTTCTTAATTTTGTTAATAAGATTATAAAAAAACATAAAATAGTTGTATATTTGCATGATGAAAGATATACTACTTCTATGGCTTCTAGAATTACTAAAGAAGCTAAAATGCGTAGAAAAGAATCCCAAAAAATAGATGATAAGATTTCTGCTGCATTAATTTTACAGCAGGTTCTTGATATCATAAAACTGTATCAGCGATGAAATGCTTATAATAACTAATTTATATAAATACTAAAAGAAGTCAATGATGTGAGTTTAGTGATTATGTGAGCAATATACCATTTATGGTCGTAATTATGAGCCCGTAAGCCAAGTTTATTGATAAGTTAATAGAAAGGCAGGATGTGCTCTTAAAGGTTATTATGTACAAATGGGAGCTTTATTATAAAGACAAAAAGATTTTCCATAAGAGACTGCTATTATTATGGGAAAAAATGCTTGCTAAGAAATTAAAGACTGACTTTAGATGAAGCGATTAGGTAAAATGGCGATAAGAAGGTATTCTCAGTAATAGTATTTATGTTATGATCAGCATTATTTTAACGAAATAGTATTTATATATTATTGGGTCAAACGTGTGGTTACAGTGCTAAAATTGTAAATTATGTAAATTTAATTTTTAAGTTTTAATTATATTTATAATCTAGTGTTTAGTACATTATTGCGAATATAAGTGTGTTTTAAAATAACTATAGTATTCAAATACATGAAAGCGTGACACAATTCAATCCTGAAAGCATTATGAGAAATTTTACTTATTTTATAGTTATATGCTTCATACATATATAGAATTACTTTTATAGGGTAAAGTGTAAATATAAAATGGTTCTAAGATAAGATTATTGCTAATAATGATTTTATCAGTAAAGGTTATTTTTAAAGTTGCTTCGATTAAGAATTAGATTATTAGATATTTATGATGTAACAACAGCAGCATGGCATCCTTTTATTAAGGGCTATACATTATATGTTCTCACAAGTCAAGGGGTGTTCCATCATATATTAGAGGGACTTTTGCATAAGTTGTTAATTAATATTTTAGTATATTATACCTAATGTAGCGTCAAAAGATACGAATTTGTTCACGTGCTTTATACTTTAGTTTTGTTATTCAAGCTATAATTTAAGGTATTTATAATGGCAAAATTAATGTGAACTAATTTAAGTAAAGATTATCTAGTGTAATAATATGTTTTCTGTCTGGTCCTGTTGATATTATATGTATCGGTACCTGAAGCAATTCTTCTAATTTTTGTATATAAAGCTTAGCATTTATGGGTAAATCATTATATGAAGTTGCACTGAATGTTGTACTATTCCATCCTGGCAATGCTGTGTACACAGGTTCTAATCTTTTTTGTATATATGGAGATGCCGGTAAGTAATCATAAAAAGTATTATTGTATTTGTATTGAGTACATATTTTTATTGTATCTATATGATCTAGTACGTCAAGTTTTGTTATAGCTACACTTGATGCCCCAGATAATGCTATAGCTTGGCGAGTTAATACTGCATCGAACCATCCACATCGGCGATGTCTATTGCTAACAGTACCTATTTCATTACCTTTTTGAAACATAATGTTTCCTATGGAGTTATTTTGTTCAGTGAAAAAAGGACCATTTCCTACTCTCGTTGTATATGCTTTTGCTAATCCTAAAACATGTAACTTATGTGATACACCTATACCGCATCCTGAATACACTTGCGATGCTAGAGTGTTGCTTGATGTGACATATGGATAAGTCCCATGATCAATATCTAATAAGGCGCCTTGTGCTCCTTCAAAGATAATTTTTTTATTATTTTGTATTAAATGATTTATTATTTTCCATACGGGACGCATAAATGGCACTATTTGAGGAGTAATATCTAAAAGCTCCTTTATAATTTGATTTGCAGTTATTATAGACTTATTTGCTGCCTTTCTGAATAAATTATGATAAGAAAGCATATGTGATACTTTATCATGTAATGATTCTTGATCTAGAAGATCACATAGTCTAATTACCCTGCGGCCAATCTTATCTTCATAACATGGCCCTATCCCTTTATGTGTGGTACCTATTGTATTATTTCCTCTCATTTCTTCAAATATTGCATCTGTTTCTCTATGAACACTAGTAACTATCGGACAAAGTTCTGATACAATTAAATTTTTGCTGCTAATTTTAGTATTAATATTTTTTAATGTATCAATTTCTTTAATGAAAGCGTATGGATCTATAGCTGCACCATTCCCTATAATTGATAACTTATTATTATGTAGAACTGATGAAGGCAAGGAACTTAACTTGTATGTTTGATTATCAATTATAATGGTATGACCTGCATTATTTCCTCCTTGAAATCTAACAACAGCATCTGCATTTTTTGATAACCAATCTACTATTTTACCTTTGCCTTCATCTCCCCATTGTAATCCCACAACTACAATATTTCTCATTATGTATTATTAAGTAATAAAAAACCCAAGCTAAGCTAACAAAATAAGGAAATGATGTCAATGATTTAAAATGTATTAGCTTACTATAATAAATTATATTTTATTCTAACAATTTTGTTAGGTAATGGTGATGACAATGAATAAAGATTGTAATTGTTTGTTAAATAAAACAGAAGATGGTAAAAGTGATAGATTATAAATATTGTAGTATTTTATAAGGATAGTTTATGCTTGTCTTTGGAGAATATAGGTATATAACAAAACTTTATTATAAATGAACTTTCTCTTTGTTATTTCTAAAATGTAAAAGGTTATTCTGGTAAAGAAGTATATGTTTATTTATTAATATTCGGATGAAATTAGATATAAAGAGTACATTAGAGAGATTATCTTAAAGAAGTAAATTATAATAAGTGATCTTTTTTTTTATATTAATTCACATGTTACTATAATCGTATATGATGTGTTTTTTGATATATTGTAAATTTATGTAATTTTTTAACTATTAATTTGTATAGTGTTTTTGCCGGTTTGAAGCATTAAATGATAAGTAGGAGATAGAGAAGTTATAATTCACGAGTGTTCAAGGATTATTATAATGGATGTAACATAAGTATTGATGCTGGTATTTTTAAATTGTATTATACATTAATGTAACAGTGTGGTAATTATAATTATTTTTAGTTTATCTTATGATAATTTTAAATAAGATTGTAGATAATGCTAATTTTTATACAGGTATATTTAGTATACGTATATTATAGTAAGCAATGTACTAAAAATAGTGAAACCTAATTAGCACAACTATACATAGCACCTATATATTGAATATTAGAATGAAAAGCTGAGGTTATTAAAAATAGGCAAATAAAGAGCTGATAGTTAACAAGACTGCTAAATCATAATTATGTTTACTAAAATAAAAACTCCTAAATTCAATACGATTATAAAATAATGTACAGAATCAGAAACATAAATATTGTTTTAGTTAAGATTCGTAATTTAAAAAATATAATTACTACCTAAAAATAAAAAAGGCTAGATTTTTTCCATCTAGCCTAATACTATTTTTTACTACTTTGGCTTAGCTAGCTAAAGAAGTATCTTCTTCAAAAATAATAACAGCTCTACGATTTTGTGAGTGAGCATTTTCAGCTTCCTTATGATTTTCGGAGTATACTAAAACGTCAGGTTCGCTTTTGCCTTTGGATTGTACAGTAATCCTAGAAGCTAAAGAACTATCACAATTTACAAGGAATTTTTTAACTGTACTTGCCCTTCTTTCACCTAAGGCCATATTGTATTCTTCAGTACCTCTTATATCAGTATGTCCAACAACCACTATATTAGTATTAGGGTTGCTTTTTAATTTATATGCTATTTTTGATAATACACTTTTATCAGTCTCTCTTAAGTCTGATTTATTATAATCAAAGTATACCTTTTCAACATTTTTAGTGTTGAAAAAAACCTTATCAGCATTAACTTGAATCTTATCTTTATGTAAAGCTCCACATCCGGTCATAAAAAAAGATAACATAAAAAAACAAACAATAAACTTACACTTCTGCATATAACAACTCCTACAAATAATCTGGAACATAAAAAAGCTAATTTTAAATATATTAAATAATTACTTAAAATAGCATTAAGTCAAGAGAAAAATAATACTTATAGCACTGATTTTTATGTTAAATTAACAAAATTGGTATATTGTCTATATGTTGTTATTTATAAGGTATATGAGTTTTGTATTAAATAATATTATTTTCAAAAGTGGATGTAACATTTATAAAAATTAAAGACGTAATAAAACAAAAGCGTGGCTTTCCGTAATGTAATTTATTTATAAAAATATAACAAGCTATTATATTAAAATTAGAAATTTTATTTTCTGAAACGTAATAAGTGATACTTAATTGTGTGTATATAAGGTCAAAATTAACTTATGAAAACTTAAAAGCTTTGGTTCTAATAAGATAAGATTATTATTAATAATTATTTTATCAGCAAAAGTTATTTTTAAAGTTGTTTAGGTTAAAAATTAGATGATTTTATGTTTATGATGTAACACATTAGTAGTATGGTATGTCTTTATTGTAAATTGTAAGGACTTTTACTGCTATTATTATAATGTGATAATAAATCAATAGGTGTTATCTGTATTAAGAAGGACTTTTGCATCAATAGTTCAATTTAAGTGTAAGTAAATAAAGGCCTATATGCTTTACATTATAGGTTTGTATTTATAAATTTACTATTTTTATGTGTGCCTAAATTGTATATGAACTTTGTGATAAGTGGTTTGTAGCAAACTAATACAGTAATATTTATGTTTTTATTGCTTTATTGATAAATTAATTTTGTTAGAGATTTGTTGCATATTAATAATTATGTCTGCTATGAGTGTATTTTGTACAACTATATTAGTTGAGCAGAATCTAGTCTTCTATTATATTAGCAACTATATTAGAAGACAGATTAGAATTTTATATAAATTGCTACCATAGCATTAATAATGTTAATGTTGTTTATTGTTTGAGTTGTGTGATCAGGTAAAAAATTAAATAATGTTATTTTGATAGTGTGTAAGTTAGATTTTTTTTTGCAAGTATACATAGTGTAATTATATATTTAAAAGATTGTAATTATAAAGTACAAAAACTAGGGTTTTATATAGGTGTTTGTTAAGTTTGTTATATTGTATAATATCTTTGGTATTCATATTAAATGATGTTTAGGAATGTTTGCCTATAACTTTTAAAATCAGCTAATTTTTGTTAAGATTATACTTTATAGACTAGATACATATAAGAACATATAAGAGCTAAATGCTAAAGGCCTTTAATTAGTCATAAATTAGTATGACAGTTGATGAGAGAGTGATTTTAGAATGTATTGGATTATGAATTTTAATTAATAAAGTTTATTATTCGTTTTTTGCATGATTATTGTATTGTGTGTTCTTTAATTATTTTGATAAATGGGTATTTAAGTGTATTATTTCTACGAAAAGAAATTAAAAGTATTTTTTGTGGATTGTGTTGTTTATGAAGCATTATAAATTTTTAGAACAGGTGTTTAGTAGAATTAATAATATTGATGATACTATAAGGTTATTGGAATGCAGTACTATGGATCTTGATAGCAAGATAGAGCGCATTAATACTCTTCAAGAAATTAGATATGAGATTATTACTGATGATATGATAGATGAAATGATTAACTTTTCTCTTAATAACAAAAAAAAACTTAATGATTGGGAACTTGCAAATTTAAATCATATGCATAGAGCGTATCAACATAATAAAAATGTACCTGTGAATCTAATAAAGGATTTATTTAAGGCAAAGGTAAATTGTGGACAGCAATGGGAGTTATTTCGTAATAAAAATAGTTCTTTGAAAGATGTTATGGGCAATTTGTCAGAAGTTGTAAAGTTAGTATCTGATATGTCTAGTATAAGATCAACAAGTTTAAAAATGAATAATAAATATGATGCTGTATTAAGTATGTACGACGCTGATTTAAGTGAGAAAAAGATAGATGAAGTGTTTACTGATATTGGTGCATTTTTACGTCAGTTTGTGCATGAAGCTATTGAGAAGCAAAATCATTCTAGGGTATACTATGCCAAAAGTGTTGATGAGGATAAGCAAAAAGCTTTTGGGAATTATTGTTTATCTTTATTTGGCATTCAAAATGATGTTATATTCACTAAAGCATCATGTAATAACTATGTTGTGAAAGAAAAATATGAATTTATTGTTAGATATGACGAGTTGAATTATAAATGTGGAATTGAAAACTTGCTAAAAAATATCGGATATTTTTTATATGAATTAAATTTACCAAAGCAATGGGCTAATCAGTTAGTAGGTAGGTACTCAGGAAGTATTATGTATGAAGCTCAAGGAATGTTAATGTCATGCCATTTGATGCATGATAAGGGCTTTATTAATTATATAGCTCCTAGTGTAAAAAAGTTTTTATCATTGCGTGGAAAGGTTAGTAGCTGTGAAAATATTTATTCGTATTTTACCAGAATCCAGCCTAGTACATTATTTGATGAATCTGATGAAGTAACTTTTCTTGCCCATGTGATGTTGCGATATACTTTGGAGAAGGAAATGATTAATGATGATTTGCAAGTAAAAGATTTACCTGATGCTTGGTTTCAGGGTATAAAGTATTATTTTAACCTTACTTCAAATGATGATTTTGATCAATTAATGCAGGATGGTTATTGGATAAATGGGTTATTTGGATATATTCCTTGTATGGCAATTTCTGCTATTGTTGCTGCACAAATTTTTGATACTATTAAAAAATGTGATACAGAAATTTTAGAAGAGGTTTCTAAAGGTAATTTTAAAAACTTATTTATATGGCTTAGTAAAAATTTACATTCTTATGGTGCTAAATACAATAGCATGGCTTTATTACAAAAGGTCACTAAGCAATCGCTGAATGTGGATTTTTATAAAAATTATTTAATCAATAAGTATCTTAATATATAAAAGGTGTTGTATTAACGAATAATATTGAGCAAAGTAATGAATGATAATTATGCTATTATGGCTAATTCTATAAGGTTCTTATCGGTAAGTGCTATACAAAAAGCTGCATCTGGTCATCCGGGTATGCCTTTAGGTATGGCAGATGTTGCAACAATCTTATTTCATAAGTTTTTAAAATTTAGTGTAAAAAATTATAATTGGTTTAATAGAGATAGGTTTATTTTATCAAATGGTCATGGATCAATGTTATTGTATTCCATATTATATTTTATGGGATATTTGAGTATTAATGATATAAAACAATTTAGGCAAATTAACTCTTTAACTCCTGGACATCCGGAGTATGGATGTACACCTGGAATTGAAGTTACAACTGGACCTCTAGGGCAAGGATTTGCTTCTGCTGTAGGTTTTGCAATTGCGGAACGCATATTGTCTCAAAGATTTGGTTCTGATTTAGTTGATCATTATACTTATGTTATGGTTGGAGATGGGTGCTTAATGGAAGGGGTAAGCCATGAATCTGCATCATTAGCAGGTCATTTACAACTAAATAAGTTGATAGTTCTTTTTGATGATAATGGTATATCGATAGATGGAAGCACTAGCTTGTCTATGTCAGATGATGTTAAAGCTAGGTTTTTGTCGTATGGATGGGATGTACAAGAAATAGATGGTCATAATTTTGATAGTATTATCCAAGCAATTATGAACGCTAAATTAGCTGATAAGCCTTCTATGATTTGTTGTAGGACGATCATTGGAAAATCGATGTTATCTAAAGAAAATACGTGTTTTGCTCATAGTTGGCCATTTGACGAGAATGACATACAAATAATGAGAAAACAATTGAATTGGAGTCATGATGCTTTTAATATACCACACGAAATAATGCTTTTGTGGCAGCAGGCTGTGAAAAGAACAGAAAGGGAATATGATGAGTGGGTAGACAAATTTCAAAAATATAGTAAACATTCTTGTGATTTTTCAGAAATAATTGCAGATGGGGTACCTGAAAGTGTATTTTTAGAATTAAATAAATTTAAGGCTCATTTACATAAATTGTGCGTAAATGAAGCTACAAGAAAGTCTTCTGGTAGGGTGTTGGAAATTTTAACAAAAATGTCAACCAAATTTGTAGGAGGATCTTCAGATTTGACTAATTCTAATTATACAAAAACTAGTAATATGAAAGTTATTACTAAAAATTTCTTTGATGCTTCGTATATACATTATGGTATTAGAGAGCACGCTATGGCAGGATGTATGAATGGTATGGCTTTGCATGGTGGTATTATTCCTTATGGAGGTACTTTTCTGATTTTTTCTGATTATTGTAAACCTTCTATTAGATTATCGGCTTTAATGAAGCAGCAAGTGATATATATTATGACTCATGACTCTATAGGGGTAGGTGAAGATGGGCCAACACATCAGCCAGTAGAGCATTTAACATCTTTAAGGGCAATACCAAATTTATATGTTTTTAGGCCGGCAGATGCAGCTGAGGTTTTAGAATGTTGGGAAATAGCATTGAAATTAACAAAATCTCCATCATTATTTGCGCTTTCAAGACAAAATGTAAGTTATTTACGTAAAGTAGAATCTAATACCAACCTTTGTAGTAAGGGGGCATATATTATATGCGATTATGAAAATAAATTAGATGTTACAATTTTTGCTACTGGTTCAGAAGTTGAAATTGCATTAAAGGCAAAAACAATTTTATGTAATAAAGGGTTAGGAGTTAGAGTAATTTCTTTTCCATGTTGGGAAATATTTGATCAACAAGATAAGAATTATATATCAGAATTGTTAGATAATGATAGTGTTAAAGTTGCAGTAGAAGCTGCAAGTGCTTGTGGTTGGCATAAATACATAGGTTCCAATGGAATATTTGTAGGTATGGAAAGTTTTGGTGCATCAGGTCATTATAAAGATTTATATGATTATTTTGGTATTACTCCTGATAATATAGCAAATAAAGTTCTGCATACATTAGCTGAGCGTAATGCAGAATATGATTGATATGGGTAATTTTGAATGTATTAATGATGAATTTGATTATAGTAAAAGGTTTACTAGTATTACATATAGAAATATAAGACAATAAGTACTTTTTAGTAAAGATTTAATTATAATATGATTTGAGTTTATATTGAGGTTTTTGAAGAAATTCCTTACTTAATAAAGAAATTTGTAATAATACAAATTAAACTAATATACATTATTGTTGTATATTTATTATTTTTAGTTATTTTAAATATAAAATAGAGGTCATTAATGGTCATATTTACTGCGTATGGCTTGTTGGTATGTATGTCAATAATGTTAATTGTCATAATGAAAGAACGTGATATATATAATAGGATTCTTGCTGCAAACTTATTTAGTACATATGTTATAGTACTTATTGTAGTGTTAGGTGTTATTAGAGAGACATTGCTATTTGTAGATATTGCTTTAATTTATGCATGTATTAACTTTGTTTCTACTGCAGGATTTATGAAATTTTTTCTTTATGATAATTCTAGGATATAAATTTATGATGACGTATTTTAGCTTATTAGTGATAGGGTTAGGGTTATTTTTAATGGTTACTGCTGCAATTGGGGTGGTAAGATTTCCTAATTTTTATACTAAAGTTCATGCTGCAGGTATAGCAGATACATTAGGATCAGCTTTAGTATTAAGTGGATTAGATATGCAATATACTTTTTCACTTTTTACAATAAAAGTGATATTGCTAATTTGTATTTTATGGATTACTAATGCTACTGCTTGTCATATGCTAACTCATTGTGCATACAAAAGTGACAAAGAGTTATAAGATATGCTTAAAGATCATATTTTTCTTTTTGATTTAGTATTATTAGTTTTATTATTTGTTACATCTTTTGCTTTAGTGTTTTTGAGAAGTTTAATTGACAGTACGGTTGTAATGTGCATGTTTAGCTTTATTATGGCTCTTTTGTATTTAATTCTTGATGCGCCAGATGTTGCAATTACAGAAGCTTCTGTTGGTGCAGGATTAAGTACAGTGTTGATGCTTTCTGCATTATCATTGATAAAAGTACAAAGTATTAAAAAAAATCCTAGTAATGTAGCAAAAATATTAATTTCAGTTATATGTGCAGTGTTAATGTTATTAAGTTTAATGTATGCTGTTACAGATTTTCCAAGATTTGGAAGTTTGCATTCTGCTGTAAGTCAACATATTATTCCATACTATGTGGAAAGTGCAGATAATAATATAGGTATTCCTAATGTAGTTACAGCAATTTTAGCAAGTTTTCGTGGATATGATACATTATGTGAAACAGTGGTTGTGTTTACAGCAGCATTATGCGTATTTTTGTTACTAAAAAGAGAAAAAATTAATGATTAAAAATGTTGTTTTGCGTACTATTCTTCCTTTTATAATGCCTATTATGCTTTTATATGGATTATATATTCAAGTACATGGTGATTATAGTCCAGGAGGAGGATTTCAAGCAGGTGTTATTATTGCATCAGCTGTGATTTTTTATGTTATGGTATTTGGAACTACTGCTGTATTTAAAGTAATTTCAATGTTTAGTATTCATGTGATTGGTGCTATAGGAGTGTTAATATATGTTATTACTGGAATTGTGACCATGTTTTTAGGTGGTGAATTTTTGTCTTATTCTGTATTACTTAGTAATTCTGTAGCAGCACAACAATTAGGTATTTTTATTATAGAATTTGGAGTGGGCATGACAGTATTTAGTGCTATGATTAGTATTTATTTAAGTTTTGCATCAAGAAAAAGATAAGATATATTTTGTAGAATTCTGCTGCATTAAAACCATGTTAGATATTTACTGATAACATTTATGAAATTTATTTTTTATGCAATATAATAGCGCATAAGTTACTTAATTATTTACAGTTTAGCTACTTTGTAAGATAAAGGATTTTAGTAATTAGCATTAGTTAGTAAAAATTTATGGGTAGTAGTTTTGCTTGATAGTAAAGAGTAAGTAAAACCATATATAAGTTTGTGCTGTGAACAGTATAGCATTCTTTTATTTATGCTATTAGAAAAGTGAAAATATTGGTAATATTTTCTATTGTATTTATTTAGAGCATTTTATTATGGTCGTTATGTTATATAGGGCTTTTTTATTATGTGATTAAGGTTAGGTGTTATGATTTTTGGTTATGTTAATTATATGGTATCAATGGTTTTAATGGTTATTGGGTTATATATTACTATTATTGATGAAAATTATGTAAGAAAATTACTAGGATTAAATGTTTTACAGTCTTCTGTATTATTATTTTATATATCGATAGGCTATGTAAAGGATGCTTCTATTCCTATTTTAAATTTACATGCTACTTTATATAGTAATCCATTGCCAAGTGTGTTAATGTTAACTGCAATAGTCGTTGGGGTTGCTACATTAGCAGTTGGACTTTCAATTGTTGTTAGAATAAAAGAAGAGTTCTTATGTATTCAGGAAAGTGAATTGTCTTTACAGATCTCTTGTAACAGTATTGTTGACAATTGATACGATAAAATATAATTATATGGCTAGTAATCAGTATAGTTGCTTTATATTATTTTGGGATTATTAATAAAAATGGTATAGTTTTTGTGTCAAGTTATAGTAAAAGAATACTAATCGATGCAGTATGCCCAGATGAAGTAAGAGTTGCAGTGTTGTGTAATAATCAAATTGTGGAATTTGATCAAGAGTTAAAAAATAAGAGACGGATTAAGGGTAGTATATACTATGCTGTAGTGAGACGTATAGAACCATCTTTACAGGCAGTGTTTATTGAGTATGGTATTAGTAAGCATGGTTTTTTGCCTTTTTCCGAGATATCGGTCGAGCATTATCAGATTTCTCAAGATGAAAAAGAAAGCTTATTGCAGTTAATGTATGATGAAGATCAAGATTTTATAAAAGGTTCAATAAGAAATGATGATAAGCTTGATAGTATATGCAGTGATAATGATAAGGATGAAAGTATTAGAATAGATGACAATAATGCAGATGATAAAGCTAATTGTCAGAAAAAAGATAATAATTCACGAAATAATAAGTCAAGAGCTCTTTTTCATAAGATGTATAAGGTTCAAGATGTAATTAAAGTTGATCAAAAAATTATGGTGCAAATTATTAAGGAAGAGCGTGGTAATAAATGTGCAACTTTTTCTACTTTTATTACGTTAATTGGAAGATATTGTATATTTATGCCTAATTCTGGCAAAAGAAGTAGTGGAATATCTCGTCGTATAGAGGATGTTCAGGATAGAAAAAATCTAAAAAATTTGCTTAATAATATAAAATTACCTAAAGAATCTGGAGTTATTATTAGAACTGCTGGTAATCACAAAAGTCAAAAAGAAATAGAGCAGGATTTGTTGTATTTACAATCTACATGGAAAAGTATATGCAGTAATTATTCAAATATGAACCCTCCAACATTGCTTTATGTTGAAGGGGATATCATTAAGAGGACATTGAGGGATTTTTGTGATGAAAATGTTCGAGATGTGATTGTTTCTGGTATTGCAGCTTATGAAGTAGCGAAAGAATGTGTAAAATTTATGTTCAGAAACAAGCTACGCTTAAAGCTGTATAAAGGAAGTATGCCAATTTTTACATATTATAAAGTTGATTTACAAGTTCTTGATTTATATAGTAATAAAGTATACCTTCCATCTGGTGGGTATTTAGTTATAACTTCTACAGAAGCTTTAGTATCGATTGATGTTAATTCCGGACGCATGACAGGAGAAGATAGTATTGAAGAAACTGCATATAAAACAAATATGGAAGCAGTTAAAGAAATTGCCAAGCAAGTAAATTTACGAGGATTATCTGGGTTAATAGTAATAGATTTTATTGATATGTTAAAGTACCGCTATTGTAGAGTAGTAGAGTCTGAATTGAAAGAAGCATTTAAACATGATAAAGCGAAAGTACAATTTGGTTGTATTAGTGCATTTGGTCTGATGGAGATATCAAGGCAGAGGATTAAACAAAGTATATTTGAAGCAAATACTGTTCAGTGTGGGCATTGCAAAGGAGTGGGTCGTGTAAGATCTTTAGAGTCAATATCAGCTGATATATTAAGGGAAGTTAGGTATTCTGCTAATAAGAATAGAGAGAAAATTATTAATGTTTTTACTAATGAGCAGATGATGTCTTATATTTTTAATAATAAGCGTAAACATATATTTGATATTGAAGAAGAATTTAATGTTATCATAAAATTACACGTTAATCAGGTATTTAATATTTCTGATTTTAGTATAAGCTTAGAGAAGGTATTTGATAAAGATACTTGTCATGAAGATGCGGTAAATTTATTTACTATAAATTACAAGAATAATGAAAATAATATAGATGTTGCAAAGGATCATGATGTAATTTGTAATGTAAAAAATATTGATCATGCAGAAACATGGAGTAGAAGATGGTTGCGTAAGATATTTATAAATCATAAATTTTGCTAAATTATCAAAGAATAGGGTTGTAATATGGTGTTTTGGTGATTATATGATACATCAAGTTATTGTTGATTTTTTATGAAATTTTTGGGGAAGGTTTTATTATGGCAGTCATAGGTATAGATTTAGGTACAACAAATTCTTGTGTTGCAATAATGGAAGGAGGAGATGCTAAAGCTATTGAGAATAGCGAAGGGGCAAGAACTACTCCATCTATTGTTGCGTTTACTGACAATGAGAGATTAGTAGGTGATTCTGCAAAGCGTCAAGCAACTACTAATGCTAAGAATACAATATATGCTAGTAAAAGGTTGATAGGTCGTAGGTACCAAGATATTAAAAATATTAAGTCTTCATATGAGGTTGTGTCTGCTAAAAATGGGGATGCATGGATTAAGATACGTGATAAAGAGTATTCTCCTAGTCAGATAGGTGCTTTTATATTAGAAAAAATGAAGGATACTGCAGAAAGTTATCTTGGCTATAAAGTTGAAAAGGCAGTAATAACGGTTCCTGCGTATTTTAATGATGCACAACGTCAGGCTACAAAAGATGCAGGCAGGATAGCAGGTCTTGATGTTATTAGAATTATCAATGAACCAACAGCAGCAGCATTGGCATATGGGTTAAATAAAAGTGATAAGCAGAAGGTAATAGTAGTATATGATTTAGGTGGTGGTACCTTTGATGTTTCAATTTTAGAAATAGCAGATGGAGTTTTTGAAGTTAAAGCAACAAATGGTGATACTATGCTTGGTGGTGAGGATTTTGACCATGCAATTATGAATCATTTAATGGATTATTTTAAAAGTGAAAGTGGTATAGATCTAAGAAATGATGCGATGGCAGTGCAAAGAATAAAAGAGGCATCTGAAAAAGCTAAAATTGAATTGTCTAGCAGAATGGAAACAGACATAAATCTTCCTTTTATTTCAAGTGATAATAGTGGTCCTAAGCACTTAAGTTTAAAATTAACAAGAGCAAAATTTGAAAATTTAGTTGCTCATTTAATTGATAGGACTATAGATCCATGTCAAAAAGCATTAAAGGATGCTGGTATTTCTGCAGATAAAGTAGATGAAGTGGTTCTGGTCGGTGGAATGACTAGAATGCCTAAGGTGATTCAAAAAGTAAAAGACTTTTTTGGGAAGGAACCTCATAAAGGTGTTAATCCTGATGAAGTTGTGGCAATTGGTGCAGCAATTCAAGGTAGTATATTATCTGGAGATATTAGGGATGTATTATTATTGGATGTTACACCACTATCGTTAGGTATTGAAACTTTAGGTGGTGTTTTTACTCGTTTAATTGATCGTAATACAACTATCCCTACAAAAAAGTCACAAGTATTTTCTACGGCAGAAGATGGTCAAACTGCTGTAACTATTAAAGTCTTTCAGGGAGAAAGGGAAATGGCTGCTGATAATAAATTGTTAGGTCAATTTAGCTTAGAAGGTATTCCTTCGGCACCTCGTGGAATGCCGCAAATCGAAGTTACGTTTGACATAGATGCTAATGGTATAGTGCATGTTTCAGCAAAAGATAAAGCATCAGGAAAAGAACAAGCGATTAAGATACAATCATCTGGTGGTTTGAGTGATGATGAAATTAAGAGAATGATTCAAGAAGCACAAGAAAAAGCTGAAGAAGATAAAAAGCGTAAGAAATTTGTTGAAGTAAAGAATAATTCAGAAAATCTTATACATTCTACAGAAAAATCTCTTAAAGAATATGGAGATAAAGTTTCTGAATCTGATAAATCTGCTATAGTAGATGCTATTAAAGAATTAAAAGACTGTATGGGTAGTGATAATATAGATGATGTAGAAGTAATTCAACAAAAATTTGACAGTTTATCACGAGTATCAATGAAACTAGGGGAAGCTATGTACTCTAGTGCTAATAATAGTGCATCTTCAAATAATGCTAGTAGTGGCGATGCAGCAAGTGGTACAAATAGTGATGAAAAAGTTGTTGATTCAGATTATCAAGAAATTGATAAAAATGATAAGTAATCTTGATAATAATTGACGTGTGTACTATATTGTGTTACAACTGCGATGGAGGTGCTGCGTTGTACGTTAAAGTTAATAGTTCCTCGAGCCCGTTTTATTTTTTAGGGAGCTATCACTGTCAATTCATTGGTAATTGTTATATGGTGCCCACGTTAGCTTGTGTCTCAGGATACGCAGAAACATGACGGCAAATGCGGCTCTCTTATATTTTGTGTTGTACTATGCCAAATGAATATAAGTTTTGGAGTGAAGACATAGTAGATTTTTGTGCTACGGACTTATTTTCTATTGTGTTGGATGTAGAAAAATATCCTGATTTTCTTCCGTGGTGTACAGCAGTATATATTAAAAATCGTGGGGATAAGTTTATTGTTGCAGATTTAATTGCAAGTTTTAAAGGTATAAGGGGAAGTTATTCTTCATATATACGGTTTTGTGCTCCTACTTCTACTGATGATGGGTGGATAAAAATAGAGTCAATTGAAGGTATTTTTGATTTTTTATATAGTAATTGGGTTTTTATACCTTGTAATAGTAAAAAATCATTGGTCAGGTTTTGCATAAACTGTTCATTTAAATACAAAGCTTTGCACTCTATGTTTAATTTTACTTCTCCAATTATACAAAAAAACTTAATTTTAGCTTTTAAAAATAGGGCAAGTTATTTATTTAACCGAGATTTGAATGCCTAAGTATTTATTTAATAATGTTATATTTATTTTTTTGAATATGAATAATTTTTATATATCTATACTTTGACTTTAATTAAAATTTATTAATTAAATAGGTTGATAACTAAGTTAATATGAGTACATTCATGTAAGTAGTCTATAGTTATTATAATTGATTTGTATATTTTAGGTATTGCAAATAACTTGCTATAATTAGTTAAGACTTGATATATCTGATTATTTAACAATGTTAAAAATCTACAGTGTTAATAGACATTATGCATTTTGTGATACACTTTATATTTATGTAGTAATAAAAATGAATATACTATATGTTGATGTATGCTATTGGTTATATTGATGTCAAAGGTTAGTACATATTTGGATATTTTTAATTCGAATAATGGTATTTTATTGATAACATTTTCTTTGGCTATGTTTTTAATTTATTTATGTTCAAAGAATATTAGTAAACGTGAAATGATAGTTTATCTGCTATATTATAGCAGTAATTCTGTAGCAATATTATCTTGTGATATGACTATAGTAGTGGTTGCATTTGAATTTATGGTATTATGTGCACTACTTATTATTGCTATTAATTCATCTACAGCAGGATATAACCCAGAAAGATATAAAGCATTTATTCATTATGCATGTGTGCATTTTTTTGCTGGTGTTTGTTTGCTTATAGGAATATGTCAATTTCCTTTTTCTAAATTTTTAAATAATATTCCAACAACTTTATTTTTTATAGGGTTACTAATTAATGCTGCAGCATTTCCTATGTCTTCTTGGGTTACTCATGCTTATCCTGTAGCTTCTGATATTGGGATAATGATTTTATCAGTTTTTACTACAAAAACTGCGGTTTATGTTATATTAAAATTATTTCAGGGGCATGATATTTTGTTATATATAGGGTTAATAACATCTATATATGGAATGATTTTTTCATTATTAGAAAATAATATCAGAAAATTACTTTGTTATAATTTAGTTGGACAGATGGGTTTATTGTTGATTAGCATAGGGTTTAATTATATGATAGCAACTGATATTATTGTTTTACAGATGGCACTGTCTATATTATACCAGTTGTTGCTATTTATGATTGCTAATACAGTAATAAACAATACTGGTAACGTAAATATTAATGAAATGGGTAATATATTAAAAAAAATGCCTTTAGAAGGAATCTGCTGTTTGGTGGCTTTGTTAACGATGGGAGGATTTCCTGGTACTAGTGGATTTATTGTTAAAACATTAATATTACATAATTCAGAATTGGGAGGTTTGAAAGATATAATATTTGGAAAGCTATTTCTTATTTGTAGTATGTTATTATTAATGAGTACAGGATTTAAATTTTTTTGGTTTATTTTTATGTCCAGTGCAAAATGTGTTAATAAAATAGCCAAAAGTGGGTTTTTTACTAAAATTTCAATGTTAATATTGACTTGTATATTGCTTTTATCTGGATTATTGTATAAAGAATGCTTTTTTTTTATAGGCATAGAAAATAAATTTTCTTATACTTACGGTAATGTATTGTCCCAATGCATGATTTTTTTTATTGCTGCTTTGCTTTTTTATTGTTTTTGTAATGCGTTTAAGGGAAGAGTGAATTTTAATTTAGATGTAGATTGGATTTATAGGTCGTTTTTATTAAGTGTTATATTAAAGTTCTATACTTTTGTCTTGTACATTTTTAGTATTTTTGCTAGTTTAGAAGGTAGTACATTATCTATGATTAAGTTGCTTAACAATAGTCGTAGAGGTATAGTAAAAGCTTGTGGTATTACATCTTTGAGCTTTACTGTTATAGTTGGTATGTTATTTATTAGTAGTGTAGTTGTATTTTTATGTTTGAATCATTAACAAGTGGGTTAGCTACTGCATTTCAAAAATTAAATAGTAAACGTGTAATTTCTGATAAAGATTTTGATTATACGATGCAAGAGGTCAGTAAAGCATTAATTGATGCTGATGTAAATTTAAAAGTTGTCAATGATCTTATTGCTAGTATAAGAGGTAATATTATTGGGGAGGAAGTAGTTAAAGGTGTTCTTCCTAGTCAGATGGTGATAAAAAAGATAGAAGAATACTTAATAGAAGCTTTAGGAAGTAGTAAAAGCGAGTTAAATATTATAGGTAGTAAGCCTGCTGTAATTATGATGGTCGGATTGCAAGGTGTTGGTAAGACTACTAGTACTGCGAAAATAGCATTGAAGCTTTGTAGTAAGCAAAAAAAAGTATTAATGGCTTCTTTGGATGTTTATCGTCCTGCTGCACAAGAACAATTGCAAATTCTTGGTAATCAGATTTCAGTTGATAGTATTCCTATAATCAAAGATGAGATGCCTGTTATTATTGCTCAAAGAGCTTTAAAGGCTGCTCAGCATGAATGCTATGATGTATTACTTTTAGATACAGCAGGAAGGTTACATGTTGATGAAGATATGATGAAAGAGTTGAAAGCTATCAAAGATATAGTCTCTCCTTCAGAAATTATATTGGTTGTAGACTCTATGATGGGACAAGATGCAGTAAATGTTGCAAGTGTTTTTCACGAAAATCTTGATATTACTGGTATTATATTAACTCGTGCAGATGGAGATACTAGAGGTGGTGCTATTTTATCAATGAAAATGGTTGTTGGTTGTCCAGTTAAGTTTATTGCTACTGGTGAAAAACTAAATGATTTAGAGGATTTTTATCCTGATAGGATAGCAAAAAGAATACTTAATATGGGTGATATTACCTCTTTAGTGGAGAAAGCTACAGAAGTTGTAGGAAAAGAAGCAGTAGATAAGTTACAAAAAAAAGTGCAAAAAGGTAGTTTTGATCTTAATGATTTTGTAGCGCAATTAAATGCATTAAATAAGATGGGAGGTATTACCAGTATACTAAAGTTTCTTCCAAGTTTTGATAATAATGTGAAGCGTCAAATATCAAGCATGGTTGATGATAGTAGGATTAACCAGTATATTGCAATTATTAATTCTATGACAAAGCAAGAGAAGTGTAATCCAAAAATACTTAATGGAGCTCGTAAACTTAGAATTTCAAAAGGTGCAGGAGTTACAGTGAACTCTATTAATTTGCTTTTAAAGCAACTTCATCAAATAAATAGTGTTATTGGTAAGTTTGGTAAGGTGAATTTTGAGCAATTTAAGAATATTGATATAATGAGTTTATTAAAGAATAAGTAAAGTTGTACAGTTACTAATATCAGTATTTGTCAGATAGAGCATTATGCAAAAAAATGCTTGATGGTTTATGTATGTTAAAAGAAGAGATAAAAAATACATGGTAAATGTATTAAGATGGTTAGTTGTTTGTAAAATTTTATTTATAGTGTGATTGAATATATAATAAAGAAGAAATTAAAGAGCGGTGTTTTTAAATAATTATAGAGAAAACAACAAATCTTATTATTTATGTTGATTGGTGTGTTATAGTTAGTAAGAAGTTTTACTTGTAGTTTTGTATGTATAGTGATGAAGGGTTAAGTAATAAGAATAAAAAATGTTCTATGATTACTGTTGTGGGAACAACAAATGCTGGTAAATCTACGTTAATTAATTTATTGATTGGTCAGAAAGTATCAATAGTTACACCTAAAGTACAGACAACTCGTGTTAAAATGAATGCTGTATATACCAATGGAAATGTGCAACTAATATTTACTGATACCCCAGGAGTTTTTGCCGCAAAAACTAAATTGGAAAAATTTTTAGTAAAGCATGCATGGATGTCTATTAAAGGTGTGGATTTAGCTATGTTGGTAATTGATCCAAAGAAATATTTAGATATTCATGTTGTGAAAATTATTAATAGAATCAAAGCTTTGCAAATTAAAGTAATTTTAGTAATCAACAAATTAGATTTAATTTCCAAGAAAGAGCTGGATATAATTTTAGAGCATATTACTCATTTATATAATTTTGAAAACATTTTTGCTATATCTGCATTAAAAAATTTTGGAATTGATGCTTTGATAAGGTATTTATCTGAAGTATCTCCTTACGGCCCTTGGTTATATCCCGATGGTCAGATAACAGATGCTTCAATGAGATTCTTTACAGCTGAGATTACTAGAGAAAAATTATTTATGATTTTGTGTCAAGAGCTTCCATATAATTTATCAGTTGTTACTGAACAAATTGAAGAGAAGGAGAGGAGTTTAATTGTAAAACAGGTGATATATGTAACAAAGGAAAGTCATAAAACTATTGTTGTAGGAAAAAATGCTAATGTTATCAAAAATGTAAGTCTTCAATCGAAGAGTGAGCTTGAAGAATATTTTCAAATGAAGATACATCTTTTTTTATTTGTAAAAGTACGTAAATTTTGGCAAGATCATTTAGAAGAATGTGTAGGACAATGATGTTGAGTTCTTTATTAGTTTTTGATATAGAAACAATACCAGATGTTGATTGTTGTGATAATTTAATAGATGAATGTGATGGTGTAGATGATGTACATGTAAAAAGAGAAGCTATGGTAAATTACCATCTTAAAATTACTAATGGACAGAATGCTTTTTTGCGTCAGCTTTTCCATAAAGTAGTAGCAATTAGTTTTTTAAAGGCGGATATTCAAAAAGTTGGAGAACGCGAAATTTTTCATTTACAGGAAATTCGTTCAGGAGGAAATGTTTGTTCTGAAGAGAAAGAATTAGTAAAAGGTTTTTTTCAATATCTATCTTCTATAAAACCTCGGCTTGTATCTTTTAATGGACGTACTTTTGATTTACCAGTTTTAAAATATAGGGCTATGGTGCATGGAGTGCAAGCTGGTTACTTATATAAGACTGGAGATAAATGGAATAATTATTTTCAAAGGTACAGCATAGATTGGCATTGTGATTTATTAGATTATCTTTCAGATTTTGGAGTATCTGCTAAGATAAAAATTAATGAAATCTGTGCGATATTAAATTTTCCTGGTAAGGTTGGTGTTGATGGTTCACAAGTTATGGGCTTGTATGATAGTAATAGGGTATCTGAAATTCGCAATTATTGCGAAACGGATGTTATTAATACTTATTTAATATATTTAAGATTAATGCATTATCAAGATAAGATAACTACTGCAAATTATAACAGTAGTATTGAGAATTTATTAGTGTATCTAGAAAATAGTTCAAAAGATCACTTTTTGCATTTTAAGTTAGAATGGAAGAAAGTTTGTAAAGGAAAGTTTTATTTGTAATTTTTTTAATAACATGCAGTATAATCATAATTAATTGGTTAATGAGAGGTGTAGGGGAGGCGGTCATACTATAAGTATTTTTTATTGTCATATTATATAATATAATTTTTTGTATTAGCATTAATGTAATTTTATTGTTTAGCATTCATAATTTATTTAGTGTAGATAGGATTGAGTTCACCTTAACAGTTGGTTTTTGAATTGTATATTTATTACTATTTACATTAAGTAATGATAATATTTGGTGATTTAAAATATGCTTTTACATGTAAGTAATTAGTTTATAACTATTGCTAAAAATATTGTATTACGTAAAGTAAGGTTATTATTTTATTTAATGTGAATGTTTAATATTTATTGTATCATAATAAATATCATAATTAATTTATATTAATGTAGGCTTGGACTTTCTGTAAAGTGGTAGTTTTTGTAGTTATTTATTATAATCAAGATTTATCTAATTATGACTTTGTAAAATTAGTAACAGATTTTTAATTTTTTACGCTGTAATGACCTAGTTACTAGATGTAAATTTTGCATAAAAAAGAAATGTGAGTAATTTATGTAAAATTATTGAATTCATTTTTTGTATATTGAAATTTTTTAATGAATAAAATTATAAATGTAATTTTTTGGTTATTATTTATAATAGTTGTTGCATTGCTATATGGTGTAAAAGAAGAAATTATAAATAGTAAATATGTAAGTATTTTTATTCCTAATATAAGCTATATTAGAGATGATGGTAGCATTGAGCTTAGAAAATCTAAAAATGGTCATTTTTATATCAATACTGTAATTAATGACCAAAATATTATTTTTCTTATAGATACGGGTGCGACAGATGTTATATTATCTTTAAAAGATGCTCGAAAAATAGGAAAGTACTTAAAGTATTTACAACGTATAAAATCTTATCATACTGCTAATGGAATAGTAAAAGCGGTATATGTTGAGATACCTGAAATAAAAATAGGTAACATCGTAGTTAATAATGTAAAAGCGAGTATTAATACAAGCGGTATAGAGACTTCTTTGTTAGGCATGAGTTTTTTAAAAAATTTTTATTTTGTAATGAAAAAAGATAGGTTAGCATTATATCCATATTATAAATAAGCATTATTATTTACTATCTTATTCAAGAGAAGTTGTTATGTGCTTTATGTTGGCGTTAATCAAATAGTTTATGCTTTTAAGTTTTTTCAAATTTGCTGAAGTATTAATAGTTATACATAAATAATAACTGTTACTTAACATAATTACTATTTATAGTATTACTAAGATAAAGTAATGCTATACTTAAAATAAAAAAATTAGCAAAATTATACGTGATTAATATTGTAGTTTGAAAAAATTATTATTTGTGATTGAAATATGTAGTTTATGAAGGTTATAGAATGTAACGATAGTTTTAGTAGTAATGTTATACTGTAATATTTTTATATAAAATACGTGGTAATTAAGGTTGAGAATAAATTTACAAGAATTTTACTATATTGATTCGTCTTGTATGATGATTAAGTTATGTATGCTAATAAAATAGCTTTATCAAAGATGTGTATTAGAACAGTTGTCTTTGGTAATCATGTTTATAAATGTATAGCAGCTATAGTATGAATAATAAGCTTCAAGATTTATTATTGTTGATGAATATATATAATGTGGATGTGTTGTTGCTCCATAATACAGATGAGTATCAATCTGAATATGTGTTGCCTATGAGGCAAAGAATAAGGTGGTTGTGTGGGTTCACAGGTTCAAATGCTTTTTTAATTATTACAAAACAGTGCAAAGGTTATTTTTTTACTGATGGAAGATATATACTACAAGCAAAGATGGAGCTTGATAATAATTATTATGCTATTTTTAATAGTTCTGACATTACACCATTGAAGTGGTTAGAGAAAAATTTACATGTTGGATCAGTTATTGGATATGAAGATCAGCTTTTTACATTGAGTCAGATAAAAATATATGAAAAATATTCTTTAAAGTTAATAAATAGTATTTTAATCGATAAACTATGGAATAGGTCTATGGATTTTTATCAAAAAGTTGTTGATCATCCGATAAAATATTCAGGAGAAAGTAGCTATAATAAATGTGTGAGTGTTGCAAAAAATTATTGTACTGGACAAGCAATGTTTATTACGGACATAGGAGTTATTTCTTGGTTACTAAATATCCGCAATGCTACATTTGTTTACAATCCCTCTGTTTTTTCACGTGCTATTTTATATAAAGATGGTAGAATAGATTTATTTATTGAAAATATAGAACATGTGCAAATTACAGGTTTGCATGTTAATATTTTTGCAATGGACAAATTAAGTAATGCTTTAAAAGTGTTAAATAATGTTTCAATAGATGCATCTACAATACCTATGTATCTTTTTAACATTATTAAAGATAAAGCTGTATGTGTTAATGCACAAGATCCTTGTCTATTATTAAAATCAGAGAAAAATGTTACAGAGATACAGGGAGCAGTACGTGCTCATATCAGAGATGGGGTAGCTGTTATTAATTTACTATATTGGTTATATAATCAAGTAATGTGTCAGAGGAAAGTAACAGAGTTAGATGTGGAATCAAAGGTTTTAGAATTTAGAAGTGTTCAAGAGCTATTTCAAAGAGAAAGCTTTGCTACAATATCAGGGTTTGCTGAAAATGGTGCAGTGATACATTATAAATCAAGTGAAAAAACTAATAAAGTAATAGAAGGTAATGGATTATATTTATTAGATTCTGGTGGACAATATCTAGACGGTACAACAGATGTTACTAGAACTATAGCCATAGGTCAACCTAGTGATGAACAAAAATATCATTTTACTTTAGTACTTAAAGGTCATATAGCATTAGCAAAAGCAGTATTTCCTGTGGGTATAAGTGGAAGTATGTTAGATATACTGGCTCGTCAGTATTTATGGAGTGCGGGACTTGATTATCAGCATGGAACTGGTCATGGAGTTGGAAGTTTTTTATCAGTTCATGAAGGTCCTCAAGCTATTTCGCGTGGTAATGATGTAATTATTAAGCCAGGTATGATACTATCGAATGAGCCGGGTTACTATAAAGAAGGTGAATATGGTATTAGAATTGAAAATTTAATGTATGTTAGAAAACATAAAAATAAGTTTTTAAAATTTCAACAGCTTACTTGCGTTCCTATAGATATAAATTTGATAAGTATACATATGTTAAATTATGATGAGATTTATTACCTTAATTATTATCATAAGTTTGTTTATAAAGTGACTTCTCCTTATTTGTGTAAAGATGTTAGATTATGGTTAAGGAGCTTGTGTAAAGAGCTAGAATTGAAGTTATGTAGTTTTAAAAAATAAAATAATTATAAAACATCTTAAAAATTAACTTTTTGTATCTTACTTCTGTTTTATTGAGAAGATGTTTTGTTATCAGTTTTTAGTGCATTTCAAGTTTTTCTTGCTCGTATTATGTATGTTAATGCTACTCATAATATAATTTTGACTTATATAATAATGGCCAATTTATTTAGAGATGTGTTGATATAAGTGAATTTTATTTATTAACTTTGGTATATACGATGATAAGTAGTATTTAATTTACATAATAAAGAAAAGTATCTTTAAAATTAACAAAGAAAGTTGTATAGAATATGCGTATACGTTTATAATGTGATACTTTAATTATCAAGGTAATAAACTTATAATTATTGATTATCTTATGTAAGTGATAAAAATATTAAAAATGAATTATATGATGAAGCTCAATATTTATTTACGGTATTTACCTTATGTTTTGAAAATGTAATATATATTTAGAAATTTTTTGTTTACTAGGTTTCAATATATTTATTGTACAGAAGCTTTGCTTTATGTTTTAAACTTTTAAAGTTGTTTATAAATAAGCACTTATTCATTATTCTTTGGCAAGTATAATAAGAGTGTATAAGCATAAATATGTACTAAAAAATTGTTCCTAAGAGAAAAGAATAGAAAATTAAATTTTTTTGATTAACTTCTAATATGAGGTTATGTGAATTTGTGTTTACATGCGAAGTATATAGTATTGTAATTAGTAAAATTTGTGAGAGCAAATTATAAAGTAATAATGCTTTGTGTAAATTTACCATAAAACGTACAAAGCATTAACTTGTGATAATACACATATAGCAAGATAAAGAAAGCATTTTCTAATTTAGTGAATTTACAATTACCTGCTAATTACCTCTCTCCTGAGAATATATGGTTATACAACTAAGAACGTGTATAGTATGTATTGTACCATCATATACAGTGTACAATTAAAACATGTAGACAGGGGGGTATTATATTATTTGCTAATTTCTTTGTTGTACAAAGGTGCATAACCACGAATATTACATTTATTAATAACAGTAGAAAGAACTTTACGTGCAATAAAGGAGGGAGCTGACCGAATTTTTTTTCCAATACCACTATTAAGTTCTTTGATTGAATAACTACTGTAGTGAGTATAATTTATAGGAACTGTATAAATGTTTGTACGACAAATATTAAACGTAATGGAGGATTTGCCTTTATCTCTCATATATAATTTATCTCTTATATGTAACATTAGCTCACCGATGGCCTGAGGATTATTAACGGATAGTGTACCACGATATTTTATTATGAATTTGCTGCTAACAAGTTTACATGTCCAGGAAAAGCATGCTGTATCTAATAATAACACCATGTCATCTAATAAGGGGGGGGGGATGTATTAGTACTACTTTTATTGCGTTGAGAGTTATTTTGATGATAATTTATACGAAAAAAATAATTATAATGATCATTTAATAAATAATTTTGATTTATGATGTTGTTTGCATCATGGGAACTATTAAAATGTGGAAAAGGTAAAATTATAAATTCATTGCATACTTTATTAGTGCTCCTAATGTGTATCAATAAAACCTCTGGCATTATATTGTCAAAGCATATATTGCCTTAATTATGTAAATATATGTGTATATAGTCAAGAGTGTATTTTTTAAATGTATAAGTAAGTACATTGTAGATGAAAATTACTATGTTTTTATTGAGTTTTAATATAGAATTATTATGTTAATTGTACAATAGTAAGTAATTTTTAACTATAGATATTAATAATTTAGGATATATATATTATATTGTTATGTGTATACATATTAGGTCTTGTAGATATTTACTATTAATTAATGTGTTGTGATTGTTATTATTGTTTACATAAGTGCTGGATATTTAATCTTGTTAAGAAAAGACATTTATGTATGAGAAATTTTGTAAATGGGAATATTATTAACTCGTCCATATTTTAGCGCTTTAATATCTCGTGATATTCTATTGAAACATGGTTTTGAAGTTTATATAGAACCTGTACTAGAAATTGAGTATCTAACAACCTGCTTACAAGATATAGAATCTTTTGATTTAATTATATCAACTAGTAAACATAGTATTATATCTTTAAGTAAAAATGTAACAATAAGAAGTAATAGCATTGTTACTGTGGGTAATAGTACTATGGAAACAGCTATATCTTTGGGATTTAATAAAGTGGTTTCAGTTAATGGAGATATTAAAGATGTAATTTCTTATGTAAAATTACAGTCACGTAATTTAAAAATTTTGTATATACGTGGAGATAAGGTAACATGTGATGTGAAAGCTATTTTAAACAGTATGGGATTTGATGTTCATGAAGCTGTAATGTATAAAACTGTTGATAGGGAATTATTAAGTTATAATTGTTACAATCTTATAATTAATAGGGGAGTATCGGAAGTTTTATTTTATTCTTCACATTCTGCGGAAGTATTTATACAATTGGTGCAGAAAAGTAATGTTGTAAATTGCTTAAAAAATATGAATGCATATGTTCTTAGCAATAAAATTGCTGGCATAGCTAAAATGGCGGACTGGAAAAATATTTTTGTTTCTAACGTACCAACAGAGTTTTCGTTAATTCAATTATTAATTATGAAAAGGAAATAATAATGAAAATTTATACGTTTAATAATAACAAGGCATCATTTTTTTTAATAATTGTTCTTTTTTTGTTTTTGCTACTGCCATGCCAACAATCAGTATGTGCAAATTTAAAAAATACACCTAAAAATAATGTTATTGTGGGCATATTGTCAACAAGCGTACCATCTTATCCTACAGAATATCAAACTGCAGTTAAAATTTCTAAGATTTTTAACGATAAAGGGATAAAAGTTATACTTATAGATTATAATAAGATTATAAAGTTTGCAAGAGAGTTGAATAACTGTGATGTTGAAATTTCTAATCAAAGTATTGATTATGCATTGCAGAAGTTTATATCTGATAATAATATAAATAGGATTTTGATACCAGGAAATAAATATAACATTAGTTCTTCTCCATTAAGTCCATCACCAAATCGACAGTTGGTTACTAGCTCTATTGCTAAAGTTGTTCGTAATAATCCTAAGATACATCTTTTAGCAATTTGTGGTGGTATACAAGGTGTTATGCATGCTCAAGGTATTTTAGTCAATAGGGTTGATGGTATGCTGCAATCGCAAGATTCAGCAAGTGTGCATGTTATATCATTACCAGATCCAACTAGTAAAAATGCAAATTTAAAAAAAGTGATAATTGATTCAAATAGTAGGTTAGCTTATATTATTAATAAAGTCTCTAAACAACAATCTAGTAAAATAATAACATACTTTCCAGATGTCCATCATGAGGCGATTAATAATAATAGTGAAAATATAGATAAAATGCATGCTTTAGGGTATAAAATAGCTGCAATGTCAGAAGACGGTATGATTGAAGTAATAGAAGATAAAAATAATAATATTCTTTTGCAAATGCATCCAGAATATCTATTGATGAACTCTCAAGAAAAGCTTACAGACAATCATAGAAAAAAAGCGATTATGATTGCAAATATAATATTTGATGACTTTCTTTATCGCAGTTAATATTATCTTTGCATACCTGAAAAACCTTATGGACTTTGGTGATATAATGTTATCATATTAGCAATTTATTTATGTATTACTTTGTCAGTAAATATTTGTATTTCAATACTTTTTTATACTTTTGTTTGCAAGATATGTTCTTATTTATAAATGTAATTGTAACAGATTTTTAAGGTATCGAGTGACAAAGGTGATACTAAAATATGATAATATTTTACCTGTGGTAAAGTTCGCTACTTAATTTTAAACATTTTTTGAAACATATACTTTAAATAGCCTATAGGTTTAGACAATAAGATATATTTGAAAAATTGTTTTTAATTATGACTTGTAAAACTACTATCGAATAATATTTTTGTTAAGATTATTACTTAATGTATTTGTAGCTGTATTGTTATTTAAATGTTTAATGGTAATAATTATTTGATATAGTAGATATTAAAACGTGAAATTGCAGTGTACAAATTAAAGGAAGAATCAAGTAATCTTTTCATACAAAGTGCTTAAATATATAAAAGGTGGATAAAATGCAAGAAAAAAGGATATTAGGATGGAAGTAGTACTGTATGACTTCTTTTTGAAAAGAGTCTTTTATCATGATTTATCACTAAAAGTATATTTTATGTATATGTTATAAATATTTTTAGTTATTCATAATTAAATACAAGTTTGTATAAAGAGATCGATAATATGTTGTAAGGTATTTATTTGTGAGAATGTATATTTATGTTTTTAAAGTTTTTTACCAAGTATATATTATGAAGTAATATTTTTTGTTTAATTACGTGAATGATAAGTGATAGCTGAAGTTTTGTTACCTTTACCTCTTGATAAGTCTTTTTATTATATAGTACCTGACAATGTAGTTTGTTCCATAGGGGATTATATAACTGTATGTTTTAATAATAGAATGTTGATAGGAGTAATCATAGGCTTTAAAAGTCATACTGTAAGTAATATGAATTTAAAATATATTAATAGTAAGCTTTGTATACCTTCTATAAATCTTTTGTTAATTAACTTTATTCAATGGGTAGGATTTTACAATGTTATACCGATGGGATTAATACTAAAAATGGTTTTTGGCGGTGTGGTAAGTGTTAAGTCTTTAGATAAGTTAGTGTATAACGCGGAACATTTATCTACAGTAGATGATATATCGATTAACTTATCAAGTGAGCAAAATGACGCATATAATAAAATTATTAAGAACATTTTTCAATATTCAGTAATGGTTTTAGATGGTGAAACAGGTTCTGGTAAAACAGAGGTGTATTGCTCAGTTATAAAAACATTGCTTCAGCGAGATCAATCTGTGCAAGTATTGATATTACTCCCAGAAATAGTGTTAACAGCGCAATTAATGAAGCGTATCAATTATTATTTTTCTACATGTAATTCTGTTGAATGGCATTCAAATTTGACAACAGTGCAGCGACGCAATAATTGGTTAAAGATTGTTTATGGTGACGCCTCAATTATTGTAGGAGCACGTTCGGCTTTGTTTTTACCTTATAAGAATCTAAAAATGATTATTGTAGATGAGGAACATGAATATTCGTTTAAGCAGGATTATGGTGCTATATATAATGCTCGTAATATGTCAATTATATTAGCAAAACAAGCTAATATTCCAGTAATTTTAAGTTCTGCAACTCCTTCTTTAGAAACTATATATAATATTTATAGGAAACAATATTACCACATTGTGTTAAGTAAAAGATTTGGAGATGCACACTTGCCAGATGTTAAAATTGTTGATATGCGACAAAGTGTATTAATAAATAAATGGCTATCTACTGATCTGTATAATAATATTGTTAAAGCGTTAAATGAAGGAAATCAAGTAATGCTTTTTCTGAACAGGAGAGGTTATGCAAGATTAGTGTTATGTAAAAAATGTGGATTTAAAGTTAATTGTCCAAATTGTTGTACTTGGCTTATAGATCATAAAGAAAAAAGAATGCTATTATGTCATTATTGTAATTATCATTGTTCATTTCCAAAGATTTGTAGTAATTGTTTTAATGAATCATCTATGATTTCTTATGGGGTTGGAATTGAAAAAGTAGCAGAAGATATACAAAAGTTAATATTAAATGCTAAGGTTGCGCTTATAAGTAGCGATATGACTATTAAGTGTATTAATAATGTTATAGAGCGAATTTTAAAACAAGAAATAAATATTGTTATTGGTACTCAAATAGTAGCTAAAGGTCATAATTTTCCAAAATTGACCTTGGTAGGAGTAATAGACGCAGATTTAGGTTTGGGTAATAGCGATCTTAGAGCAGCTGAAAAAACATATCAGTTATTACATCAAGTTGCAGGGCGTTCAGGTAGATTTCAAGAAAAAGGTAACGTAATATTGCAGACATATGATGCTGAAAATCCTTTAATACAGTCTTTATTATTATATAATCGTAAGTTATTTTATGAATTGGAAATGCGATCAAGATATATTACGAACATGCCACCATATGTAAGACTAATTGCTTTGATTATTACAGGTAGGAAAGAGCTAGAGGTTATGGAGGTTGCAAAAAATATAGTAAATAATCTTGTAAAGTATTTTGTAAAATCCAAATACATTGAAATTTTGGGGCCAGTACCAGCACCAATAGGGCTTGTTAATAATAATTATAGATATAGGATATTAATAAAAATTAGTGATAATATGTTAATACAGAAATTGCTTAGTAAGTATAGAGAGTATTACAAAAATTTTAAAAGTGTTACGCTTATTATTGATATTGACCCAATTAATTTTATGTAGTGTATTATGTTTATAATGGTAAGTGTAAGGTAAAAATATGTAGTTACATTTACAGTTATAGATTTGCATAATAGCTTTTATGTGTGGTGAAGTAATTATCTGAATAAATTTATATCTTTGTATTTACGATAGTATTTTTTTTATGATTATTTGTAAATATGTATTCATATTAGTAATAGAATGTGCTTAAACTGAAAGTAAGCTATTTTACCTAGAAGTTTGTGTTATAATTGTAAATTGACTAGTATTTTTTTATTTTTAAAGTCAATTTCTTAATTGACTATAGATTATATATTGGTAAAATGATTGTTTAACGTAGGGTATGGTATGTTATGAGTAGAGTTTGTGATATTACTGGCCGCTCTAAGTCATTTGGTAATAAAGTTTCACATTCAAATCGTAAAACTAAAAGGCCTTACTTTGTTAATTTGCATAATGTTACTTTAATTAGTGATGTGTTAGGTAGAAGTTTTAAATTAAAGCTGGCTAGTCGTACGTTAAGAACTATAGCCTATAAAGGCGGATTAGATTTATTTTTATTAAATACATCTTCATGTAAGCTAACTGATAAGGCAAAAAAAATTAAAAATGTGATAAAAAAAACTATGTTAGCAAAAGAATTAAAGAACCTTGTTACGTTATAGTGGTACTGATAAATGAAAGGCTAGTAATTTTACTTTTGTTAAGTTATTGCGTTTGTTTTCCTATAAATGTAGTATTTATTTTTGTAATTAAGTTTATTTATATGTAGTTTTAGTGTACTATGTTTAACTACCTATAAGGTATAGACTAGTATTTTTAGTGCAATAGTGTACTTTTCAGTTGTTTTACTTGCAGTTTTGTTAGCTTTGCTTGTTAAATTAAGTTTCTTAATGTTAAATGAAAATATGTTTTTACACTTGAACAAAGAATTTTTTATAACTAACTCTATAATATTTTTATGTATGTTATGTACATGTACTAATGTACTTAAAAATTTCTTTTAAAACTAAAAGTGTGTGTCACTTACTAAAAGTAAAATCTTAAATATTGAAGCTATGTAAAATAGTGCATTATAAGGAATGTTAGATGGTAAAAATGTTAATGTTATAAAAATTAAAATAAAACATATTATGAATAGCGATTAGTGTTGCTGGACACTTGATAATAACATAGATAATAACACGTAAATATTGGGTGTGTACTGTTATTAAGTACAATTTTAAAAGGTAAATTTTGTGTTTATTGTAATTAGATTAAAATTTGTAAATATATAAACTATCACTCTATTTGATATACTGTAAGACTTTGTTATCATGTAATGATAATTGAATTATTAGCATATTTTTAAATGAATTTTAATTGTACTTTCTCATTTTTGATATATATTTGAATTTTTTATAAAATTACTATAGTCTTTATGAATTATTTGCCGTCTTCTTTTTTTAGCTACATATCCAATATGTTACATGTAGAAAATGTCAACGTACTTGAAGTAGTCAAATCTTTCGGTACACCAACTTATTGTTACTCATTACAGACTATTAAAGATAACTATTATCAATTTAGGAATAATTTACCTAGTAATTCTACGATTTGCTACTCTATTAAAGCAAATCCTAACTTATCAATTATAAGGTTATTATCGCAATGGGGAGCTGGCGCAGACGTTGTATCAGAAGGTGAAATACGTAGGGCAATGTTAGCAGGAATTCCAGCAAATAAAATCATATTTTCTGGTGTGGGAAAAACTACAGCAGAAATATCTTTTGCTATGGATCAAAAAATACTTCAATTTAATGTTGAATCTATTGAGGAGCTTCATCTTATCAATCAGATTGCTAATCAAAAGAATATTATTGTATCTGTAGCTATTAGAATTAACCCTAGTATTGATGCGAATACACATGAAAAAATTAATACAGGACTTAAAACACATAAGTTTGGTATTCCTGAAGATTGTATTAATCAAGTACTAAGTTATAGTTTTTCTAATTTGCAAATTATTGGTATTGCGGTGCATATAGGATCACAGATTTATGATTTATCAATTTTTAAAAATGTCGTTAATAAAATTAAAAAAATTGTTAAAACATTTCGAGATTATAACATAAAAATATTAAGAGTTGATATTGGTGGTGGTTTAGGTATTTCATATGGACAGCAGAAAAGCTGTCCTACAATAAAAGAATATTCTTTTATTGTAAAAGAAAACTTTTTTAATGAAGAGTATGAGATAATTTGTGAGCCAGGAAGAGCAATTATAGGAAACGCTGGTATATTATTAACTAAAGTATTATATCGTAAAAATAATTCTGTAAAAAATCATATAATAGTTGATGCAGGTATGAATGATTTAATACGTCCTGCATTATATAATGCCCAGCATGAAATTATACCAATAATTTATAGTAATGATAATAATATTGTTGCAGATATAGTGGGACCTATTTGTGAGTCTGATGATTTTTTTGCATATAATTATTATATACAAAATCCAAAAGTTGGTGATATTCTTGCAATATGTACAGCAGGTGCTTATGGATCATCAATGTCAAGTAACTATAATTCAAAGTTATTAGCGGAAGAAGTATTAGTACATGATGATACATTTTGTAGCATACGTAAGCGGCAATCTTACGATATGATGTTAAGCAATGAAATAGAGAATTTAATAAAATAAAGCAGAAATTATGTGAAAATCAGAAAAAGAAATAGATATATTTTACCTACGATATAACTGTAAGATTTATAAGTTAACATAAATTTTAGACAAATATTCAATAATTGAATCATTAACAGATTTGGCAAAAAATATTATTTTTACTTGTGTAATTGTAAACTTAATTTTTACGGTAAGAAAAAGCATATATTTTATTTTTAAATATGATATCTAACAAGGTCTTAAAATCATTGTTGAAGATATTTTCTATGCTGATCTGAATTATTTCAGTGAGAGCTATTTAATATAGTATTAACATAATTAAATTGTATAAGGTTCTTATGATTATTACTAATGAAATACCTGCAATATAGCTTATTATATTAGTTGTTCTGTTTGGAAGAGATATTGTTATTATTTATGATATATAGGAAACTTGAATTTATATTTCGTTAAAGCAATGACTTAGTTATGTTGCAACAAAAAGGTAATAACTAACAATATGAAAATATTTTCTTGTGAGAATTTATTATTGTTAAAAGCTATGTTGTTAGTATTTCTTTATATAAAACAATTTAGGTTTACATAAACAAGTACTAGTTATTAATTTTGAGGGGTAGTAAGAATAAACTATTATATTGTTGTAACGTATTTCATGTGTAGTGAAAGTTTGTTTATAAAATTAGATTATTATATCGTAGCTTACTAGTATTAAATATATATATATATTGTTAAAATAGAAATTAATGAAATCTGTGTGATAGATATAAAATTGTCCTGGTAAGGTGTTGGTGTTGATGGGTTGCAAGTTATGCAGGTTTATATAATAAAGTCTTTAAGATTTGTAGTTGTTATGTAATATATGCTATTAATAATTATTTAATATACTTAAGATTATGCATATTAAGATAAATAACTATGGTAAGTTATAACGGCAATATTGAGAATTTATTAATGTATGTATCTAGAAAAAATGGCTCAAAAGATTACTTTTTGCATTTTAATTTGAATTTCTAGGGTATGCGTATGTTTTTATATTTTTTTATTTGAGTTGATTATAAAGTTATATCTATTGTAGATATAACTTTATGTTTCTTAGCTCGTTTATTAATTTTTGCATGTCGGAGCTTAATTCTAGGTTGAATTCTAAATATTTATTAGTAGAAGGATGCATAAATTTTATATAGCATGCATGTAATGCTTGTCTAGGAAATTTTTTTACTAAATTGCTAGAAGGAGTATATCTAATGCCTTTGATATTATTTTTGCCATATTTTTGATCACCAATAATAGAATTTCCAATATAACTCATATGAACCCTTATTTGATGCGTCCTTCCTGTATGTAGTTTGCATTCTAGTAAGCTTGCTATGTTATAGAAAGTTTCTTTTGTTTGATATTCGGTAATAGCTAATTTACCTTTTGAGTGTGTAACTGTCATCATATGTTTATTGTGACGCTTTACATCAATATAAGTTTTAATAATGCCTTGGCTGGGATTAGGTATGTTCCATACAATAGCAAGGTACTTTTTTATGATTTTGTTGTTAAGAAACAAATTAGATAAGAAATAATATGAATGTTGATTTTTTGCGATGATCATAAGACCGCTTGTATCTTTGTCGAGTCTATGTATAATTCCTGGTCTAGTATTGCTACCTACAGTATTTATATTACTATAACGTGCAAGAAGTGCGTTTACTATGGTATCATTTTTTGTACCTGCACCTGTATGTACGGTTATACCTGCAGGCTTATTAATTACTAATATGTCATTATCTTCGTATAGTATATTTAATGGTATATTTTTATTTGGTATAATGTGATTATTCACTTCTTGAATTGGGGTTATTATTTCATAGATTTCATTAAGTTTTATTTTGTGATTTTTATTATTTATAAACTTACCATGTAGCATTACATGATTATTGGCAATTAACTGTTGGACTTTATTACGGGAAATATTAAGCTTTATAGCAATGAGCTTATCTAGTCTATTTTTTTCTTCTGTTACCTTAAGGGTAACGATCTTTTGAGTCATAATTGATTTTTAACTAGAGGTTATGATAAATGTTATAAAATATTGGTAAGATTTTCAATTGTATTGTGTAGATATGGAGTATTGTATAATGATAAGCGATTATTAGTAATTTTGAATACAAAAGATTAGGTAAGCAAATCTTTGTTAACTATGAATTGTTTCAATAAAGACATGTATTAACGCTAGTTAGTAATCATAAGGATTATTATGTTGAAAATAGTATATAAATGTTAAACAAGTATATTTTGTAATAACTTTAGGGTTGGAGCATATATTAAAGTTGGGATCTATATTTTCTGATATTATTACTAATAAATTTTTATTATTAGTGTTATGAAAATAATTCATAGCTAAGGCAAATGGGAAGTTCGTTTTTGTATTGCATTATGTTTATTATATGTCGTTTTATTTTTATAAAGTAGTCATTGGAAATTATTGCTATATTGAAAGGGCGATGTTATGTGAATAAAATAAGGGTGGACTTTTTGTGCTTGTAAACTAACCCTCAAATAAAAGCATGTATTGATGTTATTATATGTATAATAATATATGAATTATAGATATTATGTACGATAAGGAGTTAAAAATTTTGAGTAGGAATTCTGAAATTTTGCAGTATAAATTATAAAATGTATTGTCTATATACTTAAAGATATAGTTGATTAATAATCGTGATTGATTATAGCAGGTGTTTAGTTAAGTGTATAATAATTTTTTATTTATTGTAAATTGTGTGTAAATGTAAAGCTGCAGTATACCTTTGTAGTTAAAGTATGTGATAAAAATTTAAAAATATTACTTTGCAGGATAATGGTATAAATGTAGAATCACTTGCAAGTGAAAATGCTGCAAATAAGATGATTTTTTGTTGAATATCTTAAAAGTTGATAATGATAAGAAAAATATTAATAGCAAATAGAGGTGAAATTGCGTGCAGGATAATTCGTACTGCGCATAGAATGGGCATATCATGCGTATGTATATATTCTGATGTAGATGTTAACTCTTTGCATACCTTATGTGGTGATGAAGTTATAAATATTGGACCATCGCAGTCAAGTCAAAGTTATCTTAATATAGATAAAATTTGTGATGTAGCTTGTAAAGTAGGAGCAGATGCTGTACATCCAGGTTATGGGTTTCTATCTGAAAATGCACTTTTTGCTGAAGCACTTGCAAAACATAATATTACTTTTATTGGACCTAGTCCATCTTCTATTAGGATGATGGCTGATAAAATTACATCTAAGGAATTAGCTCAACATGCAGGAGTCAATGTTGTTCCTGGTTATATGGGGGCTGTACAATCTATTAGTGAGGCTAAAGAAATTGCTCAGTCTATAGGGTTTCCTGTTATAGTGAAAGCTACTGCTGGTGGTGGTGGAAAAGGAATGAGAGTTGTTAGGTCAGTTAATGACATAGAGCAAGCGTTTACCTCAGCTACAAATGAGGCTTTAAAAAGTTTTAAAGATGGCAGAATATTTATTGAAAAATATATAGAATGTCCTAGGCATATAGAAATACAAGTTATTGCTGATAAGTACGAAAATATTGTATGTTTAGGTGAAAGAGAGTGCTCTATACAAAGACATAATCAGAAGGTTATTGAAGAGACACCAAGTCCATTTCTTGATCACGATACAAGACAAAATATGTATTTGCAATGTATTAGTTTAGTAAAAAAAGTTAATTATTTTTCTGTAGGCACTGTAGAGTTTATAGTTGACTGTAATAAGCAGTTCTATTTTTTAGAAATGAATACTAGATTACAAGTTGAACATCCTGTTACTGAGCTTGTTACGGGAATTGATTTAGTTGAAGAAATGATAAGAATTGCTTGTGGAGAAAAATTAAGATTTACACAGAATGATATTCATTTTAATGGGTCAGCAATTGAGGCAAGAATTTATGCTGAAGATCCAAAGAAGAATTTCTTACCATCAAGTGGTAGAATTGTGCATTATTCTGAACCCAAGACAAGTAGCAATCTAAGGATAGATAGTGGTGTATTTGAAGGCTCATCTGTGAGTATGTTTTATGATCCTATGATTGCTAAAGTATGTTCTTATGGGCAAGATCGAATAGAAGCTATAAAAATTATGCAAGAGTCATTGAATAGTTTCTATATTGGTGGTATTGATAATAATATAGATTTTATATTATCTATTTTTCATCATCCTGTATTTATTTCTGGTAATATTAGTACAGGATTTATTAATCAATTTTATAAAGATGGGTTTCAAGGAGATCCTTTAACGGAAGAAATAGCAAAGATATTTGCTATAACATCCCTATATATTTATTGTGAGGATGAATATAGGCATGGTGGGGCTTTACAAAGTGAAGAAGAGCTTTCAGTTTATGTAAATGATAAGAATTATATATTGTGCGTGAATTATGATAATAAAGTGATGTGTGTTACATATAATTATAATATGCTAACAGTATTTGGAAGATGGAAAATACATTATAAGTTGCTAGAAGTGCAAATTAATGATTGTGTTTATTGTATTAAAGTTGATCGTATTTTTAATAAGTATAAGCTTAAATATTCTGCTGTTGAAGTTTTATGTGCAGTGTATCAGATGTATGCTGATAAGTTATTATCTATAATGCCAAAGCTTGATAAAGTAAGCACACCTTCTAATGTTGTAATGTCTCCTATTGCTGGTATGATTGTGAAAATTTATGTTAAAGAAGGAGAACAAGTGCAGATAGGGCAGACATTATTTGTAATTGAGGCAATGAAAATGGAAAACTTAGTTTGTTCTGAAGTAAAAGCATTGGTGAAGAAAATATTTTTTGTAGAAGGTAATAGCGTCTTTGCAGGTGATGTTGTAATAGAATTTTGTAAGTAGTGAATTGGAGATAGATATATTTTTTATATTTATAGTATATCTTCAACAAGTCTGAATGTGTGGTATTATGTGGTAGCAAAATATTAATTTTAAATCAGAAATTAATAAAATGATATGTAAAATATCATAATTTTTATATAGGGATTTATGCTTATTAGTTATGATAATTTATTAATAATTAAAGAGATATGCTTTAAATATAATTATGGTTAATTATTAATAGTAATATAATTTTAAGTTACTATCTAATTTACTTTTATTATCTACTTCATCTTTTAAATCATTATCTGATTTATTTTTATAATCTGCTACTTCATAATGTTCTGTAGCTTATACTTCATCATTTTCATTAGTAGGAAATTTACAAAGTAGTCCTTTCCACAATACGTCTAGTACTGATTCATAATCTGTGCTTAATTAATTTTACTTCTACTATCTACTTCATCTTTATGTACCATTATGTAAAAATAATTTACTTAAAGATTTGAGATGAGTTGGAAGTTGATATGGTAGAATTGTAAAAGTTTAGTGTGAATTTGCATAAAACTTACCACTTATGAAAAGCATTTGTACTAGGTTATATAGCTGTAACTTTTTAATGTATTTTAGCTTAAATGCTTATGTAATAAGTATTATATTGCATTGTAGGGATAATTTATTTTATTAATGATGTCAAAATGTCTCCTGATATTAAATAGGTTGCATTATGTGAGGCTGATAGTTTATGATTTATTAGCTTGTTGTATATGTATGATATTACGGTTGATTTACTGCGATGCATTTATTTATTAATTTTTCTGTAAAAAGAGTTGTAGAGTTATTTACATTTAAATAATCATTCAAAAACTAAAGTAGTGTAGTGTTATATGTAGTACGTATAACTTAGTTATACATGATTTGTATATTTACTTTTTGATATTTTAAATAAGAAATATATGTTTTGTGAGTATTACTAAATAGATAGATAAATTTATGTAAAATTGTGTATACGTGTATAGTTATATAAGAAGATATATGATGTTTTGTTGATTTGTAGATATTTAATAGTTACTGTGATGGTCATTGTATATAAATGTTATAAGGTATTTGAGTAGTGTATATCAGTAAAAATAGCGTTAGTATTATTCTATATAATAAAAAATTATAATAGTGGTATTTGTGTTGTAAGAGTAAATAATGTAGTGAAAGCCTACATGATTGATAAGTTAGTATAATAAATTTTTAACTATTTAGTATTAATGTATATTTATTTGTAAGTAGTTATCAATAAAGAGCATTATAAGTTAATCATTTTAATTGGTGAAGTTTAATATATTTTACATTATTATATATAGTATATGTAGGTTTGTTTTCCTTAATTTATTATAATAGTATTATGAAATAATTTTAGGATATGGGAGTTAATTGTTGTAAGACCATATAGAATTAATATGTAGTTTTTAATGTTAAAAACTTACTTTCTTTATTATATTATTGTGCTATTTAGATGTGAGAACTGATAAATTAATAAAGTATACATCAAATCTTTAATGTGTTAATAATTGTAATTTTATAGCTGGTATTTACAAATTTACTTTCTTCATTACTGTTAACTATTGAGTATAAATTAATGACTAAGAGTGTAAGGATTGAAAATGATATTAAAGATCATAATTTAAATGATGAGGTAATGTTAAAAGGTTTACACTCTAATAATGATGAAGATGATGAGTTTAAAGCTTTAGGTAAAATTAGGTTAGAAGATTTACAGTTACAAGAATGTGTTTTAAAGCTTGAAAGTAAAATTAGAGAACTAGCTAAAGAAAATAATAAATTTATATTTCAGGCATATGATAAAGACTTAGAGTCAGATGATAATTCTCAAAATGTAGAGTTAACAGAACCTATTGTAGGGAAGGGGCTAGAAGTTAAAGAATCTATAATGCAAAAGTTACTAGATTTCTTACAAGAGCTTTATCTTGAGATTGATGATGTAAATATTTATAGTGTAGAACTTTTAAAATCTAAGAAAAAGCAAAAATTTATAGAGTCTATTATTACTTTTTTGAAAAAATTTTTACTTCAAGGTCATACATTAAGTATCAAGCAATCATTAGAGCAGCAAATTAAAGAGTTAGAATTAGCGTTAAGTGAGGAATCAGATCCCGCATTACATAAGTTACTGCAGGTAAGGTTAATGTTATTGCGTCAAATTTATATGATGGGATTAAAAACAGGTCTAGATGCGAATACTTTTTTAAAATTTCTATTAATATCTAGTGTTTCTAACACCATTCTTAAAACAGATTCACTATCTGTTGATGACAATAAGGGATCTTACAAAAGATATGCAACAAATTTATATGACAGTATTCGTTATAAAGATGAGGTAAATCATACAGAAGATAAGTCTTATGATTATAGTATATCAAGTATTAATATCATTAGTAATGATATACCAGGAATCTATTTAGGAAAAGTTAATACGGTATCTTATAATATGTGTGATTATTATTCCTTAGATCGTTCTCCGCATATTAATACATTACAATTACAAGAAGTTGCTATACGGACATTTATAGAGAAAATATTGGACTTTATCATGATCAAACTGCAAGCTGTTGTGAACACTGCTTCTAATAACATTCAGTTGCAGTGTGGAGATGGATTCAATAGAGTAAATATTACGAATGACTATGGTACAAAATTAATAAATAATAACGATATTTATAATAGGGGAATGTTATTTTATGCCATGCATTATAATCATGCTACGCAGACAAATTATGGATCTTCTCTTAGTAGTACGAGTATGAGCTATAGCGTTAATTATACTACTGTTAATAATATGCATGTGCATGGTGGTAAATGTTGTAGTTTATTAGAAGAGGTAAAGGTTAATTGTGTGCAATCACAATTAAGTCAACAAATGTAGTTCAGTATAATGTTATATATAATGTTGTATATTTAGCTTTATGATACCAATTAGTATTGGTTAAATAGTGTTATTATATAATTATGTATTTTGAGCTTTATCAATACAGGTACTGCTCTACCACTTTTTAGCATCGCGGTTTTCCTTACATTGCTAGATACTGTGTCTTTATCATCAACATCATATTCTTTATTATTATTATTATTATTATTATTATTATTATTATTATTATTATCTGCTTTTCTAGAATGTAAATTATTGATAAATTTTGCTAATTATTATGTTAAAAACTAATAAACATTGCTTTCAGTGAGGTTTGTCTTTTATTAGTAAATGTTGAGTTTATTAAAAGTAATAATTTGTTACTTATTGATGCTAAGTTAAAATAGGCGATTATACTAGCTTAGTCTTGCAATAGCGTATAGTATTAAGTCATTATAATTGACAAATATTATTATATTAGCTAACGTGTTCTTAATAATGTAATTATTAAAATACATGAAAAGTAAACCTGACTGGTTAAAAGTTAAGATGCCTCAAGGTGAGGTTTTTAATAAAATTAGCAGTTTAATGAAGCTTTATAAACTTAATACAGTGTGTGAAGAAGCTGCTTGCCCAAATATTGGTGAGTGTTGGAATAAGCGTCATGCTACAGTTATGATTTTAGGATCTGTATGTACTAGGGCATGTGCTTTTTGTAATGTTGCAACAGGTACTCCTGAGAAGTTAGATATTCATGAGCCTGAAAGATTAGCTAATGCTGTTAGTGCTCTTAAGCTTCAACATATTGTGATTACGTCTGTTGACAGAGATGATCTTCCTGATGGAGGTGCTGAGCATTTTGTTAAATGTATAGATGAAGTAAGAAAAAGAGATAGTAATATTACAATAGAGATTTTAACTCCAGATTTTTTAAATAAGCCACATGCAATAAATATTATCTCTTCATCTTTGCCTGATGTGTATAATCATAATATAGAAACAGTGCCTAGGTTATACGCTAAAGTTAGACCTAGAGCTAGATATTTTCACTCTTTGCATTTGCTGAAGATGATAAAGGAAAAAAATCCTATGGTATTTACTAAATCTGGATTGATGGTAGGGTTAGGAGAGTGTAAGGAAGAAGTATATCAAGTAATGGATGATCTAAGGGCAGCTAATGTTGATTTTATTACTATTGGTCAGTATTTACAACCTACTGCAAAGCATATCAAGGTAGATCGTTATGTTACACCTCAAGAATTTGATCACTATAAATATATGGCTTATGCCAAGGGATTTTCCATGGTTGCTTCAAGTCCATTAACTAGATCATCGTATCATGCTGAGGAAGATTTTGAGCAATTAAAAAAAAACAGGTTGAAGATAAAGCTTGCTAGTATGCAATAGTTATTTTTTGCACTTATAGCTCAGGTGGATAGAGCGTTACTTTCCGGAGGTAAAAGTCGCAGGTTCAAGTCCTGCTAAGTGCATTTTTGTTACATATTTATAAAATTATCAAGTTATATTAAGTGGATACCATAAATGAGTATAAGTGAATTTAATTTATAATTTACTTATAGATTATGTATTTTAAATAAGTGTTAGTTAATTAATTATTAAATAACTTAGTATAGCAGTTGCAAGTTCAAGTGTATAATTTAACTTTAATTATTTTTATTTGTCCATCTTTATGATTATATAATTTGTAAGATTTATTTTAATGTACAGATAATATTTATTGCAACTAAATTAAAAAAATTAACTTTTAAAAAATAAGAAATGATTAAGCATGGTACTAAAAAATAAAATGATCAAATTTTTTTTTGATAAAACTAGCTATTGAATTTAATATTAATAATATGAGTAGTAATGCTATAATTGCAATAGCAGATAATTTAACAAATTCTGTACTTGAATTATTAGACCAAGTATATATTTGTACAGGAAGGGTTGTTGTTGGATCAAGAAAGTTTTGCGGTAAATCAACTATAAAAGCCACCATTCCGATCATAATTAAAGGAGAAGATTCACCTATTATCCTTGCAATGCTTATTATAGTGCCTTGTATTATTGTAGGTAATGCAATAGGGAATAAATGATGCATTATTACTTGCATGTTTGATGACCCTAGTGAAAAAGCAGCATCTTTAACAGATGTAGGTATTGCTGTAAATGCTTGTTTTGTTGTTATAATCAAATTTGGTAACATCATTAATGATAATGTCATCCCTCCTGCAAGTGATGAAGCTCGTGGTATGTTGAAAATGTTAAGGTATACTGTAAGGCCTAGAACACCAAATATAATAGATGGTACTGATGCAAGGTTATTAATGCTGATCTCAATTATAGAAGAGATTTTATTCTGTGGTATTAATTCGTGTAAGCATATTCCGCTCATAATACCTACTGGTAAGGCAATTACTAAGCATACAATTATTGTGAATAATGATCCAATTAATGAGCCTATGATACCGGAATTTTCTGGTGATTTAGAATCAGCTTTGCTAAATAGAGCTAAGTTAAAGCTTTTTTTTATTTTGTTTTCGTTTGTTAATTTATCAAGAATTTTACTATATATTTTGTTATCTTTTGTGCTTTTATTAATAAAGTCACTAGACAGGTGAAGCCATATTTGAAAATTACTTTTGTGTGGATATTTGGTGATAAAATTTGCTAACTCATAATGTGCGGTATTACTAACGATATTATAAAGATCTTTTTTATTTTTTACGTTATTAAGGTCAATTATACTTGTAAACATTTTTTCTAAGGAATTATGGATGTATTTTATACAGTGACCCCTTAGTTGTGCCTTGTTTATATTATGATGACTTATATGAATTGGCAATAAAATTTTTGTTGTTATGAGAGCATTGTATCCATTGCTCACTATGCTACATATGATCAATACTAATATTCCTATAGATATCCCTAATGCAAACATGGATAGGAATGAAAGTAAATTATCTTTACGATTTTTTAAAGAGATACGAGAAGTAATATGGCGAGACTTTAACAGCTTACCTAATCTTTTCTGTACTTGAATGTTGTTATTTTTTATAAAAGTACCATGTTTATATATATTACGATTTATTATTTTACGCATTTAAAAAAATTTGTAAAAATAATTTATTTGATATAAATAATTTGTTACTTAATACAACTTTATTATTTTATTATGAGTAATTAGTTGAGATTTGAATTTGATGTCAGTGTGGTAAAGTACATAATATCAATAAATTATTAATTTAACTAATTTTTAGGTTTAATATACATAAGTTCATTATTGGTTATTAGATTATGATAGTAAATTTATTGGGGTCCTAAGCATTATTGATGATAGATATGATCTGTGTGTTGGTTTAAGTAGAGTAAATTTCGTTTTTATGCACTATTTAAGCAATATGTGGTATATATATTTTTAATGTACAAATAATTGCTTATATAATATATACATATTTTTAGTATATAAGTAAAATTATAATCTGTATTAGTAAAATTACTAAGGACAGTAATATGCATAGTAACATGTATTTAGTTCTTGTATATTATAAGAATAATTTTTTATTAGGAGGTTTTAATGTTTGATTTGATGCCACTACCTTATGATAATTTAGAACCTTATATTAGTGCTAAAATTTTAGATTATCACTATAATAAGCACCATAGAGGATATGTAAATAATTTAAATAAGTTGGTGCAAGGTACAGAGTTTAAGGATTTATCAAATGTAGATTTAGAGGATATTATAAAGCGTTCTTACAATAACGGTGCTAAAGCAATATTTAATAATGCTGGTCAAGTTTGGAATCATGATTTCTATTGGCAATCCATGAAAAAATGTGGCGGGGGAGAGCCAGTAAAAGAATTGTCAGATAAAATTAATGCTGATTTTGGTAACATTGAAGAGTTTATAAATATTTTTTCTATAAGTGGACAAAGTCAGTTTGGTAGTGGTTGGACGTGGTTAATATATGATATGAATGATGATAAATTAAAAGTTACAAGTACTTCTAATGCCGAATCTCCTTTATTATTTGATAATCAGTATCCATTAATTACTATGGACGTTTGGGAACATGCGTATTATTTAGATTATTTTAATGTTCGAGCAAATTATATAGAGGTTTTTTTAAGAAATCTTATTAATTGGGATTTTGCCTTACAAAGATTACAAAATTGTTTTGATAAAAAAAAGTAGGTAAGTAGTTTATTGTGTATTATTGTATTACCTGGATGAGTTAATATTTTGATAATTTTTTTTTGATAAGCTTGGGCTGTACATGTTGTAAGTTATGGTTTATGTATGTCAGGTAGTGTAAAAGCAGATCAGTTGTTTAAAGGTTTAACTAGGCCAACAATGCTTTTTGGTGTAAGCTACACATTTGCTATATTTAATTTTATGATTTGTATTATGATATTTATGTATAGTAATGATTTTAGAGTTCTGTTGATATTAGGGCCTAGTATACATGGTATAGGATATTTAGCTTCTTCAAGAGACCCGCTATTCTTAGATTTGTTTATGATTAAAATGCGCAAATGCAGCAAGTGTCTTAATCGCTTCTATCATAATGCAAACTCTTATGATGTAATATAAATGTTGAAATTGGGTGCAGTAAAGACAAGAAAAAAAAATGTTATATTAAGAGAGTATCACGCGTCTAATTTTATTCCTTATTTAGAATATTGGAATGATACGACCTTAGTAATGAAAGATGGATCAATGCTGAAAGTCATTAAATTATCGGGTTATGCATTTGAAACTGCTGACGATGATGATTTGTCAATCCAGAATTCGATTCGTAATCAAATGCTAAGAAGTATATCTTCGTCATCTTTTGGATTATATTTTCACATAATTAGACGAAGGAAGAGTGCGTTTATAGAGGAATTTGCGAAAAGTAAATTTTCTAATAATTTTGCTAATTATGTTAACTTAAAGTGGAGAGATAAGCATTCCACTAAGCAGTCTTTTACTAATGATTTATATATTACAATAATAAGGGAAGTAGGAAAAAAAGGTACAGAATTTATATCTTATTTACTGCAAAAATTTGGAAAAGTATCACAAGAAAATAGGGAAAATGATTTACGTGCTATTTATGAGGACTTAGATGAAGTTACGAATAGGATTGTAACAAGTTTACGTAATTATTTACCAAAGGTGTTAGGTATAAGAGAAAGTTCTATGGGTGCGTTTTCAGAAATAGCAGAGTTTTTGTTACAGATTGTAAATTGTGGTACTATACACAATGTTTCTGCTGTAGCAACTGATATTTCAAGATATTTGCCTATGCACAGGTTATATTTTGGCCATAAAATGATACAAATTATTACACATAATGAATCAAAATATGCAGGTTTAATTAGTTTAAAAGAATATGGTCAAACTACTTCAGCTGGAATGTTAGATGCATTTTTGCAATTGCCTTATGAATTTATTATTACGCAATCTTTTCAATTTACAAATAGGCAAAGCGCTATTACTAAAATGCAGATCCAACAAAATCGTATGATACAATCTGCAGATAAGGCGGTGTCTCAAGTTATGGAAATATCTCAGGCATTAGATGATGCTATGAGTGGTAGAATAGCATTTGGATTACATCATCTAACAATTTTATGTATAGAAAGAAATATCAAAAATCTTGAAAATGCACTTTCTTTAGTAGAAGCTGAATTGTTAAATTGTGGTGTATATCCTGTAAGAGAGAAGGTAAACTTAGAACCAGCATTTTGGGCACAGTTACCTGGTAATTTTGGGTATATAGTTCGTAAAGCGGTTATTAGTACATTAAATATGGCAGGTTTTGCATCTCAGCATAATTATCCTACTGGTCAGAAGTTTAATAATCACTGGGGAGAAGCGGTTACTGTATTTGATACAACTTCTGGAACTCCATTTTTCTTTAATTTTCATATTCGTGATGTGGGGCATACAGCAATTATTGGTCCTACAGGAGGTGGTAAGACAGTATTAATGAATTTTTTATGTGCTCAGGCGATGAAGTTTTCTCCTAGGATTTTCTTTTTTGATAAAGATCGTGGTGCTGAAATTTTTATTAGAGCGTTAAATGGAGTATATTCAGTCATAGAACCTAGAAGTGTTACGGGATTCAATCCTTTGCAAATGGATGATACTCCGGATAATAGAACATTTTTAATGGAGTGGATAAAATCTTTAGTTTCTGTATTTATGGATAAATTTACATCTGAAGATATAGAGCGTATTAATGATGTTATTGAAGGAAATTTTAGGCTTAGAAAAGAAGATCGATTATTGAGAAATTTAATTCCTTTTTTAGGATTGGAAGGTCCTGATACTTTAGCAGGGTGTATGTCAATGTGGCATACTAGAGGCTCTCATGCTGCAATTTTTGATAATTATGAGGATTCACTAGATTTTACAAAATCAAGAGTTTTTGGATTTGAAATGGGTAATTTATTAAAGGATCCTATAGCTCTTGCTCCAGTACTTTTGTATTTATTTCATAGAATCAGTATTTCCTTAGATGGCACGCCATCTATGATAATTTTAGATGAAGCATGGGCTTTAATTGATAATGAAGTATTTGCTCCTAAAATCAAAGATTGGTTAAAAGTATTAAGAAAGTTAAATACTTTTGTTATATTTGCTACTCAAAGTGTGGAAGATGCAAGTAAGAGTGCAATAAGTGATACTTTAGTCCAGCAAACAGCTACTCAAATTTTTTTACCAAATTTAAAAGCTACAAGTGCTTATAGAGATGTTTTTATGTTAACTGAGAGGGAATATACGTTAATAAAAAATACAGATCCTAGTACAAGGTTTTTTTTAGTTAAACAAGGAGTTAATGCAGTTGTTGCAAGGATCAATTTGAAAGGATTTGAAGATATAGTGAGTGTTTTATCAGGAAGAGCAGAAACAGTGTTAGTCTTGCATGAGATAATACAAGAAGTTGGTGATGATCCTAATGTTTGGTTACCTATTTTTTATGAAAAAGTCAAGAATGTTTGAAATTATACAATGTTATATTATGTTAAATATTAATAGTATTTATAGTATATGTTATCAATTTGTATACATTGTAATTATTAATAATCAAAAAAGAATATATATTTTATTAAATAATTCATACTATTTATCTATTTCTTATAGGAAGGTTAATAATGTTTAAAATCACACAATTAACCGGATTATTTATAATGATAATAATTATTATGGGGATATGTCAATATGTGTGTGCCAATGTTACAGATAGTAAAGAGGTAATTTATAGAGATACATTGGCAAGTAATCCATATTGTGGAGGTAGTCATACTTTTGCACGATATGGGCAATATGCAATGTTAGCTTCTATTGGTAGTGGTATAAGTGGAAAAGTATTAATAAATGCAGGTGCGGCAATATCAGCTACTGGTTTTGGAGCTGCGATTGGTGCAAAAATGATAGCATCAGGAAAAGCATTAATGGTAATAGGTGTTATAGGTATAAATGCTGCGTTTGCATCCCAAACGTCTTATTTTGTTTGTAATTGGAGTTTTGTACGTCATCCAGTACTGAGATTTGAAGAAGGGGATTTAGATGGGCCACCAGGGGGTTATAAGGAATGTATAGATCCTATGATTGATGGACATCGAGTATCATATAAGTCTGAATGTGATAGGGAATTTCGTAATAAGGATGAATATTTTCAATGTATTGCTCCAGGAAAAAGTGTAGAAGAAGGGTTAAAACATGAACCAATGTGTCCGAGTAAAAAATTTAAGAAAATAGATGGGTATTATTGGCCGAAAAACCGGATATCTAGCTCTCCTTATATAGAAGTTTGCTACCGATTGCCAATTGGTAATTTAAGATTAGATTATTTGTTAGTTAGCGATATTACTAAGGCAGTAATTGCGAGAGCGAATGGTACTTATTTAAGAGAGGCAGATTATGGAAGTGATGTTGTAAAACATGCAAAGCTTGTATATGGTGGTGGTGTACAATGTGCAACATTAAAGGCTGGTGAAGAACGATTACTTCATTCAATAGTTTTTAGAGCTATAGAAAAAGATGATAAAATTTGTGTATATGGTGTAAAAGCATCTGGAATACCATTGATACCGCAAGTAGAAATTGGTTGTCATATGCGTCCTAATTCTCCTCCAGCACCAATGTGTAAGGATTCAAAACCTAAATTTAATGCTGAAAGAAAAATTATAGGCTATGATAATTCAATGTGTTATAGTTGTTATATGGCAGATGTTTGCCGTGGAAAAGCTAGTGTTATATCTAAATCTCCTTTCCCTGTAACATCTGTAATTGTAAATTGTATAAAAGAATCATTAGATAATATATTAACAGGAAGATGTGCTACTTCTAATAACGTGCCTGCGTCTATAGTTAACTCAAAAGTTGGATTTTTAAAGGTTGCTCAAGATAAGTTGAAAAAGACAGTAATGGCAGCATTAGTATTAGCATTAATTTTATTTGCAATAAAAGCATCTTTAGGAGGTTTACAAAGTCCTGCTGAATTGTATATGTTAGGCATTAAATTTGCGCTTGTAGTTTATTTTACTCAGAGTAGTGCTATGTCGCATTATTATAATGAGTTAGTTAAGCTGTCTATTGGATTGTCAGATATAGTGTTACAAGCTGGAGGTAATCCTACTATATGTAATTACGATCAATCAGAATATCCTAAGAATTTTAGGTATCTTGTCCCATGGGATAGGTTGGATTGTAGAATGATGTTTTATTTTGGTAGTCAGCTTAATGGCGGAACAGGTACTGGTCTTATTTTAACATTGTTATTATCTGCCGGAATGCTAATTGTAGCAGCATTGATAAATGTAAAAATAATTGTATGTGTTGTAGCATTTTTTGCGATTATGATGATAATTTTTATTGTAATATGGGCGATATATGTATTTTTATTATCACTTATAGCGTTAACAATCTTGATATTAATTTCTCCTTTAATAATTCCCATGACTTTATTTCAGGCAACAAAAGGATTTTTTGATGGATGGATAAGACAATTAATGACTTATACATTATATCCTGTGATACTATTTGCATTTTTATCATTAATATTTACTGTTTTTGATAACTTATATTTTGAAGACTTACAATTTGAAAGATATGATGTAAAAATGCAGGATTTAAAGAAAGTTAGTTTTAAATTAAAAAATCCTAAAGCTTGCGATACAGAAGAGAATGAAACTAACTTAGCTTGTATATTATCAAATATGAAATTTATTACGCAGCCATTGTTATTTGGAATTAACGTTAATGTTCCTGATATTCCTGGTAGTACAAAAATGATATGGACTAAAATAGGAATGTTTGTACTTGTAGGATTTTTATTTTATCATTTCTTATCATCTATATCTTATATTGCAGCAGAGCTTGCAGGAGATCCAAGGGCAGGAATTACCGGCGCTTCTGCAAATCCAAAAGAAATGTTAAGTAAAGCTGCTACTCCAGTTAAGGCTATAAGTAGAATGGCATCTGATGCTCAGATGAAAGCTTTTAATAAGATTGGTAATGCAATGAGGAGACGAAGAATGGGAGGTGTTTCATCAAAAGGTGAAGATGAGGTATCAGGCGGCAGCTAAGGTACTTTGTAAAAATGTGTACAATAATTTATAAATATATTAACAAATGATTTTGTAATGTTATATTTAATAATTTTCTTAACTATGTCTGTTAAGAATTGATAATACTATGCCACAAGTTTTTAGTATTGTTTTGTTTAGTAATTTTTTTATATCGTAACTGGTAATATGTGTATAAGTGTTAAAAGCTAGTGGTATTATACAAAGTGGAGTTAATGTTTTGTTTAGTAGTTTTTTTTAATAGTGTAGTACCATATGTCTAAGCGTTAACTGATATGTGCCAGAAGTTTTTAATATTGTGTTTAGTAGTTTTTTTATATCGTAATTGATAATATGTGTATAAGCGTTAAGAGCTGGTGGTATTATGCCAAAAATTGTTATATTAGTGTTGGTTTTTTTGCTTTCAGGATGTGGATATCATGGCTGTATATCACAAAATGATGTGTTTTTTGATACAATAAAAACTATTATTCCTGCTAAGTTAAGAAAAAGTGATAATAATCAGTTAGGTTTATGGGTGAAAGCGGACGCGGCTGTAAAAGCAGGATCTAATATTGAGCTGAGAATTAGTCCAGTTGGATTAGATTTTTGTCAAGATGCGCATGCTTCTGTAAAAGTTATGCCTGATTACACAAGTAATGACAGTGAAGCTGCTGTATCAATAAATTTTCCATATAATATAATGAAAGGAGAAAAAATTTATTTTTTTTTACAACCTAATTTATCAGGAAATATTACAAAAGAAATATGTGAAGGTGGTTGTGATGGTGAAATATGTGTTTTAAATGAAAAATTATGCAAAGAACAGAAAATTAATACAGAATATTTTGTAAATATTGGTATAGAGAAAGGTAAAAATATAAAAAATAGTAGATTTACTAATATGCTATATCCTGTAGATGATAAAGGATCAGTACTTCCGGATTGGGTTGATAATTATCCACTATATATTCTTTATGATAATAGTTCTACTAGTACTATTCCGGATGATACAGATTATAGCAATACAAATTTGCACAGTGATGAATGGTATATTTGTAATAGTGCTGATGAATATGTAGAGAAGGAGAAGGATAGGTTAAATGCGTTAAAGAGCCAATTGACACAAGATGCATACAGTGTGTTAACAGGACGGTACAAAAAGGTATTTGAAAAATACAAAAAAATATATGATGCATATACTGTGAATGCAATGTGTGGCAATATATTCTCTTTAGAATATCCTTCTATAACAAAGCCGTACTATTTTATTACTTTAACGTCCAATACGAAGCAAGTTGTCCAAAATCATCAAAAATTTGATGTCTTACCACTTGTAAGATTGAAATTAAATGGTCAAGTTGTTAATAATGATAAGACTTTTGATTTTGAAGTTACCAATAAGTTTGCAAACGTAAAAGAATACTTGTTAGTAAATTATGGATATGAATTTAAAGATGATATAGTTTTTAATGTTGAGAATTATAATCATAGATATGATATTAATCGCAATATAAAAAATACAACATCGACAAATAATTCAGTAAATCCTCATACAATGTTGTTAACTGTAGAAAATCAGTACAACTTTACTAAAATATCAAAACTAGCAGGATCGTATGATATTCACATAGTTAAAGATTGTAGTGCTCATATAAAGGATAGTTTATATTATGTTATATCTAAAGATATACCTACAATGTATCCAGGTGATAAAGGTACTACAAAATTAGATTTTATTAATAATAATATTATCAATATTCCTATAAATCAATCGGGAGATTTATATTATGCGGTAAGGGATAATGGTGATGGGTATGATAATAATGTTGGGTATTTTGAAATTAGGACTGTTGTGCCTAAAAACATTCCACAAATTATTTCATATGTTATTAATTGGGTAAAAGATCAAGTTTACGTGGCACTATATTCTACTGATAAACACAATTCTCATAGTGCAATACGGGTAATATATGACAATATCACTCATAATGGTTCGTTTATAAAAATGGTAAATGCATTACTGACATTGTATCTATTAATTAGTGTGTTATTTTTCATTGTAGGATTTTCTAGACTTTCATTATTTGATATTTTAGTGTCAGTAGTAAAAATAAGCATAGTAATTTATGTTCTTCGTCCTAATAGTTGGGTTTTCTTTAAAGATCATTTGTTTGATTTATTTATTAATGCTCCTTTAGAGTTGATTCGCATTATGACGGGAAATCAAGGTGGAAGTTTTGAATTTTTAGATAGCTTATTATATAGGTTTTCATTCAGTCAAACATGGATGCAAATATTATCATTATTGTTTGCAGGTCCAGTAGGATGGTTATCATTATTTTTAGTTTTATGGGGATTAGTTACGTTAATATGGTGTATATTGATATCAGTGATTACATATTTAATTTCTATTGTAGCGATAGGATTATTATTATGTATAGCACCTTTTTTTATTATTTGTATTTTATTTAGGCGTACTAAGGCAATTTTTGATGCATGGATTAAGGCATTATTGCAAACATCTATGCAGCCTATTATTATATTTGCTTCTCTTGCATTATTAGTACAAGCAATACATAACATTATATATGGTATGTTGAATTTTCAAGTTTGTGATACATGTGTATTAGATATTTCATTATCTCATGGGGTACATTTTTGTTTAATTGAATTTTTGTTACCAATGGGATTTTCTCCAATATCTAGTTTTAACGAGAATATAAGAGATGTTGTAAATAATGGTAATGTACTGTTTATAGGGATACCGGCTGCATTTAGTAATATCATTATGTTTGTAATATTATCCCATGCAATGAAGAGCTTTATTGGTATTGCCGGAGAAATGTGTACTTCTATTTTTGGGTTATTTTCAAATTTGTCATCAGTTGCTGATGGAGCAACAGAGAATCTTTTGAGTTTTGTTGGGGGAGGTAGGCAATATAGTATGGATATAGCGAGATATAAAATGAGTAGTAAAATGTATAGTAGAGGAAGCGATGGTAGTCGTGATGATGGTCCTTTCTCACAGTTATCTCCAACTAGTTCAAATGTTAAGAGACCGCAATCGGCAGTACAAATACCACAAAGACCTCCATCTAGTTTTACAGACTAATAGGACAAAATATGAAGCAATTAATAAATTTATTGTTAATTTTTTTGTTAACTGGTTGTGGGGTGAACTGTATAGAAACGGGTCAAGGATTTAGCAATAGTTCTGTTGAAGTAAAAGTTCGAGTCCCTCCTGAGGGAGCAGATAGAAAAAATCCTTCTACTTATTGGATTAATACAGGTCGTACAATTTCTGCCTCAGAAAGGGTTGTACTTAATGTTACAAATACAATAAATTTATGTCCTTATGATACCAATGAATCAAAGGAAATGGATGTTTCTGTGTTATTAACATCAACTGGTAAAGCTATTCCTATTAAAGCAATGCAAGGTGACTATTTAAGATTTTCTTTGGGGAGTACAGATATAGATGTAAAGGATTGTAGCAAGGAATGGCTAGATAGCAAAAAAATAATATATTACTCTGATGATGAATTTTTTAGAGATAAAGAATGCAATACTCCTATTTTAGCTAAAGACATATGTAATAGTGGATTATCGTCTTATTTTATAAAAAATGAAAATCAATGTCAAGCTGTTGATAATATTATACCACGCTTAAAAGGTACTACAATAAAAATATATTCAGATAATAGAGTTTTGAATACAAAAAATAGTAATAAATATTCTCAGTTTAATGCTGATTATGATTTGTGGGTTAAACCAGGAGAGAAACTTGCTGCTGTAAAGATCAAAAAAATTAATGATTACCCAAATTGGATAATAAGTAAATATGCATATGATGCACGTTCTTTCTCTACAAAAAAATTATCATTAGATGAGTTAAAAAAAAGCTGTAGTTTGTTAAAAGGAGATTATACTAACTTCTTAAAGAGTAGTTATAAAGATGTATTTTTTCCTGGTCAGTTTACACAAGCAGTGATACCTCCACAATTGCAATATTCCAATAATATGTATAAATCAGATCCTTATGCTTATTATAATCATTTGCCTAATAGTAAAGGATTTTTTGTTAACGATGATGATTATGTTAAAAAATATGATGAGATAATTAAAAAATTCACTGATTATCAAAATAGTATAAAAAAAACAATAAAGCATGATACTGATTATCAAATAATTAAAAACATTATGAATAATTATACTGGTTATGATATTAACTGTAATTGTGGTATGATATGCAAACCATCAGATTCAATTAATAGTCCTAGTTGTGTTAGATCTGTATTAAAAGTGTTAAATGATAAGGTTATATGTCCTACTACTGAAGAAAAAATTTTAGATGATATTAGTCAAGGGAATGCTATACAAAATGTTAATCTGAGTAATAGCTATGACATTCTTGGGGGGTTTTTTGTAGTAATTTCAGCAGATGATAGTTTACGCTTTAATAAGGATGGTGGTTCTACTATTTCAAACACGTTTTATGAGAATACTAATGCTTCTGAGTCTATAAAGGATTATAGTTTAAAATTAAATCATAATTATAAAATTAAAAATCCAGTACCTGCACAATCGTATATTAAGGGTATTATGAGTGTACCCGGAAATAGCTTAATAGGTAATTATACAGTATTTTGGAATAGAATATGTACTGTTGAATCTGGGGAAAAATTATTTATGTATATAGGAGATAGCTCTCCTACAGAATTTCCTGGCAATTCTAATGAACATTTTGAGTTAAATACACAAAATACAAAGACTAAGGGAATATATGAAATTAATGTTGATAATCCACCAAAGTCTGGAACTATTTATTTAGGTGTGAAGATTGATCCGCATTATGATGATCAGTTTAAGGAACCGAAATATCTTCAGGATAATTATTATTCAGTAAGACTATTTTTTTCTACATGGGAACCACATTTATCTAATTTATTTTCTAAAATTAAAGGTGCACTTCTATATATATTGTATGGTGTAGATGGTAACGTTGATGATATACCTTCGGCAATACAAAATGCCAAAAAATTAAATAAATTTGGAGCTATTCAGCTTATATACAGTCATCATACAAAATCGTCTTCATTATGGGGAGCGATTCAAGCGTTAATTACCTTATATATAATGTTTTCAGTTTTTGGATATCTTATAGGTGTTATAAAGGTAACTAAGTATGATTTAGTTGTTAGAATAGTAAAAATGGCAGTGATTTTGATGTTATTTTCTCAAAATAGTTGGCAATTTTTTAGCGAACACTTTTTCTCATTATTTATTATAGGTGTTACAGATATTATAGGGGCATTTAATGGTTATTTAGATGGAGATAGCTCTTTTAAGTTTCTTGATTCAACAATGGGAGTATTGTTAACAGGGGAAACTTGGCTCAGATTTATTTCTTTACTTGTGGCAGGACCTGTAGGCTGGATGATATTTATTGGTATTATATGGGCATGTATTTCATTTTTTGTATGCATTATTGAAGCAATGATAATGTACTTATTTTCTATTGTTGCTGCTGCATTTTTAATTACATTGGCTCCATTGTTTTTTGCTTTTCTTTTGTTTCAGCTTACTAAAACTCTTTTTGATGCTTGGATAAAAATGTTAGTGAATTTTTCTTTACAACCTATAATTTTATTTGCTGCTTTGGCATTTTTAAATCAAGTATTACTAACCAGTTTATATAAAATTACTGATTTTTCTGCATGTAACAAATGTTTTTATGGAATAAAGTTTCCTTCAGATGATGCTGATGAAGCACCTATAGATATATGCTTAATATCTTTTATGTTACCTGTTGGTTATTCTAATGATTTATCTATTAATGAGAGAGTAAGAGAAGGACAATCTAGACATAATGTAGGGTTTTTAGGTCTTCCATTTGAACTGACATCGGTATTGATTTTAATAGTTATTGGTAATGCTATGAGAGCTTTTCGTGGCTTATCAGAGGCTATGGCACATTCAATTTCTGGTAGTATTTCTGGAATTAGTACCAGTGTTCACTGGGCTACTCAGTCTTTATTGTCTACAGTAGGATTGGATCAGGAGACACAGAATATTATTCATTCAGCTCGTCGAATGGTTAATAGTAACGTTGGGGCAGATCTTGATATTAGAAGAAAAAGTAGTGATAAGCCGTTACATTCTAGAGAAGCAGATAATGATAAAGAAAAATGTGATGTTGATGGGGAAGACACAGTATCTAGCAATGTAAGGAAAAACGATGCTACAAGTGGTAGAGAAGTGCCTGTTGATTCTGAAGATGCAATATCTAGTGATGTAGGAGATGCTAGTGGTAGAGCAATACCTGTTAATGGTGAAGATACAGTATCTAGTGGTGTAGGAGATGCTAGTGGTAGAGCAATACCTGTTAATGGTGAAGATACAGTATTCGGTGGTGTAGGAAATGTTAGTGGTAGAGCAATGCCTGTTGGTGGTGAAGACGCAGTATCTAGTGGTGTAGGAGATGCTAGTGGTAGAGCAATACCTGTAAATGGTGAAGACACAATATCCGGTGGTGTAGAAAATGTTAGTGATAGAGCAATGCCTGTTGATTGTGAAGATATAGTATCTAGTGATATAGGAGATGCTAGTGGTAGAGCAATACCTGTTAATGGTGAAGATACAGTATCTGGTGGTGTAGGAGATATAGATGGTGATGGTATATATGGTAAAGGTGAGGTTCACACACTTATGGAAAACGATGATGAGAACGATAACGAAAATGTAGGTGTAAATGGCGATAAAAGCAATGTTAATGTAGAATTGTTCAAGGAAGATAATAATAATTTAAGCCAATTAATTAATGATTATGAAGGTAAGGTAGAGAAATTGTCACGAAGTGATGATGCATCAAGAATTGATAAATTGAGTAAAGATGTTGATGAAGTTTTAAACAGTGATGGTAAAGATGATAAGTCTTGAGGCTAAAATTATTTATGATAAATAGTTTAAATATTGGCTATAAATTTATTTTTTTGAATTTAATATTATTATGCTTAATATTAGCTTCGTGTTCAAGTGGTGAATCTCCTACATATAAGTGTATTGCGGCCGATCATTTTAGCTCAGAAAAATCTCTTACTGTTAACGCTTATTATGATCCAAATGATGATGCAAGCTTTAAAGCTAATGATAACTCTTCAGGTAGAACAATATCTGTAAGAAATCCAAGTCATACAGTTAGATGGAAAGATACAGGATTTGTTACAGATGGTACGACAATTGTATTAAAAACATTGGGTATGTGGACTGCGTGGGATAAGGATTATAAGAAATTTACTCCTATAAAAAATATAACCGCGGGGTTGGTAGATGTTAATAAAGATAATCCGATATATGATTCTATTGTTCCTATGGATAGGATATGTGGTCCATATTATCCTATTACAAAGAAGTTTTTTAACAATAGTTGCACAATAACATGTGCGACATTTGATCAGAAAGGTACAGATGAACTTTCAGGGAAATATGGATCTCCTTGCTGGTTTAAAGATGGATATGGGGCATATTTACTTTTAAGACGAGATAACGATCCGGATCCTAATGAGACTCTTAATATTATGAGATATCCTATCTCTCCAATAGTTCATATAGGATATCAATCTTCAGATATTGGAGGTATTGGAAGTTATTCATCGGATGATAAAGGTATAATAGATAATAAGTGTAACAAAGTACATTTAGAAAAGGGGTGGAAAATATATGTAAAAATAATGGACACCTATTATTATGATAATGCGGGAGGATATGAAATAAATTTTATAAGCGGTGTTAAGAAAGCAAAAACTTGGTCAATATTTGAGAGTATACGTAAAGAAGTAAGACTACGATTAGATAAAACTGGAGAACAAATATTTAAAAAAATAATAAATAATGAAGTTTTTAAACATCTAGTTTTTAGTGTATTGACATTATTTTTAGTATGTTCAGCTTTGGCATATATATTTGGAATGGTACAAAGTCCTTTACCTGATGTAATAGTTAGAACATTGAAAATATCATTAGTAGTATTGTTAATCTCTCCTGGCAGTTGGGATTTTTTTTATAACCATTTGCTTGCTTTTTTTATAAAAGGTGTTGATGAGATTATTGCAATTATTAATAGTTATTCAGTTGCTTATAGGGAAGATGCTCCATTTGCATTTATTGATGAGATGATTAGGGATAAAATCTTTTCTGAAATTGTTTGGACAGTGAAAGTCAGGGCATTAATTATTGCAAATTTTGTATCAATATTCTTTGTAGTGATTGTTATATTTTCTGTGATATTTTATGTATTTTTATGCATGTATGCTTTTGTTATTTACATGACAGCATTTGTTGGCATTACATTTTTGATAGGGTTAATGCCAATTTTGTTTATAGGGATTCTTTTTTCACAATTGAAAAGTCTGTTTGATGGGTGGCTGACTCAGTGTATAAGTTTTGCGTTGCAATCGATATTAATGTTTACTTTGATTGCAATGTTTGGTGCGCTAATTATGAATTACTATTATCGTATTTTTGGGTTTACGGCTTGCTATAATGAATGGTTAAATTTTAGATTATGCTTTACAGAGAATAGCTGCATATTTGATGTTCATGTCTTTAATTGGACGCCTGGTCAAAAATATGATACAGTAGTTATTGGCTTACCGATAAAAGGTAGTTTTTCTCGAGATTATAAAGATAAAGATCAAGATTTCAGCGGGAATGCAAGATATGTATTTACAGGAGGAGGAGCAGTTATTAGGGTACCTCCTGATTATAGAACAACAGATTTTCGCTATGTAGATTATCCTTTTTTTGATCCAGATACTGAAAGTAAAGGTGTTCCTGGAGGAGTTACAGTTAGTGATAGTAGCGTTTTTGTGAAATTATCACAACTAATTAATTCTTTGGTTGTGGCGACGAGTAACTATTCAATATCTAGATTGTCGGTATTGATAGGAAATGAGCTTGATAAATTAGTAAATAAACAAGAAATTAGTAACGAGAGTAGGAATAAATACATGTCGTTACTTAATACACATGTAGTAAATGGTAGAATTGATAAAGATGCTATCATAGGGTATTTAATTTCTGAAATTATAGGTAGTTCAGCAATTACAGCTACTTCTCAAGAGAAACTTAATGAACAGTATGATTATAACATTATTAAAGGTATAAAAAATGGTGATTTATTAATATGGACTGAAATATTTGGTTTAATGATTGTATCATTTTTGATATGGCAAATGCGTGCTTTTATTCAAAGTTTAGCTGTTTCTTTATCAGGTGGTAGCATGATGTCTCAGACAATAGCTGGGATGTATGATAGTGGGTTTACAAAGATTTTTTCAGGTATTCCATTGATTGGGGGGGTAATTAGTAAAATTGATCAAAGTATTGATCAGTTGAGAATTATGGCAAGGATGAAGGTAGCTAGTCAAGTTAGTGATACAGTTAATAGAATACCTTTGATGATGAGATATGGTTTTGGTGATAAAGTAGGTACGGCGGTTGATGTAGTTGGTGGAGCAATTAAAGCAACTAAAGCTGTAGGTGATTTTTTAACTTCTGAACCACATTTAAAATTTGAGGCTTCAAGACTTAATTACATGCGTGCATTTGTTGGTGCTCATCTTGGGTTTTCACCATTGCAGGCGATGAAATATTTGGGTATGCATACTATAGGTAAGTTGGCTGGGTATAGAGAAGGTAATTTAATATATAATATTACTGAAGATCGTAGAGCATTTTTAGATAATTTAAGAACCTTAACAATGGGGGCACCAAAATATCAGCCTAGTCCTTATATCCCTGAGAAAAAAGATAATAATAATGAAAAACCTTCTAATCAAATAAAAAGGGATGATAGTGCTAATAATAACAATAATAACAATAATTGTAATGATTTAGAAGAGAGTGGACGTGATGAAGTAACAGGTGATAGAGCTAAAATTAATGAGCCATCACCAGATTATGATCAGGATACAGTAACCCAAGGTGAAAAACTTGATACTGTTAAAGATGTATTCCATAAACTTTCTCCTCAAGTAAAAAGGGATAAGGAGGTTAATGATTTTGTTGATGAGCATGGTAATATATATCTTAATGATAATAACATTAAGGATGCGTGTAAAGGACTCTCTGAACTAAAAAGGATGTTGGATAGTACCACGGATGCTGGGGCTAGAAGTTGTATACAAAGTGATATTTTTAAATTAGAAACAGCATTACGTGATAAATTAGGTAATGATTTTGATCAAGTGATTCGTGATTATGAAAGTGATGATAATATTAATTATAATGATATTAGAGATGAAATGCTATATGCAGTGAATCAGGCTGAAAGACTTGATACTGTTGAAGATAGATTTCATAATTATAGTGATTTAGAAGAGGGAGGACGTGATGAAGTAACAGGTGATATAACTAGAATTAATGAACTACCACCAGATTATTATGAACCATCACCAGATTATGATCAGGATGCAGTAACCCATATTGAAAGACTTGATACTGTTGAAGATGGGTTCCATAGTTATAATGATTTAGAAGGAGGTGGACGTGATGAAGTAACAGGTGATTTAACTAGAATTAATGAACCATCACCAGATTATGATCAGGATACAGTGACCCACATTGAAAGATTTAATACTACTGAAGATGGATTACATAGTTATAATGATTTAGAAGAGAGTGGACGTGATGAAGTAACAGGTGATAAAACTAAAATTAATGAGCCATTACCAGATTATGATCAAGATGTATTGACCCACATTGAAAGACTTAATACTACTGAAGATGGATTACATAGTTATAATGATTTAGAAGAGAGTGGACGTGATGAAGTAACAGGTGATAAAACTAAAATTAATGAGCCATTACCAGATTATGATCAAGATGCATTGACCCACATTGAAAGACTTAATACTGCTGAAGATGGATTACGTAGTTATAATGATTTAGAGGAGGATGGACATGATGAAGTAACAGGTGATAAAACTAAAATTAATGAGCCATTACCAGATTATGATCAGGATGCATTGATCCACATTGAAAGGCTTGATACTGTTGAAGATGGATTCCATAGTTATAATGATTTAGAAGAGGGTAGACGTAATGAAGTTACAGATGATGGAACCAAGATTCCATTAGATGGTGATTTAAAATCGGATTATGAAGGAGGGACTACTTTTGTAGACCAAGCTTATACTGATAAAAATGATGATGTACAAGTTAAAGAACATGATGAAGCGATAGGTGATGGAACCAGGATTCCATTACCAGATCATGATGCAGTAAGTCAAGATGAAAGACTAGGTAATGTTGAAGATAAGTCGAGTAGCTATAGTAGCATAGAAGATAATAGAGATGAAAATGTTGTTAGTGGTATGCCTTATAGTATGCCTGATAATAAAGGAGAGAGAGAGCATGATGAAGTATCAGATAATAGAAGTGAATTAGATGGCGATGTAAAATTAGATAGTGATGTAAAATATGAAGTAGCTGGTAGAGGTAAAATTGATGAATCAGATTATTATGGATCAGTACCTGATGATAGTTTTATAGAGCAAGCTTCTACTGATAAAGATGATGTACAAGTTAAAGAACATGATGAAGCGATAGATGATGGAACCAAGGTTCCATTACCAGATCATGATGCAGTAAGTCAAGATGAAAAACTAGGTAATGTTGAAGATAAATCGAGTGGTGATAGTAATCTAGAAGAGAATAAAGGTGAAGATGTTGTTGGTGATATGCATCATAGTATGCCTGATAATAAAGGAGAGAGAGAACATGATGAAGTATCAGATAATAGAAGTGAATTAGATGGCGATGTAAAATATGAATTAGCTGGTAGAGGTAAAATTGATGAATCAGATTATTATGGATCAGTACCTGATGATAGTTTTATAGAGCAAGCTTCTACTGATAAAGATGATGTACAAGTTAAAGAACATAATGAAGCGATAGATGATGGAACCAAGGTTACATTACCAGATCATGATGCAGTAAGTCAAGATGAAAGACTAGGTAATGTTGAAGATAAATCAAGTGATGATAGTAATCTAGAAGAGAATAAAGGTGAAGATGTTGTTGGTGATATGCATCATAGTATGCCTGATAATAAAGGAGAGAGAGAACATGATGAAGTATCAGATAATAGAAGTGAATTAGATGGCGATGTAAAATATGAATTAGCTGGTAGAGGTAAAATTGATGAATCAGATTATTATGGATCAGTACCGGATGATAGGGCTACTTTTATAGAGCAAGCTTCTACTCATGAAAATGATGTACAAGTTAAAGAACATGATGAAGTGACAGGTGATGGAACCAAGATTTCATTAGATGGTGATTTAAAATCGGATTATGAAGGAGGGACTGCTTTTGTAGGCCAAACTTCTACCGATAAAGATGATGTGCAAGTTAAAGAACATGATGAAGCGATAGATGATGGAACCAAGGTTACATTACCAGATCATGATGCAGTAAGTCAAGATGAAAGACTAGGTAATGTTGAAGATAAATCGAGTGGTGATAGTAATTTAGAAGAGAATAAAGGTGAAGATGTTGTTGGTGATATGCATCATAGTATGTCTGATAATAAAGGAGAGAGAGAGCATGATGAAGTATCAGATAATAGAAGTGAATTAGATGGCGATGTAAAATATGAATTAGCTGGTAGAGGTAAAATTGATGAATCAGATTATTATGGATCAGTACCTGATGATAGTTTTATAGAGCAAGCTTCTACTGATAAAGATGATGTACAAGTTAAAGAACATGATGAAGCGATAGATGATGGAACCAAGGTTCCATTACCAGATCATGATGCAGTAAGTCAAGATGAAAAACTAGGTAATGTTGAAGATAAATCGAGTGGTGATAGTAATCTAGAAGAGAATAAAGGTGAAGATGTTGTTGGTGATATGCATCATAGTATGCCTGATAATAAAGGAGAGAGAGAACATGATGAAGTATCAGATAATAGAAGTGAATTAGATGGCGATGTAAAATATGAATTAGCTGGTAGAGGTAAAATTGATGAATCAGATTATTATGGATCAGTACCTGATGATAGTTTTATAGAGCAAGCTTCTACTGATAAAGATGATGTACAAGTTAAAGAACATGATGAAGCGATAGATGATGGAACCAAGGTTCCATTACCAGATCATGATGCAGTAAGTCAAGATGAAAAACTAGGTAATGTTGAAGATAAATCGAGTGGTGATAGTAATCTAGAAGAGAATAAAGGTGAAGATGTTGTTGGTGATATGCATCATAGTATGCCTGATAATAAAGGAGAGAGAGAACATGATGAAGTATCAGATAATAGAAGTGAATTAGATGGCGATGTAAAATTAGATAGAGATGTAAAATATGAAGTAGCTGGTAGAGGTAAAATTGATGAATCAGATTATTATGGATCAGTACCGGATGATAGGGCTACTTTTATAGAGCAAGCTTCTACTCATGAAAATGATGTACAAGTTAAAGAACATGATGAAGTGACAGGTGATGGAACCAAGATTTCATTAGATGGTGATTTAAAATCGGATTATGAAGGAGGGACTGCTTTTGTAGGCCAAACTTCTACCGATAAAGATGATGTGCAAGTTAAAGAACATGATGAAGCGATAGATGATGGAACCAAGGTTACATTACCAGATCATGATGCAGTAAGTCAAGATGAAAGACTAGGTAATGTTGAAGATAAATCGAGTGGTGATAGTAATCTAGAAGAAAATAAAGGTGAAGATGTTGTTGGTGATATGCATCATAGTATGCCTGATAATAAAGGAGAGAGAGAACATGATGAAGTATCAGATAATAGAAGTGAATTAGATGGCGATGTAAAATTAGATAGAGATGTAAAATATGAATTAGCTGGTAGAGGTAAAATTGATGAATCAGATTATTATGGATCAGTACCGGATGATAGGGCTACTTTTATAGAGCAAGCTTCTACTCATGAAAATGATGTACAAGTTAAAGAACATGATGAAGTGACAGGTGATGGAACCAAGATTTCATTAGATGGTGATTTAAAATCGGATTATGAAGGAGGGACTGCTTTTGTAGGCCAAACTTCTACCGATAAAGATGATGTGCAAGTTAAAGAACATGATGAAGCGATAGATGATGGAACCAAGGTTACATTACCAGATCATGATGCAGTAAGTCAAGATGAAAGACTAGGTAATGTTGAAGATAAATCGAGTGGTGATAGTAATTTAGAAGAGAATAAAGGTGAAGATGTTGTTGGTGATATGCATCATAGTATGTCTGATAATAAAGGAGAGAGAGAGCATGATGAAGTATCAGATAATAGAAGTGAATTAGATGGCGATGTAAAATATGAATTAGCTGGTAGAGGTAAAATTGATGAATCAGATTATTATGGATCAGTACCTGATGATAGTTTTATAGAGCAAGCTTCTACTGATAAAGATGATGTACAAGTTAAAGAACATGATGAAGCGATAGATGATGGAACCAAGGTTCCATTACCAGATCATGATGCAGTAAGTCAAGATGAAAAACTAGGTAATGTTGAAGATAAATCGAGTGGTGATAGTAATCTAGAAGAGAATAAAGGTGAAGATGTTGTTGGTGATATGCATCATAGTATGCCTGATAATAAAGGAGAGAGAGAACATGATGAAGTATCAGATAATAGAAGTGAATTAGATGGCGATGTAAAATTAGATAGAGATGTAAAATATGAAGTAGCTGGTAGAGGTAAAATTGATGAATCAGATTATTATGGATCAGTACCTGATGATAGTTTTATAGAGCAAGCTTCTACTGATAAAGATGATGTACAAGTTAAAGAACATGATGAAGCGATAGATGATGGAACCAAGGTTCCATTACCAGATCATGATGCAGTAAGTCAAGATGAAAAACTAGGTAATGTTGAAGATAAATCGAGTGGTGATAGTAATCTAGAAGAGAATAAAGGTGAAGATGTTGTTGGTGATATGCATCATAGTATGCCTGATAATAAAGGAGAGAGAGAACATGATGAAGTATCAGATAATAGAAGTGAATTAGATGGCGATGTAAAATTAGATAGAGATGTAAAATATGAAGTAGCTGGTAGAGGTAAAATTGATGAATCAGATTATTATGGATCAGTACCGGATGATAGGGCTACTTTTATAGAGCAAGCTTCTACTCATGAAAATGATGTACAAGTTAAAGAACATGATGAAGTGACAGGTGATGGAACCAAGATTTCATTAGATGGTGATTTAAAATCGGATTATGAAGGAGGGACTGCTTTTGTAGGCCAAACTTCTACCGATAAAGATGATGTGCAAGTTAAAGAACATGATGAAGCGATAGATGATGGAACCAAGGTTACATTACCAGATCATGATGCAGTAAGTCAAGATGAAAGACTAGGTAATGTTGAAGATAAATCGAGTGGTGATAGTAATCTAGAAGAAAATAAAGGTGAAGATGTTGTTGGTGATATGCATCATAGTATGCCTGATAATAAAGGAGAGAGAGAACATGATGAAGTATCAGATAATAGAAGTGAATTAGATGGCGATGTAAAATTAGATAGAGATGTAAAATATGAATTAGCTGGTAGAGGTAAAATTGATGAATCAGATTATTATGGATCAGTACCGGATGATAGGGCTACTTTTATAGAGCAAGCTTCTACTCATGAAAATGATGTACAAGTTAAAGAACATGATGAAGTGACAGGTGATGGAACCAAGATTTCATTAGATGGTGATTTAAAATCGGATTATGAAGGAGGGACTGCTTTTGTAGGCCAAACTTCTACCGATAAAGATGATGTGCAAGTTAAAGAACATGATGAAGCGATAGATGATGGAACCAAGGTTACATTACCAGATCATGATGCAGTAAGTCAAGATGAAAGACTAGGTAATGTTGAAGATAAATCGAGTGGTGATAGTAATTTAGAAGAGAATAAAGGTGAAGATGTTGTTGGTGATATGCATCATAGTATGTCTGATAATAAAGGAGAGAGAGAGCATGATGAAGTATCAGATAATAGAAGTGAATTAGATGGCGATGTAAAATATGAATTAGCTGGTAGAGGTAAAATTGATGAATCAGATTATTATGGATCAGTACCTGATGATAGTTTTATAGAGCAAGCTTCTACTGATAAAGATGATGTACAAGTTAAAGAACATGATGAAGCGATAGATGATGGAACCAAGGTTCCATTACCAGATCATGATGCAGTAAGTCAAGATGAAAAACTAGGTAATGTTGAAGATAAATCGAGTGGTGATAGTAATCTAGAAGAGAATAAAGGTGAAGATGTTGTTGGTGATATGCATCATAGTATGCCTGATAATAAAGGAGAGAGAGAACATGATGAAGTATCAGATAATAGAAGTGAATTAGATGGCGATGTAAAATTAGATAGAGATGTAAAATATGAAGTAGCTGGTAGAGGTAAAATTGATGAATCAGATTATTATGGATCAGTACCGGATGATAGGGCTACTTTTATAGAGCAAGCTTCTACTCATGAAAATGATGTACAAGTTAAAGAACATGATGAAGTGACAGGTGATGGAACCAAGATTTCATTAGATGGTGATTTAAAATCGGATTATGAAGGAGGGACTGCTTTTGTAGGCCAAACTTCTACCGATAAAGATGATGTGCAAGTTAAAGAACATGATGAAGCGATAGATGATGGAACCAAGGTTACATTACCAGATCATGATGCAGTAAGTCAAGATGAAAGACTAGGTAATGTTGAAGATAAATCGAGTGGTGATAGTAATCTAGAAGAAAATAAAGGTGAAGATGTTGTTGGTGATATGCATCATAGTATGCCTGATAATAAAGGAGAGAGAGAACATGATGAAGTATCAGATAATAGAAGTGAATTAGATGGCGATGTAAAATTAGATAGAGATGTAAAATATGAAGTAGCTGGTAGAGGTAAAATTGATGAATCAGATTATTATGGATCAGTACCGGATGATAGTTTTATAGGACAAGCTTCTACTGATAAAGATGATCTACAAATTAAAGAACATGATGAAGCGATAGATGATGGAATCAGGATTCCATTACCAGATCATGATGCAGTAAGTCAAGATGAAAGACTAGGTAATGTTGAAGATAAATCGAGTGATGATAGTAATCTAGAAGAGAATAAAGGTGAAGATGTTGTTGGTGATATGCATTATAGTATGCCTGATAATAAAGGAGAGAGAGAACATGATGAAGTATCAGATAATAGAAGTGAATTAGATGGCGATGTAAAATATGAATTAGCTGGTAGAGGTAAAATTGATGAATCAGATTATTATGGATCAGTACCTGATGATAGTTTTATAGAGCAAGCTTCTACTGATAAAGATGATGTACAAGTTAAAGAACATGATGAAGCGATAGATGATGGAACCAAGGTTACATTACCAGATCATGATGCAGTAAGTCAAGATGAAAGACTAGGTAATGTTGAAGATAAATCGAGTGATGATAGTAATCTAGAAGAGAATAAAGGTGAAGATGTTGTTGGTGATATGTCTCATAGTATGCCTGATAATAAAGGAGAGAGAGAGCATGATGAAGCGATAGATGATGGAACCAAGGTTACATTACCAGATCATGATGCAGTAAGTCAAGATGAAAGACTAGGTAATGTTGAAGATAAATCGAGTGGTGATAGTAATTTAGAAGAGAATAAAGGTGAAGATGTTGTTGGTGATATGCATCATAGTATGTCTGATAATAAAGGAGAGAGAGAACATGATGAAGTATCAGATAATAGAAGTGAATTAGATGGCGATGTAAAATTAGATAGTGATGTAGAATATGAAGTAGCTGGTAGAGGTAAAATTGATGAATCAGATTATTATGGATCAGTACCGGATGATAGTTTTATAGAGCAAGCTTCTACTGATAAAGATGATGTACAAGTTAAAGAACATGATGAAGTGACAGGTGATGGAACCAAGATTCCATTAGATGATGATTTAAAATCAGAGTATGAAGAAGGGACTGCTTTTGTAGGCCAAGCTTCTACTAATGAAAATGATGATGTACAAGTTAAAGAACATAATGAAGCGATAGGTGATGGAACTAAGATTCCATTAGATGGTGATTTAAAATCGGATTATGAAGGAGGGACTACTTTTGTAGGCCAAGCTTCTACTGATAAAGATGATGTACAAGTTAAAGAACATGATGAAGCGATAGGTGATGGAACCAGGGTTCCATTACCAGATCATGATGCAGTAAATCAAGATGAAAGACTAAATAATGTTGAAGATAAATCGAGTAGTTATAGTAGCATAGAAGAGAATAGAGATGAAAATGTTATTAGTGGTATGCCTTATATTATGTCTGATAATAAAGGGGAGAGAGAACATGATGAAGTATTAGATAATAGAAGTGAATTAGATGGCGATGTAAAATTAGATAGAGATGTAAAATATGAAGTAGCTAGTAGAGGTAAAATTGATGAATCAGATTATTATGGATCAGTACCGGATGATAGGGCTACTTTTATAGAGCAAGTTTCTACTGATAAAGATGATGTACAAGTTAAAGAACATGATGAAGTGACAGGTGATGGAACCAAGGTTACATTACCAGATCATGATGCAGTAAGTCAAGATGAAAGACTAGGTAATGTTGAAGATAAATCGAGTGGTGATAGTAATTTAGAAAAGAATAAAGGTGAAGATGTTGTTGGTGATATGCATCATAGTATGTCTGATAATAAAGGAGAGAGAGAACATGATGAAGTATCAGATAATAGAAGTGAATTAGATGGCGATGTAAAATTAGATAGTGATGTAAAATATGAAGTAGTTGGTAGAGGTAAAATTGATGAATCAGATGATTATGGATCAGTACCAGATGATAGTTTTATAGAGCAAGCTTCTGCTGATAAAGATGATGTACAAGTTAAAGAACATGATGAAGCGATAGATGATGGAACCAAGGTTACATTACCAGATCATGATGCAGTAAGTCAAGATGAAAGACTAGGTAATGTTGAAGATAAATCGAGTAGTTATTATAGTAGCATAGAAGAGAATAGAGATGAAAATGTTGTTGGTGACATGCTTCATAGTATGCCTGATAATAAAGGAGAGAGAGAACATGATGAAGTATTAGATAATAGATTAGATAGTGATGTAAAATATGAAGTAGCTAGTAGAGGTAAAATTGATGAATCAGATTATTATGGATCAGTACCGGATGATAGTTTTATAGAGCAAGCTTCTACTGATAAAGATGATGTACAAGTTAAAGAACATGATGAAGTGACAGGTGATGGAACTAAGATTCCATTAGATGGTGATTTAAAATCGGATTATGAAGGAGGGACTACTTTTGTAGGCCAAGCTTCTACTAATAAAGATGATGTACAAGTTAAAGAACATGATGAAGCGATAGGTGATGGAACCAGGGTTCCATTACCAGATCATGATGCAGTAAATCAAGATGAAAGACTAAATAATGTTGAAGATAAATTGAATAGTTATAGTAGCATAGAAGAGAATAGAGATGAAAATGTTGTTAGTGGTATGCCTTATATTATGTCTGATAATAAAGGGGAGAGAGAACATGATGAAGTATTAGATAATAGAAGTGAATTAGATGGCGATGTAAAATTAGATAGAGATGTAAAATATGAAGTAGCTGGTAGAGGTAAAATTGATGAATCAGATGATTATGGATCAGTACCGGATGATAGGGCTACTTTTATAGAGCAAGTTTCTACTGATAAAGATGATGTACAAGTTAAAGAACATGATGAAGTGACAGGTGATGGAACCAAGGTTACATTACCAGATCATGATGCAGTAAGTCAAGATGAAAGACTAGGTAATGTTGAAGATAAATCGAGTAGCTATAGTAGCATAGAAGATAATAGAGATGAAAATGTTGTTGGTGACATGCATCATAGTATGCCTGATAATAAAGGAGAGAGGGAACATGATGAAGTATCAGATAATAGAAGTGAATTAGATGGCGATGTAAAATTAGATAGTGATGTAAAATATGAAGTAGCTGGTAGAGGTAAAATTGATGAATCAGATGATTATGGATCAGTACCAGATGATAGTTTTATAGAGCAAGCTTCTGCTGATAAAGATGATGTACAAGTTAAAGAACATGATGAAGCGATAGATGATGGAACCAAGGTTACATTACCAGATCATGATGCAGTAAGTCAAGATGAAAGACTAGGTAATGTTGAAGATAAATCGAGTAGTTATTATAGTAGCATAGAAGAGAATAGAGATGAAAATGTTGTTGGTGACATGCTTCATAGTATGCCTGATAATAAAGGAGAGAGAGAACATGATGAAGTATTAGATAATAGATTAGATAGTGATGTAAAATATGAAGTAGCTAGTAGAGGTAAAATTGATGAATCAGATTATTATGGATCAGTACCGGATGATAGTTTTATAGAGCAAGCTTCTACTGATAAAGATGATGTACAAGTTAAAGAACATGATGAAGCGATAGGTGATGGAACCAAGATTCCATTACCAGATCATGATGCAGTAAATCAAGATGAAAGACTAAATAATGTTGAAGATAAATCAAGTAGTTATAGTAGCATAGAAGAGAATAGAGATGAAAATGTTGTTAGTGGTATGCCTTATATTATGTCTGATAATAAAGGGGAGAGAGAATATGATGAAGTATTAGATAATAGAAGTGAATTAGATGGTGATGTAAAATTAGATAGAGATGTAAAATATGAAGTAGCTGGTAGAGGTAAAATTGATGAATCAGATGATTATGGATCAGTACCGGATGATAGGGCTACTTTTATAAAGCAAGTTTCTACTGATAAAGATGATGTACAAGTTAAAGAACATGATGAAGTGACAGATGATGGAACCAAGATTCCATTAGATGGTGATTTAAAATCGGATTATGAATTAGGGACTGCTTTTGTAGGCCAAGCTTCTACTAATGAAAATGATGATGTACAAGTTAAAGAACATGATGAAGTGACAGGTAATGGAACCAAGATTCCATTAGATGATGATTTAAAATCGGATTATGAATTAGGGACTGCTTTTGTAGGCCAAGCTTCTACTAATGAAAATGATGATGTACAAGTTAAAGAACATAATGAAGCGATAGGTGATGGAACCAAGATTCCATTAGATGGTGATTTAAAATCGGATTATGAAGGAGGGACTGCTTTTGTAGGCCAAGCTTCTACTAATGAAAATGATGATGTACAAGTTAAAGAACATAATGAAGCGATAGGTGATGGAACCAAGATTTCATTACCAGATCATGATGCAGTAAGTCAAGATGAAAGACTAGGTAATGTTGAAGATAAATCGAGTGGTTATAGTAGCATAGAAGATAATGGAGATGAAAATGTTGTTAGTGGTATGCCTGATAGTATAGGCAGTAATAATAAAGATAAAAAAATTAGTGAATTATTGAAAGTGCAAGAGCAATATAAAAATCAAGATGAGAAGCAAGAACAAGAGTATGATGAAAACTATAATAAGCAAGATTTTAATGTAAAAGATAATATGTTAAATTTTGAAAGACAACTTCAAGATTTACAAAAAGTAGATAATGTGTTTATTGATTTAGATTCAATGAAGAATTCTAAAGATATAAAAAGTACTTTTTCAGATGAGTATGACTTAAAAGGTAAAAATAAATCTGATTTAAAAAGTAAAAACGATTCTAACTTGAAAGGTAAAAATGAATCTGATTTAAAAAGTAAAAATGATTCTGACTTAAAAGATAAAAATGAATCTGATTTAAAAAGTAAAAATGATTCTGACTTGAAAGATAAAAATGAATCTGATTTAAAAAGTAAAAACGATTCTAACTTGAAAGGTAAAAATGAATCTGATTTAAAAAGTAAAAATGATTCTGACTTAAAAGATAAAAATGAATCTGATTTAAAAAGTAAAAATGATTCTGACTTAAAAGGTAAAAATGAATCTGATTTAAAAAGTAATAATAAATCTACTTTTGTGGAAAGTTCTAGCAAAAAAAGTAGTAGAGGAATACTAGAACAACAAAATATTTATAATATGCAACTTAATGATAATTTAGATGTATCTAAAAATTTAAATCTAAAAATTTATAAAGGATATAATAAAGATCATAAAAAAAATAATAAAAATAATATATCAGATAAAATTATTATGATTAATGAAAAGATAGAACACTTAAAGCAGAAAAAAGAAAGTATTGTAGACAGTAAAGAATTAAAAGTTATAGAAGAGGAAATAAATAGATTATTACAAGAAATTCATTTATTGTCAGGTGATAATATAAAAAATTAGTATTTAACTTCTATTAGTGGTATATTGTTACAGCTATAACTTTGATGATTATCAACAGAACATGGCAGGTAATCAGTGTTAAATCTTACTAGTACATCAAATTCATATTCAGCATGAATAGGGGCTTTATTATTTGGTGGTACTAAGAATTTTATTTGACCGTTATAAGAGTTTATTGTGTATTGGTCATTTTGTAAGATATTGTTAACATAAATTTTTACTGTGTTAATGATAGGTTTGTTTATGATACGTGTGTATGAGTTATTCCCTATGGTGTAAACTTTTATTAATTGAAAATCTTTTTGTGTTCCATTGCCTATACCTATACATTGATTAATGCCCTGATAATCTGACCAGTCTTTAAATCGGAAAGGGATTGCTTTACCTTTATGGGCATAAAAAAACTCAATTAAATTTGATAATTGTATATTTGATTTTATGCCATATACAACATTGTATTTGTTTCGTGGGTAACATCTATTTATTTTCCGTTGCTCATGTCCATTGTAACATTCTATAATACTTGTTGAAAATTCTGGTCCACCAATAGAACCATAAGATATATCTTCTGGGAATCTTGCTTCGCTAAATAACATTTGATTATAGTATAGGGAATGTAATGATTTTATATAATTTTTAATGTTAATGTAATCAATAAATACGATATATATATAATATTGTATTTAAGTAGTTAAAAATCATCCATTATGTAAAATGCATTTGTTGTTCAAATTATTTTCAGTAGTAATTAAACTGGCCTTATAAATTTTGCTATAATGAGAAAACTTGGTATAATTTGAAATTTTTAGAGCATTATTTGTTGATGTTTGAAGTAAAAATACATATTGTAGCTGTACGATTATAAATAGTATTGTTGATAGGTTAGTATTATTACAAAATCTGTGTAATTTATATATCTTAATTTCTGGTGATATATCTTTCAATATGTGTAAAACTGTTTTATATAAGAATTGTGATCTTTAACATAGTTATCATATGATATTTTTTGTTTTTGTACCAAATTTATATTGATTTCTACAGTTAGCATAATTGTATGATAATTGACTAGATTACTTCAATTTTACTATATTAACATTAAATGTCCTTAATTAATTTAACTAATAAATTATTCTTTTACATTTAATAAAGACTTCTTAGTAACTCTAACATCAGTTGATAAGTTAAATAGTCATTATTTGTGATAATAATTAAGTAAAGGTACGTGAAAAAAGTATCTTATGATTAAGATATATAATATATAAATATTAGTTTATTTGTGTATTATACTTTTTTATTGGTAGCATTGACATTAAGTGGTTTATGTTTTATTGGGATAATGAAAATATTATAAGTGCAGTTAATGGTAAAGCTATAGGTAACGGGTGGGTTTGTAAAGGGAAAATTTCAATTGATACTAGAACTTTAAAACCTGGAGATATATTTGTTGCTATAAGAGGTAAAAATTTTAATGGACATGATTTTGTTCATGAAGCTTTTTACAAAGGTGCTGTTGCAGCAATTGTAGACTGTAAATATATAATCTATGATACCAACTATTCACTAATAATAGTACATGATGTGTTGAAAGCTTTACACGATATGGCATCTTTTTATTTAAAAAATTTGGATGCTAAGATTATAGCGATTACCGGAAGTTTTGGTAAGACTACAACAAAGTGTATGTTACAGCAAGCATTATCGCACTATGGTAATACATATAGTGATAAAGGTAATTTTAATAATCATATAGGTATGCCGTTATGTGCACTAAATGCTCCTTATAATAGTGAATTTATTATTTTAGAAATGGGTATGAGTAATTTTGGAGAAATTAACTTATTATCTAAAATTACAAATCCTGATATTTCAATTATTACTCATATTTCACCTGCACATTTAGCAGCATTTTCTTCTGTTGATGATATTGCAGTTGCAAAATCTGAGATATTTTATCATACGAAGAGCAATGGTATTGTTATTTTGAACTATGATGATAATTATTATAGTAAATTATATAGTGCTGCAATTCAACATTGCAAAAATTTTAATATAGTAAGTTTTGGCAAAAATAAAAATGCAAATGTATTTTTATATACGATTAAAGATTTTAATAAAGGGCTTAAAGAAGTTGTTATTAATTGTAATGGCAATATAATTAAGTGTATTGTACAAGAGTGCATGTTGCGTTTTTTATATTCAATACTAATTGTAATAGCGGTAGTTAATAGTCTAAAATTAGATGTCTATAATATGTATAGTGCACTGAGCAATTTTCTTCCTATTAATGGAAGAGGAAGGGCGCATTCTCTTAATCTACAAGGAAAAAACTTTATTTTAATTGATGATGCATATAATGCGAATCCTGCTTCTATGATTGCTGCACTGCACAATTTATATAAATTGAATGGTATTACTAAAAAAATTGCAATTTTAGGTGATATGCTAGAACTTGGTAAGTATAGTGTGATGTATCATAAAGGATTGATAGATTCTATTATTAATAGCAAGGTTGATGTTGTCTATACAGTTGGTTTTTATATGCAATATTTACATGATATTTTACCTGCAAATATCAAAGGTATACACTTTCATGATTATAAAGCACTTATGAGAAAAGTATTACTTATTATTGGTGAGGGTAACGCTGTTCTAATTAAAGGATCTGCGAATACAAAGTTGTCTGTAGTTGTCCAATATCTATTGGAGATTTCAAGTATTGCTAATCTATAATAAGTTACATAAATATGTGGTTATCTTAATCTATATATTGTGTAAAAGTGGGTCTTTTTATAAAGTAGTAGTTTATATATTTTAGCTATATTAATGTGTTAAGAAATACGTTAATATAGTTGTATTTTAACGTTAATTCTCTTATTTGGTTAAATCTCTATTGATTTTAAAATTTTGTCAATATAGGTACTAAATAAGTATTCAGTTTTAATTTCAAGAAATTCCTAACTATTATGTAATGCATTATATTGTTTGCCAGTGTTAATTAAGATAGTTATATATTTTTTTATGTAAAATAACTGACGTTATGTAATAAATGAGAGGTTTTTACATGCTATGCTATAATGATTTATATTAATTTCTTATCTAATGAGATATATTTACTGCTATATGTGATAATAATTTTTGTATTCAACTACAAATAACAGAAGTTAGCTTATTTAAAGTATTTAATTTTGTTAACTATAATAACAAATTATAACATCTCTTTATAAAAGAACTATAGATGCTCATAGTTTTACAAATCAATATTTATTAACACTGTTTTTAAATATTAATAGCCTCGTCTATTTCTTTTTATGGTATTGTTAGTAGTGAAAGCATTCTTATAACATTATTACTTGCTACACATAATAACGCTTATGCTGTAAAGCTTTTTTTACTAAGGTGGCAACTGATGATATTTTGTAACTTTATTTCTAACATTATCAACATATATCTTTTACTTCTTCGAATTATGGAAACTGATTGAATAGGTGTATAAGTTTATTTTTAATAAATACCACTGTTATAACATAGAGGGATTACATAGTCACAATTTAATATACAAAAGATCTATTATCTAGCAGCTAAGGATTTCATAGTTTTAATAATTCATTTATAACTGAAATATGCAATCATAATATATCTATCGTTATAGTGATAAAAGTATATACTATAAACTAAACTTTACTATGCTGTGTTCAAGTTTACAGTGTACTATAAATTGGTAGGCATTATTTTTTATAGTTATATACCTGTAGAACCGAATCCATTACTACCACGATTAGTATTGCTGTCAAAGTTATCAACTTGTTCCCAAGTTACATGCATAACAGGAGATATTACCATTTGTGCAATTCTATCCATGTGATTTATTGTATATTCTGTATCGCTAAGATTAATTAATATAACCATTATTTCTCCGCGATAATCCGCGTCTATTGTACCAGGTGTATTTAGAATAGTAATACCAAATTTTAATGATAACCCTGATCTTGGTCTAATTTGTGCCTCATATCCGCTAGGAACTTCAATTGCTATACCAGTATTAATACATGCTCTTTGGCCTGGGCTGAGTGTTATAGGCTGCTTAATTGCGGCATATAAATCAACACCAGCACTATACTCTGTTGCATAAGAAGGCAAGGGCAATGTACATTTATTATTTAACTTAATAATTTTTATTTTGATCTTGTTAATAAGAGTACCGTTGTTTTGTTTTTAATGTAAGCTATTATATTATACTTAATGTACTGAGTCAATAAAGTGAAGAAGCATAAAAAATATTAAGTAAAATGTCTAGTACATAATATGCTATTAAAACGATAGATGATGTTATAATAGTTTTTAAATAGAAAGAAAGAGTATTTATTCTTAAGTTAGTAGATATATATATTTTTTTTTATGATGGCATTTATATTTTTATATAAAATGAAGTGTTAGAGTCTTGTATAAGATATGAACAATATTTAGGAATTTTTTGGTAACATTTGTAGTTATGTTTTAGCTATTGAGTTTATGTAATAATATATATAACTAGAGTTATAAGGTGAATATAAATTAATTTCAATGCTATAGTTTTATAATAAAGTAAATGTAATGTATATTTGTTACTTAGTTCTTTGTAAATTATAAGATAGTATATGAAATTATTTATTGTGGCGATAGCTTTAAATTTATTAATTGTTATTTTTGAATGTATTAGATTCAGTTGATGCGATGTGACCATATATAACAAGCTATGAATAACAAAAAAAGAACATTGTGTTAGATTAAGGATGTATGTTTTTTGGTAACTTAAAAATGATATTTTCTTGTATGCCACCCATTGTTGATACTTTAATGTGAAAGTTTAATTTAAGATAATTAATCACTTGCTTAATAAGAACATCTGGTGCAGAAGCTCCTGCGGTAATGCCAATTTTTTTGACGTGCTGAAACCAATCTAAATCTATATTATTGTACGAATCTATTAAAAATGACTTTACATTGTAAGATTTTGCTAAATCTAATAAACGATTTGAATTTGAACTGTTTTGACTTCCTATTATTATCATAAGATCAACATTTTGAGATAAATACCTTACTGCATTTTGTCTGTTTTGGGTAGCATAGCATATATCTTTTAAATTGGGTCCCTTAATGGTTGGAAATTTTTGTTTTAATGCTTCAATAATAGATTTAGTATCGTCTATACTAAGAGTTGTTTGAGTAACATATGCGACATTAGGGTCTGTTATTTGTATATTATGTACATCTTGAACATTTTGTACGATTGTTACATGATTGCTTATTTGTCCGCTAGTACCCTCAACTTCACGGTGCCCTTTATTTCCAATTAATATAACTTTATAACCTTCTTTGTCATATTTTTGTACTTCTAAGTGCACTTTTGTTACTAAAGGACAGGTTGCGTTTATAACATGGATTCTTTTTTGTTTTACTTCTTCTATAGTTTTCCTTGATACTCCGTGAGCACTAAAAATTAGTATTGAGTCTTGTTCGACTTGATCTATTGTATCGATAAATATTACTCCTTGTTTTTTGAAATTATTTACTATAAAAGAATTGTGCACAATTTCATGCAATACATAAATCTTTTTAGTATCCTTATAGTGGTTAATAACTAATTCTACAATTTCAATGGCTCTTCTTACTCCAGCACAGAATCCCATAGGTTGAGATAAAATTATTTCTATGTGATGGTTTTTGTTATTTATATGCATAAAACTAAATATCGTGTTTATTAGATAAGTATTATTTGATTCAATTATATTTAGTGCATGAAACCTTGATTGTATAGTACAATATTTTATTGCCTAAGAGTATTTTAATGTTTTATACTTGTTAATCAAAAATTTTCTTACTTGAAATTATTATAATGATTGTAATAGAAGTCACAGGTTAATTTTATGAATTTATGCAAACAGTAATTATAAGCTAAACTGCAAAAGGTGACTTTGTATTTATTTTAAACATAATAATATTGTAGTAAATTTGTCTTAAACATGTGAATGATTTTTAATGTACGTAGCGTATATGAAAGTAAAATTGTTACTTATATATTTACTTTTAATAAATGTAAATATTGATCTTGTAATATGTAATATTTTTTTTATCACTTATTAATACTATAATAAGTATATAGTTACTTTCACATATTACACATATTAAGATTGATTTAGTACAATTATCTGATAATTGTATCATGCTTTGATATTGGCTAGAAGTTGAAGAATAAAGCTCAACTTGTATTTTATGCTATTATAAAAAGCAAGTATTGACGTTTAATATAAACAGGTTATTTCTTTAAGTTATGTAAGTTATAAGAATTGATTTATATTTAATATCTAGATAATGTTGATTTAGTTGTATTTTATAGGTGTTACATTATTTTTAGAATTGGCTTTTAGCATATTTATGAATTTATGAAAGATATAATATGAATCATACGGGCCTGGTGCACCTTCAGGGTGATATTGTACTGAAAATACTGGATAATCAGTGAATTTCATTCCTGCTATTGTTTCATCAAATAATGAGATATGTGTAATTTTTATATTATTTGGAAGACTTGTTTTATCAACAGCAAATCCATGATTTTGACTTGTAATTTCAATACGATTATCTTCTATATTGTAAACTGGATGGTTAGTTCCTCTATGTCCGTATAGCATTTTTTTTGTTTTTGCCCCTGAAGCTATAGCAAGTAATTGGTGTCCTAAGCATATTCCTAGAATTGGTATATTAGATTTTATTAAAATATTGATTTGCTTAATAATATTTTGTGGAATATCAGCAGGATCTCCTGGACCATTTGATATGACTATACCTTGAGGAGATGATGATAGTACTTTATTAGCAAAGTCTCCTACAGCAGCTACTACCTTTAATTTACAATTTAGTTTTTCTAAATGCGATAATATCTTATTTTTTACTCCAAAATCTATTACTGATACATTGTGCAAGTTTTTTATACTTAGTGACTCGTTGTAGTTATTGTATACTAAGGATTGTTCTATTTTAGTAATAGCGTTTTTTGCTGTTTGTTGTAATTCTTTTATATTTAATAAGTTAATATCATTAAAGTGATGTATTATGCCATTTTGTGATCCGTGGTTGCGTATGTGTATAGTTAAAGCTCTGGTATCAATTCCAGATATTCCAGTAAGATTATTAATTTTCATCCATGAATTTAAATTAATGTAAGATGTTATGTGAGAGTGTTCTGATATCTCTCTCACAATGATTCCTTTTGCTAATATTGTACTATATTCATTATCTATATGATTAATACCTACATTACCAATATGAGGAAATGTAAATGTAATAATTTGATCTGTGAATGATGGATCAGTTATTGTATGCTGATATCCAGTAATTCCAGTAGTAAAGCATACTTCCCCAATAGTATCATTTTGTACCCCTATTGATTGACCACAAAAGTATCTTCCGTCAGATAATACTAGCACAGCATTGCGATAATTTTGCATCATATAAACATCATTAATATTCTAGATATAAGAATTATACTAGTGTAATACTTTTAAATCTATTATATATTTACTTATTATAATGATTTAAAGGCATAATTTATATATGTTATTATATATATGCATGGTAAAGTTGAGCAATATGCGAAATTATAATAATTAACATATCACACAAATTAGCATAATGCCATTGGTCTTTGTAGTATCAACAAATATGGAAGTAATAGATGTAACTTATTAAAAATATTTAGATGATAGCTTAGCACAATCTTTTTATGAAGTACCTATAAAATTTAATGTATTAAAAAAAAATCGTAACTTATGCATTATAATACTAAGTAATCAACTTTTAGTCATAGTATTTATTCTGTAATATACTTTATGATATATGTAAATAATAAGTTTATAGTTTATGTACTAATTATCTTAAGAGCAATATTTGGTTTGTAATGTGTTTTATATACTTAAGATAGTAATAAGATCAGTATATATTTTGTAAATACAATTTTCTTTCTTTATTATGTATCATTAAAAAAAATAATATGTAACAAAAGTATTTATTAATATATAATACATAATTGTATTATAAAAATTGATGTTAGAAATAGCAATTGTTGGATTACCAAACGCTGGTAAATCAACTTTATTTAATAGATTAGTTGGTAAAAAGCTTGCTATAGTGAGCAATATTCCCAATGTAACAAGGGATAGAAGGGAAAGCTATGTTGACTTATGTGGGTTAAGGTTTAAAATTATTGATACGGGTGGAGTTAATGGCAGTATTAAATTATCGCACTTAATTATTGAACAAGTTAAATTAGCAGTAGAGTCTGCTAATGTTATATTTTTTGTCGTTGATTCTAGGGTAAATTTTGATGAAAAAGTTACAATTTTTGCAAAGTGGTTACGAAAGTTAACAAGTAAGCCTATAATACTGATTGCTAATAAGTGTGAAAGTAATAAAAACTGTTATCCAGTAGACTATTTAGAATATTTGAATTTTATTGGTCCAGTGTATATATCAGCTGAACATGGTTTAGGTATGGCAGATTTATATGATGCTTTGACTTCATTATGTGAAGAAAGTGACTTTGAAGGTGAAAGAGTTAACACTATAAAAGTTTCTATAGTCGGTCAGCCAAATGTTGGTAAATCAACTTTAATAAATACTTTTTTAAATGATAATAGGTTAATTACAGATAGTGAAGCAGGTACTACTCGTGATTCTATAGATGTAGATTATGATTATAAAGGTAGAAGATTTACATTAGTTGATACTGCTGGAATGCGTAGAAAATCAAAAGTAGTAGAGAGTATAGAAACTTTTTCTAATAAGTTATCTATATCGTCAATTGCAAAATCAGATATTGTAATTTTAATAGTTGATTTTGTTTTTGGAATTAGTCAACAAGATTTATCGATTGCTGAAATAGCTATACGTAAAGGCAAAGGACTTATTGTAGCATTAAATAAATTGGATTTAATTGATACAAAAGTAGAAAGAGAAAGATTAAAAAATATTATTCAACAAAGTAATAAAATTGATTTTAAAGTTCCAATTATAGAAATTTCTGCTCTTAAAAATATTAATTGTAATAAAATACTTGATAAATGTTTAAATCTTTATAGTAGTCTTACTAAACGTATTAATACTGCAGATCTTAATAAATGGTTATCTATAGCAATAAACCACCATTCTCCGCCTTTGTATAAAGGAAAACAAGTTAAATTAAAATATATTACACAAATTAGCGTGATGCCATTGGTGTTTGTAGTATCAACAAATATGGGAGTCATAGATGTTACTTACCAAAAATATTTAAAGAATAGCTTAGCACAATCCTTTTTTTATGAAGTACCTATAAAAATTATATTTAAAAAAAATCATAACCCATACATTCATAATACTAAGTAATCTACAATAGATTTATATATTTGTGTAGTATGTATACTCAATTATATGTAAATGTATTAACTAAAAATAGGGTTATTTAAATATTTTTAAGGTATTTAGTTATGTGCTAGGCAATTGGTAACATGATGTTAGCGTATTGCTAATAGGAAACATGTGCAATGGAGATCAAAACGAAACTTTTTAAGAATCTTTTATGTAGGTAATATACATTTATATTTCTTGTATTAAAGATTTTCCTGTCATTTCTAGTGGTTGCTTAATTTGTAATAATTCTAGTATGGTAGGAGATACATCACATAATCTACCGTCTTTTAAAGCAATTTTTTTATTATAATTGCATATTATAAATGGTACACTATTGGTAGTATGTGCTGTATACGGCATTTTATTTTTTACGTCAAACATCTTTTCTGCATTTCCATGATCGGCAGTGATAACTAATATATAGTTATTATTTTTAACAGATTCTAATACTTTACCCAAGCACTTATCAACAGAAGCAACCGCTTTTCTTGTTGCTTCAATATTTCCAGTATGTCCTAACATGTCAGCATTTGCATAATTTACTATAATAAGAGAGTATTTTTTTAAGTGAATATTACTTATTAAATGATCTGTGACTTCGTATGCAGACATTTCTGGTTTCAAATCATATGTTGGTACTTGTGGTGATGGAATAATAATTCTTTCTTCATTTTTAAAAAATTCTTCTCTACCGCCATTAAAGAAGAAAGTTACATGTGCAAATTTTTCAGTTTCAGCAAGTCTTAGCTGAAATAAGTTATGATTTGATATTATTTCCCCTAGAGTATTTTTTATGTTGTATTTAGGAAATAAACAAGGAATATTAATATTTTTTGAGTATTCTATCATACCTAAGATATTATCTATATGAATGTGCTTGCGAGGTTTAATACTATTTGTGATCATGTTGATTATTTGTATTACTCTATCGCTACGAAAATTTGTTATTAATATGCCATCATTATGATTAAGACCACAGTAATCACCTATGATTGATGGTAATATGAATTCATCTGTGATTCCAGATGCATAGTGGCTATCTATTGCTAATATTGCATTATTATATTTTTTGCCTTCAGAAAAAGCTATAGCATTATAGACTTTTTCTGTTCTGTCAATACGATTATCTCTGTCCATTGCATAATAACGGCCGCTAATAGTAGCAATATATACATTATTATATTTGCAAATATGCTCATTTAATATGTTAATATATTTTTTTGCTGAGGATGGAGGAGTATCTCTTCCATCTAAAAATGCGTGTATAAATATTTTTACGTATGATTTTGTAAGTATTGTTATGAGGGTTAGCATGTGGCTTTGTAAGGAATGTACACCTCCATCAGACAATAGCCCGATAATATGGCAAGCACCTTTTTTACTTTGAATTTTTTGTATAAATGATAGTAAGCTACTATTTTGTGCAATGTTATGTATTTCAGTGTTAATTCTATGTAAGTCTTGTAATACAATTCTACCGCTACCTAAATTTATATGTCCAACTTCTGAATTTCCAATTTGTCCTTTTGGTAACCCGACATCTATACCACTTGTTATTAAATTGCTTTTAGGATATTGTGAAGTAATATAGTCCCAGCACGGCTTATTAGTGGTGCCAATAGCATCGTATTTGTTATTGTTTCCATTACCCCAACCATCCAATATACATAAAACCACGCTATTACTTACCATAATTATTTACTGATTTGAGTATATGATTATTTATATCATGTAAGAGTTTATAGAGTAAATATTTTTTATCTATAGTAAATTTTACTGTATTGTATAATATTTTATGCACCTTAGTTATGTATTATACATTTGTTTATAGCATTGTAATACTTAAGAAATTATTTATTACATTACATTGCATATAATTTATTATTAATTAGAACAATATACTAGTTATTTATTATATGCTTTAGTAGAACAAAATAATAATTTTTTTATTAATATTAATATGGAAATAACATTTCTAATTTAATATAAAAATATAGGAAGGTAGTGAAGGATGTATAAGTATTTATATATACAAAAAATGATATAATGCTAGTGATAAATTGTAGGTTAAAAATTAATTTTTTATCAAATTTCTAATATTTTATAGTATTCAATGGTTATTAAGTTGCTAATTTTATTAAGATTGATTTAGTACAATAAATTGTACACATTATTCATTTTAGGATGAAGTTATGCAAGCGTAAGATGTTTTTTTTTCAAAGAAATATATAAATAGTTCTTTATACTGTTGGTAAGTTTTTCTTATTAAAGGTTATATAAATAATTGATTATAGTTTATGATTAATTAAAATATATAGCAATATTTACAATAAAAACTTTAATATATTTTATTGTTATATAATGTATTTAATTTAAATCTACGTGGTGGTGTATACTTGTGCCTTTATCAAGTAAATAAAATAGTTTACGTTCCTTAAATATTAAGCAATTATCATTATTAATGATGTGAGATGTTATAAATAATGCTATTGAATTTATAGCGAAGCTTTTTTTTATTTAATAATTAGTTGATTTATTCAAATAAGTTAGTTAAGTATTATGAATTGAGTTTTTTATTGTAGCAAAGATGCGGTTCTTAGCAATATTATTTTTTATGTTTTTATATTTCATATTCAATGATGCATTTTGCAGGGAAGTTGGTAAAATGAATTCATCATTGCAATTAGAGAAAGATATTTCTTCTTTAGCCGTTGGAAAACCTGAGCATTTAAACCTAAGTTTTAATTTTAATAAGGTAAAAACATTTTTACTAAATGGTAAAAAAATTGCTTCTAGTATTGCTACTAGTAATGGGATTGTTATTTTAGAAAATACAGGTAAATTATATTATCTAAATGGTAAAAACCCAAATGATATTTTATGGAATGTCAGTTTAACAAATTCACAAAAAATATATGGAGGGGGGCTATCATATGCTTTTGATAAGTTATTATATCCTCAAGGAATTATATTATGTATAGTAGATAATGTGCTTTATGGTGTGGATGTTAGTACTTCAAAGATAATGTGGAAGCAAGTTTTAAGAAATATTGTTGATGGAAATCCTGTTGTAATTAATAATGGAAAAAATGTTGCTGTATTAACAGTGGATAATTACTTATTTATTTTTAATGTTAGTGATGGACAATTCTTATGGTCCTATCAAGGTGCTTTATCAGATATAAAAAAAATGAGTTCATTATCTCCAGCTTTTAATGTTAAAAATGATATTTTAACGTTATTATTACCTAATGGTAACGTTATAGCTTTGAATTCTTATAATGGAGATAAACTATGGGATTTAGTGTTGAATAAAGAGAGCTTTAGTCTTGTCGATGATATTTCAATTACACCAATCACTGAGGGAGATGAACTTTTTATTGTAAATTATGATCATGATTTAGTGAGTATTAATGTACTTTCTGGGCAAGTTAATTGGGTAGAAAAGTTGAATGTTAAGGTTGTTTCTCCAATAATTAATAGTAATATTTTTATTATTACTAGAGATAACATATTAGTTGCATTTAATGTTAAAAATAAAACTATTATGTGGAAGTGTAACTTATTAAATAAGGTAAGAAAAAATTCTGGGTTTAGGAAGCCGAATAAGTGGTTTTCACCTATTTTAACAGGTAATAAAATATGGGTGTTAAATGATAGTGGATACTTGTTAAAAATTGATTCTGCTTTAGGGGTTATAGAAAAAGTTAGTAATGTTCCTAAGCCATCCTATGAACCAATGATTTTAAATTTTTCAATGTATTTTATAACAAAAGGGCATGGTTTAGCAGTTATTTCTTAAGTAGTGGTGTAATGATATGGAAAAATATGATGTTATTGTAATTGGAGGCGGTCCTGGGGGTTATAAATGTGCAATTCGTGCAGCGCAATTAGGATTAAAAGTTGCATGCGTAGATAAAAATCGTTTATTAGGGGGTACATGCTTAAGAGTAGGATGTATACCTTCGAAAGCATTATTAGATTCTTCGTATAAATACTATAGTGCTAAGCATAATTTATCAAAATATGGAGTAGTTATTGACAATGTAAAATTTGATTTACATAAAGCAATGGAGATTAAAGATAAGGTAGTGCAGGATTTAAGTAATGGGATTGAGTTTTTACTTTCTTATAATAAAATTAAGAGGTTTTGCGGTACTGCAAAGATATCATTAATATCGGCAGATAGCTTTACTATAAAAGTGAATGATGAGAAAGGTGAATATCAAGAAATTACATCTAAAAATGTAGTCATTGCTACGGGGTCTCAGCCTTCTGCTTTGCCAAATGTTAATATTGATGAAAAAGATATTCTATCTTCTGATTCTATTTTAAGTCTTTCTAACCCACCAAAAAGATTAGCAGTTATCGGAGGAGGGGTGATAGGTATTGAAATGTCATCAGTATGGAGTAGGCTAGGTTCTGAAGTAACAATTATTGAGTGTTCAAGCCAAATTGCTGCGAGTATGGATAGTGATATTAGTAAGAGCTTGATGAATTCTTTGAAAAAATCAGGAATAAAATTTCAAATGTCGTCTAAAGTAACATCTGTGCATTATAAAGATAAAGGGCTTGTTGTAGAGTGCGAATCCTTAATAGATAATCAGGTTACTATTATAGAGGTTGATAAAGTACTTGTTGCTGTTGGAAGAAACCCATGTACTGAAAATTTGATAGAATTATATGATATAGTAAAGGATGATAAGGGGTTTATTGTAGTTAATGATAAATTTGAAACTAATGTTAAAGGAATATTTGCTATAGGGGATGTTATTGGCGGAGCAATGCTTGCTCATAAGGCAGAAAAAGAAGGACATGTTGTTGCTGAATTAATAGCGGGGTATTCTTCTTATATAGATTATGAAATTATACCTAATGTGATATATACACACCCTGCTGTAGCATCTGTAGGTAAAACCGAAGATTATCTCAAAAGTATAAAGTATGATTATAATGTTGGAAAAAGTAATTTTTCGGCTAATGGTAGAGCTAGAGCTACTGGTGAAGACGAAGGTTTTGTGAAAGTTTTAACGTGTAAGAAAACAGATGCTATTATAGGTGTGCATATTTTTGGAACATATGCTGATACCATGATTAATGAAGTAGTAGTTGCTATGACTTATAAGGCATCATCTGAAGATATTTATCATATTTGTCATTCTCATCCTGATGTAAACGAAGTATTTAAGGATGCGTGTGAAATAGCATTTTTAAAGTATAAAAAATAAAACGTTAATATTTTTTAATGTAAGATGTATTATTATTGGTATTTGTTGTCGTTACTGAATTACATTGTACTGTAGAATTTAGAAAAGCAATTTTATGTTATAACGGTGGCATTATATAGTGTTTAGGTATGTCTAAAGTTATATATGCAACAACGTTATGTGATTGTGAAATAGGGATAGTTTTGTTGCGAATTGCTATATTATGTGAAAAAAAATAGGTTTTTAATATAATATGTGAAGTGAGTATATGAGTATTTTAAAATGTATCTTAAAATTAAAGTTACAGTATAAGATTGTATTACTAGTATTAGCAGTGAGTATTTGCTGGGTTTGTAGTGGGATATTTGTATATCGAAGGCCTGAAATAATAAGCTTTTCTGAAAGTATTCCTTCCGTGCGTGTGAAAAAATATTATTCTCAAAATAAAGTAGTATATCGTTCTGTAGTAGGTGAGGTAAATGCATTACAGCTTGCAGAAATTACTTCAGAAGTTAGTGGAAAAGTTACAAGCCTTTTGATTAATAGTGGGGATGCAGTTAACAAAAATGCAGTAATATTAGCAGTAGAAGAAAATGATAAAGCAGAACAATTAAAGCAAGCACAGGCTATATTAAAACAAAGACAACTTGAGTATGAGGTTTCGCGGGCATTATATAAGAAGGGCTATAGATCAGAAGTGCAGGATAATGCAGCTTTTGCTGCTCTTCAATCAGCTTATGCAGATGTTAAAAAAGCACATATTAATTTTAATAATACGAAAATAAGGGCTCCCTTTACAGGTTATGTAGATAAGGTTAATGTCCAAGTTGGAAGTTTTGTTAATTTTGGGCAAGTGATTGCAAAAATAGTTAATTTTAATCAGTTTAAAGTTGTAGTAAATGTTTCTACTAAGGATGCAGAAATGTTACAACTTAATTCGTCATCTAATGTTATATTAAGTAATGGAAAAGTATTTAAAGGGATAGTAAGTTTTATTAGTAAAATTGCAAATCCACAAACTAAGACTTATACAGTTGAAGTTACAGTCAAGAATGATGAAAATCATTTTGTTACACAAGGAATGATGTCGAATGTTGAATTATTAGTAGGTCAATTTAAAGCTCAAAAAGTTTCATCCTCTTTATTAAGTTTGAATGATGCAGGAGAAATAGGATTAAAAATTGTTAATGATGATAATACAGTTGAATTTATTACAGTTGAAATTATTGATGATGATTCATATGGTAATGTGTGGGTTATAAATCTTCCAGAAGTTGTAAATTTAATTATTTTAGGACATGAATATTCTAAAGTTGGTACAAAAGTTCATGTTGTTACATAAAATATACTCTTAAATAAGTTTAATTTATGCTTATTATAGTAGGAAATTATTGCAATAAATTTAAATATTTTTTGTAAATAAATGTACACTAAAGTCATGGAAAATTACAAGTTTGTTTTGTAAGAATTATAAATATTATCTATGTAATTTATTTTAGAGTATCTGTTGCTATTTGATAAAATTAATATGACTATAAGTGAATAACTTATCTTTTTTAATAGCATATAATATCGAGATTTTAAAAGGTATTGATATTATTTAACGGTACAAAACAAAGTAATAAAACCGTATTGCGCTTTTGTAAATATTACTATATAATGATGCTATTAATTTTTTTGATAAAATGGTGGCTGTAAAAGAAGGAATTATAGAAGTTGAAGGTATAGTAGTTAAATTATTGCGTGATGCGACTTTTGTAGTAAAGCTAAGTGATGGGCACGAGATTATAGCTCATGCTTCTGGTAAAATACGTAAAAGTAAGATACGTATTTTAATGCATGATAAGGTGTTAATGGAAATAAGTTCTTATGGTATTGATAAGAGTGGAGTAGGTAAAGGTCGAATTATTAGGCGGCTTAAGGTTATAGATTAAACATTACAAATGATAAAAATTAAAAATTTAGTATTGGCATCTTCATCACATCAGCGCATTAACTTATTAAAAAAAATAGGTGTATTGCCTGAGGAGGTGATATCTTCAGAAATTGATGAATCTTACTATAATAAAGAACTTCCTAAGGATTATTCTATTCGTATCGCAAAAAATAAAGCTGAAAAAATTAAAGTGATACGTCCAGATAAATTTGTATTAAGTGCAGATACTATAGTATGTTGTGGGAGGAGAATATTGCTAAAAGCAGAAAATCAGGAACAAGCTATAAAATATATGAAATTGCTTTCTGGTCGTAGGCATCGCGTATATACTACAATTTGTTTGTATACGCCTGAAAATAAATTACATGTAAAAAATGTTGTAACAATTGTAAAATTTAAGCGTTTATCCATGAAGGAAATAGATTATTATATTCACTTAAAGCAATGGTACGGGAAAACAGGAGGATATAATATACAAGGTTATGCAAGTGCGTTGATTATGTGGATTAAAGGCTCGTATTCTGCAATTGTAGGTCTGCCTTTGCATGAGACTTATTGTCTTTTAAGTAATTATTTTGATTTAAAATATGCTTTTGATAACTAATAAAATAATAATGTGAGAAAACAGGTAGTACAATATACAAGTGCGTTGATTATGTGAGGTAAAGGATTATATTTTGCAGTGTATATGGGGGAGATTATGCGATTGCGCTATAGCCATGTACATATACGAAATAATATATATACTATAAAAAAATTAAAAGTGTAAAAACATATAATGATAGTTCATGTGCTTAATTATTATACTAGCTAATTTGTATAATATTATTGCCTTTGAGTGATTGTGTTACTTAAATCTTGATAATAAAAATATTACTTGTTAGTATGTAATAGTGTTGTAGTTATTATTGAACTATAGTGCTAATTCACACATGGCTGTAATAATGGTCCTGTTTACAGGGATAGCTATGGAGGTTTAACTATTATAAAATTAAAGGGAGTTATAGATGTTTGATTTGCCAGATTTTACTATACGAGATTTGATAGATGCTGGTGTTCATTTTGGGCATAAGACAGGCCGTTGGAATCCAAATATGGCACCTTATATATATGGTGTGCATAAATATAAAGATATTCATATAATTGATTTACAAAAAACTATAATTCTTTTTAAGAAGGCACTTGAGGTGTTGTATGATGTAGTGTTAAAAAGAGGTAGAGTGTTATTTGTGGGAACAAAAGTTCAGGCTTCTAATATTCTTGCTGAGGAGGCTGTACGTTGTGGGCAGTATTATGTTAATAATAGATGGTTAGGAGGCATGTTAACTAATTGGGAAACTGTTTCTTCATCAATTAAAAAGCTTGTTTATTATGATCAATTACTTAATAATCAAGATAATAAATTTACAAAAAAAGAAATTTTGCTTTTTGAAAAGGAAAAGGCAAAGCTACTTAAGTCTTTAGGTGGGATTCGTGAAATGGGTGGGTTACCACATATTTTATTTATTATTGATGCTAATAAGGAGCGCATAGCGATTAAGGAAGCGAATAAATTGAATATTCCTGTGGTAGCAGTCTTAGATACAAATTCTGATCCAAGAGGGATAGATTATCCAATTCCTGGTAATGATGATGCTGTAAGATCTATAGATTTTTTCTGTAGAATTGTTTCTGATACCATATTAAAAGCTATACATTCTGATTTAATTAATTCTGGCGTTAATGTTGATGATATAAAAGATTTTTCTGTAGAAAAAAGAGATACTTTATTGAAAAATAAGTTTAGATCTAATAAAGGTGCCAATGTCAACAAAAGCGATGACAGTTTAGTGCTAGAAGATAATAAGCGTGATGACATAAAGGAATAGGTAAAATTATGAAAATAGATATTAATATTGTGAAAAAACTGCGTGATATTACAGGTGCAGGATTGGGAGCTTGCAAGGAAGCATTGGTTGCGTGTTTAGGTGATATAGAAAAAGCTAAAAATTATTTAAGAGAGAAGGGAATATTAAAAGCTTATAAAAAAGCACATAGAGATGTAACTGATGGGTTAGTTGCAATTAATATTGATAATAAACAAGGATCTATAATACAATTGAATTCAGAAACAGATTTTGTAGCACGTAATCAAAAATTTCAAGACTTAGCATTGAAGCTTGTTGAGTTAGTAAGGATATATAAAGTAGAAGAAGTAACAGAATTTTTAGAGTGTGATTATAGTAATAATGTGAGTATTAACTCAGAAATTATGAATAGTATAGCTATTATTGGTGAAAATATTAACTTAGGTAGAATAGGTTATTTAAATGTAGAAAAAGGAGTAATAGGTGGATATGTACATAATTCTATCATGGGTAATGTTGGAAAAGCTGCAGCAATTGTAGCTTTAGATTCAGATGCAGATGAAGTAAAACTTAAGGATTTAGCCAAAAACATAGCTATGCATATTGTTGCGGCAAAGCCGGAAGCTCTGTCTATAGAACTTTTAGATAAACAAGTTATTGATCAAGAGTATGATATCATTGCTAAGCAAGTGGGTATGCTTGATAAACCTGAAAATGTAGTAAAAAAGATAATTGAAGGTAGAATGCAGAAATTTTTTGAAGAAGTAGTGTTATTAGAACAAATATTTGTAATAGATGGTAAAACTAAAATCAATGATCTTATAAAGAATAAGGAATTAGAGTTGAGATGTAAGATTAATATAGCAGGGTATAGATTTTTTGCTATTTAAGTTTATATTTATATAGAGTGTAATTAAAAAGATAATTAAGCATGGATATTACGTCTTCTATTTCACTAAATAAGAATGTAATAAATAGCTTTTCTAAAGGTAAGTTTGTAATTTCTAATAGAGTTTATTATAGTTCTTGTATTGTTTCTCAAGATGAGGTTGTTCTTTTAAAAGAGTTGAGTTTTGCGAATATAGGAGAAGTGATAAGTGGTATCAATAATAGTTTTAACGTGATATTAGTTGGGACTGGAAAAGAATGTATTTTTTTACCTAAAGAGCAGCACAATAGTTTTTATAATCTTGGATTAAATGTTGAGTACATGTCTACAGCAGCTGCTTGCCGCACATACAATGTTTTATTATATGATGGTAGAAAAGTGTGTACGGTGTTAATGGTGTTATAAATTATTATGTTAGAAGCCATATCTGAAAGATTTTTTGTTAATGCTTTTATAGCGATAATAATTATTAGTATGGTGACGGGACCTTTAGGGTCTTGTATGATTTGGCATAGGTTTTCTTATTTAGGTGATAGTATTGCGCACTCATCTTTTCTAGGGATAGCTTTGGCAACTATATTTCAAATAAACATACTGGTGAGTATTTTACTTGTAGCAATAGTATTAGCTATTTTAATGTCTCTAAATTTTGACAAAATATATTCTACTGATGCAATGTTAAATATTATCACGAATGTAGTGATGTCAGTAGGAATAGTATTACTATCATTTGTATCTTTTGTGAATGATGATATTATCCATTCATTGTTTGGTGATATATTGATGATTAGTAATAGTGATCTTAAAAAGATGTTTATTACTGCTATTGTAATTATATCGGCAGTAATATATAGATGGAGAAGTTGGCTTCTTGTTTCTGTTAGTCAAGATTTATCAATATCTAATGGAATAAATGTAAATATTGTCAGATTAGAATTTTTAATAGTATTATCCATATTTATTGCTTTTTATACTCAATTAGTGGGAATACTACTTATTACTGCATTTTTAGTGATTCCTGCAGCAGGAGCAAGGTTGATTACATCAACGCCTGTACAGATGATAATAGTTGCTACAGTTATTTCTATTGTATCAGGGATTGTAGGACTTTTATTGTCTGTAATACTTGATATTTTTCCAGGACCTTTGATTATTATAGTATCTTTTTTATTGTTAGTAGTTATGTTTTTTATTAGAAGATTAAATATCTTTAGAACGTGAGCTTTAAATTAAGAAAATAAGGTGTTTTTTGTTAATTTAAATATAAACAAGTGTTATTTATCTATAATGAAATAGTAATTAATAAACATTAATATCTTATAATTTTTGTTATTTATTAAATTTATAACTAGAAAGCAAATTATCAAATTGATTTAATTTAAATATAGTAGGTATATTAATCTAAGGATTAATTATATAGAAGTATTATTATATATAACTTGCGATTAATAAAAATGATAAAAGAGGACTATCAATACAATTAAAGTTAACTTATTAACAATGATTTTTTTTTATGTAGATGTTTTGCGTTGTACAATACAAGCTTGTATTAATATATGTTAATGGAATATTATACTTATTTTAGTATAAAACTTGCATTAATTCATCATAGGTGTAAGATGAAAGTAAATTAGAATTATAATATGTATGAAAAATTTTTTATGGAATAAACTTATAATAAGCATAATTTTTTATGTAATGTTGAGTATATTGCTTTATTGTATTTATAATACACAACGTTATGAGATTATTATAGTAAGTGTATTGCTTGGAATAGGTGTATTGCTTTTTGTTTTAAGTTGTTGTGCAAGGCAACGCAATAATACAGTAAAAAATAAGAAAAAATGTCAAGACACTATCTGTAAAATTAAGGATATGGAACTTAGGATTTTTTTTATTAAATCTCAAGTAGAAGATCACTTTACATTTTTTTCTTATTTATATAGTGCTATTCATGTAGATGAGTCATTATATATGACTAGGAAATGTGTGTTACAAAAAGATGTAAATTATATATTATTTAAACGAGTAATTATAATTAGTGTACTATTATTAATAGCATTATTAAAATATTTTATAGCGACTGAAATGTTGAAAAATTATATAAGAGAATTGTTTATAACTTATAATATTCTCCTTTTTATATGTATTATCATAGGATTAAGTGAGCTTGTTTTTAATTTAGATAATATTTTACGGACTAATTCAAAAGAGAAGAAAAAGTATGATGATCAATATAAATTACTATCTAAGCAGCTTTTGGTAATAGAGAAAGATTATAAAAGGTTAATGAGTAATATAAATTGTTATAATCAGGAGTTTAATAACTGTAAGAATAAATTGGGTTTTAGGTTAAATGGCAAACAAGATCAAATAAAACAAAATATTTTATTATATGAATTGCAGCATAGATAATAAGTTTTTTTACTTGCTGTATATAGAATAAAATATGTAAATGATGATAATATTCAATTACATATTTTTTAAGTGAAAAAATTAAAACTCATAAATATTTTATATTTGCTAATTTGTGAAGATATGTAAGGATATGATTAAAAAATTATTGGATTATGATAAAAAATTGATTTGTTGAAGAAATTTTTACTTAGGCGGTTACTATATAGTTTATGTGGTTTAATGTGAATATTTATGATATTTCTTTGATTAATGAGGAAATGATTAATTGTATATTTAACAATGTATTTGGATTGTAGAGGTAGAGGCATTGCTATGATAAAAAAGTTTTTTTTTATTTTTATAGCATGTTATTTAATATTGCAGCCTTTAGATAGGACTTTTGCAGATTTAGATGATAATGATTTTGATTGCGTATTAATAGATGAAATAGTTTCTAAAATTAAGGAAAAGTCAATTAGAAATGTTAATAATAAAATTTTATTGGAATATGCTATTAATGGTATGTTATCTAATTTAGATCCATATTCTGAATATTTAAATGCTGAAAAGTTTTCTGAAATGCAAATACATACTAAAGGTGAATTTGGAGGTATAGGAGTTGAAATTACAAAAGATAACAAAGGAATAAGGGTAGTTTCTGTACAAAATAATACACCAGCTTTTGACTTTAATATTAATACTAATGATGTGATTGTATTGATTAATGGCGAAGATACTAAACAAATGTCATTGCAAGAGGTTATTAGAAAAATTAGAGGACATGTTGGTACCTTTGTTAATTTAGGCATTAAAAAGTATAATAAAGTAATCAATTTATCTATTAAAAGAGCATTAATTAAAATACGTTCTGTAGATGCAAACATTATTAATGATGATATAGCTTATATAAAGATTTCTTGTTTTGATGAAAATGTTGCAGATGATGTACAGCGATATTGGAAATCTATGCAAAATAATAATATAAAAGGTGTATTGTTAGATTTGCGCAATAATCCCGGCGGACTTTTAAGTCAGGCAATAACCATATGTGATTATTTTTTAAGCGAAGGAAAGATTGTTTCAGTTCGTGGTCGTGATAAAGCAAAGGAAAAATATTATAACGCTAGTAAAGGTGGAATTTTTGAAAGTTTTCCTACAGTTGTACTGATAAATGAAAATTCGGCTTCTGCTTCAGAAATTATTGCTGGAGCTCTTCAAGATCATAAGAAAGCAATTATTGTTGGTAAAAAATCTTTTGGTAAAGGTTCTGTGCAAACAGTAATTCCTGTAAAAGGTGGAGGTGCAATTTGTATAACAAATGCCTTATATTATACTCCTCTGAATCATATAATTCAAGATAGAGGAATTATTCCTGATATACAAGTTAATAATATAGCAATGAAAAAAAATACAAAGATATTTGCACAAGTATATAGTGATACAGATTATCAATTGGCAAATGCAGTTAATATATTAAGAAAGATTATTATGCAAAAAAAATAATTTCTAATTATTGTATTAATATAATATTTCATGTAAGATTTTATATAGAGGTTAGTTTCATATTCTTGATTATAAGGTTATTTAATATGAATACTATAAAAAATGTACTTTAGTAATAAGTGTATGTTAACTAAGCAAATAATATTTTATAATAAATTTATAAAATAATGCATGATTTGAGTAAATTATCTTTTTTTTTATATCATTTACAGTACAATATAGTAAATATGATAAGTTGATAGTTAAAAGGGTTTCTATGGATGAGTGTGAAGGAATTAAGTAATGTTAGTATTGAGAATAAAGAATTAAAAAGGAGAGATTTTTTAGGATTAACTGCTCTTTTTATGTCTATAATGGGGCTATTTTCGTTTATTTATCCTTTAATTAAGTCGTTAAGTCCATCTGCTGAAGTTGTAGCGCAATCTACAGTTGAGGTGGATTTATTAGAAATTAAGGAGGGTAAGACAAAAGTTGTAAAATGGCAAGGCAAGCCAGTTTTTATACGAAGGCGTACTAAAGAAGAAATTAAAGAAGCACAGATGATTAATCTTAATGATCTACGTGATCCGCAAACAGATCAGCAGCGTACTCATGCAGGAAAAGAGGAATGGTTAATTATATTAGGAATTTGTACTCATCTTGGTTGTGTCCCTGTAGAGGTAGAAGGAGAAAAAAAAGGATGGTTTTGCCCTTGTCATGGATCAAAATATGATATATCTGGGAGAATTCTTAGTGGACCTGCTCCTATTAATTTACTTGTTCCTGATTATTATTTTTCCAGCAATAATACTGTTGTTATTGGTAAAAAAAGCGGTGATTTTGTGTGAAGGAAGTAATAAATGTCTAATATAAGTAATAAGGAAGACATTAAAGGAGAAGGAAAAGGGATATTGGCATGGATAGAGTACAGGTTGCCAGTAGTCTCTTTTTTAAGAGAACTTGCTACATATCAAGTACCTAAGAATCTTAACTATGCTTGGAATTTTGGCTCTTTAGCTGGGGTTGCATTAATTTTACAGATTATTACTGGCATATTTTTAGCTATGCATTATACACCTCATGTTGATCATGCTTTTGATAGTGTTGAGCATATTATGCGAGATGTGCATTATGGTTGGTTAATACGCTATACTCATGCTGTAGGGGCTTCTTTCTTTTTTATAGTGGTTTATATTCATATATTTCGTGGTTTATATTATGGGTCATATAAAAAGCCTAGGGAATTAGTATGGTTTATAGGTATTTTTATATTTTTTTCAATGATGGCAACTGCATTTATGGGATATGTTTTACCATGGGGGCAAATGAGTTTTTGGGGTGCAACAGTAATTACAAATTTATTTTCTGCAATTCCATTAGTTGGTGAAGAAGTAGTACAGTGGCTTTGGGGTGGTTTTTCTGTTGATAATCCTACACTTAACAGATTTTTTGCATTGCACTATTTAATGCCTTTTGTTATTGTAGCTCTTGCGGGGCTTCATGTTATTGCATTACATAGGTTTGGTTCAGGTAATCCTTCAGGGGTTGAGGTAAAATCAAAAAAGGATACAATACCTATTTATCCTTATTTTATTATAAAAGATGGTATAACTTTTGGGATATTTTTGATATTATTATATATGTTTATATTTTATGCTCCTAATTACTTAGGGCATCCGGATAATTATATTGAAGCTAATCCTATGGTTACTCCAGCTCATATAGTACCAGAGTGGTATTTTCTGCCTTTTTATGCAATGTTACGTTCTATCCCTAACAAGCTTATTGGCGTGATTACAATGTTTAGTTCTATTGTAGTGTGGTTTTTGCTTCCTGTGTTAGATACATTTCAAGTAAAGAGTGGTAAATATCGTCCTGTTTTTAAAGTGTTTTATTGGATTTTTGTGGTTAATTTTTGCTTTTTGGCGTGGTTAGGTGGGCAGGAAGTTAAAGATCCATTTATTACATTAAGTAGGGCTTCAACTTTATACTACTTTTCTTATTTTTTTATTATTCTGCCTGTGTTATCTAAGTATGAAATACGTAAAAAATTGCCTAATACATTAAGTGAATCTGTGCCGGAGATGAAGTAAATGTTTTTAAGGTTATTGTTGCTTTTTATGTTGTTATGTTGTCGTGCATATTCTGAGGAGTTTCATGCTGAGAATCCTACTTCACGTGTTTGGAAATTTAATGGTATGTTGGGATCATTTGATAAGCGTTCAATACAGCGTGGGTATCAAGTGTATAAAGAAGTTTGTTCAGCTTGTCATTCAATGAAAAGAATAGCATTTCGTAATTTGCAAGAGATAGGTTTTTCTGAAGAAGAGGTAAAATCAATTGCTAGTTCATATCAAATTAAAGATGGACCAAATGAAGTAGGAGAAATGTTTGAAAGATCTGGTGTGCCATCAGATTATTTTCCTGCTCCATTTCCTAATAAAGAAGCTGCAATGGCATCTAATAATGGTGCATATCCTACAGATTTATCTTTAATAATAAAGGCAAGGCATAATGGAGCTAATTATGTATATTCTTTATTAACAGGATATAAAAGCACTAAACCTGATGTGAATGGTTTATATGAGAATGTATATTTTGTTACAGGAAAAATATCAATGCCTCCTTCGCTTTTTGATAATGTAGTGAGGTATACTGATGGCACTGAATCTACAGTTAGTAATATGGCTCATGATGTAGTAAATTTTTTACAATGGGCAGCAGAGCCTGAAATGGAAATTAGAAAAAAATTAGGGTTAAAGGTTATTCTATGTTTAATTATTATTACTATATTTATAGTATTAATTAATAAAAAATTATGGAGTAAACTTTATAAGTAATAACATACTTGTGGATTATTATCCTATACAGTTAGCATGAGAAATCTTTTTATCAGTTAAATTAGATAGTAGGTAGGTTTTTTCATTAAGGAGTTTTATAAATAAATATCTACACTAGTCACTATAGATAAATAGAGTGTTTATCAAAATTGTTAACTTTATAATAATTATTAAAAGTAGTGAATTCAAGTTTAAGATATTGCTAATTTATTATTAGATAATTTTTAATTTAGTAGAGAATCTTAAGTTTTATTATTTGTGATTTTCTATTTTTACTTACTTTGGAATCATATACTAGTATTTGTTTATGTTATAAGATGATTTATATCTAAAAATCTTTTTATTATGTTTGTTTTACATGCAAAGTAGCTAAATATAAATTTTAGTTTCATAAAATTTAAAAAAATTAAAAAAGCGGTCTAAAACAAATTATTTTTACTTTTATCTTAAAAATATAGGATAAAAATTAAGAGTATTATTTAATTTGGAGTATCTATTTACCTTATTGTTTTTTATATGACGAAATATTTCATATTGTGTGTTGCTAATATATTATGTAGATTTTACATGTTATTTATTGATTGTGACATATATCTAGCGTTGGTGTACGGTCTGAATTTATAGTGAATTTATAGTGAAAAATTTAGAATTAATCTAGTGTAATTTATAATATTGATACTTAATGACTATGTTTTACATAGCTTCGATTATAATTAATAATTATAACATGATAAATATGTGATAAATTATTTTACGATATAGGGGAAGGGCATTATAGATTTATAGTACTAGTTGTTAATTAATGAGTTTTATCTTAAAAAATTTGTTAATGATGTTAATTTTATATATGAATTATTTTTATTAATTTATAGATTGACAATTATCAATTTATAGTATAGCACATTAGATATAATATATACTATTAGGTGTACATGAGATTACTTATATTAGTTTTTGTGTTATATAGTATTTTTTTAGGTGAAGTTTTAGCGGATAGTAATTTAGTTAGCAAGCTGAGCATTGCTCAAGAATCAGGTAAAAAAGTATATTATCCTAAAAGTAATTTTTTTATTAATGGTCAAGTATTGCTTTATAATTGGTTTTTAGGGGCACGTGATATACATAATAATGACATTCAAAGCTTAAAGGTAGATTGTGACGTTATAGCTCATTTAAAAATAGAACAAAGCAGTTTGTCTGGAGTACTGTATGGTGCTAATTTTCAAGTATTTGCTCCTGCAGCTAAAGATAGTATTTATGGAAAGAACAAAGCACTTGTAAATCAAGGTAGTGATATTTTTTTTATTACACCTTATGGAAAGTTTTCTATGGGATATCAACAAGGGGTAGAATCTATTATTAGTAGAGGTCAGGGTTTTGGTGATTATAACAAAGGTGAAGATAGTACGCTTATTAAGTACAAGTTAAATGAAATAAATGACTTGCTGAATGTAGGTATTAAGTCTTGTTATAATACTAGAGTAATAGTATATCCTATGTTGTATAGCGAAGGTCTTTTTTATATGAATCATGCTAGGTGTATGAGTAATAAACCTGGTATTTCCAGTGTTCATTATACATTTGAAGATGGTAAAAATTTTATTAATAATTTGCCTTTTAGATTATCCTATTATTCTCCGAATTTTATGGGATTGAAGTTTGGTTTCAGTTATTCTCCTACAGGATATAATAAAAATATTTTTAGTACTAAAGGAATGTTTTTGAGGAATATAACACTAAAAGGAGATAGTGATAAAGTAAATATAAAAAATATAAAATTGAAGACATTAAACATCGAAGAAGGAAATGGTGAAAAAAAGGAAGAATTACAATTACAAGAACAACAAGAAGTTAGCAATAACAAAAGAGGAGATGTTGTTACAAATCATGGGAAGGCAGTTATTACTGGTAATAAATCGGAATATATTGCAGTATATAATGATAATATAAGTTATATGGTTGGTGCTTACTATAATCATATTATAAGTGGAGTTGCATCGTATGATTTTATTTTTAATAATGATTTAAAATGTCAATTCGCTATTTCTGGCGAATATTCTAAAGGTGAAAATTTTCATAAAATGTCATTTAGTGACTTATTAAGCGTAAGTATTTCTAATAATATTAAGTTTTTTGACAAGTTAAAATTGTATGGAATATATGGGTATTTAGGTAATTCTGGTAATTTGTATTATAACAAAAAAAACAATCCTTTTTCTTATTATTGGCTAGTAGGAATAGGATACGAATATAATTCTTTATATATTAGTAGTTCTTATTTTAATAGTAGAAAATTTAATAGTAGTGTTAATACTATGGGAATGTTTAAGGATTTCAGTGTAGGTATAGATTACAAATTGCATCAAAATAATAAAGTAAGCTACAGTATATTTAGTTATTATCATCATATTATTTTAAATATTATGAACATTAATACTGCAGTTAATGATAATTTAATTAAAAATAATGTTGTTTTATTAGGTGTTAAGTTAATTTTTTAGTAATGGATAATATGTATTTTGATGTAATATGCTTAACAGATTTTTTATATGGATTAATGCCTGTTGTAATGTATTTTTTAGTGTGTTTATTTAGGTGGTTTAATTATGAGGGGTTATATAGCAGTTTTTTTTTTAGTTTTGTTGTTATGTTATAATGTTGTTTCTGCTAGGCAGATGGACTATGATAATGGGCTAAAAAATGCTAAAAATAATCAATGTGTTAATTTTCAAAAAATTAAAAAAGTAATAAAAAGTGATAAAGGGCGTGTTAATGCTCGTGGTCAAGTATTATCTTATGCCTGGATTAGAGATCAAAAAGCTTTAGGAGAAGAAGTTGAGGAGAATATAGCATTTTTTGATTGGGGAATAACTTATGATACCGTACTAAATTTAGATCTTGTATCAAAAAGAAGTAACTTTGGTGTTGTAGGTGCAAGTTTACAATTGTTAATGCCTATGTCTCAAGGTAGAACAGGCAGTCTCATTTTTATTAATAATGATTATGGAAAGTTATCATTTGGGTATCAAGCAGGTGTAGAATCGAATATAAAGGTGGATGCATTTAGTATAGCTGTAGGAGACACAAGTGATGCATGGGTAAAATATATAAAATATTTTGCACATCATTCTGAAGATATTCCTTTTTATTTGCCTTCAGGTTTGTATAGCGAGACTTTATCTTCTGATAATGAGAATGGTATTGTTAGGTTTTTAAGTACTACTAAAGGGTTTATGCATAGTTTACCATTTAGGATATCATACAGCTTTACAGGATTTTCTAATATGATATTTGGGGTAAGTTATATGCCGTTGGGCTATAAAATACAAAACAACTCAGGGTATGATATTACCAGTATTACTAATACTAGTAATATATTAATAGAAAATTTGCAACTTGGTTTATATAAATTTGTATCACAACAACAACCAAGCATATTACCAGCACGTCTTACAATTTTAGAGAAAATACAACTTAGAGGTGATGCTATTAATAAAGTTGATGTAGATAATGATGCAAATAGAATACAAAACGTACATGCTCTTACTACGAAATATATTGTAAGTCCATATAAAAATGTTATTAGTGGAGGTTTGTCATATACATATGACATTGCCAGTACAAAAATTGTTACTTCTCTTATAGGTGAATATGCAAAATCTGAAAAAGTTAGTGATAATTTAAATAGTGATATAATAGAATTAGAATATTACGACTTAACAGGAGTAGCGGCTGGGGTTAATGTTTTATATGATAAATTAAAATTGGGTTGTGCTTATGGATATTTGGGTAAATCTGGAATTATAAAATATAATTTTTTAGGAAAGAAATATTTAGATTTTATTAGTAGTGGCAATAATAGTTATTATTGGAATTTTGGTGGTAGCTACGAATATAATGATTTATCTTTAAGTGTAACTTATTTGTATTCTGTTACAAATAGTAATTATATTACTAATAAAATATTTGATGTATATTTTTTAAAGGATTTTACTGTAGGATTAGAATACATGTTGTATAACAATAATAAGGTGCATTGTAAATTGTTTAGTAACTATCATGTTTTTAATCTATTACAAAGTACTGAGATATTCTTTGATACTAATGCTGTTGATGATGTAGAAAAAGATGTGGTTAAATATAATGGAGTTGTTTTTCTATTAGGAGTTAAAGTTGAATTTTAGAATATTTGGGCTTGATGAAATCGGTGTATTTAACTTTTATAGGTAGTTGTATTTTTTAGTTTATAAAGTGATATTATGATTTATAGTTTTGCTTAACTTTTTTAATTATTTGATGTTATAAAGTGAAGTGTAATTTACTTTCGAATGGTGAATTATGATATATAATTTTTATTAGTAATAAAATACTTAATGAATTAAATGCTTTTTCAAAATTATTAGTGTATTTTTTTGCTATAAATTTGATATTTATCTATTAGAAAAAAAGTTTATTTAAAAATATCTTACTATATCTGAGAAATTATCGTGAATCTATCTCTTGATATAGTTTACAATAGGATGAATATGTATGCAGTTATTTAGATATGCTTATATTATATTATTTTAAGTTTAATAATAGATATTTTTATAAATTTATAGTTGCATATATTTTTAAATATTTATAATCTAACATTATATTATTGTTATAAATTAGCAATGACCCTTTTAAGGGGTAGAATTTTATAATGAGTTTGATGGTTTTGTTTATGAGAATTTTTTTTATTGTTTTTATGCTTATATTGCTATGTAAGGAGGGTATTCTTGCAAAGCAAAATTATGATAAAAATAGCGCTCGGGAGAATTATCAGCAATTGCGTAGTGCAGTGAAGAATCAGAATAGTAGGATTAGTGTTTATGGTAATGCTTTATCATATATTTGGGTTACAAATAATAAGGACTACAGCGTAAGTGATCGTGTAATTTCCTACTATAGCAAGTATCGTTATAACTCAAATGCTAGTTTAGATAGTTGGGGTATAAATAATGATGCTTTATTAAGCGTTAGTATTATATCGAAGGAAAATAATGATAGATTTGTATATGGAGCAATGTTTCAGCTATTAATGCCTGCAATGCGGGGTAGAGTTTTTTATAGTAAGTTATCTAATAAAGGAATTATAGGATTTATAAATTCTCCTCATGGTGACTTATCATTTGGTTATCAGGAGGGTATAGAATCTGAAATGAAGGTCGATGCTTTTAACATAGCTGCAGGTGATCAAAGTATAGGATGGTCAAGGTATGTAAGTGGATTTTTTGTTGTACATGATGTTTCCGTAGTAAATAATATTCCTTGCTATTGGTCTTCAGGATTATATAGTGAAAATTTATTTCGTAGTAATGGTAATTTTATTATGGAAGATGGTATGCTTGACGACAGGGATTTTATCAATAGCTTACCGTTTAGAATTTCTTATAAATCTGTAGATATTTTTGGTTTAAAATTTGGTATTAGTTATTCACCATTAGGATATAAGGAAGATTTGCTTTCACAAAGGAATTTGCGCATTGTTAGTGCTTATGATAACATTTCACTAGGAAGTCTTGCCAATAAAGATATGATTGTTAACACAGTAAATTCACAATCATCAAGACAAAACAATAAAAACAATAAACTAACAGTTACAAAAGGAGTAAATTATAATGTTACAGCTGATATAAAAGAAGTAGATTTGTTGAGTGCTGACACAAAAGAGATTGTTAGTGGATTAATTAATAAATCTGTAAGTTCTTATAAAAATATTATAAGTGGTGCTATATATTATGATTATAAAATCAATGATGTTAGGTTTATTACTTCTATTGTGGGTGAGTATGCAAAGTCTGATAATTCAAAATATTATGTTCTGCATGATTTAGTAGGGATTGCTTTAGGAACAAATATTGATTGTGGTAAGTTAAAGTTTGGAGCTGCTTATGGTTATTTAGGTAAATCTGGTATGATTAATTACTATTATTATGATAATCAATTATTAAAATATGTACCTAGTGGTCATTCTTATTATTGGGATGTGGGTATAAGTTATAAATATAATAACTTGTTAATGAGTGCTGTATACTTTAACTCTTCATATGGCGGCTACAATACTACAACAAATAATTTGTTATCATCAGAAGATAAACATTTTTTAAGAGATTTTAGTGTAGGATTTGATTATGCTGTATATAGTAATAATAAAACACATTATAAATTGTTTGCTAACTATCATTATTTTATTATAAATCAAAGTATTTCTGCAGCAGAATATGTTCTTCAAGGAGGTATTTTTTTATCAGGAATAAAGTTAGAATTTTAGATTGTTGGATGTAATTTGTTAATTGAGATATATATAATAATATTATAGTTTTTATTAGTTACATGAGGATAATGGTATTTAAATTAGAAAAATAATGTTATGTAGAGGAATAAGCTTTTCTTCTTATTATATGGTTTCATATGTAAGTATATATATTTTACCTCTCTGATAATTTTGTAAGTAGTTATTTTTTAAGCTTTTATGGTCCTTTTTATGCTTAGATGAATTGATGGTGAAAAATTATTTATTAGTATTAAAGCATAATAATATGCAATGTTTTTTACTTATAAATATTGCTAATTTATGAGACAACTTCTTTTATAATCATATACTTATAAGTTCATATTGTTAATAAAAATTCTAAGTTTTTGCTATATAGTAGTTTTATTTTTATGGTCTCTAATTTTATTAGAAAGTTTTTTGCAAAAGTTATTATATATCAATAATTGTATTTATCGTGATATATTTATATCACATAGTTGTTAAGTAAGTAACTATTGTATTTTTTTGTAACAATACTGCTAATATTTTTTAATAGGATATTACTATCTTTATTTATAAAAAAGTATTTAATATAACTGTTTGTGTAAAGCAAAAAACTATAACATATATTTCTTAATTATGAAATAAGATAATCTTAGTCTAAGAATTTTTTTTATATTAGGTTTATTTATAAAAATCTTTTTAAGATTTTTATGATGTTTTTTATTTTTATTAATGTGAGTTTGTATAAAATATATACTTTAAGTAGTAATTATGTAGTTAGAATACAATTTTTTTTATTTTATTTCATAATTTTTTATGTAATAAACAAAATTTATATTTACATTATTGTTTATATCCTATATATAATTTCATTAATATACTTTATAAAGTATATTTTTGTGTGTTATCTTGGGTATATTATGAAAAATCTCTTTACAATTTCTGCTTGTATGTGCATGTTTCTGTCAATATATGAATGTGCTTTTGCAAAACATAATGGTAATAATGAATGTATAAAGTGTCAGACATTACAGAATGTTTCTCAAGATTACATGAAATATATTACTATTAGCGGAAAATTAATGTCTTATAATTGGTTTATAAAAGATAATTTTAATAATAAAAATGTTTATGAATATAATTTTGATAGTAATTTTGAAAAATGGGGAATAGATAGTAATGGAATGTTAGAAGTAAACTTAAAAAAGTATGATACTAATATTCTTTATGGAGCAAAATTCCAAATATTAATGCCAATAACTAAAGGTAGGATTGTAGCATTTGCTGATACTCCCTATGGTTATATATCACTAGGATATCAAGAGGGTGTTGAATCTGAAATGAAGGTGGATGCATTTGATATTGCTGCAGGAGATGCAAGTAGTGAATGGACAAGATATATAAGGCATTTTTTTCCAGTACATAAAGGAGTAAATAATATTCCTTTTTATCGATCTTCAGGATTATATAGCGAAAATTTATTTCGTAATAATGGTAATTATTTTTCTACAGATTTTAATTTAAATGAGAACGATTTTTCTGGTTATTTGCCATTTCGATTTTCTTATAAATCTTTAAATTTTAATGGATTAACATTTGGTATAAGCTATTCTCCAAAAGGTTATAAAAGTGATTTTTTGCTGAATGATGTTATGGGTGTTATTAATGTAATGGGCGATGTAGATGATAGTAATAGTGATTATGGGATAGTATATCGCTATAGAGATGTTTTTGCTCCTTTAAATAATGTTGTTATTAGTCCATATACTCATATTATTAGTGGAGCAATATCTTATGGTTATAAAGTCAATGATATCAAGTTTAATGCTTCAATGATTGGTGAGTATGGAAAATCCATTACTGCAGATAATGCAAAGTTTATGGCTAGTAAATATGTAAACCTTTCTATTAATAGGGCTCATAATATGTACATTGATGAACCTGCAAGTAAACATGACCAACTTTTTAATGAACAATATATGGCTGAATATGTAAAGAAATTTCTGAATAAATATATGGATGAACGATACCATAAGTTGCATAATTTAACAGGAATAGCTTTAGGAATAAATGCTCAGTATAAAAATCTTAAATTAGGAGCTGCCTATGGTTATTTAGGTCAATCTGGTGTTATAGATTACAATGATAAATTTAAGGATTTAGTAGATGTAACGCAGTATTTCCCTAAAAACCATGCTTATTATTGGGATGTAGGTGCAAGTTATCAATATAATAACTTATTATTGAGTATAACTTACTTTAAATCTTTTTCTTATAATTATTATTATGATAATTTTAAACATATATTGTATAGGGGTAATAATTTCTTGAAAGATCTTGGTATTGGTATTGATTATACTCTTTATACTACAGATAAGTTAAATTGTAAAATTTTTACTAATTATCACTATTTTAATACAAATCAAGATTATCGTCTATATTATATAGATGATAGTAATATTGAAAAAGCTAATATTAATAAAGGCAGTATTATATTGTCGGGTATTAAAATTGAGTTTTGATAAAGTAGGTTTGTAGTATGGTAAATTATTAAGTGATATTATAGCAATATAATGATAATATTAGTTTATACTAATGCTTGGTAAGTAAGTTATATATTATGTAATAGTAAAATTTGTAAAGCATATCAGAATGCTTCAATAAATATTAATATTATATGTATTAATTGACTTATAGAATAAGCTGTAATTATGTTATAAATAATAAAAATTGTCATTATTAAAGAGTAAGTATAGGGTTTATTGCTTTTATGTTTTTGACTTATTGAAGAGGATGGATATTTAAATTTTTACTTTCATAATGATTTTTTAAGCTAATAAACTCTATACTTTATATTTGTAAAGTGCTTTAGCATATTAGAATTATCAGTATTTTATAATTTACTTTTTTTATAAAAATAAAAATAGCACTTTTGTTGCTGAATAATTGAGAAATGTAAAGATTTTACATTAGTATATTGAAGAATAATTAGAAACTCGATTCAACGAAAAATGTCATTTTAATTAGCACTATAACATATAATATAGTAGATATTATTTTATAATCTTATATTGCTAATAATAGCATGAATTATATATCCTAAAGAATATTAAGATATATCCTATAATAAGTATGTATTTTTAAATTATAATATATTTTTATTATCGTAAAATGTGATAATGATCTTGTTTAATATTGTGCTGAATAAGCATATTATTGAGAATATTTTTTATTATAACACAAATATTTTAATAAGACATATGTTATAGCTAATTTATCCATTATTTCCTTTATAAAATTATTCATTTATTGACATGTCATATTATTTATGATTTAACATAATAATTAATTTTAATATATTTAATTCACTTAGGTAAATGTATGAGGAAACTTTCTTTGTCTACTGCTTTAGTATCTTTATTAATGCTTTATAGCATCGAAGAGGTACTGGCGTGTTCTAACTGCACGAAAGAACATAAGAAAGGTTTAATACATAGTGAAAAAATACATAGCAATAAATACCCTTTTTTTAAGATAGGAGGAGATTTTTTATCTTATGGATGGGTTGTTAATCAAGAAGGTAATGATCCTGTAATATCACCTTTTCAAGATTATTCTCGTGGATATGGTGCAATGATAGATGGTACATTTAGTATAACAGCAGAAGGTCAAAATAATAATCTAGGAATTTCTTATGGATTTAATGTGGAGTTTGATACTCCTTATATTAAAAAAAGTGACTTTACTGCTTCAACTGCAATAAATAATAGGGGAACTAAATTATTTGTAAATACTGCTTATGGTAATTTTACTATCGGATATCAAAAGGGTGTCGATTCTATTATGAAAATAGATGCCTTTACTATAGGTACAGGAGATAATGGCAATTCTTGGCTTAAATATGTTAATCTAAGAAATGAATTTTTTGCTGGTTATAATTTTGGCGAGAAAAATACTGATGAATATATAAAAAATGCTTTTTATTTGCCTACAGGGTTATATATGGAAGGTTTATTTGATGGCATGAATAGATTTTCATATAATCATTATAAATATCAAAATAGTGGTACACTGATTAATTCTTTACCATTAAGAGTATCGTATATATCTCCAAATGTGTTAGGTTTTAGTGTTGGTATAAGTTATTCTCCTTTTGGGTATGATTATTCTTCTGTTCTTAGAGCTAATATTAATAATAATAGTTCATTATCTCGTAAAGCGAAGGATGATGTTGTAAAAGTACTTATTAATTATGATATCATGGAAAAGATTACTAATATGGTAAAAGATATAACAGACTATGAAGTACTTAATGTAATAGAGGGTAAACTTATGAATCTTGAAAAGTCAATACAGGATGTTAGCAGATATACTGTAACTCACCAAGACAAAATTGAATATGATGTTTTAAACATTATCAAAGATTCTTATGAACAAGATAGAAGATTATTGATACAAGATTTACATAATAAGGATTATGATTATGATTATAACTTAAGAGAAAGCATATCGAATATTATAGAAAATATTACTAGGAAGATGAAAATTCATCGTGGCTTTATAGCTCCTATATATGATAATATTGTAAATTTGGGGTTAACCTATAAAGTTAATTTACGCGATGTAAATATTCAAACATCTATTACAAGTGAATATGCACATTTTAAGAGTATACAAGAGCAAAATAATGAGTTTGTAATAATGCCTAACATAAAAAGTATAGCAGTTGGAGCAGTTGCTAATTATAAAACAGCCAAAATTGCTGCTTCTTATGGTTATTTAGGAGAGATTGATAGTATTGTTGGTAAATATGAATTTAATGCGATAGAGGAAAAATTTTTATACAATGATAACGGTGTTATTTTAGGTTCTTCGTACTTTTGGACTGTAGGAGCTAGTTATGGTTATAAAGGAACTACTGTAAGTACATCTTATCGTAAAAGTGTTTATGGCGCGGAGAATAGATTGTATGATATTGGTGCTGGAGTTGAATATACTTTTTCTGAAATTTTATCTAAACTTCAATATAAAATCTTTGCAAACTATCATTATTTCACAGCTCATCAAAAGTTGCATGATGATTATAAGCAAGGGTCAATCTTGCTTATAGGTATGAAGTGTGAATTTTAAATATAATTTAATAGATGAAATATCCTTTATTGTTTTTGATAGTGAAGGATATTTTTCTCTGGATTGATAAATTATATTTTTGCTGTGTTCAGAATTGTTAATTTAAAGTTACAATTTGGAAATAAAAATAAGGCTTTTTTACTAAGATCATTATTGGTAAAAATTAATGCTTTTATATTAACTATTATCACTAAATAGTATTAGTGTAATGTTATACAAAATTATTTATTGTATTATATTAGTATTTATAAACTTTGTAAGTATTTGTGTTTAACATCTTTACGTGTGCTATGATTGTAAAATTAAGAACATGTTTTATAAGTATTACATTTTTATATGTGCTAAAAATCTATAATAGTTAGTTATGTGTTTGATTTTTAGGTTAACTTCTTTACAGAGTTGTATCAATAAACGCTGTATATTGAATGGAATATATTGCATGTTACGTTGTTAATTATAAATTTAGATAATGAAATTATTTTAATACCTTATGTTAAGGACTTAAGTTTATATTTGATAATATAATTTAAGTTTTGAATTTTTGTTTTTTTAATATACATGTTTTTATATTAGTTTTTGTGTATTACATATAATATCTGATTCATTATTGCTATAAGTTTTTTTATTTTTATAAGCTTATACTTAATATAAAGCTTATTTAAATATTTTAAAATATGCATTATGTTTATTATTATAGATAATAGGTTCTTATTCCTGTGAAATAGCTTTATTATTTCTCTTATTATAAACTTGTATTTTCTTGATTTTACTACATTTATATTGATTTATTATACATTATAGTAAGAACTGTGTATATAACTAACTTTGCGCAAAAATTTAAAAGTTAATTTTTTACAGCTATATTGCATTTTTGTTCATAATAATAAGCTATCTTAATAGCATGTATCATGATATGTTAAAGGAGGAATCATAACAAAAGTGCTGAGTAAATAGTTTTTATATTACTTTTTTATTATGCATCTAATATTATTATTTGTTGATATTGTACTAATTTTGAATATGTAGGTAAGGTATAAAAATCTGAGCTGAACTAAATAATAAGAAGTACGATGATGTATCATGTCATAAAAAAAGAATTTTTTTATTTAAGATAAATCATATTTTTTAGCAAAGTAATAATCAAATCTACGGGTTTTATATGAGTTTGTCTGCAATTTATATAAATTTAGAAATCATGTAGTCTTATATTCTTTTGGTTATTTTAATACTATATGTAGTGATGCATAAAAATTTTGACTTTTTTTAAGAATTTATTGATATAAGTGAGTTTAATAGTAAAACACATTGTGTATGTAGGGGTTTATTATATATAAATTTACTATTTATATGATTTGTAGGCTTTTTGTATTTAATTTAATGCTTATTTTTGTGGATAATGAAGTAGGAAAACGGATTATTTGTAACAGTGAAAGATTTTTTACTATTTATAGTACTGATATAAAAAACTTAATATGTAAATCTATGTTACTTAACATATGTTTAATGCAGTTATGGCACTTATTATTTTCTTGCAATACAATATACCAATTAAGACAATATTTTTTTTAAATTTGACTAATGATTTTAAATTAGAATAGCTTATTTAGTAATAGAGGTCATTATTATTTCAATTGTAGGGTATTGTAATTTTAAAGTTTGTATATAAATAACTATCATGGGTTTAGTGAATAATTGTAAGTTATACCTTACGTGATAATATTTAATATTATAAATAGATGCTATTAAAAAACTTATATCAAGTGTTTTTATGCTACTTATCTTGAGTAAAATTACTATGATATCATTTTTGTTATAATGTGTTGGGGGGGGGGTGAGGTATCCATGGCCGTGGTTACATGTAAACATGTTGTAAAATTAGCACTAGGAGGCGTGCTTGCGGGTTTTTCAGTGTTACTATGACTATTTTGATTGTTTTCACTTGTGGCATATATACTGTTATGTTGTGGCATTAACCAAGTAAGATCTCGTGTAATTTTGAAAAAACCTTTACAATTAAAGTTATGCATTATACGTTCATTCTTATAATATGCATATATAATATTACTTTGCTGATTATTAGTTAGGATATATATTAATTTATTATATAAGCTTTCATTAGATTCTTGTAATTTTATTATTGTTTCATTGCAATTTTGTAAGTTTTTACACATAAGAGCAGGGATTGATATACATGCTAGCCATACTAGTTCTGGATATAAAACTTTTAGCCCTAATAATTCTAATACTTTATCTAACATTGTCGAATCATTTTTCACAATTGTACTACAAAAATGATTTGCAGCATCATATGCTGCACGTATAACAGAATTATTTTTTTCTGTAGAGACAATTACGGAAACATCTAGTAATTTATTGTCAGCAATATCTTGACCCATTGCATATCCGATATGATTATTTACAATAATTTTTCCAATTTGTTTATCTGTAGGTAAAATATCAAAATCAAAATAAATTGCTGGACCAGCCTCTATTAGCATAAGAAGGCGTGCCATATCTATTTTCCAAGCAAAAGGAATCTTTCTATTATGAAGATATTTAAGATCATATTTGTATGAAAATACTTGTATAAAATCTATTACTTCTATATTGTTTTTTCCACCTTTATTGGGATCGGAAAGGTGGTTTAACATTGCTATTTGTTGTCTATTTAATCCTGTTGATACATAATATAGTTTTATTTTTCTTTGTGGTTCTTTTATTGCCCAGTTTAGCAATCTTTGCTTGTAAGGATATTGCTGATTATTAGGTAAAGGAAGTTGATTTTCTTGTAATTCTGAAGGATTTCTTACCATCCAAAACATTAAAATTGGAGCATTTTCTGGTAAATACGTATGTAACATTTATTTTCACTTTATCTATTATAAGTATATAGTAATTATCCAATGTGTTAATGTAAATAAAATAATAAAAAAATTGTTTTTATAGTAAAATTTTGTTACATAGTAATATTACCATGTTTAGATCAGTTATTTTACTGCTTTTAATGTAAATACTTGATGGCAAATTTAGATGCTCTATGTATGCGGTAGGTAGAATAATCTTTATTCTAGAATATTTTATATATAAGCTCAGGTTATTTATAAATACTATTTGTGCTATAAGTATCCACTTAATATATATTTGATATTTATTAATTGTGAAGGCAGCTTATTTAATGTGTACTACTAACATATCATAATTAAGCTTATTATGCTATTCAAAGTTTTATATGAAAACTTGCATCTTTAACACTTTAATTATGTAAATTAGCCAAATAATATAATATTGTGTATATAGTTGCATATAAGGTAAGTAGATTAGAAATATCATTAAATTTTCTGCTTGCAGGAAATAAGTTTCAAACTTTTAATACTATCAAATTAGAACATCATACATATTCTAGCTTTATAAAGGAAAGCTAAGTGCTGTATATGCTATTATCTTATCTAGTTGTATTATTTTCATTTTACAATCTGATATTTTTGAAGCAGCAATAACGTTAATTCACACAGACCTGCTACGTTTTCTTACAAGGTGTAAGAATCTATCTTTGATATTACTGCATTATTGATTAAATCTATTACATATTGATATAAACGCGTATAAATCAGTTTTATTAGCAGATGTTGCTAGTGCTATTACATAACGTACTATATATATTATGTGTGTGTGGCATGTTTGTACTATTTGATAAAACTATGGAGTAAAATTTAGTGTATTATCGTGAATATATAAAAATGCTTGTTGAATAGTATTTTTAGTGGATATGTATTTATAATTTATACGTTAATATTTTTTATTATTAGTAATAGCTTATTGAATCATAGTTAGTAAATATCAATAAGTCTATAATGCAGTATTTTTATGAGTGTTTTAATTATTAATGTAAGCTTTAATAGCATTTTGTATCGAAAGTAATTTAAAAAATATGTAATAATACTGGATTATTATGGATATATGATAAATTAAAATAATTTTTGTATTATATTTTTAATAAATGCTTAAATAATGAAAAATTTGATCCTTTCTATACATTCATTTTTTTGAAGAATTACCATGATATCGAGTATGCTGGGAGCATTCATTTTTCCAGTGATTGTTGCACGTAATATATGATAAATATTTTTTAATTCAATATTTTTTGTATATGATAATTCTTTAATTGATGCGAGTATGTGGTTTTTTTGCCAGTCATCAATTTTTGATAAATGTTGGGCTATTAAAGGTATTATTTTGATATTTAAATGAATAATATTTTGTGCTTCTTGATTTATGGTAATAGGTATGTCCTCTATATAAAACAGTGAATCTTTAGCTAGGCTTACTAAGTCTTTTGCTCTTTTTTTAAGTTCAGTTAATCCCTTTAATAGGTAGTTTTCCTTGTGTAAAGAAAGATGTAGTTTAAATTTATTTTCTATGATTGGGGTAAGCATTTTTAATATTTTTTCATTATCTGTAACACAGATATAATGACTATTTAAAAATTGTAGCTTTTTATTATCTAATCGTGATGGGGATAATCCTATGTTTTTGATGGAAAACCATTTAATTGCTTGCTCAATGCTAATGATTTCATCATTTCCATGGCTCCATCCCATTTTTAGAAGATAATTACATATTGCTTCCGGTAATATTCCTAATTTTTTATATTCATGGATACCTAATGCCTGCTTTCTTTTTGAAAGTTTGTTACCATCTTCACTATGTATTAATGGGATATGAGAGAAGTGAGGAATATTCCATTTTAATGCGTTATATATTAATAATTGTCTTGATGTATTAGTGATATGATCAGCACCTCTTATCACATTAGTAATGTTCATATCATGGTCATCGACTACTGCTGCTAAAAGGTAAGTTGGAGTATTGTCAGATCGCAGGATAACCATATCATCCATTTGTTCATTATTAACAGTGATGGATCCATATACCCCATCAATGAAATTTGTTATGCCATCAATGGGGCTTTTGAGACGAATAACTTTTTGTATGTCTTGATGGTATTTTGTATTTTCTCTCCATGGGCAATTATGCCTATAATATAGGCCTTGTTGCTTAGATTGTTTTTTTTGTTGCATTATTTCATGTTTTGAGCAGTAGCAGTAATATGCTTTATTTAATGATACTAAATGCTGTGCTATATTAATATATCTATGTATATTTTGTGATTGGAATAGAATATTGCCATCGTGCTTTATATTTAGCCATAATAAGTCATCTAATATTGATTGCACTATAGATTGTGATGACCTTTTGGTGTCTGTATCTTCAATTCTTAATAAAAATTTTCCATGATAATGTTTAGCAAATAACCAATTAAAAAGAGCAGTACGAGCTCCTCCTAAATGTAAATACCCAGTAGGGGAGGGAGCAAATCTTGTAATTATTGTATTAGCCATAAAATTTTGTGATCATAATATAGGATTATTATAACACTAAAGAGACTAAATTTAAGATTATTTATATAACAGATTAAAATTAAAAATGATAACTACGATTTACATAAAATCTATAATTAATAAGCTAATTAATTATATAGAGTTTGTTAATGAAAATGATAATGTATATACTAATATTATCTATTGATAATAGTTTTTTATAATAAATCTTATAGTAACTCTAAAAAGTTTTATTAAATAACCGAATTTATTTTGATGATACCATCAAAATCAAAGTAATAGAAAATTATCTAGTATTAAATTTTGTAAACTTTATTATTGTATTAGGTGTTTTGTTTACTATTAGAGACAGGAATTAATATAAAATTATTTGTATTAACTACCTTATATTTTGTATTCAGATATATTAAGAGGAAAAAGTCATAAGGTAATATTTGTAATTGTGTATTTATGTCAATGCTTAATCGTGTTGTAATGGGGAGGAAGATAAGAGTTGAATTGTACACTATTATTTTAAATATTATTGCTATTTAGCTTGTAGCTTAAGTTTTGTAAAGTCAAGTAAGGCTCGTGTTATAGTAAAATTGTAGCAAACATAAAACTCTTGCATAATTATTGTACTATTACCATTATTATAATACATAAATAATATGTTATTGATATTGTTTTTTAGTTTTTAGAATATTTATAATTTCTTTTATGTAAGCTTTTTTTAGAGTGTTGAAGTATTTTTATTATTTCTTTTGTTTTTGTAGTTTAGTACATTTAAGAGCAAGGAGTTTACACACATGCTTATTTACGCTAATTAGGGGGTGTTTCTTTCTAGGGTTATAGTAGATATAGTTGATATCTTGTCATCTTACTAGATGTTTTTGCCATTAAAACATGAGTATGGGGATTTTCTATAGTATTTTGCAGTAACATGCTTAATTATTATTTATAAGTGCTACCTAATTGTATTATAAATACTGCGTTTATGTAATTATGGGGAGTGATTATACAGGTTATTGAAGCAATATTTGAGATTGTGCATTTACATGAAGACTTAAGCATGTTCTAAAATATGTAGGAGGAGAAGGGGACGACGTTGAATTTGTTGGCAAGTTAATTGATAATTTATTTGTGGTAGTGTGTTGTTCTGCATTATTATTCTCAATATTGTTGTTATTTATATCATATATATTAAGTTTTATATTAAGTATCTGATTAAGCCAAGTAAGATCTTGTGTTATAGTAAAATTACCACAAACACGAAACTCTTGTATGATTATTGTACTATAATCAGTATTATATATAGATAATGCATTATCTATATTTTTTTTAGTTTTTAGAATATTTATAATTTTTTTGTATAAGCTTTTTTTAGAGTATTGGAGTATTTTTATTTCTTTATTATATTTTTGTAGTTTATTACACTTAAGAGCAGATGTTAACATACATGTTGTCCATACTAGTTCATGGATTATGAACTCTTGAGCGTATAACTTTTTACTCAAGGTGTATATAATGGATTTATTTTCTTTATCGAGATATTTTTTGATAAAGTAGCTTACAGCTTTGTAAGCTGCTTGTATAGTAGGGTTGTTTTTTGTTGTAGATACGAGTATAGAAATATCTAGCCATGTTTTGCAATTAATGTGCTCACCCATTGCAAATCCTATGTTATTATTTAAAGTAATTTCTCCAATTTTTTGTTGTGTAGGTAAAATATCAAAGTCAAAGTAAATTGCTGGTCCTTCTTCCATAAGCATGATAAGACGTGATATATCTATTTTCCAAGTAAACAGAACTCTTGTATCATAAAAATATAGAGTATTGTATTTATGTGCAAATTTTTTCATGAAATCTATTATTTCTATATTGCTTTTACCGCCTCTATCAGGATTAGAAAGGTCATGTAACATTTTTATTTGCTGTGTATTTAACCCAATTGATATATAATATAATTTTATTTTTCTTTGAGGCTCTTTTGTTGCCCAATTTAGTAATCTTTGTTTATAAGGATATCTTTGATTGTTAGGTAGGGGTAGTTGGTTGTTTTGTAATTTTGAAGGATCATGTACCATCCAAAACATTAATATTGGAGCATCTTCCTTTAGTATTGGTAACATATTATCCTAACTGCTATGAATGAGTATCACCTAATTATATTAGAAATACTGCATTTATGCAAATGTAGGTAGTGATTTATGCTATTAAGGTAATTTTTGTGATTGTGTATTTACATAAAGACTTACGCATGTTATGACGCTAGTAGTAGGGGGGGGGTGGTAAATTTATCAATGGGTTCATTACTAATTTGTCTGTGATGTTCTTGCTCTGTATTACTAACTTTAATTGTTGTTTTATTATTATCGTTAGTGTATATATTTTTATTATTAAGTTCGCTTATCCAAGTAAAATCTCTTGTTATAATGAAGTTACCATATGCACAAAATTTTTGTGTAATTATTGAATCATTATCCTTATATACAGATAAAATACTTTTTCTATTATTTTTTGTGCTAAGAATATTTATAATTTTGTTGCATAAGCTTTCATTAGATTTTTGTAGTGTTGTTATTATTTGATTACAGTTTTTTAATTCGTTGCATGTAAAAATAGGAATTGACAAACAAGTTATCCATACTAGTTCTGGTGCCATATTTATTTCTATGAATTTTTTGTAATCTGAGATTTGATGTATTACTTGATTACAAATATAATTTGCAGCATGATAAGCTGTACGTGTAAAAGGATTATCTTTTATTGTTGATACAAGAACAGAAATGTCAAACCATTCATCTTTATAATAGTCATTAAGATTGTATTTACCCATTGCAAATCCTATGTTATTATTTACAGTAATTTCTCCAATTTTTTTATCTGTAGGTAAGATATCAAAATCAAAGTAAATTGCTGGTCCTTCTTCTGTGAGCATAATAAGGCGCGATATATCTATTTTCCAGGTAAAAAAAATGTTTTTATTATACAAATATTGAATATCATATTTATGTGCAAATTTTTTTATGAAATCTATTATTTCTATATTGCTTTGACCGCCTCTATCAGGATTAGAAAGGTCATGTAACATTTTTATTTGCTGTGTATTTAACCCAATTGATATATAATATAATTTTATTTTTCTTTGAGGCTCTTTTATTGCCCAGTTTAGTAATCTTTGCTTATAAGGATATCTCTGATTATTAGGTAGAGGCAGTTGATTATCTTGTAATTTTGAAGGATCTTTTACTATCCAAAACATTAGTATGGGAGCATCTTCACCTAATATTTGCGGTAACATATTATCTTAACTATTATTTATAAGTACTATATTAATAGTACAATAAATACTGTATTGATGTAAATATCAATATTAAAGTATAGTTTGTATATAATAAAAGTATATATGAGGCAGTATTAATAGCTGTAAACATAAAGGGAAAGAATAAAATATAATGCTATATTGCATTGAGATTTCTTAATGAAACGTATGGTAAAATACCTATGTGTAAAACTTATGCGCAAAAATTTTAAAAAGTAAAGAGGAATTATTTGTAGTTATATTGCTTTATTTTTGTCTGGTAAAATCAGTAAATATACTTATAAGCTCAATAATAGGATAAAGTACTAGTGAGATTATTATTAAATTTTAAGCTATAAGATGGATATTTACTACTTTATATTATGTAGCTTTTTAAGTATTATATATTAATACTTGATTTTGTATAGTATGTATATACACTATGTTTAAGTGCCGTTACCAAGAATTGAACTTGGGTTTCGTCATTACCAATGACGTGTTCTACCTCTGAACTATAACGGCAATAATTATAATTGTAGTTTTTTGCTATGAGTAAGTCAAAAAAAATAAAAACAAGTGATAGGAAAAAAAATTTATCATCTGCATTAAAGGCAAATATTACACGTCGTAAAAATAAAAAACGTAACATGCAGGATGCCTGAATTACCTGAAGTTGAGGTTATAACTCGTTTTTTTTGTGGTAAAATTTTAAATAAAAGTGTGCTTGATGTTATTATTCATAGAGCAGATTTACGTATACCTGTGGGAAAAAATTTTAGGGATTTAGTTCTTAATCAAAAAATTTTAAATATTTATAGAAAAGCTAAATATATTATTATTTTATTAAGTAATCATCAACGAATAATAATTCATTTAGGTATGAGTGGAAAGTTATTTTATACTAAAGATTATAAATTTAATACACATGATCATATTGTATTTGTGTTGAATGATAAATCTTATGTTACTTTTAATGATGCGCGTAGATTTGGATTAGTGGCAATTTTTGATGATATGCAATATGTAAATTTTTGTAAAAAATTTGGAATAGAGCCATTGTGTAAAGAATTTAATGCACATTATTTATCACATTATTTAACTAGATGTAGTATTAAGTCTTTGTTGATGAATAACAAAATTGTTGTTGGTATAGGTAATATATATGCTTCAGAAATCTTATTTAAGGCACGTATACTACCTTATAGGGTTGCAGATACTCTTTCTTTTAATGAGTGTATTCAAATCACACAGACTACTAAAGTAGTACTAGATTGTGCTATAAAAGCTGGAGGATCAACAATTAAAGATTATATTTCTCCTATAGGATTAAGAGGATATTTTCAAGAGAATTTTATGGTTTATGGAAGAATGGAGCAGCCGTGTTATTTATGTAAGTCTTCAATTCAAAAAATAAAGCAAAGTGGTAGAAGTACTTTTTTCTGTTATAAGTGTCAGTTTTAGCATGTTATTTTAATAAGTTTAAATTTAGTATTTAAATTGTATTAAGTACTATTGTCGCCTCTGTATTGTTATAAAAATGAATATATTTTTAAGTTTATTATTTTGATATTTTATAAAATTTTATGAGAAAAAACTATATCTTGTGAAAAAAAATTAATAAAGATCCAGTATGTATTAGCGATGGATGTTTAAATATGTGTAATAAATATTTGTAAGGTTTATTTAAGTTGATAGCTTGTTTTATCAAGGATGCCATGATAAGTTTACAGTAAAATTTTAACTTTTTATAAGCATTTATTGATGTAAATGAATTTATTAATTTAATATATAGTTAAATTAACTGTATAATTACACTTGTTTTGTTATTATTATAATTTTATTATCATAAACTTAATAATTAACTGGATTAGTTTTATGACTAACCGATTTATATTTAATTTGCTTTGTTATATTTAATGTATAATGAAAGATATTGTACTTAACTTAGTTGTATTACTATGTAAAATTTCTATAAATATTTGACTATAAAGTTATAAATTTTTATTTTTCTAGCATTTTATTTCTTAATAATTATATTGCAGGTTATTTGCTTGGTATTTATAGATTTTGAATATCACTTAATGATACTTAACTAGATAATTATAGTTTACTTTTATTAAGATACCAATGTGCTTATATTGATTATATTTTAATAATTTACTTGATGAAAGTTATACTTTCTTATTTAAGTTGTATTCTTAATTGTCGTTTTACTTTAGATATAGAAAATAATATTCTTCTATTATAAAGTAATAATTATTTTTTTTTATAATGACACTTAATTAAATAATAGTTTATTTGTTGTGTTAAAATGTGGTAAGATAAAGGTTAATATATATTAAATTTACATTATAAAATGCAATGGATGTTATAGTATTAAAAGAATTAGAAAATAAAAAGTTAAGTCTTAGAAAGGGTGGTGGGGAATCTAAAATTGAAAAACAGCATGGTAAAGGTAAATTAACTGCAAGAGAAAGGTTAGATATATTGCTTGATAAAGACTCATTTCAAGAGTATGGAGTTTTTGTTGAGCATAGGGCTGTAAATTTTGGCATGAGTAATGTTAAAACTTTTGGAGATGGAGTAGTTGTAGGTTGTGGAAAAATATACGGTAGAACAGTATGTGTTTATTCTCAGGATTTTACTGTATTTGGAGGTTCATTAAGTGAAGCAAATGCTAAAAAAATTTGTTATATAATGGATATCGCAGCAAAAATAAAAGTGCCAATTATTGGGATTAATGATTCAGGTGGTGCGCGTATACAGGAAGGTGTAGATTCTTTATCAGGGTATGGAGAAATTTTTCAGCGTAATGTTAATATGTCTGGAGTAGTGCCTCAAATCTCATTAATTATGGGGCCATGTGCTGGAGGGGCAGTATATTCTCCTGCTCTTACAGATTTTATATTTATGGTACGAAATAGTTCTTATATGTTTGTTACTGGTCCTGATGTTATAAAAAAAGTAACATATGAAGAGATAACACAGGAAGATTTAGGAGGAGCAAAAGTTCATACTTGTCAGACTGGTGTTGCAGATTTTGCTTTTGATAATGAAATTGATGCACTATTGCAAATACGAAAATTTATATCTTTTATACCTTCACATAATCAAGATTTTTCAAAATTTATTTCAACTACTGATTCTGTATTTAGAGATGATGATTCTTTGAATTACTTAATTCCTAAAGAAAGTAATATTTCATATGATATGTATGAATTAGTACAAAAGATATGTGATGAGGGTATATTTTTTGAAATAAAGCCTGATTTTGCAAAAAATATTATTGTGGGATTTGGTAGAATTGGTGGAAATGTTATTGGTATTGTTGCAAATCAACCTAAACACTTGGCTGGATGTTTAGATATTAATTCATCAAGAAAGGCTGCAAGGTTTATACGTTTTTGTGATGCTTTTAATATACCAATAGTAACATTAATTGATGTTCCTGGATTTATGCCTGGTTCTCATCAAGAGCATTCTGGAATTATAACACATGGTGCAAAATTATTATATGCATATGCAGAAGCTGTAGTGCCAAAAATTAGTGTGGTAGTACGTAAAGCCTATGGAGGTGCATATATAGTAATGAGCTCAAGGCATTTATGTGGTGACGTAAATTATTCTTGGCCTAGTGCTGAAATTGCAGTAATGGGTTCTGAAGGGGCTGTTGAGATAATATTTCGTTCTGAAAATGATCCAAATAAAATTGATAAGTTAGTAGAAGAATATCGTAACAAAGTTGTTAATCCTTATGTTGCAGCTTCACGAGGCTTTATAGATGATATTATTATGCCATCGAAAACAAGAAAGTATTTATATAATGCATTAGAATTATTAAAGAATAAGAAAGTAGATAGAGTTTTTCGAAAGCATGATAATTTACCATTATGATTACTTCTAATTGTAAAAAATAATATTTATATTTTAAAAATTTATAGCCAATTACATATACTTATTTTGTAGAAATGAAGAAATAATGGAAAAATAATTTTTTGATAAAGTTATACAGTATTTCTATTAGATTTTTTAATTTAAGTTGTCTAAATGTTATAGAAGTGTTTTTATTGCTATATGATGGTGATGAATATAGGAAATGATACATTTAAAGAGTTAAAGAGTAAAAATTTAAAGAGGTATTGTATTTGTAGAAAGATTGCAATGTTATAGTGAATAGAGTTTGTGGTAAAAAAACTTTATAGAATTTTTGTTATTGTATAGAAGCATAATTTATAATTATATAAGCTGAATTTATTTGAAGAGTAGCTATTATGATTTATTATTTGATTTAAGATAGATATTGTAATGATTTTGCTAATATAATGCAGTAATAACTATAAGCTCAAAGTATTTGTATGTTAAGTGACTGGTGTGCGTATCATTTATAAAATATTAACTAGCAGTATAGCATTCTTTTAATCTTCGAGCTTCATCTTCAGCAATTAAAGCGTTGATAAATTCATCAAGATCTCCTTCTTTGATTATATAGTCAAGTTTATATGAAGTTAAGTTTATTCTATGATCTGTAATTCTAGATTGAGGAAAATTGTATGTTCTAATACGTTCAGATCTATCACCAGAACCTATTTGGTTTTTACGCATTGCAGATACAGTATTAGTTATTTTTTGTTTTTCAATATCATATAATCTTGCTCTTAAAACTTTTAAAGCCTTACTTTTGTTTTTATGTTGGGATTTTTCATCTTGTTGAATTACTACAATTCCGGTTGGTATATGGGTAATTCGTACAGCGCTATCAGTAGTATTAACTGATTGTCCTCCAGGTCCACTGGAGCGATATACATCTATTCTTAAATCTTTCTCATCAATTTTTAAATCTATATCTTCAACTTCAGGCAGTACTGCAACTGTTGCTGCTGAGGTATGTAGTCTTCCTGAGGATTCAGTCTCTGGAATTCTTTGTACTCTATGAACTCCGGATTCAAATTTTAGCCTTGCAAATACATTATTTCCACTGATACACAAAGATACTTCTTTATAACCTCCTACACCAGTGGTTGATATATTTATTTGTTCAATTTTCCAATTTTTTTTTTCTGCATACTTTGTATACATGCGATATAAATTGCAAACAAATAGCGCAGCTTCTTCTCCTCCTGTACCTGCTCTAATTTCTAATATTGCATTGCGCGAATCATCTTTGTCTTTTGGCAATAATGATAATGTTAATTTATGTTTTAATTTAGGTAGTTGTTTTTGTTTATTTTGAGATTCTTCTTTTGCAAGAGCACGAAGCTCAGGATCGTTATTTGCTAGTTCTTCTAAATCTGAGATTTCTTTTTTTAAAGCATTATATTGATCTAAGACTTCAATTATGGATAATAAGTCTGAATATTCTTTTGATGCAGTAACAAACTCTTGAGCACTTAAAATGCTAGGATTGGCTAGCTTATTCTTTAGTTGATGGAACTTCTTTGATAATTCTTCTAGATTATGTTCAAAACTCATAGCTTTATGGACTAAAAAAGGTTATTATGTTATTAAAGTTATTATAATGCTAGCGCTTTATCTTAGCACTGATAAAGTTAATTGTAAAATCTTAATTATAGCAGTAATTATTTTGAATATAGTTAAAGTAAAATTTTAAATGTTAGATTGTAAATTTATTGTTGGGGCTACTAATAAAAGCTCTTTTCCTGATTCTTTAGTACCGGAGACTGCAATTGTTGGTAGGTCAAATGTTGGAAAATCTAGTTTAATTAATGCAATAACTAAAAATAAAAAAAGTGCAAGAGTATCATCATTACCTGGTTGTACAAGACAGCTTAATTTTTATTTAATTAATAAGGGATCTATGATGCTTGTTGATTTACCGGGATATGGTTATGCACGAGTAAGTAAAAACTTAATTATTAATTACATTAGTCTTATGGAGTATTACTTATTAAATAGGGAAACTTTACAAAAATTAATATTGCTTATAGATTCTAGAGTAGGAATGAAGGAAATAGACTTAGATTTCATTAATTGGTTAGAAGTTCATAAAATATTTTATTATGTAGTTTTGACAAAAATTGATAAAGTATCATGTAAGGAATTATCTGATGTTTTATGTGCTGTAAAAGATAGATTACTAGGATTAAGTTATGTTCTTGATCCAGTAATGGCTGTTAGTAGTAAAGATAGGAAGGGAATAAAAGAGTTAGTTTGTAACATGATAAAGTGATCTGAATAATCAATGTAAGTATTGGACAATGTTATATAAATAATAAAGGAGGTTAACGAATGGGAGTTAGTTTATGAAATTACAAAATATTTCAAATGATAAGTATAAAAGAGTAGAATTAAATGTTGAGCAATTTAATAAAAATGATGAGTGGTTAAGTAAAGCAAAAATTTTATCAGAATCTCTTCCATATATACAGCAGTTTTCAGGCGAAACGTTTGTCATTAAATATGGTGGGGCTGCTATGATAGATGAGAATTTATCAAAAAGTTTTGCTCATGATATAGTTTTGTTGAAACAATTGGGTATTAATCCAATAATAGTCCATGGAGGAGGTAATAAAATTAATGAGGTTTTAACAAAATTTGGTAAAGAAAGTACTTTTATTAATGGCTTAAGAGTTACAGATGCTGAGACATTAGAAATTGTTGAAATGGTATTATGTGGTTTGATAAATAAGAATATTACACAGTTGATAAGTCAATCAGGAGGTTACGCTATTGGGTTAAGTGGAAAAGATGCTAATTTAGTAGAAGCAAAAAAAATTTGTTGCACCTTTAAAGATAATCAGTCAAATAATATTGAAAAAATTTTAGATATAGGTTTTGTAGGAGAACCTAGTGAAGTAAATACAGATTTATTGTTTTTTATGGAAGAATCTGATTTTATACCTGTGATAGCACCTATATGTAGTGGTGAAAACGGTGCGACTTATAACGTAAATGCTGATTTAGTTGCTGGAGCGATTGCTAATGCATTATCTGCAGCAAAATTAATTATTTTAACAAATGTTAATGGTATAAATGATAATAATGGAAAATTGCTTTCTGAAGTTTCAGTAAATGAAGCTGAAAAGTTAATATACAATGGTGCTGCAAATGAAGGAATGGTTCCAAAATTACAAGCGTGTGTTAAATTTGTTAAAGAAACTTGTGGATTAGCTCATATTATTAATGGAACAATACCCCATGTGTTATTATTGGAGCTATTTACTATACATGGAACAGGTACTATGATACTAGACTGTGATTCACATAATGATTAAACTAAACCTAGGTGTTAATTAGTTGGTAATAATAAGTTTTTGAGGGTTGCTATTTTTTTGAAATGGATATTGCTTTGGTATTAAAAAATGTAATTTGTTTATATAAATCACGAAGGCAAATGTATTTTGCTAGAGCTTAAAATTATTATAGATGTTGACATCATAAGTTACCTAATGTTGGAAAATTAAGTTTTTTATTAAGGTCTAAGTTCTAAGCAAAAGTTGCTAATTATCTTTTTATAGTATTAACCACATTTGAGCAGCACATATAAATAGCAATAAATTAATACAAATACTATTATGTATTGAAAAAATTATGATATTGCTCCATTTAATGAATTGTCTTTAAAATAGCATTATGCTTATTAAGTGTACTTATGAGAGTTTAAAACTCTGTAATGATACGTTGCTTTTTAAGCAGTGATTTTTTAGTGCCTAATATAATGTGAAATTACAGATTAACTTATTATTATGATTTAAAAATTTCTATTATATATTATAACACATAAATATATTTTATAGATATGAAAGTAATTGTGCTGTAATAAGGAATTTTTTGATAAATAAAGGAGGTTGTATAACATAGAAGAAGACTAATTTTGGATGCTAAATCATTTGTCATTATATTAATAGTGTGTATTTTTTTGGATATTATTTAGAATTGGTATTCTAGTTAGTGTTCAATGTTATATAAAATTAGTATGCTTTAGTTATTATAGGCAGAATGTGAGTTTAATAATAGTCATACTGAATAATAATGCAAACGTATATTGGTTGTTAATTAGATTGTTGTAAGACATCGTTAGGATTAGATTTGATCTTAATAAATATATTCTTTTTATAAGGAAGGTTTAACTTATGATAACAAAGCAAGAAAAAGCTGCTTATTGGTTTGAAAAATTACAAGATAATATTATTAATAAATGTTTATCTATAGAGAAGGATTTTTCTGATTGTAAACCCATTGTTAGTACTAAGAAATGGGATAGAAATGGTGGTGGAGGTGGAAAATATATAAGAATTTATGGAAAAGTATTTGAAAAAATAGGTGTAAATTTTTCTAGAGTGCATGGTAAACTTGATGATATTTTTGCTGGTGAAATACCTGGAGCGCTAAGTAATGAATGTAATTTTTGGGCTAGTGGTATTTCTGTAGTAGCACATATGTGCTCTCCTTTTGTTCCTGCAATACATATGAATACTAGATTTATTTGTACTTCACAAAGTTGGTTTGGTGGGGGTATTGACCTTACTCCTACATATTACAATAAAGAAGATGAACTTTTTTTTCATGAAGCTTTACGTAAAGTATGTGACAACTTTGATTTAGAATATTACCCAAAATTTAAAAAACAGTGTGATGATTATTTTTTTTTACACCACAGGGAAGAGTCTAGAGGTATAGGAGGTATATTTTATGATTATCTTAATTCAGGAAATTGGGATCATGATTTTACTTATACTCAAGAAGTGGGTAAATGCTTTTTAGAAGTGTATCCAGTAATAGTGCGTAAAAATATGTACAAAAAATGGACAACAGCAGAGCGAGAATTTCAATTAATAAAGCGTGGTCGATATGTTGAATTTAATTTACTTTATGATCGTGGAACAAGATTTGGTATTATGACACATGGTAATCCTGACGCTATTATGATGTCAATGCCTCCTTTAGTAAAATGGGAATAAGGTATTTTGTAATGTTGAGATAATTTATATTAATAAGTAAAATTGGTTTTTTATGAAAGATGTATTGAATAAGTTAAAGATTCCTATAGCTATAGGATTTGCTGTATTAGCTTACTATGTTCATAGTGTATGGGTTTTTAACTGTGCAAAAGTGATAGGAGATATTTTTATTAATTTGTTGAAATTAGTTAGTTTACCTGTAGTATTTTTGTCTATTATTACTGCAATTTCCAGTTTAAAAAACGTAGTACAAATTAAAAAGCTGTTAAGAAAAATTGTTTTTTATACTCTTTTTACTACTATTTGTGCATCTACTACTGCTCTTATTATATATTTAATAGTAAATCCTTCAGAACAAAATAAAGCATTAAATTTGCTACATAGTGTAGAAATAAATAGTGAAGGTTATTTATCTTATTTAATATCAATAATGCCACATAATTTTGTTAAAATCTTTTTAGATAATAATATTGTTGGATGCATTATATTAGCATTTTTAATAGGAAGTGGAGTTATTGCAATTCCTAATGAAAAACGTGAAATTTTACATAAAATATTTTCTGCATTATTTGATACCTTGTTGGAGATTGCAAAATTAATATTAAAATTTATGCCGGTGGCAGTTTGGGCATTTATTACAACTTTTTTATTTTCCATAAAAAGTGCGTACGATTTTTCTAATATAGTAAGGTACATTATATGCATAGTGTCAGCAAATTTTATTCAAGCATTTATAACATTACCATTGCTAATGAGGCTTAAAAGTATACCTGTAGTTAGTACTGTAAAGGGCGTAATGCCAGCTTTAATTGTAGCATTTTTTTCTAAATCTTCTACTGCTACATTACCAACTACCATTGATTGTGTAAATAATAATCTTAAAGTTTCAAGCAAGTTGACGTCATTTGTGTTACCGATATGTACTACAATTAATATGAATGCTTGTGCAGCTTTTATACTGACTACAGTTTTTTTTGTATCTGAAATGAATCTACATAGTTTTTCTACGTGGGAAATGTTTTTATGGATATTTATTTCTACAGGTGCTGCTATTGGTAATGCTGGAATACCAATGGGGTGTTATTTTATTTCTATGAGTTGTCTGACATCAATGAAAATACCAATTAATTTAATGGGAGTAATATTGCCAATATATGCTATAATAGATATGTTTGAGACGGCATTAAATGTATGGTCAGATGTTTGTGTTACGAAAATTATTGATAAGGAATATAAAGGTGAATTATAGTTATTTTATCTCTATTATATTATTGGAAATAAACGTAAAATTCATACTAAGTCATTATAAATGAGCTATAACCATTTTAATAATAAACAGATAGATGATTGTATAAGAGTAATCAATAGTTTGTATTAATTGTATTATTGTGATTTAAGCAAGATGTTAACAATGGCTTGTAGTGTAATGTCTTACATTAACTATATAAATTTAGTTTAACTTTTTGTAATAGATAAATAAATAGATATATTGTAGAAATTGTATATCTAGTGCAAGTTTGATATCGAAAAAGTTATTGTATGATTTCTTGATTATGCATGTATTTTCTTAATACATATGGAATTGAAATAGAGCCATCTTTATTTTGATAGTGTTCTATAATAGCAGCAATTGTTCTACCTATTGCTAGTGCTGATCCATTTAAAGTATGTACAAATGTACTTACTTTATTATTATTACAAACTGTAACATATTTTGTATTCATTCTTCGTGCTTGAAAATCTTTGCAGTTAGAACAGCTAGAAATTTCTCTGTATTTATTTTGACATGACATCCAGACCTCTAGATCGTATGACATACTTGCAGAAAATCCCATATCTCCAGTACATAAAAGTACTACTCTATATGGTAGTTCTAATCTTTGTAAAATGGTTTCTGCAATTTTTACCATTCGTTCTAATTCTTCTTCTGATTTATCTTCAGCAACTATACTTACTAATTCTACTTTATTAAATTGATGTTGTCGTATTATCCCTTTGGTATCGCGTCCTGCACTTCCTGCTTCAGAGCGAAAACATTGAGAAGCAGCGGTAAATCTTAAAGGAAGATCATGTAACGGAATAACTGTATTTGATACTAAATTTGTTAATGCAACTTCACTGGTAGGTATTAATCTAAAATTATTTGTAGTTTTAAAAGAGTCTTTGGAGAATTTTGGTAATTGACCAACGTTATACATAGTAACTTCATTAACAAGTATAGGGTGAGATATTTCAGTATATCCAAATTCCTGAGTATGTGTATCTAACATAAAATTGACTAAAGCTCTGTCCAATTGTGCTAGTTGATTTTTTAAAATTACAAACCTTGAGCCGGATAGTTTAGCTGCTTGTTTAAAATCCATTAAATTTAATTTTTCTCCTATTTCATAATGAGTTTTGATTTGAAAATCAAAAATTTTCGGTTTACCATGTTTTCTAATTTCAATATTATGAGTCTCATCATTTCCGATAGGGACTTTAGTGTCTGGAATGTTTGGAAGATTGTTGAGAATGTTATTTAGTTCATTACTAGATTTTAGCTTATTATCTACTTCTTTAATTTTTGTTATAAGCTCTTTTGATAATTGTATTTGTGTTTCACAGTTAATATTATTACCTTTTAAAAGCGAAATTTCTTTTACAATTTTATTGTGCTCTCTTTGTAATTCATATAATTGGGTAAGTAATTGTTTTTTTATGAAATCTAGTGTAATAATTTTATGAGCAATTTTTGCAAGATTGCGGCTTTGCATTGCATTATCAAATTTTTCAGGATTACTTCTTATAAAGTTTATATTATGCATATTTTTTAAATGTTAGAATGATATAATTTTTTTATTTTGAGAAATTATTATAGCAACTTGCATTGCATTATCAAATTTTTCAGGATTACTTTTTATAAAGTTTATATTATGGCATACTTTTATGAAATTATAATGATATAATTTTTTTATTTTTAGATATTATTCTAGCAACTTGCATTGTATTATCAAATTTTTTAAAATTACAATTTATAATTGTTTATATACGCATACTTTGATAAGTATTAGAATGATATAATTTTTTATTTTATATTATAGCAGTTTGCATTGCATTATCAAATTTTTCGGGATTATTTTTATAATTGTTTATATATATGCATACTGATATTTAGGATAAATATTGGAGTTATATAAATAGATTTTTTATTTTTATAATATTATTTATAGTATTTTAGGGGCGTTTAAAGTAAGGTGTAATGAGTATTGTAGTAGCATTGCTTATAGAAGGGGCATTAATTATTGTTATTGCATATTTACTTGCTTTAAAAACCCGAATTTCTAAAGTTGATTATGAAGTTTTGAATACTAATAAAAAATTAATGGATGAGCAAATCAAAAGGATTGAAAGTGAAAATTTATGTTTAAAATGTGAAAATGATTCTTTGAAAAAAGAATTGCAAAGTGTTAATAATCAGTACATTGTAATGGAAATTGAAAAAAAGAATTTAGAGAGTAATTTTCATGCGTATAAAGTTGACTTTGTGCAAAAAATTGATGACAAATACAGATTACACTTTGAAAATTTAGCAAATCGCATTTTTGATGAAAAAACGGATAAGTTTAATAGAATATCACGAGAAAGTTTAAATAATATTCTTGATCCTCTTAGAGATAGTATACAAGCATTTAGGCAAAAAATAGAGACTACATTTATTGAACATAATAAAGATCAGTTTTTATTGAAAAATGAAATACAGCGTATTGTTTTGGCTAATGAAAAAATTACTTTACAGGCTGAAAATTTAGCTAATGCATTAAAAGGTGAAGTAAAAATTCAAGGTAATTGGGGTGAAGTAATATTAGAAAAAATGCTAGAAGATTCTGGATTGCGTAAAGATCAAGATTACAAACTACAAAGTTCAGGCATGAATTTGAGAGGAGAAGAAGGTAATAGGCAATATCCTGATGTTATTATTCTTTTGCCTGAAAATAAACATGTTATTGTAGATTCAAAAGTTTCTTTAACTCATTATGAGAGATATTGTGCTGAAAAAATAGAAGTATCAAAGGTAATGCACTTAAGGCAATTTACTGCATCTTTGAGATTTCACATTAATGCTCTTGCTGAAAAAAAATATCAAAATATTGATAATTGTAATACTCCAGATTTTGTATTGATGTTTATTCCTATAGAAGGAGCATATTTTCTTGCTATTCAAAAAGATATGACTTTACATGAATACTCTTGGAGCAAAAAAGTAGTTATAGTTTGTCCTTCAACTTTATTTGCAACTCTTAAGACAATAGAATCTGTATGGAGGTTGGAACGACAAAATCGTAACACTTTAGAAATAGCACGTCAGGGAGGCGCACTGTATGATAAAATAGTAGGATTTATTACTGATATGCAGAAACTTGGTAAGCAAATTGATGTTGTAAATAGTGTTTATAGTGATACTATGAAAAAATTATCAGAGGGACACGGTAATATTTTATCTCGTACTCAGAATTTAAAAACTCTTGGGGTAAAAGCTTCAAAGAAGCTGGAATGTATAGAGTAGAGATTATATAATTATGTTCAATGTATAAATTTAAGAATTTGAAAAGATATTTCTAAAGGATTTTTTGCTATAAAAAATTTATAGTTATGTAATACATATAATTATTAAAAATTTTACTTTTTTTTATAAGACAATTAAGATAACATTATGATATGCTAAAATAGCTTTTAGGTATTTTTTAAGTTAGCGCTATAAACAGTAGCCGTTATATTACTAAAATGATAAATTAATGCATTGAATTAATTACAAATGTTTATTTAAAATTATTTAATTTTTACAAATTATTAAAAATTATATTATGTAAAATATGTGTAGTGATTTTGATAGTAATAGCCTTATTGTTTATTAAAGGTGCTTATATTATTATGTCTAGCAAATGTTATTATCTGAAAAAGTGTAAGTAGTATATGAGTTTTTTAATAAGAAAACTTTTACTATTTCGTAACATGTAGTAAATTTAAGTGCTATTTTATAACTAAATTTTTATCATTATATATATAAATTATAAATAGCAAAAATTAGTAATAGCAAAGATTATATAGTTTGAAGCAATGAAGAAGCTATGTACGAAAATAAGGAGCTATAGGTATAAAATAGCATATTTATGCTGATAGTTTCAATATTGAAAAGGTAAAAAGGTTTATTATAATAATCTATTTTGTATGTTATTAAATAAATTGATGAAATTATAAGGAATTAATTCTGTAATATTTTTTGTATATTTTTAGAAGTATTTTACGTAATAATGGTAATATTATTATATAGTTAAAAGAAGTGTTAAATAAACAAACGTGTAGTTGTATGATAATATTGTGATGAATTATTAATAAATTTAATAAGGGGTTATGTTATATAAAGATTCTAATATGTAAATTCATACCATATAATGTATTTTATATAGCTTTCTGTATCTATATATAGATGCTAAGTTAAAAAAGGTTTTTACATTATAAATAAGTGCTTATACTTAATACAATTATAATTATTTATTATTATGATTTTACATGTTTAAAGTGTATGTTTAACGTTTTAATAAACGGAAAGGCTGTAAGTATATGCAAAAATTTAACAAGCAAAAATATTTTGATGATGCTCTAGATTGGTATTGTGATCAATATTTATTTTGTGCTACAGAAAGATCATGGTTATTTGGCATTGTATTAATCTTACTAGTATTTCTAGTTGCATTAATGATTAATATATATTCTTTGTTTCCAATAAAAAAAGATTTTACTTTTATAAAATATTCAGATCGTTATAGTGATGAATTTTCAAAAATAAAAAAGTTGAGCCATAACAATGAAGAAAGTGAAGAAGTACTTCTTGCAAATTATCTTGTTGGTCAATATGTTAAACGATATGAATCTTATTCTAACGTTGAGCTAGATAACCAGCTTAATTTTATAAAGAATAATTCTTCAAGGAAAGTATTTTTAGCATTTAAAGATGCTATAGAATTTAATATTATACAGAATTTGATTCCTAAATATCCATCTAAGGTTGTAGAAATAGAAACTAATATTAAAAATGTAACACTGTTAAAAAAGGGATCATCATCATTGAGTGGTGCTATAATTAAAGCTCATAAAAAATATTTTGTAAGTGGAGCTGTAGTGAAGTCACAAACTTTTACAGTACAAATTAATTTTTCTTTATCTAATATAAAAATGGCTGTATCAGGTGTTATGCCATTAGAATTTACTGTGCATAGTTATAGATATGTAGATTAAGTGATTATGGAGCTGACACATAACCTATATATAATTTTTAGATTATATATAATGTAATTATTTACTATGTAGATAGTTTTTTTATACAGGAACATAAGGCAAATTTTGTGTTAGATATTTATTTTGAATGCTAAGCCATTTATTTGGAGATCATTATAGAAATAATTTTAATGTTACCTATTTTTACATGACACATTATTATTTATTAAAAATTTATGTTATTAAGATGGCTTCTTTTATGTTGAAAAGATATACCTTAATATTTGATGATTAGTAAGTTAATTGCTTATAATTATTTAGGTCAATCTGGTGCGTAAATTTTTTGCATATTAGTTGTATTGAGCATAATATTTTGTAAATTTTCTAATTTAGGTTAGTATTAATATGTGTTTGGATATGTTCAATAAGTTTATTGCGGTTGTTAAAGAATGTAGCAGTAGAAAGTTGATTTTTAAACCAAGTGTATTGACGTTTTGCGTACTGACGAGTATTTTTTTGAGCAATTTCTATTGCTTGCAAAAGGCTTATATTACCGTTTAAGTATTGTATTATTTCTGGTACTCCATGAGCTTTCATAATTGGTAAATTATGGGATAGGTTAAGAGATAGTAAATATCTTACTTCTTCTATTGCAGAAGTATTTATCATATTTATAAAACGTTGATTAATTTTTTTATATAATTGTTCTCTATTAGGAAGTAATACATATACGTGATATTTATTAAATAAGGGATGACGTTTAGTTTTTTGCCAAGTAAATATTGATGTTCCAGTTTGTTCAATAACTTCAAAAGCTCGTAATATTTTATGAGTATTGTTTGGATGCAAATTATTTGCTAAATAATCTTTTTTTATGAGTAATTGATAAAATTCTTCTTTTCCTAAAGCTTCAAATAATTTTCTAGTTTTATGCCTAATTTTAGGGTTAATTGAAGGTATTAGTGATAGTCCATTAATTAAGCTGCTAATGTACATACCTGTACCACCTGTAATGATAGGAAGTAAGTTTTGATCCCATGCATGTAATACTTGTTTTTTTACATCTTGTAACCATAAACCAACAGAATAATTATATTCTGGAGAGACATATCCATATAATTTGTATTCAACATATTGATTTATAGTTGGTTGATCTGTTATAGTAGGTACTCCCTGATATATTTGTTTTGAATCGCAATTTATAATGACACAGCGATGATTATAAGCAATTTCTAAACAAATTTTAGATTTACCAGAAGCTGTTGGTCCAGTAATTACTAATATATTGTGCATTTTTTAATATTTGATTATGGATATAAATAATATATAACGTTATCTGTTTATAAGAAAAGCGTTTGTTATGATATTTTATATGATTATTCTTATGAAGTATAAAATAGGTTGTCAATATCATACATGTTATTTATAGAGTTGATTTATATTGTGTGTTATGTAATGTGAAGGCAATTTTTTTGAATTATGTTGTAATATTAGAGAATTGTTATTAGTAAATGTAGCTATCAGTTTGTTATTGTATTAAGACATATGTTGTTATTAAAGTTGATTTTTTAATGTTATATTTTAATAATTATTAATAAAATAATATATTATAGTTTAAGTAATGCTAATACAAATTGATAAACAATATTTTTTATGGTGAATTATTATAAAATAAGGAACATGATTATGAAGTAATTGTCATATATATGTAAAATATGAAAATTTAGCCTGTAGAGAATTTTTGTGTGTTATGGCATTTTTTTTATTATTAAAGGAGCATTTATAAGATGCTTCAGTTATATATTAGTTATAATATGGAGAATATATAAAGTTAATGATAACTTAACTAATAAAATCAATAATAAACATTTATCATTGTAAATTACATATATAAAAGATAAAACTTATCTTTCTTATAGTTATATTGTGCTTGCATAGTTATATGTCTTATTTTGCTGAGGTATGAGTAAAATATTTGTTGTGTAGCTTTAATTACTAATAAATTTTTTGAAATGTAGATATAATTTCAATTTGTGTTTAAAATTGTAGTAGTGTAAGTTATGAAAAGATTTTTTAATCTACTATAAATTATCAGCAGTTAGTAACTTTTAAGTTGTATCTGTTTTTATGTTATTCTTGGTATGATTAAGATAATGTTCACTCTTTAAATTTATAATTTAGGTAATAAGATTACTGAAATGTTATTGAACTCTATTGTAGCACGTGATATGGTAGTGGTGTGATAATTATTCTACAATAATAGCTAATTGTGATAGGTGATTAATGTCATGACAGATCAAAATGATACTTCTCGAGATAGCTTTATTTCAAAATTAAAAAAAATGGGTTCATTTACTGAAAAATTTAAAAATAGTGAAAATTCAGCTTCTAATAATCAGTTTTTAAATTTAGTAGAAAAAAACAAAAATGAAGGAGCATTTTCTGATAGAAAAAGTATTGTAAGAAAAAGTAAGGCAAATAGGGAGAGTTTTGCTGACTCTGCAAAAAAAAGTAGAATAGATTGTTTATTTCTTGTACGTGGTAAAGATAAAGGAAGATTTGCGTGGCATTATGTACTGGTTGATAAAAATAAGCGCGAAATGTTCCTTGCAAAAAGTAAAAGTGGTTCTATAGATGTTGCACTATATGGTCAGATACTATATTCTGGCTGGGGAGAAAATCCTCCAGAAGAGATTGTAAAGAAAATAGAAGATGAATATGGTGGTTCATAATTTAGTTTAATTTTTTATATTTTTTTGTTTTACAATAAACTATTAAGAAGTAGCTAATGTTTGGTGAAAACTGTATATTAAGAGGGTATTTGTGCAAATAAGAAGGGTAGCAATTTTAGGAATTGATCTTCCTAGTCAACATGTAGCAAAGTTTATGGCAAATATAGGTATATCAGTAGCACTTTATTATACAGATGATAAGGATGTATTATATCAAGATGTGGTAGATAATATAGGTTATCCCATTCAAATAAATACTTTGGAAAACAATATTGATAGCTTAAAATTTGCAGATTTGATAATTGATTCAATGACCAACTCTGTAAAGGATAAGTGTTTATTATATAATAAAATTGTTGAGTACATTAATATTGATACAATTATTGCTTTAAATAGTACAGTAATATCATTAAGTACGTTATGTGATAAGCTATCATCAAAAATCTCTAAAAGATTAATTGTAGCACATTTCTCTTACATGTTTAAAAATTCAAATTTAATAGAATATGTTGTGCACTCTGGAAATTCAGGAAATGTATTAGCAGTATTTCGGGAATTTTGCGAAGGTAAATTAAATAAAAAAGTGATACTTTGTAATGATATTGCTGGATTATTGATTGATAGAATGGGGTATTTTTGGATTATTATTTCTTTAATAAATTCTTATAATTTTAAAATAGATGTAGATATTGTAGATAGGATAATAAATGAACATATATGTAATTCAAAATTAGGAATTTTTAGATTATTAGATAGTATTGGATTAGATATATTTATATTAAAATTAAAAGAGTTAGTTAGTATTATATCAAAAGACGATCTATTGTTTGTAGCTTATACTCAAATACCTGAAATTATTTTTCAAATGATATCTGATAAAGTAACAGGGTACAATGGTCTTAATGGGGGGTTTTATCGTAAATATGATACATATAATGGTAATGTAAATCAGACTTTAGATTTATCAACAGGGCTGTATAAAGCAGAAAATGTAGATTATAATGTAGATATTTTGCGTAATAGCAAATATAAAAATTTTATATGTTCAATATTATCAAGCATTTCTACTTATGCAGTATACATTGCAGAAGTGACCAGAAGTGATATTTTAGTAATTGATGATATAGTTAAGTTAGGGTTTGCTTGGAAAAATGGATTGCTTGAGCTTTCTAATAGATTTGATATTTGAATGTATTTAAATTACGGTAAGTATGAATCACTGAAAAAGTTAATATTTTATAGCTATTAATAAATATTGTAAATTATTTGAGTTAAATCATTTTTAAGATAAAAAATTACTTTAGTATATATATATTACATGGTGATTATGTTAAATGTGGTTAATTGAGAGAGTAGGATTGTGATTTATTAAAATTTTCATCTATGTTAAAAATAATAAGCATTTGAGTATTATATTGTTAATTTATTAGGAAATATTTGATTAATGAGGTTGTTACATTATTTAAATAAGAATGATTGTAGGCTATTATTAATTCTGCTAAAGTTATAATATTTTTGTTTATAAGATATTTATGTAATAAAATATGCTAAAAGATAGTGATAAAATTTTTACAAATCTTAATGGTCATGACAGCCCTTATTTAAGTGCTGCCAAAAAGCGTGGTACTTGGAGTAATATAAAAAAAATATTATCATTAGGTTCAGAACGCATTATTCAAGAAGTAAAAGATTCAGGATTACGTGGAAGAGGTGGAGCAGGCTTTCCTACAGGTATGAAATGGAGCTTTATGCCAAAAGTTAGACCTAAAAATCAATGTGCATATTTAATAGTTAATGCTGATGAGTCAGAACCTGGAACATGTAAAGATCGTAACATAATTAGGTATGAACCTCATAAAATTATAGAGGGAATATTAATAGCAAGTTTTGCAATGAATGTGAATACTGCTTACATTTATATTAGAGGAGAGTTTTATAATGAATATTTAGTGTTATTTCATGCGTTAGAAGAAGCATATAATAATAATTTAGTTGGTAAAAATGCATGTGATTCAGGCTATGATTTAAATATTTTTATTCATAGAGGAGCGGGAGCATATATATGTGGGGAAGAAAGTGCACAATTAGAATCTTTAGAGGGACGGAAAGGAATGCCAAGATTGAAACCACCATTTCCTGCTGCTGTAGGATTATATGGATGTCCAACTACTATAAATAATGTTGAAACTATTGCTGTTATTGGAGATATTTTAAGGAGAGGTGGGAATTGGTTTGCTTCTCTTGGTAAGCCAAATAATACGGGAACAAAAATTTTTTGTATTTCTGGACATGTTAATAATCCTTGTAATGTTGAGGAAGAGTTAGGAATTAGCATGAGAGAATTAATAGAAAAGTATGCAGGTGGAGTACGAGGAGGATGGGATAATTTGTTGGCTGTAATTCCAGGTGGATCTTCTGTTCCTATGTTGCCAAAATCAATATGTGATGATGTTAATATGGATTTTGATTCTTTAAGGGCTGTGCAATCTGGCCTAGGAACTGCAGGATTAATTGTTATGGATAAATCTACAGATTTAGTTGAAGCTATAGAGAGATTATCTCATTTTTATATGCATGAATCTTGTGGACAATGTACGCCATGTAGAGAGGGTACTGGATGGATGTGGAAAATCATGAGAAGAATGGTTAATGGAAATGCTAATTATGAGGATATTGATTTATTACTTAATATTAGTACTCAAATAGAAGGGCATACTATATGCGCATTAGGTGATGCTGCTGCATGGCCTATTCAAGGATTGTTAAGACATTTTAGACATGTTGTTGAGCGTAGGGTTGCTAATTAGGTGGAAGTCTAAGTTTTTGGTATAGTTCTTGAGTTTTTTATTTTAAATGCGTAAAAATTTTGTTTGAGAGTTGTTAAACATAAATGATCATATAGCTTAAACCATTTTAAAAAATATTTATGCTGTGAAAATAGTGATATATAGAATTGTAATTCTATTAAAAAAAGACTAGGTTTATATAGAAAGAATTATATATTTAATTATATATCTTTAAAAAATTTAATAATTTGTATGTGTTAAATAAGTAATAAGAGGAAAGGCTAAAACTTATGCTTCTACTTAGGATTTATAAATATCAACGACCTATGAATACTTACTTTAAGTGATTTGATGATATTATAAATTTTATTAGTATCAAGTGTATTACTTAAATGTAAGAATAAAATTTAATGTTGCAATTATTAGATATACATGGATATTTGCTTTGTTATATTTATTTAAAAAAGAATAATAATTAAATATTATATATAAGAAATATTTTATACTAATTACTGGTAATATGTAAGTTATTTTAGGTTGGATTGTTTTATTTTATTTTATTTTATTTTATTTTATTTAATACTGCTTTAGTGTTATGCTTATTGAAATATCCTTGTCAATTGGTAATGTTTGATCTACTATTAGTGAGTAATATGTAGAGTGTGATGTATAAAATCATTATATAAGTGATACTTTATTATTGTTATTATTACAATTGCTAATATTTTTTCATATGTTATATTTTTTATTGGCAGTTTATCCGAGTCTCAGTACTCTAATGATTTATTTTTTGTTTTACTTCTTTTCATTTTTTTTAATCGCTTCTGCTATTACAGTAGTCATGTCTTCAAATCCTGTATATTCTGTATTGAGTTTGATTCTTACTTTTTTTATATCTAGTACATTATTTATATTACTAGGAGCAGAATTTATAGCAATGTTAGTTGTTATAGTATATGTCGGAGCAGTGGCAGTATTATTTTTATTTGTTGTTATGATGATAGATACTAATTATTCTAGAATTAGACAGGGATTTGTTAAGTATTTTATTATAAGTTTAATGTGTGGAGTAGTATTTTTTATTGATATGGTATTAGTTATTCAAAATTCTCATATAAGAAGTGATGTTGTTAAAAATCAAGATATTAACATGGAAAATATGTTTATTATAGGTAATGTGATATATACAGATTATATGTACGTATTTCACTTATCTGGTATTTTACTTTTAATTTCAGTCACTGCTGCATTAGTGTTAACACTTCATCATAAGGATGATGTATATAGGCAAGATGTGTATAAACAAGTATCTAGAGATTCATCTATCAGATTGGCAGATCCTGAGTTTTTACAAGGAGTTAAAGATGAAGATATTGATTGATGCTGGTATTACTTTAAATCATTTTCTTATTTTAGCGGCTATATTGTTTACTATAGGAATGTGCGGAATTTTTATTAATCGTAAAAGTATTATTACTATATTGTTGTCTATAGAACTGATGTTATTAGCTGTGAATATAAATTTTGTTGCTTTTTCTGTATATCAGGGCAATATTTTAGGGCAAGTATTTACTATATTTATTTTAACTGTTGCAGCAGCAGAATCTGCTGTAGGACTTGCAATAATTGTTGTGTACTTTAGGAGTTGTGGTAATATTGATATTGATAAAGTGAATACAATGAAAGGATAAGTTTGTACTTACTATGATATATATATAGTGTTGGCAAATTTGTTAAAATGCGTTATTTTTTGTTTAAGTAAATTTATCTTAAGAAAATTTTATGATTGCTATTGAACTGCTATGTGTATTTTTACCTTTAGCAGGTTCTGTTTTATGCAAATTAATAGATAATAGATTATTTGTCCAAATATCTTCTTCATGTTGTGTTATAATTTCTTCTATATTAGCGTGGTATTTGTTTTTAACTTTTCAAGAAAGTTATAATGTAGATATTATGACTTGGATTCATATAGATAAGCTACAGGTAAATTGGTCTATTTATATAGATCGGCTGACAGTAATGATGTTAATGATAGTGACCACAATATCTTCAGTTATACATTTATATTCAATTGAATATATGCATCATGACAAAAGTGCGGTTAGGTTCTTTTCTTATTTGTCATTATTTACTTTTTTTATGCTAATGTTGGTTAGTAGTAATAATTTTTTACAACTTTTTTTTGGTTGGGAGGGAGTAGGATTATGCTCTTACTTATTAATAGGATTTTGGTTTCATAGGGCATCTGCTACTAAGGCTGCAATGAAAGCATTTATTATTAATAGGATAGGTGATTTTTCCTTTATACTAGGAATTTTGTTAATTTTTATAGTCTTTAATACGTTAGATTTTGTAAAAATATTTAGTTATGTAAACTCACATACAATTGATTATATTATTAACATATTTGGTTATGAAGTTAATGCAATTCATATAATTTGTATATTGCTTTTTATTGGTTGTATGGGAAAGTCTGCACAAATTGGATTACATACTTGGCTTCCTGATGCAATGGAAGGTCCTACCCCAGCTTCTGCTCTTATTCATGCTGCAACAATGGTTACGGCTGGTGTATTTCTTGTTGTTAGATGTTTTCCTTTATTTGAGGTATCTCAGTTTTCTCGTGAGTTAATACTATTGGTAGGAATGGTTACATGTTTTTTTGCAGCTACTGTTGCTATTGTACAAGACGATATTAAGAAAATAATAGCTTATTCAACGTGTAGTCAATTAGGATATATGTTTATTGCATGTGGAGCATCGGCGTATAATATGGCTATGTTTCACTTAATGACTCATGCATTTTTTAAGTCTTTACTATTTTTATCTGCTGGAAATATTATTCATTCAATGAATGGTGAGCAAAAAGTGAGTAATATGAGTGGTAATAGTTGGAAGAAAGTGCCATTTACATATTTATTGACATGGATAGGTTCTTTGTCTCTTGCTGGAATATTTCCATTTGCGGGATTTTATTCTAAAGACTTAATTATTGAAAGTAGTTATCATGTGAATATTTTTAGCTTTATTATTGGAAATATAGTCGCATTTTTAACGTCTTATTATTCTTGGAAGCTAATTATTACAGTATTTCATGGATCAAAACCTGAAGATAATTCGGTTCATGAATCAAAGTATATGATGTTAATACCTTTATTGATTTTAGCTATAGGATCTATAAGTTCTGGTATATTAGCAAAAGATTTTATTAGTATGGGTGATTTTTGGAAAGATAGTATTATAATTTTTCACCATCAAAAAGTTGGATTATTTATAGAATATTTACCTGTTATTCTCAGTATTATGGGAATTGTAGCGTCATATTTAATTTACTATTTTCAGTATTGTAGGGACTTGAATTTAAAAGTATTATATAATTTTTTACATAATAAATGGTATTTTGATAAAATATACAATCACTTAATTGTGGTACCAATAGAAAGAATATCGGGTATCTTATGGATCAATATTGATAAAAAAGTTGTTGATTATTTTTGTTTAGGTGGTATTACTAAGGCGGTAGATTTTTGCGCAAAATGTGCTACCAAAATTCAAACAGGATATATTTTTGATTATGCTTTTATTATGCTAATAGGCTTAATAGGGATTGTAATGTACTTTATTTATAATAATATAGGGTTTTAAAAATAGTGATATTTTTAATGATTATTTTTCCTGTTGTAGGAGCAATATTTTTATCGATAGTAAGATTTAAAAATGATTCTTTATCCGTAAAGATAATACCTTTATTCATTTGCAGTATAGTGCTGGTTCTGAATATAGTATTACTTTTAAAATTTAATTATGATAAGTCAGGATTTCAGTTTACTCAACAGCTAATAGATAACCTAGCTGTAGGATTAGATGGGATATCTATAGTATTTGTCTCACTTACTACTTTTTTATTTTTTATATGTAGCATATTTATTTTAGATAGTAAATTTCAAAAATTACAACCATTTTTATCATTATTTTTGCTTCTTGAAGGATTAATTATATGTGTTTTTGTATCACTGAATATTATTATGTTTTATGTATTCTTTGAGGCTGTACTTATTCCTATATTTTTTATTATTGGAATTTGGGGTCATCAAGATAAAGTATATGCGGCTTTTAAGTTATTTCTTTATACTTTATTTGGATCATTATTATTTTTAGTAGCGATAATATACATATATGTATTTACTGACGGAGTTACTAGTATAGAAAAATTAAGTGTCATTCTTTCTCATAAACTTACTATAAATGAACAGAAGTGGTTGTGGTTAGCATTTTTTTCTTCTTTTTCAATAAAAATTCCAATGATTCCTTTTCATACTTGGCTTCCTAATGCTCATGTACAAGCTCCTACTATAGGGTCAGTAATACTTGCAGGTATACTTATAAAAATTGGTGGTTATGGATTTTTAAGATTTTCTTTGCCTATGTTACCGGAAGCTAGTATCTATTTCTCGAAATTTATTGTAATTTTAAGCATCATAGCATTGATTTATACTTCTTTAATAGCATTTGCTCAAAAAAATATAAAAAAACTTATAGCATATTCTTCAATAGCACATATGAGCTTTATGACAGCTGGCATATTTTCGTTTAGTGAATATGGAATTTTAGGTTCTATTTTTCAAATGGTTAGTCATGGACTGATTTCTTCTGCATTATTTTTATCTGTTGGTATGATATATGATAGAGCACATACTTTAGATATAGATAAATATGGTGGACTAGCATTATCGATGCCAAAGTTTTCTTTTATGTTTATAATTTTTAGTATGGCTTCGGTGGGTATACCAGGAACTTCTGGATTTATTGGTGAATTTTTATCTATTTTAGGTATTTTTCAGAGTCTAAGGTTTGTTACAGCATTTTTTGCAATAGGTATTATATTAAGTGCAGTTTATATGTTGTATTTATGCAAAAAAATAATATGGGGGCAGCATAGTAATGTTATGATAAATGATATAACTAAAATAGAGCTAACGCTTTTAAGTTTTTTAGCTATATTTATTGTATTCTTAGGATTGTGTCCTCACGTTGTTTTAGATTATTTAAGATTACCAGTTCAACAATTGTTAGTGGACAAATTTTTTTGATACCTTAATGGTAATAATATGTATTGGAATGATTTTTTGTATATTATACCTGAAATTTTTTTGATTAGCTCTTCTTTGATCTTGTTGCTATTAGGAATAAAATTTGACAAATTGCTAATACACGTATTCTCTATGGCGAGCATATTTATCACAATAGTTTTGTTAGTATATAAATTTCATATTTATGAAGTTGTAATTTTTAATTCACTATTAAAATCAAATTTATATATTTGGCTGTCTAAAATTGTAATTTTAGGCTTAAGTGCAGTTATTTTATTAATGTTTTTAGTATCAAAACAAGAATATTGTTATGAATTTTCAATAATGATTTTATTTGTAGTATTTGGATTTATAACACTTATTGATGCAAATAACTTACTGTCGTTTTATCTATCATTTGAAATTCAAAGCATATCTTTATATGCATTAACTTGCTTTAATAAGCACTTACCTAAATCGTCAGAAGCGGGTATAAAGTACTTTATATTAGGTGCATTGTCTTCTTGTATTATGTTGTATGGAATATCTATGATATATGGATATTCTGATAATATAGGTTTTAATGAATTATCAAAATATTTTTCTCAAAATGAGAATGTACCTTTAGGGGTAATATTAGGAATTATTTTTATCTTAATAAGTTTTTGCTTTAAATTATCTGTGGCACCATTTCATATCTGGACTCCAGATGTTTATCAAGGTAGTCCAACAATTGTTACAGCATTTTTATCAATAGTGCCAAAAGCAACATTTATTTTATTGTTTATTAGAATATTAAATGAGGTATTTTTTAAGTATGTTATTCATTGGCAACAAATATTGATTTGCGTATCAGCAATGTCTGTGTGTATTTCATCATTTGGTGCAATTAGGCAAAATAATCTAAAGAGGCTTTTTGCGTATGCAGCTATAGGACATGTAGGGTATATGCTGGTAGCAATATCTATGTTTACTAGTAGTAGCATGGTTGCATCTGTATTGTATTTAATATTGTATTTAATTATGAACATAGGGATATTTGCTGTGTTACTTCAATATAAGGATAATGATTGTGATATATCTTATATAACTAATTTATGCAGTAGAAACCCATTGATAGCTTTTTGTATGACAATCATTGTACTATCTATGGCTGGTATACCACCATTAGGTGGGTTCTTTATTAAGTATGATATATTATTAAGCTTAATTGAAAATGATTTTGTTGTACTGGCAGTGTTATTTGCATTAATGAGTGTTGTTGCGTGTTATTATTATTTGCGGATTGTAAGAGCTATGTATTTTGATTCAAGTAATAGCACATGTGTATATGATTTGCAAAATAATGGTTTTTTGGTCATTTTATTTATCTCTGCTGCAGCTAATTTGTTTTTTTATATATATATGAATTATCTGAAAGGTTTTTTAGGTTATTTGTTTGACTTTTATTTTTTTAAATAGATAATGCTTACACATGAGATTAATCATTAACATATAGTGAAAAAAGTTTCAATATTTGGTTCTACTGGTGTAATAGGTCAAAAAGCAGTGCAGATTTTATTTGATAATCCGAATGATTTTACAGTGGAGGTGTTAACGTCAAGAAAAAATGTACAGTTATTAGCTTTGCAAGCTAGATTAATCAATGCAAAAAAAGTTGTGATTGTTGATACTAATTTGTATAAGGAATTAAAGGACTTGTTATCTGGTACAAGTATTCAAATTGAGGCTGGAGAACAAGGATTAGAAATGGCTAGTTCTTTAAATGTAGATTGTGCAATAGTAGCAATTGTAGGTATTGCAGCATTATGTTCTGTAATGAATTTAATAAAATTTGGTGTAAATACTATAGCTTTAGCAAATAAGGAAAGTATAGTATGTGGAGGGCAGTTATTACTTAATGAAGCAAAAAGACAAAACATAAATATACTACCTATTGATTCAGAACATAATGCTATTTTTCAGATACTTCATAATAAAAATTATATAGATAAGGTTACGTTAACTGCTTCAGGTGGGCCATTTTTATTTTTAAATTATGATGAAATGAAGAATATTACTCCTAAGGATACGTTACATCATCCTACGTGGAAAATGGGTAAAAAAATTTCTGTTGATAGTGCTACCATGGTGAATAAGTCTCTTGAAGTAATAGAAGCTTATTATTTATTTTCTTTAAATCCTTGTAAAATCGATGTTATAATTCATCCTGAAGCAATAATACATGGAATGATTTCTTACGTAGATGGTTCATCAGTAGGATTAATGTCAGTACCTGATATGAATATTCCTATTCTTTATACATTATATTGGCCGGAAAGAAAATTTTATAGCAAAAAATTAAATTTGGCATCTCAGGGCAAATTAACATTTATAAAACCTAACATTCAGCAATTTCCAGCATTAAAATTAGGATTTGATGTTTTAAAGTCATCAAATTATCATGCAAATAGTATTATTATTAATGCAGCAAATGAAATTGCTGTTAATGCGTTTTTAAATTTTAAAATAGGATTTCTTGATATTGTTGATGTTATATACAAAACATTAGATAAGATAAGTTATGGCAGTGTAAATTCTTTATCATCAATTATTGAATGTGACTTATTTAGTAGAAGGGTTGTTGAAAATATTATTAATAACTTTAATAAATTGAGCTGATGTTTGTATGAAACTTTTTTTTAAAATTTGTGTACTAAATATGTATAATACGTTATATCTATTATTTAAAAATAATGTTGGTAAGGTATGCATGTATGATATTCTGTTATTGATAGTTTAAGTATATTTTAGTAGTGAGTATTTTGGGATGATCAGGATTTTTTTTACTCTTAATAATATAAATGGAAAAGAGAGGGATTTTTCTTTAAATTATATACTAAGTATAAATAATCTAGTATATAGAGTATGTGATAGTTAGGGTGCCGCATGTTTAAGTATAATACTTTATTGTTAATCATTATTATGATTTTTATGAGCTCTTGTTTTAAAAGCTCTATGTTACATTTTAGCAAAAAATATACTCCTATATATAATCCTGGTGGTGAATATTTTAGTGCTGATCAAGATTTTTTTAATTCTTATAGTGTGTATAAAAAGAGAAGAGAAGCTTTTTTGCAAAAGGATGTAGCTAATAAGAAGCAAGGTAATAAATTAAATGATAAATCGTCTCATGTAGTAATGGGTCGTTTACAGGAGTACGGATCTACTGACTTAAGGGATTCTATGATAAATAGTGGGGGCGTTGATTTATCTCAGGTCAGTGGTGCAAAGTTTATCGAAATTGATAATCAGAACGGTAAAATTGAGGGGGATAAAAGTCATTTGCATTCAGTGCAATTAAAAGATGACAAAACAATGAAAATTAGTAATGTTAAGCAGGAACATAATAAAGTAAAAAATGTTGTAAAGAAATCTAAAAATTTAAATACTAATAAGGTAACAAATGTTAATGATCAGAATAAAAAATTAAATAATATAGCTAAAAATACAAAAAAAGAATTAAAAATAATAGATCAGAAAGGTAAGTCTTCTGGTCAAAATTATGCTTATAAAAATGGTGTGAAAGGTATTAATTTAGATACAAATGAAGTACGTGATAGTAAGATTGCTAATTCTAAAATTCAACAACATACCAAAGTAGTAAAAAAGTTAAATAAAAGCGAGAATCATGATAAAAAGAAGGAACTTTTTGCCAATAATGCAGGTGATGATTTAAATATAAAATTTGAGAATTATAGTAAAAAGCAGGGGCTAAAAGAAAATTTTGATTATGTGGTACGCGGGAAGGAGTCTAGTCAGAAAAAAAATGTTACAGGTGATAAAAGCGTGCAAGGTAAACATAAAGTTAAAAATTTATCAAATAATTCATCTCAAATAGTTAATAATTTAGAAGTAAAGAGGAACCAATATGATAAAGATAAAAAAAATTCTGATAAGATGAAAAAAATTCAGTCTCATGTTAGTAGTAATAGAAAATTACATGATAATAATGACAATGTATTACCAGGACAACAAGGTAATAAGAGAAAGGTAAGTAATAATTCTGATAATCATAAAAATCAATCACTGAATAGTACTTCAGCAGAACAAAATAATAAGAAAAAGGTAAGTAACAATTTTGATAATTACAAAAATCAATTACTGAATAATAGTTCAGTAGAAAAGAATAATAAGAAAAAGGTAAGTAACAATTTTGATAATTACAAAAATCAATTACTTAATAATAGTTCAGTAGAAAAGAATAATAAGAAAAAGGTTAATAATTCTGATAATCACAAAAATCAATTACTTAATAGTACTCCACCGGAAAAGCAAAATAATAATGGAAAGGTAAGCAATACTGGTAATAACAAAAATCAATTACTTAATGAGAATTCTAATAGTAAAGATGCAAAAGATATGCTTAATAATGATAAATTTAGCACTTTGTATGATGATGCAACAGATGATAATGATGAGCTTTTTGATGTAGAAAATAACTATGATAATGATTATACTATTCAATATATAGATTAATATTTTTATAACTTATATAATGGCGAAGTTGTTTATCATAGACAATTATATAAGGAATTAATATGAAGTTTTCTTGTGAGAGTATCGATGATTTTTTAGATAAATTTTATGATAATAGTATTGTTGTAAGAAAAAAGACACATGAAGTAAAAGTAGGAAATGTATCTATAGGTGGAGAAAATCCTATAGTTGTACAGTCAATGGCATTAGGTGGTTCTGATGATGCTAATAATGCTCAAGAAGTTGTTGAGTTGGCAAAAGCAGGATCTGAGTTAGTTAGGGTAGCTATAAATTCTGATAAAGCTATAAAAGCTATACCTTATATCAGAGACCAGTTGGTAAAAAACGGTTTTGATAGCAAAATGATAGTTGGTTGTGGTCAATATGAAGTTGCAAGGCTTTTAAATGATTATCCAGAATGTGCTGCTGCCCTTGGAAAAATACGTATTAATCCGGGAAATATTGGATTTGGAGATAAAAGAGATAAAAATTTTGAGCAAGTTATAGAATATGCTATTAAATATGATATTCCTATTAGAATTGGAGTAAATTGGGGTAGCCTAGATAAGCACTTACTTTCGGAATTAATGGATAAGAATGCTGCTTTAAGTAATCCTAAACCTGACTATTTTATATTAAGAAAAGCATTAATTATTTCATCATTGTTTAGTGCTTATCGTGCTGAAAGTATTGGATTACCTGCAAATAAGATTGTGGTCTCTTGTAAGAGTAGTAGTATTAAGGATTTAATATATATATATACAGCTTTATCTCAATTATCTAACTATGCATTACATTTAGGGCTAACAGAAGCTGGTTCTGGGCTTAGTGGAATTGTTAGTAGTGTAGCAGGTATATCACCGCTTTTATTAAGAGGAATAGGTGATACAATTCGTGTATCGTTAACATCTACAGCTATAGAATCTCGAGTTAATGAGATTAAAGTCTGTCAAGAAATTTTGCAATCGATAGGATTGCGTTATTTTTCAGCTCGGGTAACTTCTTGTCCAGGATGTAATCGTACAAATCCTCTATATTTTCAAAAATTAGTGACTGAAGTTAATGATTATATATCTGAGCGTATGACGACTTGGAAAGCTAATTATCATGGAGTCGAACATATGATTGTAGCAGTTATGGGATGTATAGTTAATGGCCCAGGTGAAAGTAAGCATGCTAATTTAGGTATTAGTTTGCCTGGTAGTGGAGAAAGGCCTGTTGCTGTAGTATATGAAAATGGGAAGAAGCTTTGTACCATACAAGATAAAGAAAATATCTTTACTAAGTTTAAGGATATTATAGATAGTTATGTTGCAAGACATTATAATAATTAGTAGTATTTTTATATATATGATATCACATAATGCGTAAAAACGAGAAAGGTGAAATGCGTCTTTCAGAACATTTTGCAGAATTAAGAAAAAGAGTATTAGTTAGTTTTGCTTTTTTTTGTATTATGTTTTGTATTTGTTATTTTTTTTCTGATAAAATATATAATTTTTTATTAATTCCTTTGATAGAACTTGAAGGAGATAATAAAGATTTTTCATTAATATATACAGCTTTAACAGAAGCATTTTTTGTGTACTTAAAAGTAGCAGTAATGGCAGCATTATTTTTTTCTATTCCTGTTTTTATATGGCAGTTTTATATGTTTTTAGCTCCCGGATTGTATAAAAAAGAGAAATTTATATTATTACCGTATTTAATATCTGCACCTGTGCTTTTTACTGTTGGAGCAGCAATAGTATATTATTATATTTTTCCTCTAGCATGGAAGTTTTTTATTGCTTTTGAGAATCTTGATGCTTCAATAGGAGTTCCAATCGAATTTATGCCATCAGTGAGTGAATATTTAGATTTAGTACTACAGCTTATGTTTGCTTTTGGAATGGCATTTCAATTACCAGTTATTTTGACTTTGTTAAATAGGATGAAAATAGTATCTGTAAAAAGTTTAGTAAATAAGCGTAGATTTGCTATAGTTATAATATTTACTGTCGCTGCTATATTAACTCCTCCTGATGTTTTAAGTCAAGTGGGATTAGCTATACCTATGATTTTATTATATGAAGCTTCAATATTAGCGTGTAAATACATAGAAAGAAATTATTGATTTTCTATACTTACTGTAAATTACATAATTTGGTATTATTGATTTTATAAGAATATTTTTTGATACTTAGAATAAATGTAGCTGTGCACAAATAACAAAGGTATTTATGAGAACAATTTCAAGCTTTTTTTGGGAAAAAAATAGACTTACATTGCTTTTATTAATATTGTTTTTGTTTCTTGGATTATATTCTTATATTAAGATTCCTCGGGAAAAAATTCCTGAAATTAAAGTTCCTGTTATATCAGTTAGTACGTCATTACAAGGTATATCTCCAGAAGATGCTGAAAAATTGCTAATATTGCCTATTGAAAAAGAAGTTAAATCTATTGAAGGTGTAGAAAAGATGACTTCAATAGCACAAGATGGTGTAGCAAGTGTTATGTTAGAATTTGCTTCGGGATTTAATCATAAAAAAGCTATGGAAGATGTAAGAGCAACATTAGAAAATATACGAGCACGTCTGCCAATAGGAGCTACTTCTCCTCTGGTTCATGAGGTAGATTTGAGTTTATTTCCAGTATTAAGTATCGGTTTGGTAGGAGATATTCCGGAAAGAACACTATTAACAATAGCACGTGAATTACAGCATAAAATTGAACCATTAGATAATGTTTTAAGCTTAAAGATCATGGGAATGCGTAAAGATATACTTGAAGTTATTATTTCTCCCGATACAATTAACATGCATAATTTACATGTAGAAGAAGTTTTGCGCGCAATTGCGCGTAATAATGTATTGATACAATCAGGTAATTTAGAATCTAATATAGGGAAGTATACATTAAATATAGGAGGTTTATTAAAAAATTACCAGGATGTTATGAATATACCAATTAAAGTTCATGGTAATTCTGTTATAACAGTTAAAGATATTGCAACAGTACGTCCAACTTTTGAGAGTGTTAAGAGTTTTGCTAGAGTTAATGGTAAGCCATGCTTAGTATTAGAAATTTCAAAAAAAGCTGGAAAAAATACTATAGAAACAATACAGCAAGTTAAGAATCTTATTAATAATGTAAAGGATTTTTTTCCGAAAAATTTATCAATCATTTACTTACAAGATCAATCTTATGAAATATTAGATATTTTGAATGAATTACAGAATACTATAATTATTTCAATTTTACTTGTAGTAATTGTAATGATGATATTTATGGGTGTGAGAATTGCTATTTTAGTATCTTTGTCTATACCTATATCTTTTTTACTAGGCATTACAGTAATGTATTTTATGGGATGTACATTTAATGTAGTAATTTTATTTTCTCTTATAATGGCAGTTGGCATGCTTGTTGATGATGCAATAGTTATTAATGAATATGCTGATAGAAAAATGATAGGTGGATTATCCAAAAGAGAGGCTTTTCAAAGAGCAGCTTATGATATGTTTTGGCCAGTTGCATCTGCAACTTTAACAAAATTGGTAGTGTTTATTCCTTTATTATTTTGGCCAGGGGTAACTGGTGAATTTATGAAATATATTCCAATAGCTTTGATAACGACGCTAACAGGTTCTTGGATTATGGCTATGATATTTATGCCTGTTTTAGGATCTATTTTTAGTAAACCTTCCGTATCTAGTGTAAAAGATGTAGAAAAAATTAATGCGATAGAAAGTGGTAATATTGATAAATTAGGATTATTTTTTCAATGTTATGCATATATATTAGACAATGTACTTAATTATCCTAAAAAATTTATTTTTATAGTTACTACTGTGTTGTTGATGTCAACAATAGCATATTTTTATATTGGTCCAGGAGTAGAATTTTTTCCAAATATTGAGCCAAGTATGATTGCAATTAATGTTAAAACTGATAGCAATTTGTCTGTTTATGAAAAGTGTAATATAATTAAAGAAATAGAAGAAAAAATTTTGAATATTAATGGTGTCAAATTCTTTTACTCTAAGGTTGGTAACATTGGCTCTGGTGAGGAGAAAGTTATTGGAGCAATTCATATTGGATTGCAAGATTGGAAATTTCGTCGTAAATCAGCAAAGATATTAAAAGATATTCTTCATTTAATAAAGGATATAAAAGGTATTATTGTTGATATTGAAGAAGAAAAAATGGGTCCTAATCGTGGAAAGCCGATACAAATAAGCTTAAGTTCTTATAATACAGAATCTATAAATCCTGCAGTTACAAAAGTTACTTCTTTAATGACAAAATCTTCAGGATTTACTGATGTGTTAAGTGATAGTGATTCATTGGAAATAGAATGGAGAATTGATATTGATAGACATAAAGCTGCAATATTTGGAACAGATGTTGCTATGATAGGGGAATTTCTTAAAATGATTACTGATGGTGTAATACTTAGTAAATATTATCCAAATAATTCAAATGAAGGGGTAGATATCATTGCTAAATTTACTAAAGATTATCGACGCCTTAGCACTCTCAAGACGCTTTTGATTAATACAATATATGGACCTGTACCTATTGAAAATTTTATTATTAAGAAAGCTTTTTATAAAGTAAAAAAAATACAACGAGTTGATGGATTGAGAGCATTAAATATTTCTGCTAATTTAGAACCAGGATATTTTGTAAATGAAAGGATACAATACTTAAAAAATAAATTAAAGGAAAATTGGGATTCAAAAGTATTAGTTAATTTTACAGGAGAAATAAAAAATCAGAAAGATTCCGTGCTTTTTTTAATAAAGGCATTTATTGTTGTAATAGTATTAATTGCTATAATTTTAATTATTGAATTTAATAGTTTTTATTATGTATTTATCATCATGACAGCAATTTTCTTATCAACTACATGTGTGTTTTTTGGATTTTTATTAACTTACAAAGTTTTTGGGGTGGTAATGGGAGGAGTAGGAATTATTGTACTTGCAGGTGTGATAGTTAATAACAATATATTGTTGATAGATGCGTTTTGTGTAAATTTAAATAGTATTACAACAAAAAAAGAAGCTATAATAAAAGCAGCTTTATCAAGAATAAGACCAATTTTGTTAACTGTAATTACAGGAGTGTTAGGATTATTACCTATGATTTGTAAGGTTAGTATAGATTTTTTGCATCGTGATGTTTTATATGATTCACCATCAAGTCAGTTATGGGTTGAATTATCAACAACTATATCTGTAGGATTAATATTTGCTACGGTAATTACATTATTTTTTACGCCTTCACTTTTAATGATTAGTAAAATTAAGGAAAAATCTTGAGGTTATACGTATTAGTGTATTTATAAGATTAATTAAAAATTAAAGGTATTATGTATTAGATATTGTTTAATATTGATGTTTTTTTATGTGAAAAAACATCTCTGTATGGAGAAATATCTTGACTAAAATTGAAGTTATAATATAAACTGCTATGGCGGATTTATATGAGTATTATACTTTTAAGTAGGGTATCGTTACATTAGTGTTGCGAGTGGTTTTTAAGGATTATTATGGTTAATTTGTATAATTTTGATAATTTGGAGCTAGTAAAGGTAGCTAAAGATGTTGCTGAGCAGAAAGGTCTGGATTTAGATGTTATAATGAAGGCAATAGAAGAAGCTATACAGGTAGTTAGTCATAATAAATATGGTAATTGTAAAATTAAAGTAGTTGTTGATAGGAAAACAGGTGTAATATCAGTTTATAGACAAGGGTTAGTAGTTGATAGTAAAAACTTGCGTGATTTTAGTGAAAATTTTAATATTCCTTTAAATGAATTGACTAAATATAAGTTACTTGATTTATCGGAAGCGTTGTTGACAAAAAAAGATGCTAAAATAGGTGATGTTATATTAGAACCTTTACCTTTAGTAGACTTAGATTATAATTCTGCAAAGGTTGCAAGGCAAAAGATAGCACAAGTGATTTTAATGCAGGAGCGTAAAAAGCAATATGAGGAATTTAAAGATCGGGTTGGGGATTTAGTATATGGAATTGTAAAAAGGATAGAATATAATAATGTTATTGTAGATCTTAATGGGAATGAAGGTTATTTACCAGCTTATAATATGATTAAGGGTGAGGTATTTCGTCCAGGTGATAGATTGAAATCACATATTGAAAGTGTAAGGCAAGAAAGTGTAGGTCCACAAATTTTTTTATCTAGAATTAGTAAAGGGTTTATGGAGCAATTATTTAAGCAAGAAATACCTGAAGTATATGATGGAATTGTAGTAATCAAGTCAATAGCAAGGGATCCTGGGTCTAGAGCAAAGGTAGCTGTTTTTTCAAATGATAAAAATGTCGATCCAGTTGGTGCTTGTGTTGGTGCGCGAGGTGTAAGAATACAAAATATTATCTCTGAGTTACATGGAGAAAAAATAGATGTGGTGTTATATTCATCAGAGTTAGCAAAATTTGTAATTAATGCAATTGCTCCAGCAGAAGTAATTAAGGTTATTATTGATGAAGATGCTGAAAAAATAGAGCTTATAGTTCCTGAAAATCAAGTAAGTTTAGCAATTGGTAAGTATGGTCAAAACATTAAGTTAGCATCTGAATTAGTGGGATGGAAAATTGATGTTATAGGTGATGAAACAGAATCTACAAGAAAAGCGAAAGAGCTTAGTGTAGGTGCAAAGGTATTTATTGAAGGATTGGATGTTGAGGAAATTATAGGACAGTTGTTGGTTGCTGAAGGGTTTTTAAGTATAGAAGATATAGATCAGGCCTCAGTTGATGATATTGCAGCTATTGATGGATTTAATGATGAGATTGCGGTAGAGTTAAAAAAGAGAGCATCGGAATGTTTATTACGTAAGCGTGATAATATTACTAAAATATTGAAAGATTTATCTATTAGTGAAGATATTATGTTGTTACCATTTTTACAAATAGATGATATTATTAAGTTATCAGAAAATGGTATAGAAGATATGGAGGATATTGCAGGGTTATGTACGGATGAATTTTATGATATGATTCCTAATATTCAACTCAGCAAAGAACAAATTGATTCTATTATATTAGAGTCTCGTAAAAGAGTTGGGTGGGTTTAGTTTTTTTTCTAGGTATACATATGAATGATGTTAATAAAGTTGATAATAATGAATTACCTAGTAAAGAGCGTACTACATTAAAACTTAGTGATAAGCTTAAGATTAATGATCTAAGTAATAAGTTTTCATTAAAAAAATCTGTTACAACTATTGAGGTTCGTAAAAGTAGAAAAAAAGGTAATGTCATAACTGAAGGTTATTCTATAAATTTGCAAGATGGAGAGTCAAATTCTTTAACAGTACAAGAGCAAATTTCACGTATTAATGCAATTCATAATGCTACTATTTTCAATAGAGCTGATAATAAAAAAGCAAACGATAAAGAGTCAAATACTGTAATTGATGATCGTGATGTTTTTGATTTACAGGAAAATGAATTACAGCAAGATATAGGGAATAAGATAGGTGATATAAGTAGTGATGATAATATAGAAAGATTAGAAGAAAGCACTAATAATATAGTGCAAGAGAAGGATGTTAAGATTGAAAGTGAAGAAAAGAAATTAAAAAAATATGAAAAAGATTATGATGAGAAAAAAGGTGGAGTCAAAAAGTCTGATTCTGGTGATTTATATAGTAAACATACAAAGTTATTGATAGAAGAAGCTTTAGAAGAAGATAGTGAGAAAAATATTAATAAAGTACGTGTTAAATGTAAAAAAAATAAGTTTAATCAGTTATCTAAAAATAATAAGGTTCAACGTAAAGTTATAATTCCAAAAAAAGTCACAGTTCGAGAATTAGCGAAAGCTATGGCAGAGAAAAGTAAGGATGTTCTTCAAGTATTATCACAGATGGGTATGAGCTTAAAGTTAGATGATGAGTTGAATTCTGATCAAGCTTGTGATGTAGTATTAAAGTTTAATCATATATATAAATTATCTACTGATTCTTCTATTGAAGATAGTTTATGTGATAATTCTGATAATTTAGAGTTACAATCAAGACCTCCTGTTGTAGTTGTTATGGGCCATGTTGATCATGGAAAAACAACTTTATTAGATGCAATACGTAAATCAAATGTTGTACAAAAAGAATTTAAAGGTATAACACAACATATAGGGGCATATCAGATAGATGTTGATGGTAAGAAAATTACTTTTATTGATACTCCTGGGCATGAAGCATTTTGTTCTATGAGAGCTAGAGGAACTAATATTACAGATATTGTAATATTAGTTGTTGCAGCAGATGATGGTATTATGGTTCAGACTATAGAATCAATAAATCACGTAAAAGCAGCTAATGTTGCCATGATAGTTGCAATTAATAAAATTGATAAACACGATGCTGACATTAATAGAATTACGAATGATTTGTTACAGCACGGAATTATCCCTGAAGAATTGGGGGGTGATGTAATGCTTATTCCTGTATCAGCAAAGACAGGAGAAAATTTGGATAAATTAAAATCTAGTATATTATTAATAGCAGAGTTATTAGAATTAAAGGCAGCTTTTAATTGTAAAGCTCAAGGGGTTGTTATAGAGTCTAGAATTGATAAAAGTATGGGAATTATAGCTACTGTAATTGTTCAAAAGGGTACTTTGAAAAAAGGTGATATAGTTGTTGTTGGAAATAATTCTTATGGCAAAGTACGCGTTATTTTAAATGATAATAATGAATTACAAAAGGAGGCATTGCCTTCTATGCCAGTGCAAGTACTAGGGCTTAACAACGTACCTAATTCTGGGGATAGGTTTATTGTTGTGAATTCCGAAAAACAAGCAAAAGATTTGTTGAATTATAGACATAAGAATATGTTACAGGAGGAGAGTGTTAGGGAAACGTTGTCGCTTGAAATGTATCAGGATTTGCCTTTCAATAAGAAGGTAGAGGAATTTAATGTAATATTAAAATGTGATGTTATGGGTTCCATAGAAGCAATATCGTACTCTATTAACAGTATTGCTCATGAAGAGGTGAGACTTAATATTTTGCATAGTGGGGTAGGTAATGTTGTAAAGTCTGATATCATGTTAGCGGAAGCTTCTCGTTCATTAATTTTAGCTTTTAATGTAAACATGGACTCTCAGGCAAAAGAATTGGCAAAGCAAAAAGGTATTGAAATACGTTGCTATAAGGTCATTTATGATATAATAGATGATGTGAAATGTATATTAAATGGCATGCTTAAGCCATTACAACAAGAAGTTCAAGTAGGTACTCTAACAGTAAGACAGGTGTTTTCTTCTGGAAAAGGTGGAAGTGTTATTGGTTGTTATGTAACAAGTGGAATTGTTAAGAAAGGGTCAGCAATTAAGTTACTACGTGGTGGTAATGTAATTTATGAAGGTAAAGTCAAGGCTTTAAGAAGGTTTAAAGCTGATGCAAAAGAGGTAAGTTGTGGATTTGAATGTGGTATATTAATAGGTTATGCAGAAATTGCAGTAGGTGATATAATACATGTTTTAGAAATTATTGAAGAATTAAGGGAAGTAAAATAGTGTATCAGCCTATAAGTTATAGAAATTTAAAAGTTGCTTCAGTGTTAAGTAAAGCTATAATGCAGCTTTTTATAAAAGAATATAGCGACTTGGGTCGTATATTAAGTGTTTCTAAGGTTATAGTAAGTGAAAATACTAGGGATGCAACGGTATTGGTTGTTATTTCTGATAGTTATTATGGTGATATAGATGTCATAAAAGCATTAAATGCTGCTTCTCATATTATTAGAAAATCAATATTTAATTATGTGAAGTTGCGCTATGTACCTAGATTATATTTTAAGTTAGATTATAAATTTGATCATTTTACTAAAATAAATCAAATGTTTATAGGTGAAAATTTTAATACTAGTGATTTATCATTGTAATAATAGTATTAAAATATAATGCAGTACATAAATAGGATATAATTTAGTTTTATGTTAATAATAGAAGTTATTTTGTTAATGTTAGATTAATGTTGTCCATATGTGTTAAAAATTTATACTTATGTTCATATGTTATGATTGTTATCAAGTTATAAGGTATGTTATATTATATTTAAGTATAAATTTCATATATGACTATAGTAATTTGGAAGTTCGTTTTTTAAGAATACTAATAATTTCTATTGTTAATGAAAATGCAAGCATAGAATATAAATAATTATTAGATATTTTTATATTGAATCCATGTAATATTAAAATAATTCCAAGTGTTGCAATAAATGTAGTAGCTATAGTTTTGATGTTACTGTATGCATTAATGCATATTATTACTTGTTTTGATAAAAACACTATTATAATCATAGATAATATTAGTACAATTCCAATAAGAAAAATGTTATCTGTAATTCCTATAGCTGAGATTATAGAATCTACGGAAAATGTTAAGTCTAGCATAATAATTTGTAGAGTAGCAGTGAAAATGTTAAGTTTAATATTTGAAGGTTTTTTAATTATATTGCTGGAAAAGATATCCATATATATTTCTTTGATACTCTTATATAGTAAAAATGTTCCACCTATTATTATAAGTAAATTTGAATATGATATTTTGATACTAAATATAAGAATGAAACTTTTATTTTGTGATAATAGCAATGAAGCGCATAATAGCATAGCCATACGACAGATTAATGCAATGCTAAGTCCTAGGATTCGTATTTTATTTTGTAAATTGTTGGGTAATTTTGCTATTACTATAGAGATAAATATTATATTATCGACTCCCAAAATTACTTCTAAAGCAAGCAATGTTAGAAACTCAATTATATTATTATAAAGCATAGGAAAAAATAGATAATTACAATATTTTGTTAACTTACTATTTGTAAGCATGAGTATCAATTTTTATTTTCAATATATTTTAATTCTTCAATGCTAAATTATAATTTATGTATTTAATAGGTAGTATTAGTGTTATCAAAAAATCTTGAAGCTAGTTTACATAGAGCACTATCAATAGCATTAGATTTTCACCATGAGTATGCTACTCTAGAGCATCTATTATTGGCATTGATAGATGATGCGGATGTAAAACGTGTTTTATTTTCATGTCGTATTTCAATTGATAGATTAAAAACTACAATAATTAATTTTTTAAGATATGAAACTCTTAATGTGATTAACAAAAATATAGTAGAAGTTAAGACTACCTCTGTTTTTGAAAAGGTAATACATAGGGCAATTATACATGCTCATACTACTGGAAAAGGAGAGATTAATGGAGCTAATGTTTTAGCAGAAATATTTTCTGAAAGAGATTCTTATAGTGCATATTTTTTACATGAACATAATGTTAGATATTCAGATATAATGAATTGTATTTCTAATAATGTATATCTTGATAATTTAGATGATCATAATGAATTTATACGAGATTTTAATAATAATAATAAATTAACAAATACATTTTCTCATATAAGCAGAGAAAATGTAATTAAAGATAATGAAAGTTTGGAAGCATATTGTATTAATTTAAGTGATCTTGCTGCTAAAGGGAAGATAGATTATGTAATAGGTAGGCATTATGAATTAGAAAGAACTATAGAAGTGTTGTTACGGAGAAGAAAAAATAATCCATTATATGTAGGAGATCCCGGTGTAGGTAAAACTGCAATTGTTGAAGGACTTGCCTTAAAAATTATAGAGGGGAATGTTCCTCAACAGTTAAAATCTGTTAATATATATTCATTAGATATGGGTGCTTTGTTAGCAGGTACCCGTTATAGGGGTGATTTTGAAGAAAGAATTAAACAGGTTATTAAGGCAATAGAAAATAAAAAGGATGCAGTTTTATTTATTGATGAAATTCATACTATTATAGGCGCTGGATCTACAAGTGGAGGATCATTAGACGCTAGTAATCTACTTAAACCAGCTTTAGCACGTGGATTATTAAGATGCATCGGAGCTACTACTTATAAAGAATATAGTAATTTTGAAAAGGATAGATCATTAGCTAGACGTTATCAAAAAATTGATATAGAGGAATCTTCAATTGATGAAACTATAAAAATACTTGATGGTATAAAATCTTACTATGAATTATATCATAATGTGCGTTATACGAAACAGGCTATTACATCCGCTGCTGAATTGTCAAATAGGTATATAGCGGGAAGAATGCTTCCTGATAAAGCTGTTGATGTAATTGATGAAGCCGGAGTATATTGCAAGTTGAATAATTCTAACAATAAGCTTGTTACAAGTAGTGATATTGAAAACATTATTTCAAGGATTACAGATATTCCTTGTAATTATTTGTTTGACAATGATATTCAGAAAGTGAAAGATTTAGAAAAAAATTTAAAAGGTGTAATTTTTGGACAAGATAATGCGATTTCACAGCTTGTAGGTTCTATTAAAATAGCAAAAGCAGGATTAAAAAATCATAAAAAACCACTAGCTAGTTATTTATTTTCTGGTCCTACTGGAGTGGGAAAGACAGAATTGGCTAAGCAATTAGCAGAACATATGGGAATGAAGTTTATTAGATTTGATATGTCAGAGTATATGGAATCTCATACTGTTTCTAGAATTATTGGATCTCCTCCTGGGTATGTTGGATATGATCAAGGAGGATTATTGACAGATCTAGTTATGAGGCATCAGTATAGTGTTTTGTTACTTGATGAGATAGAAAAAGCTCATAAGGATATATATAATATATTGTTACAAATTATGGATTATGGATATCTAACTGATACGTATGGTAAAAAGGTAAGTTTTCGTAATACAGTAATTATTTTAACAACTAATGCTGGATCGGATGAATTTAGTAAGAATATTATTGGCTTTCATCGTGATAAAAGTTTTAATATCGGTAATGATAATAAAATTATAGAAAAGATTTTTTCTCCAGAATTTTGTAATCGACTAGATTCAGTTATATCGTTTTCATACTTAAGTTCGGATGTCATTGTTAAAATAGTTAATAAGTTTATTTTACAATTGAAGGAGCAATTACTAAGAAAGAAAGTAACTGTTAATATAGATGAAAAATCTTTATTATATTTGGCAACAGTTGGATGTAATAAAAATTATGGTGTAAGAAGTATTGAAAATATTATTTCACAAAAGATAAAAAAGTACTTAGCAGATGAAATATTATTTGGACGATTATCTTATGGAGGAAAAGTAAATATTATCTTTGATGCTAAAAATGAAAGCTTTATATATAATTTTCCTGATAAATATGATGAACCAGTAAACAATAGGTTAGCGTGAGTTATTATTATATAAAAAACTTTTTTATCAATAAGTTATTGATTATTTAGATATATGATTATAAATTTAATTGATATTCTTATTAAAAATTAAAGAAACTTTATGTTAAATAATTATAAGTCTGTTTGTAATTTAGCAATTATTGCTCATGTTGATCATGGTAAAACTACTCTCTTAGATAATATGTTAAAGCAAAGTGGTACATTTAGAGATAATCAAGAGGTTGCTGAACGTGTAATGGATAGTAATGACTTAGAGCGTGAAAGAGGAATTACTATATTGGCAAAGTGTACTGCAATTATGTGGAAAGATAATAAAATTAATATTATTGATACTCCAGGTCATGCAGATTTTGGAGGGGAAGTAGAAAGGGTATTATCTATGGCTGATGGCGTATTATTACTTGTTGACGCTGCAGAGGGGCCAATGCCACAAACTAAATTTGTACTTTCTAAGGCACTTAAAGCAAATTTATTACCAATTGTTATTATTAATAAAATAGATCGCCATGATAATAGAGTTAATGAAGTTTTGGATGAAATATATGAGTTATTTATTAATTTAAATGCAACAAGTGAGCAATTAGATTTTCCAATTTTATATGCATCAGGAAGAAATGGATGGTGCATTAAGGATTTATCAGATGAAAGAGAAAACTTAGTACCATTATTTGAAGCAATACTGCAACATGTTAAGCCTATGAAGTATGATTATAACGCTCCATTTAGTATGTTATTAACGTTATTAGAGTCTGATAAGTTTCTTGGTAGAGTGCTAACTGGTAAAGTATATCAAGGAGTTGCAAAAATTAATTCTCCAGTTAAGGTTTTAAATTTAAAAGGAGAGGTAATTGAATATGGTAAATTAACTAAGTTACTATCCTTTGCCGGTTTAAAGAGAATTCCTGTTGAAGAAGGGAAAGCTGGAGATATTATAGCAATTGCAGGACTTGAGAAAGCATCAGTTGCAGATAGTATTGTTGATAATGTTGTTACTATTCCTATTAAGTCTACTCCTGTTGATCCTCCAACAATGGCTGTAACTATTAGTGTAAATGATTCTCCTTTTGCTGGAACAGAAGGTACAAAATTGACTTCTACTGTAATAAAAAATAGATTATTAGCAGAAGCTGAAACTAACGTTGCAATTACTGTTAAAGAAACAGAAAAAGGTGATGCTTATGAAGTTGGAGGAAGGGGAGAGCTTCAATTAGGTGTTTTAGTGGAAACTATGAGAAGAGAAGGCTTTGAATTATCTGTATCTCGTCCTCGTGTATTAGTAAAGAAAGAAAATAATCAAATTCTTGAACCTGTTGAAGAGGTTGTAATAGATGTAGATGAGGAGTATAGCGGTGTTATTATGGAAAAGCTTAGTTTTCGTAAAGGGGATATGCAAGATATGCGCCCATCAGGCAAAAATAGAGTAAGAATGGTATTCTTAATTCCATCACGCAGTTTAATAGGTTATCAAGGAGAGTTTCTAACAGATTCACGTGGGACAGGTATTATAAATCGTTTGTTTTATGGTTATTGTCCTTATAAGGGTAATATTCCAGGTAGAAATAATGGTGTTTTGATTTCTACAGACAAGGGGGAAGCAGTTGCATATGCAATTTTTAACTTACAAGATAGAGGAATAATGTTTATTAAACCTCAAGATAAGGTCTATGCAGGTATGATAGTTGGATTGCATAATCGTGACAATGATATTGAAGTGAATGTTTTAAAAGGTAAGCATTTAACTAATGTTAGAGCTGCAGGTTCAGATGAAGCTGTAAGATTAATTCCTCCTAAATTGATGACTTTAGAAGAAATGATAGCATTTATTAATGATGATGAGCTTGTGGAATGTACACCAAAGTCTATTAGGATAAGGAAAAGATTTCTTGATTCTAATGATCGAAAACGTGCTGCTAGGATTAAAGGACAAAACTCATTTGTATAATATGACATATAATAAAATTAAATTTTTTTTTAGGCTTCTTAATTACCAAATTTTTTTAGGCTTAATTACCAATGCTCTAAAGAGTCTTGTTGTTTATAACATTTAGCTTTTTAAATAAATTTATTAACAAAATTCAACGTAAATTTGTTTGAAATATTTAATAATTCAATAAAAAACTAATAATCCTCTTAGGAAAAAACTTGTTATTGAATAAGGTAATAGTTATGTACATATATGTTACTTAAGAAAAAGTAGGTTAATATGCTGAGTGTGTTTTGATTTTTATACTCGTAATTTTCAATGTCAATATTAAAGTAAAATTAATATTTTATCGTAATTATATATGAAATACTTTAAAGAGGATTAAGTGTCTCAAATTTTAGAAGATATTATTGAACTAAAGATGCATATTATTTATATAATAACTAAAGAAATAGAGTACTTACGTACATTTAATTTTCATGAATTTAGAGCATTACAGGTTATAGAAGGAGATTTGCTTATTTTATTAAATAATAAATATAATAAAATTAGAAACAATAAGAACATTATATTATATTGTACAAATGAAAAAACTATAGAAATATTGAGTATGCTGTGCATAAAATTTGACAAATGTTTAATGGTAAAACATAATATTATAGATAAATATTGTTACGTTATTTAGTGTTTATAAATAAAAAGCTAATAATAAATCCGATTCTTTTTTATTCTTAAATCTATAGCTTTTTCCCATATTTGCCCATTATATAGTAGCTTTTTTTTATTGTACATAAGTTCTTCTCTTGTTTCTGTGGCATACTCAAAATTTGGTCCTTCTACAATAGCATCCACTGGACATGCTTCTTGACAAAAACCACAATATATGCATTTAGTCATATCTATATCATAACGTGTAGTACGGCGACTACCATCAGATCTTTCTTCTGCTTCTATAGTGATAGCTTGAGCGGGACATATAGCTTCACATAGCTTACATGCTATACAACGCTCTTCACCATTGTTATATGTACGTAATGCATGTTCTCCACGAAATCTAGTACTTAGTGGACCTTTTTCAAATGGATAATTTAAAGTGACTTTACGTTTAAAAATATATGTTAACGTAGATAACATTCCCTTGATATTAATAAGTAAACTATTTAATAATTCAACAAAAAAACTAATATAACGTTTATTATTCATAGTAATAAGCTTATTATATAAAAAAATATACTATTTAATTAAATGAAAAATCCTTTCTTTCCTAATAGTAAAAGGTAGCCAACTATAATCGCTTTTTTTAAATGAAAGTGCGACTATTAATGCTTTTCCTACAATATTCTCAATAGGAATGTACCCTACTTCTGTAATGAATCTACTATCTCTTGAGTTATCTCTATTATCACCTAAAACAAAAACATGTCCTTGTGGTACTGTGTACACGGGGGTGTTATCTAGTGAGCTATTTTTTACTTCATCTAAGATTTCATATGTTTTTCCGTTGTACAGAGTTTCAACATAACGACTTATTGCTTTATTATCATCACTATCATCTATAAAATCGCTTATTGCTTTATAGTGCATCTCAGAATCATTGATGTATAAGCGACCATTTGTAATTTGTATCTTATCTCCTGGTAATCCTATTACTCTTTTTATAAAGTTAATGCCTGTTTTATAAGGATTACGAAATACAATAACATCTCCGGCTTTTGGTGCATTATAAGCAATTCTTCCATCAAATATCGGAAGGGAGAAAGGAAATGAATACTTACTGTAACCATAACTGTACTTACTAACAAATATATAATCGCCCTCTAATAACGTACTTTTCATTGAGCCGGAAGGTATATGAAATGGCTCAAATGCTAAACTACGAAATATTAACGCTATTAACAAAGCAAAAAATAAAGTAGAGATAAACTTTAATATAGAAAAATCTTTTTTTGCCATTATATACCGGTAATTTTATTATTAAATATTATATAGAAAAACTATTTCCACAACCACATTTAGACTTTGTATTTGGATTATTTACTATAAACCCTGATCCATTTATATCTTCTACGTAATCTATTGTAGCATTTTTTAGAAACTTATTAGAATGATTATCTATTAGTACTAACGGATTTCCATAATTATCTGATATAACAACATTTGACTTGCTAGAACTTCCTCCATCAAGTTCATCAAACTCATCTTCATTTTCATCTTCATCATAATATTCGTCGTCATCTTCTTCTTCGATATCATCATCTGAGAAGTTATTATTAATTGAAAATTTATATTGGAACCCTGAACAGCCTCCACCTTCAACCGAAACTTTAAATATAGATGAACTATTCTCTTGGTGTATTAGTGATTTTATTTTGTTAATAGCATTGTCAGTTAAAGTGAGGCTATTATTTTTTAAATTTGACATAGTTATCACCTCAAGTTAAGTTTATATTTGGATTGTAGCATAAATTTTATATATGTCAAATAACATTGATATGATTTCTTATGCATCTCATCCACTATATACTAGGGGTAGAGTTTATAAAGAGTCAGAAGATAAATATCGGAGTTGTTATCAAAGAGATCGTGATAGAATAATCTATTCAACTGCATTTCGTAAATTGCAATATAAGACTCAGGTTTTTCTGAATTATCATATTGGTGATTATCATAGAACAAGATTAACACATAGCTTAGAAGTTGCTCAGATAGCAAGATCATTATCTAGGAGATTGAAGTTAAATGAAGATCTTGCAGAAGCAATATCGTTAGCCCATGATTTAGGACATGCTCCTTTTGGTCATACAGGAGAGGAAGCATTAAATTTTATAGAGGAAAATGACTTTAAATTTGATCATAACGTTCAGGCATTAAGAATATTAGTATTGTTAGAAAAGAAATATATAAAGTTTGATGGATTAAATTTGTCATGGGAGATGATTGAGGGATTAGTAAAGCATAATGGACCTTTGAATATTATAGATCAAAATAAAGACATTCATGAATTTATTATGGAGTGTGATAGCATTTATAATTTAGAACTAAACAAATTTCCTACTTTAGAGGCACAAATAGCGTCTATTTCAGATGATATTGCTTATATTATGCACGATATTGATGATGGATTAAGAGAAAATATTTTAATTATAGAAGAATTACTGACATTACCTTTGATAGGTAGAATATTAAAAAATAATATTGATGCTAATAAAGATTATCCTCGTAAATACATTATTCATGAGTCTTTACGTAAATTTTATAGTATGATGATAGATAATGTAGGTTTACAAGTGGAAAATAATCTTAAGAAGTATAATATTGTTGATCAACACGATATTAAAAATTCTGATATTCCATTGGTAAATTTTTCTTTAGAATTTGATTTATATGTAAAAGATATAAAGTCCTTTTTAAAAAGGAGGTTATATCGACATGATGAAGTAAATAAAGTAAGAGATAAAGTACAGTATATAATACAAAACTTGTTTAAGGCTTATTACCAAGAAATAAGCTATTTACCATTAGATTGGCAGGACAAGATATTAATGTATGGTGAATTAAAAAGGTATAAGTCTATGGTTCTTTGTGATTTTATATCTGGTATGACTGATCGATTTGCAATACAGGAGCATGAAAGAATTTATGGTAGTACTGTTATATAAATATGTAACTATATGCTTTAAGTAATATTATGAAATTTGACATATCAGCAAAATTGTAAGTGAGTTTATGATATTTAATATATATATGTTCTTTCAATATTATTTTTGATTTTATATAGGTAAAATACTAAAATATATGTGTGTGTATAATCATTATTGATTGTAGTATGTAGGTGGATATAGAGCACATTATTAAATTATTTATTATGTTATAATCGTAAATTTAGTGTTTATTTGTAAAATTAAAATTATACTTTGTAATTTTTTTTTTAGGGATAATAACTAGTGAGTGTGAATCTTTAAAAGAAAAATATTAGAGTTTTAAGAAATAGCTTTTACTTTTTTGTACAATGTGATTATTTATATTATGTTAGTGTTTTAACTAAAAAAGGATAAGGTTTTATTATCTGTTGATTTATGTAATAAAGGTTTATATACAGTATTATAAGAATTGAATATGAACTACTAAAAAGTTATTAGATGTTATTCCATTATATGAACTTTTGGGAAAAAGAGAAGTATTTATCCACATTCCTGATTGATGTGAAGTATAATTAATATCAGGGATGTCCATATGTTTTATTTGTACGTACAAGTTAAAGATTCTACATTGTAGTTAAACTTAACATTATTATTGTATTTCCTTCACTATAGTAAATTTTACACTTATCATTCTGTATTGAACAATCCTAGATTGTTAAACCATAATGTAGAAATTATGGGACAATGACATATGCCACTAGGATCAATCTTAAAAGCTATGTTTATACTTTCTGGAATATAGGGAGGGAAGTATTAGATTAATAAGTATTCTTTATAAGTTATGCCTCAGAAGATACAAAACAAAACTTTTGTGATGTTGATAATAATACAAATTGTTCTAATAATAGTGAAGTTAATCCTGGTGTAAAAAACTACATAAGCTTTTTAAGGAGGAAGTGATTTAATCATCAAAGAAATTAGAAAGATGGAAAAGGAAGCGAGATTAGATAAAAAGGTTGTGAAATTAAAGAAAAAGGTTGTGATATTAAGGGAATGTGGCATATTGAATAATGATGAAATTGCGATAATAATGCTCGACTATAATGATAAACATGTTATTAAATATGAAAAATCACATAGGAAAGCTAATTAATAGCTTTGCGAAGCTGTATGATAATGATAGGAAAGGAGATAAGATATATTAGTGAAGTAGAAGTTGTTATGCCAGAAGAAATTATCATGTGCTTATAATGTGAAAAATGGAGGATATAGTATTCTTCAGCTAGGATTAAAGCAAGTGTAAATGATCCAATAGAATTAATGCTAAAGGGATAGGTGAGGGGGAGATATTAGAGTTTTTTAATCCCTTATCTTAGATAAGTTAACATGCTGTTTATCTTATAATGTTAATAATATTTCATTTTTAACTAAATTTAATGATAATATTTATTTTTTGAAGATTAATTTATTAAATATAAAAAAACTACTACATCATCTATTATTAATGCATTATATTCAAAAATTTATTAAAAAACTTCGTAATGCTCTTTGATTACATATATACTTGAATATTATATTAAAAATAAGTTCTCTTGACAGATTATACATAATATATTACACTATAATTGTAAATTTGATAAGTGTGTGATAATGTCAGAAGCTATAGTAATTAAAATACAAAATACTTCAAGATCATGTAATGAAGTTATAACGTTACCTTTTCCAGTATATGATTCTGTTTATGACGATATAAATTTCGACGATATATACAATAGTCATTATAAGTATTTGTTTCGCATTAATAAAGTTGTCGCCAATAGCACGAGTAGTAATGCTCAAAATTATGACGACGTTGCAGATGATAGAATATGCTTTATGTGGAAGTGTAAATTAGTTAGTGATAAATTGACGATAAGGTACAGTGGTAGAATTTTGACTAGTGATAGTAATACTATAAATGCATTAAATGCATATATTGCAAACAAAAATACATCTTGTGTTAAGGTAAGTATAAAGCGTGAAAGTTGTTCTGCAGAAGATGTGCTTTCTGCTTATGAAAGCTTTGTAATTACGGAAAGCTCTTCTCAAAAAAATGAGGTGAACAACACATATCAGGGTAAATCTGATGTAGTGTGTGATATGTCAGAAGCTATAGTAATTAAAATACAAGATGTTTCAAGATTATGTAATGAAACTATAGCGTTACCTTTTCCACCTTATAGTGTATATGATTCTGTTTATGATAATATAAGTCTCAACGATATATACAATAATTGTTATAAGTATTTTTTTAACATTAATAGAAGTATCGGCAGTAGCAGTGCAACAAGTAATAGTACGCAAGCTGCTTATGACGACGTTGCAGATGATAAAACATGCTTTATGTGGAAGTGTAAATTAGTTAGTAATAAATTGACAATAAGGTACAGTGGTAGAATTTTGACTAGTAATAATAATACTATAAATGCATTAAATTCATATATTGTAGGCAGCAATGATTTTGGTGTTGAATTAAGTATGAAGCGTGAAAGTTGTGCAGAAGATGTGCTTTCTGCTTATGAAAGCTTTTCAATTGTAGAAAATGAGAATAAAAAAGCGAGCAACAACACGGCATCACAAAATAATAATGATCAGCAAGTGATTGTAATCAGCAGTAACTCCAGCAACATAGCAAAACAAAAAAAACAAGAAGTAATATCTCCTCCCCTCCCTTACATCTCTACTATGTCTAGGCTTAAACATATTTTATGTTCATGTGTGTATGGGGGGGGGGAAAAAGGTAACAGTCATAAAAGATAAAAATAATGTTGTATTAGAAGTATGATGAAAGTGTGAATATATGAAAATTGTAGGAATTATGATCTTAGGTCAATTATCTATCTAGTAATATCTCAGTTTAATGGGGCATTAGTGTCAGGTAATTTAATATTATTATGAAGCTTTGTAAGATTGTATATGATTGTAAGGCTGTATTTATATTAATAGTAAAATTAAAAAAAGTTAATCAAATTTAATTTTTAGCTGCATTTTATACAAGTATTTTGTATTTTTTTATATATTTAATAGTATATGATGCGTAAGGTTGTGTTATAATTATTACAAATTAAAGTGTTTATAGATTTAAGAATAATATCAGGTAATTCCTGTCAAAATTATATAAAAGTGAGAAAGGCGTGGATGTGATAGGTGATAAATATACTGAATTTGAAGTGTCTGCGGGTTCTAGAGCACAATTTTTTATGTATGATGGCGTTAATAGTACCTCAGTAATGTTTGGGGATATAAAACTATATGAAGAAGATGCAGAGTGTATTTATTATTATCAATCTGTTGATGATGGTATATTAACTACTCGTACGGTAAATTATAAAAATATGCGATTTTTTACCATTGAGCATGATCCTGTATACTTTACTGTAAAAAAATATGAGGAGTCATTGTCGGACTCACCAGATAGTTGTGGTAGTACTATTAATTATGGTAATGCCATGAAGCCCATGCCTATAAGGATTAGAAATCAACTTTTAAAGCTTTATAATTTTGACCGTAATACTGCTGTTCGGTTATTTGATGATGATGAATGGTTGAAAGAGCTTTATGTTTCTGAACTCTCTAATGATCTTGGAAAGTGCATAAAATCACTTAGGAAAACGGCGGATGACTTATTTAAGATTAATATGCAAGGTATAGCTAAAAAGGATTATTTGATGGATAATGGGTTTATTAGTTATAAAGCTGTGGATGTTGGATTATTAATATCACATGTGCCAGTATATTCTTTTATGAAAAATGATAGTATATCTTATACGAGTGCAAATATTTTGTATAAACCTGCATATTTTTATGCACCTATGACGCCACCTATGTATGCTACTATAAAAGTTACGTCTATTATTAAAAGTTATAGTGTTAGTATTTTTTATAGCCCTACACTTTATTATGAGTTTATATATGGAGAAAATGATATTGATGTTAAACAAAAACAGAATAATGCAAATATATTAAATAGTATTATTACGAACTTAAAGCTGATGATTCAATATGTAAAAAGCTTTATAAAGAGTATTATTAATAAGTTATGCGTTATGTTGAATTATGGCATAACTGTTATTGAGAAGCAATTGCTGAAGAGGAATGATAAATTGATTGTGAAAGGTTCTGATATATCAAATAAAAATGTTGAATTATTAAATGATACTATTAACAGTGAGAAGGTACAAAGTGCTAAAGTAGCACATAATATACATGATGTTGAAATACAATGTTGTCATAGCAATAAAACAATAGGAATTACTAAATATTAATCTAGAAAATGAATATCAATTAGGTTGAATTGGTATTTAGATATTGAAAAAAACTAATCATTATAGTTGATTGTTAATGTATAGGTATAGAATTTATTATTAAATTGTTATTAGGAGGTAGTAGAGTTAAATTATAAAGTAATAAGCAAATAGATATACAAGATGATTTATCAATTGATTTATCGTATGGAAGTCAAAAAATAAATTTTAATGGATTTGATTTAGTTTAATGTAAAAAATAAGTTTAATTATTATGTAATGTTAGCAAGAAATATGTAAGTATTAATCCTTATTTTTCTTGTTATTTTATGATACATGTTATTCTTAAGATGCTATGTAAATATGGTCTTTAATATTTATTTACACGAATTGATCTTTAACATTCTCATCTTTTTTTTTGTATAATTTTATTATTTTAAACTGTAATCGTAACATAACCTTACACATAATATACTATTAAGTATATAAAAAGAAAATATAAAATATTTGTATAAGATGTAGCTAAAAAATTAAATTTGATTAACTTTTTTTAATTTTACTATTAATATAAATAGGTACTTTTAATACTGGTAGAATGTTCTTTTTTCTTATAATCTATTACATTTTTATACTATTTTACAATGACCTTGTTGATAACTATTTATAAAAGAATTTTTAGAAATAATTTATTAATTTAAAACTCATTTATTTAATGAGAAGTCATAATATTGTTATACAATAAGTAAGATGTATATCCATGTTAAGTAATTATGTCATGATTGATTAGTAATATAATTATATAATAATTTTATATATATTATGTTTTTATTGATATTATAAGTATATTTTTTTAATACTAATTTAATATATTAGTATTATTATAGTAGTATAGATTAATATGTTTTTACAATTGAGTTGTTAATATAGTTATATTGTTTATGTTAAGATAATTTAGGTATCTTTTTTAAGTTTATTGCATATATTAATTGTGATTATTGATATTATATATAAAAAGTAAGTGTGTGTTTAGCAAGCGATTGAATTTACTTTAAAATAGATAAAATAAAAGAAAGTTACGAAATATTTTTTATAAAAATTAGTTTTTCTAATATTAACAATAAGTATTTGTTATTGTATAAGCATATATTTTAAGTAGTTGCTTATAATTTATAAGCGTTTTTATCAATAATGTTGTAGCGAGGAATTATTAATAGAAATTGTTAAATGCAAGAATTTGTATGAAATATTAGTATATTTAAGTACATAAGTGGGAATTTTACGATACAAGTGAAAAGTGTGTAATTTATACATGTAAATATCATTATTATTTTAAATATTTTAGTTTCTTATTGAAAGAGATGTACATTAGTTAAGATTGTTATTGGTATGCAATAACTAAATTACATGACTGTAATGTAAAAATTAACTATGGTAGCAAAGCTGCCATATATAAAATTTTTTTTCTATGATATGGTATTACTATGAGTATAAAGATAAAAATAGGCGCGAACAAGAAGTCTGTTCATGATAGATTAAAAATTAATAAGAATCGTAGGGTAAAAGATAATATTTATACTGATATCAAAAAAGGCAATGGAAATAAGGATGCTCAGAATGGTAGTAGTAAGGATGTTATCTATTCTAACCTTAGTTTTTTAAGTAAAGATAAAGGTGATAATAATGATAAATCTGTTAGCAGCAATGGTGTAATATATTCTGATGTAGCAAATACGCTACGTGGTGTACCTAAAAAAGGAAGCAACGAGCTCTTTACAAAAGAAGGAAGTAAAGAGGAGAATATTTATGATGATATAAGTATTAAAGAGAACATTGATGCTAATAATTTTAATGTTAATAAGAAAAAGAAAGCTGCTGAAAGTGTAAAAGGTAATACTCATAATGATAGTAGTAAAGATATTATCTATTCTAATCTTAGTTTTTCAAGTAAAGATAAAGGTGATAATAATGATAAATCTGTTAGCAGTAATGGTGTAATATATTCTGATGTAACAAATACGCTACGCGGTGTACCTAAAAAAGGAAGCAACGAGCTCTTTGCAAAGGAAGGAAGTAAAGAGGAGCATATTTATGATGATATAGGTATTAAAGAGGACATTAGCACTAATGTTAATAAGAAAGAGAAAGCTGCTAAAAATGTAAAAGGTAATACTCATAATGATAGTGGTAAAGATATTATCTATTCTAATCTTAGTTCTTTAAGTAAAGGTGATAATAATGATAAATCTGTTAGCAGCAATGGTGTAATATATTCTGATGTAGCAAATACGCTACGTGGTGTACCTAAAAAAGGAAGCAACGAGCTCTTTACAAAAGAAGGAAGTAAAGAGGAGAATATTTATGATGATATAGGTATTGGAGAAAATATTTACGTTAATAGTTTTGATATTGATAATAAGAATGCTGTTAAGAGTGATAAGAATTCTATTTATAATGCTTTATTAAAAGCAATGAACAAGTTATTTGTGAAGGAAGAAAGTAAAGAGGAGAATATTTATGATGATATAGGTATTGGAGAAAATATTTACGTTAATAGTTTTGATATTGATAATAAGAATGCTGTTAAGAGTGATAAGAATTCTATTTATAATGCTTTATTAAAAGCAATGAACAAGTTATTTGTGAAGGAAGAAAGTAAAGAGGAGCATATTTATGATAATATAGGTATTAAAGAGGATATTAGCACTAATGTTAATAAGAAAGAGAAAGCTGCTAAAAATGTAAAAGGTAATACTCATAATGATAGTGGTAAAGATATTATCTATTCTAATCTTAGTTCTTTAAGTAAAGGTGATAATAATGATAAATCTGTTAGCAGCAATGGTGTAATATATTCTGATGTAACAAATACGCTACGTGGTGTACCTAAAGGAAACAACGAGCTCTTTGCAAAGGAAGGAAGTAAAGAGGAGCATATTTATGATAATATAGATATTGAGGAGCATATTTATGATAGTATAGATATTGAGGAGCATATTTATGATGATATAGGTATTAAAGAGGACATTAGCACTAATGTTAATAAGAAAGAGAAAGCTGCTAAGAATGTAAAAGATAATACTCATAATGATAGTGGTAAAGATATTATCTATTCTAATCTTAGTTCTTTAAGTAAAGGTGATAATAATGATAAATCTGTTAGCAGCAATGGTGTAATATATTCTGATGTAACAAATACGCTACGTGGTGTACCTAAAGGAAGCAACGAGCTCTTTGCAAAGGAAGGAAGTAAAGAGGAGCATATTTATGATGATATAGATATTGAGGAACATATTTATGATGATATAGGTATTAAAGAGGACATTAGCACTAATGTTAATAAGAAAGAGAAAGCTGCTAAGAATGTAAAAGATAATACTCATAATGATAGTGGTAAAGATATTATCTATTCTAATCTTAGTTTTTTAAGTAAAGGTGATAATAATGATAAATCTGTTAGCAGCAATGGTGTAATATATTCTGATGTAACAAATACGCTACGTGGTGTACCTAAAGGAAGCAACGAGCTCTTTGCAAAGGAAGGGAGTAAAGAGGAGAATATTTATGATGATATAGGTATTAAAGAAGAAAATATTTACGTTAATAATCTTGATATTGACAATAATAAGAATGCTGTTAAGAGTGAGAAAAATTCTATTTATAGTGCTTTATTAAAAGCAGTGAGCAAGTTCTTTGCAAGGGAAGGGAGTAAAGAGGAGCATATTTATGATGATATAGGTACTAGAAATAATATTTATGCTAATAGTATTAATAATGATAATAAAGCTGTTAAAAATAATAATGTAAAAAAAGGTAGTAATGGAAAAATAAATACTGTTTACGCTACTTTAAATCTAGATAGTAATAAAGACTCTGTTTATAGCGTTCTTAATAAAGAAATAGCAAATAAATTTGCTAACAAAGAAGGCAATAAAATAGTGCAAAAGCTTTTTAAGAAGAAAGATAAGGAAAGTAAAGAGCATATTTATGATGATATAGGTATTAGAGAAAATATTTACGTTAATAATCTTGATATTGACAATAATAAGAATGCTGTTAAGAGTGAGAAAAATTCTATTTATAGTGCTTTATTAAAAGCAGTGAGCAAGTTCTTTGCAAGGGAAGGGAGTAAAGAGGAGCATATTTATGATGATATAGGTACTAGAAATAATATTTATGCTAATAGTATTAATAATGATAATAAAGCTGTTAAAAATAATAATGTAAAAAAAGGTAGTAATGGAAAAATAAATACTGTTTACGCTACTTTAAATCTAGATAGTAATAAAGACTCTGTTTATAGCGTTCTTAATAAAGAAATAGCAAATAAATTTGCTAACAAAGAAGGCAATAAAATAGTGCAAAAGCTTTTTAAGAAGAAAGATAAGGAAAGTAAAGAGCATATTTATGATGATATAGGTATTAGAGAAAATATTTACGTTAATAATCTTGATATTGACAATAATAAGAATGCTGTTAAGAGTGAGAAAAATTCTATTTATAGTGCTTTATTAAAAGCAGTGAGCAAGTTCTTTGCAAGGGAAGGGAGTAAAGAGGAGCATATTTATGATGATATAGGTACTAGAAATAATATTTATGCTAATAGTATTAATAATGATAATAAAGCTGTTAAAAATAATAATGTAAAAAAAGGTAGTAATGGAAAAATAAATACTGTTTACGCTACTTTAAATCTAGATAGTAATAAAGACTCTGTTTATAGCGTTCTTAATAAAGAAATAGCAAATAAATTTGCTAACAAAGAAGGCAATAAAATAGTGCAAAAGCTTTTTAAGAAGAAAGATAAGGAAAGTAAAGAGCATATTTATGATGATATAGGTATTAGAGAAAATATTTACGTTAATAATCTTGATATTGACAATAATAAGAATGCTGTTAAGAGTGAGAAAAATTCTATTTATAGTGCTTTATTAAAAGCAGTGAGCAAGTTCTTTGCAAGGGAAGGGAGTAAAGAGGAGCATATTTATGATGATATAGGTACTAGAAATAATATTTATGCTAATAGTATTAATAATGATAATAAAGCTGTTAAAAATAATAATGTAAAAAAAGGTAGTAATGGAAAAATAAATACTGTTTACGCTACTTTAAATCTAGATAGTAATAAAGACTCTGTTTATAGCGTTCTTAATAAAGAAATAGCAAATAAATTTGCTAACAAAGAAGGCAATAAAATAGTGCAAAAGCTTTTTAAGAAGAAAGATAAGGAAAGTAAAGAGCATATTTATGATGATATAGGTATTAGAGAAAATATTTACGTTAATAATCTTAATATTGACAATAATAAGAATGCTGTTAAGAGTGAGAAAAATTCTATTTATAGTGCTTTATTAAAAGCAGTGAGCAAGTTCTTTGCAAGGGAAGGGAGTAAAGAGGAGCATATTTATGATGATATAGGTACTAGAAATATTTATGCTAATAGTCTTAATATTGAAAAAGATAAGGATACTGACTTGAGTTTTATTGATAGGCTTAAAAAGCTTAATGGAAAAATGAATATGGGCAGTAAAGTCAAAAATAGTTTTAATTTTAATCCTGAAGAGAATAAACTTGGCAAATTAAATGAAGGCATGGGGCATGATATTACAGGAAATATCGATAACATTGATAATAATTCAAAAGATACTATGGAACTTGTAACTGGTAAACAATCTAATAAATTGAGTATAGATGACGATCTTGATCCAGATGATATAAGAAGTTTACATGATGCTATTGACAATAAAGATTTAGAGTCCATTAAGTTATTACTTAAAAATGAAGATCTTGCAAATGCAGTTAGGAATACTATATTAGATTATGCAACTTGTGATTATGATGATATCTGTAGTGATGAAATATTGAATGTATTGATTGAGAACGGTGCAAACTATAATGTTGTGTGTAATGATGGTAATACTTTATTAAGTCGTCTATTATTAATAAAGGAATATTCTTCTATAGGAAGAACGCTATTGAAAAATTCACAAACTGATCTTTCTATATGTAATGTACAAGGGAATAATATTTTACAGACGTTACTTGTTGCTGGAGATTATGAATCACTATCGTTAGTTATAAACACAACATCAAGTAGTACTTTGAAGAGTCTATTATTGCAAAAAGATTCTAGATCTGGAAATGAGAATTTTCTTTCACATGCAGTAGCAATACTTAATTCTGAGCCTAATAATGAGCAACTTAGATCAATAGTAAATCAAGTTATGGATTCTACTGGATTATCTGGTGCTATAAATGACGTACAAATAAATCATAAAGAGAATAAAATTGGCAAATTAAATGAAGGCATGGGGCATGATATTACAGGAAATATCGATAACATGGATAATGATTTAAAAGATACTACAGAACTTGTAACTGGTAAGCATAGTAAATCTTTATTGTTAAATATAATAAATGCTGTGAAGAATCTTGTTGAAGATGTGAAACTTGATGTATTTGCAATCTATGTTATGATAACACGGAGGATAGGATTACTTAGAACAAATGTTAGTCCAGTTGCTGTGGAAGAAAGAGGGTCTTATAATAAATTGAGTATAGATGACGATCTTGATCCAGATGATATAAGAAGTCTACATGATGCTATTGACAATAAAGATTTAGAGTCCATTAAGTTATTACTTAAAAATGAAGATCTTGCAAATGCAGTTAGGAATACTATATTAGATTATGCAACTTGTGATTATGATGATATCTGTAGTGATGAAATATTGAATGTATTGATTGAGAACGGTGCAAACTATAATGTTGTGTGTAATGATGGTAATACTTTATTAAGTCGTCTATTATTAATAAAGGAATATTCTTCTATAGGAAGAACGCTATTGAAAAATTCACAAACTGATCTTTCCATATGTAATGTACAAGGGAATAATATTTTACACACGTTACTTGTTGCTGGAGATTATGAATCACTATCGTTAGTTATAAACACAACATCAAGTAGTACTTTGAAGAGTCTATTATTGCAAAAAGATTCTAGATCTGGAAATGAGAATTTTCTTTCACATGCAGTAACAGCACTTAATTCTGAGCCTAATAATGAGCAACTTAGATCAATAGTAAATCAAGTTATGGATTTTACTGGATTATCTGGTGCTGTAAATGATGTACAAATAAATCTTAAAGAGAATAAACTTGGCAAATTAAATGAAGGCATGGGGCATGATATTATAGGAAATATCGATAACATGGATAATAATTCAAAAGATACTATGGAACTTGTAACTGGTAAACAATCTAATAAATTGAGTATAGATGACGATCTTGATCCAGATGATATAAGAAGTCTACATGATGCTATTGACAATAAAGATTTAGAGTCCATTAAGTTATTACTTAAAAATGAAGATCTTGCAAATGCAGTTAGGAATACTATATTAGATTATGCAACTTGTGATTATGATGATATCTGTAGTGATGAAATATTGAATGTATTGATTGAGAACGGTGCAAACTATAATGTTGTGTGTAATGATGGTAATACTTTATTAAGTCGTCTATTATTAATAAAGGAATATTCTTCTATAGGAAGAACGCTATTGAAAAATTCACAAACTGATCTTTCTATATGTAATGTACAAGGGAATAATATTTTACAGACGTTACTTGTTGCTGGAGATTATGAATCACTATCGTTAGTTATAAACACAACATCAAGTAGTACTTTGAAGAGTCTATTATTGCAAAAAGATTCTAGATCTGGAAATGAGAATTTTCTTTCACATGCAGTAGCAATACTTAATTCTGAGCCTAATAATGAGCAACTTAGATCAATAGTAAATCAAGTTATGGATTCTACTGGATTATCTGGTGCTATAAATGACGTACAAATAAATTCTAAAGAGAATAAACTTGGCAAATTAAATGAAGGCATGGGGCATGATATTACAGGAAATATCGATAACATGGATAATGATTTAAAAGATACTACAGAACTTGTAACTGGTAAGCATAGTAAATCTTTGTTGTTAAATATAATAAATGCTGTGAAGAATCTTGTTGAAGATGTGAAACTTGATGTATTTGCAATCTATGTTATGATAACACGGAGGATAGGATTACTTAGAACAAATGTTAGTCCAGTTGCTGTGGAAGAAAGAGGGTCTTATAATAAATTGAGTATAGATGACGATCTTGATCCAGATGATATAAGAAGTTTACATGATGCTATTGACAATAAAGATTTAGAGTCCATTAAGTTATTACTTAAAAATGAAGATCTTGCAAATGCAGTTAGGAATACTATATTAGATTATGCAACTTGTGATTATGATGATATCTGTAGTGATGAAATATTGAATGTATTGATTGAGAACGGTGCAAACTATAATGTTGTGTGTAATGATGGTAATACTTTATTAAGTCGTCTATTATTAATAAAGGAATATTCTTCTATAGGAAGAACGCTATTGAAAAATTCAAAAACTGATCTTTCTATATGTAATGTACAAGGGAATAATATTTTACATACGTTACTTGTTGCTGGAGATTATGAATCACTATCGTTGGTTATAAACAAAACATCAAGTAGTACTTTGAAGAGTCTATTATTGCAAAAAGATTCTAGATCTGGAAATGAGAATTTTCTTTCACATGCAGTAACAGCACTTAATTCTGAGCCTAATAATGAGCAACTTAGATCAATAGTAAATCAAGTTATGGATTTTACTGGATTATCTGGTGCTATAAATAATGTATTTGACATGGAATGTGACGTACAAAATATTGGTGTACAGAAAAGTTTATTGAGTGCAAATAGTAGTAGAGCGATGCAACGATAATTATTTATAAAAAAAACTTGCTAAAAAATATGGTTTAGTATAACGTTATAATACTACTTTTCGCGGGGTAGAGCAGTCTGGTAGCTCAACAGGCTCATAACCTGTAGGTCGCTGGTTCAAATCCAGTCCCCGCAACTTTTTATTGTTTAAATTTTCTTATTATATATTTATATATAAAAATTGATGATTTTATCATAATTCTATATATTTTTTGCTGCAATGTACGATTTATATATAAAAATTAAATAATGTTATTTAACATTATTGAGTTTATTATTTGTACATGAAAAATGTTTTTGCTTATAATGTTTATTAGCTTAGTGTTAAAAGAGAAAAGTATAATTTTTAATTGCTTAATTTAAGTGACATAATTTATTATGATGTGTTAAATTATATAATCTAAAGTATTATTGTTAATTGGTAACTCTTTTTATAAAAATACATGCACTATTATCTTTTGTAGTAGTAGAATAGTATTCTTTTGTATTTTGTTGCATTGATGTAACTAGTATGTTGTCAGTTAAAGTTTGCTGCTTTATATAATCTTCCCAATCTTCTATAGCTTGATATAATTTACTATTGTCGGTTTGTATAATAACGGAAATGTGGTCATTAATTGATAAATTGTTATCTTTTCTTAGTTGTTGTATGAATCTTATTATATCTCGCGCTAATCCTTCAATAATCAAATTATCAGTTAATTTACTATCTATCAACACAGCACCTATTAATGTATTGTTAAAAATAATAGGAGAAGCATAAGAATTATTGATAGTAAACTTTATTTCATATTCTTCTTGATTAAGAATATGATGATCATCATATTCATCTCCAATTAATAATTGTTTGTTTTTAAGTAATTTCCATTTTTTATTTTTTATTAATAATATAAGATCTTTTACTTTATTTGGCATTCGGGTTCCTAATAAAGGAAAATTTAACTTTATATTAAAAGTTGCAATGCTATCAATATTTGTATTACTTATGAAGGTTTTGATATTAGTTTCATCTAATATTAGATTTTGATATTCAGTAGGTAAATCTAGTAGCTTCTGACAATTATATGGAAATATAGTAATTTTGCTAAGAGGTTGCCTAATTCTAATATTGTGAGTATTTCTAAGTGATAATACGATATTGCATATTTCCATTGATAATTTCATATACTGCATATTATTTGAGTGTAATGCCGTAAATTTAAAAGGATTGCTATTAGGAAATTTTGATAAATGTATAGAAGCTTCTTGGTTGAAATTTAGCTTTTGCCAAATTGACTCTGTGATCATAGGTAAGAATGGTGCTGTAGATTTTAATATGTAAAATAATACGGTGTATAATGTATTATATGCATTTATCTTATCTGCATTTTTATGTGATGACCAAAATCTTTCACGACATCTACGTATATACCAATTATTTAATATGTCAAAAAATTTTTTAATATATTCGCATGATGATTTAGTATTATATCCGCACTGTGTATTGATTTTTTCCATAGAATCAAATATTGCTTGTACTGTATTGATACATTCATTTATTATATAAAGATCCATGATATTGTTTACTTGATCAATATGTTCTATGATACTTGCTTTAATTTTATCGGCATTAGCATACATTGTAAAAAAACTATAGCTATTCCACATAGGTTTAATAACATTTTTTAATACATCGCGTATCATTAATCCTTCTTTATCTAATAACATTTCACCTCCCATTGATACAGGGTGGGATAACATTAAAAACCTCATAGCATCTGCGCCATATTTTTCAAAAATTTCTAAAGGATTAGCATAGTTATTAAGTCTTTTTGAAAGCTTTTGACCTTTTATGTCTAGTATTACACCATGACATATACAATTATTAAATGGGTGAACATTGAATATGGCAGTGGAAAGAACAAATAAAGTATAGAACCATCCTCTAGTTTGGGCTATGTATTCAGTGATAAAGTCTGCAGGAAAGTTATTGTCAAACCAATCTTTATTTTCAAATGGGTAATGAACTTGTGCATACGGCATTGATCCTGATTCAAACCAGCAGTCAAATATATCAGGTATGCGTCTCATCATTGATTTTTGAGTTGGATCATCTGGATTAGGACGTGTAAGATTATCAATATATGGACGATGTAAATCTTCACAATTTAAATCAAAATCTTCTTCTAATGCTTTAACATTAGGGAGTATCTTTTTTATAGATCCATAAACATCTATTCTAGGGTATTTAGGATCATCAGATTTCCATACCGGTATAGGTGTTCCCCAAAATCTGTTGCGTGATATTGACCAATCTTTTATTCCTTCAAGCCATTTACCAAATTGTCCATCTTTTATATGACTGGGTATCCAATTAACATTTTTATTTAATTGAATCATTTTTTCTTTTATCTTTGTTACTTCTACATACCAAGATGACATGGCACGATATATTAAAGGCGTATCAGTGCGCCAGCAGTGTGGATAGCTATGTAAATATTGTTCAGTTTTAATCCATGATTTTTGTTCTTTTAATTTTTGAATAATGATATCATTTGTATCAAATACATGATAATCTGCTAAATCCTTCATTATTTTTGTAAATTTTCCATTATCTTGAATTGGGCAAATTGTGGATAATAACTCCGATACTTTACCACCAACATCTGGTATATTGTGTTTTTTACATAATATGAAATCTTCTTCTCCAAACCCCGGGGCAATGTGTACAATACCTGTTCCTTCTCCTTCAGTGACAAAGTCTGCATTTATAATATAAAAGGCGTTTTTAGAATTTTCAAAGTAAGGTAACAGTGGCTTATATGGTAAAAATACTAAATCATTACAATCAATATTATCATTATATAACTGATATTGTATATTATATTTTGTACAATAATTTTTAAAAGTATCAAGATAACTTTGAGCAAAAATATATACTTCTAGATCAATTATTATAGCTATATACTTGATATTTTGATTAATAGCAAGTGCAAAATTAGCAGGTAAAGTCCAAGGAGTAGTTGTCCATACTAGCATTTTACATGATGCTATATTATCGCTAATAAATTTTGGCTTTTGTAATAACTCAAATATTACAGTAGTAGCTTTACTTACTTTCTCTCTATATGCGTTATCAATTTTAGTTTCAAAGTTTGATAAAGGGGTTTGACATGCCCAACTATATGGTACTACCCTTATAGATTCATAAATTAAGCCTTTATTCCACAATTCATGAAAAGCCCACATGACAGATTCCATGAAAGACGTATCCATAGTTTTATAGTCATTATCAAAGTCAACCCATCGACCTTGTCTATTGACATATTTTTTCCACTCTTCAGAAAACTTCATGACTGATTTACAACAATATTGGTTAAATTTTTTTATACCAAATTTTTCAATTTCAGATTTGCCTGATATATTAAGCTCTTTTTCTGCTAGCATTTCAGCTGGTAAACCATGACAATCCCACCCAAATCTTCTTTCAACTCTAAATCCCATCATTGTTTTATATCGTGCTATAGTGTCTTTGATAAATCCTGTAAGCAGATGTCCATAATGAGGTAATCCATTTGCGAATGGAGGACCATCATAAAATACAAAGTGCTTACCTTTTGGACGATTATTTATTGATTGTTGAAAGGTTGCATTATCTTTCCAATATTGCAATATTTCTTTTTCTATAGTAGGAAAGTGTGGATTGTTATTGATGTCAGGATAGTGTTTGCTCATAAATAAGTACAATATAATGTGGTTATGATTATTATATACTTGTATTAAAAAATATTGTATAAATAAAAAGTTTGTAATAGCAAATATATTTATGTAAGATAGCAGGTTAGCTATATGTGTATGGTAAGTATATGAGTATACAAATAGGGGATATTGCTCCAATATTCCAAATATTATTGGATGATGGAAAGCGTATTACTTCTGATTTTTATAAAAATAATAAAAATATAATTTTATATTTTTATCCTAAAGATAATACTCCAGGATGTACAATGGAAGCGGAAAATTTTCGGGATGCTTATGAAGAAATTTCTTCATTAGATACTATAGTAATTGGTGTATCTAGAGATAGTATGAAGTCACATATGAATTTTAAAAAAAAGTATCAATTACCTTTTAACTTAATTGCTGATATAGAATCTGATGTAGTACAAAAATATAATGTTTTGATAGAAAAAAGTATGTTTAATAAAACATATATGGGAATAGATAGATCGACATTTTTAATTGATAAGGCAGGAATAGTAAGAAAAATATGGCGTAATGTTAAAGTTACTAATCATGTTTCTTCTGTTATTGAAGAGATAAAGCAATTAAAGTTATAATATTGCTTTATTTTCATGTGGATATAAGGTGTTGTTCTTATAATTAAATTACTTAATAAATTTGAACTATCAATTGATTATAGAATATTATAAATAAGTGTTGCTTATGTAATGTGTATGTAGTTAATATAGCTTTTATATGTTAGTAGTTTTTATAAATAGCTACAGAGATAGTATATTATTAATGCCCTTAACGTTGTATAAGCTTTTATTTATAGTATAATAAACAAAAAAAGGTTAGCATATATTAATTCTATCCTATTTTTGTGATATAAATTATATGACTATAAAAAATTACTTTTTCAATATTATTACTATGTAAATAATTTATAAAGCAACATTTATAATTTTAATTGTTTTAATATCTTCTGTATATAGGGTCGTTGTATCCTCCCCCCCCCCGCAGCCTCTTGGTTTTGTAACTCCAATGTTTGAATGTTTGTATTATCAAGTTTACTATTGATAATTTTGACAACATCTTTTGTAAATTTATAAGATATTATTGTATTATAGTTATGTTGCTTTGCTATAATATGAATTAATATTCCAACCATTATAATATACTTTTTATTGGTATTCATCTCAGTAAATTGCTTGTTGTTATTCATTTGAATAAATGATTGCTGTAACTTTGAGAAAAGTTTTTTAGATGCTTCCTTTAAAAATTTATTACTAGAAATTCTAGGTTTACGATAATGGTGTTCTGCTATATCATTTAGAAAGGTATGATTAATTAAAGGCCTACGTATATTAGAATTCATTGTAGCGAATTTAGTAGCTTCTTTAATTTTAAAAGATAATTTATCTAATTGATGAAGGGAATTATATATTACAGCAGCTGTAGCAGCATCTTTTACGATATCAGCAAATAATTGTTGATAATATATCTTTGAATGTGTTTTAATTATATGATCAATTGCTATGTGATTTTTCAACAGAACAAAGTATCCGTATAATATATTATTATTATTGATATAGTTAAAGGATGAGTTCTTATAATAAAAGAATTTATTGGTTATCAGACATGGTGGACTGAGGTTAACGTGTCTAGATATAGCATTACATATATTGGATTGAAGCTTAAGTGGCATATGAGCAATTTTGGTAGCATGACGTATAGAGATAAGCTTGTTATTTTTATTTAAAGTTTTGTAATGTGAATTAATACTAGCAGCAATGGCAGCTCTTTGTGCTATTAAGAAAAACTTATGTTTATAATATTCACCTGTAGCAAGTTTGTTAGCTTTTTTTATTGTAAGTGGGTTGTCATTTTTAGATTTATTATAAATTAAAGCAGCTGTAGAAGCTTGTTTTGCTATAGGTGTGAATTTTTCTGTGTATAATATATTAACTATAGCATTTCTAATATTAGGGTGCATATTAATAATTTTACAAGATTCGTTAATTGAAAATGTTCTCGATGAAATGGTAGTTCTATCATTTAATGTCTTGGCAAGATTGTAAATTTTAGCAGTTTCAGCAGCTTCCTGAGCAATCATCTTAAATTTTTGTTTCGTATTTTGATTATATTTTACTTTAAATGATACTTTATTTATAAAATCACTAAGAATATTAAGAAATATAATTCGAGAAATAACAAAAAACATTACAAGCAATTCTTTCATTTTTTATACCATATGCTAACACACACTATATTAGTTGTAACATATAAGGTAATATGATGCTACTAAAAAATTAACCTAATTTTTTATAAAGATATCTTTAAGAATATATTTTGCAGTAATAAGGAGCTTTTTATAAAGCTTTGTTAAGATTTGTGACAATTAACTTATTTTGTGATAAAGAAAAAAGCTTTTTTATAACTTTACTTATGGTGCAGTAACTTTTTTCTTGATTTAATTTATAGAGTTATTTTTTATAAAAAGAAAATAGTAGGTATTTGATGTGATACATGCTTTGGCGAAACTTTATTTAATGTTTTGCATAAAATGTTGTTTACTAAAATAGTTTTTTTAAAGAGATAATCATAATATAAATACTTTATAAAATTTATTTATATTTTTAGAAAATGATAAATATGATGCATCAAAATTAAGATGCAAAAGTGATATATATATATATTAGAACATAGATTTTACATCTTATTATTGTGACCATAATTGATTGCGGCTATAGAAATATAATTTATGATATGTATATAGGTGATAAAAATTATCAATGCACTGTATTAAACATTGCTTTTATTCTTAGTAAATATGTTATCTGGAAATATTGAAATTATCGCTTTTTAAAAAGAATAGATAATGTTACATAGTTGGCATATTTTTATATATTATTAATAATAATTTTTAGAAAGAAATGCCATCATTTCTATGACCATAAAATTTTTTTGATATTTATAGGTTAAGGAATATAGTTATTTTTTGTTAAAATAAAGCACTTATTTAAATGTAATTTATGTATAGTACTTAGTAATAGTAATCATATCAATACAGTTTTTAAAGTAGTGTAATTTGGACTTTATAAAATACTATGGTAGTTTTTTTATCAAAAACTACAGCAATGCTTATATAGTATTTTAAATATGTTTTTGGTAAAACTAAGTAATATTATACTTTATCAAAAAAGCTTAATTATGGTACTATTGCAAAGTAGTGTATTTAAATTTTTATAATGATGATAGTATGAATTGTAATAGAAGTAGGAATTTAAAGGAATTGATTTTATATAAAAATTATGTTGCTAGCATTTGTGCTATATTTAATATAGCTTATATGCTTTATGTTTAAATATATAAAAAAAAAGAGATTAAAAAATAAAGTTCTACATATTAAGTGCTGAAGTATTTTATATAATATAGTTATTTGCTTGTAATATTGTGTTATATAGCATTTATAAATGTTATAATATGTTTAATAATTGTGCTTTACGTTTTTAAGTATGGATAAAAAAAAAGAAATTAAAATTAGGTTATATACGCATTTTAAAATTTCACTTGGTATTAAAGTTATTCTTGAAAAATTTCAAATACACTATGTTTATTATGTTATGAGAGCTAAGCTTTTTGATAAAGTTAGGCTATTTAATGGAAAAGATGGTGAATGGATTGGGGAAATTACTTTAATTTCTTGCAATTTTATAGAGATTACTGCTGTACAATTAATAAAAAAACAATATGTAACTCGTGATTTAACTTTATATTTTGCTCCTGTTAAAAGTGTGGATATGAGTAATATAGTACGACAGGCAACAGAAATGGGTGTAACATCTATATGCCCAATTTATACAGAATATACGGTAGTAAAGAATGTTAACTTAGAAAAATTTAGAACGTGGGCTATTAAAGCATCAGAACAGTGCGAGCGACTTGATGTGCCAAAAATAATGCCTATGATTAGTTTTATAAAATTAAAAGAATTATGTTTACAAGGTAAAGAATATATAATTTGTGATGAAACAGGGCAAGGTAAGTCACCTAATGAGGTATTAATGGGAAAGAATAATGTTGCTGTAATCATAGGACCTGAAGGCGGATTTTCTCATTATGAATTGGAATTTGCGAAAAGCTTTTGTAATAGTATGTCCTTGGGTTTAAGAATTTTAAAAGTTGATACTGCAATTATATGTGCATTATCATATGTTAATGAATATTATAATTTAATATGATACGTGATATTGATCGCAAGAAAAATACTTTAAGACAAAAATATAGGTTGTTACGTAAAAGTATTAGTAATCCATTTGAATTATCATCTTGGTTTATGACTAATTATATTAATAACATACTTATGGATGATAATTTAATTATTGCAGCATATATTCCTATAGATGGTGAAATAGATGTATTACCTTTAATGAAGTATTTGCAAGAACGTGGACATATTATAGTAATACCAGTAATAAGTAGACAAAGTAAAGTATTAAAATTTCAGAAATGGAATATTGAAGATAATGTTGATTTAATTCCTGATATAATGATTGTGCCCATGATATCTTTTGATAAAAAATTGAATAGACTAGGTTTTGGAAAAGGGTATTATGACCGTACAATTAATTTTTTTAGATCACACTTTAAGTGTAGATTTATTGGTGTTGCTTATAATATACAGTATTGCTATGAAATTCCGATAAATAGTTATGATCAAGCATTAGATTGCATAGTGACAGAAAATAGGATTTACTCATTAATTTAAGAGTTATCCTAGGATGAGACAAATGCTTGGCACTTGTTAGTCTATGAATTTTGAACTACAATACTTAGGTATATGGAGATCATAGGGCGCATGGTAGATTATTAGTATACAAGCTACTTATCTGAACTTATGCTCAAATTGCATTTTTTACACATAATCCAAAACACTGAGAATAATTATTGCTAATGCTAATTGTTATTTTAGTGCTACTATTGAATTGTAGCTAGTATATAAAAATGCTTTAAGCTTTTTGTATTATTAAAGACTGTATCTGGATTGAATTAATGTTTAATTGTGAATAATATAATTAGCATCATGGCTTAACTAATTTGTGAACCAAATCTACATTGGGCTTGTAAATCTTGAACTTCAACATTTGAAGGGGGGGGGGAGTTAATATATAGGTATGGCTGATTTTGAGTATGCCAGCTATTATCTGAACCTATGTTCAAATTGCATTCTTTCGCATGTAATCCAAAACACTGCGAGTAATTATCTACTTTTAGCTGTGATTTTAGTGTTACTACTGAGCTACCATAACAATGTAAGAATCCTTTAAGCTTTTTTTGTAATTCTTTGATGTCAAAGACCTTATCAATAGGTAATTTAGTGTTTATATTGTCAAGAATGAATACCATTGTGGCTTCACTTAATGTATAGACTAAATTTACGTTATATCGTAGATTGTTTTTTAGCTTCTCAAACTTTAAGATATAATACCGCATCATAATATTATATATTGTACTAGCAACCATGTTATGAGTATGTGCTACTGCAATAACTGAATTTTCTAAACGTGAGTTTGTTATTCTTAACATAGAATATCCTAGGGAGCCAATTTCAATTTCCAGCCTTTTATTGTTAAGTGGTGTTATATCAAAATCACAATATAATGATGGTGCATCTTCAAGTAACATTATAAGCCTTAGCATATCTATTTTCCAAGCAAAAGGAATTTTTTGATTATTGAGGTATTGAAGATCATATTTTTGTGAAAATTTTGCATTTAAGTCTATGACTGCAATATTATTCCTTCCGCCTTGTTTTATATCTGTTAATGCATGCAATGCTTTGACATGCCCCTGTTTTAATCCTGTAGAAACATAATATAATTTTATCGTACGTTGAGGCTCACTATCTGCCCAATTTAGTAATCTTTGTTTATATGGATATTTATCATTATTTGGAAGAGGCAACTGATCATTTTGTAGTAATGTAGGATCTTTCACCATCCATAGCATTAATATTGGTTCATTATCAAGTATATACATTGTTTTATATAGCTTAGCTTTATACTTTATATGTTATATGTATTTATATTACATACATAAATACGTATATTATACAAGTTAAAATTGTATTAAAACAATGTAAAGAATGTATTTTTATTTATAGTTAGATACTTGTACATTATTGTGAATTTTACATTCAGAGTTATTAGAATTATTATGTATTTGATGCTAGTAAGTGACGCTTAAGCTATATCTGATTGAACTTAAATATTGAGAGTAATTTTTTATTTTTATAACTCTAGTGGTTTGTAGTAAAATCTTTTACTAGCTATATATACTAAATTTTCATTTGTGTATGGTTATCTAAATATAAAATGAATGCATCATGGTGTTGTGTATATTGTATGGAAAATTATGTTATGAGTATTTGCTACTTCAATAACTAAGTTTTCTAAACGTTTGTGTGTTATTTTAACATGGAATATCCTAAGAAGCCAATTTTGATGTTAAGTTTTTTATTGTTAAGTGGTATTATATCAAAATCACAATATAATGATGGTGTATCTTCAAGTAATATTATAAATCTTAGCATGTATATTTTTCAAGCAAAAGGAATATCCTCATTAAGTATTGAAGGTTTTTTTGTAAAAATTTTGCATTTAAGTCTATGACTATAATTATTACTTCTGCCTTTATCTATCTGTTGATGTATGCAATGCTTTGATATTGCCTTGTTTTAACCCTGTAGAAACATAGTATAATTATAATATGTTGAGGCTTAATATTTGCTCAATTTAGTAATCTTTGTTTATATAGATTTTATCATATTTGGATGGGAAGTTGATTTTTTTAAGTAAATGTAGGGATTTTTGATCATTTATAGCGTTAATAAGGTAAGTAGTGTATGCATGTTTGTATTTTATAAATAAATCAAAATGTAGCTAATTATGTATGTAGCTAATAAATTATATTGATAATGATGTAACTAGATAAAACGTGGTTATATAAATCTTATATGAACTGCTATAATAACTATTATATGAGCTTATGATGTAGTTTTATAGTGATTATAAATTACATATTAAACAAATTTTTATAAGAATAAGCATTATTACATATGTATCAAAGGCAGATTGACAGTTTTTTATATAGAGAATTTTCTGTTTATGATAGGATAATCTCAATTATTTTCGAAATAATAGATAGTAATATAAAGCTATATTATGATGTAGAATAAGCGATTAATAATCTTATGTTTTTCATATATTTTATAAAGAAGTGCTTTATATAATATCAACTAGGTATTTTTCTAATACAGTTAATTTAAATAAAATAATGTACTTTTAATAAAGATAGGATAGAAGATCCATATCTTTATTATGGCGTTATGAGAATAAGTATACTTATATTAAAGTGTTACTTTAAGTTTATTAACTTATATTACTGAGTAATTTGATTATTATATGCAAATACTTGAAGCAATAATATTTCAATATAAGACAAAAAATTTAATTGACTATTTTGTATGAATTTAGTTATTATTCCATAAATTCCCGTGTTAACCCATATTTTACCATATTAAGTGATAATATTTTATTATGAAATTATTTTTATCTACGTATTATAACAAAGTTGATCTTAAAGGTAGAGTATCAATACCTGCGTCGTTTAGATTAGTGTTAGAAAACGAAAATTCTGTATTATCAGGATTAATTCTAAATAAGTCTTATTTAAACGATTGTATTGAGGGTTCAAGTATAAAGCGTATGGAAATGTTAAATGTTAGTATTGAAAAAATGAATATATTACCTGAAATACAAGATGCACTTTTTACATTTTTATTGGGTAATAGTGTTAATGTATCATTTGACCCAGATGGAAGAGTAATAATACCTAAAAAGTTGCTTTCTGAAGTTGGAATTAAAGATCAAGCTATTTTTGTAGGGAAAGGAAGAATTTTTGAAATTTGGAACCCTGATAAATTTGAAAAATATAAAGAAAAAATGATAAAAATTGTTGAGTCTGAAAAAGATAAAATATTTTTGAACAAGTGGTAGATATGCATATTCCGGTTTTATTGAAAGAAATGATCAATATTTTATCTCCTCAAGATGGGAAAATATATGTGGATGCTACTTTTGGGGTAGGGGGATATAGTAGGAAAATATTACAATCTGCTAACTGTAAAGTATATGCTATTGATCAAGATGTGGCTGCGGAAATTTTTTATAATCAGTTGGCACAGGATTTCCCTGGGAGAATTAGTTTTTGTAGAGATAGATTTAGTAGAATTAAGAATATCATTTATGATTTTAATATTGATAAAGTTGATGGAGTTATTTTTGATTTAGGAATGTCTTCAGTTCAACTCGATGATAGTAGTAGAGGATTTTCTTTTATGAGAGATGGGCCTCTTGATATGAGAATGGATACTTCTTCTCCTGTAAATGCTGAAGTGCTGATTAATACAATGAGTGAAGAAGATATGGCAAATATTATTTATCTTTATGGAGGGGAAAAATATGCAAGGAAAGTTGCAAGAGCTATTGTCAGTGCTAGAAAAGAAAAATTGATAAAAAGTACAAGAGAACTTGCATCAATTATAAGTTCTGTTGTTCATCGTAGTAGATTTAATAATATTGATCCTGCTACTAGAACTTTTCAAGCAATAAGAATATCGGTTAACGATGAGTTAGAAGAATTAGAAAAAGGTTTAAAATCTGCATCTGAAATATTAAATTCTGATGGTAAGATAATAACAGTATCTTTTCACTCATTAGAAGATAGGATTACAAAAAGAGTTTTTCAATTTTTGTGCAATGATATTAAAACATTTAAATTACTCAATAAAAAAATTATCAGGCCTACATTAGAAGAACTTAATAATAATCCAAGATCAAGATCTGCAAAGTTACGTTCAATATTAAAGTTATAAGGTATATTATGAAATATAAATTAATATTGTTTATATTTATATTATGCTTAAGTGTTATTGGCTTATTTAAGATTAAGTTTTATGTTCAAGGTATGCAAAAATCTTTACTTAAAATTCAAAAAGATATTATAAAAGTGAATGCTGAAATTAATGCATTGCAAGCCGAATGGAATTATCTTAATCGTCCTGATAGATTGACAGAACTTGCAGCAAAATATTTAAAACGTAATAGCTATATTGTATTAGCAAAGCAAGTTAAAGGTAATTTTTTTAATGAAAGTGTAGTTGCAAGTGCTAAATTAAATAATAGAAAATAATAGTCTTTTAATATTCTTAACCATGTAGTTACTATTTATAAACTAGATTTTATATTATTAGATTGAAAATTATTAACCTTAATCTGATAGTGTTTGCCATATTTATGATGCGGTTTTATATTTTAAATGTTTTATGCATTTTTAATATTAAATAATTTTACTATTATATATTAAATTTAAAAATATTTTATAACATTATAACTATTAATAGTTAACCATTTTATGGTATATATTTATAACATGATTCACATTGTAAATAATTAATGTCATTATAATTGTATAGCTTCTTTCATTTTGTTGATAATTATGTACTTTATTACTTATATGAATTAGTATTATATGGATCAAAGGTACTAACAGAGTTAGGATTATTATCCTTTTTATGAATAAACTTATGCATTATATTTAATATAGGATTAATGTTATCATTAAAGGACAAAGTATAAACTTCCTTTTTAATGTGGTTTTGTAATATTTCTTGTTTTTTCTTTATTTCTTCTGTATTTAATAAATCGCATTTGTTAAGTATTACAAATTCTTGCTTAAGAAGCAATAAATTATTATAGAGTTTTAATTCTCTATTAGTACACCGATAAGCATCAATTATGTCATTCAAAGTACAATCTATTAAATGGAGCAATATTGTGCATCTTTCAATGTGTTTAAGAAATCTATCTCCTAATCCAGCACCTAAATGAGCATTTGCAATTAATCCAGGTATGTCTGCTAATGTTAATTTATCGTTGTTTATATGTGCTACTCCTAAATGTGGTTTTAATGTCGTAAAAGGATAATTCGCAACTTTTGTTTTGGAATTTGTACATCTTGATAAAAAACTTGATTTTCCAGCATTAGGTAAACCTATGATTCCTACATCTGAAATAATTTTAAGTTTTAGCAGAATGCATTTTTCTTCACCATGTGTTCCATAAGTAAAGTATGTAGGAGCTCTGTTAGTAGAACTTTTATAATGTGAATTACCTATCCCTCCTTTACCACCTTTTGCTATAATAAATTTTTGATTGTAATCTTTTAGATCCACAACAAGATTGTTACCGCTTTCATCATATACTTGGGTTCCTAGTGGTACTTTAATAATTGTGTGTTTACCTGATAATCCATACTTATTGTTACCAGAGCCATCTTTGCCATTTTCTGATTTTATATGCTGTTTATATTTTAAATGTAATAATGTATTGAGGTGGCTATCAGTTATTAGAATAATATCTCCTCCATTACCACCATTACCTCCATCGGGACCACCAAACTCAATAAATTTTTCTCTGCGAAAGCTACTACATCCGCTACCACCATTTCCAGCTTTTAGGTATACTTTTGTTTCGTCGATAAAGTTCATATTTGGTAATTATATATTGACGAAGTACCTAAATGCTCCTCTATACGTAATAATTCATTATATTTTGCTAAGCGCTCTGACCTAGATAAAGATCCAATTTTAATCTGACCGCAATTTGTTGCAACTGCTATATGTGCAATGGCAACATCCTCTGTTTCCCCTGATCTATGAGATATAATGACATTATAATTGTATTTTTGTGCAAGCGCGATTGCATTAAGAGTTTCAGTTAACGTGCCAATTTGATTAGGTTTTACTAAGACGGCATTTGCCATATTTTTTTTAATTCCATTTTTAATAAGATTACAATTAGTAACGAATAAATCATCTCCTACTAATTGAACTTTATCTCCTAATTCTTTAGTGATATTTTGCCATCCTTCAATGTCGTTTTCTGCCATTGCATCTTCTATTGATGTAATAGGATACTGAGTAATAACATCTTTATAGTAACTGATTAGCTCTTGACTAGTTGATGTGTGATTTGCAAAATTATAGGCATTATTATTATAGAATGTTGATGCTGCAATATCTAATCCTAATGTAAAATCTTGATAAAGTTTGTATCCAGATTTTTCTATAGAATCAATCATAATATCAAATACTTCTGCGTTTGTTTTAATATTAGGTGCAAATCCTCCTTCATCACCTACATTTGTATTATAATTTTTTTTACGTAGTATTTTTTTTAGATTGTAAAATACTTCTGCTGACATTTTGACGGCTTCTTTGAATTTTGCAGCGCCAGAAGGTATAATCATGAATTCTTGAAAATCTAAGTTGTTATCTGCATGTAATCCTCCATTTATTACATTAATTAATGGAATAGGCATTGTTTTTGCAATTTTTCCACCTAAGTATTGATATAAAGGAATATTTAAACTTGCTGCTGCAGCATTGGCAATTGCTATGGAAACACCAATAGTAGAATTAGCACCTATCCTAGATTTATTGCTAGTACCATCTATTTTAATTAAAAGTTTATCAATATCTTCTTGAGAGAAAGCATTCATTTGTAATATATGATTGGTAATTTCAGAGTTAATAATGTCTACGGATTTTGTTACTCCATACCCACAGTAGTAATTAGGATTACCATCTCTTAATTCTGTTGCTTCAAATTTTCCTACAGAAGCCCCAGATGGTACAGAGGACCTTCCTACTGCACCATTTGATAACATTACCTCTACTTCAACTGTTGGATATCCTCTACTGTCAAGAATTTCCCGTGCAAATATTTTTGTAATAGTAACCATAATTCTATAATTCTATTTGTATTTATTTTAATTATAGTAACTATAAGAAGTTTTTATAAAAAGTAAAATAATTAGTTTGTTATTATAAATATATAGTATATTGTACTATGAATCTTATAGCAATTGTTGAATATCTGCTTGATAATTAATTTTTAATAATACTATTGACAGATTGTTTCATATTGATCAAAATTCTTTAATAAACTTGAGAGATTTATATGTTTGCTATTATTGAAACTGGTGGAAAGCAGTACAAAGTAAAAGAGCAGGATGTTATTAAAGTTGAAAAAATTAATCATGATGTGGGTAATCTTATTACGTTAGATAATGTTATTGCTTTTAATAGTCAATGTAATCAACTTTCTTATGTAACAAAAGTTTCTGTAATTGCTGAAATTATTGAGCAATGTCGTAATAAAAAAATTATAGTTTTTAAGAAAAAACGTCGTAAAAATTATAGAAGAAAAAATGGTCATAGGCAGTATATGACAGTTTTACGTATTACTAAAATAGGTGATAATGTGGAGTAATATATGGCTACAAAAAAATCAGGTGGTAGTTCCTGTAATGGGAGAGATTCCAAGGGTAGAAGATTAGGGGTAAAAAAATTTGGTAGTGAAAAGGTTATACCTGGTAATATAATAGTACGTCAAAGAGGTACAAAATATCATCCTGGTAAAAATGTTGGTATAGGTAAGGATCATACCATTTTTTCTAAAGTATCAGGTTTTGTGTATTTTAGAAAAGGTGCTTTAAATAGAACTTTTATTGATGTTCTTGAAGAGAAAAATGCTGTTTAATTTTAAGTGGGTCTGTAGCTCAGGTGGTTAGAGCGCACGCCTGATAAGCGTGAGGTCGGAAGTTCAACTCTTCCCAGACCCACCAATTTTTAGTAGTTAATTTTTAGTAAATAAAGGTGTGTTATCCTTCGATAAGTAGTTTGATGGCAAGATATAAATTATTGATAGATATTATGTTATTATAAATACGTTCAATTTGATTTTATATGCTATAGCTAGTATATTGTTTTTTTATTAGTAATAAAAATGCCCATAATACATAGGTTTATAGTAAAATTACTCGATATTGATATCTTAAGGAAATAATTATGATTATTACTAAGAGATCACAATTATATAAAGTCTTGTTAAGAAATCTCATATATGAGATATGTAATTTTTTTAGTAGTATACGAATTCTTATTAATGATGTTAATAAGCGAGGATTATTGTTTTATGCAATGCTTATATACAAGATTATACTTAATATTAACAATGATCAGTGCGAAAGGTTTATATTTGATCACATAGTAATAAGTGATTTGAGAGTTTTTAGAGGCGTGGCTAAAGAAATAAATGTAAAATAATTTTTTTAAACTTTCAAGATATTAGCTTAGAGCAGAAAATATTAATAATAGGACGTATATTTTCAGTAATTGTTGATATAACAAGCAATCATATAACCCTTAAGAAAGTAAAAATACTACTTTTTTATAGTAATTTTTTTAAGCATCAAGTTATGCCAGAAGGACATTTACCTTTTATATATAAAATATATTTAAAAGAAGAATATTAATATGCAGGTAAAATGTGATATACATTATATGTATGGTATTTTTGATAAGCTAAAATAATATACGAATTATGAAAAATCATTGTCAAACTATTGGAATCAAGATTTTAGAATTTTAAAATATACAGTATTGTTATACTAGGTAACTAGTGTGAAATAATAAAAATACAAAAACAATTGGTGTTTTGCATATTAGACGATATACAGGTACAAAAAAAGCAATATTATCACTTCAATATGTATTATCTACTTGTATTTAAATGTTAATGATGCTTACTTATATCATCATAATCAAGTATTTTTTCTAATTTTACAGTAGGGTGACTAATAGTATAATAGTTTATAACAATAGGCATCAACAAGAAACTGCTAGTAAAAGAAAGGTCAGTATGCAACAAATTGCTGCTTTAAATACTGCACTTTTGAGATTGAATATTCAGAAAGTTTATGCAGTGATCTTGATTTAAAGAATAGTGATATAAAGAGGTAAAACCAAATACATTGCAATCAATAAAAATAGCTTGAATCATTTATTTGTATACTATGATGTGCTTTATTTGTTAATTATCCTAAAAAATATTATTATAATATCTTGTTTAAGTTATTGCATAATTATCTTATTTGTTTTATTAGCGTAATTACTTAGTTAATTATAAATAATTATTTTAAACATGATGTAAAATAATACAATTGGATAAAAGAATTCACTCTACTTTAGAAGAGTTTTTTGCAAATATAACATAAGTATATTGCTACGTTATGCAATAACAATACCAGGGCATGTTTTGTAATATACTACCTTTAGCTGTTTATGTGTTTTTATGTTGTGTAATATTATAAAAGGTATTACTGAAGATGCTGGGGGTATATTTTAATGTAAATAGTATACAGAAAGATTTTGTATGTTTGTTGCAGCTTATTATTAACCAATATTTATTGGGTAGTAAGCGAGTTCTATAGTTAAGTTACTTATGTTTTTTGACCAGCAAAAATATACAGCAATGCTTTTAAGAAAAATGGTTTTTGACAGATGTTATTAAAATAATTGATATTTTATAATATAACTAAACAATGAAATGGAGGCTTATTATTTTTTTATGTACTTGGGTGGATAATATATTAAAAATATAGATAATTTATTAAAATTTTAAAACTAAAAGTAAAAAAAAAGTACATTGAAAAATTTTCAAAATATGTAGAGCATAGAATTGTAAATTTGTAGTAAAGATTACTTGAAATGGTATAAATTTTAGTTACCTATATTAATAATATTTTAAGGCATGTAACATGTATTGTTACATTGTGAATGTATTAAGTAGAATGTTTTTAGTGCTTATTAACTTGACTGATATCTGAAAATATTGAATTACTATTATGTTTTTGCAATTCTGTATTAGGTGGGAGTAAATTAGTACTAAATGCATCTTTATACATTTCTTCACGTAGTTTTGATAGTGTACTTTGTGATACAAAGTGTGTTGTATGAAATACACTTTTTGTATTGCAATTTATATTGTTATATAAATTGTTTTGTAAGTTAACATTTGTATCTATAAAAGGTGTGTTATCGCATGATAGAAGTTCTCTATTACAAAATTGGGTATGCATTGTAATAAAAAGTAATATGTCAATATCGCGACAATCATGATAAAAGTATAAAATATCTTTTACTTCTTTGAATAATTCATCTTTACTTAAACGTATCATGAATTTATATGCATTATGGGCCACTATTATTGGCATTATAGTGCAAGCATATGTAAGATAAGAAAATGGATTAAAATTAATATTTTGTTGTGTATTTAAAAAAGAAAATATCATAATCTTTGTAAGTTGCTTTAATGCTGTATTATAAATATCTGTATTTTTTATTGATTGAGTACTTTTACTGGTTATTAATGAATATTGATCAAGAAAGTACTTTATTGAATGATATGCTGTTTCTATTATATAGTGATTTTTTGTGTTTACTACCATTACAGAAGTATCCATTATACTTGTGTTATTAAATTCACGTAGTATTATTTTGCATTCTACGTTATTATCGTATATTGGTACTTTTCCAATAGGAGTGTCACAAGGCTTAATATTAAAATCAATGTAAATTCCAGGTGCACATTCACGCAATATAATAAGACGTGTTATATCTCTTTTCCATATGAAAGGAAAAAGATCATTATCAAGATACGTAATATCATATTTAGCTGTAAATTGTGAGCAAAAATCTATAATCTCAATATTCTTTTGTCCGCCTTTATTTATGTCAGTTAATTCATGTAATTTTTGTATATGTGTTTCCTTTAACCCTGTTGAAATATAATATAGTTTTATTTTTCGCTGAGGTTCTTTTTGTGCCCAATCTAATAATACTTGTTTATGTGAACTTTGAATAGGGAATTGATCCTCTGATATGGATGATGGATCATTTATAGCCAATAACATAAATATTGGTACATCTTCTTGTAAATAATTTAAAATTTTAATAGGCATGTTTTTCTAAAGTTAACAAAATAAGTAGCATCATCAAAATTAAGGAAAGAATATTTATAAATAAAAAAGTGTTAAATATTTATATTATTATATATTATATATGTAATATTATCAATTTTATATTGTAGTGTAATTATAGGTATTTTTTTAATATCTAATAAAAAAAGATTAAATTATTTATTAAATATTTACATGTATTAAATTAATAGGTGAGTTTAGCTTTTTATATCATTATTTTGAAAAATAATAAATACATGATTAAATCTTTGGAAGCTTGGCATTTCCATTGAGTGATATGTCAGTTGTGTATTGAAATGAGTAGTATTATCAACTTAATTTTTATGTGCAAATATATAGCTTGCTATTTTATATACAATCATTTTTTATCTTCTTGATAGAAATGTATAGAAAAGATATTACAGAGGATGATTTATTATAAAGTTATATTTTTACATGTGCTAAGTTGTGTAGTATTTGATATATTATAATTAGTATTAGGGAGTGGTGAATCATTATTTTTATTATATAATAATTTATTGCAATTATTGATAATATAAGATTCATCTTTATTGAAAATATCGCTTTTTTTTGTATTGCATACTACACTATTAACAGTGTTGTATAAAGCATTATCACTTGCATTCCAACTAAGATCCATAGTTATATTAAACGATTTATTATTGCAAGAAAAATATTTTTCAAAATTTATATCGTTTATAACAGTTAATAATAACTCATTGTACTTATCAGTGTTACAATATAAGTATTCTTTTACTTTAGAAAATAATTTTATTATTTTGAATAATACATTTGGTTCTACTTTATGTTTTACATAATTGTATGCAAACATAAGCGCTATTACATTAGCAATATATACATGTTGAAGAAATGGGCGGCATTTTACATACTGACATTGATTTGTGAAAAATCTAATAAATTTTATTAATTGATAAAATAGATTACTATGAAGCTCTATGTTCTTTTTATAATATATCAAAGTGCTTGAGTTATAATCAAGAAAATCTCTGATAACTTCATGTACTACATGTAATATGTAGTGATCTTTACTGTCGATAATTATTATAGAATTTTCCATTTGTATTTTATTGAATAATATATCTTGACTAAAGGATGACATATATCCTATGTTATTCATTATAATATGTCCAATTTGGGTATCACTAGGTAAGATATCAAAATCGATATATATTGCTGGTGCATCTTCAATAAGCATAATAATTCGTGCAATATCTATTTTCCAGGTAAATGGAATTTTATTATTATGTAGGTATTCACAACCAAACTTTTTTGAAAATTTAGCATTAAAATCTATAACTTGAATATTTTGTTCTCCACCTTTATTTGGGTTTGTTAAATCGTACAATTTTTGTAAGTGTTGTTCTTTTAACCCTGTTGATACATAGTATAACTTTATTTGTCTTTGAGGCTCTTTTTTTGCCCAATTTAGTAATCTTTGTTTATATGGATATTTGTCATTATCTGGTAATGGAAGGTGATCATTTTTTAGTAGTGAAATGTTTTTAACCATCCAAAACATTAATATTGGTACATTATCAGGTATAATTTGATTTTTATTGTTTAATGGTCTTCGAGTAACGTGATTATAAATATATGCAATTTTAGCAACTTCTTTTGCTATAGAAGTTATTTTTTTCTTATATAATAATTTCATCATAGAATCTATTACTGCATTTCGTGCTCCAGGACTCATTTGAGAAATTCTATGGGCATCTTCTATAGATAAAAATGATACATTTTCATTTAATTGTTTAGTTAAATTACAAATATTAGCAATATTAGCAACTTCTTTTGCTATAGAAGTTATTTTTTTCTTATATAATAATTTCATCATAGAATCTATTACTGCATTTCGTGCTCCAGGACTCATTTGAGAAATTCTATGGGCATCTTCTATAGATAAAAATGATACATTTTCATTTAATTGTTTAGTTAAATTACAAATATTAGCAATATTAGCAACTTCTTTTGCTATAGAAGTTATTTTTTTCTTATATAATAATTTCATCGTAGAATCCGTTACTGCATTTTGTGTTCCCAGGAATCATTTCGGCAATTCTATGGGAGTATTGGATAAGTAAAAATAGTATGTTTTCATTTGATTATTTATTATATTTAAAAGTACTAATAAAGTGTGCATAGTATTTTCCTTTTTTCTTTTCTAGCATAGACTTGCAACTTTATACTTGACATATTTTTCTCCTCCATAAATATAAATAATATTTGCCATATCTTTGTATGAAAATTGCTTATGCACATACTTAATAAACGATATTATGTTTTTTAAATTATGCAAGATTGGCTATTGAAAAATTCATAGTACTTTAATATGCTAAAACATATAACAATAATAACTTTTAAGTATATATTAATTATAATTTATTATTGTATTATTTTTCTATATTTTTTTTATAAATTTATGATATAAGTAACTAATTTTGAATAATATTATGTATGCCTTGAAAACTTAGGCAGTCAGCTAGAGTTAATTTTATAATTACGAAATATAATTTAATTAGACATAACAATATAATGATATTATATAGTGGTGTGGATTATTTTGTAAAATACTACCTTTCAAAAAATATTACTTTACTTGAAGTTTTTATGGGGTTCTACTCCCTTTGTGTATATTATTAAATGCTTTTACTTCAGTTAAGGTTATATTATGCAATGCCTCCTCCCCCCCCCCGTTTTTAATATTGAATGTAACTTTGCAGATCTTGATCTTGGATTATTATTAAGTTCTTCTTTATGATTAGCAAGTCGTGAATTTATTATTTTACAGGCAGCATCAGCAGCTTGCCTTGTTATCATAGGAAAGCACTTTTTATAATATTGCTGATAAGCATATGTTAATAACGAATTATATTGTAGACTGATATCTTTATCGGCAATATCATAAGTAATAGCAAGGTTATTTATTTCATAGCTTATTATAATTGCTAGTGCATTTATATCATTTTTACATTTATGTAGCATTATATTAGTAAAATTTTTATCATTCATTTTTTTGTTATAAAACATATTTTCAATCTCATATTCTATTTGGAATATTTTAGCATGACTACGTATAATACTACGAAGGAGACAAATGGCAGTAGTCAATATTATAGTATTGCTAAATTTCATAATATGTAGGGTTTTTGCAATATCATCGGTAAAGTATTTAGCGTCACTTTTACGACAAAATGGCAATAAAGTATGATATACTTTACTAAGTTCACTGGCACTATATTTATTATTTGAATTAGACTTTAAATATGCAGCGTATAAAAATAATGATTTGACATATTTATATGATATTTGACATAGAGTTTGCATAATTTACCTAATTTTATCAATGCATTCCAATTATTATAAATAACTTTATTAATAGTATTTTAAATTATAGGGCAACATTTCATTTGATACTATCTTGTATTATTGTTTACAATATTTTTTTCAATGAACACAAATTTTTTTATGCAAAATTTATGCTATTTAATTTTTTATCTAATGATAAATCTACAATTTTTTTGAAAGTACATTGTTAATATAGAATTAATTTTTTAAAAGTTATACTTAAGTGTAGGATTATTGGTGCATCTTTATAAGATGCAGTACTATAAAATTTCAAAAATAGCTATAATTAAATATTAGGCGCATAAATTACAGAGAATAAAATTTACTTATTAATTTTAAACTTAATCTTTTATTTGTTTAATTTAGTGTTGTGTATTCATGTTTTCAGTTTATATATATGATATTTGAAGATGTAATAGCATTAATTAAGATTACTTATTTGTAACATAAAAAAGAATATTTTATTAATGTGTTCAGAAAAAAGGAACAGGATTGGTGAATTATCATCTATTTTATTTGTGGCAATAATAAAGCTTGGAATTATAGTTGTTTTATACTTAAGTATTATGCCATGTAATATGTTTATGAAATGTGATCTAAAAAGATGTATGATATTGAGAATTTATATTGAAGTATTATCTAAAATAGAACATAATTGTGAAATCTAAGTATGGAGAGGTGGCCGAGAGGCTGAAGGCGGCGGTTTGCTAAACCGTTATACAAATAAAATTGTATCGAGGGTTCGAATCCCTCTCTCTCCGCTCAAAAATAATTTTGTATTTTATAAATTTTTATAACAAAGTTATTTTGCTTGACGATGTGGGTCAAACATATAAAGATGTAATTTAATATTAGGAGAAAAAAATGAAAGTTGTAGGTTCTTTAAAATCTGCTAAAATACGTGATAAAGATTGTAAAGTAATACGTAGAAAGGGGCGTATATATGTTATAAATAAAAAAAATCCTAGATTTAAGGCACGTCAGGGATATTAGTTCATAACTGTTAAGTCTATATTAATATAAGTATGTTAATACTATATTAAGTGATAGTAGGGGTGTATTATCGTAAAGTTTTCTTTTATTACTATAAGAAATTATAGAAGTAGTAAATTTATTTATTATGCTGTGGTACTATTTATACTGGTCTTAATTTTTTATTTTAACATTCATGCTCTAATTGGTAATAGAGGTATTATTACTTTAATTAAATTATATAAAGATATTGATTATCATTCTTCTGTTTTAGAAAAAGCACTGAATTTAAAAAAACAACTAGAACATAAGAATAAGCTTTTACAAGAAAAAACATTAAACTTAGACTTACTAGATGAACAAACACGTAGTATACTAGGTTATGTTGCAAAAAATGAAATTGTTGTGATACTAAAACCTCAGTAATTACAAATTTGCCGCATTTTTTTATATGATTTATCAAATCCTAATAGAGAGTAAGAATCTTCTATTTTTTTATTTGACGCAGAAATTCCTTTTACAACTAATGATAATCCTTTTTTCATAGAATTTACAATTTTTGCATCAATGTTTATATTTTCTGCCCAGGCTACATCATTTTCAATTATTGATAAATAATATATTTTTTTATGATCTATTATTAACTTTATAGGATTTTGTTTATATTTTATACCTGAAGATACACTGACTTCATCAAGTATTTTACTAATATAAGTTATCATGAATACAGAATTACTTTTTTTACCGTTATTAATAGGATAAGAAAGCAAATAACACAATTTTTGTCCATCTTGTAAAGCTGTATACACACTCCAATCTTTGTTTTTTTCGATAAGTTTTATATTACTAGCACCTTGTAATACAGAAGCAAAACAGTGTGTATTAAAGGTAAGTAATATTATTATAATAAGGTATCTATTAATTAGCATGTAGTTTTTTTTTATTAGTTTGAATAAAAGATTTTATTTTATTAAATGAGTGTAATTCAATCTGTCTAATCCTTTCCTTTGATACATTATATTTTGTACTAAGTGCTTCTAAAGTTTCTGGCTTATCAATTAATCGTCTTCTTATGAAAATATCACGGTGTCTATCTTTTAATGATAATAAAGCTTTTTGTATTAGTGATTCTTTAATATAGTTTTCTTCATTAGTATGATACATAACCTCTTGATTTGGGCTATTAGATGGAATTATATCTTGAAGTTCAACTTTATTATTACCATCATGATTATCAGTAAAAACTAACCCATTGAGAGATACATCTCTATTATTAAAAAACCTATTCATATGCTCAACTTCTTGTTCTGAAGTGGAACACTCATTTGCTATAGCTTTTACTTCATCTAATGTCATATTATTACGGTATAGTAGCTTTTTCTTGAATTTTCTTAAACTAAAAAATAACTTTCTTTGTGCTTGGGTAGTGCCTATTTTAACATATGACCATGATTTTAATATATAGTCTTTTATAGAAGCTTTAATCCACCATATTGCATAAGTTGATAATCTAAATCCAAGGTCAGGATTAAATTTTTTTACAGCTTGCATTAAACCTATATTACCTTCCATAATCAGCTCTATAAGTGGTAGCCCATAGTTTTTAAATCCCATTGCGATTTTTATTACTAATCTTAAATGGCTAGTAACAAGCTTATGTGCATCAGCAACTGTGCCATTATTATACCAATTTCTTGCTAATCTTTCTTCTTCTTCAGCAGATAGCATGGGAAAAGATTGAACTTGACGAATATAATATAGAACATTTTCAGAATTAAGAGAAAAGAATACAGATGATGTTAGCATAAATTCTACCATTTAACTCCTACCATTAACATTAGCACATATTACACCGTACACTATAATAAGTATATAGGAAATTTTCAAGATGTGAATTCAAAATTATTGTGGTATAGGTTAATAAATTTTAAAAATTTAAGTGTATTATATATGGTAGAGATAATCGTGGTAATTAATTATGAGTATTGTAATTACATGTAGAGGATTTAATATTACTGATAGTATAAGGATCTATGTGGAAAGTGCTGTAAAAGATCATATTATAAAATATTTTCAAGATGAATTGATAATTAAAGTTAAGGTTGTGTTATCAAAAGAAGCATATTTTTTTAGTGCTAGTATAAATATTTATGATAACAATAATGAATTTATAAAAATATTAAAAAGTGCAGAAACAGCTTATAAGGCTATTGATAATGCTATTACACACTTAAGTAATAAGTTAAGTAAATATAAAAATGAAAAAATAAATAAATATCGTAAAAGTAAGTTACTAACTTGTAATCAAAAAAAATATCAAAGCTATTTATTTGATAATATTAAAAGTGGTAATAATGGTAATAATAAAAATGTAAAAGATTTTCCTTTGATTATTGAAGAAGATACAAATTTAAAAGCTATGTCTGTTGGTGAAGCAGTTGTAGAAATGGAAACAATGTCTATTCCAGCTTTGTTATTTATTAATGCACGCACCAATATGGTTAATATGATTTATATGAGAGATGATGGTAATATAACTTGGGTAAATACATTAAGATGTAATAAAATTTCTTAAAAGGTCATTAAAGGTCATTTGTAACGAATATAAATTATTAATAAAAATATTAAAAATTAGTTGTTATTATAGTAATTTAACGGTAAAAATATTATTAATATACATAAAAATAGAAAATTATTATGAGAGTATTATTATTTTTAACCATTGTTAAAATATTATTATTATTATTAAGTATACCACTAATTCGAAAATTATATTTAACTAATATATATAAAAAATTTTTATATTTTAATTATTGTATTAAGTTATATATTTATCAATATATAAAAATATTAAGAATTTTTTTTATAAATTAAGTTAATCAAATAGTATTTTTTAATTTACATAAGTTAAATTATTTGATTATTTTTTAATAAAATTTGATATATTATTAATAATGACAAATTATTTTTTAATAATATATTAATATATTTATTCTATAACTTGTGTGTACAAATGTAAATTTTTTTGGATATTTTAATGAATCAAGAGTTAAAAAACAGACTACATATAGCAATAAAAAATGATAATTGTGAAGAAGTTTGTAATATTTTTAGTACAATAAGTAAAAAAGATATTCCTGAACTTCTTTTTAGTACTATAGAAGGGAGTAGTATATTAGATTATATCTTAGATAATAAGCTGAGTGTAAAAATATTTCGTACTTTTGTTGGATACTATGATAACTTAAATTATGCTCATATAGAAGGAAAAGAAGACCATATAATTTTTTTGGCAATTAGAGCGGGATTAGATTACTTTGAAGTATTAGATGATCCAGAAATATCAAAGCAATTGCATTGGAATATTGAAAATAATCGTCATAGTAATCCGCTGTTATATGCTTTAAGTTTAGGTAAGCAAGGATCCGATATTACAAGTATGCTTGATATATTATATAATCGTAATCCATCATATATATATCATGTTAATAGTGATCAGCAAAATATGTTGCATGTGGCATCATTATTGGAAGGTAACTTTCAATGGTGTTTAAGCAAGTTAAACAAATTATCAACGTCTGAAGCTAACTTATTATTAAATGCTGTTGATACTCAAGGTAATGTTCCGTTAATGAATGTAATGAAAGATAAACCGTTATATGAAATATTTAAAAATATTCATCAAAAATTTCATGTAGATGCTTTGTTAGGACGTAATAAAGATGGTGTTTCTGTTATAAATTATGCAATAAAAAAAGGGGATCTTTCATTTTTAAATTTAAATAATATTGAATATTATGATAATAAAGAGATAAAAGATGAGATTTTAGCATCTATAATTCAATATGGTCGATTTGATGATGTGAATGCTAGTAATCATTCTGATATTGCATGTGAGTACGATAATTTTATAAAAGAATATTTTTGTAATAACATTGATTACAAATATAGTATCTTGTTAAAAGATATAAGCAAGGATGATGATAAGGTTTTTTGTTTTTTTAAAGAACAGTTAAACAAAGGTAATATATCACATAGAATTTTAGTAGATTATGCAGCTGAAGTGAATAATAGTAAATTCATTGAAGATTTGATAAGTGCTAATGGAAACTTTGAGGATTCTCTGGATATTTGGACTCCTCATATAATAAAATGCAATTTACAATTTGCTCAATCTGTAATTAGAAACAGTGGTAGAAACCTAAAAGATATATTTTTCTACCGTTCTAAGTTATCACCATATATTATGGAATGTTCTCCTGATATTTTGCTATACGTTATACAAAGCATTTGTACTTCAAATAATCAAAATGATATTTATGCGCTTAAAAAAGGGCTTAGAAGTTTATCACATGTACCGTTACTTGAAAACATAATCACTTCTAATTTAATAAATACAAAAAACCTTTTATTATTTTTGAAGGACATAGAGTCGAAAGAGATATTTTCTGATATGTCAGATAAAATAAAACATGCTATGCATCAAATAGTCTCACAAGGTAATATGGAAAAATTTAATACTCTGATAGATTATGATAATGATTTACTGTATATAGATAATCTCATAGATATTGCGTTAAATGCCGGGCATGTTAGCTTAGGCACTTATATAATTTCATTACATAAAAATAATGTTAATGAAATATTACAAAATGCACTTCGAAGTAATAATATTCTTAATCCTAAAGATTATGATCGTTTAAAAAAATCTGTGCTTAATGTGCTGTATTATGGTATGGAGTTTGAAAAATCAACTTTTCATAAAATTGTTAAGTTATTATCACAAGCAGATAGAGATATTGTATTAAAATATTCAAAAAATAATTCTAAGAAAATTGCAGAAAATACTCAAAAAATTAATTCAAGTATTCCTAAGAATAATACATCTATTCAAGTTTTTAAAGATAATATGAACAAGCTTTATAATCCAAGTAATAAATATACAGAACTAATTAATTTTAATGAACCTATAGAAGTATTTAAAGAAAAGTGTGAAAAGAATTTTAAATCACCGCAAGATTATACTTTATGTGATGATAATGGATTTGATATATTAAATTATGTTGCTACTTATGGAAATAAAGAACATTGGGATGTATTAGGAAAAATATATAAAAAGAATAATAAGTATAACTTCACATTTAAAAGCTGTTCTTATTTAGGAAATCCTTTTCAGTGTGCCATTATGAAAAATAATACTTCTATAATTGATCATATGCTATCGCAACATAAAAATGAGCATAAATTTTTGCAATATGGAAGAATGGAGAATAATATTCTTCATGCAGCTATTTTAGCTAAAAACTATAATTTTATTCACAATATATTTCAAATATATAATGATGAATTATTAAAAAATTATGTTTTGAAATTTTTTGGCAAAGATGCGACTAATAATTTTATTAAAGCTTTATTAAAGAATAACATTTATAATGATAGTCCTATTACTTTATTAATAGATAATAAATGTCACCATTTATATGGTGATTTATTTAATTATCTAAAAAAGGTAGATACACAGAATTTAAAGCAAGTTCTACTTGATTATAATTTTAAAAACGCAATAGTAAGATCACAGGATCCATATCTTATTACTCAATTATTTTATTTACAAGAGTGTTACAATAATCGTGCATTGGATAAAGTAAATTTATTAGGTAATGAAGCTGATTTATTAATTCAAGCATTTAAAGAAAAAAGAAAGGATTCTGCTTCTCATATTCTTTCTCAAGTTGAGCGCTATAGTAAAAGTGATAAAGAACTAGAAGGGCTATTATATAAATATTTAACAAAATTATTACAAGAAAATTTTTATGATCGAACTTTATTTGCTAAGTATATTAAAAGATTAAGCAGTACAAATATTCAAAATCTTGTACAAACATGTATGAAAACTGACAATTTGGAGATGTTAATTGATATAGACAAATCAAAATTAAGGCTTAATAAGAATATACCAATAGACCTATTACAATTAATCAATAATAACTGCATTAAAATTTTAAATTTTGCTATACAATCTAGTGATTATATGGCAGGTGTCGATTCTATTATTCAAAATGGTAATCTGGATATTAATAAGTTAATAAAAAACAAATATTCGGAAGTGTTAGAATTATTAATTAATCGAGGTTTAAAAGTAAGTTATACTCAATTTGCAAATATTGCTAAAGCAGGGATGAATGATGTATGCTATGCTATTTTGAGAAGGCATAAATATAAATTATCTGCAGGTACTTTATTACATGGCATAATTTTATCAAATAACTTTAGTGTGATAAAAGATATTGTGTCACATAATGAAAATCTTATAAATAATGGGTATAATGGTAATGATTTTAATTATACAAAAGAGTTAAATAAATTAAAAGAAATTAATAAAAATGTGAAATTTAATAGAGGATGGACATTATATAAATTTGCATTAGAGAATAAAATAGATGCCTCTATATGTAATTTTTTAAGTAAATATAAAATACGTAAATCTTTACAGCAAAATTCTTCTATTGATCAAGGTGAGTTTATAGATAGTAGTGCTATTGAAGAAGTTATAGAAAACATGCCAAGTGCTTCTGAAGTAGAAGCTATACAGCCAAATCCAGTAAGTATGGCTCAGCACACATTAGATGAAGGAGCTGCTAGTAATGGTGTAAGCGCTACACTTGATCCAGAGTTACCGCAATTAAATAATACAGCTCAGCATAAACTTAAAAGGGTAGCTAGTTCTTCTGATGTAGGGGCTACACAACCAAATAATCCAGTAAGTATGGCTCAGCACATATTAGATAAAGGAGCTGCTAGTAATGGTGTAAGCGTTACACTTGATCCAGAGTTGCCGCAATTAAATAATACAGCTCAGCACAAACTTAAAAGGGTAGCTAGTTCTTCTAATGTAGGGGCTACACAACCAAATCCAATAAGTATGGCTCAGCACATATTAGATGAAGGAGCTGCTAGCAATGGTGTAAGCGCTACACTTGATCCAGAGTTGCCGCAATTAAATAATACAGCTCAGCACAAACTTAAAAGGGTAGCTAGTTCTTCTAATGTAGGGGCTACACAACCAAATCCAATAAGTATGGCTCAGCACAAACTTAAAAAGGTAGCTAGTTCTTCTGATGTAGGCACTATACAGCCAGATCCAGTGTCGCTGAATCCAGGTGCTATAGCTCGGAGAATGATTGATAAGAGGTTTTATCTTATTGACGAACCTAAGGAAGAGATCTTCAAAGCTTTAAAAAAACTTGTAGAAGAAAACATAAATGCAGATGATATAAGGTTAAATTTAAATATAATCAATGTGTGTATGTCTAGGATGGAAGACATCGATAACATTACGTTTACTAAACTTAATGATAAACTTATACATATTTTGCAGTATATAGTAAATGATTTTGTAGATGTTAAGGATCAACTATTGTCTATCGATTATGGATATTTAAAATCTATAAATGGTAAATTATATCAGTATACTCCTTATATAATTCCATCATTAATTAATCATAACAAGAAGATAGACAAAGAATTAATAGATGGACAAGAAAACAACTTAGAATTATTACGACAAAGAAGAAAGCAACTACATAAAATCTTAGGACTAATTAATATACAAAATGAGGAAAGTAAAGAACTACTAAATATAGGAAAAGTTGTTTCTAATTTTCAAGTACAAGTGCTAAAAAGTTTATATAAACTTACACAAGAAGAAAGTGATATTAATATAAAGTTCCATTTAAATTTAATCTGCATGTATATGACTGTCATTAATAAGATGGATATTAATTTATTTAATAGTTTTAATGCAGAAGTTATAAAGATATTTTCTGTTATAAATAACATTCCGAATGTTAGAAATCAAATATTATCTGTTGATAGCGAATATTTTTCTTTATTAAATCTAAAAATGTTATTTGCAGACAAAAAAGATGTTAAAGCGCTATTATTTTGTAATGATAAAGTTGTGCTATCAGAATTACTGGAAATTTTTGAGGACTTCGAACATTCATACAGTGGTACCGATTTGAATGATTTAAAACGTTCATATATTGGTAAGAACTTCGAATATTTATATAATAATAACGATGCAAAGATTAATAAGAATTTTTATGATGCATATGCAGATCAATTTATAGCACTAATTGATGAATGTGTACGTGGATATAAAAAAGATAATTCTTTTAATGATGAAATAAATAATGAAATTGTATTTAGATTAAGAAACCTGATGGATAAATTTCCAATTGTAAGAGAGAAAGTATTATCCAGTGATAGCGCATATTTAAAGTCTATAAAACAAAAATTGACTGATTCTAAGTCAAAAATACCTGTAAGAATGTTTACAGGGGTATCGAAAATTTTCGGTGTTAAAAATTCACAAATACTAGGTAATATCAAAAATATTTATAAAATTTTTGATCAGATAATTACAAATTTACAAGATCTAGAAACAAATAATTTGGATAAAACAAAGGAATGCTTGCATAATATTATTACAGATATGAATACACTTAAAAAATTAGATAGTGATATTTTTTATACATTTTATACGCAAGCAGCTGCACCTAGGTTAATAGATATTGTAAGTAAATATCCAGAAGTAAAGAAACAAATGTTGTCATTTAATAGTAAGTATTTTGAAGTCATAAATCAAAAATTAAGTGATAACAAAAGGAGTAGTATATCTTCTAATATAGAAGAGTATCATAGAATAAGAGTACTAGTACTTAAGGATTTAAGTACACTAAAAACGTGTAATTATAACACTGGAAAGAAATATATTGATTTAATTAATGTATATATGACTGAATTAAAGGAATCAAATGGTACTTTATTTGATAAGTTTAATAAAGAAGTTGTGAATATTCTATATCATATGATAGATGACAATTTGGAGATTAAGCGTGCATTACATGATAGTAATAGCGAATATTATATATTAGTTAAGCAACAATTAGAATCTATCAATAATGTACAAAAAAACATACTCAGTAATATACGTAATTTAAAAATGCATCCTAATAATAATGAATATGTAGATAAATGTTTACATAATATTATTGTAAATGCAAATAAACTTAATAAGTTATTATTAAATGATAGTATTTTTTATACATATTATTGTCAAAAGGATATATTAGAGTTAAAAGGTATAGCAGAACAATATCCAAATCTAAGAAAACAAATATTGTCTAACAATAGTCAATATTTAAAACATATAAAGGACATTATTAAAGGTAATTTTTTTGTTATTACATCTTCTAATAAGCAAAATAGAGCACAAGATACTTCATTAAGTTCTTATGGTAATGCATCTTATAATCATCCTGCAAATACATTATCTGATATGTACGAAAAGACTCGTAAAATAAAAAAAGTAGTATTTAATAATTTAAGAACACTAAGAACGTGTAATAATGATCAAACAGTAAGGCAACATATTAGTGTAATTGCTTCATATATGACTGAATTAAAAAAATTAAACGCTAATTTATTTGGTAAGTTAAATAAAGAAGTTGTGAATATTCTAGATGATATTGAAAATAATAATTCAGGAATTATACGTGCATTACATGATAATAATAGCAAATATTGTATATTCATTGAGAAACAATTAAACTATATTAATAATATACGAAAAAACATACTCAGTAATATACGTAATTTAAAAATGCATCCTAATAATAATGAATATGTAGATGAATGTTTACATAATATTATTGTAAATGCAGTTATACTTAATCATTTTGTGTTAAATGATAAGTTGTTTTATGAATATGATTGTAAAGAAGATATATTAGAATTAAAGCGTGTAGCAGAGCAATATCCAAATCTAAAAAAACAAATATTGTCTCGCAATAGCTACTACTTAAGGCACATAAAGAACTGTATTAAAGGGGAATCTTCTGTTTCTCATGATCACAATAAAGTAAAAGATATTGCATTAAGTCCTTCTGACAATGGGGAATCTTCTGTTTCTCATGATCATAATAAAGTACAAGATAATGCATTAAGTCCTTCTGACAATAATGTAGATGCACAAAAAATAAAAGAATTTCTATTTGCTGATTTAAATGAATTACGCAGTATTGGTAGGATTAAGGATGATTATATAATGTCCAAACATATGTCAAAGATGAATATGTATATGGGTAAATTACATGGTCTGTTACGCAGTAATGAACTTAATCAGTTTAATAAGGAATTTGCGGGTGTACTATATATTATAGCAGATGAATTTCCAGAAATAAAAAACCAAATATTATCTAGTGATAAACAGAATGACTACGCTTTACTAACGCATGAGTTAAAGCATATTTATAAACTAGAAGGAGAAATGGTTCACTACATATCTATGTTACAAAAGCATCATGCAAACACTACATTTGTACAAAAATATTTAAATAGTATTGAGATAAATATAAATCAACTTGATGAGTATGGTGTACAATTAAGTAATGCATCATTTATGTATAAAGAAGTTATATTAAAATTAAGAAGTTTAATAATTAAGCATCCTCACATAAAAACACAAATATTATCTCATTATAATAAACATTTATCTTTTATAAGATCATACATTAGTAGTGATATGTATACCAGTGAATCTTTTCAAGTTGATGATGGACAAGCTCATGCTGAGTCATTGCCTTCTAGTTTACAAACATCTCAAGTTGGTGCACAACAAGTTGATGATGGACAAACTCATGCGGAACCATTATCTTCTAGTTTACAAACACCTTTACCAATAGATAGAACGACTGACCCTATTGCATTAGGTCCTTCCGCGAGTGATGAAGATAAAGCTTTTGAGTCGTCAAGAATAAAAGAATTGGTGTATGCTCATTTAAAAGAACTACGAAATAGTGATAGTAATAATATCATATACAAACATATGTTGAAAATGAATGTGCATATGATTAAATTGCATCTTATATTAGATAGTGATGAATTTATTCAATTTAATAAGAAAGTCACGAATACTCTATATACTATAGCAAATGCGTTTCCAAAAGTAAAAGAACAATTATCTAGTACTAGACAGGATGACCACAAGTTCTTAACACAGAATTTAAAGTATGCTTATAAATTGGAAGAAGAAATAACTAATTCTATATCTATGTTACAAAAGCATCATGAAGATGCTGAATCTGTACAAAAACATTTACATATAATTGAGGTTAATGTAGGGCTGCTTAATAAGCTTGGTATATCATTTGATGATAATAAATTTATTAGTAAAGAAGTGATATTAAAATTAAGTAACTTAATAATTACGCATCCTAACATAAAAACACAAATATTATCTCATGATGGTAACCATTGTAATGAAGATTTAAATTTCTTAAGATCATGCATTGGTAATGATACATTACCAAGAATGCAGGTTAATAATAGACAAGTTCATGCGGAGTCATTACCTGCTAGTGCACAAGCAGAATCACCAACAAGTAGGGTAGGGAATAATAAACGAAGCTCTATTGATAATGAAATAGTAGTAGGTGATTTAGCGGAAAAAATAGATCGTCATTTTTGTGATTTTATACATGATTTTAACAGCAATTATGCTAATAATCCTAGTGTAAGTGTTGATGTATGTAACTCATATCTAAAAAGATCTTTAATGTCAAGTTATCAAGATATGTGTGAGTTGGAACATTTAAATAATAAAGTATTTATAAAATTACAAAAGAAACTTTCAAAGATGTTATCTGACAATAACATACTTAACTATAATGGAAACTATATTAGGAAAAGTAAGGACTATCAATTATATGAATCTCTAATAAAATATGGAGTATTTGATAATTATCCTGGATTCATGGCAGCTATATGTATTGATGCAGGTATAAAAGATAATGCAGGTACCTATGAATTTATAAAGTTACTTGCAAGTATACATGAGTTGAGTGGTAATTCATTACTTAACGTGCCAAAAGCAACGTATTGTACAAGAGAAAATGTACAAGGATTATCAGTAAAAGAATTGATGAAGTACTTGTATTCTTCCTATTGCAATAATGCAGATGTAATGCAAATGTTGAAAATAATTCATAAAGAAAAACTTGATGATAATATTTTTAAATCTTCAAAAGAAGATAGAATTTTGCATTTAGCAGATTATGTTAAATCTATACTTGTTAATGTCAAAGATAATTATGTAGTATATGATTTCTTAGAAAAAAATTATATAGAAAATCAAGGTGATAAAGAAAAAATATTAAGTCATGTTTTAGATAAATTCAAGCAGGATAAAGACATAGACAATATTGGTAAATTTTCTTTATTTTTTGAAAGCAAAGTTAATGCTATTGACAGTGGTTGTTTCGCAAATCCAAATAGTGGATACGTTGCAGTAGCAAGACGTTTAATAAAGAAATATCTGAGTGAAGGATGTAGCGAAGATTTTATGCATGAACTCAGTGAGCATGATAATTTATTACAAGTGCAATGTATAAATGGCAAATCTATGTTTGAATATATATTATTGCGCAATGATAAAGAAACTCTTTTAAAACTTGTAGAAAAAAATATATTAAGTTCAAATGCTCACTCATTAAATACCTTAGTCAAATTTATTATTGAGTATGATTCATTATGTGATGACATGATGGTCAATTTATTTGAAAGTCTTTTGAAAAAATATCACAACAATGATATATCATACCTTTATGATATGATAAGTAATATAAGATCTGATAACGTAAACGTAGCACGAATAAAGAGTATTGCTGATGATAAACACGCATCAGATATTGCACATGCGCAAAAATTAAAAGAACATTGTGCTGATTATAAGTCAGTAATGAATTACGTAGACAACAACATTCTTCAGCACAATACTTTAGTTCTTAATAATATTTTTACAAATATTCTTCTTAATCAGGAAGATTCATTACGTTCTTTGCGTGAAATAATGAGTAATGATGAATATCATGTTATTGCTAAATCTTTATTAGTTACAGATATAGAAGGAAATAATATGTTACAGAAGCTATTTGCAGAAATTGCAGATAGTAATTCTACTGACCATGACCATAATAATAAGCTAAAAGCTCTAGAGAGTATTTGTAGTACAATAATTGACTGTTTATCTAATAGTTCTAGAAATAACAAGGAATTGTTGCAGGAAATTTTCTATAAGAATAGAAACTTACGTGGAGAAAATACTATAGAAAGTATTAGTAAGTTTTGTGACTGTTATGAAATTTTCTGTAAATTAGAAAGTAGATTAACACCAGATGTCATATCTAAAAATTGTAATCTTAACGCAATGTTTATCAATGCTTCAGGAACTGGTAATGATAAATTACAAACTCATATTTTAAATAAGTATGCTCTTGTTCCAATTATTCATAAAGATAAATCTTTTGGAATATCTTTGCATAATGCTGTTATGTCGGGAAATATTCAATGTGTTATCAATGTACTTAACACAGGACTAGATATTAATTGCCGTGATAATGATGGAAATACTGCATTGGAAGCGTTATTGATTAATATAAAAGATAAAAAACTTCCTTTAGATAGATATTATCACATGATAAAATTTTTGATATCTCATGGAATTGTTTTGCATACTAAAATGGATGATGACGATTTTTCTCCTCAATCTAAAGCATGTGATTTAATTGATAAAATCACAAAAGATAATGATTATATTTTGGATTATAGGAAGAAATATCACAATTTAAAGTTAGAAATTATTGATACAATAAAAGGTAGTATAAATCATGATAGAAGGAGTGAGTTAGATTATCATGTTGATTTTTGTGGTACAACAGTAAGTACATCAATAAAAAATGGTAAATTTAGAACTACTACAGCACTAAAAGATAAGGTTTTTACAGATAATCATCTTAATATTATTAAATTTAATTTTAATAAAGATAAAGGTTATGTACGTAAAATTGATGATAATAAGAGGGATTATGTTGTTACCAGTGGAGTAGTGAATTTAAAATTATTATGGCAACCAAAAGATCCTCAAAATGCAGGTGTTCAGAAAGTTAAAGTTATCATAAGAGAAGATGGAAGTATATCAGTAGATGAGAAATATTTAAAAAGTTGTGGATTTAATGGACAAAAGTTAAATTTTAACAATTGTAGAATATATGTTGGAGGTTTAAGTTTAAGTCAGGCTCTAAGTAGGGGTAGATGGAAAGAAGTTGATAATCCAGCTAAGAGTAAAGAACATGCTAAAGAATTGCTTATGGATAAAAATCTAGACACTGTTTTAGATGATATTGTTAATCAACCATCTGTGTTATCTGCACCTGCTAACAATGATAATCCATCAAATGTTAGACAACATGTTGATATAGGCTCTAATGGTGGTGATACAAGCACTTCTGATTTACCTATAATTACCAGGTTAAACAGTATTTCAGATAGTGAATCTTATATAACTGCAAGCAATAGTTTATCTGAACATGGTACCACTGCTTCTCACAGAGCAGGTGTATCCTTCGAAACTTTATCAGATAGATTAAGTATATTAAGCAGAATGCAAACTGACATTGAAAAATTGGAAGAGAGAAGTCCATTAAATACAGAGCAACCTTTTAAACATAATACTGACTTTCATAGTAATAGTGCAGCTACACCTGAGTTACCTGCAATAACAAGGTCAAGTAGTATTAAAAGTATTGATGATCTTTATCCTGGTAGTTTAAAAAGTGATAGTGTATTAGGTAAAAAACAAGATGGTGCAGCTGGTAAATCAGAAAATAGTAAAAATGTTGTATTAGATGTAAACAAAAAAACTAATACACAACCTAAGTCACCTGCAATACCACAAGATAGTAATATAACATCATCTGATAGAAGATTAGGTATATTAAGCGGAACACAAGCTGACATTGAAAAAGCTGACATTGAAAAATTGGAAGAGAAAAGTTTATTAAATACAGAGCAACCTTTTAAACATAATACTGACTTTCATGGTAATAGTGCAGCTGATAAATTAGGAGAGAGTACTGATACACCTGATTTACCTGTAATACCACAAGATGGTAATAGAATATCATCACTAGATGTTATAGGTGAAAAACAAGATGATGCAGCTGGTAAATCAGAAAATAGTAAAAATGTTGTATTAGATGTAAACAAAAAAACTAATACACAACCTAAGTCACCTGCAATACCACAAGATAGTAATATAACATCATCTGATAGAAGATTAGGTATATTAAGCGGAACACAAGCTGACATTGAAAAAGCTGACATTGAAAAATTGGAAGAGAAAAGTTTATTAAATACAGAGCAACCTTTTAAACATAATACTGACTTTCATAGTAATAGTGCAGCTGATAAATCAGGAGAAAGTACTGATACACCTGATTTACCTGTAATACCACAAGATGGTAATAGAATATCATCACTAGATGTTATAGGTGAAAAACAAGATGGTGCAGCAGCTGAGTTACCTGCAATAACAAGGTCAAGCAGTATTAAAAGTATTGATGATCTTTATCCTGGTAGTTTAACAGATGATAGTTCATTAAATACTGGACAATTTACTGCAAGTGATAATGATAGAACATTAAGTGATGTACAATCTCTTACATCTACAAATAGTATTAATGATTATTATGAAACTGCAAGTGATGATGATAGAACATTAAGTGATGTACAATCTCTTACATCTACAAATAGTATTAATGATTATTATGAAGATGAAATGAGCTTGAGAACAAGGTCAAGTAGTAATGTTTCCATGATAAATAATGCACTATTAAATATGTTATTAAGTGTAGATAATGCAAAAAATTACTATTATTTAGTCAGTAATGATGTACTACATAGTAGTGATGCTATATCCAAAATTATAAATAAAGAAGATATCGATTTAAAAAATATAATTGGTGCATTTGAAAGAAGTATTATAACATTAAGACAAGTAGAACGCGATACTAAAGTATGGCAAGATAGTCAAGAAAATATTACAATACATAAGCACAATGGAACAATATATAATGTTTATCATAAAATTTGGAGTACTATAGATCAAAGTCATAAGGAAATATTGAAAGAGTATGAAAATAATGTAAAACAGCTTTTTGAAGATGTTGTACTTATAACTCATTCTGATATTAAAATAAATTTACCGTTACTTTACAAAGCAGTTGAAAATTTGAGCAAAAATATAAATATAAGTAATTTAAACGCATATGAGAAATTGATGGCGTGTCAAGTATTGTTACAAGAAAGTGCTGAATTTCATGATATGAAGATAGTAAATCCAAAGTTAGATCATACCATTATAAAATCTTTGGTAGATAGTGTTTCTTCCATTTACGGTTATCGTGCACAATATAATTCACAGTATGAAGTTAATGACTTGACATTAAGAGAATTTATTTATAATTCTCAATTAAGAAAATATATTGTTGATGATAATGTTGTTCAAGATAAGTCTTACTTAGAGAATAGTAGCGATATTGAAAAATTTCTAAAAGATTTAAAACAACGCATGTTATTAGAAGATTTTACAAGAAATACATTTGTAACAATAGAAAAGGATGATAATAATAAGTTAAAAATAGATATTAATAACCTATCTGATTATGATGTACATGTTGTACAAGAGCTAAATGAATGCAAAAGTCTTGTAGAAAAGTTTTCTAGTGATATACATTATTCGCAATTAAAAAAGATAGAGATTCATCCGTATAATTTTATTAAAAGCGTCAATAATGTGTTAAAACATCATAAAATTGAAGAATGTGAAAATAGTCCGAAAGCGCGTTTAATATTAATTAAGCAGATAGTTAATACAATGTCTTTATATGAAAATCATGATATTATAGGTATAACAAAGCATAAGCCAGAAATTTTAAATGAATCATTTAATACTGTATCAAATGAAGATATTTTAAATAAGATCTCCTCAATTTATGGTTATAATGTTAATTTGCATATGCAGCATGATGCTAACAATTTACAATTAGCACAATGTATAGGTATGTATATCGATAATGATCCTATTATTAAAAATGATAGTTATTTAAAAGATAGTTTTTATGTTGAACAATATTTAAAAGCACAACATGTACACTTCAAAGATTTTACGCGAAAGGAAGAAATAACAATAGATGTTGATAATGATAATGTAAAAGTCAAGATGCATAACTTATCTGATTATGATGCTGCTATAACAGAAGAACTAAATAAATGTAAAGATACTGTAGAAAAGTTTTCTAGTGGTGTAGGCAATCTAAATTTATATAAAGTAAGTACTCATCCGTATTATTTTAAGAAAGTTGTTGACGCAATATTAAGAGATAAAAATTTAAAAAACTTTAAAAATGATACGGAAATACGTAAAAAATTAATTGAATGCGTATGTAATATTATTAGTGCTGATCAACAGCTATTACTTGATGATAGTACAATGCATGCTATAAAATTAATAACTGTTTTATCTCATAATTATGATTTAGGTGCTCAATTAAATTATAATGCTATTCTTGATAATAAAATTATCCCTAATGAGATAGTGCGTTCTATTAATGATTTACTCCCTAATAGACCTTTTGATCAAAAAGAGTCGGAAGTTAAGAATTTACAACGCCATTATGAGGCTACATCAGTACTATTACAACTTAAAAATTTAAATATAATAAGTGATTTTAGAAATAAGGAAGTTGTTTTACTTAGTAATAATACTAATGAAACTTTAAACGTGATATTTCCTAATTATAATGATAAAATATTACGTAATAATATGTTAACTTGTAAACGGATAATCTCTCAACTTTTAGAAAAAGTATACATAAACAACTTACATGGAGATATAAAAATCCATCCATATCTACTATATAAAGCAATTGACAAGCTAGTAATACAAAATAAAGATATAAATCTAAAAGATGTAGATGCAAAAAAATTATTAACTAATATTTTACTACACTGTAAAGTATATCCTGAAAGTTATCGTATATGTAATAAAGAAGTTGATTTTATCCAAAATATAAGTTCCACTGTTGTTACTAAGGTGAAAAATTTTGCCATGCTAATGTTTAATCCACAAGCTAAACTTGCAAGCACAACTGAGAAAGCAAAAGTAGATGCAAAGTTAAAAACAAAGACATGTGCAGAAACAAGAGAAGAAGCAGAGGTAAATGCGCAAATAGGTAACGCAGAAACAAGTACAAAGTTAAAAACAAAAACATGTGCAGAAGCAAGAGAAGAGACAGGGGTAGATGTACAACAAAAAGATAAAACACAAAAAGTAGTGGAATTAAATAAAGCAATGTCACAATTTTCTAGATCTGTATCTGTAGATGGACAAACAACAGATAAAAATGATAGTATTTATACCAGAGGTAGTAGGTCTTCTAGTGTAAGAAGCAAGTAGATCACAAATAGTATATAATGGTGAATTTATAGTAGAAATATACTAGGAAATAGTTAATCTGATTTAGGTAGTTAATGAATAAGAGATAATATTGTTATCTGTATAACTACCTTTATCATAAATCTTCGTTTCTCCTAAGCAATATACACAAGTCTACAGTTTTTTCTTGTAAAGAAAGGATATTATTTCTGTGGTGCGGATAATACTAATTTAAACTTAATTTTCAGTAAAAACAAGTAGTACATATAACAATGGTAAGTTTATATTTTTTAAAAACTATTATATTAATAAAAAATGCCAATTAATTTTGAATAATATTAAAATCTCATAAAAGCCATTGTTATTTTTTAAAAATTCCGCTATATAAACTATTATATGGTAAGTAATATTTATATATCACTTAGGAATTTAATTGAGTTGATTTTGTAATAATTTATGGCGAATTTAAAGGCTCTTACTTTACGTATAAAAAGTGTAAAATCTATACAAAAAACTACAAAGATAATGCAGACAATATCTGCATCAAAATTTCATCGTGCTCAGCAAAAACTTAACGTTGCTAAAAATTATAATAACGAATTATCAAAATTAATAACTGCTGGATATACTAATAAAATTCAATCTTATAATAAACAAGCAAGTACTTTAATAATAATATTATCTTCTGATAGAGGGTTATGCGGTAATTTTAATTATGTAATAGTACAATTTGCTAGTAACTATATTAATGATCTAATTAAAAAGGAACAAAATATAAAATTGATATTTATTGGAAAAAAAGCATATGAAATCATGCAGAAAACTTATGCTGATAATATAATAAAAGTTTTACCTCAAGTGAATAGTACATCAGATTTTTACTTTTTTAAAAACTTTTTATATCGCGCAAATGTAAATATCTCACAATTTGATTATGTTGAAATAATTTATAGCAAATTTTATAATGTAATGTTACAAAAGCCTGTTTTACAAAAAGTGCTACCTTTTACAAATGATAATAAAGACCATGGTTCGTATGAATATAACTACGACCCTGATCATATGACAGTTATTAATAAACTACACAGAAATTATATTATGAGTTTACTTTATGTGGCATTTTGTGAAAGTATTACTAGCGAAAATTGCGCTCGTATGATAGCCATGGAATCAGCAAATTCAAATACAAAAAATATGTTAGATAAATTGGTTTTACAGTATAATTGTTTAAGACAAGCTTCCATCACAACTGATTTAATAGAGATTATTAGTGGTTCTGAAGCGTTGAATTAAGCAATTTGGTATATAATATGACAAATAAACCTTCTGATTATGATGCAGAAATGGCAGTAAAAATGTTAATTTCATGGATAGGTGACGATCCAAATAGAGAAGGGTTACTCAATACTCCTAAAAGAGTATTAAATTTTTATAAAAAAATGTTTAAAGGCTATAAATGTAACTTAGAAAATGTAAGTGTTACTAGTAAATTACTTAACAGCTGTTACAGTGATCTTATCATATTAAAAAATATAGATTTTACATCTTATTGTGAGCATCATATTGTACCTATAAAAGGTAAAATCAGTATAGGATATTTACCAGATAAACTTATATGTGGTATAGGTAAAATTATAGAATTGCTAAACATTTTTACTAAAAGATTACAAATACAAGAAAATTTAACTATGCAAATAGCTGAATATTTAAATAAATTGTTACTTCCTAAAGGGATAGCAGTTCTTATTGAAGCAACACATGAATGTATTGCTTGTTGTGAAGAATATGATAAAAATAATTTAACGTTACAAACAAATTATATGTTAGGTATTTTTCAAGATGATCTTAATATAAGAAAAGAGTTTTTTAATCGAATAAAAATATAATAAAATATGGTAAAAATATTGAATAATTACTTAAATATTGCAGAAGATGCTATAAAAATTATCAAAAATAAAGGTGTGGATGGTGATATTATTATATATGATAATAATTCATTAAATGTATCACAGAGATTACTGAAACTTGAAGAAATTTCTTATTCTAATAATACACAAATTGGTATTAGGGTTATTGATAAAAAAAAAGTATCATGCGTATCATCAAATGATATGAATAAAATTGACGAGCTGATAGATATGGCCATAGTCATGGCTAATTCTGCTCCAGAGGATCCTCATGTTTCTATTGCTTCTTTAAATAATGATGATTCTTTAGAAATAGAAAATTTAATGTTGTATGATGATATAAATGTAAACGTTGATCAAATAAACTCTTTATTATACAAAATGGAAGATGCTGCCTTGTCTTACGATAAAAAAATTGTTAATTCCGAGGGTGCATCTTTTTCAAAAGTTAATAGTAATGTTATACTAGCTACTTCAAATGGATTTATGAAATCGTATAAAAAATCCTATACTTCTGTTTATATATCTGTAATTGCTGCAGAAAACAATAAAATGGAGGTAGATTATAATTATTTAGTGAAGTGTCATTTTTGTGATATTCAAAATCCATATAAATTAGGTAAAGAATCTGCAATGCGTGCATTAAGAAAATTAAATGCTAGAAAAATCAAAACTTGTAAATTACCTGTTATTATTGAAAATAGGGTAGCAAGTACATTATTACAAAGTTTTGCTTCTGCAATTACAGGAGATTCTATAGCAAATAAAACATCTTTTTTATCTAATAGTATGCATACTAAAGTTTTTTCGAGCAATATTAATATTATTGATGATCCATTAATAAAAAAGGGGCTTTCTTCTTATCCATTTGATGGGGAAGGAATATGTGGTTATAGAAAAGAGATAGTAAAAAATGGAATAATCAATAGCTGGATTTTAGATATGTATACAGCAAATCAATTAAATTTAGTTACTACAGGAAATGCCATTAAGCGTAGCAATGCTGCAGTAATACCAGGGGTAAGTAATTTTTATATTCAAAACGGAAATGTTTCTGTAGATGATTTAATATCAGATGTTAGTAAAGGAATTTACGTTACTGATCTTTTTGGATTTGGTATTAACTTGACAACAGGAGATTATAGCCAAGGTGCTTTTGGGTTTATGATAGAAAATGGAAAAATTACATATCCAGTAAATGAGATTACTATTGCTGGAAATTTAAATAATATATTTCAAAATATGTCAGTAGCAAATGATTTAGTTTTTTTTAAATCTATAAATTCTCCTACATTAAAAATTCATGAAATGACAGTTGCTGGAAGAGAATAAACAATTGTAATAATATACATTAATAGTTATGGAAAAATTAAAAACATTTTATAGTGTTGATATAGCAATAATTGGTGCAGGTCCTGTAGGGTTATTTACTGTGTTTCAAGCGGGTATGCTTAAAATGAGTTGTTGTGTCATTGACGCTTTAAAAGAAGTAGGAGGGCAATGTACAGCTTTATATGCGGAAAAACCAATATATGATATACCAGCTTATCCTATTATTACGGCACAAAAATTAATTCATAATTTAGTTAAACAGTCAAATCCATTTAGACCCGTATACCTATTAGGAGATATTGCAGAAAACATAATTGAGAACGCTGATCATTTTTTAGTGGTAACTCATAATAATGTTGAGATAAAGTGTAAAGTTATTATCATTGCTGCTGGAGCTGGAAGATTTGGACCAAATCGTCCCCCCTTAAATAATATTTTAAAATATGAAAATAAATCTGTGTTTTATCACGTAGATAAGTTATCAGATTTTTACAATAAAAACATTATAATTGCAGGAGGAGGAGATTCAGCTGCTGATTGGGCCGTAGAACTAGCAAAAGTTGCCAAAAAATTATATATAGTACATAGAAGAAAAGTATTCCGCTGTTCTCCAAATACTATGTCATATTTAGAAAATTTATCACAAATTAAAAAAATAGAAATAATTACACCTTATCAACTTAGCGGTATATTTGGGGATCAAGGAATACTAAGTCATGTAACAGTAAAAAATATTATTACAAATGAAGAAAAAATTATTTATGCAGATGTATTATTACCATTTTTTGGTATATCTGCTAATCTTGGACCAGTACTTAACTGGGGTATTAATATTGAAAATTTTCATATACCAGTTACTCCTTCAACATGTAGAACAAATCGTGATAGGATATATGCAATAGGAGATATAGCTTCATATCCAGGAAAATTGAAATTAATATTAACAGGATTTTCAGAATCTGCAATTGCATGTCACGACATATATCGTGTTATATTCAATACTCCTCTAAATTTTCAATATTCTACTTCTAAAGGAATCCCTAATAATATCTAATATAAATTCTAGAATATTATATTTCAGAATTTGCACATGATACGTACTAAAAAATACATAATATATATTATGGAAAATATACTTAATGCGCTTGCAGCCATGCGCTCATGCGCTAAATATATTTATATATAAACAGCTATTATTTAATCTTTTGTGCAGCTAATATATAATTAACTGATATGTCTTTTGATAAATACCATTTATTATTTATTACGTTAAAATTTATTCCTGTGATATCTTGTACTATAATATTATATTGTAATAATATATTTGCTATTTCTGAAGGTTTAACAAATTTTGTCCATTGGTGCATATTTTTAGGCAACCAACGTAAAATATATTCTGCAGCTATTATAGCAAGTAACATTGATTTGATAGTTCTATTTAATGTAGATAAGAACAATATACCATTATTTTTTAGCAATTTGCATGCGCTTTGCATAAAAACAGGTAAATTATTTACATGTTCTACTACCTCCATTATGGTAATTATATCATAACACTCATTAGTCTTTGCTAAATCTTGAATATCAATACATCGATAATTTATTTGTAGATTATTTTTCACAGCATGATTTCTTGCAATATTGATATTATTTTCGCTTGGGTCTATACCAAATATATTATTAATACCTAACCTTGACATTGATTCTGAAAATATACCACCACCACAACCAACATCTAATAAAGAAAGTGATGATAATTGACAGAAAATATTATTAAGATGATTTGTTACATAATATACCCTTAAAGAATTTATTTTATGTAATAATGAAAAACTACCATTTTCGTCCCACCATTGATCAGAAATTTTAGAAAATTTTTCTACTTCAGATTCATTAATTGTTGTCATAATTTTCTAACTTTTTTATTCTTTCTGCATGCCTACCCGAAGAAAATTCAGTAATTAGAAATTGATAGGTAATTGCTTTTGCATCATCATCATTAGTATATCTTGATCCCAGGCACAGTACATTTGCATTGTTATGCTCTCTTGCTAATTTTGCAAACATTATGCTATGACATAAAGCTGCTCTTATTTTTTTATAACGATTTGCAGCAATACTCATTCCTATACCTGTTCCGCAAATTAGTATACCACAACTTTGTTCATCATGAGAAACATAATATACCACATCTTTAACATAATCTGGATAATCAACTATAGCATCATGGATAACACACCCATAATCTTTAACTGCACAACCTAAGCTTTGTAAATAAGAATTGATTACAAGTCTTAATTTTACACCTGCATGGTCAGAAGAAATAAAAACTTTTTTTAATATTAGCATTATAACTCCATATATAAAAACCAAGCATAACAACATACTTTTTTTATATTTTTAAGTCAAATAAATATAAGATAAGTAATTTTTAAGTTAAATTACTATAATATTTTCAATTTTAACGATAAATTTTCTCTTTACAACTAAACTTTAAACTGTAATACTTGCATTAGTTACTTATAATTAATTGTATTACAGTTATCAATGAAAAATGCAAAAAATATCATACGTTATACGTTAAGTTATCTAAATAACAATAAAGCTTATGTTGCAGCTTTTAAAAAAAATGTTGTAAAAGCTTTTGAGTTAAATCTTATAAAAGAAGATCAGTTTAATTATATGAATAATTATGCAGCGCAATTAATTATGCAAATTGAATTATATGAAAATTTATTTTCAGATATAAAAAAGAACTATCATTTAAATTAAAATGAAATTTTGTTTTTAGTACAATATTTTTACTTTCACTTATTAAATAACTTTTGTATTATTACATACATCAAAATGTCAAAAATTTAGTTTAACAGTTGTAAAAGATTTTTTATTAACTTTATAGAATTATTAAAAGTTTCTTTTTCACTTTGTAATAAATCTAATTCTATAACCTTCTCAATACCATTTTTTCCTATTATAACAGGTACCCCAACAAATAAATCATAAACTCCATATTCTCCATTTAAATATGCAGCACATGATAGTATACGTTTTTTATCATAAAGGTATGATTCAAGCATATATATTGCAGAAGTAGCAGGAGCATAATAAGCTGAACCATTTTGTAATAACTTAACAATCTCTTCTCCACCTTTACGTGTTCTTTGAATAATATCATCAACGTCAGACTGTGTAATTATATTAAGCTTTATCAAATCAGTAATAGGTATTCCTCCAACTGTTGAGTACCTAATTAAAGGTAACATAAGATCCCCATGACTTCCTAATACTAAAGATGATACATTTTCTACAGAAATATTTAAATGTTGAGCAATAAAGTAAGAAAATCTAGCAGAATCTAGTACTCCTGCCATACCAACAACCATATTAGAAGGCAAATTAGACTTTTTATATAAGTGCCATACCATAGCATCAAGCGGATTTGTGATAATTATGACAAAAGCATTAGGAGAATACTTTTGAATCTGTTTTGCTATATCTTCAATAATGCGTGCATTAATATTTAGTAAATCATCGCGGCTCATGCCGGGCTTTCTTGCAATTCCGGCAGTAACAATAATAGCATCAGAATCTCTAATTTCTTGATAATCGCTCGTACCTAGAATATCAAAACAAAATCCATTAACTGCAGAAGACTCAGATATATCTAACGACTTTCCTCTTGATAATCCTTCATTTATGTCCAACATAACTATATCACCTAATTTTTTTTGATTTATTAAATAAGCAAGAATCCCACCAATATTACCTGATCCTATAAGAGAAATTTTTCTACGACTTATCATTTTAATACCTAATAATGAAAAAATATTTGTTAAAAAAAAATTGTACTTTAGTTTATATAATGTATATTTTAGCTCCTAAGCCAAATAGTGCAAGAGGCTTATGAATTTTTATATGGCATTTAATAACATTAGGTTCTTTTTCAAGGAATTTTTTTACTTCTTGTGCCATGTCTTCCAATAGATCATAGTGATGAATATTGATAAAATTTATAATATTATTTACAATTGTTTTATAATTGACAAAGTTATCATTCGTATAATTGACAGATAATTTAACATCCATAATTATTTGCTGCTTAACAACTTTTTCCCATGATGAAAATCCTACTTTTGCATAGATCTTCAAGTTTTTAATGTAAATCATTGCGCTATTCACTATTTTTTACCTGGTAAGATAAACAACATAAGTATTATACATTATATCAATTTATGATAATGCTAATTAATACAAACTATAATGATTTTTTTACTTCCTTGCTCAATATTTAAATATTTCTATAGAGACTTATATATATATTATTATGTAATAAAGGGGTTTATTACGCTAATAATGTACATACAACTGGAGCATGATCAGATGGACACTCTAAATTCCTAATTTGATCATTTATATCACAATGTAACAATTTATCAGCTGCTTGAGGAGATAAAAGTAAATGATCTATTCTCATGCCTTTATTTTCATTCCACGCATTGTTTTTATAATTCCACCAGCTAAATTTTTGATTATCATTTATAATGCGAAATGCATCAAAAAATCCTAGATTAAGTATTGAACGAAATTTAGCTCTTTCATTCTCATGAAAACATAATTTCCCGTTTAGTATTTTAGTACAATATACATCTATCTCTTCAGGTGCTACATTATAATCTCCGCCAATTATTATAATTTTTTCTTTATTTAACAAATTTAACATACGAAACTTTAACTGATCAAAAAAATTCAGCTTATATGTGAACATTTCAGAATTAACATCTTGTCCATTAGGAATATATACACTTGCTACTACAATTTGCATATCGTTGTAGCTAATAATGGATTCTATATAACGAGCTTCATCACAACTATATGAACCAATACTTTCCACAAATGTATTATTAATTGTAAAAATATTACTTTTTATATCAATTGCCTTATGTTTTGTAATAATTGCAACACCATTTCGTGCTTTTTGTCCATGTATATAACATTGATACCCTATAGACTCCAATTCTCTATAAGGAAATAATTCATTTATACATCTCAACTCTTGCAATAGAATCACATCTATATTATTTGCAATTAAATAAGAACATAAGTGGTTAACCCTTTTTCTAATAGAATTAACATTCCATGTTGCTATTTTAAACATTTTGATAAATACCATTTATTATTTAATTACGTTAAAATTTATTCCTGTGATATCTTGTACTTATAATTATAGTTATATACTATGTTGAATATAAAGAATTTATATCAATAAACGTATGAGTCAAGTCACAAGTCCAAACAACTGCCTTTTTATTTCCATAATTCATATCAATTAAAATACTAATTTCACTATTTTGCATATGATTTTTAATATAATTTATATTGCAATTTTCACATAATATGCCATGCTTTAATATAAATTCACCTCCTATTTTAATAGATATTTGCTTCTGATCAAATTTTTCGCCAGCTTTACCTAAAGCCATAATTATTCTTCCCCAGTTAGGATCCTCACCTGCTATAGCAGTCTTTACTAACGGAGAATTTGCAACAGAAAATGCTAATTTTTTAGCTGCTTTTTCTGATGTCATATTCTCAACACTTATTGTTATAAATTTGTGTGCACCTTCTCCATCTTTTACAATTAAATGCGCCATTTCTACCATTAAATCTTTGAGCGCTACTTTAAAATCATAAATGATACTGTCATTATAAGAAGTCACCTGAGGATTTTTTACAACATTGGTTGCAAACATTAATACCGTATCACTTGTTGACATATCTCCCTCAACAGTGATACTATTGAAAGATACATCTGTATATTCATTTAACAATTTTTGTAAAATTTTCGGACTAATACTTGCATCAGTAAATATATAACCTAACATAGTGGCCATATTTGGTGCAATCATACCTGATCCTTTACAGATACCATTAATTGTAACACTTACACCTCCAATATTTGTTTGTTTAGTCACCATTTTAGGATAAGTATCTGTAGTCATAATTGCTATTGCAGCTTCTTTCCAAGTTGTAGAAGTCATTTTTTTTTCTGAATTTATAATAACAGATTTTATATTTTCAGTTGGCAGAACGCGTCCTATGATTCCAGTTGAAGAAAAATATACTTCTTGTGGTAGACAAGAAAATTCTTTTGAACATGCATTTACAATTTCATGCACTGCTTGATCTCCTTTATCTCCTACTGCAACATTAGCATTTCCAGAATTCACTATAAGAACACTTGCGTATCCATGTGGAATTATACTTTTACAATATTTTATATTACTACCTGCAGTGTAGGAAGTAGTAAAAACCCCTGCAACACTACTACCAGGTTGTAATCTTACGATTAAAACATCATCTTTACCAGAAGCCTTAATGTTCGCACAGATAGATAGCATTTTTACACCCTTAATTTCAGGCATTTGCGGAAAAACCTTTGGTGCAAGCGGAGAAATAAACGTCATAACTTTACTAATTATTTAGTGATTTATTGTAGAAAAGTAATGGTGTCATATTTTTATAACTTAATCAAATACAATCTTTGATTAAAAATATTCTTAATTTAAATTTCTTATACTTTATAAAGAAGGATAATTTGGTCATTATCTCAATTTTATTATGAGTCATCACTTATTATGTTTTTTGTGCTTGTATAATTTTCCCTAATAAATGAAATACAAGTAAGTATCATTTGAAAAAATATTTTTTTACTTGGGAATATAAAAATAACCTTACAGACTATTAAAGTATAAACACTAAGCCCATATCTAATCCGTATGACCTTAATTCAAAATTTAAAAAGTGATATAATACACTATTGCCATATTCATCATATATAGAATTTGTTTGATATTTCCAATAATTCTTAGAAAAATTATACCCTAAATAAACTTTAAGCTTTCTGTTTAAAAGATATGAAACACCTGCATTATATTGCATGACGATGCCATAGTGATTACCAATTTTACTTTTTAGGCCATAATATTTTAATACTTCAATAACACCAATACCACATCCCAAATAAACACTGACCTTATCATTAACAGGATATAAACTATATATATTATATATTAAAGAGATCTTGTTAATTGTTAACATATCTTTAATTTTAAAAAGAGAAAGCTTTTTACTATTAATATTAGTCATAATACGTATTATATTACTTTTTTCTTCATCAGATATAGAATATAATTCTGGAAAAGTGCTTGTGTAATGCAGACCTAATTCATGATAAAAATTATTTTTAAAATTAGTTCCTATTATTATATAAAAATCTTTACCACCCTTTTCGTAGCGAAAATATTGTGACTTTAAAGAATCCTGATAATTAAAATTATATACATAACCTAGTTTATAATATACTTTTGAGGGCAAATAACCAAAAGCTTTATTGTAAAATATAGCAATAAAATAGATTAAATATACGAAAAAATACATAAATATAGTTAATAAATTAATAATTTATTAACTATCATAGATTTAATACTGATTCAATAGAAAATATAAATTTCATGTTTTGAATTAAAGCATTATAAAATCAATTCAATTCCTATAACGGATGATATAAATTTGGGAAAATCTTGTTTTAAAATTTTAAAATTTTCCAAAGTAAATTTATATTCTATATATATATTAATACTATTAGTTATTTTATAAATAATACCTGCAGAAGCATATGATGTTAGTACATTATTTTCCGTATTATGTAATATTACATCTACAATCTTATTAAGATAAGTTCCTACACCTACATATAAGTTTAAATTGTGAATATATAGGAGGTTATTTAAATTCCAATATATATTCAAATATGTATTATATTTATAATTTAAATTTAATTGCAATAAATCAGTGGAATTAACAATATATAAACACCCTAAATCAATTCTCAAAAAATTAAAACTCTTTATTGCATGCATATGCCTTAAACCAAAATGAATATTGTATTTTGTTTTGTCATTTTGTTGTATATCTTCTATGTTAAATATATCATTGTTCTGTCTGCTACTACTGATATATAAATTACTAAAGCTATTCATATACGAGTCATCTTGTATACTTAAGTCTTTTGCTAGTGATACAGAGTGATACATTAATATTAATAATACTACTGTTATATATAAATAATTACTCATCCTCATACAATCAATCCAATATATAATACTGATATTATATTCTAAAATCGGTATTATTTTATTAAACTTATGGTATTTTTATTAAGATTATTTAATGCTTGTGGTAGTATTATAAATGTATTATAAGTTATAAAAAACTTATTTAATATTTATGAAAAAAATAGTATTAGCATATTCTGGAGGTTTAGACACTTCAGTTGCTTTAAAGTGGCTACAAGAGACCTATAATTGTGAAGTTGCTGTTTTCACAGCGGATATAGGACAAAATGATGATTTTTCTTCTGTATATAAAAAAGCATCTTCCTTAAATGTTAAAGAAATTTTTATAGAAGATCTCAAAGAAGAATTTGTACGTGATTTTGTGTTTCCGATGTTTAGGGCAAATACTGTATATGAAGGATATTATTTATTAGGAACAGCAATTGCAAGACCCCTTATTGCAAAACGTCAAATTGAAATAGCAAATTTAATAGGCGCTAATGCTGTTGCACATGGTGCTACTGGTAAAGGAAATGATCAAATAAGATTTGAATTAGGATATTATTGTCTTAATCCATCAATAAAAATTATTGCACCATGGAGAGAATGGAAATTTTTATCAAGAACTGATTTAATACAGTATGCAGAGAAACATAATATAGAAGTTCCTTTAGATAAATTAAACGAGCCTCCCTACTCTATTGATGCAAATCTATTACATACCTCATATGAAGGAAAATTATTAGAAGATCCAAATATCTCGCCAAATTATAGTATGTTAACCCGTTCGGTCATTCCAGAGTTAGCACCAGATATACCAGAATATCTAGATATTACCTTTAAAAAAGGTGATCCAGTTGCTATAAATAATATTTCTTTATCTCCAGCAGCTTTATTAGATCAGTTAAATAAAATAGGGGGCAAGCATGGTATTGGCATTATTGATATAGTAGAAAACCGCCACATAGGAGTAAAATCACGTGGTGTATATGAAACACCTGGAGGAACAATATTACTTCATGCGCATCGTGCAATAGAAAGCATCACCTTAGATAAAGAGGCAGCTCATTTAAAGGATGAAATTATGCCTAAATACGCAAAACTAATATATAACGGCTATTGGTGGACAATTGAGCGTAAAATGCTTCAAGCATTGATTGACAAATCTCAAGAAAACGTTAATGGTACTGTATGTCTTAAATTATATAAAGGATCAGTTTTAGTTGTAAAAAGGCAATCAAGTAATAGTTTATACTTTCAAAATTTAGTAAGTTTTGATAATAATAGTAACTATAACCACAAGCAAGCAGAAGGCTTTATAAAAATAAGTGCTTTAAGATTTACTTCAAACGATAATATATAATTAACTTATATTTATACAAAATATTTAATAGTATTAATTGATTAAATTAGTGCTGATATTTACCTATAAATCTTATATATTAAAATAATAAACATTTAAATATTTAAATCATAATTAAAAATCTATTAATACATAAGTATTACTTACCTTAATAAAAAAGCGTTTTAATTTTAAAATGTCTAATATTATCAAAAATTTACTAATAAATCTATATAAATGTACACAATAAAATATTCAAAAATAGTAAATATATATTTTATAATATCGTTTATAGAATATTCTATCACTAATAGTTATATTAAAAAATAATGATTATGAAATTCAATTTACATGAAAAGTTTATAAAATTAAATTTTAATAACAATCCTTGATTATTAGTTATTATAATTAAATTCATATGATACTCTTTGCTGCACTTAATATCTTAATAAAACTTTAATAGAAAAATATGCGATAATATGTATGTAATATCTCATATAAAAATTTTTAAATAATTTAATTAACTTCAAATCTGAAAAAGATAATAAATTGCTACAAATATATTGAATTATAGAGAGATATAAATATACCTTGTTGATAATGAACTTAATTTATATTAAGATTTTATTAAATAAGAGCTTGATTTAGAAAGAATTAACAGATACCTTATATTGAGACAATATTATTTTATATATTAACTAATAAAGCTATAAAATAAGAATTTTAAAAAAAATATTAATATTTATGAAATAATAAAGTTAAAAATACAGTACAAACTAAAGTAAAAATGCCTAATGTTTTTACTAAACAAAAATTTTTCAACATAAATATTAATAGTAGTAAGAACGTTTACATTTTTTTTATTGATTTAACACACAATAAGTATTTATCTTCTCTATAAAAATTCAGCATATACAACATATTTTTTTCTTTGTATAAACAGCAAGTATATTTATAAATACAACAAAATACTAAAAATTATAGGAAGTACTTTTATTAATTTTTGTGTTTAGTACGTTCGCCTTATATACGCGAATATATACCAAAACTACTAGATAAACTTTTGTATAACCTATTAATTTACGCCTATAATTTCGCATTAGTTATTGTTGGATTGTTAGTAAATTAAAATTTGTTTTATAAAATACAAAAAGTCACTTAATACATTAATCTCTAATAATAATTTTAAAAATATTAGTATATCTGAATCAAAACGTTGCATAACCTACATATTTGAAAAAAATAAGCCGCAAAATATATGCATCATCCAAATATGATAAAACATCTTCAATTACCAATATATATTATAAACTCACAGCGTTGCAAATCCTAAATATAATCTCATAACATTGTATAATTTTTACTTGAAATATTTCATCATCAAGGGTAAGTTATAACCTATAATTTCTTCGTTCCATAGACTACTAACAGTTTTTTTATAATTCCACTTCACGTTTTTTTTTATGTTGCGCTAAAAAACATTACATAATTATATATTTTTTTTCTATTGATTTTTTATATAATTAATATATTAATTTATTTACTATTTAATAAGGAGAAATTATTTATGTACCCATCGTTACCGTCAGATAATAAGCTGGAATCCTTGGTATATAAGATATGCAGTTTATGTAACATGTCATGTAGTAACTTAATAATTAAAAACTCTAATAGTCTTGATTTCACCCTTAAACTAATTATCAAAATAGAGCACGAAATTAAAAAACATGAACATCTTATAACAACCCTGCATCAAGAGATTATAAATAATAATAAACTTAACTCAGAAGATGTTAAGACTTTCCTTTATTTAAGAAGGCACTTTTTATCAATTTTAAGAAACATGGCTGATCATGGTATAGAAATAAGCTTATCAATTAATTATCAACAAGACATTTGTAAATTTTTACAGACAAAAAAAGCTATACATGAAGGCAAATTTCGGTATAACAGATTGTTAAAGCATTGTATTCCATATTTATCAATATATGATTATAATACGAAACACTATCTTTTTTGCAAAGATCTTCATAATGATTCTATTATAGGCAATAATAGAAGTTTTATCAAAAATAATATTGATGTGATGCGTAATGAATTAGACATAATATCATTCACATGTGGTAAACTTGTAATAGAAAAAGATAAAGATAATGATTTGATAGAAAAACAAAACTTCACACACGCAATGTATCATACATTAAAAGTATTAGATGCAGATATTAAATATATTTATAAAAGTAGAATATTAAGAAATGCCAGTATTGTTTTATTAACAATTTTTATATGTAGCACATCTATTTTATCATATTTATATATAAGTTATGATGCAAAAAAAGTTGTGTTGCATGCATTTGCTTTATCATCTTTAATATTGCTATCAGTTCTTATTGCACTACCTATATATTACATTACTATAGAACGTCACCAGCGTAAAAAATCACTTGATGGAATAAAAGAATACCTAAAAGATAATGAAAAAGATTTAACACCGTTAAGTGATTTAATAAATGATCATGAACCTAGTGAAACTATATCTTTTAATACTACAACATCTTTTGATGCTACAATATCTCCTGATACAACGTCTCTTGATACTACAATACCTCTTGATGTTGCATCTACTACAGCTGTAAAGTCTCTTGCTGCTGAAGCATTAACTACTGCCGAAACATCTCTTGCTGCTGAAGCATTAACTACTGCTGAAACATCTCTTGCTACAATATCTACTGCTACTACAACATCTCCTACTGTTACAACATTTCCTGCTGCCACAACATCTCCTACTACAACATCTACTGCTACTATAACAGCTCCTACTAATACATCTACTGCTACTACAACAATATCTCGACTGCTTTAACATCTTGCTACTGGAACATCCTACATGTTGGACCACAAATATATTTTCGTGGAAAACTACGTTCAATTAAGACGAAAAAAAAGATATAAATTCAATAATATAACTGCATTGTTGTATTTATTACTATAAAAACTAATCGCAGGTTATAATACCTATTACTACAAATAACACTATATAAAATAAGTTATAAATCCTTATACAATCCATCTTTTTAACAAAACATTAAAAACCAGTTAATATTAAATAAAAAAATTATGATATTTAATAAGGCTGAAATACAGTAGTAATGCCTCTACTATAAATAATCAAACAGATAATTAATTTAAAAAATAATAAATTACTAATAAAGTATAAAAAAACTGTTAATATTTGTTACACATAATTATTTACCATTAAGAAAATAGTATTTAAATCATATAATGTAAATTACTATTGTATTAAAATTTTAACATAATAATAAATTACAAAAGCTATATACTAATTCTCACTACAAATAAAGTATTACTTGTAGTTAATGAAAAAAAATATTTTAAAATACTTGGTACCATAATAGTAAATATATTATATCATCTTATATATTAAATAATATTTATAATTTATATATTTGACTTTTTTTAATAATTTTTTATAATTAATTTAGATTTTGTATATATTATACTCGTGGATTTACAAGAACAAAATTGCAAAAAATTAAAATGTGTAATTAAAAATATATGTGACTTATGCCATATTAATATAATCAAATGTGAAGTAATTCATCACTCCCCCTATATTAATGAGCATAATAAAATATTAGAAAAAATAGAAAAACTTATTATAGCTAATCAATATAAGTTACGTATGTTACATGATCGTTTTAAAGGAAATGACTTACATGAATTGAAAGAAGTTGATGAATTTTTCAAGTTAAGAAGATATTTTTTATTCTTATTAGAAAATGCAATTACCTATAAAGGTACTAAATTAGAATTTAATATAATCCATAATCATATATTCAAGCACTATTTAAGTGCCAATACTCTCAACACAAACCTAAATCAAGTACAAAGTGTAAAAAGGCTTCAAGTATTTAATCATTATCTATGCTGTAAAGACTTTGATAATGATCATATGAGTAATCACAGTATTTTCATGCTTAATGAAATGAACTTAATATATAATAAATACTCAGAATTAATTAATAATGAAGCAGAAAGCAAAAAAAACATATATAAGAGCTTAATGTATGCTGCTTATAATACATTAAAAGTATTTCATGCAAATATTAAATTTGTTTATAATGATACATTAAAAAATATTGGATTTATTTCAATACCATGTGCATTATGCATTATGGCTATAGCTGGAACTTATACATTCAAAACACATTTTTATGCATCCGTTATATCCACTATATTTATATTTTGTGCATCATTTTGCATACTATTCCTTGCACTTTATTTAACATCGCTTAGTGCAGTAAAAAAATTTTGTAAAAGTAATATTGATACTGACTTGCAAAGTAACATATCTTCCATATCATGTAGTACAGAAAATTTAAATCATCAAACTTCTAAATGATCTAATACATTAATAATTTTAATTATTATATCATTGCTTGCTATGAATTTTTATTAGTAACAAGTAATAAATTCAAAAAAAAATAATGTTAACACTCAAAAATAAAATACTATTTTGTTCTTGATTGTACTATAACTATATGAAGCATTCTATAAAATATCCAAACTAGATTAATCTTTCTATATATCTATTGCAATTGCATCTACTATGTATATCTGTAAATTAATAAATGCATATAGTAAGTGTACATTATCGAATTAATAAAGCTGGCAAATTTCTTTAAGAATTTAAAGTCATCAACATGATGGCATGATAAAATATACACAATTCAAGACTTTGATGATTTTATATTAGCAAGTATAATGCTTTGTGATACAAAAAATAAATTAATATATTTAATTATATCTATAATATTAGACTTAATTTTTTTTGACACATTAGAATATATATTATATACTACTTTAAATATAAAAATATAAGTAATTTAAAGATAAAAAATTTATTTGAATCAAGAAATTCTTTTATTTTTATGTCAGATTGCCAAATACTATTACTTTAAAATATTAAGTTGATTTTTTTAAGGTACTTTGATAAGCCCATAATTTATATAATACAAAAGATTATACAATAAAAGTTTTTATCTGTAAATTACTAAAATTTAAAATTGATATAAACATAATTCTTATTCTTATGTTAATCACATCAACATGATACATAAATCATAAAATCACTTATAAAGTGTTAAAAAGTTATTCTTAAACATTTTATGTATATAATAATACCTTACCTCTATTATCTTTTTCAATAAGTAATTTTAAAACTACATCTCAATTTTTATACATAATTAATATTTCTATTATCTATTTTAATATTAATAATTAATTATATAGATTGGTATTTTTATATATAATTAATATTTTTATTATGTATTTAATTATTATAGATAATCAGGTAAATAATATAATATTATTATAGATTAGCTTTATAAAGTAACTATATCTTGATATTTAACACAATTAATTACTTCTATTATTATGTATTTAATTATTATAGATAATTAGGTAAATAACCTAATATTATTATAGATTAGCTTTATAAAGCAACCATATCTTGATATTTAACATAATTAATTACTTCTATTATTATGTATTTAAATTATTATAATAATCAGGTAAATAACTTATATTATTATAGATTAGCTTTATAAAGCAACTATATCTTAATATTTAACATAATTAATTACTTCTATTATTATGTTATTTAATTATTATCGATAATTAGGTTAATAACTTATATTATTATAAACTGACTTTATTAAGCAACTATATCTTAATTTTTGTATAATTAACATTTTTATTCCCTATCAAATTATAAGAATAATAAAATACTTTTTTACACCTTAATTACATTACAGGTTACTATACTTGAAACACTATTATAATTTTCTCATTTGTTGTATGCACCTTTGCATATTATTTTCAACATTAGAAGCCCAATATAGGTATTGTGTCACACTATCTAGTTGATCATCGTAGCATGTGTTTGGAAATGATAAAATTTCTTGTTCAAAATCATCTAACCATACTGCATTATATGGTAAAAAAACACGTCTAGATTCTATGATAGGAATTACTTTATATAGTCTTATTATTTTACTGTCAACAGGATTAACTTGTATAATTGATAATGTTGTGTTGCTTAATTCTTGTATTAATTGTATTCCACTTGCTTTTCCTTCTATAAGAATCACATTTGGATGCCAGTATTCCGCTAGTTGAACTACTTGCTTTTTTAATAAAGGATATTCTATCTTTGCTCTGTATACATCTAATAAAAAAAAAGATCCTTTAACTTGAGACCACGTTGTACAAACACTAAAATTACTACTTTTATTTAATGAGGTTGCAGTATCCCAACTTTGAATAATACAAGACTCATACCTATAATCATATTTATATCTTTGTATCCACTTATATTTTATTATTCCATGTGACAAATTAAGTGGACGCTGTTGATATTGAGCGGAAAAAGCATATGTTCCTAAATCAAATTTAAGATCTTCAATATATCTTTTATTTTTCCTCTTATAAAGAAATTCTCCTTCTTGTCTAACATATAAAATATTTCTTTTCCTTTGATTTTTTTTTATTACCCATGGCAGCATTAAAGAATAAATTTTAGTTTTCTTCTCTGATAAAACTGGTATAGATAAATGATGCCATTTTTTATGATTTGGCTTCGATAAAACATGATAAGTTAAATCCTCATTATGTAATCTATGCATAACAATAACAATAATGCCATTTTTTCGATCATTCATTCTTGTAATAAAGCTCTGATCAAACCAATGACATACCTTTTGCCTATATATTTTACTAGCTGATTGTACTAAATTCATAGGATCATCTAATATCAAAATATTTCCTCCTTCTCCTGTTATTGATCCACCTATTGATGTTGCAAATCTATACCCATACTGTGTTGTCTGAAACTTTGATTTAGTATTTTGATCATTTGACAATACAACATATGGAAATAATTTTTGATACCACTTAGATTGCAATATATATCGGGTGTCTAAAGATAGCTTCTCACTTAAAATCTGCGAATAACTTGCAACTATAATTTTCGATGAAGGATTAAGTCCCAATATCCAAGCTGGCCATGCAATACTAATACAAATTGATTTCATTGATCGTGGAGGCATATTAATTAACAAGTAATTAATTTTACCGGTGAGTGCTGCATCTAGTCTATCTGCTATTACCTTAACATGCCAATTATTGATAAATATACTATTAGGAGATATTGTTTCAAAACATAATTTTAAAAATTCTAAAAATTTCATATCACAAAAAATATTTAATATATATAAATAATTTATAAAAAAAAATTTACTATAAAGTTTTATTATAGTACTGCAAGCTACATATCTTAACAAGATATGCACCTCATAATAGAATTCCCTAAAATAATGTTTCCCTATTTTATGCGATCTTTTAAAATTAAATTTTTAATATAAAGTCATAACAGAATAATAAAATAACTTTTTTACTATACATTTAACGTATTGGTATATATACAATATTATATGATTGAGATTTTAAAGTTATTTTCTAGTATTTACATTATCAAATAACTAAAATCTAAGTAGTATAAATTATTTAATTTTAATAGTTAAAATGTGTATTATTTAAATATATGGATATTATCAAATAACATCTTTCCACTACCTTAAAAAGACCTTTGGCAATGTTTATTTATATTTTTCTCTGTCTTAGATTTTACATTACTTAATGTACTAATAATATTAATATTATATTTAAGCATAATAGGAAATATTGAATAAAAAATAATATTCATTAATATTTTTAAATTAGATTTTTTGTTCAATTTACTTTCTCTACGATATTTTTTCGCTGATATCATATTTGACTGTGCTGTTTCCCCTGACCTTTGTATCGGATCCATTGCATGAGCAATACTCACTTTTATAAGTCTAAAAATTGTTTCTTTAATATCATTTTGTAAACTTACTACTTTATTTGTTTTCACAATTTGCAAAACTTTCATTGTATAATCTTTATGTACTTTCTTTAACTGCCATACTTTTTGACAAGAATGTGCTTTATTAAAAAAATTTACTTTACTTTTACCACTAAGCTGCATTATCTTTAATGAAGATTTCTTTTTAGATACATCACAAGTATATCCACTAATCCTATTAGCTACTCTTTGAATATCCTTTAACACATTAACATCATAACACCTATTAACACATCTAAAGATTAACCTTGCAACTAACTTAGTAGGTAATAACATATTTAATATTTTAATAATATAAAAATATTAATTCTATTATTAAAAATTAAAAAAAATATTAAATTAAGATTAATATTCCTATATATAAGTTACTTTACCAGTACTAACAAGAGTTATATAAAAATCATCAAATCTACTTACTTCATAATATCGCTCATACAATTCAATAACACATTTTATCAATACCTTCTCTTTATTATAAAATATTAATTCACATTCCATCATACTATTATTAAAAGAATATTGCCTTAAAAGCCGATCAGCAATCTCATAATCTAGTATTCCATTTATTTTGATGACAATATGTTTATCACCTGAATTTTCTAGTATATTTTTCCATCCTAAAGAATATATACTTTTTATATCATCATTTTTATTTCGTAATGTAAAACGTATATTTTTTATGTTATGTAAGAAAATAAAATTTCCCTCTAAATCCTTAAACTTAAAAAGAATTGTCATATCTTATTATTGAATTAAAAGTAAAAATTCTATAGAAGAATACAAAGTACTATCATTATGATACGTATTATGATAACGCTTAAAAATTAGCCTATACATCATAGAAAACTTATTAAAAATATATCCGTCAAGTAATCTTTTTATATAATCAATAATTATAAACGTATCATCAATAGAATAACTATAAACATTACAAGTCAAATAAACTTCTAATGCTACATTACTAAAAGTATTAACCATTTTACAAGAATTCACATGTAAACATATACAAGGCAAAGAAGATTTTTTTGGCAATTGAGCATAAACTTCTGTTACAATACTACTTATATTTTTGTCAGATTTTAATAAATTTAAAATTAATTGATATGCTTCATTTATTAAAATCATAAAACTAACTTTAATTCTCGAAAAGGAGAATACATATCCTTAATAAAATTTAAACTATTAATAGTTTCTGATTCTCTATTTTTATAAGATATTGCAACATGATGCAATATACCATGTTTAATTTGCATTGGTATTATATCAGTACTATATCCAGCTTCATAAATAATATCTATTCTATTAACATACATTATACTATTAAAGGTAATAGAAGACTGGTAAAGATCTATATAGTAGTTTCTCGTAGGCACTATAGTTTCACTGTGATCACTATTTATAATTTTTACTGATAGTATATTAATAATAGGGTTAAAGGGTAATTGCAATTTCTGCGGAATACTCCCATAGCAAGATAATTGCCATTGCTGTTTCATCAGAGATTTCTCCATATACCATTGTGCATATTCAGAAGATATAGCAATCAAATTCATAATTAAATCATCATCTGTATTATGCCTAATACGTAAAAAAGATTTTGCTTCTAATAATGTTATAGGAAAAACCTTTGGTAAAGTTTTTCGAATTATGTGTAACATTGAATTTTGTAACATATAAATCTCAATTATATTAAAGTAATATAGTGCAAAAAATATACCTCATTAATATTAATTTCTAATATTTTTACTAAGTACATAATAATGTATATCTATTTTTCCATGTTTATTTTGTATATTATATAATTAAAGAATTTAGCACGTAACCTCAATATGACACAAAACTATAAACACAAATTTTATGGTAATAATATTGCATCACTGAAAATAAATATTCAACTTTATTAATATCAAAATTATATAAAGTACATATTCCTTATATTTATATTATGCATTATAAAAACGTGCACCTAGAATTCTACTTGAAGCTTGAGACAATATTTTGTCAACAATTTCTTGACCTTGTAAGCTATCAAACATTTGTAAATTACTACCAGAAATATCCCCATAAAGCTTATGTAACTCTATCTGCAATAACATTATTAATTCTTTTTTTAGAATATGTTGAAAGTAATTTAAAAGACTAGATATAGAATTTTCAAGTAAAGCTTCAAATTCCAATTTTTTAACATGAATCAATTCATCAATAATGCTTGTAAAAGTTTTAATTCTATCATCATGAATTAACATTTGATTATCAAAATTAAACATAAGAACTAATAAAATACTAATATTAATATATTAAATTACAAATTCATTTATAGGAAGCACTTATATATCTTTTATTATCATTCAATTATGTTTTTACTAAAATAATTCAATTAAGAAAAATAATATCAGTAGTAAAATTTTACGTTGCTAAAAAAATATTTCTATTTTTATGCATCATCATCTAAACACATAAGAGAAATATTACCTCCAACAATAGTGGTATTAATAGTTATAACCTTTTCTGTTAAAAATCTACGTAAGTAATATGGGCCACCTGCCTTAGGCCCTGTACCAGATAACCCTTGTCCACCAAAAGGTTGTACTCCTACCACTGATTCTATTTGACGTCTATTAACATAAATGTTTCCAGCATTAATTTTATCAGTAATATCATTAATATTGCTTTGTATTCTACTTTGTACAGAAAAAGTTAAACCATATTTAGTATCATTAATATCATTTAAAATCTTAGGCAAATCTGATTTTTTATATCTAATAACATGTAATATAGGGCCAAATACCTCCTTTTCTAATTGTGAAATTGCTTCTATTTCATAAATATGCGGCGGGAAAAAATATCCTTTATTGTGGATATTATTAACCTCACTTTTATAAAGTAACTTAAAATTAGATGCAATTTTCTGTGAATAATCAACCAATGCTTCATATGACACTTTATCAATCACTGGACCCAAATCTGTCTCTAAAAGCATAGGGTCACCTATTCGTAACTCTTTTATTGCACCGCATATCATTTCAATTTGTTTATCGGCAATTTCTTCCTGTACAAATAAAATCCTTAACGCAGAGCACCTTTGACCAGTACTTCTAAATGCAGATATAATAACATCATTAGTTACCTGTTCAATTAATGCTGAACTATCAACTATCATTGTATTTAACCCACCGGTCTCTGCAATAAATGGTATTATTCCACCGTTCCTTTTAGCAATGTTCTTATTAATAATATTAGCTGTTTCAATCGACCCGGTAAACGCAACACCTGATATTTTACTATTACTCAATAAAGTATCACCCAAAATTTTTCCTTTTCCAGGAATAAAATGCAATACATCCTTTGGTATCCCAGACCTATGTAGTAATTTTACCGCTTCATAAGCTATTATAGAAGTTTGTTCGGCAGGTTTAGCTAACACAGTATTACCAGTAACAAGAGCAGCTGCTATAGGTCCTAAAAATATTGATAGTGGAAAATTATATGGAGATATACATAAAAAAACGCCTCTACCATCAAAGTAAATATAATTTTCCTCTCCCACAGGTCCAGGTAATTTTTGCCATTCACTTAACTCCTTTTTAGCATTCATTGAATAGTAACGTAAAAAATCTATAGCCTCTCTCACTTCTGAAATTGCATCATATAAAACTTTTCCACATTCTCTTATTAATAAATTTATAAATTTTAATTTATCATTTTCTAATTCATTAGCTACTTTATCTAGTATGGCAGCACGTTCCATTACATTAACATTTTTCCAAGCTATACTAGATTGATGGGCTATATCAAGGGCTTGTATTGCTTGTTCAGGAGTTGTAAAAGATACTTCCCCTATAACATTATCCAAATTTGAAGGAGAAAATACTTGTTGAAAATCGTTAAAAATTTCTTCACCGTTAATAATAGGACATGATTTCCATAATGTATCCTTATAATCTTCCATCTTTAACTTTATCGATGAAACTACTATTGAATCAGTAATATCAATGCCAGAAGAATTAATTCTATCATTGCCAAACAAGTTTTTAGGTAAAGGAATACTAGGATGCGGTAAGTATTCTAACAATTTTGCTTTTTCCAACGGATCTTCTAATAATTTGTCAATTGATATACTACTATCATTAACTTTATTAATAAAAGAGTTATTAGCTCCTTGCTCTAGTAACATTCTGATAAGATATGGTAATAAATCTTGATAATCACCGATTGGTGCACAAATTCGACATTTAATATTATCAGCTAATTCTTGAGTAATATAATCATGTAAGTTTTGAGCTACACCATATAATCGTTGAAATTCAAATCCTGGATGATCTTTATCGGCTATTTCTAAAATAGTAGCAAGCGTGTATGCGTTATGAGTTGCAAAACACGGATAAAAAGTATTTGGTTTATTTAAAATTTTCTGAGCACAAGCTAAATAAGATACATCTGCATATGCCTTTCTTGTAAATACAGGATAATCAATTAACCCAAGTTCTTGAGTGTTTTTTATTTCATAATCCCAATAAGCACCTTTAACAAGTTGTAACAATATTTTTCGATTTGATCTTATAGCTATATCCTCTAAAAAGTCTATAACAGCTAAAGCTCTTTTTTGATATGATTGCACTGTAAAACCTAATCCATTCCATCCTGCTAGTAATTGGTCAAGACATAATTTTTCAAAAATAATCAATGATATTTCTAATCTACTTGCCTCCTCTGCAACTATATATACACTAATATTATATTGTTTTGCTAACTTACATATTTCTAATAGCTTAAACATTAAATCATCTATAATAAGGTGTATTTGAGAAAATTCATATCTTGGATGCAATGTAGAAAGTTTTACTGATATTCCATGTGAATCTAATAAATCTTGTGAATTTTTATAAGCACCTATTACATTGATAGTATGCACATAAGATTTGAAATACCTTTCAGCGCTTTCCATGGTTCTAGCCGACTCACCAAGTACATTAAAGGAATAGAGCTGATTCATATTCTTATCATTATCTAAAACATCTTCTATGCTTGTTCCTATAATAAAATTTTTACCTAAAGTATACATTGCTTTAGTAACTGCTTTTCGAATTATAGGTTCTCCCATATTTTTTATTAAGTTACTAATAGTATTATACCATTTGGAATTATCACCCTTATCCTTTAAAACATGCCCACCTATTAATAATCCCCACGTTGATGCATTAATAAAGATAGATGAAGATCTTCCTATATGCTTACTCCAGGCAGTATTTACCAATATATCTTTTATTAGATCATTAATAGTACAATTATCAGGAATTCTTAATAAAGATTCTGCTAAACACATTAAAGCAATGCCCTCGTCATTAGATAGACCATATTCCTGTATAAATGCATCTACTATACTTGAATTTTTACTCAATTTTATTTTTTCAATAATTTGCTTGGCTGTATTATAAATGCGTACTTTAGAATCTTGTAAAATTTCTGTTTTTTCTGTCAAATATCTAACATAGCTTTTTTCATCAGTGCGATTTAAACCTTGTAAACGCTTACGAAGCTCATCAGGTTCCTGTAAAGAACTTATCATATACATCAATCCTCAAATATTTAATGACTAATTAGTTAACAACATTAATTCATAACATAATAGATTATGTTAACTAGAATATCACACAATATTCTTATATCAAGATTTCTACTATTTAAGTTTAAGCCATAATTATACAAAAAATCATTTGTCATAAAACGTAAATTAATATAGTGTTATAACATAATTAATATATTTAATCCGATGTTTAGTTTATTAGGAAAAAAATTTTTAATTACCGGAGCTTCAGGTGGTATAGGAAAAGCTATTGCAGTACTATTTTCTGATGCAGGTGCAGAAATTTGTTTATCTGGCACAAGGGTAAATGCTTTACAGGATTTATCAAAGGAATGCAAAAATAAAACACATGTTATAGCTTGTAATTTATCAATTAACGAAGAAATTGAAAGTTTAGTTAATAGTGCTGTAAGCGCTATGTCTGGGCTCGATGGTATTGTATGTAATGCAGGTATTACATTAGATAAGTTAACTTTACGTATGTCTAATGAAGACTGGGATAAAGTCATCAATTTTAACCTAAGTACAACATTTAAGTTAAATCGCAATGCATGCAAGGCATTATTAAAAAATAATAGTGGTAGAATCATTAATATTTCATCAGTCGTTGGAATAACTGGAAACATTGGTCAGGTAAACTATGCTGCCTCTAAAGCAGGAATAATTGCCATGAGTAAGTCCATAGCACTAGAATTTGCTAATCGTAACATTACCGTAAATTGTATTGCACCAGGTTTTATCGATACTCCTATGACATCCATATTATCAGAAAAACAAAAAAACTACATTCTTGAGAAAATTCCAATGAAAAGAATGGGTACCCCTAAAGAAGTAGCTGCAGTAGCCCTATTTTTAGCAAGTGATGTAAGTCAATATATTACCGGTCAAACAATCCATGTTAATGGAGGTATGATTTAATATAGCTAATAATGTATAATAAAATCATACTTCGCCTAGATGCATGTCAAAAATTTATTATTGCTCGCTTTTTGCGGCTGTTTTATGCTAGATATCATAATCTTATATTTATACTTTCCTTAATATCATATATCATCTATAGTATAGCTTTTCTTTTGACAATACTAATACAACTTGCAAAGATAAATTTACCCATTAGTATAAAATCTTTCATATTATTAAATACTTCTCTTGTATTATTTTCACGTATAATACTTGCATTAATTGCATATATTCAGGTTTTCCATTGCATAACAAACACATCACTTACACTAGCTTCATATAGCATACTATATAATAAGTTAAGAAGAAATAGCAACCCAAATAAATTACAAACTACAGCATATATTATAGACGCAATAGCTACTACAATAGCAGTAATAATACAAATATTAGCTATTATTCAAATAATAATCGGTAACTTCAAAATAATAAATGATAACACTGTCACAATACATTTAAAGGGAAAAATAGACTTAATGTGCTTATTTACTAAATTAATAATTACTTCTCCTTTACTAATTTATGACTCCTATTATCAATTGCAAGGCAATCACATAAATAAAAAAATCCATAACCAGCTTAAAACGCTATTATATTTACGCATTGCAATGTTTATTATTAGCGTAATAGGAACTATCGGTAAAATAATTAATATATTGGAACAAACTGAACATTTTTACTTATATAAAATCAGCAATATAAATAATATTACTAGTATTTTTCCTCTAGGTCCAATTATTAGGATAATTTGTACAATAGCTAGTATAGGATTAACCTCAGCTACTTATATTACAGAAGTATCTGTAGCAAAACAAAAACATATACAAAAAAATAATACTCTATCTACTAATACCATCTTATCTTACTAAAAAGTGGCTAGGGAGGGATTCGAACCCACGACCAAAAGATTATGATTCTTCTGCTCTGGCCAACTGAGCTACCTAGCCATATTGCACTCTAATAGCACATGATAATAATCACTATGAAGTAAATAAAACTTACTTTTCATATATAATTTTCTTATCATTATAACTATCGTACATATCATCATGAAGCTTTTGATAAAAAAAAACATATATAATAAAATATTATATATCAGTTAATTTATATATATACAATACATATTATCTTTAAAAAGCAATCTAACATTACGCAATCCCTGACTTCTTAATTTTGATACTATATTTTTAGCATGATTCACATCTTGAATCTTGGAAAGATACCCAACATTAACATCAGTTACCGATCTATTTTTTCTATAATCTTCTATAGTTTTTTCGTAATGCTTCCTATAAGATGGAACACTATGAACCAAATCTTGTGACATTTTTTTTAAGTAAGTAATTTTAACCTTAGCTATACCTTTATCACGAAACCCTAGTATTATAGCAGCTTGCTCTGAAAGATCAATAATTCTATTATTCACAAATGGTCCACGATCATTTACCTTTACTACAACTTTCTTCCCATTTTCTAAATTAGTAACTTCCACAAAACTAGGTAATGGCAGAGTTTTGTGCGCTGCAGTTAACAAAAATCTATTAAATTTGTCACCATTTGCAGTAGTTTTATTATGCGATTCAGCACCATACCAAGATGCAATACCTACTTCCTCATAATAATCATAATACTGCGGCTTATAAGAAATTCCATTAATCATATAACTATTACCTATCTTATAATGACCCACATGAGATTTATTAGCAAAATAAAACTTATTATTATAAGGACTAAGGTAACACCCACTTAATAAGGTAAATACATAAATAAAAAAAAACTTAAATATCATGCTTCAAAACAAAAAATAAACACACAAAAAATTCTAAGATAGTGTACAAAATCATAAAAATATATCAACTTAATTTTAAGATTAATGTTCACAATATAAACTACTATTATAATATAATTTACATATCCTCTAATTCCCATCTAGATTTTGGCACAAAATTTAAATCGCTTATGTTTCCAACAAAGAAATTTTCAATACCGGCCCATCCAACCATAATAGCATTATCTGTACATAAATTTTGTGGAGGAAACAATACTTCAAAATTATGATCCCTTGCACATGACAAAATTTTACTACGTAGAAAATTATTTGCAGCTACTCCTCCAGTAACAACCATTTGCTTTATATTAAAATTTATATCATTAGTTACCTTTATAGCATTACAAATACGATTCACTAAAATATCACTAACACACTCTTGAAAAGATGCTGATATATCACATATCACTTGATCATCAATAACTTTTTCCTTATGTATAATATTCTTTACAGCTGTTTTAATACCAGAAAATGAAAAATCACATCCTGCACGATTCAGCAATGCTCTAGGCAAAACAAACCTACTATTACCATTAATAGACTTTTCTTCAATTGATGACCCTCCAGGATAACCCAAATTCAACATTTTAGCTATTTTATCAAATGCTTCACCTAATGAATCATCTATAGAAGATCCTAATTTTTTATATTTTCCTACATTATAAGCTATTAAAAATTGACAATGACCTCCTGAAATTATTAATAATAAAAAAGGAAAATTTACCTTATCAAACATACGCACAACCAAAGCATGTGCTTCTAAATGGTTAATAGCAATAATAGGCTTTTGCATGACACTGGCAATCGCCTTTGCAATCATAACCCCTACTATCAAACCTCCAATTAACCCAGGACCTGAAGTTACAGCAACCGCATCAATATTTTCAAAATCTACTACATTTGATACAGCTTGGTAGACTAAATCACTTAAAAATCTTAAATGAGCACGCGACGCAATTTCCGGAACAACACCTCCATAATCTTGATGCTCTTTTTGAGATATCATTTTATGTGATAAAACTTTTCCATGACTACTTACAACTGAAACAGCACTCTCATCACAACTTGATTCTATTCCTAATACTGTAACTTCTGCCTCATGTAAAAAATACATATAAACTATTTAAGAATACCTATTTCTTTATAATACTTTTCTGCTCCTTTATGAATAGGCGCAGAGCTTGATTGCGATAAATCACTAATTGTTAAATTTTTCAATGCACCACTTAATCTTTGAAAATCAGATAAATGTAAAGCAATATATTTTACTATTAAATACGCTATATCATCAGACAAATTTGTTGTTGCTAGCAAAGAAGCTCTTACTGCTAATGTCTGTATATCTTGTGGATCATTCTTATATATTGCACCTGATATTATACTTTTTTGATAATAAGGATACTTAACATTAAATTTAGATATTAGCTCATCATCTAAAGGAATAAAAATAGCATCACAAGTTACAACTGCTTCCTGCATTGCAGCATTAGGATGACCTACTAAATCTGCAATTACATCAACTTTACCATCACACAACGCTTGTACTTGTTCTGATGCTTTTAACTCTGAAATCACAGAAAAATCTTTTTTTGACCATCCTTTTTCTTTAAACAATTTTAACATCATAACCTTAATTCCACTTCCAGGAGCGCCAATATTAACTTTTTTTCCTTTTATATCATTAACTGAATGTATACCAGAATCTCTACGAGTTACTAAAGTAAAATACTCCCGATGCAAAGAAGCTAATAATCTTAAATTTTTCATAGGAGGCATTTTCTTATAAAGATTTAGTCCATTATATGCATAGTATTCTAAATCTGATTGTACTATACCAACATCCATATTATTCATACGCATGGAGTTTAAGTTATAAATACTACCAGTAGTTGAAGAAATAGAGCAAATAATTTTTTTTAAAGATTGTTTATTACTATATGACGCAAATTTACAAACATTACTACCAACCGGATAGTAAACACCTGTCATAGATCCTGTACCAATTAAAACAAATTCCTTCTTTAAATCTACTGCATTAGCTTTAAAAGATAAAAAAATAACAAGTATTATAATAAATTTTTTCATTAAAGATATCCTTAACAATCAATATTACATATTATTTTATAAAAACTATCTATATTTAGGCTTGCATTACCAACTACAACGCCATCTAATTTTTGAATTTTTCTTATATTGTGTATATTGTGATAATTAACTGAGCCACCATATACTAATTTACAAGAATTAATATATGACCTAATAATTTCAAAAGATGCATTGATTACTTCAATAGATGGTAAAGTATTATTACCTATAGCCCATACTGGCTCATAAGCTATTATAAAATCACCATTTTTAGGTAAACACTTTTCGCACTGGCTTAGCAATACATCTCGTGTTATACCATTATTTCTATCAATTAAAGTTTCACCTATACAAATAATAGGAATTAACCCTGCATCTATTACGCTCTGAGCCTTAAGCCTAATTTCATCATCAGATTCATAAAAAAGCTGACGCCTTTCATAATGTCCTACAATAACATACTCACAATTACATTTTTTCAGCATGTCTGCACTAATTTCACCTGTATACTGGCCACTTTTTTCATAATAACAATTTTGTGCTCCAAGTTTCACCATGAAATTAGATTTTATAAAACTAGACATAGCAATAAATGGGGGACATAACACTATTGTTAAATTTTGTTTATTAGTATAATCATCTGCTAAATATGAATTCAAGCTTTCACTAAATTCCATAAATGTTAATGGACAACCATTCATTTTCCAGTTAGCAACGATAATAAACGACATTACAACAACACTCAAACCGCATGTGCCGACTGTCAGAATCGAACTGACAACCTACTGATTACAAGTCAATTGCTCTACCAAATTGAGCTAAGTCGGCTAATTGAATAAAATAAATATAATTACCGAAATTCTCTAACATAATTATATATCATATAATAAAAGTCAACCCCTTTTATTAATAATTAAGTAAATACTTTTATTAACTACCATTATATAGGTAATTGTATTATAATACATAAACTGTATAAAAAATTTATAAAAAATTTTATGAAGAATAAACAACTTTATAAAATCAAAGCAAATAAATCACTTGGCCAAAATTTTATTACGTCAAGTGATATTACTGATAAAATTGTATCATATTCAAAAAATATTAACAATTATTCCATTATTGAAATCGGTGCAGGATTAGGAATTTTAACGGAATCTATATTAAAAAATAACCCTAAAAAACTCATTTCTATAGAAAAAGACCATCGTTTTACAGATATATATGCTAAACTAGCTAGGAATTATCATGGTAAATATGAATTTAAAATTGCTGATGCTCTTGACATAAATTTCACAACATTAGCTAAACCTCCTGTTAAAATCATAGCAAACTTACCATATAACATTTCAACTGCTATATTACTAAAATTGCTTAATAATATAAGTTATTTTAGTAGCTTAACATTAATGTTTCAAAAAGAAGTTGCAAATCGCATATTAGCACAACCAAATAGCAAATCTTATGGTACTTTATCAGTATTAGTACAGTTGTTATGTAATGTTGAGAAAATGGAAGATTTAACTCCTGAAATGTTCCACCCATTACCTAAAGTACACTCTTCTATTCTTTATATAACACCGCTATTAACTCCTAAAATTCAAACTGATTATCATAAAGTTGCAAATGTAGTAAATGCTACATTTAATTATAGACGTAAAATGATACACAAAAGTCTAAAGAACATTACCAATAATGTAGAAAGTATTCTTAAATTAGCTAATATTAACAGAACTTTACGTCCAGAAAATATCTCTATAGAACAATTTTGTAAAATAGCAAATCTTCTTTAAGAATTTACAACTCATTTATATATCACAATAAAGAAATTATTCTATATTTTACTTATACTACTCTTATACCAACATCAGAATATAAAATTCTACTTTTTTTACATAAATTAACGCAACTCTAAATTTTTTTATAAATAAATTTGATAAATAAAATAGCTATGTTCATCATTATAAACATAATCTTCAGCTATATAATTAACGACTACATATTACAAAACTTACTTTTTACCATATGTATCAATTACATAGCCATAATTTTCATGAATATATCCTTTAAGTTTTTTTCTATTTTACCAAACAATATTTGAGTATGTCCTAAACTAGATCTGTTAACAATCCCCTCCCCCCCCCTACACACACATAAAATATATATCCAGGAAAAAATATAATAGCTCTAGAAATAAGTATAAGATTTCATATGCTCTAACATATCAAATCTCACAAATTCCATTTCCATACTTTTCAACAATTGCTTATTAAAAAAAAACTACTAAGTGCACTTCACCATAAACCTTTTAAGATAGAAAAACTAATATATTAAGAATATCCTATGACATCTCTTCTATTGGAGAAATAGAAAATATTGTTAAACCTGAGGCTATGACATAAGATACAGCTTTAGCTAAATACATTCTTGCAGAAGTAATATGTATATCATCATCAATAATAAATCTCATATTAACATTATTATTACCATATCCCCAAAGTACGTGAAATGCTTCTGCAACCTCTATTAAATAAAAAGCAATACGATGTGGTTCAAAAGTTTTTGCAGATAATTCTATAATATCTGGCCACCTTGCAAGTAATTTAATTAAAAATAACTCTTCATTAGAAGAAAGAACATTAAAATTTACATCATCCAATACTAATAAATTAGGACAACGACGTATTAAAGAGCAAACCCTTGCATGAGCATATTGTACATAAAATATAGGATTATCTCTTGATTTTTCTACTACTTTTGCAAAATCAAAATCTAACACCATATCACTTCTTCTAGTCAGCATAATAAATCTTGTAATATCTCTTCCAACTTTTTCCACTACATCTTTAACAGTTAAAAATTCTCCCTTTCTTTTCGACATCTTAATTGGTTCTCCATTTTCAAGAAAGTTAACTATGTTATGTAATTTTATATCTATTGTAGCTTTGCCGTCACTTAAAGCTTTTACTGCAGATTTTAACCTTGTAACATATCCTGCATGATCAGACCCTAATTCTAGTATCATGCGATAAAATCCACGAGATATTTTATCAAAATGATACGCTATATCATTGGCAAAATATGTCCAACTTCCATCCTTTTTTTTAAGAGCTCTATCTACATCATCGCCAAACTTTGTTGATCGAAATAACATTTGTTCCCTTGAAGACCAATCAGATTGTTCTTTACCTTTTGGTTTATCAAGAACACCATAATATATTAACCCTTTTTTTTGCAATTTTGTTATACAATTATCAATAAAAAAATTACTATGTAATTGCTTTTCTGATGTAAAAATATCATACTTAATCCCTAAACAATGCATGTCATTCTTAATAAGATTCATAATATAATTTAAAGTAAAATCTTGAATTATACTCATCTTCTCATCTTTATCCATATTCAGTAAGTTGTTTTGATATAAATCAAACAATCCCTGTGCTACAGCTTTTAAATATTCTCCTGGATATAATCCATCCTCTATAATTATATTTTCCCCTAGAATCTCTTTATACCTTAAGTATACAGATTGAGTTAATATATCTATTTGATTACCTGCATCGTTAATATAATATTCCCTAGTAACCTGATAGCCTACCCACTCAAGTAAATTCGATAAAACATCACCGAAAATTGCACCACGAGCATGCCCTATATGTAATGGTCCTGTAGGGTTTGCAGATGCGAATTCAATATTAATTTTTTCACCCTTTCCTAAATTAACCTTACCATATTCTGACTTTAATACGTTAATACTAAACAACACTTTATACAAAAATTTCATTTCTAATTTAAGATTAATAAATCCAGGAGGTGCAACTTCTATAGATGATATTTCTTTTATCAGACGTAATTCTTTAATTAATATTTGAGATACTTCTAATGGATTTTTTTTTTCAAATTTACCAATAATTAATGCAGCATTAGTATATATGTCACCATATTCATTATTAGAAGGTGGTCCTATTATCAATTTATTAATTAAACTATCATCAAATCTAATCAAATTTTTTTTTACTAAAGAATAAATCCTCTGTAGTATAAGATCTCTAATGTAACTAAATAAATTCATTAATATGGCTTTAACTTAATTTGATATATATTATTATATGGACTTATCACTCTCATAGAAAGTACAAAAAATGAAAAAAGTTATACTATTATTATTATTATCATTTGCGCACAATACATTAGCAGATGTTTGCAATTGCAGTCATAATATCTCTACTAAAAATGATATCATTTTTAGTGGTAGGGTAGAAGATATTATCTATATCACGCCTGTAGAATATATAGCAAAGTTTCTAGTATATGATGCATGGAAAAATGTTAATAACAATAACATATTTATATTTTCTACATACAGTCAAAGTTGTAATATAAACTTAAATATAGGTAATGAGTACTTAGTATATGCAAATAAAATCTTAACACCAGATTCAGATATTGGATTTATTCAGTACTGTAGTCATACAAAAAAGCTTAATGATGTTCATGAAGATGAATTAAAAAAACTAGGAACTTCTAAACATTATTATATAGGAACGCAAAAGGATAACATAAATAATACATAAAGCTATATTATTGTCATGAGATGGCAGGATAAAGGAATAATCGTAGGAATACGTAAGTACGGTGACCAACATTTAATAATTTCTTTGTTAACTAAACAGCATGGTTTATCAAAAGGTTTAACAAAAAATGCTATTAAAAAAACATCTATTTTACAAGTAGGCGATTATATTAATGTTATGTGGTCTGCAAAATCAATAAGTAATTTAGGATATCTTAAGTGTGAGTTAATTTCATCAACTTTACACTACTTCTATGACAGTATAAAACTAATGTGCATGGCATCAATTACATCGCTCATAGATAAAGTTCTACCAGAGAATGAAGCACAACCAGTTATATATCAATCTTTTATTAATTTTATTAAAGCCACAAAAAGTAATTTTAACTGGTACAATCAATATTTAAAATTAGAGTTAAATATATTATCACAATTAGGATTTGCACTAGACCTATCAAAATGTGCTGTTAATAACTCAAATCATAATTTAAAATTTATATCCCCTAAAACAGGAAAAGCTATATCCCAGGATGTAGGATTACAATATAAAAAAAAATTATTCCCACTACCTAAAATTCTACAAGATATATACAACAATGATGATACATATCAATGCTCTAATAAAGAATTTAAATTAAGTTTAAAAATTTTAGGATATTTCTTACAAAAAAACCTCTCCATTAATAACACAGCTTTATCAAGCTACAGAAATGAACTAATCAATCAATTATAATTTATGTCTTTAAAAAATTTTCATACTCCATTAATATCATATTATATATATAACTATATAACATAAATTTATGTCTAGCGAACAATCAAAAGGAATAAATGTAGCTGCAATGCAATCTGCTCTTCACTATCACGAACAACAATCAGGAGATCATTCTGAAGGTGATAATGCAACTATTTTTGCATCAATTTCCGGAATGATATTACACTATATTGAGCAATCTTTAAAAGGCAATGTTACTGATAGTCTTACTGCAAATTTAATACAGGCTTGCTCTGTATATTCATCATTTGCAGGATTAGAAATATCATTAAAAATAATGAGTACATCTGATAAAAATTTATTTGGACTAAAAGTATTATTTGATCATATACAAGGTAATCATGCTGATGAATCTGGTAGTAATGATGATGATCATAATGAACAACTATTAAACCCGCATGATAACCCTGAACTTTATGATCCTCATCATTTTGATGAATATCCACATGCTGATAAAGACATTATGCAAGCTTCCCATGGAATGCAAGGCATGCAACATGATCCAACAGAACATGAACATTATCACTCTCCTTCACACTCTCCTTCGCAACATGAACAAAACCATGCTCATGAAATATGATATAAAGCATAAACTTTAATAATAAAGCATAATTGATCACATATAAGGTTATGATGTTGATAAATTTAATATTAATGAACAATTCTTAAACTCATGTATTATCAAACTTTATGATCATTATCATTTTCAATAAATATCCACATATAACAAGATATTATTACAACTTCCTATAATTCAATCAAAACATATAATATATGCAATCCAAACAACTAATACTCTTATACATAACATAAATAAAATCGTACCCTTAGCATATAATATAAAATCTAAACTTTACATAACTATACAAATTTAACTACATCGTTCATTAGTTTATGTGAATAAATAAAAATTATATAACATTTATGAGCACAGTCTTATACCTATAATAGATGTTATACATAATAATTTACCATTCTTAAAATATATGGCACAAACTATAATTTTAAAACAGAATTATTCAACAAAACAGAAATATAATATCTATTAAATAAAAAGTGGTCGGGGTGGAGAGATTTGAACTCCCGACCCCTTGGTCCCAAACCAAGTGCGCTACCAAGCTGCGCTACACCCCGTATACTATATATATATTTAAGTAAACTACAAGATATTATATCAGCTGTCAATAACACATACTCTATTAATTAGAAATAATTCTTTTCAAAAAAAAAAAAATCTTTATCATAGTAAATTAGTTAATATTAGCTAATGAGGTTATAGTATAACTATTATTTTAAAAACTGCAAAAGGTCGAAAAATATCATCAACAAAATGGTTACAACGGCAAATTAACGACCCTTACGTTCTACTAGCAAAAAAGCAAGGATATAAATCTAGATCAGCCTATAAATTAATAGAAATAGATAATAAGTTTAAGGTTTTTAAAAAAGGTTATTATATATTAGATCTTGGATCATTTCCCGGAGGATGGTCACAAGTAGCTGCACACAAAGTAACAAGTGATAATAAATTTTATGTTACAGCTATAGATATCAAGAATATGAGTCCTATACCTAATGTGAAGTTTATCAATTGTGATATCATTGGTAATACTCAATTATTATACGATACTCTACAAAATGTAAAATTTAACATAGTACTATCTGATTTATCTCCTCAATCCTGTGGGCATAAGTATGTAGACCATGCTAATATTATGAATTTATGTGAAATTTCATTAAACATAGCAAATGACTTCTTACTAAGTGAAGGCACATTTGTAACTAAAATCTTTCAAGGGGAATATGAAAAAGAATTTTATCAAAAAATGAAGAATTCGTTTAAAAAAATAAAATATTTTAAGCCCCGTGCAAGTAGAAAAAACTCTTCTGAAATGTATTTGATAGGTCTGGGATACTATAGTAATTATAGTATAAAACCTTATGATTCTGAATGATACTTAAATCAAGATGAATATTAAAAATTTTAATAAATTTATTAAATCTTAAACCTAATATACTAATACAAACTCCTAAAATAGATTAACATTATTTTAACTTAGTAATATATATCCTATCCTTTAGAACTACTACTTATACTTATAATCACATAAATATTTTTAATTTAAGAATATAAATCTAAAATGGCATTAATAAAAATAGACTAAATTAATTTTATAAAATTTTTTACATATTACTAATCAACATATTATCACACTTAGTAGATCTACTTAAGTACTATAATTACTTAAAATATAATTTTACTAAATTACGTTATATTACGTAATTATATTAATAAAAAAGAAATATTTCTCCTATAGGTTTAATTATTACTAGAAAGCTAAAATAAGGTTTTTCACTTATTTTACAGTAATACTAAGTAATAAATCAATCTATCACTATACAAAAAGAAACATACCCAATAATAAAAATATATACACTTAAATTCTAATAATCAAAAAATAACTTATTATTACACATCTCAATTAATTTATAGGATGAACCAAAACACTAAACATAATACACTATTCATGTAATTAACACTGTTACTTAAATTTTATACATATAAACAAAAAAAGAATTTTTAAAACACCAAATACCAGCATCATCTTCAGTAAATTAATAATTCTAATCATCATATTTCTAATATATTTTAATATTTATAATTTATTAGTAAATTATTTAAAAATTTTACTAGAATAACTTAAATAATTTATCTATATTATTAAAAAATTAATAAAAATATTATGACAATCAATATTCATACTATAGCATTTCATGGAATTCAAACTTTAAACGTAGTTGTTCAAATACACCTTGCAAAGGGAATTCCTGCGTTTAACATAGTTGGATTACCAGATAAAGCCATAGCCGAATCTAAAGAAAGAATAAGAGCATCTCTTACTTCTATTAATCTAGTGCTACCTATACATAGAATTACAGTAAATCTATCTCCAGCAAATTTATTCAAGGAAGGAAGTCATTATGATTTACCTATAGTAATCGGCTTACTAACAATTATGAATGTTATTCCCAAAGTTAATAATTTATCATCTTATATTATACTAGGAGAAATTTCACTTGATGGTAGTATTATCTCTGTACCTGGAGTATTACCTAGTGCTATTAGTGCATATAAACAAAAGAAAGGTATAATATGTCCTTATGATAATGGACCAGAAGCAGCATTAATTAATAATATTACAATACTACCAGTAAAACATTTAATATCACTAATCAATCATTTTAATCATAATGAAAAAATTCCTCCTCCTACAAAAAAAAGTATAACTAATAATACATCTATCATGAATATGAAAGATGTAAAAGGTCAATTAATCGCAAAAAGGGCCATAGAAATTGCTGCCGCAGGAGGCCATAATTTATTAATGATAGGACCACCAGGAACTGGTAAATCAATGCTAGCAAAAAGATTATTAAGTATATTACCAGACTTAAATGATGATGAATTAATTGACATTAGTGTTATTGCAAGTATTTACCAAAAATGTAGCAAATTATTAACATCTAGACCATTTCGAGAACCACATAGCTCATCATCTCTTGCTGCAATGATTGGAGGAGGACGTAATGCATATCCTGGAGAAGTAACTTTAGCTCATAATGGTGTATTATTTTTAGATGAATTACCAGAATTTTCACGATATGTTTTAGATGCTTTACGACAGCCCTTAGAAAATAAAAATATTCTTATACCAAGATTAAAATCCCACGTAACCTACCCTGCAAATTTTCAACTAGTTGCTGCTATGAACCCTTGCAGATGTGGATATTTTGACAATCCCAACCATTACTGTCCTCGCATCCCAAAATGCGCCATTGAATATCAAAGCAAAATTTCTGGTCCTATAATGAGCAGAATAGATATACATATTGCTGTACCAAACATTAACATATTTTCACATGAATGTCACAACAATTCAGAAGATTCACAATCAATAAAAAAAAGGGTAATAAATGCAAGAAAAATTCAAGAAAATCGTTACGCTAATTTATCATTAAAATGTAATGCACTTCTATCAGAAAATGACATAGAAAAGTTCTTTCTATTAAATAAAAATGCTTTAAAATTACTAAAAAATGCAATACATAACTTTCATTTATCAATAAGAGAGTATACAAAAATATTTAAAGTAGCACGAACAATAGCTGATTTAGCTTCAAAAGATATAATAGAAGAAGATCACATCGCAGAAGCTTTAACTTACTTAAATAAAAATTGTCAAAAATAAAGTTTTATTTTATCTTCCATTTAGATACTTTCTATACCATCAGTAACATAAGAAATTTTTTGTAATTTCTATAAAAAAATATAAACTACATAAAAATATTTTAAATTAGCCAAAAAATACTCTAATTTTGCACTTTAACAAAAATAAAATTATCATTTTCCAGAAAACTATTTCTAAAATAAAAATCTTTTTATGGTAAGACTATAAAATATAATACCATATATGAAGAGTTTTGCTCATTATCTATAAAAATATTTATCATAACTTATATGAATACTTATAAAAAAATTTTCTTAATATTAATCAACTATAAAAATAATTATATTAATAACTCATCATAAAAATAGATAACATAATTACCAATTAATATATTTCTTCATATACATGATAAGTGCTACCTCACTTAATTATATATTATTAAAAATACTCTTAATATCTTTAAATATATATCATAAAATTTAAGCAGAATTACAAATACAGATTTACATAAAATTAGCAGCATATACTAATGTGCTATCTTATATATAATTTTGTGGTCATTATTACAAAATAATTAAAGTTAATATACAATTTCTATGAGTAAATTTATATAAATTAGTACAAAATACGCTATTCTAAAAACACCTTCTCTATCTTTTTAACCTAAAATACATAATATATCTATTATCTCAAAAATTTAATATACATCATTCATTTACATCTACTTAACCTATAATTTAACTCTGCTCCATAAATAAAAAATATACTTAATATATAGAAAAATAATAAAGAGACAATAATACCTGCTAAACTTCCATATATTATACTTAATGAATGAAAATTCTTGATATACCAAGCAAATATAAATGAAGATATTGTCCACAATATAGTTACTATAGCCGCACCAGGTACAACATTAATCAATTTCTGTTTCGTATTAGGTATAATAAAATATAAACATGTAATAGATATTAGCAAGATTAACTCACTTACAGTATATCTCACATATCCCCAATGTTTATTGAGTAAATCAAAAATCATTGGGACTAAAATAATGCATATCATTGTAATTGTCATTATAAAAGTAATAACTAAAAATTGTACTATACTTAATAACCTTCTAAGAATATAAGGTGGAGGAGCTGAAACTCTTAATGCTCTATTAAGTATCGTCCTCATTCCCTCAACAGCAGACGAAGCAGTCCAAACTGTTCCTATAGCTGCCAACGTTAATAAGCTATGTGGAGGGCCTGAAACTATTTCATTAATTCTTGGTATTAATCCTGATATTAGATTATGTGGAACATTATCGGTAATCAACATAAAAAACTTTGTGGTCAAATTATACTGATCTAAAATTACAGCAAAATTTGATACTACCGCAGTTAAAAATACTAAAAAAGGAAATATAGACAATAATATAATGAATGATAAATATCCAGCATGTTCTATACCATCGTGATTTATAAAGTCATTTAATGCTAAATAAATACATCTAATAAAAAATTTCATTTTTTTATGTATCATATTATACCTATTATTAATATACAATACACAAATTCACACTTAAATTATACAAAAATACTATGAATGAGTTTAGTTATATAAAAAAATATATACACCCTTTGGATCATAATTCATTAATAGGTAATGATGCTGCGCAAATAGCAAATTTACAAGACAAATTAATAATAACAAAAGACATTCTAGTTGAAGGAGTTCATTTTTTAGATAACAATGACCCAAAATTACTAGCAAAGAAATCTTTAAGAGTAAATCTTTCTGATATAGCATCTATGGGGATAAAGCCATATGGTTATCTTCTGGGGTTAATCTTACCCAATAATATTACTAATAAATGGTGGAAAGAATTTACTAGTGGATTAAAAGAAGATAATGACCAATTCAATATTAAACTAATAGGCGGAGATACAACACAAAACAATAATAATAGTATAATTATTAGCATAACTGCCTTTGGCTTTACCAATAATACATCACTAACACGATCTAAAGCAAATGTAGGAGATTATATATATGTAAGTGGTAATATTGGTGATGCTGCCCTAGGATTATTAGCTTATCGTAATATTATCAACAATAAACATTGCAGTTACTTTAAAAATAAATTTGATTTACCAAATCCAAGAATTAACCTGGGATTACTCATTAATGACTATAATATAGCTTCATCATGCATAGATATATCAGACGGATTAATACAAGATATAGAACATATTTGTCAATCATCATATGTAGAAGCTAATATATATATAGATAAAATACCGCTATCAAAAGAAGCAAAAATTATACTCAATAATAATCCGCAACTTCTGGAAACAATTTTAACAGGGGGTGACGATTATGAACTTGTATTTACTTCACATCCTAAAAATCACATAAAAATAAAGGATTTATCTTCTAAAATAGGAGTTAAGGTTACACAAGTAGGATACTTATCTATTGGAAATAATGTAAATATTTACAATCATAATAATCAGAAAATCTTATTTACAAAAAAAGGATTCCAGCATTTTTCTAATTAAATATTTCCCTATACAATACTTGTCTATTTGTACTAATAAATATATCCATTCAAACTATAATAAAACAGAAATGGTTAATACGTAAAACTCAAAAATAATTATACCTTTTATAAAAAATTATAGTATATTAAAAAACATCAAAATTTTTTATTAAAGAATCATCTTAGCAACCTAAAAAAAGCTAATTGCCTGTCCAGTATAAGATAAAACATATAAAATTAAGTAAAAGTACATAATTTAAAATATTTTGCGATTTATATTTAAAGTTACATAAAAATTTTTTCAAATAAGCTCATAAAAACCATCATTACAAGTAATACATATCAGCAAAACATAAGATATCAAAGACATCATTCAAATTTAGCCCATATAGAATTTTTAATTTTTTTTAATAATTCCTTATGTTTCTTATAATCATCTTGATTTATTTTAAAATTACGATTACATAAATAATGCGATTCAACAAATTGCTGATCAATATTATTCTTATCTATATCATTAAAATTTAATGATCTTTGCAATCCCCCTTTAAGTTCAATGTATACCTTAGACAATAAAGTAGCATCTAATAATGCTCCATGAAACTTTCTATCTTGCAAAGAAATATTAAACCTTTTACATAGAGCATCAAGTGTAACAGGCATACCAGGAAATTTTTTCCTCGCTAATATAAGTGTATCAATAACTTTACTAAAACTATACTCTTTATTAATTCTATTTAACTCCATTTCTATAAATGATACATCGAATTTCGCATTATGTATAACTAATGTCCCATCAGAAATAAAATCCAAAAACTCATCTGCAATATCTGCAAATTTTGGCTTATCTTTTACCATATCTATAGTGATACCATGAATTTTAGTTGCATAGTAAGGTACTTCACGTTCAGGATTTACATAATGATGAAATATATGCCCCGTAAAAATACAATCTATCAATTCTACACATCCTATTTCAACAATTCTATCGCCTCCATTAACATCAAGTCCGGTTGTTTCCGTATCTAAAACTATTTCTCTAATTTTCATTTTTTAGGTTGTAAATAATTTTTTCCATTGCTTTAACAGTCAATCTTTCATAATAATCATTATTAATCTGCACAACAGGAGCATCAATACAAGCACCTAAACATTCTGTTTCTTTTAAAGTAAAGAGGTTATCTTTTGTTGTTTCTCCAAAGTCTATATTTAAAATTCTTCTACAAGTATCTAATATATCATTACTCCCGCACAACCAGCAAGGGGTTGTTCTACACACTTGTATTAAATATTGTCCTACGGGAGATAAATTATACATAGAATAAAACTTTGCTACCTCATATACATGCATTAAACGCATGTTTAACATCTTAGCAATATAATCCATTGCAGACAACGAAATATACCCTTTGCATTGTTTTTGAGCTATATATAATAATGACATTACTGCACTAGATTCCCTACCTTTTGGATAATTACCAATCAGCTTCTTTGCTTTCTGTAAGTTATCACTAGTAAATTGAAACTTTTCATCATCTTTTTGATCGATTTTCGCATTATTCATTTATTTCACCTATCTATTTCCCCAAATACTATATCCAACGAACCTATAATTGCTGTGAGATCTGCCAACATATGACCTCTTGCCATAGCATTTATAGCTTGTAAATGAGCAAATCCTGGCGCTCTTATACGACATCTATAAGGTTTATTTGTTCCATCTGATACTATATACACTCCAAATTCCCCTTTAGGAGATTCAACAGCTGCATATGCTTCACCTTGTGACACTTTGTACCCTTCAGAATACAATTTAAAATGATGAATTAAAGCTTCCATCGACTTCTTCATCTCTTCTCTTTTAGGAGGAGCAATTTTTCTATCATTAGTTTTAACATCTCCTACTGGTATTTCATTTATACACTGTTTTACTAAACCTATTGATTCCCTTATCTCTGCCATTCTTACTAAATATCGATCATAACAATCACCATTTGTCCCTACAGGAACTTTAAAATTTAATTTTTCATAAATTTCATACGGATTACTTTTTCTCAAATCCCAAGCAAATCCACAAGCTCTCAGCATGGGTCCTGAAAATCCCCAATCTAACGCTTGTTTTTTAGAAATTTTACCAATATCAACATTACGTTGCTTCCAAATTCTATTTTCGGTCAGTAAATCATCAACATCATCTATCAATTTAGGAAATGTCTCAGTAAAAGCACCTATATCATCTAAAAGATCATCTGGTATATCGGCTGCAACACCACCTGGCCTAATATAGGCTGCATGAAACCTTGCACCAGAAGCTCTTTCATAAAAATTAAGTATCTTTTCTCTTTCTTCAAACATCCATAAAAGAGGTGTCATTGCACCTGTATCTAGCGCTTGACTAGCAATATTTAATAAATGATTGAGTATTCTAGTTAACTCACAAAAAATTACTCTTAAGTATTGAGCTCTAATAGGAACATTACAATTTAGTAATTTTTCTACACATAAAGAGTATGCATGTTCTTGAGCTATTGGAGATACATAATCCAGCCGATCAAAATACGGCAATGCTTGAAGATAAGTCTTATACTCAATAAGCTTTTCTGTACCCCTATGTAATAACCCTATATGAGGATCTATTCTTTCAATGACCTCACCCTGCATTTCCAATACAAGACGCATAACACCATGTGCAGCAGGATGCTGTGGTCCAAAATTTAAAGTCATTGGTTTAATATACAATTCTTTAGACATAAGTTATAAACTCAAATGATATAACCTCTTTTTTTTTAGGTATCTTTATCACATAAAGACCAATATCAAGGTGAAAAATATTACTTTGTATAATAGCATAATTATATAATAACATAAAGTACGTTATAGTATAATAATATAAAAAAACCTACAGTCTTACAGTAAGAAAATTTATAATTTTATAATAGTTAAGAACAAATTATTGTCTAGAATACTAGTTATTCTATTACTATATAATTATATCAACACATATCCATAGCATTTCTACCCAAATATACTTTAAAATTATTTATAACATAAATTAACAATAAATTTACTTCTTTACAAATAAACTTTCAATAATTTGGGCTTTAATTTTAAATATAAGATACAAAATATTTATGTATTAAATAAGTCACAATACAAGATATTACAAAATATTTAATCTACAATTGTAACCAATAACCTAATATGGCTTAATAAAAAGTATTCATTAGATTTTAAAAGGCATTTATTACATATACACTTTGTATTAGATCAGTACACAAAAAAGCAATATAAATCATAAAAACTAATCATTATAATTATTAATTACCTTATCTGTAGTCTTTATTTTCTTATGCGGTAATGAATCTGTATATAATAAAACTCCAGAAACTACTACAACCCATATCAATGATATTGGCAAAAATATTTTCCATCCTAAACGCATAAGCTGATCATATCGATATCTAGGAATTGTACCCCTAACCCATATAAAACAAAATAATATAAATATCACCTTTAAAATCAACCATACCAATCCAGATATTTTATATAAAAAACCAATATTAAGTGGAGGATACCAACCTCCAAAAAATAAAATCACCATCATTACACTAATTAATATCATATTAGCATATTCACCTAGAAAAAATAGTGCAAACGGCATAGATGAATACTCTACATTATACCCAGAAACTAGTTCTGATTCTGCTTCTGGAAGATCAAAAGGATGACGATTAGTTTCAGCTAAAGCAGAAATAAAAAACACTAAAGCCATTGGAGATAACAATAAATCAATCCAATATGGCATATTGTGTCGAAATACAACAATTTCTCCTAGCTTTAATGATCCAGTTGTTATTAGCACCGTAGTAACCACAAGTCCTATAGATATTTCATAGGATATCATTTGAGATGCAGATCTAATAGCACCTAAAAAAGCATAATTAGAATTACTTGACCATCCAGCTATCACAATACCATATACACCCAATGAAGATACTGCTAAAATATATAATACACCTACATTAATATTAGAAATTACATTAGGAATAACTAACTCTTGTCCATGACTTATCACAATATCTGCACCAAATGGAATTACAGCCCATCCTAATAAAGCAACAGTAAAAGTAATAATAGGAGCAATAAAGAAAGTTAATTTATTAGATTTAAAAGGAACAATATGTTCTTTTGTAATAAGTTTTATTGCATCTGCAAATGGCTGTAATATTCCAAAAGGACCTACAATATTAGGACCTTGCCGTAATTGTATAGCAGCAAGAACTTTCCGTTCCATATATACTAAATATGCAACAAAAACCATTACTATTAAGATAGTAAAAATAATTCTTAATAGTAAAAACCCTCCATAATCACTAATCCAATCATATAAATCCAGTAAAAAACTCATATTATCCTAACTTATTAATAAAATATTTAGCACAATTAGCCATAATACTGGATGATCTACTAATAGGATCAGTCATATAAAAATTATATTTTTTTGTAGTCAATTTCCCACTAATATTAAAATCAACTTCTTCATTAATAGATAGCCATTCATTTTTAACTAATTTACCAATATTTTCTTCTTTAAATTGATCACCTAAAATCGAAAGTTTTTTTTGTACATCATACAAACTATTATAAGGTAGCTCCTTATGTAAATATTGAGATAACTCCTTAATAATTAACCAATCTTCTTTAGCTATACCAGGAGGGTATACAGCTATGGTTGTTCTTTGAGCTCTACCTTCTGTATTTACGTAAGTTGCCATTTTCTCTGTATATGCCGCACCTGGTAATATAACATCTGCATTTTGTGCCCCATTATCACAATGATGTCCCTGATATATAATAAACGATGATTCAGTGTTTAAAACATCAATTTCATCGGCTCCTAAAAGATACAATACATCTATATCACCACATTCTGCTTTATGTAGTATTTTTAAAACATCAATATTATAATAATCTTTAGGAATGAATCCTACATCCAAACCTCCAACCCTAGCAGCAGCTTTATGTAATATGTTAAACCCATTCCATTGTTTTTGTATCATATTAAACTTTTCTGCAATTTTACTTGCCAAAACTAAAACAAAATAAGCATTTTCACCAATCAATCCATCTTGTCCTATAATAAGCATAGGTTTTTTTGCTTTCTTTAATAATTTACAAAAATCATGTTCATTATTAAGAATTTCTTGTAATATTGCACAATCATCACCTAAACATTCTACTTTATAGTTATAATTAAATTCAGGACCTATAGTTGCAATAATAAAATCTCCTTGAAGATAGCGCTTACGTAGCCTAGTATTAATTAAAGGAGCATCAAATCTTATATTAGCATTAATTAGTATACATAAATCTGCTTCTTCTATTCTAGATATGCTAGTATTTAATAAATATAAAGCCCTATTATCTGTTAGTAGTTTAGCACAATCTTGCCTACAGTCAATATTATCACTTCCTAATTCATGCATTAATTCTTTCAATAAAAGCATTGATTCACAATCTACCAAATCTCCTGCAATTGCAGCAATTCTGTCTCCTGGTACATTTTTTAACCTATTAGCGATGACACAAAATGCTTCTTCCCAAGTCGAAGCTACCAATTTTCCACTATTTCTAATATATGGTTTATCAAGTCTTTGAATTTTTAATCCATCATACGAAAAGCGTGCCTTATCTGATATCCATTCTTCATTAATTTCTTCATTGATGCGAGGTAAAATTCGCATTACCTCAAGACCTCTACAATCTACACGAATATTACTGCCAACAGCATCCAATACATCTATTGTTTCATAATGAGATAGCTCCCAAGACCTAGCCTTAAAAGAATACGGCTTTGATGTCAAAGCACCAACAGGACATAGATCTATTATATTGCCAGAAAGCTCTGAAGTAATACCTTTAGTAATACAGGTATCTATTTCCATTAATTCTCCTCTACCTATAGTACCCAAATCATAAGTTCCTGCAATATCTGATAAAAACCTTATACATCTAGTACAATGTATACACCTAGTCATTACATTTTCAATTAATGGACCAAAATTCTTTTTAGACACAGCCCTTTTTTCTTCACTATATCTACTAACACCGCACCCATAAGCCATAACTTGATCTTGAAGATCACACTCTCCGCCCTGATCACAAATTGGACAATCTAAAGGATGATTTATTAATAAAAACTCAAGTACACCTTCTCTTGCTTTTCTTATTTTTTCAGTATTAGTATTTACTATCATACCATCAGCAACAGGCATTGCACATGAAGCTGCAAGCTTTGGAGGACCGTTTACAATTTCAACTAAACACATACGACAATTTCCTGCAATGGCAAGACGCTCATGATAACAAAACCTTGGCACTTCAACACCTGCAATTTCACATGCTTGAAGAACTGTCATTCCAGAATCAACTTCTATTTCTTGTGAGTTAATAGTTAACTTAACCACGCATTATCCTTACTTATATATTAGACCATTTTATTGGATACTTATTATTATCTTCCACAAGACTACCATTTTCAAACTGACCTGCCATAAATACCTGTCCAAGCTCTCTATTTATATATTTTACAGGTTTAACAGGCTTACCATCATAAATTTTCTGTACAGCATTTTTATTACGTTGCATTGGGTTATTCTTACTCGCTGTTTTTGCAACCTTTCCTCCTTTAGCCATAACACTCCTATAAACTTACCAAACTAGTTTTATTGTATCATCTAAACACACAACGTCAACATATTCACAAACGTGCCTTAATAAAATTACATTACAAAAATAATAAATCCCTTTATTATTAATCGTTCCCTTTACATTAATATATAGATAATACTTATGTATAATAAAGCAATTATCTTAACTTATTAATATGTATAAGCAATTTTAAATATTTTTTATGCATCTATATTCTGTACATTTAGGGCATTATTATTTATAAAATCACGTCTTGGTTCCACAAAATCTCCCATTAATATTGAAAAAATAGAATCTGCAGCTTCACAATCAGAAATTTTTACTTTTAACAAAGTTCTTGTTTCGGGATTTAGCGTAGTATCCCATAATTGATCAGCATTCATTTCCCCTAATCCTTTAAATCTTTGTAGCATCATATCTTTTTTTCCAAAGTCAATAATATTATTCACTAAAGATGTTGGAGAGCTAACCCTTATATTATTATCTTGCGATGATAAAACTGATACATTATTAAAAATACCATTTACATCACTAATCATATCTATAGCTTTTTGAATATCCTTTGATTGAATTAAATCATTACTTATATAATATTTATCACGCATACCTTGCGATAATTTACAAATTACTAACTCATTATTTTTATCAACTTCAATGTCCCATTTATACTCACTAAATAACTTATTCAAATTATAAGACATTTTATCAGTAATACTAAATCTATGATCATTATAAGATAATAACAGTGATTCAAAAATATCTTGAGGTATAATTTTCTTACAACATTTCGTTAAATTACTAATCTTTATACATTTTTGTAGAATAAGTCGTAAATCATCGCCAAGGTAATTTTTATCACTATTTAAAGTAAGGTCCTTTATTGCATAATCTATAATGTAACTATGCAACATATCATCATTCTTAATATAAATCTCCTTTTTATGTTTTGTTACTTTATATAACGGAGGCTGAGCTATATATAAATAACCTTTATCAATAATATCTCTCATATAACGAAAAAAAAAAGTAAGTAATAAAGTCCTAATATGAGAGCCATCAACATCTGCATCTGTCATAATAATAATCTTATGATATCTGACTTTTTCAACATTAAAATTATCATTACCTATATTACTTCCTATAGCAGAAATTAATGAAGATATTTCTGTAGATGAAAAAATACGATCTAGCCCTACTCTTTCTACATTTAATATTTTACCTTTTAAAGACAAAACTGCCTGATATCTTCTATCTCGTCCTTGTTTTGCAGATCCACCCGCAGAATTACCTTCAACTATAAATAACTCTGATAACTCAGGAGATTTTTCTTGACAGTCAGCCAACTTTCCTGGCAAAGATGTAAACTCTAAAGCATTTTTATTTTTAATCGCATCTCTAGCTTTTCTTGCAGCTTCTCTTCCTTTAGCAGATTTAATCACTCTTTCTACAACAGATGTTGCTAATTTAGGATTAAGTTCAAAAAGAGAAGTAAGCTTTTCAAATACTATACTTTCCACAACAGTTCTCGCTTCTGCACTTACAAGCTTATCTTTAGTTTGTGAAGAAAATTTTGGATCAGGTATTTTTATTGACAACACACATGTTAATCCTTCCCTCATATCTTCGCCAACAAGAGTAACTTTTGCTTTTTTTAAAAACCCCTCATTCGTTGCATAATTATTTACACATCTAGTCAACGCAGAGCGAAATCCTGCTAGGTGCGTTCCTCCATCTCTTTGTCTAATATTATTAGTAAAACATAACATATTTTCATAATAAGAATCATTCCAATGCATTGAAAGCTCTACAGCAATGCCAGTATCATCAGAAATTCCACTAATATGAATAATTTTTGTAGCTTCTGTTTTATTACGATCAAGATATTTTACAAATCCCGATGTCCCACTACTATTTTCATCTTCTTGCACAATACTGTTTTTTATACCAAAAGAAGATTGTACTATTGGTTTCTCACGTAAATCTTTTAAGTTAATATTAATATTAGAATTAAGAAAGGATAACTCTCTAATACGATTCTCTAATATTGCATAACTAAATTTTACAGAAGAAAAAATTTCACTTGAAGGCATAAAAGTAATTTTTGTACCTTTTTTTACTACATTTTCATTCACCACCTTCAACGGTGATACTGCTTTTCCATCTTCAAATCTTATAAAATATTCTTTATTATTCCTCCATATAGTAAGCTCTAGCCAATAAGACAAAGCATTTACTACTGAAACACCTACACCGTGAAGCCCACCTGATACTTTATAGCTATTATGATCAAATTTTCCCCCAGCATGCAATTGAGTCATTATAACTTCCGCAGCAGAAACACCTTCCTCATGAAGATCTACAGGAATGCCTCTACCATTATCAATAACAGATACTGATTCATCATCATTTATAATAACATCTATTCTATTACAAAAACCAGCAAGTGCTTCATCTATTGAATTATCAATAACTTCGTATACCATATGGTGTAACCCAGAGCCATCATCAGTATCACCGATATACATGCCTGGGCGTTTCTTGACCGCATCAAGCCCCTTTAATATAGTAATCGAATTAGCATTATAATTACCCATAAAATATCTTCTTATAAATTTCTAACTTTAAAATTATTTATACAGAAAAATTTATATAAATCAAAAAAATCTTTTTTACTTATCATTCCATATATAACTATTCCACAGTAGTGCAATAATAATTACATAACAACAAATTATGTATATAATTAATAATAATTAACATAAAATTGTTATCCAAGAATAAACAATATTTTTAAATACGCGCTGCATAACATTTATATTACACTGAATATACTACATAAAATAAGAATATTAGTTGAGAAATAAAATAAATAGATAACGCAAACACTCTCAAAAGACTACTAAAAGATTTCTTTTTTGAACTTAATCCTAAATTAGCAACAGCTGTTGTAGAAAGAGTGATTAAATCTGCTAAAGGAAGAGAAGCTATAAGAAAAGCTAAAGTACAATTAACAAGTTATACTTAAGTGTATTATATCCACATCTAGAATAGCAACAACTCTCATTCTATAGCTAATAGAATTAAGAAAAAACAATGTAAGTTCAAACATAGTATATATAGGTAATGAACTCACAATCAATTTATTTTTTAATATATTGCTAAAAACGATATTATTAATAAATCTAATAAGAAAAATATTAAATTTATAACAATGTCAACATAAAAAAGCACTTAATACTGCAAATTACATTGATCTTTTTAAAAGTTAACCATTAAAGGTAGCTACACCATATACTTTAATATATTATACTGCCAATCAAAATTTCAAAAAATCAACATATTCTGTCTATAAAACAATTTCAAATATTATTCTCCATAAATTAGAAAAATTTCCTTACAAACACAATACATAAATAATTATATATTTTTCTCAAAAAATTTCATTCTACACATATTGTAAACATAAAAGTATATATTTTGGTTAAGAATCTCTTATATATATTTAGTATTAGTGCTAGATCTTAAGAATTAGCTTTTTTAATATTTGTATTTGGTAATATAGACATTCTTGAGATAAACTTACTGTTTGATTTATCATTTTATTTTGTGTATCGTATATGAGTATTGGTATGGTATAATAACATTTCTACTATGAGAAAATAGAATATGCATTTACGCATGATATATAGTTTCAAATATATTGTTTTCCATCTGGTTCAAAAAAAGGTTATTATGTATTTTTACTAATATTTTAACTTAATACTTTTATTAGCATAATAATATATTGTTATTAGATAAACATGCTATTCATTTCTACTGCTTTTTTTTGCTGTATATAAATTGGTCGCAGTATTAAAGTGTTTTAACAGTATCATTAGGGGATATTTCTGATATACCAATACTTATAGTTTTGAATATACTACCTGTACTAATATTAAAAGGTTATTCAGCAATTTTATTTAGTCTTTTAGCATCTTCTATAGCGCTTTTAATATTCGTATCCGGAAGTATATTATTACAAATTCTTTTCCCCCAAATTTTGCAAGAAGGTTTGTTACTCGTATATTTGATTTAAGTCTTTGTTTGAATTATTGTAATAATGTGTTTCCTATTATGTCCTAAATTATCATTTACTTCTTTAAAATGACCAATATCAATAATTATAAGAAATAAGCTTTTATCTTTTTATATGATTCATTTACAATATTTTGAAAATGAATGTCAAAATATCTTCTATAATATAGTATCATGTTATATGACAATGATGGACATCTACTTTATTATCAAGATGCCTTCTTAATGCATCACTGATATCTATTTCTTTTTTATTTGTAAATTTACTTTTGTATTAATTCACTGTTGCCTATAGGTATCCCTATATAATCACTTATGCAATATCAAAATCCTTTGTTATTAAATGTTTATTGTCATTTTCATCTATTAAATTAAAAAATGATATACTTAACCTTAATTCCGAATCACAAAATAATATTTATCAAAATATTCACATACTTACAACAAATTTATAACATTTTATAAAAACCAAATGATAATTGATAAAAAATAAGCTATATTAGGTAAAAAAATAAGTTACTAATATTTTTTAAATGAAAAAAATCTCACATTTACTACAAATATCTAACTTAACAATCAATGATATTGACATAATATTCAACCTATCTATGCAATATTTAAATAGCACTAACATCAATAATAATATACTACAAAATAAAATTATTATTAATTTATTTTTTGAGCACTCTACTAGAACATTGTCATCTTTTGAAATCGCAGAAAAATCATTAGGAGCTACTACAATTACAATAAATGTCGCAACTTCTTCCATGAGTAAGGGTGAAAGTATAATTGATACCATATTAACACTACAAGCAATGAACCCTGATCTAATCATTATACGATCTCAATACAGCACTTTTATACATACAATTGCAAAAATAGTAAAAAACTGTTGCATAATAAATGCCGGAGACGGAAATCATGAACACCCTACACAAGCTTTAATAGATTACTGTACAATACGATACATAAAAGGCAATTTACAAAACTTAAATATATCAATATGTGGAGATATATTACATAGTAGGGTTGCAAGATCAAATATTAAATTATTATCTCAATTTAACACTAATATTACATTAGTAGGGCCACCAAATATGATATGTAAATTACAAGGTGCCTCACATACAACACACAATCTAATAGAAGGTATTCAAAATGCAGACGTAATAATGTTGTTAAGAATACAAAAAGAACGTATTACAACTAGTACCATTTCATCATTTAAAGAGTACGCTCACTTGTATTCATTAAATGAAGAAAAGCTCATGTATACAAAACCTAATTCCATTATTATGCATCCAGGACCAATAAATAAGGGAATTGAAATTTCCCATCATGTTGCAGAGCAACATTCAGTAATTTTACTACAAGTTAAAATGGGTGTAGCTGTAAGAAAAGCAATTTTACATTATTTGCTAAATTACTAATATGAGATATAAAATTACTATAGAATATGACGGATCAGGCTTTTCTGGGTGGCAGCGTCAAAAATATACTAATAACTCTATACAAGAAACAATTGAAAATGCCATCTTTAGTTTTTCACAGCAGCGTATTACAGTATACGCAGGAGGAAGAACAGATGCTGGAGTACATGCACTGGAACAAGTAGCACATTTTGATTTAATAACACACTTAGATGATTATGTAATTAGAAATGCTATTAATTATCACTTACGTCCTAACGCAATATCTATATTATCTGTCAAAAAAGTAAGTAATGAATTTCATGCTAGATTTTCTGCAAAAAAAAGACATTACCTATACAAAATAACTAACAGGTATTCTCCAGTAGCAATAGATTATAAAAGAACATGGCATATACCTAAACCGTTAAATGTTGACAATATGGTACAAGCTGCTTCTTATATAATAGGAAAAAATAATTTATCTAGCTTTAGATCAAAAACCTGCCAATCAAAATCACCAATCAAAACTATAGATAACATTATTGTTACTAAAAATAATCAATATATATATATATATATATCCGCATTATCTTTTCTATATAAACAGGTACGTATTATTACTGGAACATTAGTTAGTTGCGGAAAAGAACTATTTTTACCAGCACATATGTTAGATATATTAAACAAAAAGAATAGAGCTGCTGCTGGAGAAACTGCACCACCATATGGGCTGTACTTAATAAAAATAGATTATTAACTTACTAGTAATTAAGATTGATAAAATAATTAATTCTTAAACTAACCTTTAAAATTATATGACGCTATATATCTTACAACAATTACTGCTTATACCTTTGTCCAAACAAAAAAATTAATAAACATGTATTAAACTTGCAACTTTTCAATAATAATAAAAAACTAAGATATAATTCTATGCTTAATCTGTAAAATATCATTATTTATACACAACATAAATATATTACTGTCTTCCCATATTTTATATACAAAAACTACAGTACATGAATTTAAATTATCAATTATGTAACTTTAATTGCATACGTCTTAAAAAGCTATCATTAATGCCACCCACTAAGCTACTTTTTTTATATATTTCATATAACTTTCTCTTGCTTATCTTTATTTCTTCCAATTTTAAAACTTTGTTATTATCAAAGGTTAATTTTAACAAATCAGAACTATATTGCCTTTTTGCAAAAGTATTGTTAGTATATATTTTATAAGAAACATAAAACCACGTATTTCCTTCTTTAAGAATTGGATTACCTAGAATTCTTATAATTGTGTCAGAAGAGTCGCCAACTTTAATATTTTTCCATAAGATAACACTAGATGATGGATAACCATGATAAAATGTATATGAATTACATCCACTAAACATTATAACACAGAATATAACAAAAACCCTAAATAACATAGTAATCCACTATAACGGTAAACAGTATATTATCACACCTTGTTAATATGTCAATCACTACCATTAATGCTTCTCTATAATTTTTTCTATTAATGCTATAGTATTTTCTATTCCATACAATTTAATAAAGGACCCTAATTTTGGTCCTTGACTTTGTCCAAGTAAAACTTCATACAACATTTTAAACCACTGTTTTAGGTCATTATTATAATATTTCTTTCCTAAAAGAAAAATCTGATTTTGTATACTACTAAAAGAATCATCATTTTTTAATAGGAGTAATGTACTAATCAAATCATTAAGCATTATTTTTTCATCATCAGTCGGAATCCTATATACTTTATAAAGCTTTACAAAATTATGATAATATTTAACAGCAAAAACTACCAGCTTATCTAAAAATTCTCTTTCCCCTGGAAAAATATCACTTTTATAATTATTTATAAATCCCCAAAGTATATCACTATTCTCAGCATTACAAGCAGATGCTAAATTTAATAACAAGGAAAAATTTAACCCCAACATATCTAATTCAGGAACTTTACCATTATGTATATGCCACACTGGGTTATCATAATTTCGGTCTTGATTATAATCTTTTACTAACCCTAAATAATCATCCACAGATTTTGGAATAACATCAAAATATAAACGTTTAGCTCTTTTTGGATTTTGAAAAAGGTATAAAGCTAAACTCTCACGAGGAGCATAAAGTAACCAATCTTCTATTGATATTCCATTTCCCTTTGACTTTGATATCTTCTTTCCATCTTTATCAAGAAATAATTCATAACAAAATAATATTGGAGGTTCATTCCCCAATATTTTGCATATTTTACTAGATAATTCTGCAGAAGGTGTAAGATCTTTACCATGAGTTTCATAATCAACATTAAATGCAGCCCAACGCATACCCCAATCTGGTTTCCATTGTAGTTTACAATTTCCTCCTGTTACAAGAACTTCTATTATACCATCTTCTGGATCTTTATAAGAAATAGTTCCTAACTTAGTATCAACCCTTATTACAGGAACTTGTAATACCTTAAATGTTTTAGGACATATAGGTAAAAAAGGACTATATGTTTTTTTTCTTTCATCTCCTAAAGTAGGAAGCATTACATCCATTACTTTATCATAATATTTTAATAACAATAACAACTTTTCATCATAAATACCAGATTTATAAGACTCAGTTGCACTTCTAAACTCATATTCAAAATTAAAAAAATCAAGAAACTTACATAATAAGGCATTCATATAATGTCCATAACTTTCGTATAATCCAAACGGATCTGGAACAACAGTAAGTGGCTTATTTAAATGCTCTACTAACATTTCTTTATTTGGAACATTATCAGGAATTTTTCTTAATCCATCCATATCATCTGAAACAACTATCAATTTTATGTTAACATTTTTTGGTGATATTTCCTGTAACGCATTCATGATAAACGTTGTTCTTAACACTTCACTAAAAGTGCCAATATGAGGTAATCCTGAAGGACCATATCCTGTTTCAAAAATTATCTCTTTTTTGTTATGACACTTTTGTAAAATTTTTTCTGCTTCCTTAAATGGCCATGAATTATACCGCATATTTTAATTCAAACTATTTTAATTGTAATCTTATATAGCACAAAAAACTTTTTATCAATTTCTTAATAACAAAAACTACAAAATAAGCACATTAAAAATATAACTACAATAATTAAATTACAAAAACATTATCATGCAAATATACTAACCTATCAATTACGATTTATCTAAGTAAAAAACTTTCCAATAATATTTTACACTATATTTTTCAAAACAATCAAAATAGCCATATAAAAAGCATCATCACGTTCTTTATAACTCAAAATACCCATTATTAGCTTCTAAATTAAAAATTATATATGCTTAATCATAATAATCACATCTAATAGTAATTTAGCATTACAATTCATAAATACCTTTCTAGTAACAAAGTATGTAAAAAATTAATTTAAAAAAACAAACACATAAATCAATATTAATAACACATAAAAAATCTTCTCATAGCTATCACTATTCCCCACTTCCAATAAAATAACAAGCCTAACACATATAAAACTATGGAAAAAAGCTAAATCTCAAACTTATATCTAGAAATGTTCTACATTGTACATTAATTACCTGTCATAACTGTTTATATATTTTACAATAATTAAAACTATACAACATGATACTTAAAGTCATAAATCAACATATACATTTATGATACAGGCTCATCTTGCATTATTATACGATGCTTTATTTTTTTATTAGTAACACTATTAGACTGACTACTCTCAAATAAAAGCCTAGACTTCATATATGAATCCACAACTTGATTAAAGGTATCTATATGGTCACGAAAAAAGTGATCTGCCTTTTCTATAACAGAATATTGCATATACTCACTTCTAATAGAACTTTTTAACTTAGAAGCTAATTGAGAAACTACACTTTCATCTGATATACTATCATTATCACCCTGCACTATTAACCCAGGTATGGGGCAAGGAGATAAAAATGAAAAATCATACTTATTTACTGGAGGAGAAATTGCAACAAATCCCTCAATTTCTGGCCTTCTCATAACTAACTGCATGGCAATCCAAGCACCAAATGAGACACCTGCTACCCAAAAAGGAACTACTGAAGGATTATTATTTTGTAACCAATCCGCTGCTGTTGCACCATCATTTAATTCCCCCACTCCTTTATCAAAGCTACCCGCAGATTTTCCTACACCACGAAAATTAATCCTCAATGCAGAAAACCCATTATTTATAAAAATATTATACAAATTATATACAATTTTATTATCCATACTCCCTCCATATTGTGGATGAGGATGAAGAATAAGTACAAGAGGAGCTTTTATATCCTTGTTGTGATAATATTTCCCCTCAATTTTACCAGCTGATCCATTTAAAAAAACCTCACGCATTGACCAATGCTCCATAATTAATTATAAAAAAACCTACTTGACATAAGGTATATTATGATACATATAATTCCAGAGTAATTAAAAAACTTAACTTAATAAAGATATTTTTTTTAATGCCCTAATCAAAAATTAGTCAGTTATACATAAAGGTTCAGCATGTTAATGGCAACTAGGCTTCGTTACGCTGTAATGTTTATCGTAAATTTAGCACATGCTGATACAATTAAACATAAAACATCCACCATTATACAAAATCAATCTTTATCCAAAGGGTATCTCGAACAAATAATAGTAAAGCTAAAAAAAACAGGGCTAATACGTGCAACTAAAGGCCCAGGAGGTAAATATAGTTTAAATATCGCACCAAATTTAATAACAATCAATTTAATATTAGAAGCAATAGGAGAAAAAATAAAAATCACAAGATGCGAAGGCGATGCATCATCAAAAAGTTGCTTAGCAAACCATTCACAACAATGTAATACTCATAACCTTTGGAGTAACATAGAATATTGTATCAGAAATTACTTAAGCAATATTTCTATAAAAGATATACTTTCCAACAACTTTAAATTCAATGCCAATAATCATAACTATATTTATGCTGATTATAATGCAACTTCTTCGATAAATCCAATTATCAAGCAACAATTAAGTAATATGTTATTATTTGATAATATATATAATCCTTCATCTATGCATCACTTAGGGCAAAAAACAAGAAAAATTATTGAGGACACTAGAGAAATAATATCTAAAAAACTAAATGCTCAAAAACATCATGTAGTTTTTACATCCTCTGGTACAGAAGCAAATAATCTAGTATTTAGTAGTACACGAAATTATCGCCATATAATTTCTGCAACTGAACATCTATCAGTCATGAACAGTGCTATTTCTCCTATAATAATTCCTGTAAATCAAGATGGTATAGTATCTTTAAGTGAGCTAGTTAATATTTTACAAAAATTTAAAAATGAAAAAATATTAGTCTCAGTAATGCTTGCAAATAATGAAACTGGTGTAATTCAACCAGTTAAAGAGATTGTCAAAATATCTCATGAATTTGGAGCAATTGTTCATACAGATGCTATACAAGCATGTGGAAAAATACAAATAGATGTATCAGAATTGGGAGTCGATTTACTAACCATTTCATCACATAAAATTGGAGGATTATCAGGAGCAGGAGTATTATTATATAATAATTCAGTTAGTATTTATCCTACAATATTAGGTGGCTCTCAAGAAAGAGGTTTACGCGCAGGTACTGAAAATGTAGCATCCATATATTCCTTACTACTATCATTAAATAATATTGATGATTATGTACAAAAAATGAACTATATAAAAAATTTACGTAATAAGCTTGAATGTGATATAATGAAGCTTGTACCTTCATGTAAGATATTTGGTAAAAACGTTGATAGATTACCTAACACTACTTGCATAGCAATGCCAGGTGTTAGTAGTGAAGTTCAATTAATGAAGTTTGATCAAAATAATATTGCTGTAGGTATAGGTTCGGCTTGTTCTTCTGGTAAAGTTGATACTTCACATGTTTTATCTGCAATGAATGTTAATGAACAACTTTCAAAGAATGCTATAAGGATTAGCTTAGGATTTGAAATAGAAGATAAACATATAAAAAAAATTGTGGATTGCTGGTATAAAATTTATCTGCATTCTCAAATGTTAAATAAAAGTTCATTAGCTACTGTAGTATAAATAATGGAGCAAAATATGAGTACAGAGCAAAAGAAAAAAAATATTAATTTTCCTATATTTTTTGATTATCAATCTACTACTAAAACAGATAACAGAGTTATAGATGCAATGATACCATATTTTAAACAATTTTCTAACCCTCATTCTCGAAGCCACTGTTTTGGATGGAAAGCTGAATCTGCAGTAGAAAACGCTAGAGCACAAATCTCTGATCTCATTAAAGCAGAAGCTAAAGAAATAATATTTACATCTGGAGCAACAGAATCCAATAATTTAGCAATCAAAGGAATAGCTCATTTCTATAAAAATAAAGGGAATCACATAATTACAGCAAGAACAGAACATAAGTGTGTACTAGATTCTTGTCGTCATTTAGAGACAGAAGGATTTCAAGTAACATATTTAGATGTACAAAAAAACGGAATTTTAGATTTAAATGTACTAAAAGATACTATCAATGAAAAAACTATTTTAGTATCAATAATGATGGTGAATAATGAAATAGGGGTTATTCAGCCCATTAAAGAAATAGGTGCAATATGTCGTCAAAATGGTATCTTTTTTCACACCGATGCAGCACAAGCTTTTGGTAAAATACCAATAGATGTTAATGATATGAACATAGATCTATTAAGTATATCAGGGCATAAAATATATGGTCCTATGGGTATAGGTGCTCTTTATATTCGGAAACGTCAACCAAGAGTGCGTATAGTACCTATTATTAGCGGAGGAGGTCAAGAACGTGGTATGAGATCAGGTACTGTACCTACTCCACTTGCTGTAGGGTTAGGTGAAGCAGCAAGAATTGCTCAACAAGAAATGCAAGAGGAAAGTATTAGATTAAAAAAATTAAGAGATATTTTGTATAATAAAATTGTAAATAATATACCATATGTTGTGTTAAACGGTGATTATGATCAAAGAATACCTGGCAACCTTAATCTCAGTTTTCCATATGTTGAAGGAGAGTCTATCATAATGGCAATTAATAATTTAGCAGTAAGTTCAGGATCAGCATGTACCTCATCATCTTTAGAAGCATCATATGTGTTACGTGCACTAAATATAGATCAAGATCTAGAACATTCTTCTATTAGATTTGGAATAGGAAGGTTTACTACTGAGGAGGAAGTAATATATGCTGCAAATCTTATTATAGAAAGCATACAGAAATTACGTGAAATTAGTCCTTTATGGGAAATGGTACAGGAAGGAATAGATCTTAAAACTATAAAATGGACACATTAACTAATACAAAACTTATGTATACAAGAAATATTTAAATAAAGGAGTCAAATATATGAGCTATAGCAATAATGTACTGGAACATTACAATAACCCTAAAAATGTTGGAGCACTTTCAAAAGAAGATGATAATGTTGGAACAGGATTAGTAGGAGCTCCAAGTTGTGGAGATGTAATGAAATTACAAATTAAAGTTGATAATAATGGTATAATTACTGACGCAAAATTTAAAACTTTTGGTTGTGGAGCTGCAATTGCGTCTAGTTCATTAGCAACAGAGTGGATAAAGGGGAAAACTATTGATGAAGCAATACAATTAAAAAATACCGTTTTAGCAAAAGAATTATCTTTACCTCCAGTTAAAATACATTGTTCTTTACTTGCAGAAGATGCTGTTAAAGCTGCAATTGATGATTATAAACATAAGCAAGCAAAAAAAAAGCTTAATATGCATAATCATAAAAATGACAATGTTGGCTAAGGTTATAACTTATGAGCAAAGAAAATCTTATAACAAATAATATAAAAAACAACCTGTTTTCTGGCCATAAAGAAAGCAATAATAATATTCCTATTGCTGTTACAGATAAAGCTTTAAATAGAATTAAAAACCTTATTACACAAAAACAAGAAAACCAAGATAATTGTATTGGCATTAGAATTATAGTAAAACAAAAAGGTTGCTTTGGATTTAAATATAATATCGAATATGCTTATGACATTAGACCTTTTGAGGTAAAAATTGAAAAAACATATAATAATACTAGTTTTGTAATACTAATTGAACCAAAAGCAATGATGTTTATTTCTGGCACAGTTATAGATTATTATGAAGATATGTTATCATCAGGTTTTACATTTAAAAATCCAAATGAAAAAGGGCGATGTGGATGTGGGGAAAGTTTTTATGTCTGAAAACTATTTTTCATTACTACAACTTAACATATGTTTTTCTATTGATTTAAAGCTCCTAGAGCAAAATTATATAACTATACAAAGAGCTTATCATCCTGATTGTTTCAGCTCACAAAGTGATAAAAAATTAGCTTTAGAATACATTTCAAAAATAAACAAGGCTTACCAAGTACTCAAGTCCCCATTAAGTAGAGCAGAATATATACTACAACTCAAAAATATAAAGTTAAGTAGCTATGATGATCAATGTATTATAAAAGAAGTATTTCAAGTTCAAGAATCAAGTACAAATCTTCACAATGAAATACTTGCGTGTATACAGAATATAGAAAATTTTTTCTCAAAAAATGATCTTTATGAAGCTGCAAAACAGACAAATAAATTAAAATACCTCAGTAAAGGCAAAACCTATGCAGCTCATTGATATTACAGACTCTAAAGACACTCATCATCATATATCTTTTGGTATTGATTTAGGAACTACAAACTCCCTTATTGCAATGGTTGATAATAATGGGCACACAATAATTTTTGAAGATAAAAACAACCAGTCATTAATTCCATCAATTGTCAATTATAATAATAATTGCATTACAGTTGGATGTGATGCTGATAAAAATCATACATCAACACTATATTCAATAAAGCGCCTTATGGGCAAAAATATAAGTGATATTCAAAACTCTAAACTACCATTTAAGATAGTAGAAAGTAATAATGATCTTCACTTAATAGTTGATAATCGCACAGTTACCCCTGTAGAAGTATCTTCAGAAATTTTAAAAAAACTATGTAATATTGTTAAAAATAAAATAGGAGTTACAGTAAAAAAAGCAGTGATTACTGTCCCTGCATATTTTGATGACATAGCAAGAAAAGCAACAAAAGACGCAGCTAGAATTGCTGGTATCGAAATATTACGATTACTAAATGAACCTACAGCTTCAGCTCTTGCATATAGTATTCAGCAGACAGATACTCAAGGTATATATGTAGTTTATGATTTAGGAGGAGGAACTTTTGATATTTCAGTACTTAAATTACATAAAGGAGTTTTTCAAGTACTAGCTACAGGTGGAGACACAAATTTAGGGGGTGATGATATTGATTATAGCTTAGCTGAGTTTATCTTTCATAAATATCAAAACACTTATTCAACAAATATTATCTTAGATAAAAAATCATTTAGCAATCTAGTCTTAGAAGCACAAAAAGTCAAAATATTTCTCAGTGAAAATGATTATGGTCATTTTGTATTTAATATACAAGACAAGTTGTTTAAGTGTAAAATTACTCAACAAGAATTCAATAGTATAATTACACCATTAATAAATAAAACTTTACAAATAGTTAAAGATACTCTTGCAAGTGCTGATATAAATTGTAATAATATATCTAAAGTACTTTTAGTTGGAGGATCAACAAAAAGCCCTATTATAAAGAATATGCTAAATGATCTTTTTCCTAATAAAGTATTTGATAATGTTAATCCAGACAAGGTTGTTGTCTCTGGTGCTGCACTTCAAGCATATTATCTTTCTAATCCACATATAAATAATAAAAATATACTAATAGACGTACTACCTTTGTCTTTAGGACTTGAAACAATGGGAGGAATTGTTGAAAAAATTATACCACGCAACACACCAATTCCTACATCTGCTACTCAAGAATTCACTACTTATGTAGATGGGCAAACTTCTATGCAAATACATATATGTCAAGGTGAACGCGAAATGATATTTCAGAATAAGTCTTTAGCAAAATTCAATTTACAAAATATACCTCCACTTCCAGCAGGACAAGCCAAAATTAAAGTAGAATTTTCTGTTGATGCAGATGGTTTACTCACCGTTTTAGCACAGGAAAAATCTACAGGAGTTAGTAAACATATCGAAATTCAATCAACATATGACCTAACAAATCAAGAAATAGAGCAGTGTATATCAGAATCTTTAGAAAACTTTGATCAAGATATGCAGTTACGATATTTATCTGAAGTAAAAATTAAAGGAGAAAATATAATAAGAATAATAGAAAATACTTTAACAAAGAACAAAGACTTAGCAGAAACATCAGAAATAAAGCTAATTAGCGATGCAATAAAAGATTTACAGCATGCATTACTAAGCAATAATATAAATAATATAGAAAATGCTATTAATAATCTCGAATTAAAATCTTCAAATCTTATTCAAAAAAAAAATGACTTTTTATTCAAAAAATTCTATTAATCATTAACAAATAGGAGAATACTTTCATGCCATCAGTAACTTTTACTTTCCCAGATGGAACTAAGCACACTTATGAAGCTTATGAGGGAGAAACTTTACTAACATTAGCACACAGAAATAAGGTTAATTTAGAAGGTGCTTGTGAGGGGTCTTTAGCATGCTCTACTTGTCACCTAATTATTGATCCATCATGGTATGATGCAGTAGAAAAGTGCAACGAACTATCAGATGAAGAAAATGACATGCTTGACCTTGCATTTGGATTAACAGAAACTTCAAGACTTGGCTGCCAAATTATGATTACTCAAGCACTTGACGGATTATGTGTTACGCTTCCAAGTGAAACTAGAAATATTTCCTTTACTAATAATGATGAAAAATAAACAAAATGAAAAAGCCTGTACACAAACAAGTAAAAGCATAATTTAATGTATTATATAGCTAAATAAATATCAATAACAAAGGTTATATAATATTGTTCAATAACACACATGCTTATAAAAAATATAAAATACACTAATAAAAATTAAAACTTTATTTTTCAAGTTATGTATATCACTTTTTATTATAATAGAAAGTAATTGTACACTAATAAAAAGTTATTTTTTTTATAAAAGTACCATTACTTAAAAGTATGCCACCCACAATTAACGCTATTAGTAGCCTAACCAACAAAAACTTAATAATAAAGTAAGCAACATACTAGTAAAGGTATAAAATATGCACAAGCATTTCTTCTATTTTAAAGTAAGCAATTTATATAATTATTATCCAAATTTATCTCAATTTTTAGTATTAAAATATAAACATCACAATATTACGCAAAAATTTCATAGCAAAGCATAAATTAAAATATACTTAATATAAAAAACTCACTATATACTTCATAAAATAAATAATATCTTCAATTTGTCACGTATATATAATATAAAAATTATTTGCAACAATCTTTATAAATAATGATATATTAATGCAAAGTCATAAGGAAAAACTATATAGTATCTATAAAAACAAAGCTATCAAACTTAACAATAGGATATAAATGAAAAAAAAAGTACTTAACATAGCTGCATTAATATTAGCACTTTTTTCTATATATTTATTAGTACGTTTCTTTATAAAATCACAATTTCAACAACAATTAGATAACTTTAAGTTATATATAAATCCTTACACGCAGTTTACTTATGATAACATATCATTAAAAGGATTTTCTACACAAAATATTTATATCAAAAATGTCAAAATCAAAATTCAGTCACTAGATATAATATTCTCTATTTTATTAACATATGATATACTCAATAATTCAATCAATATAAAAATTATAGATAACCTTTTAACAATACAGGACTCAAGCAATGTTACTATTGCATGTAACGTTGACGCACAATACTATATGAAACTTTCTCATAATTTATTACTTCAACTTTTAAAACTTAATAATTTTTTTGGATTAATAAAAATACCACAAAAACATGATAACTATCCTATCAATATTACATATAAAGATAATGGTATAGTTTGTAACAATACTTTAATCATGAAAAAAAATTTCTTTCAAATAATAACCAATAGACAAAAATCTAACACTAACTTCAAAGTAAATACTGATATAAATGATAACATAAACCAAAGTTTTATAATAAAAGATCTTGATATTAACACAAACAATAACTTCGCTATCAAGGATCATTACTTAAAAGTCAATATTCCTAACATTACATTATATACTCAATATTTTAGTATATTCGTTAATGGCAATGTGTCATTTCCTCAATTTGATTTGTTAATAAATAATAAATTCTTTATATACGATGGACAAATAACTTTTACATTAAAAAATTACAAAAACGCACTAAAGTTTTTATTTGAGCAAATAAACAGCACTATTTTACATAACAGCAATACACCACTCTTACCATATCATCTAGAAAATACATATAAAATATTATACGAAGCTGCTAATATAAAAGATAACAATAATATTACCATTACATTGAAAGGAGATACTAATAACAATAGCCTTCTCATTGGATTAATCCCTTATGAGAAATTTTTAGAAAAAGTATTAACCAATATATCTAATAATAATATATTAGAGCATAATAAATCTTAACAAGTATATATATTTTAGATGTTTTTTCCCAACAATTGTTAAGTCAAAGTAGTATTTTAAAAGTTACAAAACACACTATAAATGAGTTAACTAACAATTTAGATGATTTTTTTTGTGCTTTAGCATGTACTATCTCTTATATATTACTCATTTTTTTACTTTTTAGCGTATAAACAAGTTTAAATTAAAACATTTCTGATAATCACTTAATACATTGATTACAAACCAATTGTTAATTTATGTAAATATAATCAAACCATAAAATATAGAACTCTCTTTTTACTATTTATCTTCTAACGTTCTATGTGCCATCTTCCTTTAAGAATCACAATACAAAATAATCTATCAACAATTTATTTCTATCAAACATTTACCAATATAGCAGTGAATCAATAGTATAAAAAAATATAATAAATATCTTTAAGACACAAACAGACATATAAGTAACATAAAAAATACGTTTTTATCTTTATAAATAACTATATAATATACTAGTACAGATTATATATTATTATTATCACAAATTCGTAACATAATAAAAGCATATGGTACAAAAAATTTTTATATTATCGCTTCTATTATATATTACCCTACCCTATTACGTCTTTTCTTTTTCATTAGATAATACATTACCAGAACATCATATGGAATTACGTGCAACAAAATTATTTCGAATAATAAAATGTCTTGTATGTTCAGGTGAGTCAATTCATGATTCCCAATCACAATTTGCTCATTACATGCGTACAGCAATAAGAAATTATATTAATAATGGATATACAGACCAACAAATTATAATTGAATTAAGAAATCTATACGGGAATAAAATTTCCAGCACACCACCTTATAATAGTAATACCTATTTACTATGGATTATACCAGAATTAGCAATAATTTTTTCTATAATCATAATAATAATAAAAATTAAATTACTTAATAAGTAAGCTATTATATAATAGCATATAAGTATATCTTTATTAGCAGTATAAATAAAAACTTAATATAATGTTACTTATATAAATTGAGTATCTATTTTATCTCAATAAAAACTTCTGCTAAAAATCTTCACAATAAAAATAACACAAGCATACTGGAGTAAAGTCATATTAATAGAAGACATAAATATGAATATTCTTTATCATGCTTTTATGTTACTAATTTGTAAATATATATTAACTATATTATCTAATGCATTCTTTTTCTATAAGTAAAAAAGTAATAAAATAACCTATTAAAGTTTGCATCACAAACTAATAAAGCTATACAAAAATGATTTTCCATAACTTTCACATAATAAAACCCAATATTAAGTTTTATATTTATAAATTATAGGCAACATACTAAATGAAGCATATACATCAAATACCTTTCCAAGCAATATCTTTACTACTTTCAATATCAAATAAATTTAACACTTTTCTTACAGAATGATCAATTATGTCATCTATTGTAGTTGGCAAATTATAAAATGACGGTATAGGAGGAGCAATAATAGCTCCCATTTCACTTAAAGTGCTCATATTTCTTAAATGTCCTAAATGTAAAGGAGTTTCTCTAACCATTAGAATAAGTTTTTTTCTTTCTTTAAGCATAACATCAGCAGATCTTGTCAATAAATTAGATGAAAGACTACAAGCAATTTCAGACATAGTGTTTACTGAGCAAGGCACAATTATCATACCTTCTACTTTAAAAGAACCACTAGCTATAGTTGCTCCAATATCATTAATATTATGATAGAATTTACATAATTTTTGCAGATGATTGATAACTTCTTGCCCCTGCTCATATGCCAAAGTTACTTTAGCAGCATCAGTAACAACAAGATGTACTTCATAATGTGTTTCTGTAAGGATAGCTAACAAGCGTACTGCATAAATAGATCCAGATGCACCAGTAATACCAACTATAATACGTTTATTCATCTAAATTTACAAGCATACCCAAAGCTTTTTTATAAGTTAGTAATAACATTTCATGTTCTGCAAAATCACTATTATCCATCTTCCTTAATTTTACTATCTGTCTCATTACTTTAGGATGGAAACCTTCATTTTCTGCTTCACTATATACATTACGAATAGATTCACCTATTTCTGATCTTTCTAATTCTAACCTTTCAATTCTTTCAATGTATTGCTTTAAACTTTGATCTACTCTTATATCATTATCTGGTAATATACCAACTTCCATGAATCCTCCTATTACAACGTAACTTTATAGTAGTATATCAATAATCTTTTTTTAATCAACACATCAACCTCAAAACTAGTTTTAATGATACAAGAAATCATTTTCTACCATTTCACATACGTTGTTAATAGGAAATAATTATTTCTCAAGTTAAATTATTATAAAGATTACATAATCGCAAGCACTGCAATAATTTGTCAAAATATCACTTATATTATACTCATCAGTTATTATATAATAATATCACATACTCAAAATTGTAAGGTATTGATAAAATATAAAAATTATATAAGGAATAAACCATATACAAAATTTATAATATCAATGTTTTTACTTTTTATAAGATACAACATTTATAGCACTAAAAATATCTTATTTATTTATAAGTTAAATAAGGGAATTATTTTTCCATTTCCTTCTCTATAATATTTTAAGGAATTATTAGGTTTTTTTATAAAAATCATAGTAACTTATTTTAAAATAATAATATTATTAATTATTACCTATTAAAAAATTTTTTCACATTATGAAAGCATTTTATATAACTTAGCTTATGAGCAGGTTATCAAGTTAGTTATAAACAATTATTCAAAACATGATATAAAATATAAACGCTACTAAGATTAACAAAATTCACAATACTTTAAGGAAGTTCCTTTGTAAAAGTGATGCTGATGAATATGTTACTACGTACATTACAAAAGCAATACATAAACACATGTTTAGTGATACACTAGCCTTAGTTATTTATAGCTACATGTACAATAGAATAAAAAATGCTACTGAAATATTGATAATGAATTACAAGCAGCTTATTATGCAAGCAATAATATGCGGAAATATATTCAAAGCTTTCACTTATTTGTTTCACTATACACATTATCCATAATGATAAATCTTAACATTTGTCCAAAGGACAATTACACTAAAAAAATTAGAAATGAACTCTCTAATCAATTAATTACGTTTGCTTATCGGCAACTTACATAAACAATATTTCCGTAAAATAACTCTAAAAGACACTATTACAGCTACTCATATTATAATACAAAACTAAACAATTAAATGAAAATTTAGCCCTCCTTTCTATAAAAGAGGCATGTAAAATTGCTAACATAATGGATCATAAAGTACAAAATGCAATCATTAACTCTTTATGGAAACATTTACACATAGCCAAAAATTTTCTATTATTGCACAAGAGGCCACCAAAATTGCTAACAACAAATATAACACACCATTACCTTTCACTCGCCTTGCTCACGTTAAAATGTATAGCATCACTGAAGCAAATGCCAAGGTACAACAGATGCATTCTATTTAATGAATAATTTTTAACTACTTAAATACTAATTTATATATTCTATTATTACTATTACAAAGTAATTAAATTTAAGTCATAATGAATGCCCATGGACACGATTATTTTATAGGTTGTAGTCACAATAAAAGATTCTTGAAATACTCTTGTAAGTTGTTACTTATTCTTTATACAAATAATATTTACATAATACCATAAAAATATGTTATTATTATTAAGTTACTTAATTTTTTAAAGGTACATGAAAGCACTACGTTATTTAGCTTACGAATATGTTATTGAGTTAATTATAAATAATTATTTTCAATGTGAATACAAATATAACACGACTAAAATTAACAAAATTTACAACACTTTAATAGGATTTCTCTACAAAAGTAATGTTGAAGATACCACTATATACATTGCAAAGAAGATACACAAGCATATATTTGGGGATATACTAGCTTTAGTTGCTTATAGTTCTTCTATCCGTAACGAAATACAAATTAGTATTAATAGTTTTGGTAATTCACTACAAAACATTATGAGAAACAACAACCGTCTAGTAGCTTTATCAATAATTTCAAGAACTATAAGAGATTATAAATCCGTTATAGCAGAAAATATTGAAAATCATATAACTAACCAATCACACCACATTGAAGACATCGACAAGGAATGCTATAATAAGTTAATTATTTTTCTTCATAAGCAAATACGTAAACAGTACTTTCATAAAGTAATTCTAAAAGATGCTATTGCAGCTGCTCATCTTTATAATGAAATTAAACAATTAAATGAAAACTTACCATTAATTTCTATAAACAAGGTATGTAATATTATTAACGTAACGAATAATAAAGCACAATGTAAAATCATAAATCAATGTAAAATCATAAATCATTTATTAAAAATCTCAAAATATAAAACTCACCATAAGGCAAGGTTTTATACTACTATCAGGGAAGCTGTTCAAGTTGATCATTTCAAAATAGAGAGCCATTCTCCCTCCAACTCCTCCCCCCCCCCAACACACACGCATATTACAAATGTACCAGAACAAGTTCCTATGGCACAACAAATGTATTCTATGTAATAGATAATTTTTTTACTACTTAAATACTGATAATATATATTCTGTAAAACCGTTAAAAAGCAATCAAATAATCTTTTATACAAAAATATCTATATAAACCTCAAAAATATATTATTACTAATTAAGTTACCTAATTTTTAAATATATGATGAAGTATTATGTAATTTAGCTCACAAACATATCATTGAGTTAATTAACTAAATAATTATCTTAAGAACAAATTGCATAAATATCTAATTAAGTAAAATTATTTGATTTTAATATATGATAACTTTATCTAATTTAACTTATAAGCGCATGTTGCGTAATCATACAAGTCATGATATACTGTATAAGTATATAATTTAAGAAAATTATTTGGTGTTTAATATGATGGCGTTATCTAATTTAGCTTATGAGCGTATTATTGAGTTAATTATAAATAACTATTTTAAATATGATGTAACATATAATACGACCAAACTTCAAGAAGTGCATAATACTCTAAGAAAATTTTTTAGTAAAATTGATGCTGAACACATTACCACACATATTGCAAAAACAGTACATAAACGTGTATTTTTTAATACTCTAAACTTGGTTGCCTATAGTGCTAAATTTTTTAACATAATAAAAGAATCTCTTGAATATATTGGCAGTAGATTAAGAGGAATTTATTACACAAGTAACAACTTACAAGAGTATTTACAAAGATCTTTTATTGTGACTACATCCTATAAAATAGTCGTGCGCATAGGCATTTATCATGACTTAAAAGATAAATACAATAAAGAAACTATAAATGCACTTTCTAAAAAGTTACTTACATTTTTCGATAAGCAAGTTTATACTCAACACTTTCATCATGTAGTTCTCCAAGATGTCATTCAAGTTATTAACATTTTCAATACAACTAGACAATCAAATGAAGGATTAATTTCTATAAAAGAAGCCTGTAGAATTGTTAATAATAAAACACAATCCCCTCCTACTCATTAACATTAGTGTAAAGCACAAGTTTCTAAAGTATAAACGTACTGTAGTAATGTTAATTTGTACTTCGTTATGTTAATAGCTCTACATGTTGTTTTATAGAAATTAATCCTTCATTTGATTGTCTACTTGTATTGAAAATATCAATAGCATTTCTTACTTTACAAAGATATTGATAACGCATTTTATATGAGTATCATCTTTATCAATATTATAGAAGAATACTATCAAGAATTTTGCATATTTATCATAATTTACACACATTAATCTTATGTTCGGATATTAATCCCTTGCCTAAAATATAATCATACTCAAAAAGTTATAAATAAATTCTACAATAAGCTACTTATGTATGCTTATCAGAAAATATAAAAGCAACATCTTAAATAAAATAGTTCTCAAAGATGCTATTCAAGCATTAACATCTGCAATATAACTAAACAATTAATAGAAGCTTATCATTTCTATAATGGATCATAAAACAATATAAAGCCCTGAATTCTTTATTAGAAAGCTTATAATATAAAACTTTTACATAGGTTAAGGTTTTTTGCTATTGTACAAGAAGCTACTCAAGTTGCAAACTATATATAGTGCATTCTTACCCTCTACGCATACTACACAAATGTCACTGGAACAACTTCTATAGCATAACAAATACATTTTATGTAATGGATAATTTTTACTACTTAAATACCGATAATATATATTCTGTAAAACCGTTAAAAAGCAATCAAATGATTTTTTATACAAAAATATCTATATAAACCTCAAAAATATATTATTACTCATTAAGTTACCTAATTTTTAAATATACGAAGTATTACGTAATTTAGCTTACAAACATATCATTGAGTTAATTAACAAATAATCATCTTAAGAACAAATTGCATAAATATCTAATTAAGTAAAATTATTTGATTTTAATATATGATAACTTTATCTAATTTAACTTATAAGCGCATGTTGTGTAATTATACAAGTAATGATATACTGTATAAGTATATAATTTAAGAAAATTATTTGGTGTTTAATATGATGGCGTTATCTAATTTAGCTTATGAGCGTGTTATTGAGTTAATTATAAATAACTATTTTAAATATGATGTAACATATAATACGACCAAACTTCAAGAAGTGCATAATACTCTAAGAAAATTTTTTAGTAAAATTGATGCTGAACACATTACCACACATATTGCAAAAACAGTACATAAACGTATATTTTTTAATACTCTAAACTTGATTGCCTATAGTGCTGACTTTTTTAACATAATAAAAGAATCTCTTGAATATATTGGCAGTAGATTAAGAGGAATTTATTACACAAGTAACAACTTACAAGAGTATTTACAAAGATCTTTTATTGTGACTACATCCTATAAACTAGTCGTGTACAAGGGCATTCATTATAACTTAAAAAATAAATACACTAAAGAAACTATAAACAAACTTTCTAAAAAGTTACTTGCATTTCTCGATAAGCAAGTTTATACACAACACTTTCGTCATATAGTTCTCCAAGATGCCATTCAAGCTACTAACATTTTCAATACAACTAGGCAATCAAATGAAGGATTCATTTCTATAAAAGAAGCCTGTAGCATTGTTAATAATAAAACGCAATCCCCCCCCCCTACTCATTAACATTAGTGTACAGCACAAATTTCTAAGTATAAACGTACTGTAGTAATGTTACTTTGTACTTCGTTATGTTAATAGCTCTACATGTTGTTTTATAGAAATTAATCCTTCATTTGATTGCCTAGTTGTATTGAAAATATCAATAGCATTTCTTACCTTGCAAAATCAATATTATAGAAGAATACTATCAAGAATTTTGCATATTTATCATAATTTACACACATTAATCTTATGTTCGGATATTAATCCCTTATCTAAAATATAATCATACTCAAAAAGTTATAAATAAATTCTACAATAAGCTACTTATGTGTGCTTATCAGAAAATATAAAAGTAACATCTTAAATCAAATAGTTCTCAAAGATGCTATTCAAGCATTAACATCTGCAATATAACTAAACAATTAATGGAAGCTTATCATTTCTATAATGGATCATAAAACAATATAAAGCCCTGAATTCTTTATTAGAAAGCTTATAATATAAAACTTACATAGGTTAAGGTTTTTTGCTATTGTACAAGAAGCTACTCAAGTTGCAAACTATATATAGTGCATTCTTACCCTCTACGCATACTACACAAATGTCACTGGAACAACTTCTATAGCATAACAAATACATTTTATGTAATGGATAATTTTTACTACTTAAATACCGATAATATATATTCTGTAAAACCGTTAAAAAGCAATCAAATGATCTTTTATACAAAAATATCTATATAAACCTCAAAAATATATTATTACTCATTAAGTTACCTAATTTTTAAATATACGAAGTATTACGTAATTTAGCTCACAAACATATCATTGAGTTAATTAACAAATAATTATCTTAAGAACAAATTGCATAAATATCTAATTAAGTAAAATTATTTGATTTTAATATATATAACTTTATCTAAGTTAACTTATAAGCGCATGTTGTGTAATTATACAAGTAATGATATACTGTATAAGTATATAATTTAAGAAAATTATTTGGTGTTTAATATGATGGCGTTATCTAATTTAGCTTATGAGCGTATTATTGAGTTAATTATAAATAACTATTTTAAATATGATGTAACATATAATACGACCAAACTTCAAGAAGTGCATAATACTCTAAGAAAATTTTTTAGTAAAATTGATGCTGAACACATTACCACACATATTGCAAAAACAGTACATAAACGTATATTTTTTAATACTCTAAACTTGATTGCCTATAGTGCTGACTTTTTTAACATAATAAAAGAATCCCTTGAATATATTGGCAGTAGATTAAGAGGAATTTATGCTACAAGTAACAACTTACAAGAGTATTTTAAAAGATCTTTTATTGTGACTACAACCTATAAACTAGTCGTATACGTGGGCATTCATTATGACTTAAAAGATAAATACAGTAAAGAAATTATAAATGAACTTTCTAAAAAGTTACTTACATTTCTCGATAAGCAAGTTTATACACAACACTTTCGTTATATAGTTCTCCAAGATGCCATTCAAGCTACTAACATTTTCAATACAACTAGACAATCAAATGAAGGTTTAATTTCTATAAAAGAAGCCTGTAGCATTGTTAATAATAAAACGCAATCCCCCCCCCCTACTCATTAACATTAGTGTAAAGCACAAATTTCTAAAGTATAAACGTACTGTAGTAATGTTAATTTGTACTTCGTTATGTTAATAGCTCTACACGTTGTTTTATAGAAATGAATCCTTCATTTGATTGTCTAGTTGTATTGAAAATATCAATAGCATTTCTTACCTTGTAAAGATATTGATAACGCATTTTTATGAGTATCATCAATATCTAATTAAGTAAAATTATTTGATTTTATATATGATAACTTTATCTAATTTAACTTATAAGCGCATGTTGTGTAATTATACAAGTAACTATATACTGTATAAGTATATAATTTAAGAAAATTATTTGGTGTTTAATATGATGTCGTTATCTAATTTAGCTTATGAGCGTATTATTGAGTTAATTATAAATAACTATTTTAAATATGATGTGACATATAATACGACCAAACTTCAAGAAGTGCATAATACTCTAAGAAAATTTTTTAGTAAAATTGACACTGAACACATTACCACACATATTGCAAAAACAGTACATAAGCGTATATTTTTTAATACTCTAAACTTGGTTGCCTATAGTGCTAAATTTTTTAACATAATAAAAGAATCTCTTAAATATATGGGCAGTAGATTAAGAGAAATTTATTACACAAGTAACAACTTACAAGAGTATTTACAAAGATCTTTTATTGTGACTACATCCTATAAAATAATCGTGCGCATAGGCATTTATAATGACTTAAAAGATAAATACAATAAAGAAACTATAAATGCACTTTCTAAAAAGTTACTTACATTTTTCGATAAGCAAGTTTATACACAACACTTTCATCATATAGTTCTCCAAGATGCCATTCAAGCTATTAACATTTTCAATACAACTAGACAATCAAATGAAGGTTTAATTTCTATAAAAGAAGCCTGTAGCATTGTTAATAATAAAACGCAATCCCCCCCCCCTACTCATTAACATTAGTGTACGCATTTTATATAAGTATCATCTTTATCAATATTATAGAAGAATACTATCAAGAATTTTGCATATTTATCATAATTTACACACATTAATCTTATGTTCGGATATTAATCCCTTATCTAAAATATAATCATACTCAAAAAGTTATAAATAAATTCTACAATAAGCTACTTATGTGTGCTTATCAGAAAATATAAAAGCAACATCTTAAATAAAATAGTTCTCAAAGATGCTATTCAAGCATTAACATCTGCAATATAATTAACAATTAATGGAAGCTTATCATTTCTATAAATAAAGTATGTAAAATTGTTAACATAATGGATCATAAAACAATATAAATAAAGCCTGAATTCTTTATTAGAAAGCTTATAATATAAAACTTTTACATAGGTTAAGGTTTTTTGCTATTGTACAAGAAGCTACTCAAGTTGCATAACTATATATAGTGCATTCTCACCCTATACGCATACTACACAAATATCACCGGAACAACTTCTATAGCATAACAAATGCATTTTATGTAATGGATAATTTTTACTACTTAAATACCGATAATATATATTCTGCAAAACCGTTAAAAAGCAATCAAAATAAACCTCAAAAATATATTATTACTAATTAAGTTACCTAATTTTTCAATATACGGAAGTATTACGTAATTTAGCTCACAAACAGATCATTGAGTTAATTAACAAATAATTATCTTAAGAACAAATTACATAAATATCTAATTAAGTAAAATTATTTGATTTTAATATGTGATAACTTTATCTAAGTTAACTTATAAGCGCATGTTGCGTAATTATACAAGTAATGATATACTGTATAAGTATATAATTTAAGAAAATTATTTGGTGTTTAATATGATGGCGTTATCTAATTTAGCTTATGAGCGTATTATTGAGTTAATTATAAATAACTATTTTAAATATGATATAACATATAATACGACCAAACTTCAAGAAGTGCATAATACTCTAAGAAAATGTTTTAGTAAAATTGATGCTGAACACATTACCACACATATTGCAAAAACAGTACATAAACGTGTATTTTTTAACACTCTAAACTTGGTTGCCTATAGTGCTAAATTTTTTAATATAATAAAAGAATCTCTTGAATATATGGGCAGTAGATTAAGAGGAATTTATTACACAAGTAACAACTTACAAGAGTATTTACAAAGATCTTTTATTGAGACTACATCCTATAAAATAATCGTGCGCATAGGCATTTATAATGACTTAAAAGATAAATACAATAAAGAAACTATAAATGAACTTTCTAAAAAGTTACTTACATTTTTCGATAAGCAAGTTTATACACAACACTTTCATCATATAGTTCTCCAAGATGCCATTCAAGCTATTAACATTTTCAATACAACTAGACAATCAAATGAAGGTTTAATTTCTATAAAAGAAGCCTGTAGCATTGTTAATAATAAAACGCAATCCCCCCCCCCTACTCATTAACATTAGTGTACGCATTTTATATAAGTATCATCTTTATCAATATTATAGAAGAATACTATCAAGAATTTTGCATATTTATCATAATTTACACACATTAATCTTATGTTCGGATATTAATCCCTTATCTAAAATATAATCATACTCAAAAAGTTATAAATAAATTCTACAATAAGCTACTTATGTGTGCTTATCAGAAAATATAAAAGCAACATCTTAAATAAAATAGTTCTCAAAGATGCTATTCAAGCATTAACATCTGCAATATAACTAAACAATTAATGGAAGCTTATCATTTCTATAGAAGTATGTAAAATTGTTAACATAATGGATCATAAAACAATATAAAGCCCTGAATTCTTTATTAGAAAGCTTATAATATAAAACTTTTACATAGGTTAAGGTTTTTTGCTATTGTACAAGAAGCTACTCAAGTTGCATAACTATATATAGTGCATTCTCACCCTCTACGCATACTACACAAATGTCACTGGAACAACTTCTATAGCATAACAAATACATTTTATGTAATGGATAATTTTTACTACTTAAATACCGATAATATATATTCTGTAAAACCGTTAAAAAGCAATCAAATGATCTTTTATACAAAAATATCTATATAAACCTCAAAAATATATTATTACTCATTAAGTTACCTAATTTTTAAATATACGAAGTATTACGTAATTTAGCTCACAAACATATCATTGAGTTAATTAACAAATAATTATCTTAAGAACAAATTGCATAAATATCTAATTAAGTAAAATTATTTGATTTTAATATATGATAACTTTATCTAATTTAACTTATAAGCGCATGTTGTGTAATTATACAAGTAATGATATACTGTATAAGTATATAATTTAAGAAAATTATTTGGTGTTTAATATGATGGCGTTATCTAATTTAGCTTATGAGCGTGTTATTGAGTTAATTATAAATAACTATTTTAAATATGATGTAACATATAATACGACCAAACTTCAAGAAGTGCATAATACTCTAAGAAAATTTTTTAGTAAAATTAATGCTGAACACATTACCACACATATTGCAAAAACAGTACATAAACGTATATTTTTTAATACTCTAAACTTGATTGCCTATAGTGCTGACCTTTTTAACATAATAAAAGAATCTCTTGAATATATGGACAGTAGATTAAGAGGAATTTATGCTACAAGTAACAACTTACAAGAGTATTTACAAGAATTTTTTATTGTGACTACAACCTATAAAATAGTCGTGTCCATGGGCATTCATTATGACTTAAAAGATAAATACACTCAAGAAACTATAAACGAACTTTCTAAAAAGTTACTTGCATTTCTCGATAAGCAAGTTTATACACAACACTTTCGTCATATAGTTCTCCAAGATGCCATTCAAGCTACTAACATTTTCAATACCACTAGGCAATCAAATGAAGGATTCATTTCTATAAAAGAAGCCTGTAGAATTGTTAATAATAAAACGCAATCCCCCCCCCCTAATCATTAACATTAGTGTACGCATTTTATATGCGTATCATCTTATCAATATTATAGAAGAATACTATTAAGAATTTTGCATATTTATCATAATTTATACACATTAATCTTATGTTCGGATATTAATCCCTTATCTAAAATATAATCATACTCAAAAAGTTATAAATAAATTCTACAATAAGCTACTTATGTGTGCTTATCAAAAAATATAAAAGCAACATCTTAAATCAAATAGTTCTCAAAGATGCTATTCAAGCATTAACATCTGCAATATAACTAAACAATTAATGGAAGCTTATCATTTCTATAAATAAAGTATGTAAAATTGTTAACATAATGGATCATAAAACAATATAAAGCCCTGAATTCTTTATTAGAAAGCTTATAATATAAAACTTACATAGGTTTAAGGTTTTTTGCTATTGTACAAATTGTACAAGAAGCTACTCAAGTTGCAAACTATATTGCATTCTCACACTCTACGCATACTACACAAATGTCACTGGAACAACTTCTATAGCATAACAAATGCATTTTATGTAATGGATAATTTTTACTACTTAAATACCGATAATATATATTCTGTAAAACCGTTAAAAAGCAATCAAATGATCTTTTATACAAAAATATCTACATAAACCTCAAAAATATATTATTACTCATTAAGTTACCTAATTTTTAAATATACGAAGTATTACGTAATTTAGCTTACAAACATATCAATTATTTGATTTTAATATATGATAACTTTATCTAATGTAACTTATAAGCGCATGTTGTGTAATTATACAAGTAATGATATACTGTATAAGTATATAATTAAGAAAATTATTTGGTGTTTAATATGATGGCGTTATCTAATTTAGCTTATGAGCGTACTATTGAGTTAATTATAAATAACTATTTTAAATATGATGTAACATATAATACAACCAAACTTCAAGAAGTGCATAATACTCTAAGAAAATTTTTTAGTAAAATTAATGCTGAACACATTACCACACATATTGCAAAAACAGTACATAAACGTGTATTTTTCAATACTTTAAACTTGATTGCCTATAGTGCTGAATTTTTTAACATAATAAAAGAATTTGATATTGGCAGTAGATTAAGAGAAATTTATGCTACAAGTAACAACTTACAAGAGTATTTTCAAAGATCTTTTATTTTGACTATAAACTATAAACTAGTCGTGTACGTGGGCATTCATTATGACTTAAAAGATAAATACAGTAAAGAAATTATAAGTGAACTTTCTAAAAAGTTACTTGCATTTCTCGATAAGCAAGTTTATACACAACACTTTCGTCATATAGTTCTCCAAGATGCCATTCAAGCTACTAACATTTTCAATACAACTAGACAATCAAATGAAGGATTCATTTCTATAAAAGAAGCCTGTAGAATTGTTAATAATAAAACGCAATCCCCCCCCCCTACTCATTAACATTAGTGTACGCATTTTATATAAGTATCATCTTTATCAATATTATAGAAGAATACTATCAAGAATTTTGCATATTTATCATAATTTACACACATTAATCTTATGTTCGGATATTAATCCCTTATCTAAAATATAATCATACTCAAAAAGTTATAAATAAATTCTACAATAAGCTACTTATGTGTGCTTATCAGAAAATATAAAAGCAACATCTTAAACAAATAGTCCTCAAAGATGCTATTCAAGCATTAACATCTGCAATATAACTAAACAATTAATGGAAGCTTATCATTTCTATAGAAGTATGTAAAATTGTTAACATAATGGATCATAAAACAATATAAAGCCCTTGAATTTACCTAATTTTTAAATATACGAAGTATTACGTAATTTAGCTCACAAACATATCATTGAATTAATTAACAAATAATTATCTTAAGAACAAATTGCATAAATATCTAATTAAGTAAAATTATTTGATTTTAATATATGATAACTTTATCTAAGTTAACTTATAAGCGCATGTTGCGTAATTATACAAGTAATGATATACTGTATAAGCATATAATTTAAGAAAATTATTTGGTGTTTTAATATGATGGCGTTATCTAATTTAGCTTATGAGCGTATTATTGAGTTAATTATAAATAACTATTTTAAATATGATATAACATATAATACGACCAAACTTCAAGAAGTGCATAATACTCTAAGAAAATTTTTTAGTAAAATTGATGCTGAACACATTACCACACATATTGCAAAAACAGTACATAAACGTGTATTTTTTAACACTCTAAACTTGATTGCCTATAGTGCTGACTTTTTTAACATAATAAAAGAATCTCTTGAATATATGGGCAGTAGATTAAGAGGAATTTATGCTACAAGTAACAACTTACAAGAGTATTTACAAAGATCTTTTATTGTGACTACATCCTATAAAATAGTCGTATACGCAAGCATTCATTATGACTTAAAAGATAAATACACTAAAGAAGCTATAAATGAACTTTCTAAAAAGTTACTTACATTTCTCGATAAGCAAGTTTATACACAACACTTTCGTCATATAGTTCTCCAAGATGCCATTCAAGCTATTAACATTTTCAATACAACTAGACAATCAAATGAAGGATTCATTTCTATAAAAGAAGCCTGTAGAATTGTTAATAATAAAACGCAATCCCCCCCCCCTACTCATTAACATTAGTGTACGCATTTTAATGCGTATCATCTTTATCAATATTATAGAAGAATACTATCAAGAATTTTGCATATTTATCATAATTTACACACATTAATCTTATGTTCGGATATTAATCCCTTGCCTAAAATATAATCATACTCAAAAAGTTATAAATAAATTCTACAATAAGCTACTTATGTGTGCTTATCAGAAAATATAAAAGTAACATCTTAAATCAAATAGTTCTCAAAGATGCTATTCAAGCATTAACATCTGCAATATAACTAAACAATTAATGGAAGCTTATCATTTCTATAAATAAAGTATGTAAAATTGTTAACATAATGGATCATAAAACAATATAAATAAAGCCTGAATTCTTTATTAGAAAGCTTATAATATAAAACTTTTACATAGGTTAAGGTTTTTTGCTATTGTACAAGAAGCTACTCAAGTTGCAAACTATATATAGTGCATTCTTACCCTCTACGCATACTACACAAATGTCACTGGAACAACTTCTATAGCATAACAAATACATTTTATGTAATGGATAATTTTTACTACTTAAATACCGATAATATATATTCTGTAAAACCGTTAAAAAGCAATCAAATGATCTTTTATACAAAAATATCTATATAAACCTCAAAAATATATTATTACTCATTAAGTTACCTAATTTTTAAATATACGAAGTATTACGTAATTTAGCTCACAAACATATCATTGAGTTAATTAACAAATAATTATCTTAAGAACAAATTGCATAAATATCTAATTAAGTAAAATTATTTGATTTTAATATATATAACTTTATCTAAGTTAACTTATAAGCGCATGTTGTGTAATTATACAAGTAATGATATACTGTATAAGTATATAATTTAAGAAAATTATTTGGTGTTTAATATGATGGCGTTATCTAATTTAGCTTATGAGCGTATTATTGAGTTAATTATAAATAACTATTTTAAATATGATGTAACATATAATACGACCAAACTTCAAGAAGTGCATAATACTTTAAGAAAATTTTTTAGTAAAATTAATGCTGAACACATTACCACACATATTGCAAAAACAGTACATAAACGTATATTTTTTAATACTCTAAACTTGATTGCCTATAGTGCTGACTTTTTTAACATAATAAAAGAATCTCTTGAATATATGGACAGTAGATTAAGAGGAATTTATGCTACAAGTAACAACTTACAAGAGTATTTACAAGAATCTTTTATTGTGACTACAACCTATAAAATAGTCGTGTCCATGGGCATTCATTATGACTTAAAAGATAAATACACTCAAGAAACTATAAACGAACTTTCTAAAAAGTTACTTGCATTTCTCGATAAGCAAGTTTATACACAACACTTTCGTCATATAGTTCTCCAAGATGCCATTCAAGCTACTAACATTTTCAATACCACTAGGCAATCAAATGAAGGATTCATTTCTATAAAAGAAGCCTGTAGAATTGTTAATAATAAAACGCAATCCCCCCCCCCTACTCATTAACATTAGTGTACGCATTTTATATAAGTATCATCTTTATCAATATTATAGAAGAATACTATCAAGAATTTTGCATATTTATCATAATTTACACACATTAATCTTATGTTCGGATATTAATCCCTTATCTAAAATATAATCATACTCAAAAAGTTATAAATAAATTCTACAATAAGCTACTTATGTGTGCTTATCAGAAAATATAAAAGCAACATCTTAAACAAATAGTCCTCAAAGATGCTATTCAAGCATTAACATCTGCAATATAACTAAACAATTAATGGAAGCTTATAATATAAAACTTTTACATAGGTTAAGGTTTTTTGCTATTGTACAAGAAGCTACTCAAGTTGCATAACTATATATAGTGCATTCTCACCCTCTACGCATACTACACAAATGTCACTGGAACAATTTCTATAGCATAACAAATGCATTTTATGTAATGGATAATTTTTACTACTTAAATACCGATAATATATATTCTATAAAACCGTTAAAAAGCAATCAAATGATCTTTTATACAAAAATATCTACATAAGCCTCAAAAATATATTATTACTCATTAAGTTACCTAATTTTTAAATATACGGCGAAGTATTACGTAATTTAGCTTACAAACTATCAATTATTTGATTTTAATATATGATAACTTTATCTAATTTAACTTATAAGCGCATGTTGCGTAATTATACAAGTAATGATATACTGTATAAGTATATAATTTAAGAAAATTATTTGGTGTTTAATATGATGGCATTATCTAATTTAGCTTATGAGCGTATTATTGAGTTAATTATAAATAACTATTTTAAATATGATGTAACATATAATACGACCAAACTTCAAGAAGTGCATAATACTCTAAGAAAATTTTTTAGTAAAATTGATGCTGAACACATTACCACACATATTGCAAAAACAGTACATAAACGTGTATTTTTTAATACTCTAAACTTGGTTGCCTATAGTGCTGAATTTTTTAATATAATAAAAGAATCTCTTGAATATATTGGCAGTAGATTAAGAGGAATTTATGCTACAAGTAACAACTTACAAGAGTATTTACAAAGATCTTTTATTGTGACTACAAACTATAAACTAGTCGTGTACGCGAGCATTTATTATGACTTAAAAGATAAATACAATAAAGAAACTATAAATGAACTTTCTAAAAAGTTACTTACATTTCTCGATAAGCAAGTTTATACACAACACTTTCATCATATAGTTCTCCAAGATGCCATTCAAGCTACTAACATTTTCAATACCACTAAGCAATCAAATGAAGGTTTAATTTCTATAAAAGAAGCCTGTAGAATTGTTAATAATAAAACGCAATCCCCCCCCCCTACTCATTAACATTAGTGTACGCATTTTATATAAGTATCATCTTTATCAATATTATAGAAGAATACTATCAAGAATTTTGCATATTTATCATAATTTACACACATTAATCTTATGTTCGGATATTAATCCCTTATCTAAAATATAACCATACTCAAAAAGTTATAAATAAATTATACAATACGCTACTTATGTGTGCTTATCAGAAAATATAAAGGCAACATCTTAAATCAAATAGTTCTCAAAGATGCTATTCAAGCATTAACATCTGCAATATAACTAAACAATTAATGGAAGCTATTTCTATAGAAGTATGTAAAATTGTTAACATAATGGATCATAAAACAATATAAAGCCCTGAATTCTTTATTAGAAATCTTTATTAGAAAGCTTATAATATAAAACTTACATAGGTTAAGGTTTTTTGCTATTGTACAAGAAGCTACTCAAGTTGAAAACTATAGTGCATTCTCACCCTCTACGCATACTACACAAATGTCACTGGAACAACTTCTATAGCATAACAAATACATTTTATGTAATGGATAATTTTTACTACTTAAATACCGATAATATATATTCTGTAAAACCGTTAAAAAGCAATCAAATGATCTTTTATACAAAAATATCTATATAAACCTCAAAAATATATTATTACTCATTAAGTTACCTAATTTTAAATATACGAAGTATTACGTAATTTAGCTTACAAACTATCAATTATTTGATTTTAATATATGATAACTTTATCTAATTTAACTTATAAGCGCATGTTGCGTAATTATACAAGTAATGATATACTGTATAGGTATATAATTTAAGAAAATTATTTGGTGTTTAATATGATGACGTTATCTAATTTAGCTTATGAGCGTATTATTGAGTTAATTATAAATAACTATTTTAAATATGATGTAACATATAATGCAAACAAACTTCAAGAAGTGCATAATACTCTAAGAAAATTTTTTAGTAAAATTGATGCTGAACACATTACCACACATATTGCAAAAACAGTACATAAACGTGTATTTTTTAATACTCTAAACTTGATTGCCTATAGTGCTAACTTTTTTAACATAATAAAAGACTATCTTGAATATATTGGCAGTAGATTAAGAGGAATTTATTATATAAATAACAACTTACAAGAGTATTTACAAAGATCTTTTATTGTGACTACATCCTATAAAATAGTCGTGCGCATAGGCATTTATAATGACTTAAAAGATAAATACAATAAAGAAACTATAAATGAACTTTCTAAAAAGTTACTTACATTTCTCGATAAGCAAGTTTATACACAACACTTTCGTCATATAGTTCTCAAAGATGCCATTCAAGCTACTAACATTTTCAATACAACTAGGCAATCAAATGAAGGATTTATTTCTATAAAAGAAGTCTGTAGCATTGTTAATAATAAAACGCAATCCCCCCCCCCCTCTACTCATTAACATTAGTGTAAAGCACAAATTTCTAAGTATAAACGTACTGTAGTAATGTTAATTTGTACTTCGTTATGTTAATAGCTCTACATGTTGTTTTATAGAAATGAATCCTTCATTTGATTGCCAGTTGTATTGAAAATATCAATAGCATTTCTTACAACGGTGAGGTCAAAATACTACATATTTGCATAAGCAAACATAAGTTACTTATTAAAATAACTTATCTATAATTTTAAAATATAAAGCTATTAAATTACTATTTATACAAGTATTATCATATAATAATTGTAAATATCTTAAATAATTGTTATTAATACTATTAATAATCAAATATATTGGTTTTAAATATATGATAACATTATCTAATTTAGCTTATAAACACATTACCGAGTTAATTATAAATAATTATTTCAAACATGATGTAAAATATAATACAACTAAGATTATAAAAATTCATGATACTTTAAGAGAATTTCTTTGCAAAGATGACGCTGAGTATATTGCTACGTTTATTGCAAAAACAATACATAAACGCATATTTGGTAGTACAATAGCTGCAACTGCTTATTTAGCTTATATTTGCAATACAATAAAACACTCCGCTAAAGATATTGGCGATGGAATACGGGCATCTTATGATTTAAGTAGTAACATGCAAGAATATTATCAACAAATTAACACATTTCTTGTATTTTATTCATTAGCCATATTGAACAATATTAATACTTATCTACAAAATAATTATACTCAAGAAATTTCGACAGTTAACATCAAAAATGAACTCTCCAATAAGTTATTTAATTTCGTTCATAAACAAATATACAAACAATGCTTTCTCAAAATAGTTCTAACAGATGCTATTAAAGCTACTAATATTTTTAATACAACTAAACAATTAAATGGGGGTTTACCTTTCATTTCCATAAAAAAGATCTGTAAAATTGTTAGCATTATGGATATTTACGTACAAGATATAGCCATTAACTCTATATGGGAGCATTTACATAGGAAAAAATTTATTACTATTGCACAAGATGCCGCTAAAATTGCTCATAGCAAATATAATGCATTCTCACCTTCTACTCATGTTACAATGCATAACGTCACCAAAGCAAGTTCTAAGGGACAAATGCATTTTAATAGTACACAATTGTAACTAAACTCTCTTTTAAATACACTTATATTATATATTTCTATTATTAATGTAAAAAGCTATCACATAGCTTGTGATACAAATGAATTATTACACCATCAAATAAAGATGTGAACTCAATTAGTAATAAAAAAAGTTTATCACTTTTCTTAGAAATTGCTCTTCATTATAATATTTCTCATGCAAATATCATGCTGTTGCTAATGTAACTACATTTTCTATATAAGATTTTTGAATGATACTTGCAACGTTTAATATACCACCCTCATCATAATAATTACCAATTATTTGTAAAGCTAAAGGCAGCTTATTTTTAGATAACCCAGCTGGTACAGATATTGCAGGAAGTCCTGCTAAGTTTACGGATACAGTGAAAATATCACTTGCATACATATCTAAAATATCAGGTTTATCATCAATTTCAAAAGCTTCATTTGGAGTAGTAGGAGTAAGTATATAATCCACTTTTTCAAATGCTTTTACAAAATCTTGCATAATTAAATATCGAATACGCTGTGCTTTGTCATAGTAAGCATCATAATACCCAGAAGATAATACATAAGCTCCCATTAATATTCGTGTTTTAACTTCTTGCCCCATATTTAAACTCCTAGTAAGTTCATACATGTCATTCAAATTATTAGATAATACTCTAGTACCATATTTGACCCCATCATAGCGTGCAAGATTTGACGATGCTTCTGATGACGATATAATATAGTACACAGGTAATGAATACTGAGAGTGAGGTAAACTAATGTCAATAATTTCAGCTCCACAATTTTGTAAATATTGTATATTTTGCTGCCATATTTTTATAATATCTTCATGGTGCTGAAAAATCTGATATTCTGCAGGAATACCTATACGTTTTCCTTGTACATTATTAGTAATTTGATTTACAAAATTTGGAACCGGTACTTTGGAAGAAGTGGAATCTTTGTAATCATATCCACACACTGTTTCCAACATTAAAGCCGCGTCTTCTACAGTACGAGTTAATACACCAGCCTGATCAAGAGAACTGGCAAACGAAATCATACCCCATCTAGAACATCTCCCATAAGTTGGTTTTATTCCTACTATTCCACAAAAGGCTGCGGGTTGACGAATTGACCCACCAGTATCACTACCAAGAGCCCCAGCACATAAAAACCCAGCTACTGCTGCACTTGATCCACCTGAAGATCCTCCTGGTACTAAATCTTTTTGATCTGATTTTTTCCATGGATTTTTTACTGGGCCAAAACAACTATTAATATTTGCAGAGCCCATTGCAAATTCATCCATGTTTAACTTTCCTAGCATTACAGCTCCATGCTGTAATAATCGATGAGAAACTGTTGATTCATACATAGGAATAAATTCTCGTAAAATATTAGAACAAGCAGTAGTTTTAATATTCTTTGTGCAAAATAAATCTTTAATTCCAACCGGAATACCTGCCATTGGACTTATAGTAGAACTATTACGCAACAAAGTATCGACTTTCTGTGCTGCTTCTAGCGCTATTTCAGGAGTTTTTGTAACAAATGCATTTAAATTATCATTTTCAACAGAATTAATATGTGCTTGTGTTAATTCCACAGCAGAAAAATCTTTATTTTTTAATCCCTGATGCATTTCTACAATAGATAACTTAAGTAGTTCTTTCATTTCAGCTTAAACATAATATACATTTAAGCAGGTTATCATACTTTGCTAGTAAGGCAATCGAATATTATAAGTTTATATATCAAGATGCTATTTTATAACTTATTAAATATATTAAGATAATAATTCACTTATTTAACATCAAGGATAAACATACTAAAAAAATTATGAATGAATTTCCTTATAATTTACTTGCGTTCTTGATCAGCAAATATACGAGCAGTTCTAAAATATATACTAAAGCCATTAATACTTGTAATACAACTAACAATTAATGAATAGTTACCTTTCCTTAAATAAACCAGCAAAATTGTTACAATATAGACAGTGAGCCATAAAGTGCAAACAGTTATTTAATGCAAATGTGATAAAAAATGATATAGAATTATTTAGATAATCAATATAAGTATTTCATCATCTAGATATTTAAAATATACAACTACTAACTAAATAGTGTTTAATTATTTAAGAAAAAATTCTTTCTGACAATGATGATAAGCACTTAACTATCCTTATTATAAACAAGCATATGGATAAGAAAATAATCCTAGTCACGTAAATACTACCTTACATCATTATATAAAGTTTTAATCATATTGAAATATTATTTATAATCAACTTGGTAATGTGTTTATAAGCTAAATTAGATAGTATTTCATATATTCAATCATTAATAATTAGTAATAACAATTTAGGATAATTAACAAATACTACATAATATCACTTTATTTGTATAAATAGTAATTTAATAGCTTTATATTTTAAAAATTATAGATAAATTATTCTAATAGGTAACTTATGTTTGCCTATAGCAAATATATAAAAAAAATACTTTAATCTCACCGTTGTAAGAAATGCATTAATATTTGCATACAACTAAATAATTAAATGAAGGATTTTTTCTATAAAAGAAACCTGTAGATCTGTTAACAGAATATATCATGAAGTATAAATTAATATTACTAATAGAAGTGCAGATAACTTTTAACCTAATGAATAGACAAATTCGTACTTCTATAGAGTAATGATACAGCAATCATATTCACAATTTTTCAAAAAATATTCTCATATTTTAACTTCACCATATCCACTTTAAAAGCAGCAAATATTCAGTATGTATAACGCTTACATATCAATTATGTTTCCGATATTCTCATAGTAGATAAGTTATATAAAAACCAACAATCTAAATAAATTATTTATTGCTACTACTTATTAAGGAGGTTTTACGACAAAATTAAAAAGAAAATCATATATTCCTTTTATACAATATATTTTACATTAACAATATAAGTACAAAAATGTATAAAATACATCCCCCATATTTTTTACAAGTAATATGAGTAAGTTTACATAAAAGATATTAAAACTAAAAACAAAATATTACGTACAACATACTAAAAAATAGCACTTAATCACTAAAACCATCTCTTATATAAATACCTAAATCACACTATTGCCTTACCAGACTTCTGCCAACTTTGCAGAAAGCTTTCTAGTCCAATATTTGTCAGGGGATGCATAAAAAGCTGCTTAAATATTACAGGAGGCATTGTAACTATATCAACACCTACCTTTGCAGCATTAACAACATGTAAAGGATTTCTTACAGACGCTGCTAAAACTTTCGTAGTAAAATTACTATATAGTGAATACACATTGCATATATCTTTAATTATAGCTAGTCCATCATAACTCAAATCATCTAACCTACCTATAAATGGAGAAACAAAATAAGCTCCAGCCTTTGCAGCTAATATCGCCTGTGCTACAGAAAAACATAATGTAACATTTACTTTTATATTATACTCACGAGATAAAATCTGACATGCACAAATACCATCATATGTCATTGGCAATTTTACTACTATATTACAGGAAATCTTTGCTAGTTTTAATCCTTCCTGTATCATACCTTTACAATGTGTTGAAATAACTTCAACACTTACAGGACCTTTTACTATATCGCATATCTTTGATATTAAATCACTGCACATTTCGCTACTTGACCTAGACAAAAGCATTGGATTTGTTGTAATACCATCTATTAACCCAGTTTTACTACACTCTTCGATACAATCTATATCAGCAGTATCAAGAAATATTTTCATTGTAATACCTACTCATAAACTTCAAGTCCTGATCTAAAATATCATATAAAAACTTATCATGAATAACATTAGAAATATTTTTCTCAAAAAGCTTCTGTACTTCTTTCAATTGTTTAATCTTATCTTTATTAAAAATAAATGCAATATCTGCTATAATATTACATTTATTATCACATATACTCAAAACAGCATTTGCAACTACAATAATAGTAGTAACACTAGATATATCTTTAAGCACTACATCCCCTGAGCATAAGCTCATAATAAATTTTTCATGATTCGGCATAATAACAAAATGTCCACCTTCAGTAGATGCAGCAATTGAGTAAATATCATTAAATATCATTTCATAATCTGGTGTTGTAAATTTCACAGTAACATTTTGCACACTTATACCACTCTATTCATTGATTCTGCTTTCTTAATAGCATCATCTATGCTACCTACCATATAAAATGCTGATTCAGGTAAATCATCATACTTCCCTTCCGCTAGCCCTTTAAACCCCTTAACTGTATCTTCTAGAGATACAAACTTACCAGGAGAGCCAGTAAACACTTCAGCAACATGAAAAGGCTGTGACAAAAACTTCTGTATTTTCCTTGCTCTTGCAACTAACAACTTATCATCCTCTGAAAGTTCATCCATACCAAGAATTGCTATTATATCCTGCAAAGATTTATAAGTCTGCAATATACACTGTATATCTTTTGCTACTTTATAATGCTCTTCTCCTACTACCTCTACAGAAAGAGCTTGAGATGTAGAATCCAATGGATCTACAGCAGGATATATACCAAGTTCAGAAATTTGCCTAGAAAGAACAGTAGTTGAATCAAGATGAGCAAAAGAAGTTGCAGGAGCTGGATCCGTTAAATCATCTGCAGGAACATATATTGCCTGTACTGATGTAATAGATCCTTTATAAGTTGAAGTAATTCTTTCTTGCATTGCACCCATTTCAGAAGCTAAAGTTGGTTGATATCCAACAGCAGAAGGAATTCTTCCCAATAAAGCTGATACTTCAGATCCAGATTGAGTAAACCTAAATATATTATCAATAAAAAATAAAACGTCTTGACCTTCGCTATCCCTAAAATACTCAGCCATTGTTAAAGCAGTTAAAGCAACTCTCATTCTAGCACCAGGTGGCTCATTCATTTGACCATATACCAATACTGCTTGAGATTTGTCAGGTTCATTGATATCTATTACTCCTGATTCTATCATTTCACGATACAAATCATTACCTTCACGAGTACGCTCACCAACTCCAGCAAAAACAGAAAACCCCTTATGAGCTTTTGCAATATTGTGAATAAGCTCCATAATTAATACCGTTTTTCCAACCCCAGCCCCACCAAATAATCCAACCTTTCCACCTTTTAAATAAGGAGCCAATAAATCTATAACTTTAATTCCGGTTGTTAGCACTTCTGTCGCAACTTTTTGATCAACTAATGCAGGAGGAGGCGAATATATAGAACGAGTAGAAGAATCTTGTGATGAAGAAAGATCACCATTACCGTCTATTGTATTACCTAATACATCAAAAACTCTACCTAAAACTTGCTTCCCAACAGGTACTGATATAGGATAACCTGTATCAAAAAATTCATCACCTCTAGATAATCCATCAGTACTTTCAATTGCTATACATCTTACCATGCATCCACTAATATGCTGTGCAACTTCTAATGTAATTTTTTTTCCATTATAATCTAGCTTACTCTTTAAAGCATTTAGTATTGCCGGAATTTGACCATCTTTAAATTTCAAATCTACAATTGCAGGCATAACCCTCACTACTACCCCAATAGCATTGGCCATATTTTGTTTTCGTACTTTTTTTTTCTCACTCATCAATACCCCACTAACCTATATTTAGTACAATACATAAAGCCCGAGATACTAAAAAATCTCAAAAAAATTATACCTAAAATTATAAAACTTACAACCATTAAGAACCTAATATTAGAATGTGCCCCTGGCCGGACTTGAACCAGCATATCTTTGCAGATAATAGATTTTGAGTCTACCGCGTCTACCATTTCGCCACAAGGGCTATTGAGATAATTACAAACAATTTTCATAAAGTCAATTTTAAATTCACAATCTTATATCAATAATATTATTTATACAGGCGTAAACTTATCTTTATAAATTTAAGTTTATCACTACTACTACAAATTACTAAGATTATAATTTACTGAAATACACCTATCATATTTTACTAAAATATAAATAAGTTAAGTCAGTATAAAATAAATTCCATCTATTAATTTTATTGAAATTAAATTCTGTTAAGTATAAATATGATAGCTACCAGTGTAATAAATATTTAAGAGTTATGTCAGACTATTTGTTAGAAGAAAAAATTAGCAACTCGCTAACTAAAGCACTCGAAGATAAGAATTCCATTGCTATAAAAAATATTATTGATAAAGTTGACAATGTTCAAATTGCCTATTTCTTAATTACCTCAACATATCAGTATCGTAAAGAATTATTACTTAATATTAATGATAAGTTACTATCAGAAACTTTTATACATCTTGTTCCTGAGTTACATCAAGAAATAATAGATATTATAAAAATAGAAAAATTCACTTCTTTAATTTCAGATCTTGATACAGAAGATATCATTACAATTATCGAAGGATTACACCAAGAAGAACAAACTCAAATTCTTAACTTACTCCCACACGATAAAGCTTTATTTATAAAAGAATTACTATCGTACCCTGAACAAAGTGCTGGAAGATTAATACATAAAGATATAACAATAGTTCCAGAACATTGGACCATTAGCCAATTAATAGATTTCTTATGCAATAGTGGAAAATCACATCATACATTTTATGAAATTTTTGTAATCAATTCTAAATTACAACCTATAGGAATCATAAGCCTAGATGTTATAATCCGTGCAAATAAACATCAACTTGTACAACAACTTATGAATACCGATATAAAAATTATAAAACCAGGTACAAAACAAGAAGAAGTATCAGAAATATTTAGAAAATACTCATTACTGTCTGCACCAGTAGTCAATAAAAAAGGTCATATTATTGGTTCAATCTTAATACATGATATTGTTAATGTTATACACCAAGAGGCTGAACAAGACGTATTACATCTTGGCATGGTTTCAAACAATGACATAAACTCTCCTTTATTTAAAACTGTTATTAAAAGACTGCCCTGGCTAGCTATTAACTTACTTACCTCCACTGTAAGCTCAATGGTAATCAATCTATTCAGTGAAACAATTAAACAGTTTGTAGTATTATCTGTAATTATGCCAATAATTGCATCAATGAGCGGCAACGCAGGGTTACAAGCATTAACTGTCACAATAAGAGCCTTAGCAACAAAACAACTAAATTATAGAAATTCTCATAGACTATTAATGAAAGAATTATGTGTAGGATTTTTTAATGGACTCGTATTAGCATCAATAGCATCAATCATCATAGTAATAAGGTTTCATAATATAACAATGGAAGTGTTATTTAGCATTTCAATGATAATTACATTTTCTATCGCTACTTTTTTAGGGGCAGCAATACCCATAGTTCTTAATTTTTTTAAATCCGACCCAACAGTATCATCATCTATAATAATATGTGCTGCCAGTGACACCATATCCTTTTTAATATTTTTAGGATTATCAACTGTATTTCTAATGTAAGACTAGCAACATTTTTACATAATTCACAGCTTTCTACTTTATTCCCAAGCATAAAATTCAGCATAACCATCTTAAACTTTTAATACTTACCATTGAAAATATTTTTTAAATTCATAATTAATAATATAATACAATACAAAAATAGCGTTTCAAACTAATAGCCATTCCTTTCTTTTTCTAATAATCGATGTAATTAATGTTTTTTTTAATAGCTATATATTTTACCAAGTCTATTTTACAGTCCTAATTAATTTCTTATAAAAATTTACACATATTAATTATATTCCTTAAGCTATTTATTCACAACATGTTATACACCATATTTACTACATAAAAACACATTATATAATAAGTAACAAAATATTTCACACACTCACTCAGTAATATAATCACAAGTTTTTAGATAATTCCCAATATAATTATTAAAAATCAACAATAATTACTAAAAATAATATATAACCTATCCTATAAATAGAACATTAATCTCTTAAAATAGTTAATATAATGTCATATATTTTATTATTATGAAGTTCATTTAATATTAAACGTTAGCATAAATATAAAGTTATTATTTTTTACATCTTAAATGCAACTATATATCATAGTTAAATAATTCCATGTATTTTATTAATTAAGTTCATTTAATACTAAACGTTAGCACAAGCACAAAGTTATTTTTATATCTTAAATAGCAACTATATATCAATCAAATAATTACTTATAGTAGTTATACATAATAAAATACTTTAACATATAAAATAACAATCCTTTTAGTAAAATACTATATATATACACAATTTTTATATTTATACATCTTAAAAAAATAGCTTATAACATCCATATTCATTAATACTAATATTTTATTACATAATCTTTCACCCTAAAAATTTGATCTCCCACTCAAGATCAATATTAAACTTATTTTTCACCTTAAGCCTAACTTCATTTCCAAGATTTTCTAAATCTTCAGCAGTAGAGTTATTATAATTTACCAAAAAATTACAGTGCTTTTCGGATACTATAGCTCCACCAATTTTCATTCCTCTGCAACCAGCAGCATCTATTAATTCCCATGCTTTATACCCTATGGGGTTCTTAAAAGTTGAACCTCCCGTTTTTGCTCCAGTAGGTTGATCATTATTTCTTTTAGAAATAAATTTATTCATTGTTTTTTCAATAATATCTTTTTGCAATTTTTTCCCAACAAATGTTGCTTCTGTAAATATCCAGTTACTTTTTAATGCATTTCCACGATAAAAATATCCTATATCATTCTTTAACAGAACATGAATATTACCATTTTCATCAACTGCTTTAACAGACTGTAAAACTGAAGAAATATCACTACCATAGGCTCCAGCATTCATAGCAATTGCCCCTCCTACTGTACCAGGTATTCCTATCATAAATTCAAATCCAGAAAGACTATTATTCTTTGCAAAAATTGCAAGATTAGCAAGCAGAACAGCACACCCAACAGTAATAGTATCATTATTACAAGACATATCTGTAAACCCCTTTCCCAGTTTCACTATTGCACCTTTAATTAATCCATCTCTTATAATAAGATTAGATGCCACTCCCACTACATTCACTGGAAAGTTCACATTTTTTATAAAATAAGACAAATCATTAATATCTGCTGGCTTAAATAAAATTTCAACAGTACCTCCAACATTAAACCAAGTCATATTTTTCATTTGAGCTCCTGCACGATATCTTCCCAACACAGAAGGTAATTTCTCATATATCATAAAATTATGTAAATAATTTACTTTTGAATCTCAAACTTATTTCAAGCACTTATTCCACGTCTCCACTTATAAAATTAACATATTAAAAAATATACATATTATAACAACATGTTAATATACTTTCCAAGACAGATAATAACATATAAAAAACCATTATATCACTATTGAAAAACATACAAAATTTAAACTTGCATTTTAACAGTACCTTCTTTACACAAGATTTATTATCTAAATTTCTACATAAACAATCATTTTTTTATAAACTATATATATAATGTTTTGCAAATATAAATTTTTCATATATTTTATTACATAAATAACCTACTTTTTAATTCCAAACCCATTTCAAATCCCACATTTTCTGCATCACTTTCTAAAAATGTACGTTCTAAGAACAACATATCATTACCATTAGAAAGCATACATTTCATATGTAAAGTATTACAATTAATATACTGAGCAAGAGCAGCTAATGGTGTATTACAAGATCCATTCACTGCTTTCATAAACCCCCTTTCTGCCATGATAGCTACATAAGACTTATGATCATTTAACAATCTTATCATAGATATAATCTTGTCATCATCCTCTCTACACTGAATACATATCGCACCTTGACCAACAGCACTTAACATCTTATTTGGGTGAATAACTTCACTAATAAATTCCTGTTTTCCTATCCTATTTAATCCAGCTTCAGCAAGTATAATAGCATCAAATTCTTTAGATTTTTTTATTCTTGTATCAATATTACCTCTAATAGGAACAATATGTAAATCAGGCCTTAAAGCAAGAAGCTGTACCTTTCTTCTAATTGAAGATGTACCTACTGTAGCATTCAAGGGAAGCGATTCTATATGTTTATATTTTAACGAGATTAAAACATCATATGGTGTATTTCTTTTAATAATACATGGAATGATTAACTTATTAGAAAAAAAAGCAGGAACATCCTTAGTTGAATGCACAGCTATGTCAATTGTCTTCATTAACATTGCCTCTTCTATTTCCTTTATAAATAGTGCTTTTCCTCCTATCGTATGTAAAGGTACATTAACAATACTATCTCCTGAAGTTTTTATTTCAACAATCTGAATGGAAAGCTTAGGAAACCTTTGTTTTAATAATGATTCCACCTCACGTACTTGTACCATTGCAAGTAAACTACCTCTTGTTCCTATTCTTATTACCATCTTTTACTTATAATTCATTAGCATTAATAATATTTATTTCACTAAAAATTTCCAGAAACTGGCATTAACTCGTCTTATATTCATTAAATGCAAAAATAGAAACCAACATATATGCTTAAAACATTTACTAAATATACATTATAATAGTTCTAATACACGTATAACTATATTACAACTACATTAGTCAATGCAACTTACCAGCAAAAAAGTATTTGTAATTATATTTAATAAGTCAACTATGTAATAAGGCTATTATACATATTACTAAAAAATAAACATTCAATATTTTTTCATACCATAATTAATACAAGTAACTATTTGATGTTCAAAAAATTTGACTAGTACTACATGACATGACAAGTTATTAGAAATTTTTGTATAAAAGCTATATTAACAATAGAATTGCATACACGTTACAAATTACATAGCAATCTTAATTAATCAAATTTATATTATACATAGTTGAAGCATTTTTATAATTACAAAATCCTACTTATATAAAATCAATACTATAATTAATTTTTTATTACAATCTTATTATTTTAATAACTATATACTTTCCAATAAAATAACCTTACTCACAATCTATCACATATATAATTATAATATATATTCTATGTAATTTTATATGTAATCAATTAAAAACCTACAGGTAAAGTAATGTATATAAAAATCTTTATACACAAACAAGACCAAATAATCCTATTCAATACTATCAAACAATTAAAAAATAACTTATAATTAGTAAATATTAAATAATATTACCTACTATAAAATACAAAATCATAAGTATTTGTAGTTGTAATATATGATTCTTTGTCTTCGCCATCAAAATCATTACTTCGTACTAAATCTTTTATTGAAAAATTATCTACATTAATATCACTTAATTGATAATTTTCAATTTTCATATTTAAATTATCCTCAACACCAACACAATCAAACAAAAAAGCCAACATAAATGCTATAACAAATATAATAGAAGATATAACAAAGGCATTTTGTATTACATTACTTGATAGATAATTAAACATTTTATAATACAAAAAAATAGTAGCTGCGGCACATACTATTCCACTTATAGTAGCAATTGCTGTAGACTTTATAATGCTACGCTTTAAAAATTTCATTTTTACTTATTAATATACTATTAATACCAATAAAATTATTATACAGATAAAAAATTAAAATAATAATATAATAATCTAAATCATATATAGAAAAATTCTATAAAATAAACTCACACTCTGCTTATTTATTTTTATTAAAATTTCCCTAATACATTAATAATACATCATTAATCATGCTACTTCGTTACCAGTTAAACTTAACATATACACATATGTAATCAAAAATTTTTAATTTATAAAAGGTTCAATGCACAATAAATAATCCTTAATAATTTATAATTAAAAAAACTAAACCTTGTAGCTTTATAGCATCATAAAATTACAAATACCAATAAAAATTTTTTCATCTAAGATCATTTATAAGTATTTTATGTTCACAAAGTAAGCAATACTCTTATACAAGAAAATAATCCACACCATATTATTAAAAATCTTTTCTTGTCACGTCACATACAAACAACACTAAAAACAAAAATTTATACAAAATGCAACACCTATTCCACCCTATTTAGACAACAGTTCACATAACACTAAATTCGTATACACGCTTTCTTATATCAAAAAAACAATAAATGTTGCAGCAATTATTTATATTAATAAATATTAAAATAATATTAATTATACTTAAAATTTAATTTTCACGTATCAATAATTATGCACTTACTTAATACAGTAAAACTAAATACCAAATGCTCACATAAATAAGCTTATGCTTACACAAATGACACCCACAAAGCTTATTTATATTATAAATATTAATTAATGCTAATATATAAGATAATAAACTATACTACTATTATATGATCTTATTACTATAGAAGTATTACTATACTAAGTAAGAGCTTTTAATACATAAACTCTTACTTAATAAATAAGTTTAATACACATAAATATTTTGCATAAACTTTGTTATAAAGTTACAATTGCAATAAGGATTACACAAAAACTAGCATTTTACTTATAAAATCAAAACTACAAGCATATTTTGCTAAAAATAACTTCTTCTCTTTTACTGGCAAGCAGGTAACTTTTTACCAAAATTTCTTTCAAAGAACAACCTATTGCTTTAATATCAAAAATAAAAAATCAAGAGCACACAATACCGAAAATAATGCTAGCACATGTAGTACAATTTTTAGTTTATCATACAAATAACATTCTAACCATTAAATGGTAAACTTTTTCTTCCCCTTATTAGCAGATATAACTTTCTAACAAATTTCCTTTAAAAAAAATTATTACTTTCACATCTTCCTCGTTTTTATCTTCACTTACAAACATAAGAAATAAAAAACTTTCTAAAAAAGCATGTAATACCCTAAATAATACTTCAAAAATAATTCCCCTAAATCTACAAATAGTGTATACAAAGTCACTAGTCCAATTAAAATAAAAATTGCAAATGTTTAATACTTTGGTTTTACAAACTTTTTTATTTATTTATATTAGAGATCCCTACCTACATTATTAGTAAGTATTAGAGTATTTTCTACCACAACAATTCCTGTTAAAGAGCAATCTCTTGCAACAAACTTTCTCATCATTCCCCCTTATATTACTAGTAGGTGCTAGGGAATTCTTTTCAAAAACTTCCATTTTTTTACTATATAATTCTTTACTATATACTGATAATACAGCCCATGAGGTTACAATACCATATAAAGTAATACCCCAGCATTTAATCATACTACTATCTAGCATATCTTTATCTATTTTATTTGTACTGCAATAATATATCGCTACATATAGTGCAGCAAAAATTGGTATCCCTATAACTAATCCCTTTAAAACAGAACATGCCATAATCTTTGCTATTCCTTCATCATATGGCAACAAACTTCTTTCCTTTGCTTCAAAAGCTTTCTCGTTTTTATTTTCAGTCACTTTATTTTTAATCATTTTTTCTTTACCCATTTTATCTTTAATCACTTTTTATCTTCATACAAACATAAGAGATAAAAAACTTCCTAGAAAAGCATATAATACCTAAAATAATACTTCAACAATAATTCCCCTAAACCTACAAATAGTGTATAAAGTCACTAATTCAATGAAAGTAAAAATTGCAAATGATTTAATATTTTATTTACAAACTTTTTTATATATTAAATAGACCTCCCTACATCACTAACAGATAGTAGGGAACCTTTTACCAAACTTCCCATTAAAGAACGATCTCTTGCAACAGCTTCCTCATTGTTCAATTCCTTACTATATATCCATAACGCAACACATGAGATCGCAATAACATTGAAAATAATACTAAGGCATATAATAATATTATTATCTACTTTATTATTCTTACAATAATATATTCCTACATATAATACAGCAGAAATTGGTCCCCCTATAATCACTCCCTTTAAAAAAGAATATGTAATATCCTTTGCTGTATCTAAAATATTATAATATGTAAATAATTTAATATTTTTTTTGCAGATTTTTTTTTCATCAAATACTGGCAATAAACTTCCTTCTTTTGCGTCAAAAACTTTCTCGTTTTCATTTTTATTCACTTTATTTTTAATCATTCACCCTCACTTATTTTATCTTCATTTATAAACAATAAGAGATAAAAAACTTCCTAGAAAAGCATGTAATACCTAAAATAATACTTCTCACAATAATTCTCCTAAACCTATACAATAGTGTATACAAAACACTAATCCAATTAAGGTAAAAATTGCAAATGAATTCTTTCTTTTTTATTAAGCAGAATTTCTATCTCATCTTCTTTTAAAAGACAATCACTTATTTCGATAGTGTTATTATAACAATCGAGTTTTGCAATAGCTTTCTTATTTTTATTTGTACTCATAAGCACAAGAGGTAAAAAGCTTCCTAGAAAGGATGCAACACCTAAACCAATAGCAGAATATATAACATTATTATGTATTGTATGATTCTTCAAAGAAGACATACTTATAAATGTTGCAGCAGTCACTAATCCTATTGAAATAGAACTTATAAATAATTTAATATTTTGTCTTAAAAACTTTACTTTCATATACTTAACCTTTTTTATATACTAGCATAGGTAACTTTCTACCAAATTTCCTATTAAACGATCTCTTGTTCAAAAAGCTCTTTCATTTTTATATTTACTCATTTAATATTAAAAATAATAATATTTATTAATAAATAAAGAACTATCTGTTACTTTAACAGGCTTCCTTGTTTTTATATTTATCCATAATATATAAGAGAAAAAGCCTACTAAAAAGAATATAATACCTTCAATAACACAGCATATATAACATTATCATGTACCCTATAATCCTTTAAATAACATGTCCCCATAAACAGCAAAGTAACCGCTAATCAAATTAAAGTAGAACATGTCACAGTACAACATGCTAATGGTATAACACTTGATTTTAATTTTTCTTTCTTCATATCAATAAATATTTTAATATAAAATTAATTATTATTGATTAATAAAGTAAAGTAAATATTTTTTTTATTAAAATTTAATTAAAATATAAAAAAATATTAATATATAACCCATATTGAGGTTAAGTATACTTTTGTATACAATAGTGAATACTAACGTAAATATTTATTAAATATATTTAATAATACTAATTACTAAGCTACAATTTCTTAAAAAAATTGTCTTTTTATTAGTTTTTTTTACAGGCCATAATACACAATAGAAAATATGTAATAAAACCAGTACTTAAATAACCGCACCACCTATCGTTAACTACAATAATTACCATACATATCAAGAATATTCCTCTTCCACAAAAACATATACTTGCTATAAAGCACACATAATACTTTAAACAATATATCCCTATACAAATATTGAAGTCACTAATCACATGAATTAAAATAAAACTTGTAATTTAATACTTTATTAAAAATTTTTGTACTAGTAATGAACTTTTTCTTTTTTATTAAGCAAACCTTCTACCAAAGTTTCTTCAAAAGAACAATCGCTTGCTTCAAGAGTTTCATAACAATAGCGGTTTTCACCATATTCCTTATCTTTACTCACAAGCATAAGAGACAAAAAACTTCCTAGAAAGCACGTAATACCTAAAATGATAGCAGCGTATATAACATCATTATGTATCGCATGATCCTTAAAATAATACGCCCCTACAAATATTGCAGAAAGCGTTAATCCAATTAAAATAGAACTTGTAGTATAATATACACATGTTTTAATACTTTGTTTTAAAAACTCTTTTTCCATATTTTTAACCTTTTTTTTCTATATACTATAGCGACGACTTATTTTACTTTTACTAAGTAGAAAACTTTCTATCAAATTTCCTGTTAAACGATCTCTTGTCTCAAAAGCTTTCTCGTTTTCATCTTTATTCACTACAGCTCCATCTTTTTCATCTTTATTCACTACAGCTCCATCTTTTTCATCTTTATTCACTACAGTTCCATCTTTTTCATCTTTATTCACTACAGTTCCATCTTTTTCATCTTTATTAGCTACAGTTCCATCTTTTTCATCTTTATTCGCTACAGTTCCATCTTTTTCATCTTTATTCACTACAGTTCCATCTTTTTCATTTACATTCACTACAGTTGTATCTTTTTGATATTGACTCATATGTAAAAGACAAAAAATCATTAGAAAAGACACAATACCTAAAACAACAGCAATATATATAACAGAATTAGGTATCATATTATACTCTAAATAACACATCCATACAAATACTGAAACAGCAGCTGATCCAACCAAAGTAGCACATGTCATATTACAACATGTTAATAGTATAACATTTTGTTTTAATTTTTTTTTCATATCAATAAATATTTTAATAATAAGATTAAATATTATTGATTAATAAAGTAAAGTAAATATTTTTTTCTTAAAATTTAATAAAAATATAAGAAAAAAATATTAACATAGAATCCATATTGAGGTTCAATATACTTTATATACAATAGTGAATACTATTCAAGCAGTTCTTAAATATATTTAATAATACTAATTACAAGCTACAATTTCTAAAAAAATTGCCATTTTTATTAATTTTTTATAGATCAAATACACACTATAAAAAAAATATGTAATAAAACCAATACTTAAATAACCATACCACCTCTCAATAAAGTACTAACTATAACAATTACCTACATACAAAGAATACTCCTTCTCTACAAACATATACTTGCTAGAAAGCACTAATACCTATATATATACCTTCCCAAACAATACACCTTCCCGTCAACATGGCAACATACACTCTAATCCAATTAAAGTAGCACTTGCAAAAATGATTTAATACTTTGTCTTAAGAGCTTTTTTTACTAACATTAATGAACTTTTCTTCCCTTACTAAGTAAGGAACTTTCTACCAAATTTCCTGTTACAAGATCTCTCGTTTCAAAAGCTTTCTCGTTTTTATCTTCTCTCATTAAAGAACAATCTTTTGCTTTCATAGCTTCTTCGTTTTTATTTTTACCCATAAGTATAATAGGTAAAAAACCTGCTAGAAAGTACGTAATACCTAAAATAATAGCAGCACACATAACATCTTTAGGTACTATATGATTCTTAAAATAACACATTCCTATAAGTAGTGAAGTAAACGCTGATCCAATTAAAGTAGAACATGTCACAGTATAACATATTAATGGTATAATATTTTGTTTTAAATTTTTTCTTTCCATATAAATAAATATTTTAATAATTAAATTAAGTATTATTGATTAATAAAGTAAAGTAAATATTTTTTATTAAAATTTTATGATATTAACATAAAATCCATATTGAAGTTAGTATACTTTTATATACAATAGTGAACACTATTTAAGCAGTTCTTAAATATGTTATAATTACAAGCTACAATTTCGTAAAAAAAAAGTATATATTTCTCCCCTTCCTCCACAACATATATTCGAACTTATACTTTCTCAAGTTAACATTTATAAAACTTTCTTACTATATTAAAATTAATATATTATTATATTAATAATATCATTAACAAGAATTTTAACTTATAAAAAATTCACTTAAATAAACAGAAATTATACAATAAATATTCTTATAATGCTTAGTATAATTTTTAAAACTAGATACTAAGACTTACGAAAAAATCAACAAAGTTTATTTATTACAATCATAAACATATTCTACATAGTGACTTTTGACACTACTAATACATCATTTTACATAAAATACTTATAAAAAAAAAGACGACTATTTGTTCAATGCAAGCATAGTATAGTAATAATAAGAGAAAAACAAGTTTAACAGATTACAACTGCATAATAGTATAAAACACATACCATTCATACTTTGTACACGTATTAATAATTATCATAGGTTAGCAAAATACCTAATTATTGTACTAACATCAGACATTCCTGATAAATCACACATATCGTTTTTAAAACTCTGATTTAAAAAACTTCCTTTCGTATAATAAATAATGTCAATAACATAAATATTATTAATTAATAGAATAAAGTAAATGCACCTTAGCTAACAACTTAAACATGCTTACAATGCATTTTATTTTGAATATCAAATACGTTTTATAATACTATACAAGTTATATTACAAAAAAAAGTATATTTAATATTTTTAAAAAAATATTAAAAACTACAATTATACACATTTAATTCCTTTACAAAGAATTTTGTAACCAATCTGCTACTGTAACATCATCACCTGATTCCCCTACCTTCCTAAAGCTACTTTACAGACTTTTCTACACTACAAAAAATTAATCCCTTAGTAAAGAAATAATAAAATACTAACTATTCAAATACGTATACATATATACCTAGTCACATATATAATCTATAAATTTTCTGATAGTACATCTCCTGCTAAAAATAGAGATCCACAAATTAAAATAATAGAATTTAGATTATGATCTCCGATATCTAATATTGCTTTTAAAGAAGTATATAAAGAATCATGAGCAGATGCACTTATACTTAAATATAATGCCGTTTGTAAGATTTCTTCTGCAGTTTGAGCACGTGGTTCATATTTTACACATACAGAACATAAATGCTTAATATACGGCTTTAAATATTTTAAAAAAGTAATACTATCTTTATCTCTTGTCATACCACAAATAACATATACTTCTCTATTATTTTGCTGTTTTATCCAATCAGATAATACTTTTGCACCTGAAGGATTATGTGCACCATCCAAAAACAAACTCCATAATTTAGGTAACATATCAAATAAAATACCTTTCGTGATTTTTTCTAACCTTGCAGGCCAATATACCTCAGATAGCCCTCGTACAATATCATTATAGCCAATTTTATAATTAAATTTACCTGATAAAATACTACACGCAGATATTGCATTTCCTGCATTTGCAATTTGATGATCACCTTGCAAAGCAGGCATAGGAAACGATAATGTTTCTATACTATTCTCAAAAATCATCATATTTTTACTTTTACTGCAAAACCAATCAATATTACCTCTACAAACAGCAGATTGTTTCTGAATCGCACACTTCTCAAGCACCTTCATAACTGATTGAAACTCTTGAGGAGCAATAACACATGTAACGTTATGTTTCATAATACCGGCTTTCTCTATAGCAATTAATTCTACTGTTTCGCCTAATGATTCTGTATGCTCAAGTGATATCGAAGTAATTATTGTTAAAATTGGATGTACAACATTTGTCGCATCTAACCTTCCACCCATACCTGTTTCTATCAATATAATATCTGCATCAACTCGTGAAAAAGCAAGTAAAGCCGCAGCTGTAGTGCCTTCAAAAAAAGTCAAAGGGATATTTTTACTTGCTTCTCTACATTCTTCTAATATCTCATATAGGTATTTATCACAAATTTTCTGACCATTCAAAACTATCCTTTCATTAAAATTCACTAAATGAGGAGATGTATATACGTGAACTTTTAATCCTGCAGCACGTAAAATACTATTAATTAAAGCAATAGTTGACCCCTTACCATTAGTACCAGCAACATGTATTACAGAAGGTAGCTTTTTCTCAGGATTACCCAAATTATTGAGTACCTGAATCATCCTATCAAGTAATAGATCAGAGGGCCTAAAACCTAAAGGCTTAGGCCAATGTGGCATATACACCATAGAAGCATTCTCATTAATAACACAAGCACATAGTTTTCTTCCATATATAAATTATATCTATATATCATAACTAAATAACTGTAATTTACATCAACGCATTAAGTGCTATTAAATAATATACAAATTATTTATCAAAAATACACAACAAGTTACTATTAAGTGCATAGTAACATTAGAAACCATTACATTTATTAGAGTACACAGTTTAATTAAAATCCAGTAAATATTAATTAAAATAAGTCACTAAATATTATAAATTTATTTACACAAAAATAGTTATAATATTATTAAGCATATATCTTTATGACATATTTATGAGTTATTTAATAACATTATAATAAGTAATTGACACATAAATTTTTTTCAGCTTACATTTATATATAAAAATAATAAAAGATATTTAATAACTTTAATAAACAAAGCATTGCGGATATATCATACTCTACATCTCAAATAATATTATAAAGCACCAGTCATAGCTTTTTTTTAATTAGAATTTCACTATTATAACTAAGCCTAACTAAAAAAAATTATAAAAATCTGTAGTTTTTTATGATTTAAATTAGTCAAGTTCATATTTTCATTATTGTTTATATGCATAAAAAGAGCAATTTTATAGCTCTTTTTAATATTATTAACTTAGTATAAATATTGTACAAAATGCATTTATTGTATTTCAGAACTTGTGTCAGTAATGTTAGATACTCTAAAATCTAGAAGAAGACAGTACATTATATTTTCTTTAGCAACATTAACAGCTTTTTATGCAATAGTAAAAAACCTTTGCCTCTATGTAAGTTTTTATATTTTAAGCTTTCTAATGAAGAATCTAGAGCTTCATATAGTAATGTATTATCCATTATATTAACAATTTTACTGATTTACTTTATAGAAATAAATGATACACCTTGATTTACTAGTTTAGTTGCACTACAAATCTTCATAGCTCTAACGGTATTTTTTGAAACCACATAACAAAAGTACTGTTATATATTTTTGCTCACTAAGAAATGCATATAACCTATCGTAGACATCTTTCTTGATATTTTTCAGTGAATAATAACATATAGATAACTATTAGTATTACATATGTGTGCTTTATATCGTGCAATAAAACTGCTAACTGTTTCAAGATACTCTTACATATTAGACTGTCACAATAACAACATCCTCAATACATGACTATCCAGTCTAGAAAAATATTATTTTATTATAACACGAACACTAACAATAAAAGCAACTATAGTTGGGATATTACTTACAGTTGGTATATTACTAAATACACGCCTATGTATTTGCAATACATGTAGTAATGTACTCGACATCATTTTTGTCAGAAAAATCTCTTAAAGTATTATATTTTACATTATATTTGAAATAATTATTTATAACTAATTCAATAATTCGCCTATAAGCTAAATTAAATAATGATATCATAATTTAAACCGATAACATTATTAAGATAATGAACAAATTATATAGTTTGCATAAAAAAATAGTTTAATAGCTTTTTAACATTTTAATATTACCAATAGGGAACTACACATTACATAAAATATGTTTGTTGTACATCAACACATGCTTCAGTTAAATTAACTTAAACATTAGCAGAGGGAGATAATACATTATATTTTTTTCGTAGTAACCTTAGCATCTTATTGCACAAGAGCAACAAATTTTTGGCCATGCAAGTATTTCATAAATAATCAACAGCTCTATTTTGTACTTCACGATTCATAATGTTAACAATTTTACAGGTATTTTTTATAGAAAGGTATGATACACCTCCATTTAATGCCTAATTATTATTGTAAATATTAATAGCTTTAATAGCATCTGTTAAAACCATTTTACTAAAGTATTGTCTGTATATTTGCTTGTCAAAGAACACAGGTGACTTATTTAAAAATTTATCCATAATCTTTCCAGTGAATTATCCTTTAACTTGCCATTATTAATATTATCTAATATGGCTAATTTATAGTCTGTAACAAGCATGTACAATTTTCTAAAACCCCCTGTATATTATTTGCTTCTACAATAACTTCTTTACAATAAATAACCAACATATTCTGTAGTACTTTCTATTGTCCTAAACACATAAGCAGTATAAGCAGCTAAGCTAATGCTCTACTAAATATGCGTTATGTATTATTCTTGCAATACATATAGTAATATTCAGCATCATTTTGCTAGAACATTCTCTTAAAGTATTATATACCTTTTGAATCTTAGCCGTATTATATTTTACATTATACTAATAATTATTTATAATTAACTCATAACTCGCTCATAAGCTAAATTAGATAGTGCTATCACATATCAAAACAATTATTGTTATAAAACATAATAACATTTTTATTTGTAATAATTCATAAATTATATATGATTTAATTTGTATAAAGAATATTGTTATTGAGAAAACAAGTAACATATAATCAATAACAAACATCAGCGTAATTATATTAAATTATGCAAAATCATATATTAATTCATTGTATTACATAAATCGTACCTAAAAAAATTAAATAATTTACATTTAAAATACTAAACTCAATTACATATCATAACTCACAGCTACACTACTACTAAAAATATTTTATATAATCAAATATCTCTTTTAGTTAATGTTGCCATTACAAAAGCATCTAAGTCTCCATCTAATATTGCATTTACATTACCACTTTCATATCCCGTTCTTAAATCCTTTACCATTTGATATGGATGCATAACATACGATCTAATTTGATTACCCCATCCTATATTACATTTTTTGTTATGTATTTCAGCCATTTTCCTCTCTTTTTCTTGTAATTGCATTTCATATAAACGGCTTTTTAGCAAATTATAAGCCTCAGCACGATTTTGATGTTGAGATCTGTTATTTTGACATTGCACCACTATTCCTAACGGAATATGTGTAATACGTACCGCACTTTCAGTTTTATTAATATGTTGACCACCAGCTCCTGAAGCTCTATAAGTATCTATACGTAAATCTTTCTCATTAATTTCTATAGCAATACTCTGATCTACTACTGGTGATACTTCTACGCTAGCAAAACTTGTGTGACGTTTAGCATTAGAATCAAAAGGAGATATACGTACCAATCTATGAATACCACTTTCAGTTTTTGCCCAACCATAAGCATTATCTCCTTTGATTTTAATAATCACAGATTTAATACCAACTTCTTCACCGTTAAGCTTATTTATTACTTCAATAGTAAACTTACGATATAACTCTGCCCATCGTATATACATACGAAGTAACATATCAGTCCAATCATTACTTTCAGTACCACCTGCGCCAGAACGAATTTCTAAAAAACAATCATTATAATCTGCCTCTCCAGAAAATAAGCACTCGACTCTCTTTTGGTAAACTCGCTTTTTAAATTTTATAAGGCTTTTCTCAATATCACAAAGAAAATCAACATCATCATCACTAGCAATTTCTAAAATTTCAATATAATCATTATATTCTTTTTCAAGATCATAGAAAGTACTTAAAGTTCTTTGAATCTTTGACTTATTTTGTAAAACATTACGTGCAACAACACTATCACTCCATAAAGAATTACTAACACATTGTTGTTCAAGTATTTCTAAAGATTTTTCAAGGTTATCAGTATCAAAGATAACCCTTAATTAACTGTAAAATTCTTCCTAACTGTAAAACATTCTCCAAAATATCTGATTTTGTGCTCATATATTTAGCTACTCAGCCTTTGACATAAACTTACTACAAATAATATACAATAAAAATAGGCATAATAAAACCTTTAACATAAAAACCATTGTCGTACTATGCATTAATGCTATCAAATTACAAATACAAAATCAAGCCGTTAAAAAAACACATAATTACCTAACATTAAAAATTAGTTAGTATACTTAAAAAATAAAATTTCCTTTTACATATTGAACATCGTCATTATCTTCTAATGTACAAATTAGATTTTTAATTTTTACCTGTAAATCTAAATCTTGTATTTTAATTATTTCTTTAGGCTTCCACGATAGCATTGCAGTTTCAGCATCAAAGAATTTTTGAGATAAATTATCCCTAATACTTCCAAAATCATTAACATCACAAATAACGTGATACAGTTTTTCTTGTGTTTGACCATTATCTACTACATGATCTTCTATGTCACGAGCTCTCAATTCAAGTGCAATATTAAAAAAATTATTAAAATCATTAATAGCTTCAGCTCTATAAACAATAACACCAATACGATCAAATAAAAAATTTACACTACCACTTTCTCCTAATTTACCACTATGTTTTGAAAAAATATACCTTAATTCAGATGCAGTACGATTACGATTATTAGTAACAGCATGAACAATAACTGCAACTCCACCTGGCCCATAACCTTCATATGTAACTTCTTCATAACTATCATCAGCTGCATTTCCAGAAGCACTTTTTATTGCTGATTCAATCCTATCTTTAGGCAAATTTTCTTTTCTTGCAGCAGCAATTGCTGATCTTAACCTTGGATTAAACTCTGGATCAGGTAATCCCACTCTAGCCGCTACAATTATTTCTCGTATTAACTTCGTAAATTTCTTAGCACGTTTTACATCCTGCACACCTTTTCTATATTTTATATTTGCAAATTGTGAATGACCAGCCATATAACCCTACAACTAACTATTAAACTACCCCCTGCTTTTTAGCCTTTATAATAAAATATATTTGCATTTACTACAATACTATTTTCATAGTATCAATACTAAAGCCTTGCAATATACAAGATAAATAAGTATGTACTTTTTAAAATTGACATACAACTCTCTGTACTAATAGATTATTACAAGTACAACACTTTCTACTATAATTAACTTTATAGATTTACCATATTATAAGATCTCCATACACTACATTTCACATCTTATTACAATAATTCACTTTTTTTTTGTATAGCACAATCAACTACAATCTCATTTAAATCTCATAATTCTTACCGCTATATATTATAATATAAAAAAGTGCCTCTCATAACTAATAAAAACCTCTTTATAGATAAAACACATAATATCAAAAAACATCAAAATGTATAACTATATACAATGCGAAATATAATTAGAACTCAATTTCTGCACATTAAATGCCTTTCCTTTACTTAATTTTAATCTACTAATACTAGCTGTTTCCTCTTTTACAAGTCCTATAATACAATTATTCAACAACTTGCTATATTTCTTACTAACCTCACTCCTTGCAACATAAATAATATGATCAATATTATCACTCAAATTATGCTCATTTATAAAATTACTTAAAATTTCATAACCTATTTTTATTTCATCAGTAAAATACAATGTCCTCAAATCTTTAAATCTGTTTTCGTTACATTCCTTACACTTTGTAATATAAGAATGTAACGCTGATATAATCTTTATCTGACTATTATTACATAATAAATATTTCTTTATTAAGTTACTTGTCACATTATTCAAAGCATCAAAATAACATGCTATTATATCCTCATTACCAATTTGCAAATTAAATTCTTTAATATATTCTTCCTTATATAATACTTCATGTAAATTTTTATACTCATGTGCTCTTTTTATCATTAAATCCATAATATCTTCTGTTAGTATCTCTAAATCATCTTTTGTTAATTTGATAGCATTATACTTGCGCAAATATTTTAAAGCATTACATAAATTACTTTCTAATTCATTAGATAATAGACTTTGATAATAGTTACTGCATGGAAAATTCTTTAATATATACAGTAATTTATTATTTATATGATCATTATCATAATTCTCTGACAAATACTTTTCTAATAAAAGTAAATATATCGACTTTCCACATACACACAAATTCAATATCTTTTCTAAATCATTCACTGATAAAATTACAGACTGTAAATGTAATATGCTATATTTTGTATATTTTTTTTCCTTAACATTTATTACTATATTAGGTTTTACATCTAAAGAAGTAAGTGGTATAATTCTTATCTTTACACTTCCTGGTTTATTAATAAAACATATTTTAATTTGTGCGTTAATACTATTTAATGGATTACTCGTACACTTTTGAATGAGTATCTGCCTCTCAGCATTATTTGTTGAATACCCATCAATTAACTTTTTATCTAATGTTACTTGTAGTGTTGAACAAGCATTATGAGAATGTTTCGTACTATAAACCTCAATTTTTAACAAAGGAGCATCTAATATAAATAATTCTTTTTTATTTTTTAAAACAATATAAACTTTCCTATGAAAAAACATATAATAAATTTGAAGTAGCACTAGTGCTAAAACACTTGTAGAAAAAGTACATATTAACACAGCACATTTATTATCGCGTACTTTTCTAGACGCAACAAAAATTTCAGATCCCATTATTATAGTTAATAAATTACTTACGTAAATAACACCTTGCTTGTTAATCGTTCTCATTGCTTTATACCTCAAGATAATTACAAGCACAGTAAGTTAACGACTAATTATAAAATATATATTAAAAAAAAGATTATTTATTACAACAATAAGCAATATTTCCAATAATAGAAGATTATAAAATTTCACAAAAAAAATATTAACACCTACTAATATATTATAAGCCATAAATACATAATAAATCATTTTACTACAAGACTCTCTCTTCCACTATCAACTATATAAAATTGAATAAAGTTGCCCATATATTAAACTTCTGTTTACAACACTAAAAAACATTTACTTATACAAGTTCCTCTATTTTATAGAAAACAGATGGTATATATTTATAAGTTATTAGAATATTAACTGATTATACAATTACCTAGTTCAACTAAAAACCGTACTAATAGTACACAAGTCATAAAGTAAGCTTATATATATTTCATAAGCCACATCTATAAATGTATTACCTTACAGCAAAATAATTTACATTTACAAATTTATAAATAAGAGTAAATAGATTAAATTTTTTATTTTATTATCCTATCTTAATATAAATGCATGCCTAAATTAATAAATAATGCCACATTGCAAAAAAAAATATAGCTACTTATATATTAACAATCTATATAGTATGTAAAAATCTATAATAGCAATAATATATAAGTAATAATTACACACTAATATTATACGCATTTACCTTTAAAATAAATAATCTTCAACTTGCGTAAAAATATACTTTTAAGTTAAAATATCATTTAAATAGGTAATTTTTTCTCATAAGATCTATCAATCACATTAAGAAATTTTATAAAAAAGTAAATTAAATAAGCCATAAAATGGCTACGTAAAACTATTACCTTTCACACACAATTTTCAATTGTAAATAGTATTATCAATAGCAACCTTATTTATGAACTCTATTTTATCAACATGCAACAACAAATTCACAAGAAAAGACTTTATATTATGTATAAAAAAACATGTATATCCTGAAAGTTAAGATCACTATAATTAAAAAATCTTTTAAATTAGAAATTTTTCTTTCGTCAATCCCCCATTAAATTTCTTTAACGTTTAAAGAAGATGCCTTTTTAATAATATAGATATCAACAGTAATTGTATTTAAGTTGCATTCATTTTAAAAATTAATTAAAATAACCTAGTGTTATCTTGCATTGGTTTGATATGTTGCCTTATTCATTAGTAATGGGACTTTTAAAATATTCCACTTTTACGTTATGCATTGCTACTGCATATATAACAGGTTCTCGTAGCTGTAATAAGCATCATCTAATCTTAACTGCTACCTTACTATTTGCTTCCTTAGCTATAGTATACGCACTTACTACTATGTGTTACAAACTATTAAAACTAGGATCTAATAACATGCCAAATGTACAAAACAATAAACAGAATAATTTACTTCTCGTAAGTACATTAAATTCAACATTTGCAAAGTTGCAAGAAGACTTCTTTATAGTTGTAATAAGTTCATTGTGCTCAGAACAAATTAGTATCAACAAGCTACGTACAAAGTCAGACACTAAATGCAAAATCAAAATAATAAAAAATGGACAAAATTATAACCTAACCGTTTATTCCAAAAAAAGCGTATGGAAATCACATTGCACTATAAGTCTTAAAGATGTGTCTGATTTTAACACTTTAGAAGAGCTAGAATCATATATAAAAGATGAAAAACTTTTTATTTTAGTACAAAAAAGACTCCTCAAAGAAAATAATATCACAAGTGCTGACACAATATCAAAATTAAAAGTTAGTTTCACAAACAAATCATTAAATTATCATAATTACCTATTACGTAATACTTTCATAGCTAACAATGAAAATGTAATCAACATTACATCTCTACCATTAAGCATAACAAAACCTTTTAATTCTTCTTATGCCTTATACATGTATAATCGTTACAACACACAAAGCCACTCGCATCTACATAATATTTTATCACAGTATGCTAGTAGTGATTCATTAAGCACCAGCAGTAATATTGCTTCTATGCTGTTAGCTAAATACATAAAAGAAGAAAACAAGGCAGCACATTTTATATATAAAAACTTTGATTACCTCATATTAAACAACACAGAAGCAACACAAAAATTAAAAACACTACATCCTTCCATTGCGCAACATATGTTAGACATAGAATATCAGCATGTATTTATAGATGCAGTAAATTTACTCTTATCTCAATATCTACGTTTATATGGTAAGTTGCACTATATAATGCAGTACAGCATAAATATAAATAATCAAACACTACGCATATATGACCTTATAAGGCAAGAATTACAAAGTAATAAAGAGTTTGTTTTAGCAATCATAATTGCTACTCATGGTTATCGTCTGCCTAAAAATGCAGCTCTTTATAGAACAAATACTGTATTACTAACGTTACTTGACAATAGCCAAAAAGAACTATTATCACAAATTCAGAAATTTTTAGAGTCTCACCCTACATTACCTGATAATAATTCTCAGGAAAGTAACATAATTAATTGCTTTATTAAAGGAAAATTCGTACAACAATATTGTCACAAAGCACCTGTATTTTCACAAATGCCAACACATTATTTCATATTAGAAATGCAAGCTGCAATATTAAATTGTTTTAAACAAATTCTGTATAATAAAGTAGAAAAAATCAAAGCTACCTTCGACTCATCATATAACAATATCACTACAATTGTACCATATACGCAAAGTTTAATTAATACATCTTGTAATTTATAATTATCTCATTTATATAGAAATGTAATTTTCAATAACGTGCATACATTATATTATACAACTTTTAACGTTTCACTCTACATTACCTGATAATAATTCTTCTCAAGAAGTAATATAATGAATCGCTTTATTAAAGGAAAATTCGTACAACAATATTATCCAAAGCACCAATATTTATACAAATGCTAACACATTATTTCATATTAGAAATGCAAATTATAATATTAAATTATTTTAAGCAAATCCTACCTAGTAAAATAATAAACTTAAAAACTAACTGAATAAACATCTGTACCAGCTATACTAAATAAATCCTTTTGGCAAGGAAATTACTTAAACAATAATTATGTATCTTATAAAAAAGCTATGTACTACTTTACATTTAATATATCATAAAGATAGAAAGTGAAGTAATATAAAAAAGTACTAATATTAATTTATATGCAGTTTTACAAAAAAGGATCAAGTTATAAAAAACTCAAAATTACAGTTGAAAGCTTTATCCTAAAAAAATGCAATGAGTATAATATCAGTAAAACAGAAATGCGAATTTTACTTAATTGGAACGATATTGTAGGCAAAGATATAGCACAAATTTCTCGTCCGGAAAAATTATCATTTTTAAATAACAGCAACTCTGGAATTTTATATTTAGCTGTAAATAACGGAGGCCACGCTATTTACATACAATATGCAATACCAACAATTATAGAAAAAATATCAGTATATTTTGGATTCAAAGCTGTTCACGATATAAAAATAAAACAAAAAAATCTAATATAAATATACAGCTATTAACTATTTTAATGAAATTTTTTTCCGTATAAAACATACGCATAAACAAAAACATTAGATATACAAAAAAAATTGTATAACATTATTTAATAAATAAATGTAAATTATTTTATAAAATACATTATTTTAGAAATATACTTCTTCTACTATCATAACAGCACATCATCTTTATTATTAATAAATTAGAATAGTATAAAGACAACCTTATTAGATATTTTTCACTAAATTAATAAATATTACTTAACATATGCAGTAAATTAATGAACTCACAAGAAACTTGCCTATAAATTAAATACCTAAAATAGCAACACTATAAAAATAATAAACTCTATATACTCTTTTACAGAACAGCAAAAAATTATTAATCCTGTATTTTTAATGCTTGAATAAATGCATTTTGTGGAATGTTAATGTTTCCAATAGATTTCAATCTTTTTTTCCCTTTTTTTTGTTTTTCCAATAATTTCATTTTTCTGGTAACATCACGTCCATAAACTTTTGCAGTAACATCTTTTCTATATGGTGCTATAGTTTCACGAGCAATAACCTTACCTCCTATTGCTGCTTGTATAGCAATTTTATATTGTTGTCTAGGAATTAATTCCTTTAATCTATTGCATATTTCACGACCCCTTATTTCTGCTTTTGTTTTGTGAATAATACAAGATAGAGCATCAACAGGCTCAGAGTTTATTAAAATATTTAATTTAGCAATATCGGTATCTAAGTACTTATCCATCTCCCAATCTAAACTTGCATAACCTTTAGATACAGACTTTAATCTGTCATAGAAGTCAAATACCATTTCAGCTAGTGGAAGTTTATATTCTAATAGTGCTATATTCCCTGTATAAGACAAATCGTTTCTTTCTCCTCTTTTATTATTACACAATAAAAGTACAGCACCTAAATATTTATCAGGAACCATAATAGTTGCCAAAACCCAAGGTTCTTTAATATTTACAATATCATGCATTTCAGGTAAATCATTAGGGTTACAGATATCTTTTACTTCACAATTTCTAGTAATAACCTGATAAACTACACTCGGAGCTGTAGCTATCAAATCTAAATCAAACTCCCTTTCAAGCCTTTCTTGAATTACTTCTAAGTGCAACATACCTAAAAATCCACAACGAAACCCATATCCAAGAGCATTAGAAGATTCTATAGTAAATGTAAAACTTGCATCATTAAGATGCAATTTTTTTAGTGCTTCACGCAAACACTCAAAATCTCCTGCTTCACTAGGGAATAAACTACAAAACACTACAGGATGTATACTACGAAACCCAGAAAAAATATCTTTGCACCTTCTACCTTCTTCAGTTATAGTATCACCAACTTTGCAATCTGCTACTTCTTTAATAGAAGCAGTAATAAAGCCAATTTCACCAACAGATAACTGGTCAACCATTTGCTTACGAGGTGTAAAAACTCCAACATTATCAACTTGATATACTGCATTACTACACATCATAACTATCTTCATTCCTTTTCTTATAATTCCATCTTTGACACGAAGTAATATCACAACACCAAGATATACATCATACCAACTATCAATTAAAATAGCTTTTAATGGATCACTTAAACTCCCATTAGGAGCAGGAAGTTTATTGATAATTGCTTCTAATACATCATGAATACCTATTCCTACCTTTGCAGACGTAAGAATTGCATCATTTGTATCAATACCTATCATCTCTTCAATTTGCAACTTAACCCTTTCTGGCTCAGAGGCAGGCAAATCAATTTTATTTAATACAACAACAATTTCATGATTACTATCTATAGCCTTATATACATTTGCTAAAGTTTGCGCTTCAACTCCTTGACTACTATCTACTATAAGTAATGAACCCTCACAAGCTGCTAAGCTTCTACTCACTTCATATGAAAAGTCCACATGACCAGGCGTATCTATTAAATTTAAACAATAAACTTTTCCATCCTTGGATTTATAATTCAACCTTACAGTTTGAGCCTTAATGGTAATACCACGTTCCCTTTCAATATCCATAGAATCAAGCACCTGATTCTTCATATCTCTTTGTTCTAATCCATTACATTCCTCTATTAATCGATCAGCCAAAGTAGATTTACCATGATCAATATGAGCAATTATTGCAAAATTTCTTATTTTATCCATTACTGATTAGCCTAAAAAAAAAATAAGTATTCATTAATATCTATTGATTTACTCCTTTTAATATAATCACTTCAAATATTGCTGAAACATTTATCCCATCACTTGAAAAAAATTTTTTATATATATGCCATGCTTTATCAATGATTCCTCGAGTAAGTGATTTACTATCTCTAACACTCAAAACATTACCTTCTCCCATGTTTTTCAAATCATGCAATAAAACATATATATTATTATATTGTAACTCAATAGTATTAACATCTACCACTAAATCTTTATAACCACTCTTTTGCATTAACAATATTGCTTCTCTAGGATTAATAAATGGAAGTATTCTAGGGGCAGCTCCATAATCCATTTCTGCCTTAATAAAAGACATTTTTAAATCAAGCAATGTTTTACTTCCAAATAATGTAGCAATCAATACACCTTTTTTCTTTAATAATGCACGTATATTGTTTAGCACATCTACCAAATGATTAACATTGTGTAAGGCCATACTACTAACCACAACATCAAAAATATTATTTTTAAAAGGTAAAGCTTCATCATCAGCTACCACTTTATATCCAGACTTTACCTTTGACAAAAAACCATAAGAAACATCAGATTGTAATACTTGATTAACATTAGATATTATCTTTTTTTGCAATAAACTCCTTAATAATATACCATTCCTACATCCTAGATTTAACAAAAAACACCCCAAATCAAGACGTAAAAAAAGTAACCTATCTACTATAATATTTATTATTTCATCAAATAAGAAATTAGAATAAAGACCATTCTCAATAGCTCTATCTTTATAACATCTTACAAGATTTCTATCAAATATAGGCATACCCACATATTAAAAAAACCTTGGCTTCTTTGGTATAGAATCATTACCATTACGATTATTATAACGACTATTCCCTGACTCTCCATAATAATTAGAAGATCTACGAGAAGAAGAGCGGCTATTATTTCTTCTTTTATCTATACGATTACTACTATAATCTTTAAAACCTCCACCCGTATTATGAAAATCATCAGAAAAGCCTTTTTTTGAAGGGTTATATAATTCACCTTCAATCACATCTCCAGTATCTTGATCAACCCTACGTATAGAGAGCTGAATATATTCCCGATCAATATCTATTACCAGAACTTTCACTTTATCACTTAAAGATAATACCTCTTCTACTGAATTTATATGTTCATTTCTTATTTCACTAATATGAACTAATCCTTTTTTACTTCCTAAGATATTTACAAATGCACCAAATTTCACAATTTCAACAACTATCCCATCAAAAACTTTACCTATTTCTGGTTCTGTTACAGATTCAAGAATCATATCCTTTGCTTTTTCAACAGCCACGTTATTAACAGCATAGATCATAACTACACCACTTTGCAAAATTTCAATTTTTGCACCTGTTTTTTCACAAATATCTCTTATATTTTTTCCCCCAGTACCTATGAGATTTCTTATCTTATTTTTATCAATAATTATAGATTCTATCCTAGGAGCGTGCTCCTTTATAGATTCACGAGCTTTATCAATAACCTCATTCATTTTATTAAGAATATTAATTCTACCTGCACGTGCCTGAAGTAAAGATTGATTTATAATTTCAAAACTTATACCACAAACCTTCATATCCATTTGTAAAGCAGTAATACCTTCAGATGTACCTGCAACCTTAAAATCCATATCACCTAAATAATCTTCATCTCCTAGTATATCAGATAATATAATACATTGATCCTGCTCCTTAATAAGACCCATAGCAACCCCAGCTACAGGAGATTTTATAGGAACACCTGTATCCATTAGTGCAAGAGAAGTACCACACACTGTAGCCATAGAAGACGATCCATCTGACTCTGTAATTTCAGAAACCACCCTAATAGTATATGGAAAGTCTACTTTATCAGGCAATACAGAGTGAATAGCTTTCCAAGCAAGCTTACCATGACCTATTTCCCTTCTACCAGGAGGACGCAAAGCAGAAGCTTCACCCACTGCATATGGTGGAAAATTATAATGCAATAAAAAATTTTCTCTTCTATCACCGTCAAAATCATCAACTATCTGCTCATCTTGAGGGGTACCTAAAGCAGTCACAACTAGTGCTTGCGTATTACCACGTGTAAATAAAGCAGATCCATGAGCCTTAGGCACAACATCTATTTCTATTTCTATCTGACGTATTTCATCAAACGATCTACCATCAATTCTTTTTTGATTATCAATAATATATCTTCTAATCAAAGATTTTTCAACTACTTTAGTAGCATACACAATATCTTGTTCTACATATTTAGTACCCTTTGCTTCGCAATCTTCTTTTAAATTACTAAGTACTTTAACTCGTAAATCATCTAGTGCTAATGCCCTTAATTTTTTATCCTGCTCAGAATATGCAGCAGTAAAATCATCTTTATAAAGATCACCAATAACTGATACATAATCACTAATATCATGAGGTATAAATTCTTCACAAGACTTACCAACTGCATCAGAAAACTCTTTTATCAAACTTATAATTGGCTGACAATTCTTATGTGCAAAGGTCATTGCATCTAACATTTGATCTTCCGATAACTCAGATGATGAAGACTCCACCATTAAAACAGAATCTTCATTACCAGATAAAAATAAATCCAAACAACTATTAGTCATGTCATCTACTGAAGCATTTAATAAATATTTATTTTCTTGCTTCAAATATCCAACCCTTGCTCCAACAACAGGACCATTAAAAGGAACACCAGATATTGATAAAGCTGCGGATACACCAATTAGTGCAGCAGTTTCCGGAGGACTTACTGTATCATATGAAAGTAAATTACAAACAACACTCACTTCATCACAAAAACCTGATGGAAATAATGGCCGTATACTTCTATCAATTAACCTTGAAACTAACATTTCTCTATCAGAAGGCTTACCTTCCCTTTTTAAAAAACCACCTGGTATTTTACCTATCGCATAACTTTTTGCAATAAACTGTACGGTTAACGGTAAAAAATCTACAGGCTCTTTAGATTTTCCTACTACTATAGTTGCTAATACTGAAGTACCACCATAATCAACAACAACAGCACCACTTGCTTGACGAGCGATTTTACCACTTTCTAAAACTAAAGTTTGCCCTCCCCATTCTATAGACTTCTTTATTATATTAAACATAGCACCAATTCCTACAACAAAACTTAATTAATAATCAATGAAAAATATCTCTAATACCTAATTTTTTTATTAAATTCAAATATGCTTCATTCCCATATTTTTTCTTAAGATATCGTAATTCTTTACGCCTTTTACATACCAAAACTATTAATCCACGTCTACAATGAAAATCCTTTTTATGAATTTTTAGGTGCTCAGTTAAATTACGTATCCTTTCCGACAAAAGTGCACACTGTACATAGGAAGAACCTGTATCATTCTCTGTAACACGATATTCAGCAATTAACTCGCTTTTTTTTTTAGATGTAATTGACATAAATAAAAAACCAAATTTACCAATTTTAGATATTAAAAACACGTACTGGCTTTATAACCTTATCTATTATATTACAAACGGCTACCGGCACATTACCCGTACTAACATAACACATACCATACTTCTCCTGTACATACAAGTCATTTAACTGAACATTTTGACCATTTTTTATCTTTTTTACATCCTCACAACCTATGTATATGTGCGGTACATTACCCATTACACAATGTAATGGTAATATAATATCATGATGCTTATTAATACTATATAAGTGCTCAAGACTATCAAGAGTAATAGAATTTTGTTCAAAAAAACATCCAACCCTTAATCTTCGTAAACTCAAAATATATCCAAAACATCCCAATTCTATTCCTAAATCTCTTGCAAGAGATCTTACATACAACCCTTTACCACAAGTAATGATAAAATCTGACGTATTATTTCCTTTATTTACAGAAATTAGTTTAATATCCATTATACGTACAGATCTAGGTTGTAAAGTAATACTACTAAAATCTTTTCTGGCCAACTTATATGCTTTAATCCCACCAACATTAATTGCAGAAAATTTTGGAGGAATCTGTTTAATAATTCCTTGAAACTTTTCCATAACTTTTACTATATCAATATAATCAGGTCTCAGGGAGCTTTGTTTAATAATATTCCCTTCTGCATCATCTGTTGATCGTTGATATCCCCATTGTACAGTAAATGCATAAGATTTTACAGCATTCACAGCATAATTAATAACTTTCGTAGCTTCACCAATAGCTATAGGAAGTACTCCTGTAGCTAATGGATCTAAAGTACCAGCATGTCCAGCTTTTTTTATATTAAAAATCCTTTTTACTTTATGAACAGCAAGTGCTGCACTCATTCCGTAAGGTTTATCTAAATTTATCCACCCATACATAAAATATTATAAAACTATGTCAAATTCTTAATTGCAAACAATAACATTATCAAATATAATGCTATGTTGCTTATAATTAGATATAATTATTATATATAACATAAAAAAACACTATAAAAAATGCAAATAATAATATTAAAGCACTCTCAGTTAATAACTAACACTCCTAAACTACAATATATATTCTTGGCACATATATTATGACAAATTTATCAAAATTTTCCAAAATACAGACAAGTCACTTCTTACAAAAATGTAATGATATTTTAATGCTTAAACACCTATTTGCAAACGATCTTGCAATAGATCTAGGTACAGCAAATACTCTAGTATATGCAAAAAACAAGGGTATAGTATTAAATGAGCCATCCGTTGTTGCGCTATTAAAAGAAAAAGGAAGTTATACACCTTATGCTTTTGGTGCAAAAGCAAAAATGATGCTAGGAAAGACTCCTGGTGGCATCGCAGCAATTAGACCACTAAAAGATGGTGTAATTGCTGACTTTAAAGGTGCAGAAGAAATGATAAAATTCTTTATTAAAAGCGTAAATAAACGCAAAACCATTAATAGTCCAAATATTATTATCTGTGTACCATCAGGATCAACTCCTGTTGAAAGACGTGCCATACAAGATGCTGCAGAAAGTGCAGGAGCACACGAAGTATTCTTAATAGAAGAACCTATGGCCGCAGCTATAGGAGCAAATTTACCAGTTATCCAACCTGAAGGATCAATGATTATTGATATTGGAGGTGGAACAACTGAAGTAGCAGTTATTTCACTAGGCGGAATTGTATATTCACGATCAATACGTGTAGGAGGAGATCTTATGGATGAAGCAATAATTTCATATATAAGAAAACATCATAACCTCCTTATTGGAGAAGCAACTGCTGAAAAAATTAAAAAAAGCATTGGGTCAGCTACTCCTCCTACAGAAGGTGATGGTGATGTAATTACAATTAAAGGAAGAGATCTAATTAATGGTATACCAAAAGAAATGATACTATCTGAAAAACAGGTTGCTGAAAGTTTAATAGACCCTATTAGCCAGATTATATCAGCAATTAAAGTAGCTTTAGAGTGTACCCCACCAGAATTATCATCTGATATTGTAGATAAAGGCATTACAGTATCAGGCGGCGGAGCAATGTTACGAAACTTAGATAAAGTTATTAGTCAAGCAACAAGTTTATCTGTCTTTATTGCTAAAAACCCTTTATGTTGTGTTGCATTAGGCACTGGTAAAGTACTTGAAGAAATGCATGATTTTTCTCATGTATTATTTAAACAAAATTAAAGGCTAATTAAGCAATAATAAATAAGAAAATAGATCAAATTATAAGGCAACTTCTGTAAAAATTTATCAATAAGTAACCTTTTAAACTGTATCAACACACAAAAATCCTCCTCTACCTTATAACATAGTTATAGCATTTAGCTATGTGATGGGTTCATTGCTTATAGTAGATAGTAGTCAAGAAGTTAAAGCAAAACTCTAGCAGTGTATATAAAGCTATATATAGTAATTATGAAATTATTGTTATATTAAATAAATATAATCTAACGTTAATAATACTAATAACTACATAAATACATTACCCAAATTGTATCAAGTATGCACATACTATCATATTAATAACATATAAGCTCTATCAAAAAAGTGCTTACGCATCAATACAGTAATATACTTATTAAGCTTTATCAAAATATCATAATTATCTGATTAATAAGTAATCAAAGACATATCAATAGTACATATTTTACTCTTTTATGTATCACACCATAAATAACTACTAAAAGCACATTATTTATAATATTTCTTTTAGATCTGTAGTAGATTAACTTATTGCAAAAATAACGTACTACTTAAATTTAAAAATTGTAATCATTTTTAGCAAATTTCTTTTTATTATAAAGATTGACAAGATAATTTATAAAATAATCAAATTACAGATAATTATCAATACAAATAAGTTAATACTTCATAAATATTGAATTCTTACAAAAACATAATCTACCAACCCTATAAACCTATTTTATAGCATGATAAATTTATTGCAAAATACTACTTTATATTTCATAGACAAAACACTTATTTAAATTTTTTTAAATTGATTAAACATACGCTTTTTTATATAGCTTAAAAAATGGATTTAAAAAATTAATTTTTACAACTATATTTATGTAAGCATATAAAATGCTCTAATATCTATTAAAAGATCTTTACTGTATACTTAAAACACTAACAAAATTTAACTCTTGTAAATTCACATTCGTAATTACATTATTACTAAATACATTACCTACATATATACCATAAGGAAAATCCTCATTATCACCAATTGTTATTACAATTTCTCCATTTTTAACATCTTTATTAGAAGAAAAATGTGTTAATTTCAGCCTTTTATCAAGAGAACCAGTCATAATAGCATGTACCCCACTCTCAACTATCATAACCGGTACATGAAAATTTCTATCTGTAATAAGTAATATACGTGAAACACGCTTTCCTACATCTACAACTTTACCAACTAATCCATATTCATTTACTACTGCTTGATTAACCCTTATACCACTTTCATTCCCAAGAGGAATAAAAGCAAAGTTACTGACCCCATTATATACTACACTACTTATAACATGAGTCGTAATATATTTAATATTCCCATAATATGATACAAAATTTAATAATTGTTTAAGTTTTAAATTTTCTTCATACAAAGCCCTCATTAATAATATATTTTTATTTAAAATATCATTGTGAAATTTATAAGGCTTCTCTGTATTTATAAATATATTAAATTTTTTTTTAAAAAAGAGATCAATATTATTAATAATAATTAAGCCTTTATCTACAATAGTAGTACGTATATATTCTGTCATACTTCTATATGTAAAATTAGTAATAAGTAAAATTACACTAACAATAATAAATAAATATACTCGAAATCTAAAAATAAAACCTAAATACTTACGAATAACACTACTTAAATTATTTTTTTGTTTAATATTTAAATATCCCATTACATTACAATATCTTTTATCTATATCATTTTAACAAAAAATTTTATTTACATAAACTAAATTAAATTATATAGCTATTATCAACCAGCACCCTTAGCTCAGCTGGATAGAGTTTTTGACTACGGATCAAAAGGTCGGGCGTTCGAATCGCTCAGGGTGCATTTTTTTATTGTACGTATAAATTACTCGTAAATGCCACTATTAATAATACTACTAGCAATCTGTACTTTTATATTTGCAGATTTCGTACCATACTTTATCAGATCACTTGCATATACATTAAGTTTATCTATAAAAGAAGTACTAATATTTATATTACCATTCATTATTTTTTCCCTCATTTTTCATTCAATTAATCAATTACAAAATAGTAATGCTTTTAAAATTATAGTTTTATTAGTGTTTACAATTATAATCTCTAATATAACATCTGTTACAATTGCTTCTTTTATCGGCATAAAGGCTAGTGCCCTACTTTCTAATAATAATATTATACTTCCCACAGTAAATCGCAAAATATTGGAGCCTTTATATCAATTTCACCTACCAACAATTATTAACAATAGTTATGCTTTAATATCAGGATTCTTTGTTAGTATCATCTTATCAAAAATTATGAAAGACAAAGCAACCAAAATAGCAAATACATTACTATATATAAGCACATTTATTCTAAAAAAAATATTTATAACAATAATACCAATATTCATTATTGGTTTTATATTTAAAATGCATGATGATAAAATTCTCATTTCTTTACCATTAGAATATATAGCAGTATTATTTTTGCTTTTTACTTGTGCTTATGTCTATGTAATTCTTTTATATATTATTAGTAATAATTTTATTTTACATAAAACAATACTATCTATAAAAAATATGATCCCTGCACTTATATTAGCATTTAGCACAATGTCAAGTTTAATTACAATGCCTGTTACTTTATCTGCAAGTCAAAAAAATTCTAATAATTATATTGCAAATATAGTAATACCAAGCGTTACAAATATACATCTAATTGGAGATTGTTTTTTTATTATTATTTTATCATTAATAATATCTTCAACTTTTCAACAACCCATTAACAGTACTGAATATTTACTTTTTACAATTTATTTTGTAATACTAAAGTTTGCTGATGCTGCGGTACCTGGCACAGGAATAGTAGTTATGATTCCTATACTACAACAATATTTACACTTTTCCCCTACAATGATTTCGTTAATGGCAATATTGTACATAATTTTTGAGCCCATAATTACTTCAATAAATGTTTTTGGTAATGGTGCATTTGCAATAATATTTTTTCAAATCTATAAATGTATATTTTTACGAAAAAAAGGAAATCTTCCGTGAACATCATGAGCATAGATACATCCGGACATATATGCTCTGTAGCTATTCTAGACGAAAAAAATAATATATTTTATAAAGAAAATTCTTCACATAATCAACATACTAAAGACTTATTCTTATTAATTCATTCAATATTTGATGAATCTCAAAATAGCTATAACAGTATTACAGATATAGCAGTAGTTATAGGACCAGGAAGTTTTACAGGTATTAGAGCAGGAATAGCTGCTGCTCAAGGAATTCAATTAACAACAAATATTACAGTTCACGGTATTAGCACATTAGAAATGCAAGCTTATTCCATACGTCAATACATAGAAAATATAAATAACCCTATAAAATCTGTAATAAATACACATAATAATACAGTTTTTACTCAAGTATTTTCATCAAATATCCTTCCACTAAGTGACATAAGTATAGTAAATCATAATAGCATACATTATGATGATAATTATATTACGTATAAAAATATTCCCAAGTTTACAATAAATGCCAAAACTGCAGCTATGCTGCTGTTACATAAAATTAAAAATAAATTACCTCAACTTAGTTTAAATCCTATATATGAAAATACAAATTTTAAGAAAATGTAAAATATATATTTCCCATAATCTACCTACCATAACCTTTTAACCAATCTATAGCTAATTTAATTATGTAAAGCAGCAACAAACTATTTAGTAAGTTTTTCTCTTATTAAAATATTAATAAATATACAAATCACAACCACTATCCTTCCACTAAGTGGTATAAGTATAGTAAATCATAATAGCATACGTTATGATGATAATTATATTACGTATAAAAATATTCCTAAGTTTACAATAAATGCCAAAACTGCAGTTATGATGCTGTTACACAAAATTAACAATACATTACCTCAACTTAGTTTAAATCCTATATATGAAAATACAAATTTTAAGAAAATGTAAAATATATATTTCTCATAATCTACCTACCATAACCTTTTAACCAATCTATAGCTAGTTTAATTATGTAAAGCAGCAACAAACTATTTAATAAGTTTTTCTCTTACTAAAACATTAGTAAATATACAAATCACAACTACATAATAACTTAAAAATATCAATAAGTAATACTTATAGTGTTATCTAATTTTATAAAATCAATTGTTTATGAAAATTTTGGCACAATCATTAAAGCAATTTAAGCATAAAACAATACTAGCCAGAAAGAATAATACCATACAATCCCAAGATAGAATCTTACATAACTACCTTCATAATAATAATTATCATAACATTCATCATTCGTTAGTACTTACTAAATCTTGGACATCAGCACACCCAATAATTTTGCAAATTATTTTTTTGTAATTATCAAAGTTCAATGCTTTTACGTTAACTACTAATTTCTTTTGTTTTATTACCACATAAATATTTAAATTTGATATATGCCATAAAAAAATATTACAAGTAAATTATACGTATGAAAATAAATTATAAAACCAAATTTATATCAAAATTCATATAAAAATATATAAAATTTATTATTAATTTTATAAGACGAAATTAATTTATAATGCAGCTTCTTTAATAAAGCAATATAAATTATAAAAATATTAAAATATTTTTTCTAAAAAAATAACAACAAATAAATATTGAACACAAAACAAGTAAAAACTTTAATGTATAACCCATACCTGAACATTTTTCCAAAAATAATATAAAAAAAATGCATTACAAATACAAAATAAACAATAAAGATATAATTCAAAAAAATTTAACCATTATTGAAATAGCTAACAATAATTAGCCTTTATTAATCATCATAACATTAAAAAATATAAATTAGTGTATTTCTAATATAGAATAATAATATACTAAGAATATATTTGAACTATATTACAGTTACTTAGCATCCGAAATTAGCAACTACACATCTTAACATTACAAAAAAGTATAATTTAATAGCCTTGCTTATCACATTATATGAATAGCATATTAAAATATGTTAACATTTATACTTATTTTAAACATACTAAAATTAAAAAAATATCATTACCGTAAAAATTACTTTATCATAAAAATCCACATTTATATTTGACAGATTTCTTGCCAGTAAGTTTTTTTCAATATAGCAGTTATTTTTCAATAAATTAGTATTCATTATACTTAAATACTACAAAACTATAACACTAGTAATTAAACACAAAAACATAAATTCAATTTAAACTTTTTTATATATTTTTTTTTACATTAATTATAAAACAAGTGTAAGTCTTAATCATAGATTATTCATATTTTTAGTAGCTATTATCTCAACATTATAGAAATAAAAATTAACTATTAATTAGGAAAACATTTGCACATATAATTTTGTTTGCTATATTAGTGAGCAAATGTTCAATTATGTTTTATAATTATTATGAAGTTAAAAGGTGTTTTTATTAAGTTACTATTAGTAACGTTAATATGCTCTCTAGTGTTTATTGCATTTGGAAATTATTTCCTATCCAATTATAACAATGAAAAATATGTAGCAACCATTGGAAGTAATAAAATATCTTTACAAGAATTTCAAGCCGCTTATCACAATGAAATAATGTATATACAGCAGCTCATTAATCATCAACTATCTGATGAGCAGATTAATCAGTTTCATATTAAATCTTCTGTATTACATAGACTAATAGAAGAAAAAGTTTTACAAAAGTTAAGCCAAGAACTTAATTTAAGAGTGGGAAAAGAAAGCATATTAGAATATATTAAAAGCATAAAATATTTTCACAATAATGACGGAAAGTTTAGCAAAGAAAAATTCCAGCAAGCACTTTCAAGTGCCGGTATAAGTGAAAATTCATATGTAAGCAGTTTACACAATTCGTTTCCCATTGCAATATTAATGAGTTGTTTATTTAATAACTCTGTAAACATTTATGTACAATATAATGATGATATTCTTAAAAAAATGTTTAAAGACTTACATCAGTCACGTGTAGTAGATATTATTGAAATTTCTAATAAAGCAATTAAAAATATTCCTATTCCTCATGATAAAGATCTGAAAGATCTTTACAATAAAAATCGTAAAGAATTATCTTTTCCAGAGTATAGAACTGTTCAATATATAGCAGTAAGTGAAGAAGATTTTATTAACAAAGTTACCGCTTCGTCAGAAGAGATAAAAAATGATATTAAAAATAACGAGTTAGATAACCAAGTAGATATTTTTAACCTTGTATTTTTAAATCAAAAAGATGCTGAATCTGCTTATAAATTACTTAATGACGGAAAAAGTTTTGATTCAATTGTTAGTGATGTCGCAAAGACTACGTTAGAAAACATAACTTTAAAAAATGTTACAAAAAATATGCTACCAGAAAATATTAGAGGTATTGTTTTTAAATTAAAAGAAGGAGAAATGAGTAATGTTTTACATAGTGTGTTTGGATGGCACATTATAAAAATGAAAAGTATACATAAAATTTCTGATGACAATTTAAAAGAATTAAGTGCAAAAGTATCACTAAGCATTAGAAAACAAAAAGCTGCTGATGCATTAGCAAAATTTGTAAAGACAATGAACAATCAAATTCACCAAGGAATATCTTTGCAAAAGTTAGCGGATTCACATGCATTAAAAATTCATTCTATAGTAAATTTTGATATTAGCGGTACTGACTCAAATGGCAACAGTATTAATGCTCCTAGTTTTTTAGAAAAACAAGATGATTTTACAGTAGCGGCATTTTCATCACAAATAAACAAACCTTCTAATTTTGTAAGCAGCGGTAGTGGATATTTCAGTATAAACGTAACAGAAATTACACCTCCTCGTAGTAAAACCTTTGAAGAAAGCAAAGATGTCTTAATAAATAAATGGCAAAATAATTTCAAAATAAGTGAAATGTATAAACTAAGTAAAGATTTAACAATAAAAGTTAAATCTGGAGGTAGTATTGAAGAAATAGACGGCGTTTTATTAAAGAAAGATCAAAAAGTAAGTAAAATAGATGTTGCATCCACTGATAATCCCGGGCAAGATTATCCCTATGGGTTAGTCAATGAAATTTTTAGTATAAACATAGGTAATTCTACTATTGGGTTTATAAATGCTAATAATGATAAGATCCTAGTAGCAATTTTAAGAAGTATTAACACCCCACAAGAAATTAAAGAATTAGATTTCATAAAATTCAAGTCACAAACCAATAATAGTAATATCGATTCATTAAAGGATCAACTAATTAAGTATTTAATGAAAAAATATTCTGTAAAAGTAAATCAGGAGCTAGTAAATACAATAAAATGATATGTTACACACTTATAAGAAACTTGATTAACAGTATTATGGCAAGTATGTAAATATTTACATTATAAAATAATATACAAAGTATACTTATGTTAAAGTAGTAATAATGCCATATTTAATGCTTAGTATAATTACTATAATTTACTATGTCACATTTATACTGATTAGCTGATTAGTTTTATCACACTATAAAATCCTTAACTTTCTGGACTAGATGAATGGTGTATTTTTACAAAAGTAACTTTATAGTTTTTAATACTATTGATAATTATGTTAAAAATACATAAAGCTTCATGGTCTCAAAATTTTTAAAAAATAAAAATACTTATTTAAGTAGTGTGTTTTTTTATAAAAAACTACTCAACTCTGCACAAGCTTTGTTAATCCTTTCACATGCTATTAATAATTGTTCACTCGATGTTGCATATGATATTCTAAAAAAATTTGCAGCACCAAAAGCATCTCCTGGAACAACAGCAACATTATAATCCTGCAGTAAATATTTAGAAAAATCCGTACCATCTCGTATTATTAGATCATTCTTAGTTTTCATTCCTATCATTTTTTCACACGATATAAAAACGTAAAATGCTCCTTGAGGGAGAATAGCGGATAATCCAGGAGTATTACTTACCATATTCATTACTATATCGCGCCTCTCAGAAAATAGTTTTAATCTTTCTTTTAAAAAATCCTGATCTCCCATTAAAGCCTCAACTGCTGCAGCTTGAGCGATAGAATTAGGATTAGTTGTACTTTGAGATTGTATAATTGAAATCGCTTTAATTATTTTTTCATCACCAGTAATATAACCTATTCTCCACCCTGTCATTGCATATGCTTTAGATACTCCATTAACTATAAATACTCTATCATACAAAGCAGATTCAGCTTGTATAATATTAACAAACTTTACACCATAAACTAATTTTGCGTATATATCATCCGTCATAACATACACATGTGGGTACCTTAGCAATACTTGAGCAATATCTTTTAACTCTTTTTTTGTATATACCATACCTGTAGGGTTATTTGGAGAATTAATAACTAACCACTTAGTATTCTTAGTAATTGATTGTTCAAGCAATTCTGCACTTAATTTAAAAGTTTCATTACAATTAATAATAACAGGTTTCCCTCCTGCAATTTTAACAATATCTGTATAAGAAACCCAATAAGGAGATGGTATTAATACTTCATTGCCAGGATTTAATGTTGCCATAAACAAATTATATATACACTGTTTAGCTCCTGCTCCAACAGAAATTTGCTGAATATTATATCTTATCCCATAATCTGCATATATCTTATAAGATATTGCTTCCTTTAATTCTATAGTTCCATCAACAAGTGTATATTTAGTCTTTCCAGCATTAATTGCTTTAATAGCAGCATCCTTAACACTATTTGGCGTATCAAAATCTGGTTCACCTGCACTTAATGATATAACATCAAATCCCATTGCCTTTAATTGCATAGCTTTACCTGCAATTTCTAAGGTAGGAGATGGCTTAATAATATTCATCTTATCAGCTATAATTGACATGTTCATCTAACTATAATTAAATAATCTTAATAATATGTTTGTTTTTATAAATATTCAATACTATTAATAAAACTATTGTGACAATCTTAGAATTTATATATTATGATTTCTAATAACTATTATTTTTTATAGGTTTTTTTTATGAATCTTGTAACAAAACAAGCTATTGATTTTACAGCAAAAGCTGTGATGCCTAATGATAAAATTTGTGACTTTAATTTAAAGCAATATATTTCAGGAAAGTGTGCTATTTTGTTCTTTTATCCTCGTGACTTTACATTTGTATGTCCTACAGAAATTATATCTTTGCATAACAGAATACCTAACTTTACTGCGCAAAATACTGAAATTATTGGTATTAGTACAGATTCAGAATTTTGTCACAATCACTGGCGTAATGTTAGTGTTAACAAGGGCGGCATAGACAAAATCAGTTTTCCTTTGATTGCAGATGATTCACATTATATATCCCAAAGTTATGGTGTTCTTCATAACAATAAGGTTGCTTTAAGAGCAACGTTTATTATTGACAATGATTTTATAATTAGACACCAATCAATTAATGATTTATCTATAGGACGTAACATAGATGAACTTATCCGTATAATAGATGCTATATATCATCATAAAAAATATGGAGAAGTATGCCCAGCAGGATGGTCAAAAGGAGAAGCAGCTATGGAAGCTTCACAAAATGGTGTTGAGCATTATTTTAAATCACACCTTGATAACCTTGAAAAAAATTAGAGACCATAATGTCTAAAACCTATACAACAAAAGTTCTAATCATAGGATCAGGTGCAGCAGGATATACTGCTGCTATATATGCTGCTAGAGCAAATTTACAACCTATTCTAGTTACGGGTATGCAGCCAGGAGGACAATTAACTATAACTACAGACGTTGAAAACTATCCTGGCTTTGCAAACACAGTACAAGGTCCAGAATTAATGGAACAAATGAAACAACAAGCCGAAAAAGTGGGTACTAATATAATACTTGATGAAATTAGTAATATCAATACAAATAAATATCCTTTTGAGTGTACTAGTGCTTTCAATGATAAGTATATCGCCTATAGTATTATCGTTGCAACTGGAGCACAGGCAAAATGGTTAGGAATAGAGAGTGAAGAATTTTTTAAAGGGAAAGGCGTTTCTGCATGCGCTACTTGCGATGGAGCATTTTTTAAAGATAAGCATGTTGCTGTAGTAGGAGGAGGTAATACGGCTGTAGAAGAAGCAATATATTTAACTAAATATTCACAAAAAGTACTTCTTATACATAGAAGGGATACTTTAAAAGCTGAGGCAATAATACAAGATCGACTATTTAATAATAAAAAAATTGAAGTTGTATGGAATAGCACATTAGAAGAAATATTAGGTGATAAAAACGTTAATGCTATAAAAATTAAATCCGTTAAAACTGGTAACATAAAAACTATTAATGTACAGGGAGTATTTATAGCAATTGGTCATACTCCAAATACAAGAATACTTCATAATACAAAAATAAACTTAGATAATGATGGATATGTTATCACTTACCATCCAAGCACTGCAACAAGTTGTCCTGGAATTTTTGCTGCTGGTGACGTTCAGGATAAAATATATCAACAAGCTATTGTTGCAGCAGGTACAGGATGTATGGCTGCAATTGATGCAGAAAAATTTTTATCTAACAAAAACTCAGGAATATAATTTTATTATTGCTCAAATAACTTTATATAATTGATATATTAGTAATCTTTTTTTGTATTTTTGAATTTGTACTCTTTTATTAATCTCTACTTTTACTCGATTAATATGTTACTAAATATGATATTTACTATAAATACAGTGTATAATTATATTTAATAATATTTAACTATTACATATCTAATATTAAACATTAACTTTATGTAAAACACTATTTAAAATAATCAAGCTATTTTTTGCATATATCATGATTAAATTTCACTTCTTTTTCTTACTTTATCTATATAGTTTCAAATAAAATACTTTAACATAATTTGCTGGGAAACTACATACCTAATAATAAATTACTAGCTTAATTCGCTAAAAACATTATAATAAATGTGCATATACGAAAATTTTATTAATAATGTAAAAACACATAATTAATTATATTCTACCAATAACTAAATTTAGATCACTTAAAAAGGATTCTACTACGTAAAAACATAATTGTAAAAAAATAATCCTTATAAAATAATAAGTAATTTATCATGACATAAGATATGATTTACTACATAATTAAAAATGTTATATAAAACATATAATATTTATAAATAAAAAATTTTAGCATAAGAACAACAAATTTATAATACTAAATGAATCTCATTAAATAACTTTAAAATACACAATTTGCTAAATCATCACAATTACTTATTATTAAATTTAAATACACATTATAAACAAATAATAATGCTGTTAGTTTTACGTTAAAAGTAAATTTACTGCCTCAGCTCTTATATATTAATTTTAAAATACATACTAATATAAAGTACAAAACTATAATCAGCTATAGCAATACAAAATATTTAAGTAAAGCTAGTAGCAAATTGGATATTACTTTAAAATAAATGTAATATTTTGCTACTTGTTAATTTATGCACAAAGGTTTATACATAATGTTGTATAAAATAAAGTGTTATTTTATTATATAAACTTTAAAAAAAATTTATCTAAATTTCTTCTTTATATAAAGTATAATTAATATTATGAATACCAATATGCTTTAATTTGTACGTGCAAATTAAAAAATCTTTCAATAATTAACTTAATATCTATATAATAAACATCACACTTATTTCTTTGGTAACATAATACCAAATTGCTAAACTATCAGGTAAACTTGTAATACAATAAACATATAAATCACTATAATAAACCTTAAGAAGCTATCTAGTTTTTAATATTACCGAAAACTGGTAAAATGCCGCCTTAAAGTTTTCACCATAACCTTCTCTTCTTAGATATATTAATAAAACTTATACCTTTATGCTTATTTTTAATTTACATTAAAAAAAATTTATCATTTGTTATGTTAATGCTTGAAGCAAAGATAAAGCTTCACTCTGCTGATCTATTAGATAAAGATTTACATGCAATGTTTACATAACATTGAAGATGGGATAAGACTATTTTCTTACACACCTTTAATATATTTATTCACTTTCACACATGCAACATTCACATTAGTTAATCCTACATGTAATATACTTCTTTTAAAGTCAAATGATTGCTTTTTGTCACAACCATTATTATACCTTTGCATAACATCTTTTCGAGTTAAGTCACTGTTTTTCCTTATATTGAAACAAAACATGTCATCCTGTACTAATAATGTATGTTCATTTAAATTATACCCATACACCCGATTATTTCTTACACATGAATTATAACATAACATAACATCTCTTGTTGTGTTGCATGAACTACTTACAATACTTCCATATTCATTTGCCATAGAAGCAGAACCCCGATTAGCTCCCTCTAATTTTCCTTTTATAGCTACCATATTTAACCCCTTTATATTAAAAAATATACTTTCTACTGCTAATATACTTTAAAAGTTATTGCAGTAACACTGCATACAGTAATAAGTGTATATAAATTATATATTTATTAAAAGTTTTTTGTATAATTATATTTGTTAAATCCACAGATTTTATTCACACTTTACTACTTACCTCTGAAACTTATTTTTTCCCCCCCCCCATATTGAAAGCAATATTTCCTCTGAACTTACAACTTCTACTTCACTTACCAATGAAGAAACATTCTCTTCTTTTCCACCGTTATTACCTATTTCTATACAGTCATCTTGCTGTTCATTAAATGAATTTTTCCTTTGTTTCGCAATGAGTAATAATATTTTTATAAAATCATTATCGCTAATCATTATTGCAATTTCATCATTATCTAATACGCCGAAATCCCTTAACTCCTTCAATATTTTACCTAACTCTTCTTTATTTTGTCTCAATTTTATTTTTTGTTGCTCCAACTTTTCTTTCTGTTCTTTATGACACTTCGCAAATTCTAACAAATAATCAAAATAAGAATTATTACGATCATAATCCATAACTTCATCAATAGTAAGTAAAATGCCGCACTCTTTTAATAGTGTAACTTTTGCATTTAAGGCATCTTTTTTTTTATCTCTTAATTGATTGCTATGATTTACTTGTATGTTGTTTAGTTGGCCAAGGTCTTTTTTCCTTTTATGCATAATGTCTAATAATATATCCAGCAGATCTCTATACATAGAGACCACAATTTCATCATTATCTATTACACCACATTCCCTCAGCTGCATCACTTTTTTACTTCGCAGTTTTTTCTTTTGCTCAAACTCTTCTTTCTTTTGTTTTAACTTTTCTTTCTCTTCCACCCACAAATTTACTGCTGCTAATACTTTAGCAATAATTTTACCATCTATACTAGAGACTTCATTATCACTTAATAAAATGCCACTCTTTTTTAATAGTGCAACTTTTTTATTGAGTTCCTCTACTCTTTTATCTAATCTCTTTTTATGTTGTTTTTCCCCCCCCCCTCTGATATACAACTACATATGTTGCGCAATTTGCTACTTGCTTTAGTAGCAGATATACTCTTATCTTCTTGTTTGTTTTCTACATCTGACATTCACACACCTTATCAAATTTATATGTTAATAATGTATACACAAAAATTATAGAATATTATAGGTTTTTTATTAGATTTTTACATATAATACTGTATTAAAAATAAAGATTTACTAACTTATTAATAAATAAGAGCTATAGTAAACTTAACTCCACCTACCTCTACTTATTAATATTTATTTACTCAATACTTACTTTTTTAGAAATTGAAACACTCCTGTGTACTACTACCTACTGTCCCCTGTTACTTCAGAGATTATAAATATTACTATAAATTTTATACCTAGGTAGCTTCTTTAATATTGATCCAGCAGCATATACTATTGTTATGCACACTATATAATATATTATAGTTGCTAATTTAGAAGTGTAATAAATACAGAACAGCAAGGTTATCATTTGTTATAGTGAAAAAATGAGCAATATAAATATTAATCTTAGAAGATTTGATAATGGCCCATATTCCACAAATTACATAACTTTTCACTTGTATGTACAAATTACAGAATATTGGCACCCATGATATTAACTATACTTTATGTAAATCAGAAATTGTGATAAATGATTCATTTATTTTCAAAAATTTATACAGTTCTCTTAATCTTAAACTACCTTCAATATTACGTAGTGTTACATATAAATCTTTATCATATAAATTAATAGATGATGAAGCATCACGAGTAAAGAAACTCAATAAAAAAGTTGCACTATTAAAAAAGAGTGGCATTTTATTAAGTGATAATGAAGTCTCTAGTATAGATGGTAAAATTATTGCTAAAGTATTAGCAGCAGTAAATTTGTGGGTGGAAAAGAAAGAAAAGTTGGAGCAACAAAAAATAAAATTGAGACAAAAGAAAGAAGAGTTAGGTAAAATATTGAAGGAGTTAAGGGATTTCGGCGTATTAGATAATGATGAAATTGCAATAATGATTAACAATAATGATTTTATAAAAATATTATTACGCATTGCGAAACAAAGGAAAAATTCATTTAATGAACAGCAAGATGACTGTACAGAAATAGGTGATAATGATGGAAAAGAGGAGAAAGTTTCTTCATTGGTAAGTGAAGTGGAAGTTGTGAGTTCAGAAGAAATATTGCTTTCAATATGGGAAAAAGGATAGTGTATCAGTATTAAAAAACTTTATAAATTAACTTACCAAAATCCAAAGTGACAACACATACCACAGTTATAATCTGTAAACATAGAACCAATTATAACAAGTTCATTTTATAATTTTCTTAAACATTATATATAATTCCAATACCAATCAAAAATCTATGTGCATATAAGTACCGTATCAAACTGAAAATAGATTCAAAGTACGGGATATTATTGCATTGTATACACTTTTGAAAGTAAAATCATTTATCTACATTATTTTAGACAACCTTTAATTTGATACAGTGTTATTACATATACATCAATAGATAACGAAGCCTTACCTTTATCACGTAAATAATTAGGTATAGCCATAAACAGCACCTAGATAGCTTATAAAGAATTATACAATTAGTATACCTTAGGAATAATTACAACTTAACTTTAATGTTACAAATAAAATGTCAATTATTTATATTGTAATGATTATTATATATACCGATACAGTAATTATTGTATATATCTTAAATTCCTTTTAAATTTAAGATATATTATTTGTAGAGCAAGAGCAACATGACAAAAGTTTTATTAATTAATTTAAATAATGAAAAATATAATGAAACTTTAACATTACCTTTCCCCCCTCCCTATTACTATCAGAATTACAAATATTACTATAAACATTATAAACAACACCTAAGTAGCTTCTTTAATATTAATTACAGCGACATATGTTATGTTTATGTAACACTACATAATACTTTTTCAATTTGGAATTGTATAATAAAGAATAACAAGAATGTTGTTATTTATTATAATGGAAAAATGAACAATAAAAATTATTATGCGGCAAAACATAATAATTACCTTATACCATCAGGTACAGAACTTTTAATTTGTAAGTACAAATTACAGAATATGGGCACTCATGATATTAACTATACTTTATGTAAATCAGAAATTGTAATAAATGCTTCATTTATTTTCAAAAATTTATACAGTTCTCTTAATCTTAAACCACCTTCAATATTACATAATGCTATTATATATAAATCTTTATTACGTAACTCAAAAAATGATGAAGCATCACCTTTACTACGCAAATAATTAAGTATACCCATAAATGATTGTTATATATATCACCAATACAACAATTATATTGTATATATATCTTAAATTCCTTATAATTTAGATATATTCTCAAATCAATAATGCAAGTTATACTAACATAATTATATTAATGATAATACTAAAATTTAAACTTTATATAATATATTCAAATTCTATATACTTAACTAAGTTAATTAAAGTGTAAGTTATAATGACAAAAATTTTATCAATACACCTAAAATGTAAATTCCACAGTGAAACACTTTCACTTTCCCACTTTTCAATGTAATGAAAAGAATATTACAAGATTTCATTCCATATTAATTACATAATAAAAAGTCAAGTTATTACTCACAAGGTATAAATTCATTTTTTACATCATCACCAAATATAGAATCATATTCTACGCTACACAGTTTTCCTTCAGCAAAAATTGAATATACAAATTCTTGTACCTGGAAACTCATAGTACAGAACAACAAATTATTAACAGAATATTCCGGCAATTTACATCCTAATAATCCTCATGCTACACAATGTACAGCTAGTATAAAAAATGTAGAAAACCGATAAAATACTTTACACTACACATAGTGAAGTAGTTACATTATTTAAAACATCACAACAAATTAGTGAACCTACATAAGCGCACATGCCTATATCTCTACTATAAGACTAAATATTTCATAAAAGTATAATTCTATGTATTAAGTAATAGGTATGTTGTTGCTAGTCTTTAATATGTTATATTTTAATTTTGTTAATTGCAAATTCTTACTCCTTTAGGGATATAGAATAGGAATTTGACATACCAATGCATGGTAATTACAGAAAATAAATTTGCAATTTTTTTTCTAAGGTAACATATACAATATGAACTTATCAATCTAAAGTGGTAAAACATACCACAGTTACAATCTGTGAACATAGAACCAATTATAACAAGTTCATTTTATAATTTCCTTAAAACATTATATATAATTCCAATACCAATAAAAAATATATGTGGCATATATGTAGTACCGTATAAAACTGAAAATGGATTCAAAACGGAATATTATTGCATTGTATACACCTTTGAAAAGAAAATCATTTATCTACATTTCTAATCTACATAAAGTACAGTTAATATCATAAGTGTCTATATGCTGTAACTCGTATGTACTAGTTAAATTATCCACACCACAAATAAACTTAACGTTGGGTAATACCCCAGTATAATAAATACCACACGTATCATTATAAAGGTTTCGCCATCTGTTTAGTTGATATCTAATAGTTAATGTGTAGATTAAAGCATAAAGTAATGCGACTTACACTAATATATAGAAATTGCAATATTTGACAATATATTCATTAAGATAGTGCATGTACGTCAATTTTCAAAATAAATTCTATTAAATTTAATTACCGTTTGCATAATTCATGTAAAAATATGGCGTTTACAAACGCAGAATAAAAATAATATCATAACCATAAGCCTATATTAAATAGTGGCCTTAATAAAATAACACAAAAATTATTAAAAGATCTCCAAAGTAATTATCAAAATAAATTTTACTCTACCTTTTTCTACAAAATATTATAAGCAACAACCTGAACCTGGTGATTGCGAGTAGTAATTCAAATAATTAATAGTAAGTTGTCACTTAAATATTAATACTATAATAGTATTGTAGCTCTGCTAACATTAAGTAAGCAATTATAAATAATAATCATATTATTTTTATAAAACCAAAATTTACAAACTTATGCTACAAATTAAAAACTTTCTGGTCAGTACATTAATAAATTTACACCAGCATCACTAATTTCGTTTCAAAACGTCAAATAATATTTACATAATAATTTTATTTGGAAATTCATGCTGTCATAATGAATGATAAGTTAATGCTTGAATATCTCTCTAACAAGATATGAACTAATAATGCACATACTATAAATTCAACACAAATTTCTTAAAGAATATAATAAATTAGGAAATATGAATGTTACTAATGCTAATATTCCACATAAAACAATAGTAAGCATTACACAATCAAAACATAAGTGCAGACACACAAATAATCTTTCACAAAATAATAACCTATAATAGTACAATTTAGCCATAATAAAAACATATTATCAATATGTTATACACTTAACACCTTATTACATAACTATCTATATAAATAATGCACACTAATATGCTTTTTATATTTTAGCGATTTTCTAAAATAGATAAATTGCTTTTTATAATTTTCTTCAACAACTAGCTTTAGCTCACTAATAAAAAAATATTAATATATACAAAATTAAATAATAAACCCACTTTTCCTCAATATATTCTATTAAAATATATACCTATAGTTGCCATAATACTTTAGAAGACTTGATATAGATGCTTTTATATTTTATAATTAAGTAGCTACATTATAAATGTGTATAATATGCAATTACATAAATATTTAAGAATTTACAACATATTAAATCGTGCATATCATACTTATATGATACATAAACTCAATATGTCATATAAAAAATTATATCACACAGGCTTTCTTACTAACTTAGCACATATTCATAATGGCCTTACACAAAAAATTAGCAATACTTCACAAGTATTAAAGTATAGCAACAATTGCCAAATTACTACAAATGTTTTATCAATAAATCTTCAAAGTGGTAAATACAATAGAGTCTTAATATTAGATTTCCCAACATACTACAACAACTCATTAAACTATAAATTTTATTTTTATATGAATAATATAACACAACAAAATTATTGGGAATGGAATTGTAATGTAATTAGTAATGAGTTTTCACTTACCTACCGTGGAATGGTATATATCAATAACGATAATATCAAAGAAATAACTCAAAATTATTCTATTATTCAAGTAACCATTCAATATAAAAATATTAGTGATATTAGTAATATATATCATCATCCGTATACAATATCTACTAATATTCGCCCTTTAACACAATTAAGCGCCGTACAATTAAACAAGGTATATCTACTCCCATTACGATTACCTAATAATTAATGTAAAACTCTTTATCATTATGGATGTTCTTTCCTAAAAATTGGATTATTCTTTTATGTGTGGCAGTATTTTATTACTATCTATATTTTTCATGGTATTACCGTATACAAATTCATTTATATCACTCAATAATAAAGTTATTGATACTTTCGCTCAATATATAACAAAAATTACATAGCCTAAACTTAATTCCTATTATATTTCATATAAAAAAAATACATATATGCTTAACAAATATAATTATTTAAAATTTACTTAATATAACACTTACGATTATATATAAATTTTATTAGCGTATTATATATTATTAAAAGTACACTTCAATAAGTAAGAAAGCTTTCAATTACAATAATTAATATTTTTTAATTTAATAACACTATATAAATTACAACAACATTGCCCTTTCCTATCTCCGCAAGGAAGCACATAATATAGAAAATAATCTATATAAAAGTAACTTTCACGGTTAAAAAACTATCATACTGTAAAAAATTTTATTAATAGCAAATTTGCTAGCTATATCAAGAAAAGCTTAAGTTCTTGATCATATCCTCTGCTAAAAAGCTAAAGCCCTCTTTTGTGTATAATTTTCAGCTAAGAAGCTAAGATAAAATGAGATTTATATAATGAAAAATTTATCAATAAAATTATATCCATATTTTTATGTTATAATCAATGGTCAAATTGCATGATATACTAATGTTATATATAAAATAATAAGGTTTTATATAAAAATAACACAAGGCTCTATTAATAAACACTCAATCCCAACTTGGAGATAGTTTTCATTTGTCACAACACAATAACACAGAAGTTATCATTCAAAATATTATTGTACACAATACATAATTGTATTGATAATTCAGAAAATAACAAATCTTCTAAAAATAAATAATCGTAAAAATAAATTGATATATATATAAACATATGTATACAACATCATTCAATACAGAAAAGCATATCAAAATTATTATAGAAGTAATCTATATTACAAAAATATACGCAAGTAACTCATAATCTTAATTATGGATCAAAAGAAGGTAAAAAATATATTAAAAATTAACCTACCACACAATTAAGTTCTACCAAATTAGGACAATAAATGTTTCTTCTAGTAGTCTATAAAACTTTTTACTATCATATTAACTACAAATAATTAGGCATTAATATTGCTTTAATTTTTGCCTAAATACTGTTTTCTACCATAAAACAACCACATACACAGTAATCTTATAATCTTTCATTAACATCAATTATGCTTTCTTATACTTTATTAATAATATATTTCCTTAAAAAGCAACAAAGTAGTACAACTACTGCCATAAAAGTTTATAAAATAAAATTACAAAACATTACATATATTCAGTAACCTTTAAAAATTACTGCAAATACAAAAAAAGAATAATGATACTCTAAATATCATATATACTATAATAAAACATAATCTATAACTAAGTTATTCCCTAAGCTTTAAATATACTTACACTGATAAGTCATACAGATATTTAACTGCCATTACAAAAAAATCTATTTCATGTATTGTAAATTTTCTTTAAATATTTATGAACATTGTCAGGTACAAACATACTAACATTTCCTCCTAATCTAGCAATTTCTTTAACAAAATTAGATGAGATGAACTGTGTATCCTCAGAAGCAGGTAAAAAAATTGTTTCTACTTTTGACGTAAGCTTATAATTTATCCAACTCATTTGAAACTCATAATCAAAGTCAGATATAGCCCTCAAGCCCCTAATAATTACAGACGCCTTTTTTTCTTGTGCAAAACAAGTCAATAATCCACCAAAAATTACAGTTTCTACATCAATATTTAAATCTTGCATTTCATGTACTATCATATTTGCACGCTCCTCTGCTGAAAAAATAGTACTTTTATTACCATTTTTTGCTATTCCGATAATTAATTTATCAACTAATTTACAGGCTCTTTTTATAATATCTATATGGCCAAAAGTAACAGGGTCAAAAGTTCCTGGGTATATTCCTATTCGCATAACTATTTATTTCCTTATCGAGCTAATACGCTGTAATACTTATAAGAAAATTGTAACACATTATTTTTACTTGAATATAGTAATTTACATTATATAATCATTACAATACAGCTTAATGCAAACACTTTTTCAAAAAATGCTTGCATACTTCATAGAATACTTGGCTTGATAGCTCAGTTGGTAGAGCAAAGGACTGAAAATCCTTGTGTCGTTGGTTCAATTCCAACTCAGGCCACACTTATTAATTAATTATTTACCAGGCATTTATATATATGAAAAATTATTTTCAGCTTTTTTCACTAATTTTAATACTGATGATAACTACTATATGTTATAATTCCACAAATGCAGATAACATTAACCACAATACCCAAGCAATAGTAGGCTTCATGCAAACCAAAAATGAAACTTATCCTGAAGAGTTAATGTTCTCTCATAATATTAGTGAAATGCTTACAGCATTAGGAGCAACCGTTATACGCATTGATTATAATACATTAGTAGATTTTACACAAATTAAAAGTTTAAAATTCAATACTGCAATAAAAAATACACTTATTAACATATCAAAAGAAGATTCTAATAAAATTAAAAATATTATATTAAAATTTTTACAAGATAATTCAATTAATAGAATTTTCATTCCAGGAAATTATTATAATGTAGATACCGATCCCTATCCACCCACTCCTAATCGACAATTAATTACTAATGCGTTAATTGAAATTGCAAATGAAAACCCTAAAATACATATTATAGGAATATGTGGCGGTCTTCAAGGTATAATGCATGCACTTGGAGTAGAAATAATTAGAATACATAAAATTACATCATCAAAAAGTTCTGTTGATACTCACTCCATATCAATGCCAGATCCACATAGAAAAGACGTTGGACTACACAGACTCTATATTGTACCAAATAGCAAATTAGCGTCTATTATTTCAAAATATGTAACTCCTGATGAAAACGGATGGTTATCGCTATACTTTCCAGATGCCCATGGAGGAGTAATAAATAATAACAAAGAAAACATTGATAAATTAAGATCATTAGGTTATGAGGTAGTAGGTTTTTCTGATAATGGCATCATAGAAGCAATCGAAGACAAAAATGGAAATATTCATTTTCAAGATCACCCAGAAGCTCTTGCTATTAATGCATTTCTAGATCTCAGTATACTAAGTGCTGAAAAAACAAATGATAGCATTAGTCAAGAGCATCACAACAAGCGTCGTGAAGCAGCATTATCAGCTATTGCCGTTATGAATGACTTTTTATACCGTAAATAAATACTATAATTATTAAAAAAGTCATATACAAATATAGCATTGGCTAATATTTATTATCAATTTCTTAGCCTAATGCTATAAAGTATATTATTATCGGCCTAATCCATTGCCAGGAAGTATTACATTAATTTGAGAATTCTTTTCTCAGCTTAATAATTAAATTAAAAATTTGATTATAAACAATATATTTTCAAAAGCAAATTTCACAAATTATATATACCTAATACAAAAAATGTTCTAATTATCCATACAATTTTTAATCAAGAAATATACAAAGCTAATTAGAAAATCCCATTACTTACTTAAATGCTTCCTTCTAAAAAAATATAATTTTTTTATATAGTACATGTTAATTACAAAAAACACATTATGTAAATTAAGATTTTACTAAAACAAAAGCACATATTAAAACTATGTCCTTTAATATTATAGTTAATTATAATACACTACAAATCATAAAAACAATAATCTTTCTCCTCCCATAAATACCCTTTATATTTATGCAACATGTAATATTTGCTTGTTCTTGACTATATGAGCTTTCCATGTTATTACTCTTAAAATTTTCTTTATCTAGTAATGCGCTTATCAAATTATTACATGCCAACTTTGAAAGAAGTATCTTTAGATATTACTGCAGCTTCACATAAATATTCTCTTAGAGCTGGCTTAGTAAAACAAGTAATTTCTGGTATTTACTCCTGGTTACCACTAGGATTAAAAGTTTTACAAAATATAGAAAATATAATTAGAGATGAAATTAAACAATCAAAATACCTAGAAATACTTATGCCTTCTATACAACCTGCAGACTTATGGAAAGAATCAGGGCGATATAATGACTACGGATTAGAAATGCTGCACATAAAAGACCGCAATAATAGAGAAATGGTATTTGGACCTACACATGAAGAAATTGTTACTGATATTGCAAGATCAACTTTAAAAAGTTATAAAAGCCTTCCTTGTTATTTATATCAAATTCAATGGAAATTTCGTGATGAATTACGTCCAAGATATGGAGTAATGCGCAGTAGAGAATTTTTAATGAAAGATGCATATAGCTTTGATAAGGATGTCAGCAGTGCTATAAAGTCTTATAATACTATGTTTAAAATATATATAAATATCTTTAAAAAAATAGGATTAGTCCCTATTGCAGTTAAAGCTGATAGTGGATCTATAGGTGGTACATTAAGTCATGAATTTCACGTATTAGCAAACACCGGAGAAAGTACTCTTTACTACGATAAGCAAATATTAGATCTAATAAACAGTGATAATATTGACATAGATCATATCAAAAATATATATACTGCAGCAGATGGAATGCACGACGAAAAATCATGTAATGTACTGCCAGACAACTTAAAAGTTAATAAAGGTATAGAAATTGGTCATATTTTCTATCTTGGAGATAAATATTCATCACAAATGAATGCTACATTCTATGATAATAATACAAACAATCATTATATTCAGATGGGATGTTATGGTATAGGAATATCAAGACTAGTAGGAGCTATAATTGAAGCAAATCATGATGATAAAGGTATAAAATGGCCGCAATCAGTAGCACCATTTAAATTTGGATTAATTAACTTATGTATAGAAAATAACGGTCAGCTTATTTCTGAACATATATATAAATTATATAAAGAGAATATATTATATGATGATACAAACGATAGCGCTGGTGTAAAACTTTCAAGAATGGATTTAATAGGGTTACCATGGCAGATCATTATTGGTAAGTCAACTATAACTAATAATACTGTGGAATTAAAAAATCGAGCAAACGGGGCTATAATAAAAATTCACATAGATCAAATAACACAAGAATTTTTACGTAACAAACAATGATAGTAGGGATAGGAACAGACATAGTTTATATACCTAGAATTTTCACTTTATGGCAGAAATTTGGTAATAAATTTATTAATAAAGTATTTTCTCATCAAGAAATACAGGATAGCTATAATTATAGTAATAACATAGCAAAAATAAATCATTTTGCAAAAAGATTTGCTGCAAAAGAAGCATATATCAAAGCTATAGGCACAGGATTTAATAAGCAAATAAAAATGCGAAATATAACTGTATATAATAACAATTACGGAAAACCATATATTAAAGCACCTTGCAGTTGTAACTATGTAATAGAATTATCAATAAGCGATGATAACGATTATGCTATTGCTTTTGTAATATTATATGCTAATCAATAATACATCTAAATAACTAGCCATATCTTTTATTTTTCTATAATAAGCATTTATATCAGATCATTAGCATCTCATAATTAATCATAGTTAGTAATAATTCTTTTATATAATAATTGTTTAAAAATATTATTTTCATAGTTATAAATATGAATAAAAAATTAATTGACAAGACCATTATTTTGGACAATTACATAATAATTATTAAACCTCTTATATAAAAAACATACATGCTTATAAATTAATACCCCTGTAACTTAGTAATATAGTATAATACAATACTAAACATGCCATGGTAATTCTATATAATTCATAATGTTAATAATATATTACATTATTATAATAAATAGCAAATACATCATACTATTTATATAACACACATAAGTTTTTGTTGCATATGCAAAATATAAAATGTATATTACGTACAGTATATTTTCCTCGGTAGCTCAGTGGTAGAGCAGTTGGCTGTTAACCAATTGGTCGCTGGTTCGAATCCGGCCCGGGGAGCTTTATTTTTCTATTAGTGTAAAATTATATTGACACTTTTAAAATTTTCTTGTATAATTTAAGCGTGGTTTTTTTTATCCGCTATGGCAATAAAAACTTCTCAGAATAGGTGTATTGGACCCGAGGGCAGTGCTCGGCATCTCCACTTTTTTAAGGGGATGAAACAGGATTGACAGGCATAGTAAAGGAGACAGTTGTTGCTCGGTGAGAATGCAGCCGTAAATGCGCAAAATGATAAGTGCAAACGACAATCTCGTTGCCGCTAATGATAACTATGGATATGCTAATTTAGCAGCTGCTTAGTTTATCTTGTAGCGCGGTTTTTTGCGAAAGTTTACCGGGCAACAGAAAAACTTTCGTATAGGTTATTTGTTACAATATAAGGCTTACATGAATGAAATAATAAATTACCGTCTTTTAATATACAACTCTATGTGTAATGTTATAAAGGAAGTTTTCAGTACTTTTGCATACAAAGAGCCATATAAGCAAGTTCATGTTGCTGTAACTTTACTTACTCAATATAAAGGAGTCGTTTTACCTGAATATATAAAAGAAAGTTATCCTGAAAATGTTACTATAATCATACAACACCAATTTCGTAACCTCCAAGTCACTAGTAATGATTTTAGTGTTATATTAAGTTTCAAAGGAAAAGAAGAAAACGTTATTGTACCTTTTAAATCTATAACAAAATATGTGGATCTATTGGCAAATTTTTCGTTAGATTTAAGCCAATATGAAGATATTCATTCACAAATTAATGAAGAAAATAAAAAAAATACAAATAATACTGATAACAACAAGTATCCTACCATCTCGCATACTCTACAAAATAATATAATATTCATAGACAGCTTCCGTAAAAATTAATTGGGTTTCATTTTTTTATTACCATTTGGTAAAGCTGTGCTTGATTTTTTAAATAATTTAATGACTGCTGTGATAAGTCTTTCTCACTAACTAAATTGTATTTAAATTTGACCAACTCTTCCTTAGAATGATGTGATAAACGCATATAATACTGCTGTTTTATTAAAACAATATGTTTCAAGTTTTTCATATAATAATCATACTGTATTGGAAAAGCACGAATTCTTGCATCAAAGTTTGAAATTTGCAATCTATAGGGTAACATTTTGTATTTTATTTCATTTACTCTATTATAAGCAATAGTGCGCAATTCACTACTATATCTATGGTAATTACGCTTAATAACTTGTAATTCATACTTTTCTTCTTGAGTAAGTTGACCATTTGTCAATAATAAATTTGCAAAAGAAGAAGTTGAACATAATAAAACAATAAAAAATACAATACATTTCATATCTAAGTCTACATTGTTATTTACACAAAATAATACAACAATAAAGTTAACTTTATATAAGGTATATATGCAATATTCAACAAACTTAAAATTTAATTTAGTACTACAAAATCAATCCCAAAAAGAAATTACTGTTAACGAAGCGCTTATTAAGATTGATGCTTTAATGAACAACTGTATTTTAAAATTATATTCTAATAATTACATTGATCCTCCAAAATCAGGTGATATGTATATTATTGGTAATAACCCAATTATTACAGAGTGGCTTAATAAGACACATTATGTTACCTATTACTATATAAATCATTGGTACTTTATTAAACCTAAAACAGGATTAACCTTATGGATAAAAGAAAAAAATCAATTATATACTTACATAGAAAATCAATGGATCCCTAATATAAACAAAGCCGATTAGCAATTAAATGATCTCACTGTAAGATATAAAAAATAAGCTATTAAAATTTATTATTCAGTTATTTTTATTAAAAAAACTCATGTACAAAAATATTCTTAGATTTACAAAAAAATAACTTCATTATAGTACAATTCAAACCTGTATCTTCATTATAATTTTTGACTAATTAATTTTATAGCATCTGATAAAGCTATATTCTCAGCACCTTTTTTAAGCGCCACATTTATTTTATCACATTTTAAATAAAATCCATATCTACCTTTACATACATATATTTCATGACCTGTTTTTTTATATATTCCTATAAACCTTGCCTTTTTACCTGAATCTGCATCAATTATAGCAATAGCCTCTTCAAGAGTAATATTAAAAAGATCTTCCTTGTTTTTGATTGAAAAATATTTATTTTGATATAGAACATACGCACCAAATTTTCCAATTCCTACCTTTATCTCCTGTTGCGTTTCTGGATAAAATCCTAAGTTGATAGGCAATGATATAATTTTTTTCGCTATATCAAAACTTATTTCTTGTATATTTTTTGGTACAGCAACACGTTTACTATCTTTCTTATTACCTAATTGCAAATACATCCCATAAGGACCTTTCTTAAGATATATTTCATCACCTGTTACATCATCAATACCCAACATTTTAGGTGTTGCCTCTATTTCATCATTACACTGATCTCCTATCCCTTTAGTATATTTACATTCTGGATACCGAGAACAACCTAAAAACACACCATTTCTATTAAGATTTAGTTTTAATTCTCCGCTAGCACATGTAGGACATTGTTTATTAATAATACCATTTTCATCATAAGTAAAAATATAATTTTCTATACCTTTTGTTATAGATTTTAGTATTTCACTAAATTCTATATTTTTTACTAGATTAACATTCTCTATAAATGCACCCCAAAATTGCTTTAATACTTCCTTCCAATTCATTCTTCCATTAGAAATTAAATCTAATTCTTCTTCAAGATTAGCAGTAAAATCATATCTTACGTAACGACTAAAAAAATTCACCAAAAAAACATTAACAATTCTTCCACGTTCACTGGGAACAAATTTCTTACGCTTTAAAGAAGCATATCCTCGATCTTGTAATACAGAAATAATTGACGCATAAGTTGAAGGCCTACCAATACCTATCTCTTCCATTTTTTTTACCAAACTTGCTTCAGTATATCTAGGGGGAGGTTGAGTAAAATGCTGAACAGGAATAACAGTTAACAATTTACAATCATCACCTACTTCTAAAAGTGGTAAAACCTTCTTTGTATCTTCATTATCACTATACTGATACGCTCTATAATATCCATCAAAATATAAAGTTGAACCTACTGTATGAAGAATTACCATCTCATCTTTTGATTGTACATCAACTACAACTTGATTAACAACAGCAGATTCCATTTGACTAGCAATAGCTCGTCTCCAAATAAGCTCATATAGCTTAAATTGCTCATTTGTTAAATATTTTTCTATATCACTTGGAAGAATAGCAATATTTGTAGGTCTTATTGCCTCATGAGCTTCTTGAGCATTTTTAACCTTTTTAATATATTGACGTACAGATTTTGATAAATATTTCTCCCCAAAATATGACACTATCATATCTCTAATACTATTCACTGCCTCATCTGCAATATAGAACCCATCTGTACGCATATAAGTAATTAATCCTACTATTTCACCTCCTATATCTATCCCCTCGTATAATTTCTGAGCTATCATCATAGTACTCTTCGCAGAAAATCCAAGCTTTGTTGATGCTTCCTGTTGTAAGCTTGATGTAATAAATGGAGGATAAGGATTACGTTTAACTTGTTTCTTTTCAACATTTGATACATAATAATCTTTTTCTTTTACAATATTAGATAATTCCTGTGCTTTTTCAGAATTTGGAATATCAAATTTTTCAAATTTATGACTATCATAATATTTTAAAAACATAGAAAATTCTTCTCCATGCTTATTTTGAAGATCTACATCAATATTCCAATACTCTTGTGTAACAAATTTTTCTATTTCATCTTCCTTATCACAAACAAGCCTTAATGCTACTGATTGTACACGTCCAGCAGACTTACTTCCCGGTAACTTACGCCATAATATAGGAGACAATGTGAATCCTACCAAATAATCTAATGCCCTACGAGCTTGTTGTGCATATACAAGGTCCATATTTATATCTCTAGCACTATCCATGGCAGAAGTTACCGCTTTCTTAGTTACTTCATTAAAAATCATTCTACTAACAGATACATTATCATTAATAGCATTTTTCTCTTTTAATACTTCTATAATATGCCAAGCTATTGCTTCTCCTTCACGATCTGGATCTGTTGCAAGATATATTTCTTGTGTCTCATTACTCACAACCTGTACAATTTTATTAACATATTTTTCTGATTTCTTGATAATTTCATAAACCATAGCAAAATCCTTGTTAGGGTTTACAGAGCCATTTTTTGCAGGAAAATCCCTTATATGTCCAAATGAAGCTATTACTTTAACTTTATTTCCTAAATATTTACTAATAGTTTTCGCCTTAGAAGGAGATTCTACAATAATAACACTCATTTTATACCTAATTGCAACCCTAACTAAAATAGAGTTAATATTATAAAATAACAGTTTTGAAAAGAATTTTTACCAAAAATTACATTTAGTATATACAATAAAATTTTACATAAGATACATAAAATATACCCTAAATACTAACCCATCACTAATGAACATCAATTTACTAAACATTAAAGATTATAAATTACACATTAAATATTACTCAATTGTTTAAACACTATAACAATATAGCTACCTATATTTAATGCTATAACATTTCTTGTTAGATATAGCAGTCATACAGTAACACTGTAACTCATAAATTATTACTAGCAATACTAAATTAAAATATATTTTACAGCTAAATCAAACTTAATAAAAAAAACGGCACACAATACTATTAAACATACTTAATAAGTTAAATATACTTGTACATAGAAATACTAGATGCTTTAGCTATAAGCTTATTTGTAAAAAACAACCTTTGAAGCAAAAAAAAATTACACTTAACCATAAAAAACTTTTTATCCATACAACAAAAATATACCTAAAAATTTTATAAAAAATTAACTTTTTTTTAAATACAACATACTTTTCTAGCTTTTTTAATTCAACCGATAACAATCATAAAATATAACTCATTTTATAATCAAAAATAATAATTAATAAAATATATAAACACTTTCTAGAAAATTAATTTTTCATAAACAATATATATTTTATACTTTACAAACATAACAGGCTCACTTCTTATATTGCTATCAATTAGCAATATAGAATTAATAAAAAGCACTCAAAACAACAGGAATTTGCATTACAATATCATCTGCAATAAGCCCATAAGTATATTTTTTGCCACATTCACTATGTACCCATACCCCACAGCAAGCAGCAAAAAAAGGATCCATTCCACAAGAAACAAAACCTGTTATTATTCCTGATAATACATCACCACTACCCATTGTCGCCAAAGTACTATAAGAACTATTATTAATTGATACTCTTCCATCAGGCGAAGCAATTATCGTATCATGACCTTTAAGCACAATTACTGCTTTTGATATTAAAGATGCCTTTTTCGCTCTTTCCAATGCACTACCAGTTAAATATGGAAATATACGCTTAAATTCTCCTTCATGAGGTGTCATAATTACATTATTTTTAATATATGAAAAAAGTATTTCATGGCTACCATAAAAAACCGATATTGAATCTGCATCTATAATACAATTTTTTTTACTTAATGCTTTTATAGTACGCTCTTTCACACACTCACTTATCCCACAACCTGGGCCTATTAACACTGCTGTTATTCTATGATCATCTATTACATCATCATACAGTTTATACATTATTGCCGTTAGAGAACTAGCATATATTGACATTGCATTTTTATCACATGCAATTGTTACAACACCTGCTCCTGCTCTTAACGCAGATGTAGCTGCAAGCTTACTAGCTCCTACAGATTTATTACCTACAGAACATACTACAGCATAACCTCTACTATACTTATTAGATTGATAATTAAACTTTGGAAGATGCTCTCTCCATAATAACGGACTATTATGATATACTGTTGATTCATTATATTTTAACCCAATATCCGCAATATAAACTTCCCCTGAACAGTACCTACCCGGAGATATAACATGTCCCAATTTAAGATACGAAAAAGTAACTGTTAAGTGAGAAACCAGTGCAATGCCCATAATCTCTCCAGTATCGCTATTTATACCACTTGGTATGTCAATAGACACTACTGTCTTATTACTGTTATTAATATAATTAATCGCATTTAATAAGCTTCCATAAATTGGACGAGTTAACCCTGTACCAAAAATTGCATCCACAATTAATAGTGAATCATCTTGCTTTAAGTTTTCCTCAGATATTACATCACAACCGTCCACAGTGCTGCTATAGTGCATAACCTTTACATGCCACCCTTCTGATTGAAGCAAATTAGCTACAACATATCCATCTTTCCCATTATTTCCCGGACCACATAGTACTAATACTTTCTGCTTTAAAAAGCGACTTATAATTTCCTTAGCTACCGCTGCCCCAGCTCTTTTAATTAATGTATCAACACATATCCCAGAACAACTTTCTGCCATAATACATTGCTGAGCATTTAACACTAACATCTAAGTATTAAACCTCTTATTCGTAAATAGATTATGCCTTTAATATATTATTAATAACCGTAGCGCAATATAATCTCACACAAACTCTGGCTCCTTTTGATAATTTACATGGGAATTATCAATTTTTTCTGCAACAGAACTTTCTTGTAATACTTGGGATTTACGCCTTCTTTTTGACTCATTACCAAACTTAATGCGCTCAAAGTCCCTTTTCTTTTTATGCCATCCGTACGGATACATCGTGATTTTGTTTTCTATAAGAGCTATAGTGCCATCATAATACACTACCATATCCATACCTTTTTTTTGTGCTTCAAGAAATTTTTCCTTATATTTATCACGATATGCAGGATCACTTAAAACAGAATTACCATAATTATTCGATTTCATCATTTCACCATCTACTTGCTTCCGTATTATCTCATGCGTATAGAAACTCATTATATTTACCTCTTCTCAACTCTAAAAAACCCCTTTATAATGTCAGTTATAACATAAAATTAAGATCGATAAACAATATAAATATTATTATGTCACACTTTTACTTATCTTATGTGATAATTTTACCATTTTTATTGATTCACATCAAATATAAAAACTAATTTTTTTACAACTTGACAAAAAATATATATAATATATCCAAAGAACATCTTCTTAATAGATGATTACTTATACATGAGAGAGAAAGTTTTAGATAAAAAATCACAATACATAAACAGTTTTTTTGCTATAACTGATCAGGATATTGTTAACGTACACTCTTCTGTTTTAGATCAGCGTCAATCAATGCAACTCAGCCTTGTAGAAGGACAAATGTTGCAATTATTAATACAAATGAATAATATAAAATCCATAGTTGAAATAGGAACTTTCATAGGATATTCTGCCATATGCATGGCTACAGCTTTACCAAAAGACGGTCACATATATACAATAGAGAAAAAATTACAATACGTTCATCAAGCAAAAACAAACATACAAAAATGTCGCTTATCAAATAAAATCACAATTATTCATGGAGATGCACAAAAACAGCTAGCTACTTTAACACAACTTGCACCTTTTGACATGATATTTATTGATGCGAATAAATCACAATACCATTATTACTTGGACTGGGCAGAAGTATATATTAAAAAAAATGGGCTCATTATTGCTGATAATGCATTTCTGTTCAATAGCATGTTTGATAATACAATACAGTATAACATTTCTAAAAATTCTTATAAATCTATGGCAAATTTTACTCAAAGAATAGCAAATAAAAGCAAATTTTTATCAACTTTAATACCTACACAAGAAGGCATGATTATAGCTTTAAAATTATAAAATAATAGTCATTACCTTAACAAATATAGAAAATCTTCTTTTTGAAGAATGTAGAACAGAAAGAAATATTTCCAGAAGTCCAAGTAAAATAAAATATGCTACACGTCAAGTATTACATTGAATATGGAAAATTTTAATGCTTTATGCATTATAATACAAATAATTTCATAAATATTGCATAAAATGCTAAACATGTTAGCTTAGGTACTTATATAAGTTTATTACATAAAAATAATGTTGATAAAATACTAAAAAAGCACTTCAGAGTAATAATGTTCCTAATCCTAAAATTAGATCATTTTATAAAATCTTGCGCCTAATGTGCTATACTATGGTATGATGCTTAAAATCAACTACGTTTTCATAATAACATGTAATAAACATCACCATATAAGGCAAGTTATCACACATAAATTAGCAGGATATAAACAACCAATATTTCACTTACTTAAAAATAAATGCAATGTTGACAATTTGCTAAAACCAAAATCTGAAGTTAACATATTGATATTAACCATAAAATTACCAATAATAAATCATAAAAAATTGTATTATTAATGCACTTACAAAACATAAATTGGCAAGCAAAATAACTTATCATTTCTACTGGTGTTCTCATTAGATGAAGATGTTAAACTTAACACAGTATATTTTACTAATAAAAGCTAAGTTAAACTTACAAATAATAATAATTTATCAACTTAATATCATCAAAACTGTCACTAGCTAAAAAATTATTAATCATATTACCTTTATTATATAGTTTTATGTTTATAACATATATTATATATAAAATACGCTTATACTGATTATTTAAAAAAAAACTATGAAAGTGAACAAAAGATATATTGATAATATACAGAATAAAGTAGATTTTGTAACACGAGATTATGGTATATCCATTACAAAAATAATAATACTTTTAGTTTTTCCTTTATTAGTTCTTTCGAGCTTACATTTGCTTGATATAGATAACAAATTCCTTAATATATTCATTAATTTTACTGTTAGCGGCATAGCAATAGTAATAATTTTCAAAAAGCTATCATGCTACCTAAATGTTATTGCATCTATTGAATACCAAAATATGATTTTTGCCAATGCTTTAAATCATAATACAGAATTTTGCTTAATAATAAAAGATGATGGAACAATAATATATTCTGATGCTAGATTCAATACAAGATTCAAAAATTACTCACACAAAGACAAACTCAATATATTCAGTATATTAAAATTAGGTAATATAAGTGATCAAGAGATTAAAAATTTTCAAAATGCCCTTACAAGTAAATCATCTTTACAAACATATTTTTCCATTAATAAGCAAAACAATATCCTCAATTTTTCACTTATACTTGATCCAATAACAAATAATCCACAAATCAATACTAGTAGTACTTTTAGTTTATCCCTTAATCCATTATCAAGAACACAAGAGTACTTCGTAGTAAAAGCTATCAAAATTACTAAAGAGCAAGTATATGAAAGACTGATTCAAAGACATTGTATAGGGTCATATGTACTAAATTCAAGTGGTATTATATTATCTACAAATGAAGCTTTTCTACAAATGTTCGAATTAGATTATTTAAAGAAAGGCACATTATTTAATGATTTACTAGCTAAAAATCATTTAGAGAACAATAACAATACTAATAAAGTATTTTTATCAACTTCTACTGGAATTATATTTAAAGCACATATTACACAATCGGTATTCTATGATAAAAATAATCACAGTTACATTTACGGTCTTATAACTCCACAAAAATATGATTTTATAAGTTATCAGCTACACCCATGTTTTGCTGATGCACCAATAGCTATAGTTCAATGTGATGTAAATGGTAAAATTATAAAATACAATAAATTTTTTCAAGTATTAACACATAATGAAAATCAAGATTATATATTTTCTTACATTGAAGATTCTTATAACAAAAAAATAAAAAAATATTTAGAAAACACTGCTATTAACAATATGTCAATAGAAGCACAATTATGTAATAAAGCATATGTCAAAATATACTTCAATAAATTCATACATAACAATGATATTTTTATTATATGCTACATTACTGATAGTGCAGAAAGAAAAAATCTAGAAATACAACTTGAACAATCTCAAAAGATGCAAGCTGTTGGACAACTAGCTGGAGGTATTGCTCATGATTTTAATAATATTTTAACAGCAATTATAGGATTTTGTGATCTACTTTTAATAAAACATCCCTCAACAGATCAATCATTTACAGATATTATGCAAATCAAGCAAAATGCTAACAGAGCAGCAAATCTAATTAAACAGTTATTAGCTTTTTCACGCAAACAAACACTACAGCCTAAAATTCTAGACGTAAATAATATCATTGCAGACCTTTCACATATGATTAAAAGACTTATTAATGAAAATATTAATCTGCAAATACAATATGATAATAATATAGGATTTGTAAAAGCAGACTTATGTCAACTAGAGCAAGTAATCATAAATTTAGCAGTGAATGCAAGGGCTGCTATGGAATCAGGAGGTACTTTAACAATTCAAACTTTGAACTTAAAAATAGACTCCTCAATAATGTTTAAAGATATGTTTTCACCAGATAAGGATCATGCTGAACATGGGGAATATGTTGCTATAAAAATCACTGATACCGGATGCGGTATTAATAAACAAATAATGAAAAAAATATTTGACCCCTTTTTTTCTACTAGGGACCCAGCACATAGTACCGGTCTAGGATTATCAACAGTTTATGGCATTATTAAACAAACAGGTGGTTATATATACGTAACCAGTAAAATTAATGCAGGAACACAATTTCTCATCTTATTACCTAAAATACATGTAACAAATTACAACTTTACCCAAGAACACATTCAATTATATAGCAATGATACTTTTAAAGTGAATCCAAAAATACAATTTCCTGTCAACATATTACTCATTGAAGATGAGGATCCAGTTAGAACACTAACATCAAAAGCATTAATAAAAAAAGGATTTAATGTCATAGATATAAACTCTGGAAAAAAGGCTTTGGATATTATAAAAAATAACACAATTAACGTAGTAATTAGCGATGTAGTTATGCCAGAAATCAGTGGCCCAGAAATCATACTAGATATACTTAAAATACAACAAAATATTAAAGTGATTTTTATGTCTGGGTACGCTGAAGAAGTATTTAATAAACATAAAAACATTGATTTTAGTAAAGTTAAATTTTTATCAAAACCTTTCACTATTAAACAATTAGTAGACACAGTACAAGAAGTTCTTACGTTATAAATTTTGTATCAATAAAAGTATATGATATATTTCTCTATCAAAATAAATGTCATTTTTTTATGAAAGATAATCTTGTTTTAATTTATACAACAATATCAAATAATGAAGATGCTTACCACATAGTTAATATTCTATTACAGGAAAAACTGGTTATATGTGCAAATATATTTCATAGCATAACATCTATGTATTATTGGGAAAATACAATACAAAATAACAAAGAATGTGTAATAATTATGAAAACTTCAAAATATTTATACAAAAAAGCATTACAAAAAATTAAAAATATTCACCCATATAAAATACCATTAATAACTACCATTCACCCGGATAAAACCAATAACGAATTCTTGCACTGGATGAATAGTTACTTTACTCAACAACATTACAGTAATAAAAAATAGAGTAATTATCAAATCATTGAATACATTATAATTTTAGTTACAAAAAACGTATTGATAGTATAAGCTACTAATAATTTATGCTTATTAATACAATAATATTATAATTATCAGTACCTATATCAATATTATATATATAAAATATCTCTAAGTACTTACATTATTATTTCAGTATTATATATCCACCATTCTGGATATTTTAACTGAAGATTTTTTTCAGCACATTTAGCTTTGTGTACATCTTCAAACAACCCAAAACATGTTGATCCACTACCTGTCATTCTAGATACTAAACAGCCGCTATTTTTTTCTAAAGCTAATAACATTTCAGTAATATCAGGAACAAATTGTAAAGCAGTACTTGTTAAATCATTACGCGATGTATATATTAAATCCATCCAACCTTTTTGATCTGTAGGTAAATTATTAGCCATAGATTCAGAAAAATTTAATTGCTGATAAGCATGATAAACTTTTTTACTACTTAAAGCTTTTCCCTTAGGAGTAACAAGAATAATATATTTAGGCAAACATAAATCCGGTAATGGTAATACATTCTCTCCTATACCTGTTACAAAAGATGTTTTTGATTCCAAACATGCGCATACATCAGTACCTATATTTAATGCTATATCTTTAAGAGTACTTATATCAATATTCCATAATTTTCCCAACAACCTAATAATAGCAGCTGCATCAGCTGATCCTCCGGCCAATCCTGCAGAAATCAATATATTTTTAAGAATGTTTACATGTACATTAACATTACAAGAAGCCTTTACTAAGTAATCTATAGCTTTTTGAACAGTGTTATTGTATCTACTAACCCTAGCAAATTTTGAGAAGTATACTCCTTTTTTATGTGTACCTAATTCTATTTCTAATAAATCATAAATTTTTACAAAAACAAATAGAGACTCTAATAAATGGTAATCATCTTGCTTTCCAATAATATGCAAAAATAAATTAATTTTTGCAGGAGCTTTTATTAAAAATTTTGACATAAATACCTAATTCAATATACCATTTAGCCTGCTATTCTTGTAACCTTACTGCATATCATATAAGGCATAACCGGTCAACTATAAAATAGTAATTTATTCTTTTTGTTAATACAAAAAACTTTGTTATAGTTTTTACTAAACATAAACTATTATCAGTATAACAAGTAAAATGAATCTTAGTCAATTTATCTATGACTATCCTGTAATACTAGCACCAATGTCTGGTGTCACAGATATGCCATTTCGCTCAATAGTTCAAGATCTTGGTGCTGGCTTAGTGGTATCAGAAATGATAGCAAGTCGCGCTATGATTATACAAACACGTCAAAGTTTACAAAAAGCACAAATAACTAGAAATACATCTGTACAGCTAGCAGGGTGCGTCCCAGAAATTATGGCTGAAGCTGCTAAGTTAAATGAAGATATGGGAGCAAAAATAATTGACATAAATTTTGGATGTCCTGTAAAAAAAGTTGTTAATAATTATGCAGGAGCAGCATTAATGAAAAATGAAGTGACTGCAGCAAAAATTCTAGAAAGTGTTGTTAAAGCTGTAAGAATCCCTGTAACATTAAAAATGCGATTAGGTTGGGACTCATCTAATTTAAATGCACCAAAAATTGCAAAAATAGCAGAAGAAGTTGGTATTCAAATGATTACTATTCATGGAAGAACAAGAGCACAAATGTTTAACGGAAAAGCTGACTGGCAATTTATCAGTAATATAAAAAAAGAAACTAATATACCAATAATTGTAAATGGAGATATCAATACTTTTGAGGATATAAATGAATCTTTAATACAATCAAAAGCTGATGGTATAATGATAGGAAGAAGTGTATATGGAAAACCATGGGTTATAAATCAAGCATTACATTTTCTTAAGACAAAAGAAAAACTTCCCGACCCTTCTGCTTCTTCAAAACTTAACATTATCATGAATCATTATGATCGCACGCTAAAATACTACGATACAGAAATTGGAATAAAACTATTTAGAAAACATTTAGGATGGTATAGCAACTCCTACAAAAATTCTGCAAGTTTTAGGGCACAAATTAATATAATAAATGACCATGTACTAATAAAAAATAAACTATTAGAATTTTTTTCAAGTGAAAACACAATTTAAATGTTTACATATTAGTTTAGATATAACAACACAAATAAATTTTTCTATGCATTGGTTACCATGTTACTTTCTATTCTATTTTTATTATCAATAAATACAATTTAGATAGAATTGCTTTTTATCAATAAATTAATTTAACGTAAATTTATGAACAAGCTTTTTTCTTGTAAAAATAAATAAATTAGATTTTTTACTATATTAAAACATAATAAAAAAAATCATTTAGCACTTTTTTACATAAACAACATATTAATTTATACTAAATGATAAGTTTTTTATATAAAGGTAATAGACATATTATAAATACTATGATATGATTTGTGCTTTATTTTCTCCATATATTTATATTAGTTTTTCCTTATGAAAGATTTGCAAACAGACAAAGAATTTATTAAAAACCTCATTAGTAAGGGTATTAAAAAAGGCGGTTTTGTTACTTTTAATGATATTAATGATTCATTCTCCGATGGTATATTATCATCAACCGATATTATAGATGAAACTATCTCTTTGCTCCAAGATTCTGGTATCAGTGTACTTGAACAAAGTGATGAGGATGAAGCAAATAGCATTGCTGAAGAAAGCAGAGCTAAAGATGATGAAGATGATCTTGGTACAAAATCTTGGGATTTTGGACAAACTGATGATCCTATACGTATGTATTTATGTGAAATGAGCTCAGTAGAGTTATTATCACGTGAAGGAGAAATTGAAATTGCTAAAAAAATAAAATCAGAAAAAGTAAACATGCTAAGATCTTTAATTGAAGCACCATTAGTTTTACGAACATTTATGTCATGGAGAGATGATTTAGTAAATGAACAAATTATGCTCCGTGAATTAATAGATTTGGATGCTAATTACAAATGTGAATTTCCTGAAGGTGAATTTTCCGAAACTGATGACACAGATTACCATCATAAAAATAATAGTAATGATATTGATAGTGGTGAAGATATTACTGACGACCATGATGATGAGGATGATGAATCAACGTTTGTTAATGCATCGATTATTGAAATGGAAAATGCTTTATTGCCTAAAGTTATCAATATCTTAGATTCAATAATTACATCAGCTGAACAAATTTTAAAATTGAAAAAAAATAGAAATGCACGTAACGAAGAATGTAATGATGAATTATATAACAAAATACATGATGATATTTGGGAAATGGTTTCGCAAATAAAATTAAGTGATTCAGCTGTTTTATCTATTACTCAACAAATTTATAACCTCAATAAATCAATATCCATGGAAGAAGCAAATATTATTTCACTAGCTGAAGCTTATGGAATAAATCGTAAAGAGTTCTTAAATGCGTACAACAGCAATACTGTTTTTGAAAAAAGTAATACATCACCCCAATGGAAAAAACTTCTAGAAAATGAAGAAAAAACTCTAGTCAATATATATAATAAAATTAAGTTATTATCAGGTGAAAATAGTCTAAGTGAGTTTAAGGAATTAGTAGCAAAAATCCAAAAACATGAAAGAGCATCAAATCATGCAAAACAAGAAATGATAAAAGCTAATCTAAGATTAGTTGTTTCAATTGCAAAAAAATACTCTAATCGTGGATTACAATTTCTTGACTTAGTTCAAGAAGGAAATATAGGATTAATGAAAGCTGTTGACAAGTTTGATTATAAGCGTGGTTATAAATTTTCAACTTATGCTACATGGTGGGTAAGGCAAGCTATTACTAGAGCTATTGCTGATCAAGCAAGAACTATAAGAATTCCTGTACACATGATTGAAACTGTAAATAAAATTAACCGTACATTAAGACAGATGCTTCATGAAATGGGGCGCGAACCTACATTAGAAGAATTATCAGCAAAGTTAAATATTAATGTCGACAAAATTCGTAAAGTGATGAAGATAGTTAAGGATCCAGTTAGTCTAGAAAGTCCCATTGGAGATGATGATAGTAGTACATTTGGTGATTGTATAGAAGATAAAAAAGCAGTAAAACCTGAAAATGCAGCTGTATTAGCAGATTTGCGAGAAATTACTACAAAGGTTTTATCAACACTGACACCAAAAGAAGAAAGGATTTTACGTATGCGGTTTGGTATAGGTAAAGGAGGAAAAGATCATACATTGGAAGAAGTAGGAAAGTTATTTAATGTAACAAGAGAACGTATACGTCAAATTGAAGCAAAAGCTTTAAGAAAATTACGTCATCCAAGTCGCGCTAGAAAACTTAGAGGATTCTTTTAAGAATACAAATTGTCTTATAGTATAGCAATGACTATCTAATATCCTATTATTACATAGCCTTTATAAAGGTAACATTATATAGTAAAAGTTACTGATTTTATCTATAGTTTTAATTTATTGAATTTACACTTTATTAAACTAATTGAATAAATGTATTAAACTTAATTTTTATTTATACACATTTCTGCATAACATAAATAAGAATTATAATCTAAAATAACAAAAAACATGGCAAATTATAATGTCAAATAAAGTTAAGCTTTAAAAAAAATACTATACATAATTATAAAGTATAGAATATTTTAAATTAACGAACACTTACCTTAAATAATAAACAGTAACATTTATAAAGTACTACTATACATAAAAAATTATAATAATTGATATTATAACACAAATCCATTCTCATCACAGGAGACAACATAATTTGTAACTTTATTAAAATAAATATATTAAATACAATAAACGCTATAACTACCACCACCACTAATATGTGGTAATAATTTTGTATTTAATATTTCCACTATAAATCCTTAATTTTATAAATGAAAAAATTACCAACAGTATTTTTTCTCGTAAAAACTACTTTTTATTATTAGTTTAATTTACTACAAACTTAAATACTATACAATTAATTCTTGTAGCATAACCTTTTCCCCCATACATGTCATCCTCATTTAATAGAGTTTTCTTCTTTATAATAGTTTAATATTGCCATAGCTCCCTCAATTTACTGTCTATAATTTGTGCTTGATCAGAAAGTCTTTCCGCAACCTCATCTTTTCCATCTAATCTTAATCTTAATATTTCCGACTGAATATCTTGTAATTGTTTTAAAAGTATTATTTTTTCCCATTCTTGTTTTGCCAAATGTATATTATAGCTAGTAAAAATGCATCCAGAACTTTCAATAGTATTTAATATAAGTGTTAAAACTGCATCCAATTTATCATTCTTTAATTCCATAATTAATATACTTTTAGATAACCGCTCAAGATATACACTATGTATATTAACAATATGTTGTTGCAGCATATAATAATCTTTATTATCAACTTTAAACCTAGCAAACTGTTCAAAAATAACAGGATCATTTAATAATTCTGGATATTCCACTATAATGTATATAGCTTTTATCTGATTAAACTCTTCAACACATGATTGAAAAGTAGTATTCCTAAATTTATGCACAATAAAACCACCAATAGCAGATGCATTGTTTCTTAATTCAAACTTTGAGTAGCTATTTTGTAAATTTTTAATTTGCTGATAAAAAAAACTTTTATAATACCTTGCAATATGTGCATCATTTATATTTTTAATATAAGAATTGATTTTACCTTCAATAATAGCACACTGCTCAGGCTTTATATGATTATCAATATTCAAGCAAGATAACTCATAATCCCAAATAAAATCCGAAGGTAGTTTTGCATTATCAATTAAAAATCTTACATCATCAATACAACCATCCATACAAATATCACATGGATCTTTACTTGATTGACTAGTAATAAACCTAACATTATATCCAGGTTTCATAAGAGAGAGAGCAAGATGTAATATTTTTAACGATGATAAAAATCCCGCGTTATCTCCATCCATCCATATAATAATTTCTGAAGTAATAGCCCACATATTATCAAAATGTTCTTTGGTCATTGATGTACCTAATAACCCAACTACATTTTCTATTCCTAATTGGTGTAATGCTAAAACATCAATATATCCTTCTACGACTATAATTTGATTCTGTTTACGAGCACAAGCAGCTGCAAAATGCATCCCATAAAGACTACTTCTTTTTTTAAAAAATGGATTTTCTGCAGAATTTAAATACTTAGGGTTATATTTACTATTAATCACCCTACCTCCAAAAGCAACAATTTTTCCAGAATAATTAAATATAGGAAATATTATTCTATCGTAAAAATATTCCCGCCCTCCTCTATTTAATAAACCCATCTTTTGCATACTTTTAATCTTTACATTACGGGATAGTAAATGGGCTTTTAATCCGTCACTTGGAGCATATCCTATTTTAAATTTTTGTATTATATCACGAGAGATCTTACGTTCTTTCAAATATTCACATGCTAATTTGTTACAGTGTAATTGGTTAACAAACCACTCACTAACCATATGCATTATTGTATAAAAACTATCACTACTACCGCTACTCTTCGATATATCAATATTATAAATCTGCGCTAAGTATTCAAGTGATTGTTTAAAATCTATCTTTTTAATATCACAAACAAATTGTATAACATCACCACATGCACCACAACCAAAACAATAATACAACCCTTTACTATCATTTACCGTAAATGATGGTGTTTTCTCATTATGAAATGGGCATAACCCAATAAAATTATTGCCCCTTTTTAATAATTTTACTTTTCTAGCAACAATATCTGATAATTTAGCTCTATTTTTTATTAATTCTGCATATTCCATTATATATAATAAAGATTTTTATTTATGGAATAATTATATACTTAAGATATTGCTTTTCAGTATTTAATTTTATAAAAAGTTATTTCCAGCACTTAACCTAACAATTAATACCCTTATTTTGCCAATTACTTAGAAGATTACTATATATTTTAATCACACTATATACACTTCAACACATAATTAGTAACCTAATTCTATATAGGTCTTAAGTACTTTAATCCTACAAAAAATATATTTATTACCAACTCTACTTTTCACCAATAAGACAATCAATTATATTTAAATGTTTAATGTATTATCAGTTTCTTCAATGACGTAATTCATCATTAATATTTTAAAAAGCGTTCCCATATTTTCTGTAAGTCGTAAAAACGCACTTTTCAAACCTTGCCGTTGTTTTCTTGTAGCATTACTCATTAGGATCTCTAACCTTTTTTTAATCCCAAAATAATACAAAAACTTTCTTTGACTAATGACTAAAGATTTTATTCTTTGCAAATTATTTTGTAAAAAAGCAAAATCTACATAAGCTGAGATATCGCATTCACCTATATTTTCTAAAAAGGAATGATATTGATGATATTTTACAGATTGTATAGTACTTACGTATGGAGGAGGATATACATATCCATAGTCAATAATTATTCCTGTTCCGCCACATCGTACAATTCTATCTTCCATTAACTTTAATAAAGCCCTTGCGTCATCACATATTTCAACAACTGATCCTTCCATCATAGAAGTAATGTTTAATACAAAATCTGTATCTTTTTTTACAATTTGTAATATGTCATTTTTTAGTTGAACATAATTTTCTTTCCACATTCCTGAACTATATACAAATTGCTTAATTGGTAATGCATCAAATACTTCATTTGCTATAAATATTACAGGCAACTCGGGAATTGTGGTAATATCTTGATGCCAAAATACTTGATAATCCTTTAAAGTATTTTTTTGCACTTGACACAATATGGGACTTATTTCAACCAAATGAATACTTAATGATTTAAAACATCTATCAAACTGTTTCAATATCCTAATAACATCACTCATTAAAGTTCCCCTTCCTGGACCAAGCTCTACTAAAGCAAATTTTGATGGTGATCCAATTTGTTCCCAAGAATATAATACCCAAACTGCTATTATTTCCCCAAATAACTGACTTATTTCTGAAGCAGTTATAAAATCTCCGGTTAATCCAAAAGGTATTTTATTCATATAATAACCATATTCACAATCATATAATGCGCTTCTCATAAACTCATCGATTGAAACATAATTTGTATTCTTAAATATTTTGTGTACTAAATTAGCATGCATAACAGATTAATTTTTTATTTATAATTACATGATATAAGTATTTAGTTAGTATTTAGCACTATAAACATTAAGGCTGTCATAATATGGTTTATACTGTGTACTTTAATCACTATCTTAGTAAAAATATAATATACTTAAAATACTAGTTATTTATATAAAAAACTGATAAAAAAGTAGCAATATGGTAAACTTTTTACTAGTATATTTATTAAAAAATTTCAATAAGGTAATAATAAGATGCCTGGAGTAAAAAAGTTTATGGTTCCATGTGATTTCGGAGGACAAGTTTCACCATTTACTATATATATAGGAGAACCAAAAACAGAATCTCACCCTATACACCACCAAAGCACTTGGTTATCAAAAGAGCGTGGCGGAAATGTTCCAAAAGACATAATCAATAGTTTAGAAAAATTATATGATTTATCCAAAAAAAATGGTATTTGCTTTGCCGATCTTTGCGTATATGCATTAAAAATTGCATCCCATAATAAAAAGAAGGATTAACTATTTATAAATTCCTATCATATAATATATGGTTAAGTACTTTTTAATTATTAGTATATTAAGCAGTACGTACTTAAAAAGAAATATTAGCAACTTGCATTTCAATAACACTGCAATATAGAATGAATGCTATTTATCATATTACAGTATTACAGTTGACAATATAGATAGTTGCAAAATATATTTACACTTATTCTATTTATATAGAACTACATTAATAAAAAATATATTGCATAAATTAACATTTACTAAGTAAATACATACAAAAGATTTGCTTTTCTTAATTACTTACATTCTTAGTGGTAACACAACAACATATTTACAATAAATATATAGCTCCTTAATAATTAAGGCCTATTACAGTACTATTTACAATAATGATAATTACTTAACACTAATTATCCCTTTTAATTAAAAAAATTAAAGCATTCACTATATCAATATTATACCACTTTATATAATTACTAACTTTACTAATAATAAGTCCATTCTTATTAACAATTAAGGTAAATGGTATATTTTTAATATTAAAATGTTCATATAATTGACGATCACGATCAAAATAAATATTAAACTTTATGTCATAAGTTTTATAAAAAGATTTAACATACGATATATCTTCAACATTAATTAAAATTGGAATAAAAGTTATCTCAAATATTTCACGCTGCTGCAAGTATTGATTAATTTTATACAACTCTTCCACTAATATTGATGATTCAGTACTCCAAGGTGCCCAAAATGTTATAACTAACAGTTTTTCATGAAAATCTTTAACAAAAACCTCTTTTCCATCCTCTGTAAAAAATGGTAAATTTACCATTTTTACTCTCTCCATTAACATAGAATTAATAAATACGCTGGGTAATCCTAAACTTTTCAATTCATTATCTAATAATAGGTCCTCACTCGCAATAGAACTATTAGTTAATAATAAGATACATATTATTATAATACTTAATATCTTCATGAATGCACTACTTTACTAAATAATTTCCTAATTAATATAGCTTACTTACTGTAACATAATAAATGCATTTATCAATTCTACTTCAAAAAAAAAACACCTTAATCTTACTAATAACCATTACTGTATATTAACATAAATCTTACTAGCGTATTGTATATTTAAAGTAATCTTTAATACCTTTTTATCTAACTTCACAATAGTATAATAAATAATTAAGTACATTTATAAAACAAATTACCGATAAAAATACAAGTACTAATAATCTTGAAATGCTTCTTCCCATGTACCTTCTGTGGCAGCACGCGTATATTCAGTAACTCTATTCTCAAAAAAGTTTGTATGCTCAACCCCATTTAAAATTTCATCCAACCAAGGAAGAGGATTAACACTTATATCATAAATAGACTCTAAATTTAGCTGCATTAATCTACGATTTGCAATATAACGTATATAGTTTTTTACTTGCTCAGAAGATAGCCCTTCTACATCACCACAAGCAAAAGCTAAGTTAATAAATTCATCCTCTAAAGCAACAATAATCCTACATGCATCATATAGTTCTTGTTTTAAATTATGATCCCATATTTCTCGGTTTTCTTGAATAAAAGTATTAAATAATTTAATAATTGATTCAGTATGTAAAGTCTCATCTCTAGCGGACCAAGCAATAATTTGGCCCATACCTTTCATTTTACCAAATCGCTGAAAATTTAATAAAATTGCAAAAGATGCAAAAAGTTGTAATCCTTCTGTAAATGCACCAAAAACTGCTAAGGTTTTTGCAATATGCCTTTTATCATCTTTTTTACATTCTTCAAATCTTTGCATGTAATCGTATTTCTTTTTCATAACTTCAAATTTTAAAAACGCTTGATATTCAATTTCCGGCATCCCTATTGTATCCAGTAAATAAGAATATGCAGCAATATGAATTGTTTCTATATTTGAGAATGCTGATAACATCATACATATTTCTGTAGGTTTAAAAATATTAGAGTAATGCTTCATATAGCAATTATTTACTTCTATATCAGCTTGCGTAAAAAATCGGAATATCTGCACCAAAAGATTTTTTTCTTTTTCAGAAAGCATAGTTTTCCAATCTTGCACATCATCAGCAAGAGGAACTTCCTCTGGAAGCCAATGTATTCTCTGTTGACATAACCAAGCATCATAAGCCCACGGATAATTAAAAGGTTTATAGATAGGTTTAGCATCCAATAACGACATTTTTCAGATTACCTTTACAAAATACATATACCTCCTAACCATACAAAGAACTAACAAATTGTCAATCAACTATATATTAACTACTAATAATATTACATATAATAAAAAAACTATTGCTTATATTACATAATTAAACTATTTTATAAAAAAATTTATATTTTTCTAGTTTTTATGCATAGCACAAGTAAAAATGATTACTGCAGTACTTTAGTCGTTAATAACGTTAAAATTGATCAGCAAGTAATCAAGTCGCTAATTAGTGAATCTATAGATAATTTAATGTTAAAAAGCTTATCAGACCCTTTTAATATAATACCAGCATCTATAATGACACTAATTTATGCTAATAGTAACTTTACAGACCTTCAAATGACAGCACTAGAATTACTTATAGAGTATCGTAACTGGTGGGCAAGCCTTTTACATTTATCAGGTCATAATATAGCAAATCTTTCGTTTTTTGATCATAGAACACAGTCGTCTACATGGAAAGAGATACACAATATTCACACAATATATCATGATGCAGTATTTACTTATTTAGTAGATAAAGACAATAATATTATAACTTGGAATTGCACATCTTATAAAAATGTAAAGGAACACACCTCTAAAGTTAATAAATATTTAAATTTATATTCTAAGTATACAATGTTACAAATATTACAATTAAATTACCATGATGAAATTAATATGTCTTTAAACTTACCTTTTTTGCAGCGTATATCACATGCAGAATATAAAAAAAATATAAAAATATATAATACAATAAGAAACAACATTATAAAAAAGCTTCATGACAACTTCACTAGTTATGGAAGATATGTAACTATAAGTATTAGATCTCATTATTTAAATAATTTTTTTTCAGACAGCTTTGCTAATCCTGCCATAAAAAAAGAAAAAGATATATACCTTCATGCTAACATAATATTTATTGGTACACAACCTTTCAATGGAAAACGATCTTTCATCATGGATCCTGGATGTGATATATGCTTTGTTGGCGATGTATTGCCAAATTATGATATTTTTTTATACAGCAGTAATATTACTGTAAGAGGGAAAGTGGATGGACGTATATTTAATTTATATGGTAACATTAAAATTCACACCCCTCAAAGTCATGTTTCTAATGTATTTTCTGCTTTTGGCACTGTTTCAGTAAATAATAAAATTATCTTAAATCCACGTGAAATTACACATTTTTCCACAGAAAAAATATCTGATCTCATTTACACTCCAAGTTTTCATCAAATAATTAAAGGAAATGTTAATAATTCTTGTAATAAAAATTCACCATCTATTTATGCTATAAAAATATACGAAAAATATTTCAGTAATTTACCATCACATCCAATAAATAGCCCATCTACAAGTTTACTATCTACTATAGAAGAAATAACTTCTGAAATTCATAAAAAAACCACACCTCTTACAACATCTCAAGCAGTAGCATCATCATCTAACGCATCATCATCTAACGCTCCATCATCTAACGCTCCATCATCTAACGCTCCATCATCTAACGCTCCATCATCTAACGCTCCATCATCTAACGCTCCATCATCCAACGCACCATCATCTAACGCACCATCATCCAACGCACCATCATCTAACGCACCATCATCTAATGCACCATCATCTAACGCACCATCATCTAACGCACCATCATCTAATGCACCATCATCTAACGCACCATCATCTAATGCACCATCATCCAACGCACCGTCATCTAACGCACCATCATCTAACGCACCATCATCTAACGCACCATCATCCAACACACCATCATCTAACGCACCATCATCTAACGCACCATCATCTAACGCACCATCATCTAACGCACCATCATCTAACGCTCCATCATCTAATGCACCATCATCTAACGCACCATCATCTAACACACCATCATCTAACACACCACCTTTAAGTACAGTTTTAGTTAATACTATAACTCATATCAACACATTAAAATATATCAAAAGCACACAAACCCTCCACAAATAAATACACACATATATATAATTAATATATTATACCCTAAAAGTATTTTAGAACTTTTATTTATCTGATTTAACTTTAATATTTTGATATACCAAAATATTGAGAGCAATTTTTTATCTGTAATAACTTTGAAAGGATATCAAAGTTCATTCAAAAAAAACTTAAGACTTCTTTATTTTGTGCTTAATTTCGTATCAATGTTATATTTGAGGATATATAAAAATATTCACATTATTATTTTGCTATTTATTATATACTATTATTATATACTAAACTCTCATTTACTTTTTTTTACGTTGAATTATAATTATATAATGTGTTATATATTGCATGAATAAGCTTATATTACAAGTGTTTGCTATTAAACGACTGAACTTCCTAAGCATAATTTCAATCTAAAAATAAAAATTTGATACCAAAATAAATATTAACAACAATTATCAAAATTTATAATACTAATACCCTTATTATATCCTATAACAATCAACTACCACATTTATCTCAAAAAACACTAACGTATATTTAAACAAGATTGATTACCTAATGTAAAAATTACCCGCACTTTATTATAATACTAATTCATTAGATATGTTATACAAAGTTTAAAATCTAGTAAAATATAGACAAAATTATTAGTATTCAACAATAACAATATATACTTTACAACTAAAGTCACTTACATAATGAACTATATTAAATTAATATTCATGCTTTTCACACAAAATGAATTTGGTCATATATCAATTACTAATCAAAAAATACCAATTATTCTATAAAAGTAATATAGCTTTAACACTTTATATTTTATCATCATACATATATTACGAGTAAAAATGCATTCAAAACTTGAACATATTACATACTGATAGTTAAGCTAACAATCGCTTAATAATTACTTCTTATACCATCTTGTTGATCCATCTTTATTATCAGATAAAACTATACCTTTTTCTGATAAGATTTTTCTAATGTTATCTGCCGTTTCAAAATCTTTTTTTTGCTTTGCTACACTTCTTCTTTGGATTAATGTTTCTATATCATCATCATAAGAAACATTAAACCATCTTTCCCAAGAATTTTGCATAACACCTAAAAAACTAGCGCTCTTTTTTAAAGTTTTTATTAAGAAACATTTATGATATAAGTCTTGTGTTTTGTTAATTTGAGTTACAATATCATGTAATATTGAAAGAGCTTTAGGAGTATTCATATCATCTTTTAAAGATTCAAGAATTTCATCATGTACTTCTACATCATTAACTAATTGTGTATGCTTATCATATGAAACGCAAAACATAGCGTTATATATTCTATTTAATGCTTTACTAGCATTTAAAACAGCTGTTTCACTCCAATCAAGTGGCTTTCTATAATGTGTACTTAGAAATATGTATCTTATTATCTCACCCCTTACACAATTATCAAGCAACCCTCTAACAGTAATAATATTACCCAACGACTTGCTCATTTTTTCACCATTTACTGTTAAAAATCCATTATGAACCCAATACATAGCGTATTTACTATCAGGAAAAACACAGCAACTTTGTGCTATTTCGTTCTCATGATGTGGAAATTGTAAATCAGCCCCTCCACCATGAATATCAAAATTTTCACCTAAATAATCATAACTCATTGCAGAACATTCTATATGCCAACCAGGCCTACCTAATCCCCATGGACTTTCCCAATAACTCATTAAGCGAAAATCTAATTCTGTAGCAGGTTTCCATAACACAAAATCGCCTGGATGACTTTTATCAACATTAATACCTATTCGATTGCCATAAATCATGTCATTTACGTTGCGCTTAGACAATTGTCCATATGGCTTATAGGATTGAATATTAAAATATACAACACCATTTTTCACATATGCATGTTTATTAGCAATCAATTTTTCAATTAACTGAATCATAACTTGCACTTTTTCTGTTGCTTTTGGCTCAAATGTTGGTGGCAAACAATTAAGATAATCCATATCTTCATGAAACAACCTAGTATAATAACTAGTAATATCTTGTATTGTTTTATTGCTATTTCTTGCAGCATTAACAATCTTATCATCAATATCGGTAATATTTCTAACGTAAGTAACCTTAGGATATATAGTATTCAATATTCTAAATAATACATCATATACTACTATAGATCTAGCATTACCTATATGAGCATAATCATATACTGTAGGACCACAAACATAAAGTTTTATGTGATTCTCATCAATAGGAGTAAATTGTACTTTTGCTGACCTTAAGGTATCATATATTTTAATCATGCAAATCTAGATAGAAAAGAAAACATTTCCAACACAATTTTAGGTCCAGCTATAAGAATAACAAAAGTAATAAACAAACCAAAAAATGCTAATAACATTCCTAAAATTACCAAAATACCATCCTTATTTAGCATACCAAGAGACATAAGAGATATCCCTCCAGCCGGAATAAAATTTGTTAATGGAAGAGGTATAGCAATTGAAAGAGCACACAGAAAAGAAACTAGCGCTATAACTTTATCACCAGCATTATTAAAAATAAACATAATTCTGGGTTTAGTAAATTTTTCCATTTTCTTTAAAATAGGAGCAGTTTTTTCAATAACCATAGCCAAAGTTGTACGTTTAAATGATTTTTTTTCTAACCACTTTGGTAACCATGGTGATCTTAATCCCATAAGTAACTGTAATGAAAATAAAATCAATGGTAAAGATAAAATAGTTGTATAACCAGGAATAGTTGGTAAAGGTATTGATAGTGGTAAAGCAAACAATAACATTAACACACCAAAACCTCTTCCATGTAATGCTTCTTTAAGTTCAAATAATGTAATTTTATCTACATTAGCAGAGTTATTAGCACTTACCTCCTCCAATAAATCTGATACAGCTTTTTTATCTTCACGTAACATATTTTTATTTATTTTTTACAACATCAATAATGTATAAAATGCATAACACAATAGGTACATTATGTATAGTAATTTTTAAGATTAAAACAAATCTCTTATATAGCCACAAATGTACACTTATAGTATCCAACTCAAGCTTATAATTAAATATTTCAATTATGAACTTATAGAAACATTTAACATAGCAATTCCTTAAAATAAGAAAGTAACTATTTATCAATATAGTAATTACTAATATTTATTAACACATATGCACATGACAAATATATAGCAACTATCTATAACTTAACTTTAAAATACAGCAAATTCAAATAAACTCAATATAACCTATTCCCAAATGTTAGAGCCTTTACTACAAACTATGTTAATAATGTTCTTGTTTCAAGTAAAATACTAATCATTACTTTTGGTCTACTATTATCTAACACCAAAGTATTAATACTAAAACTAGTTTTTAGCGGTTTTATTCACAATACATTATTATCGTCCACATTCTATCTCTTTAAAAAACATATACCACTAGCTACCCAACAAACTTATACATACCCTTGTTATGCACAAACTATCACTTTACCATAAATTAAAAAAATATATCCTTCTATAACTTATAAAATATAATGTATATATAAATTCAACATTAACAACTATACTATATTAGTAATAATTTTATTATAAATTAAATTATTAAGATAAAGTAAATACTACACAACCTTCAACTGTAATATCATCACTTACAATATTAAATGCTTGACACTATATAACACTATGAGAAGTAGTTATCTATCATCCCCATCAGCATTTAATTATTGACAAAAAAGCACATGATAAACATAACTCTTAGTTTTCTAGCAATCCTCTATCAATGATATTATTCATTAAATTCTTTACAAACTCATAAACATTTACTCTTACATCATATTCTACACAAACAGCAGATTATTTGTTGATAAACTTTAAAATTTATACCAATTTTATGAACATCACTAATATATAAATTATCTACAACAATACTTCTATATTAGATTTTCATAACATTTATTAAATCATGCAAAAAACTACTTCCCTATATAAGAATATAAATGTCACATAAATAATTAATTGTGTTTTAAATAGTATATAGTATCTTAATATTTATAACATATAATTACTTAAGCAATTGAGATAATAATGTACATAAATAACTACGGCTTCAACAATAAAGTAATTGACTCTATATTATTATCATTAGAGCAAGATAAAGGTAATAAAAATAACTTATTAAAAAATTTTATTAAAAAATTTTATAATTTTTCATATAGTAGCGATGTTAAATTAAGTAGTAAGTTTCTACTATATTTAGCACAAGATCTTCTTAATTTTATCAGCAAAAGAACACTCAATGAAAGCAAAGTCAAAATATTTAACATCAACAACAAAGACATAATTCAAGAAAATTTAACTATTATTGAAACAGTTACCAACAATTTACCGTTTATTATTGACTCAATTAACATAACATTAAAAAAGCACAATTTATCAATATATCATTGCACTAACGCTGTTTTAAATATTGAAAGATCAAATAATACAATAGTAAACATATTGCAAACTCAACCTTACGCGAATGATACAACAAATGAATCAGTAGCATACTTTATCGTAAATAACATTGATGAAAACACCCAGGTAATATTAAAATCAGATATCGAAAAAACCCTTAAAGCAGTAAATCACTGTGTTAAGGATTGGCATTTAATGCTAAATCGCTTAAATACAATACTCAATAATTTAAAAATAAATAATTCTCATCAGGAAATATGCAAATTTCTAGAATGGGCACAAAGCGATAATTTTGTGTTTTTAGGATACGAAGAATATATTGAAAATAATGGAAAATTAGTCATAAATAATTCCAGTAACTTAGGATTGCAAAGAATTAATGTTACTGCTCAAGTAAATAAAGATATTTCTGATTCTAAAAATCATCTGTATATTATGCAGTCTGATATTATATCCAACGTTCATAGACACGAATACATGATTTGTATTGGTATTAGAACATTTAATAATGGAGTATTGCAAAAAGAAGAGTGTTTTTATGGATTTTTTGCATCTGTTGTTTCTTTTCAAGATGCTACACACATACCTATAATACGTGAAAAAATAAAAGCTGTTGAACTAAAATCAGGATTTATACAAAAAGGACATAATAACAAAGCATTAGTTGCTATATTACAAAGATTTTCCAGAGAAGAATTATTTCAGTTTTCTGTAGAAGAACTATTTCAAATTTCAATGGGCATTTTATTTTTGTCTAGTAATCCAAAAGTAAAATTGTTTCTAAGAAGAGATATGAATAATAGTTTTATAAACTGTATTATTTTTATTCCAAAAAATCTTGCAAGTACAGAATTAGCAACAAAAATAAGTATTATTTTAGAAAACATGCTACTAGGAAAAGTTGTTATCCAATACTACAGTATGTGTAATGAATCTGATTTAGTTAAATTACAATTTATGTTAAAGACTAGTAATAATTCCTCTAATATTTCAGAACAGGAAATAGAAACTCAGATTATAGAATCAACTAAAAAATGGGAAGATAGATTATATAATGCTCTACAAAGTAAATTAAACTATGATTTTTCACCGTATTTAAATGCATTCCCTATAAGTTATCAAGAGTACTTTGATCCTGAAAGTGCATACCATGACATAGTAAAAATTAACACAGCACTTCAAAATAATACTAGCGAAGTAGACTTATATTTAACAGAAAACAATAATCACTACCAATTAAAGATATATATTCCAGAACAAAAAAATCTAAAATTTTCACAAGTGTTCAATATTGTCAAAAAAATGGGTGTAAATATACTATTACACTATAGTTATAATATTGTAATTCAAAGTAACTCCATATGTTTACATCACTTTATACTGTCCCATACTAAAGCTTCTTTTAACTATAACAGCATTAAACAACAATTTGAAATTACGCTTAAAAAGATTTTTTCTAAAGAAATTGAAAATGATCTTTTTAATAATCTAGTAATTTCAGCAAATTTAAATTGGAAAGAAGTACTACTTATAAGAGCATTAAGTGGATACTTAAAGCAAATCTCATTCAGTTACAGTCAATCATATATACGCAAAATTGTTATAAAATATCCAAATATAATATACTTATTTATCAGATTATTTGAAGCAAGATTTGATCCAGCTTTGAATGTATCGCGTAAAGAACATGAAGCAGCAATAAAAGAAAAAATTGATCAACTTCTTACAACTGTCATTGATATTATACACGACTATATTTTACGATGTATTTATTCTCTTATTTTAGCAATATTACGCACTAATTATTATCAAGGAAACAAAAGCTATTTATCAATAAAAATAAGTTCTGACAAGGTACCAAATATACCTTTGCCGTGTCCTTTTAGAGAAATTTACGTATATTCAAGTCTATTTGAAGCAATTCATTTGCGTGGGGGAAAAGTTGCTAGAGGAGGTATCAGATGGTCTGATAGAACAGAAGATTTTCGCACAGAAATATTAGGGCTCATGAAAGCACAAATGACAAAAAATTCTGTTATTGTACCTGTAGGATCCAAAGGAGGATTTATACTTAAGAATTCAATAAAAGATAAGCCTTTAATTGAACATGCAGTTGAATGTTATAAAAATATTCTCCGCGGTATTCTAGATATTACAGATAATATTATTGATGATAATTATGTCACTCCAAAGAATGTTATTAAATACGATGAATATGACCCATATTTAGTAGTAGCCGCAGATAAAGGTACTGCATCTTTTTCTGATTACGCTAACCAAATTTCACAAGAATACAATTTCTGGCTTGGAGATGCATTTGCATCTGGAGGGTCAATTGGATTTGATCACAAGAAAATGGGTATCACAGCTAAAGGGGCTTGGGTTGCTGCTAATCGACATTTCTGGGCAATTAATAAAAATATTCAAGAAGAAACATTTACGGTTATTGGAATTGGCGATATGTCCGGTGATGTTTTCGGTAACGGGATGCTATTGTCAAATAAAATATGCTTATTAGGAGCATTTAATCACCTTTATATTTTCATCGATCCATCCCCTAATCCAGAAACAAGCTTTTTAGAGCGTAAGCGTCTTTTTTTAATGCATGGTTCATCTTGGAAAGATTATAATAAAAGTTTAATTTCAAAAGGTGGCGGTATTTTTTGTAGAAAATCAAAATCTATAACACTTACTCCAGAAATGAAAAAATGTCTTCACATTAATACAGATCAAAAAGAAATTTCACCTGATACTTTAATTGCTTATCTATTAAAAGCCCCTGTAGATATGATCTGGAACGGAGGAATAGGTACATATATTAAATCCTCAAAAGAAAGTAATGCAGTTGTCGCAGACAAAGCTAATGATAATTTGCGAGTCAATGGTTGTGATGTTAAAGCTTCAATGATTATCGAAGGTGGAAATTTAGGATGTACACAACTTGGAAGAATAGAATATTCTAATACAGGAGGAAAAATTAATACGGACTTTATAGATAATGCAGGTGGGGTTATTTGCTCAGATTTTGAAACTAATATTAAAATATGTTTAGAATTAGCTATAAAGGATAAATTTATTTCTCTCGATAAGCGTAACGCAATATTGGATTCTATGATGGATGACATTCCAACAATTGTGCTAAATAATCATAGTCAATTAGAAACAAAAGCTTTGATGCTGGAATGTATACAATCCCAAGACAGAATAGAACAACATCACAAACTCTTACAACATTTAGAAAAGGTAAAAATGCTTGATCGTAATATAGAATTTTTACCTAGTGATGAAGAAATTGCAAAAATGAGTTCTGAAATGAGAGGTTTTAATGCTCCTCAAATTGCAGTTTTAATAGCTTATACTAGAATGTCTATTAAAAATGAAATTATGGCATCCAATTTACTTCAACATTCCGCAAGTTTTATTAATTTATATGAATCCCTATATCTTTTATCTTATTTTCCATTGTATATAAGGAATAATTTTGAAAAGTATATCAAACAGCATATACTCAAAAAAGAAATATTAGCAACTTGCATTTCTAACGATATTGTAAATAGAATGGGGTGCGTATTTGTTCATCATATTAAAAGTATGGGTATTACAGTTGACAATATAGTTAGAGCATATGTAATCATAACATATATATATAATTTACGTAAAATATGGGCTGAATTAGATAAAATAGACAGCAGCATCCCAATTAACTCTTATGTTACAATTATTAGGGAAGTACAAAAATTTATAGGACAAGCTGCTTTTTGGTTTTTTAGAAATTTACATAAATTTGTAGACATTGAAAAAAGATTAGATGACTTATCATCAAAAATTATACTATTAGAAAAAAATATGGAAAATATTTTATGCGATACCTTAGAAACAGACAATAATAATACATTAAGCAATATACCGAATGATATCAGTTGTAATATTATCAAAAAAATTAATAGCTTAAAGTTTTTAATCTCCGGATTAGATATAATTTATCTAGCAGACAATACTAATATACCTATTGTTATAGTTGGGAAAATATATTTCCATCTTAGATCTGTTTTAAATTTTAATCACATACGTGAGCTTGCATTACAAATGGATTCAAACTCTTCCTATTGGCAACGCATAGCAATTAGAAATCTACTAGATGATTTAAGTGACTACCAATCTATTATTACAAGTAACATTATAAAACATATAGAGCCATTAATAGCCTCTACTGATCAAAATAACATTGAAGCAACAGTTGCTAATTCCATTACATCATGGTGTGTTAAACATCAAAATAAGCTTAATAGATACTACAGCTTTCTTAATGAAATTAATACAACACAACTTGAATTAAGTAAGCTTATGCTTATAATTAAATCTCTTAGTGTTTTCACGTTAGAAAAAGATTATAGTGTTTAGCATTGGATTATCAGAAATAATGGTCATTATTATAGTAGGTTGTCTAGTAATTGATCCTAAAAAATTACCTCATATAATTAAAGATGTGCAAACATTATATAAAAAAATTTTTATTATAAAACAAGAATTAATAAATACAGCTAAAAGCATTGACATAGATATCAATACAGAAAAAAAAGAGGTTGCCATTAAAAAAAATATAATTGGTGATGATGGAAACACATATGAAGCATATGAAATACAAAATTTAATAAAAAAGGAAAAAAAAGAAAGCTATGACAGCAAGAATACTAATAGTTGATGATTTAATAGCAAATGTTAAGTTATTACAAGCAAAGCTAACACAAGAATATTATGATGTTATTGTTGCAATGAGCGGGTTAGAAGCTATAGAGATTGCTGAAAAAAAGCATCCAGATCTGATACTCCTCGATGTAATGATGCCAGATATAGATGGATATGAAACATGTAAAAGACTAAAAGCTAATCCTTCCACAACATATATTCCTATTGTAATGATTACAGCACTTGATAATACATCTGAAAATAGAGTCAATGGTATTAATGCAGGAGCCGATGATTTCCTTACAAAACCAATTAATGACCTAGCATTATTTGCTAGAATTAGATCATTAACAAGATTCAAAGTACTTGTAGATGAGCTCAGACTCAGAGGAAAAACTAGTACTGAAATGAATGCACTAGATGATAATATCATGAATTACGCAAATCAAATTTCTAATGGTAAAATTTTAATTATAGATGAAGATAAGGTAAGAACTGAGTATATTAATGTTATATTACAAAAATCCTTCCAAGAAACTGTAATATCACATAATACCGACCAAGCAACTAATATTGCTAATACATCAGATTATGATCTTATAATAATAGATGCGCAATTTTCTGGAGATGGATTAAGATTATGTTCACATTTTCGCAACAACAATAAAACCCGTTATACACCTATCTTAACCTTATTTGATGAAAGTAACGATACACATTTAATAACAAAGGCTTTTGATATTGGCATAAGTGATTATATAACGACACCTATAGACAGCAATGAACTAATTGCAAGAGTAAATATACAAATAAAAAGAAAAAGATATCAAGATGCATTAAGAAATCACCTTGATAATAACGTAGCAATGTCTATCATCGATCCTCTAACAGGATGCTATAATAGAAGATATTTTGACATTCATTTTCAAAATATTGTAAACGAATCAATACAAAAAGATAAAAGCTTATCTCTTATGATTATTGATATTGATCATTTTAAAGAAATAAATGATAATTTAGGACATATTGTAGGAGACGAATTACTACAACAATTCAAACAAAGACTTGAGTCAAATATACGAGTGACAGACCTTCTTGCAAGATTTGGGGGAGAAGAATTTGTAATAATACTTCCGGATACAAATCTTAAAAGCGCCATAGAAGCTGCTGAAAGACTAAAAAATAAAATTGCTGAAGAACCTTTCAATATTAGTACAGGTAGTATATTCAAAACTATAAGTATTGGTATATCAGAAATATCCCCTAATGATACTGTCAAAACACTTATTAATACTGCAGACCAATGTCTATATATAGCAAAAAAAAGCGGTAGAAATAAAATAGCATGTTTATCTAATAACAATATAGTATTATACTAATAAAAGTCTTTTTAAGCTTAAATATAGTGAAGATACTCAATAACCTTTTCTCTGAGGCCCAATGGAATAATATATCTAAAACTAGACATCATGGTGCAAACACAGAGTCTATGTTAATATATGGTATTGATATTATTATACCATACCAATACTAAATACATGATACACAAAGCAAATGATACAAATAAAACAGTAAGTTTATCTCAAGCTAATCCTTATTATATATTACCAAACACAAATATTAAAATTAAACAGTTTATCTTAAATTATGAAAATTTAGATAGTACAACAGTTATAATCTTTATTGTATAAAAAACAAGGTCAACTATACTACATAATAGATAATTTATCTATCACTGCTTGCATTGAATAAGGCATGGGAGAGGTAAAAACAAATTCTTTATTACATAACGTAATAGATAAAAAATGTGCATGTAGCTGCAAAGTATTACTTAATATATTACTACTTTTTATATTTTTTTTGTCACCAATAATTGGACAATTTATATAAGATAGATGATTTCTTAATTGATGTTTTCTTCCTGTTATTGGCTGCAATTCTAATAATGCAACATCTCCATTAAATCGTTTTATTATATGAAATAATGTTTTTGCAGATTTTTTATACATTATCAATTGACCTCCCATGTATTTTTTGTGTTCTATAGGATAATTTATTTCACCACTATCACTATGTGGAATTCCATAAGTTAAGGCAAAATATCTTTTATGTACCCTATGCTTTCTAAATTCCTCTGCAATAATCCTAGATGCTCTTAAGTTGCGTGCTAATAGTAATACTCCGCTTGTATCTTTATCTAACCTATGCACTATTCTTAAATTTTCTCCATTTTTTACTTTGTGCAATACATCATTAATACTTACTTTAACATTGCTACCACCTTGCACAGGAATACCGGATGGTTTATTAACAGCAATTAAATAATCATTTTCATCTATAATGTTATCTAATATCAACTGTAATACTGAAGAACAATACTTATTTTCATAATGAACACTGCTAGTTGCATTATGGTTAACGTCGCTTACATAAATTACCTCTCCTCCTTTTACTCTCATATTAGCTTTTACCTTCTTATCATTAAGTAAAATTTTACCCTTACGTAACAATTTCTCTATTAACGATTGAGGAACATCAGAAATAATTTTACGTATATATTTATCTAACCTTACAGTATCTTCTGTTTCAACAATATATTTATTCATAATTTCATCTTACTACTTAATAACTTACACAAGAAAATACATAGTACTCTCTTACATTACATTAATTTCTTAAAGAATACTTTTGATGTACAACTATATAAGTAAAAAATTATACAATAATTACCTATATATCTAATTTTACATCATTTTTTATTTTATTAATCAACACATTTATGTTATTTGATCTTATCATTTAATAATTCACATAGAGCAAAATTACTTGCAATAAATATACCATCTTTTATCAATGAACTACCTTTGCTTTCCTTAATAAAAAGTTCTCCTATAGCGGTTTTATATTTATGAACATGGGAATAAATAAGTATGTCATAACATGCTGTACATAAGCTTGCAAATCCCATTGTGACTGACCCCATAGATCGTAAAATTAACCCATAGTTACTCAACTGTGCAAGTAGCATGTTAATGCTAGGATTATTAGTTGTAAAATCAACTACTGCCCTAGTAATACTTTGCTTGTTTCCTATATGCATTTTTACATATCTCGAATGTCCATTTTCTGCAAAGGCACCAGAACCTTTTTCAGCATAATATGTCTCTTGTAAAATTGGCACATCAACAATTGCTGCTACTACTTCTTCATTTTTTACAAGTGCAACTGATGTAGTAAAATAAGGTATGTAGTTCATAAAATTGGTTCTACTATCCATTGGACTAACAAACCAAAAAATATCGCCAACACCTGATAAATCTCTATAATTTTCAAAAATAACTTTGTAATCCTGTCTATAATTATAAAGTTCTTCCGCAATAATCTTACTTGATCTTGCATATGCTGCTCTTGTAAAATCACTTGCAGCTGAATAGGAAAGCTGTAAGTATCTAATTTCATTAAAATCCCTAATTAATATTTTTGACGATTTACGTACTACTCTTAGCATCATATTAATTACTGGTGAAAAAATTACAGACATTTATTATCCCTTTGCTCTTTCATAATACTTATCTTCCGGAGTATGAACAACTATTTCATCACCAACCTTAATAAATGTAGGCACATTAATACGCTGTTGATTTTCTAATATAGCAACCTTATAAGAAGAAGAAGAAACTGTCTGCCCCTTAATAACGGCTTCAGTTTCTATGACTTTAAGTACAACATAATCTGGTACTTTCGCATATAATACTTCATTATTATAAAGTACTACTGTAATAATTAAATCATCTTTCAAATATTTCTTTTTATCCCCTAGTATATCCTTATTCACAGTAATTTGCTCATAGGTTTTAGTATGCATAAGTGTCATTTCATGGTCATTATCAAAAATGTAATGAAAATCAACTTCATCAATAATAGCTCTTTTAATATCACCATCTGTACGAAATCTTTCATAATACTTTGCGCCCGTTTTCAAATTCTTAAGTTCAGCTTGTATATAAGCACCACCTTTACCAGGCTGAGTATGCATTACTTTTACCACCAAATATAGCGAACCATTATGATCAAGTACATATCCAGGCTTTATATTATTTCCTTTTTGAGCCATTCTTTTACTTTTATATAACTAATCTAATAAGTGTAATATTAAATCACATATAGCTCAAGTAAAAACAGGTATTCCTAAATCTATCTTTCGTATTATATTATATAATCGTTCAGATGCATCTGAAATTGCATACTGTCTTGCATTTCTAGCCATAGTATACAGTTTTATTTTATTATTAAATAAATCCAATAATGTATCTTTCATCAATAAATAATTTAAATCTTTTTCTTCTATACATAAAGCTGCATTCAAACTTTCCAGAAACTTTGCATTATAAAGCTGATGATTATCTGCAGAATACTTATAAGGTATATATATAGCTGGCTTACCATTAAGCATAACTTCTGCAATTGTAGTTGCACCTGCTCTACTAATTATTAAATGTGCATTATTTAAAATATTCTTTATATCAATAAAAAACGTACTTAACCTACATTTTACATAGTGCATATCATATTGCTTTCTTATAACTTCAATATTTTTTTCGTTACATTGTTGAACTACAAAAACCTTATTTCTAATATTTTTTGGCAAATGTACAATTGCTTCAGCAACTACGTTACCAAATGAACACAATCCTTGACTTCCTCCTAATACTAAAATATTAAGTCTATCTTTAATTTCAAAATCATTATTTGTTATAACATCTACAGGGTTACCTGTTCTTATAGATTTTTTATTTATATCTTCATTAACATATTGTATTAATGGTAAACATGTAGCTATTACTGTTGCATACTTTACAAAAAATCTGTTTACTTTTCCCAATACAGAATTTTGCTCATGTAAAATCACATTAATAGATTTATGTTGTGCTGCTAAAATTACGGGAAAAGATGTATACCCACCAAACCCTACAATAAGAAATGGCCTTACTCTATACATGTATATGTAAGATAACACATAACTATATATCATTAATATATAAAAAAATAATTTGTTAATTATGCCTTTCCTTCTATATATAGGTAAAATATATACTTCAAGGTATTTATACATATCCTTATACAATTGAAATTTTACATCAGTAAATAAAATACAATTATATCCTTTTTGAACTAGAGTTTTATACAACTCTATAGCAGGAAATATATGCCCACCAGTACCTCCTGCAACCAAAACAATTAATTTACTCATTAAGATTAACTTACCATACAAGTAACTTACTTATATACCATATAAGAATAATATCAGCATTTTTTTTATTATAACTCATGTTTTTTACGAATATATATTACAAAAACTATCAATTCTCCAATTGATTTAACTTTTATCATCTAATAGAATTAGGAATTTTTAAATATTTTATAAGTTATTAAAATATTTTAATATTTAAAATAAAATAATTTTAGCATTATCCAAAGCAAGTAAATAATACACTATTACCAAGCCATATCTATTAAAACACACCCAATATTGTGAAAACAATTTTTAAGCTCTATAAACGTAATAGTATATCAGTAAATCTAATGCTCAAAAAGAGCTTTAAACATCTTTTACTATCCTATAAAGATATTTCCAAAAAATTTAAAATTCCTAACACAAATAATGTAACATTGAATGTCAATTATAAAAAACTTAAAAACATTTTTTACCAACCCATATAAAAAGAATATATTAGAAAATACTTAAAAATCCAATATTAATGCATCAACAATAAGTCACAATTATGGGCATAGAGATACAAAAAATACATTGTAACTTATATGCGGCTTTATAACTATACACATAATTCTACAATTAGATTTATAATAAATTACTAAAGCAATATTTTGCTCATAACATAGCAAATTCAAGCAGACAAGTAAGATCCGACTTTAACTAGAAATATTTATAATAATATACCATATCACCTAACCAGTAATCTATAAACAAACGTTGTTTAAAGTACTATGTGCTTCATTCATAAAAACAGATTCAACTTATTCACTTTTAAAAAACATCATACGCTTAACAACTCACATATTATGTAAAAGAATTTTATGCAATAATACTTTGACAAATGTGTATTAACTTTAAAAAATAACGTATTATTTTGCTGAAACTATATTACAAATTTATATTTCATTATATACGTATAAAATATTTAAAAAGCACTAATATTACTTCATGCGATGTTTATCAAAAATTACGATCTCTATCTTTGATACATCAACAAATATAAAAAATAACTTTTAGCATTATTTATATAGCTAAACATTAGCTAAAGCACTATTATATTACAATAATAACAAAAATTTAAATTAAACTTTTATGCATTTTATTAACTTAATACCCCATTTAAAAAATACTATTTTACAAATATTATTATATAATGTATTGCATCTTAAATTTTTTTAATTTATATATTTAAATAATTAACTCTTAATATAAAAAAAATGCCAGCTAACTTTTTCTGTTGTTACAGAAAGAAAAATAATGATAGTGAAAACTCATCTCAAACAGATTACCCAAACTTTTCAAATAATGATTCCACCCCTAAAATAAAATTTATTAAGTTACACTTACCACACAAAAAAGATTTATACATTAACATTTCTAATTATATTGCTTATAAAAATATAAACGACAATACAATAAAAGATTCTAGTATTATTTTTATAATATTTTATAAAAACGTACAATATTATTACAGTGGTATTATAGATAAAGCGTTAAAATCACATATAAAATTAGAACATCTTAACTCAATCTATGCATATAATATTCCTGAAGAATATGAAAATAACATTCTGAGATGGTGTATAAAAATACGAATTAGTGAATCAATGTTTTACTATTCTGGTATAGAATTTCATGGCAGTATCGAACAAACATTAAATGATAGGCCCTGCCATATCAGTATGGCATTAGACACAATAATAGATTTACCACAAGAAGAATCATTGAGTAAAATTAATACAAAAGTTGAAGGTGTGTCCATACAAACATTTTCTCTGCAAGAAAATACTGTACATTAAATTAGACAACATAGTAAAATAATCGCTAAGCTTAATTCAAAAAATATCACTATTAATATATATCTGTATTAGAATCAGTAGTTGCACCTTAATAACATAATTATAATATTATGTAAAAAGAGTAACACACAATACAAATACTCAACTATAATTTATTGGGAACAATCAACACCACCCTCGATAATTTTTATATAAACAATAAATATGTTATATTAACACAATAATTTTTCTCTTTTATGTTTTTCATAAGAATCTTATATTCAAGAAATGAATATCGACTATTTTTCAAAGAGATTTTACACTAGAATTATTTATTACTATATAATAATAAGTGTTTTTTTTTAACCACTTCATTAAATCATTTTGCTTATTTCTAATTGTTAATGTAACATACATTAACAATTTTAATATGCTACCAAATAAATTTATAAATTTCACATTTGTTTATCATGTTTAATGTCCAGCCAGAAGAATTATATTCCAATACAAAACTAATAGAGCTAGACTGCTTGTTCTTACACTATGTTCAGTCACATAATACTACTCTATATAATACGTTACTAGATGCACGAAATAATAAATTTGCCGACTCCGATACAATAATCGAACTATCATATATACTTGAAAAGTTTATAGCTAAACTATTTCATATTCAAAATGAACTTAATATTAACAAAAAGCAACACGAAGAGTTTTCAATAATATACAAATGTAAAAGAATATTTGTACAGCGCTATGCACTAAAAAAATACAAAACTATAGATAATTTAAATATAAAGCATATCATACAAAATATGAAAAATATTTTTCATTTTCCTATACAAGATTACGATTTTGCTCAAAAAACAATATTATGGTTAGAAGAACAAGAACTATATTCACATCATCTTGATATTGTAGCACAATACGCAGCTTATATGGTATACTCTAATTCAAGTAATAGCATATTATTTCAAGTACCTAAAAAAATAAATTTCGCAAATTTAATACCTGTAGTAAAAGATAGTATCAACACCATTGACATATTAAAATTACAAAACATTAATCAAAGACTAGGTTTTAACTCAACACATACACCTACATTACATCAATCTTTAAATAATGTCCACTATTGCATATTTTGTCATAAACAAAATAAAGACAGTTGCTCTAAAGGATTATTACAAGATAATCAATTCAAATACTCTCCTTTAGGCACTGAGCTACATGGTTGCCCTGTAGAAGAAAAAATTTCAGAAATGAATTTTGTCAGAAGTCAAGGATTTATTATTGCTCCTCTAGCTATTGCAATAATAGATAATCCTTTATGTGTTTTAACAGGACATCGCATATGTAACGACTGCATGAAATCATGTATATATCAAAAACAGGATCCTGTCGATATTCCTGCAATTGAAACACACATCTTAGATAGCGTATTAAACCTAAGCTATGGATTTGAAATATACTCTTTACTTACTAAATGGAATCCTTTAAATATTCGCTCTCCTCTACCACAACCTAATACGAATAAAAATGTACTTATAGTAGGTCTAGGACCTGCAGGCATTAGCTTAGCACATTACTTATTAAATGATGGACATAATGTTATAGCAATAGATGGCTTAAAAATAGAACCCCTTCCTGAACATATATCTGGTGTTACGCCTTTAGGTAAAAAAGTTAAATTTCAACTTATTAAAAACACCAAAACTGAGTTATACGAAGACCTAAATAACCGTATTGCCTATGGGTTTGGTGGAGTATCCGAATATGGAATTACTGCTAGATGGAATAAAAACTACTTGAAAATCGCAAGATTACTGTTAGAAAGAAGAGAAAATTTTGCAATGTACGGAGGTATAAGATTCGGTAGTAACATAACAATAGATAATGCCTTTGATATAGGATTTCACCATATTGCGCTTGCAGCAGGATCAGGTAACCCGCATATTATACAAATAAAAAACTCACTTGCACGAGGTGTACGAATAGCATCTGATTTTTTAATGTCATTACAACTTACCGGTGCTGCAAGAGATGACTCTATTGCAAATTTACAAATTAGGTTACCTGCAGTTATTATTGGAGGAGGGCTTACAGCTGTTGATACAGCAACTGAATTATTAGCATATTACCCTATTCAAGTAGAAAAATTTCTTTTAAGATATGAGACTCTAGTAAAAAAATACGGCAAACAATCCATTGAAGAAAATTGGAATCAAGAAGAAAAAATTATTGCAAATGAATTTATAAACCATGCATATAAAATCAAATATGAAAAAGCTGCTGCTCAAAGGGAAAAAAGGACTCCAAGAATCATAAAATTGCTACAAAATTGGGGAGGCGTAACAATTATTTATAGAGGTAACCTATGCAAATCTCAAAGCTATAAATTAAACAGTCAAGAATTGCAACATGCATTATCAGAAGGAATATATTTTGCTGAAAATTTACAACCCATTGAAATAATTACAGACAAATACAACCACGCTAGCAAAGTCAAAGTTATTGATACACAAGGTAATCATAAATATATAATTGCAAAAAATGTTATTATAGCTACAGGTACTAGTCCTAATCTTACAACTTTAAAGGAAAGTGGAGTATACCTTAATAACAACTTAAACTTATTCAATTTAAATAAAATACTTACTACAAATATAAACCTCTCTCCTAAAAATCAAGATAAGGACAATATCTTTTTATCGCAAAATCAAAATATAAGCATCTTTGGAGATCTTCATCCATCATATAGGGGCAGCGTAGTTAAAGCAATTGCAAGTGCAAAAAATGGGTACCAAGCAATCACACAAGTACTTAAAAATCACCATCCCTGTAAAAATAGTCATAAATTTTTCCATAAAATCAGCACTTTATTCATATCTCGTATTGTAAAAATAGAGCACTTAACATCCAAAGTTATAAAATTAACTATTAGATCTCCTACTGCATCCTATAATTTTGAACCAGGTCAATTTTATCGGTTACAAAATTTCGAATATCAAAGTATCAACATACATCATGATAAAAAATTCAGAACCAAATTATCAATGGAAGGACTAGCATTAACAGGTGTATCTGTAGACAAAAAAAATGGTCTCATTTCTACAATAGTATTAAAAACAGGAGGATCAGCAGATTTATGTTACTATCTTAAAAAAAAACAACCAGTAATTTTAATGGGACCAACTGGATCTCCAACACAAGTACCCATCAAGGAACAAGTTATGCTAATAGGCGGAGGAGTAGGAAATGCTGTTCTTTTATCTGTCGGAAAAGCACTTATTTCCAATGGATGCAAAGTTTTATATTTTGCAGGATATAAAAATGCTAATGATACATTTTATACATCTGATATAGAGGAAGCATCTAATATTGTAATATGGTGTTGTGAAAATGGACATATCATCCCAAAAAGATCTCAAGATACTTTCTACTCTTCCAACATAATCCAAGGTATTATAAATTATCAAAAGCATTACCCAAAATTACAAAAAATTCAACTAAATACAATTAACAGAGCTATAATTATCGGCTCACATCACATGATGAAAGCAGTATCACATGCAATCAATAATGTACTTAAACCTCTTTTTCATCCAAATATCAACATCATTACATCTATTAATTCACCAATGCAGTGCATGATGAAGGGAATATGTGCACAATGCCTACAAAAACATATTAATCCTTTGACAAAAGAAGAATTTTTTGTGTATAGCTGTATTAATCAAGATCAGAAAGCTAATTATGTGGATTTTGAATTTTTAGATGAAAGACTTAAACAAAATAGTTTACAGGAAAAATGCACATCAAAATGGATTGATTATTGTTTAAATAGCAAGCACTCACAAGTCTAATATAAAAAAGCAAAAACTTAAACATAAATCTTCAAAAAAATATGATAACATATGCAATTTACAAACAAAAAGTAGTTCTCAACACAATACAACATAAATTATTTAAGAATAAAACACACACTTTAATGCTTTAACATAAACCCCAATAAAATAGCTTATAAAAATATATAATAGCTTATCATTATCTAACCTAAAAATTATAACTTTAAAACAACACTTTCACCCACAAAATATAAAATAATTCATATAAATTTAAAATGAAGAATATAAGTAGCAATACTATATCATAATAAAAACCTTTCTACATACAGTTACAATACTTATATATTAAAGTTATTATTACGTGATAAATTTATACATAGACAACCATAAAAACATAAGTATAACTTCATAAATGCTATAGATTAACTATGAATAATTACTTCATAAAACGTTATAAATATATCCTAAAAATGGACTATTTATATTCAATAAAACATACTAATGTATAGCTTCTTTATAGACATTTATTATAACAATATTTTTTAAATTTCGTATTAAAACAATTACTCCCCCTCTATGAGTAATAGTAAGTATTAATTGCAATAAGTGTAATATTTTTTATAATAAGAAAGTAAAAATATTATTTAAGGTATATAAGAATGCATATTAATTTAATTCCTAATATTCACAAAGAAGGATACATGTTTATTATCATTTCTTTCTTCTTATCATGTGCCGGATTTTCTATTTCTTGTGGATTAGGTATGATATTCTTATTTGTAACATTACTGTGTATATATTTTTTCCGTGATCCTATACGTGCTGTACCACAAAACAATAGATATGTTGTTAGCCCTGGAGATGGTACAATTTTAAAAATTAAGCAAGTAAGTTCTCCTATAGATCAGTCAACAGTAACTTGTATAAGTATATTTTTAAATGCTTTAAATGTACACGTTAACAGAATTCCTGTATCCGGTACTATTATATCAAAAGAATATAAGCCTGGAAGGTTTATTTCAGCAACATTTGATAAATCAAGTGAAGAAAATGAAAGACAAAGACTTGTCATAAAATCTACAGTAAACGATCATGTAGTTATCGTTGAGCAAATCGCAGGGTTAATAGCACGTCGAATAATATGTAACGTACAAGAAAATCAAGAAGTATTATTAGGAGAAAGATTCGGCATAATAAAATTTGGTAGTCGCGTAAATTTATACTTACCTTCTGACATTACAATACTAGTTACTGAAGGACAAACTGTAATTGGAGGAGAAACCATAATTGCTGACCTTGAAAAAGAATTATCAACACCGCATAACACCACTTTTAAACATATTTAACACCTGTTATTATGTATGAAGATAAGAATAATAAGCTTTACCCAATTGCAAAATTATTTCCTAATCTCATAACTTTGTTAGGATTATGTGCAGGGTTAACATCCATAAAGTTTACTTTCATCGGAAAATGGGAATTTGCTGTTATTTTTGTAATTATTGCAGCAATTGTAGATGGTATGGACGGTAGAATTGCACGACTACTAAACTCTACTAGCGGATTTGGAGCACATTTAGATTCTTTTGCAGATTTTCTTAACTTTGGAGTAGCACCAGCATTTCTACTATATTTTTGGCTACTTCAACAAATTAAAGTAATAGGATGGATGCTAGTAATGATGTTCATTATTTGTATGTCTATCAGGCTTGCAAGATTTAATGTTTCATTATATGAAGAAAATAAAATTGACTGGCATAAATTCTTTTTTGTTGGAATACCTGCCCCCATAGGAGCAATACTTTCATTAATACCGTTAATGCTTTCTTTTAATAGTGAAAGTCATCATTGGATTATAGACATTATACTCAACAAAAATGTAGTTGCTATATACTTTATGATTATTGCTTTTTGCTCAGTAAGTAACATTCCAACTTTTTCTGCAAAACATTGCTATATACCAAAAAATTTGTCATACATCTTTATCCTATTTTTAGGGGTATTTATTGTGTTCTCTATCACAAATCCTTGGGTTACATTTCCAGTTTCAGGATTAATTTATATACTGTCTATCCCATGTAGTAGCATATTTTATGCATATATATCTTACAAGAAGCGAAATATAACAAACAGTTAAGCTCACACTATCAGAAAAAAAATAATAATTTTATAAGTAAACTAACAACCAGCGGCAAAAAATTCATTACAAACAACCCCATTAGGTTATTAATAAGTAACTACTCCTAAAACATAATCCGTAATGTAATCAAAGAATATCACTATTATCATAAAGCAATTATTATAACCTCTAGCAATAAGCATAATACAAAACATTTATTATAAAATAGTGCTCTTCACATTAAATACATAAATATACTTTAAAAAATAATCTCCTTTTTACATGATAATCGTATAAAATTTATAAAATAACATTAAATAGTAAAAAACTTTCTCTTTTCTAAATAAAAAGATATGCTAACAATTAACAAAATCTCTTTAATATATATTATTTATGATAGTTAATAATTTCTTTAACTTTATTTAACGTATTTTTCTATATATTTAATGTGTTCATACTACATTTAATTACAAAATTTATAGTCATTTACCTTCAGTACAAACATACATTCAAGTTCTGCGCTAACTAACTGTATATCAGTTATTTATAAATAAACCATTAAAAGAATTATTATTAATAGAAGCTTTATATAATAAAACTACAGTTTTACTTCATTAGATATTTTAAAGCATAATGCATCGTAGAATATAACTCAAAGATCAATAAAATTTACTTAATACTTACAATATATTTATTAATAATATAACTAAATATACAATATTTATAAATATAACAGCATTTATATCTCATATGAATACATAATATACAAAAAATATTTTTGTAATCAAAAGTGCATATTAAAAAATATAAAACAAACTTATCATAAAATCTAACATAATTTAACAATTAACATTGTAATAACACATTAACTACCCAATAATTACACCGCTCACAAAATACTTAATTACTATACAGATTTATCTTATATTTTTAATGCTTTATTTTTCTCTAACAAATTAGAAATTTACTGTATATTTTAACAGAGAAATATATGCATAACTTTAAAACAACTTAATTCTATAAGAATAAATAAAAAATTTGATATATAATTTACAAATTTTCAGTTAAACATTAACAATACTATTTTTTGACAAAAACTTTGTAAAATTAATATGCACAAGTTACTAAAAATTATTTAATAATACATTATTGCTCTAAAAAACTTTATATGTTAAAATAAAATTTGCTTAGAGCTACCAAAATTAATTAATCTTATGTCTGATATTCGTAATCTTATACTTGCAGTTATCATATCTATTATATTAGTAATGGGGTGGCGGTTCATATATGAAAAAGTTTTTATACAACATGATAATATACGCAAAAACATTAGTGCAGACTCTATGCTTCCAGAAGTTGATAATGAACTTTTTGAATATAAATCAAAAAGTGAAATTGTAAATCAAGGTTCACGTATAAAAGTGTACAATAAAGAAATAAATGGCTCTATTGCATTAAAAGGTGGGATAATAGATGACATCACATTAGCAAATTATCACATAAGTACAGATAAAAAATCTAACGGTATAACTTTATTATCTCCTCATGGTACAGAAAAAGCATATTTCGCCGAGTTTGGATGGATAGATCCAAGTCATACAATAAAATTACCAGATAAAAATACGGTATGGAAATATGATAATGATGAGCTCACAAGTAATAGTTCCATCAGTCTATACTGGGATAATACGCAAGGTATTATTTTTAAACTAAAAATCCATTTAGATGATGACTATATGTTTACTGTAGAACAAATTATTAAAAATAATACAAATTCAATAGTCAACTTAATCCCTTATGGACGCATTAATAGATTACATAATTCCAATGATCAATCACATTGGATATCGCATGAAGGTGCCGTTGGTGGTTTTAGAAGCACAATAAAAGAGTGGACTTATAAAGAACTAATAAGCAAAGAAAATATCAAATATATACCTGAACCTTTACACAAAGAAAATGCCTGGATTGGATTAACTGATAAATATTGGTTTGTAGCTTTAATCCCTGCCAACATTGGTAATAATAAAATCACTTTTCATGCAAAACATGCAACTCATAATCACGAGCACTATTTTCAAGTTGATTTCAGTAGATCATATCAAAAAACCTTACCTTATGCTTCTTCTCATATAGAGAGTTATTTATTTGTTGGTGCAAAAAAATTAAGTATACTTGATAAGTATAAAGATACATTAAGTATACCTTTATTTGATAAAGCTGTAGACTTTGGCATTTTATATTTCATAACTAAACCAGTATTTTTATTACTTGAATATTTTCATAAAATAATAGGAAATTTTGGGCTTTCAATACTTATGTTAACTGTATTAATAAAGTTAATAATGTTACCACTATCAAATAGATCATACATTTCTATGTTTAAACTTAAGCAAATCCAACCACAAATTTCAAAGATCAAAGAGTTATATAAAAATGATACTCTCAAAACAAATAAAGAAATTGCTTTGTTATTTAAAAAATACGATGTGAGCCCTATTTCTAGTTTTTTACCAATATTAATACAAATTCCCGTATTTTTCGCCTTATATAAAGTGCTATTTATAACAATAGAAATGAGACATGCACCTTTTTTTCTATGGATAAAAGATTTATCAAGTGCTGATACAGCAAATATATTAACCTTATTTGGAATAATAAAATTTACTCCACCTATATGTGTTGGTATACTACCAGTTATTTTGGGAATTACTATGATAATACAGCAGAAAATTAGTGATCATTCTCATGACCAGGCACATTATAGCATTATGAAATATTTACCATACATATTTATATTTATTTTTTCTTCTTTCCCTGCTGGCTTAATAATTTACTGGATATGTAGTAATACCATTACTATTTTACAGCAATTAATCATAAAGCATTTTATATTAAAGAAAAAGCAATTTACTACAAAAATTGTTACAGGATCATAGGTATATATATGGATAATATAAAATTATTAATTGTTGTTGCAGACTGTTACCCAGAAATTTCAGATTATATGTTAGATGGTGCAATTACACAAATTAACCTTCATCATACTAGCGTGACCTACGATATAATTCACGTACCTGGATCGTTTGAAATACCTGCAGCAATTATATTTGCTATTATGAGTGATCGATACAAATATGACGGATATATAGCTTTAGGATGCATTATTAAAGGATCTACAGATCATCATCACTATATATCAAATAGTGTATCTATGTCACTTGGTGAAATTGCTATACAACATGCAGTACCTTTAGGATTTGGAATCATTACTACTAACACATTAGACTTAGCAATAGAAAGAGCTGATAAAAACAAAATAAATATTGGTGGAAAAGCAGCAGCAGCAGCATTAAGAATGACAGAATTACACAAAAAATTTTTAAGTTAAAACCATGCAAAAGGATAAAATATCATGGCACTCTCAAAAAACTGCAGCCAGATTTCTTGCAGTACAGGGAGTATATTCCATGATGTTTATTAACTACTCTCATATAGATATCAAAAACTTAATTGACTATTTGAATGAAATGCAAGAAGTACTAAATTTAGTAAAAGCAGACAATAAACTCTTATTAAAAATATTAGAAATGACCATCGATCACTCTTCTAGCATAGATAACATAATATCAAAATATCTTAACGAAAAATGGTCTATGGAAAGGTTAAATTTAATTAGTTTAGCTATTATAAAAGCTGCCATATGTGAATTAATATGCTGCAACATTGATACAGGAATTATAATTAATGAATATGTAAATATTGCTTCGTGTATACTTGATGATGCAGAAGTTAACTTTGTTAATGCCATGCTAAACAAAATAAAACTAATACGATCAACTAATAGTCTCAATATACACAATAATGATATATTAAATAACAATTTAGCTAATCAATCTATACATATTAACCCGCTATAGGCATTTTTTTATGGTAATTTTATAAATGAATAATTTTATATGTATACGCAATGCAAAAGAGCATAATCTTGATAACATTAATTTAGATTTACCTAAAAATAGTTTAATTGTTATAACTGGAGTTAGTGGTTCTGGTAAATCCAGTCTTGCATTTGATACAATATATGCTGAAGGACAAAGAAAATACGTAGAGGGTTTATCCTCATATGCACGACAATTTTTAGACTTATGCCCAAAGCCAGATGTAGAATCAATAACCGGTCTTTCACCCGCAATATCAATAAATCAAAAATCATCTTCCAAAAACCCACGTTCAACCGTATCAACAATTACTGAAATTTACGATTACTTACGTTTAATGTACGCTAAAATAGGTATTCCATATTCCCCAATAACTGGAAAGTCTATATCTAAACAATCAGTTTCTCAAATTATAGATCATATTCTTAACTTACCTACAGGAACACAAATTTATATATTAGGAATGATTGTAAAAGATAAAAAGGGAGAATATTTTAAGGAAATATACTATGCAAAAAAGCAGGGATATAACCTATTAAAAATCAAAAATAAAATATATGATATTAACAATATCCCACAATTAGATAAAAATAAAAAAAACACCATTTATGTAGTTGTTGATGAAATATCAATTACAGAAAACAGGATTAACCGTATTTCTAGTAGTGTTGAAAGTGCATTAAAAATTGGCAAAGGGGTAATATATATTGAAATAGTAAGTTTACCAAAAGATTATTCTGATACAAAGTATAGTAATAATCAAATTTTAGTTTTTTCAGAATATTTTGCATGTCCTGAAACAGGATTTTCTATTAATGAAATAGAACCAAGATTATTTTCGTTTAACACCATTCATGGATCTTGTAAATATTGTTCTGGATTAGGTAAAAATTTTACTACCGATATCAATCTTGTTATACCTAATGAACATCTTTCTATATCTCAAGGTGCTATACACCCTATAGGACCTATAAACCCATCAAGTATATATTACAAATCTCAGAATACCATAAATTTCAGCAGTTACTATGCATCAATAATTATATCATTATCAAAATTACTAAAATTTGATCTTTCAGTTCCATGGAAACAATTACCAGATTCAATTAAAAATATTATATTATATGGTAGAGAAAACACTAATAATGCAGCAATAAATAACAACTCTGACTTTAAAGGAATAATAAATATTATAAATAATAAATCGGATCTCTCAACTGAAAAAATATATGAAAAATATTCTACTATTAACACATGTAGTCATTGTAATGGACTTAGATTATCACCAGAAGCATTATCAGTAAAAATAGATAATAAGAATATTGGTGAATTATCTTTATTATCAATTGATGAAGCAATATTATGGTGCACAAACCTCCCATCTAAGCTTACTAATCAACATAAATCTATTGCTTGTAAATTATTAGACGAAATAATAAAAAGACTTACTTTCCTACAAAACGTAGGATTAGGATACCTTACTCTTGATCGCGAAGCCAAAACTCTATCTGGAGGAGAAAGTCAAAGAATAAAATTAGCATCACAAATTGGTTCCGGATTAACAGGAGTTTTATATGTATTAGATGAGCCATCCATAGGACTACATCAGCGCGATAATATGCTGCTAATTAACACATTAAAAAGTCTTAGAGATTTAGGTAATACAGTAATAGTAGTTGAGCATGATGACGAAACTATGCTAAATGCAGATTACATTGTAGATATAGGCCCTGGAGCAGGGCCACATGGAGGAAAATTAATAGCCCAAGGAACTCTAAGCGATATCATTCATAGTCCTAATAGTATCACAGGACAATATCTAAGTCACAAAAAAGTGATACCCCTGTTCAAAAAAAATAAAACTTTTCATCAATGGATTGAAATCAATGAAGCTTGCCAAAATAATTTACGTAATATTAATGTAAAAATTCCCGTTGGTGCATTCACATGTGTTACTGGAGTATCAGGTAGTGGAAAATCAAGTTTAATAACTAATACCCTATACAAGTATGCTATGAATAAATTACACAATACACATTACTATGATACAGGATGTAAATCAATATTAGGGCTAGAAAATATAGATAAAGTAATAGAAATTAATCAATCACCCATTGGAAAAACCCCTTTATCAAATCCTGCAACCTACATAGGTCTTTTTACACATATTAGAACATGGTTTGCAGGATTACCATTATCTAAGGCAAGAGGATATAATATCAGTAGGTTTTCCTTCAATACAAAAGGTGGAAGATGTGAAGCATGTAAAGGAGATGGGTACATAAAAATAGAAATGCACTTTTTACCAGATATATACGTTAAATGTGATGAATGTAAAGGATTAAGGTATAACAGAGAAACTTTAGAAGTTACATATAAAAACAAGTCTATAGCTGATGTATTAAATATGACAGTTGATCAGTCAGCAGAATTTTTCAGTAATTTACCCATAATAAAAGAAAAACTTACATCTTTACAAAGTGTAGGGATGGGATACATTAAAATAGGACAATCTTCTACTACACTTTCAGGCGGAGAAGCACAACGTATCAAACTGTCTAAAGAACTATCTAAACGATCAACAGGTAGCACCTTATATATATTAGATGAACCAACTACTGGATTACATCTCGACGATATAAAAAATCTATTACATGTTTTACATAAATTATCTGACTTAGGAAATACTGTAATAGTAATCGAGCATAATTTACATGTCATCAAGACTGCTGAATACATAATTGACATAGGCCCAGGTAGTGGAAAAAATGGAGGAGAAGTAGTAGCTTATGGATCTCCAGAAGAAATTGTAACAAAATTTCCCCAAAGTTTTACAAGTCAGTACCTTAAACCTTATCTTAAAATATAGCCAAGCTATAATTTTTTGATTATGTTTTAATGTATAAAATTTTTACTACTTTATATAGTACTTAGTTAATACAAAAGAAATTTTTTTTGTGTTTATGTTATCAATATAAGAAAAATAAAAGGCTAGTATTTATTAATGCTAATAATAAAAAACATAGGCTCTATACCTAAAGTTAATAAGTATATTATATTATTTATAGTATATAAATATCTCAAGTAATAAAAAACTACTTTTTATCTGTATTACTCATTTATACTTAACATTTATTATGACAAACTAGATTTACACACGATACATAGCCTTTTACAATTTTATATAAAATTATTAATAATTGACATATAAAAAAAAATTTGTAAAATTACCCTTAGCTTTTAACACTAAGAAGTACAAGTAAATGCTTACAGTTCATGAGTACTTGCCTTTGCTAATTTTTCTACTTATTGCTGGCTTTATATCGTGCTTATTTACAGTATTACCAATGTTCTTAGCAAGCAGTAGTTTTACTTTTGAAAAGTTATCTCCCTATGAATGCGGATTTAATCCTGCTGGAAGCTCAAGAAAAATATTTAATGTTAGATTTTATCTAGTTGCAATATTGTTTGTTATATTTGATCTTGAAGTTGCATTTCTATTCCCTTGGTCTGTATGCTTATCTAGTATTGGAGAAAATGGATTTTGGTCCATGATTATCTTCCTATCTATACTTACAGTTGGATTTATTTATGAATGGAATAAGGGTGCATTAGAGTGGGAATAAACTAATGAAAAAACAATATATAAACTTGCAAGAAGAGTTTTGGAAAAATTATAATAATCAAGGATTTATAATAACAAAATTTTCTGACTTAACACAATACATAGTAAAGTGGGCACGTTCTGGTTCATTATGGCCAATGACCTTCGGCCTTGCTTGCTGCGCTGTTGAAATGATGCATACAGCTGCAAGTCGTTACGACTTAGATAGGTATGGTGTTATGTTTAGAGCAAGTCCAAGACAAGCAGATGTTATGATTGTAGCAGGAACTCTTACTAATAAAATGGCTCCTGCCTTACGTAAAGTATATGATCAAATGACGGATCCAAAATATGTCATCTCAATGGGAAGCTGTGCCAATGGAGGAGGATATTATCATTATTCATATTCCGTAGTGAGAGGATGCGATAGAATTGTACCTGTAGATATATATGTACCAGGGTGTCCCCCAACAGCAGAAGCACTGTTATATGGAATTCTATGTTTACAACGTAAGATCATTCGTAAAAAATAAGAAGCAGTTTTTACTCACTACCACCAAATACTATACCATAAATATTTTATTTCATAGGTTTTTGCAAAATTCACTATAAATTAAAATAATAATCACTATTTAACAATAAAATTTAGTATTATAATGTGCATAAATAATATAAAATTTAAAATTACAAGGTACAACAATGTCCATCATTAACGAGTTTCTTAATTATATTAATACATCCTTAAATCAGGACTGTAAGTTAAGAAATGATGGTATATTAGAAATACAATTAACTAACAAATCACTATATGATAATATTTTATTGTTACGTGATGACCATAAAACTAGGTGTAAGATCTTAACAGATGTTTTCGCTGTTGATTATCCAGATAGAGACTTAAGATTTGAGTTGCTATATATGCTTATAAGTATTTATTACAACATTAGAATTTGTTGTAAAGTGTCACTAAACAAAGGTGATCATGTTCCATCAATCACTCAAATTTTCAGTACTGCAGAATGGTTTGAAAGAGAGGTATTTGATATGTATGGTATCATTTTTGATAATCATCCTGATTTACGTAGAATACTAACAGATTATGGGTTTCATGGACATCCTATGTTAAAAGACTTTCCATTAAGTGGGTACACAGAAGTAAAGTATGATGTAGCTACACAATCTGTTATATATCAACCTGTAAACTTATCTCAAGATTTTCGTAACTTTGATTTTTTATCCCCGTGGAAAGGACAAAAATAATTTTCATATAATATAGCTATTCAAAATAAATTTTAAATCACATATAAAATTAATCATTTTATAACTTATTAAATCCCTAAGCGGAGTTTACTATTAATAACAAATATATTTCTGGCCAATATCCTGAAAAGTACATTAACAAGATACAATGTTTTCCTATTTACAGATATTCCTGTAAATGCCTTGCAATTAGAAGCAAACTTTATTACTATGTTTTTATAGTTTATAAGAAATCATCTAATACATTACATTATTAGCCAGTGATTTTTTTAAGGATGTAAATATGAAGATATTACTAACAAATGATGATGGATTTTATGCCGAGGGAATTAAGGTTTTACAAGAAATTGTTTCAAATATTGCATCAAAAATATGGATAATTGCTCCTGCTGAGAATTATAGTAGAGCAAGCAGGTCCATAAGTTTAAATATACCAATAAACACACAGAAAATCAGAGAAAATGAGTTCATAGTGCACGGGACTCCTGCAGAAAGTGTTTTTATAGGCCTACGAAAAATTATAAATGAAACACCAGACCTTATTCTGTCAGGTATCAATCATGGATCAAATGTTGGCAATGATATAATGTATTCTGGTACAATAGGCGCAGCAATAGAAGGAGCTGTAATGAATATCCCCTCAATTGCCATTAGCCAAGAATATCAAGATCAAACTATCAAATGGGACAATTCAAGAAAATTTTTACCAGGTATTATTAATCAGTTAATGCATTCTCCTCATTGGACACAATCGACTACTATCAGCATCAATATACCATGTGGAAATGTAAAAGGTATTCAATTCGTTAAGCAAGGAGCATATTTTTCATGTAATAAAATAGATACTACACAAAATGCTAATAATAGCCAGTCGTATATCATACGTGAAATTTCACCAAAAAATCAACATGATAAGCTCAATAATGGAAGTGCTGTATCACTATATAATGGTTATATAGCTATAACACCTATTAATACCGATATGACAGATTATAAAGTATTAGATTCTTTAACCAAACTTAATGGTAATCAATTATGTATATAACGTACTTAATTCTTGCTTATTCCATAAGCTTATTAACACTTTTTTGCCTCAGTATTATTATAGTTACGGGTTATTTAAGTAGTAAAAAAACACTAGATAAAATTACCAAAAATGAAACAAAAATATAAAAGATTACTATTTACAATAACATCTTTTACTACTTTTGGAATTGTAATATTAGTAATCTTAGCTCAACTTAAAGGTAATATTTCTTTTTTTTATACAATAGATGAAGCATTATCTCAAAAAATGATCAATAATAAAAATAACTTTCGTATTGGCGGGTTAGTTGTAAAAGGTAGCGTGAAAAAAAATAATGATACTATTACATTTAATATAACAGACTCAAAAAGAGAGCTTACAGTAATATATCAAGGAATATTACCACCATTATTTCTAGAAGGAAGCGGTATTGTTGCAAAAGGGTATATAAACAATGGTATATTTATAGCTCAAGAAATACTAGCAAAACATGATGAAAATTATATGCCAAAAAAATATAAACTTTCAACTAACAATAAAAAAAGCTAAACATATTAAAAATGTACATTTTTTTTATATTTATAAATTAACAACAAACTTATAATTTTCAAAAGTTTTTAATTTCAAAACAATATATAATCACAGCTTTTCTCAAAAAAAAGATGTAAAAATATTCCCTTAAAAATATAAACAATAAATCTACACTTTATATTGTGTAATTTATTAAAAAAAATTACACATATTACTATAAATTATATAAAACGATAATACAAAAAGTATTTCTCTCTTTACTAAATCAGTATTTCATAAAATACTAAATCATATTGAATACTTCACTAAGTATAATATATAAATACGCAGTCATCTTATTACTAAACATACAATATAACCTTACTAAAAATAGTATTGTTCTTCTTTATATTTACCCATACATACTTAAAAAAGTTTTTAAGCAGATCAAGTAACTTACTATTCAGATTATTTAATAATAAACATCATGATATTCTACCATTCAAGTAGATATAAATTATTATTACTAAAATTCATAGCAATACATTCTTTAATTATAAAAAATATAAATTTTTACTTTAAACAGTAACCACAACATAAAAAATGTAATATTACAGTATATATATCATAAGATATTTGATTACAAATACTTACAATTAAGTTAGCTATATATATTGTTTAATATACTTTCTATAGCATAGACCGGATTATTACTTTGAGTAATTGGACGGCCTATTACTAAATAATTCGCACCATCCAACATTACTGTTTTAGGAATGCTAACTCTCTTTTGATCACCACTGTCCCCTGTCATACGAATACCAGGTACTATTAACTTTAAATCGCAATATTTTTGACGTATCTTTTTAACTTCATGAGCGGAGCAAACTACTCCTTTTAATCCAGAATCAACTGCTAGCTTTACCAAAGAACTTACATGTGCTCTCGTACTTTGATAAATCCCTATATCCTTTAAATCATTGTCATTCATACTTGTTAATACAGTTACACCGATTAATAAAATATTGCTATCAATTAATACATCGATCGATCTAACTATCATCTCTTTTCCGCCACTAATATGTATAGTTATCATTTTTATATTAAGATCTTTTAGTACATAAATAGCTTTCGAAACAGTATTTGGAATATCATGAAGTTTCAAATCTAAAAATATAGGAATATCCAACTGTGAAAGCACTTTTATACCCGATATTCCATGAGCAATAAAAAACTCTAATCCCAACTTTATCATAGATACTTTATCTTTTATCAATTTTGCTAATTGAATTGCATAGTCTATATTTGCTGTATCTAAAGCACATATAATAGGATTATCAAGCATTATAATCTAATAAACATTTGTGAAATAATCTAAAAAAGTTTTCAGTAGTAATCCTACTAACATCATCAGCACTTTTATTATAAAGCTTGGATAGACACTCAACAACAAGCTTTGTCATTGCAGGATGATTTTTTTGACCTCTATAAGGTTCAGGACATAAAAATGGAGAATCTGTTTCAACTAACACTTGTTTTAAAGGTACAATTTTTGCTATTTCTTGTAATTCTGCAGCGTTTTTAAAGGTTAATATACCTGAAAAAGAAATATACAATCCTAAATCTATAGCTCGCATAGCAAGATCTTTTGATGATGCAAAACAGTGCATGACTCCTTTAAATTCTTTTAATTTCATTTCTGATGTTAAAACTTCTTTCATTCTTATATCAGCATTTCTTGAATGAATAATAACCGGTAAATCTGTTGTACGAGCAGCATTAATATGCACTATAAAGTTTTCTTCTTGTTTATCAGCTGCACTATACTTATAAAAATCTAATCCTGTTTCACCTATCCCTATAACTTTTTTATGACTTGTTAAATCAACTAATTTTTCTACAGAAATATATTCTCCTTCTGCGCTATTAGAAGGATGTACACCAACGGAAGCATATACCTGCCTATACTTATTTGCAATATCTAGCAAGTCAGGAAACTCACTAATAGTAGTACAAACCGTCTGCATTAATAAAACATTATTTTTCTCTGCTTTATCTATAATGCATTGAATTTCATCACAGGAAAAATAATTCAAATGACAATGTGAATCTACTATCATAATACTAAATTTAAAAAAATATCACAGTTGTTACTAATTGTATACTGTTTATACAGTAAATAACTAACTATTAGGTAAAATAGTAAATAAATTCACTACATCATTTATATGAAGTATACAAGCTTTATATGTAAATCAATCATAAATAACATAAAAAAACTAGCTAAAGTATTAAAAATTTCTCAAAATTCAACAAAAAAGCATTTCATTACTCAAATACTATTGTACGTAATAAATATTCTTATTCAAGATTATAATCTCTCCCTATATTTGAATCATTGATGTAACACGTTATAATCTTCATCATTTTAATATAATCATAATATAAATACTATATATCGCATACATATATTCCACTATACTTATTACAGTACTACTAATACACTCTAAAATTGACACATAACCTCTATAAGTGCTTATATAAATATATTATTTAGTTATAATATTGACTACTTTGTTAGGTATTACATAAACATTTTTTATTTCTTTATTGACAATTTTATATTTAGCTGCATTCAAAGAAATTTCTTTTAACGTTTCGTGGTCAGTATTGGAAGTAACTGTTAATGCTTTACAGAACTTTCCGTCTACTTGAACAACAATTGTTATATTATCATTTATCAATAACTTCATGTTAACAGTAGGCCACTTTTGATTACACAACATTTCACCTCCACCTATTACTTCCCATAATTTTTCTGAAACATGAGGAATAAATGGTTCTATTACCCTTAGTAAAATACATACCCCTTCATTTATTACTGAATAAGAAATAGATTTTTCTTCTATCATAGAGAAAACAACATTTGTCATTTCTCTGCACCTTGCAATAACACAGTTTAACCGGTAATGCTGAAAGTCATTATTAATGTCATACAGTATTTTATGTATACGAGAAAGATACTCTAATTCTTGATTTTCAACCGCACTATTATCAAATTTAGTATTAATTTTATCATTAGTGCTTATAACATCCCATAAACGATTAATATATTTCCAACTTCCCTTTATTCCTTCATCTGACCATTCAATATCACGTTCAATAGGAGTATCTGATAAAACAAAAAGCCGCGCTGCATCGGCCCCATATTTTTTGATAATTTCGTAAGGATCAATAATATTTTTTTTAGATTTGCTCATTTTCTCTGATCTTCCAGTCAAAACATATTCACCTTTGCGAATCATTTCTTTAGCTTCTTCAGGGAATAAATAATTACCATTTTTATCTTGATAAGTAGCATGACATACCATACCTTGAGTAATTAAAGTAGAAAATGGCTCTTTAATATTAAAGTATCCACATTGAGTCAATATTCTACAAAAAAATCTTGAATACAATAAATGTAAAATTGCATGTTCTATTCCACCTATATAACAATTTACTGGCAATATCTTATTACATGCTTCGTTGTCTATTTTATGATTAGTTCCACAAAATGCAGCAAAGTACCAAGAAGACTCAAAGAAAGTATCAAAAGTGTCTGTTTCACGTTCAGCATTTGCCCCACATGTAGGACATTTAACATATTTCCATGTAGGATGATTGGCTATAGGGTTTCCTGTTTTACTAAAATCTACATCCTCTGGCAATGTAACCGGTAAATCTTTTTTATCTACCGGAACTATACCACACTGCTCACAGTATATAATAGGAATAGGACATCCCCAATAACGCTGTCTAGATATCCCCCAATCATGTAACTTATAATTCACAGTATATTTGCATTTACCCATCGATTCAAGCCTTGTAATAATACTTTCTCTTGCATTATTAACCGTCATCCCATTTAAAAATTCAGAATTACCTAAAATTCCACTTCCTACATAAGCTTCTTTCTCAACATCAACAATATTATTATCAATAGGAAAAATAACCTGAATAATTGGCAAGTTATATTTTACAGCAAATTCAAAATCTCTCCTATCATGAGCTGGACACCCAAATATTGCTCCAGTCCCATAATCTGACAGCACAAAATTAACAGCATAAACAGGTAACAATTTATCTAATAAAGGATGTTTAACTAATAATCCCGTATTAACCCCTATTTTATCTTCCTTATCTAAGATTTTACATGAAATCTGAGTAATATTACGAATATTTTTAATAACATTTAAATCTTTTACCAACTCTAAAATATTATGATCAACTGACACTGCACAAAATGATGCTCCAAATAGTGTATGTGGCATAGTAGTAAAAATTTCTAGGTCTGTATTATAATCCATTACCTCAAATTTTATTGTAACACCTTCAGATTTACCAATCCACCTTTCTTGCATTAATTTTACTTTTTCTGGCCATTCTTTCAAATTTTTAAGGTCATTTAACAGTTCTTCTGCATAATCAGTAATTCTTAAAAACCATTGCGATAATTTACGCTTTTCAACTAAAGCCCCAGATCTCCATCCTTTACCGTCTATAACCTGTTCATTAGCCAAAGTAGTTTTATCTATAGGATCCCAATTCACCCATGATTCTTTACGATAAGCCAACCCAGAATGTAAAAAATCAAGAAAAAATTCTTGTTCATACTTATAATATTCTTGATTACAAGTTGACAATTCCCTATCCCAATTATAAGACAATCCTATAGATTTCAGTTGCTTACGCATGTTATTAATATTACCTTCAGTCCATTCTCTAGGATGAATGCCATAAGAGAGAGCTGCATTCTCTGCTGGTAGTCCAAATGCATCCCATCCTATAGGATGTAAAACATTAAACCCACAAGCATTCTTATACCTAGAAATAACATCACCAATTGTATAATTACGTAGATGTCCCATATGTATATTACCTGAAGGATAAGGAAACATTTCTAAAATATAATAATCAATTTCCTGATTTTTAATGTCAAAATTCCATTTATTCTGAATCTCTTTTTCAGTTGTCTCAAAATCATAATTCATTATCAATCTCGCATCATTTTTATACCTTATTATACATAAATAGTGTAGCTATTTTAATATACTACACGCAACATATACTTATAATATAACTTGTAAAAAATATATTTTATAAAAAAATAAAAAAAATTTATCTAAAATTATAGTCAAGCATATTACAACAATAATAATAAAAGTCCGCATCAATATTCACAAAAAAACCATTCTCATAAATTATGAATAACATATTTATACTCAGAATATAGTATATTCTCTTTTATAATTATTAAATTATTAATATAATGAATATAAAAATATATCTATTCTATAAAAATTATACATATATATTTTATATAAATAAATAATCAACTTACTTTATATAAAGTAACTTAATATAATTTGCTAATAACATAATAAAAAATATGAATTTTCTAATTATTTTCACTAAATGAGGAATTATATATGAGAAATAACGAATACAATGGACAAAAAATTAAGTATCAAATATTAAATATCATAAAAGAAATTATATACCGCAATCATTGGAATCAAATTACTGCTGCAAAAATTTTAGGTGTAGATCAACCAAAAATTTCTCAGATTATTAATGGAAAAACATCAGGATTTTCACTAGAAAGACTGTTAACTTTCTTGTTAAAGCTAAATTGTAAAATTGATTTATCAATATCAACCCAAAATATAGAATATGTTAACGAAAATCAAATGAAAGATAACTTAGACTACATAAACTTAATTATAATACCACAAGATAATTATTAAAAAAAAAGAGCATATTGCACAATATTTATTAGAACGATATAATACCATGTATAAACATTTATATAATACTACATATGAAAAAAAACACAATTGAAGATTGCATTGATCATTCTAATAATCGCTTTAAGTTAGTTATACTAGCAAGTCAGAGAGCACATGAATTAAGTTCCGGATCTCACTCAACAACAGATAATAAAAGTAGTAAAAATACCGTTATTGCTTTACACGAAATAGCGGAACACAAGTTAGATTCTCACTCTCTTTTTAATTTGGCAGTGCAAAGATGTAAAAAATATCTAGAAGGCTTTATAAACACTGACAATATTTCACTTAGTAATAAGCAAGGTAATACCATGAATATTTTTCACAGCAAATCCATCAATAAATACTCAGTAAATAATCAACACAATATTGAATCTTCTTTTTTAAGCCAAGACCAGTTCTTATCAGGAAAAAAAGATGATTTTAACAACTTATAAAATGCATAAAACAACGAATTTACATTAGTAATTTTGTCTACATGTTTACTACATTAAGTTAAAATATTATGTCAAATAGTCATGATGATAATCTATGGAAAAACATAACAAAGGTTCGCCCCTTAATAAGTAATAAGGTATCATACCATAAGCATAATAACAATTCCGTTAATATCACTCATGAAAAGCATCTTAATAAGAATTTAACTTTTCACAACTATAATATACCACTAAATATTAACAAAACATCATATAAAAAACCAATTCACCATAATGATGAAACAACATTGCCATATTATGACTATAAAAATAAATTACATATCAACACTCAAAACAAAATTTATAATATAGAATCCGGTATTATTAATAGCATTAGTAACAGTACAAAAGCAAAAATCGATCAAGGAAAATATCGTATAAATAGTATAATTGATCTGCACGGATATACCATCGATGAAGCATATTATCAGCTATTTAATTGTATTATAAAAAACTACAATTTAGGTAATAAGTGCTTACTAATTATTACTGGATGGGGAAGCAAAAACTCTTGTCATAGTATTAGAAACAATTTACACAAGTGGCTACAAAATGAAAAAATTTCCAACTTAATACTATATTACAAACAAGCTATTTCTTCTCATGGAGGAAAAGGAGCTTTTTATTTATTACTTAAAACTAAAGATAAATGTCTTTAATATTAAAATATTTATAAATATAATTAAAAATGCTATGTACTTAAGTAATAGTGATAACATAACAAACAGTTACTAAACTATACATACTATTAAACTGTAAGTATTAATCTTAATTACATTGCAGAATCTATAAAAAATCGTGCTAAAACACATAGAACAATGGATATTTAAATAATTATAAATTTATACTTATTACCTATACCAAATTAACATATCAATATTTCATATACAATTACAAACTAAAAAACTAGATATTCACAAAGACGCATTATATAATGATAATAAGTACATAGCATTGGATTTATTCATGAAAGTAGAATACAGTAATATATTTCCTTCATCTTGCAAAATATATGTCACGGGAAGCATTTTTAATAATATTAGAGTAGGAATGCGCCAAATTAATATTAAAAACAATACTGATAGCATACTAGTATATGACACCTCCGGACCTTACAGTGATAATCCTAACACTAAAATTTACCACGGAATTAACAAAATAAGAGAAGGTTGGAGGGAAACTCACCCCTACAAGCAGAACATTATAGAGTACCCAAAGAAAAAACAATATGATAATTCATGTACACAATTTCCACAAACAAATAATAACGCTTTCAAAAAAAAAGATGCTCCCATAACTCAATTATTTTATGCAAAGAATAATATCATAACTCCAGAAATGGAATACGTTGCTATTAGAGAAAATAAACTACGCACACAACATTTATGTCAAAAGCTCAACATTAATCACTTTGACATTACACCAGAATTTGTTAGACAAGAAATCGCTTCTGGTAGAGCAATAATTCCATCTAATATAAATCATCCTGAGTTAGAGCCAATGATCATAGGCAAAAACTTTCTAGTAAAAATTAATGCAAATATTGGAAATTCAGTAATTAGTTCAGGCATAAAAGAAGAAGTAGAAAAAATGATAAATGCCATTACATATGGAGCCGATACAATAATGGATTTATCAACAGGTAAAGATATTCATAATGTTAGAGAATGGATTATTAGAAACAGTCCAGTACCCGTAGGAACAGTACCAATATATCAAGCATTAAGTAAAGTAAATGGAGTTGTAGAAGACCTCAATTTTGATATTTTTAAAGAAACATTAATTGAACAGGCTGAACAAGGAGTAGACTATTTTACAATACATGCAGGAGTATTAAAAAACTATATCCAATATATAAATAATAGAGTAACAGGTATAGTGTCACGAGGTGGGGCTATAATGGCACAATGGTCTAGTTTTCATAACAAAGAAAATTTTCTTTATTCTAACTTTGAAGAAATATGTGACATCATGAATAGCTATGATGTAACTTTTTCGTTAGGTGATGGGCTACGTCCTGGATCTATAGCTGATGCAAATGACAAGGCACAATTCTTAGAGTTGGAAACTTTAGGAGAACTAACACAAGTAGCATGGAAACATAATTGTCAGGTAATGATTGAAGGCCCAGGACATGTACCTCTTCACTTAATTAAAGAAAATGTTACAAAACAATTTTGCCTCTGTAGTGAAGCTCCTTTTTATACTCTAGGACCATTAACCACAGATATCGCACCTGGATATGATCACATAACTAGCGCAATTGGAGCAGCAATGATAGGGTGGTATGGTACTTCTATGTTATGTTATGTTACACCTAAAGAACACTTAGGATTACCTAATAGCAAAGATGTAAAAGATGGTGTTATTGCATATAAGATAGCTGCACATGCAGCAGATCTAGCAAAAGGTAATCCTGCTGCATATATAAGAGATTATGCCTTAAGCCAAGCTAGGTTTGATTTTAGATGGTATGATCAATTCAATCTATCAATTGATCCTGCCACAGCAAAATCTTTTCACGATGAGTCCCTGCCTGCCGAAGGAGCAAAAATTGCTAATTTTTGTTCAATGTGTGGACCAAAATTTTGTTCAATGAAATTAAGTAAACAACTAACCAAAGATATAGCTCTAAATAATTAGGATTATTTATTATATTTATAATAATAAAAAAGTTAAAGGTACTGCAACTTTCTTTAATTTACAAACTCAAATTTTACTAATACTAACAAGTAGTTAATAATAAAAGTTATATTAGTACTAAACCCTAAAGTACAAAAATATTTATTAATATTTAACTAATAGTATAACAGTGTTAACATAAGCAAATAGTTTACTCATTATATATATAAAATATATCACACACATTCTATCAATTGTATTAACCAATACTTTTCTTCTATAGATAACTTTCCAAAATATCTCGCATACGACAAGTTAATACATACTTATTTATAACAAATAATTTATTTTAGAACTAAAACTGTCATAAAATAATAATCAGTACAATTTCAACCAACTATACACAACAAATTGCTTCCCTAAATTATGATTAGTACTAACTAATATTAATACTTACGTATGCTATATAAATATCAAATGACAAGATCCATAATTATTACCTTAGTTACAAATAACAGAAAATCAAACTTAATATAAAAGACAAAAATCTCCTGTTTATAAAACAAGATTCAGTATTTTATTTAAGTGTTATTCTTATAATACAGAATTATAAAATCTATAGCCATTATCTTTTATTTAATGATACACAATAGAAAATCAAATGTAATTTTAATACAATCTCTCACTTACAAAACAAGTTCAGCACTTTATTTAAGTATAATTTTTTTTTATAAACATAAAATTACAAGTACATATAATACTATCTTACTTTAGCTACAAACAACAAAGTTTAAGCCATATTTATCATCTTAAATGCTTTTCAATATAAAATTTTATATTTCTTCTCTAGGTAAGCAAAATTTATAAAACAAACTTAAGAAAGCTCACTCAATATTACTTCCATATAATGTATGTATATTACATGTAACATAATTCTTATGCATGCATTTTCTTAGAAGAGAAAATCTATACCTATCCATTATAGTTGTATTCTATCTTTTTTAAACTCCTTTAACAAAAGTATACTTTTTAAGTCTTTGTTACCACACATAAAAAAATATCATAAAACATAACTTCAATTCAACCACAAGTAGCATAATGTAGTATTTTTGTTATCTGATAAAATATACCCTTTTTGTTTATTCCTGAATTAATACTAAAATGAGATTTCTTTTTTCGCGTACTCTCAGATACTTGTAGTTCACGTATAAATTTAAGCTGTGCCTCAAGCATATTTCTGCTCTTAAGCCTTTGCTTACGTATAAAGTCACTAACATATACATGAATAATAAAATCACAATAACAATAAAATTTAGCCTCTATTAACAATGGAACATCAAGTACTAAGTATTTATGAGACCGATATCTATTATGTAAAAAAATAAACTCCTTCTGCTTTTGCAAAACTCTAAGATGCATCATTTGCTGAAATTCTTTCCATAAATTATCATAACTATAAAAATGCTTAGCAAGTGCTTTTTTATTAACAACGTTATTATGTATAGAATCTGAAAAGTATTTTTTTACAAAACTTATAACTTGACTGTCATATTTATATAAATGATGTACTACCTTATCAGCATCAAATACTTCAGCATTAACAAGATGTGCAAAACAATCAGCAACTAAACTTTTCCCAGAACCTATACTACCAGTTAACCCAAAAATTATCATTTACTATATCACTACAAAATTACTTGTTCATAACATACAAAAATATATTGTACAAATTAATCTTATAATACAGAAACCAATTCCTACACATAAAATACTATACGTTCTTCTATAGTTAAACTTTGCGTCATCATATTATCAAATAGCAAAAAAATTTCCCCCTAAATTTGGATTAACAATACAAAAAATAGTTAACCACCTGTACAAATTGCATTTAATTTACAATTTATAATCAAACTAAAGCTTTTTAGCTAATACACTCACATGTAAATACCTACATTTATATAGCTAAATTTTGCGTTATTAAATTATTTTAAATAAAAACAATTTCTAAATTACGCATTAACATACAAAAAACATTTACCCCACTAGCATAAATCACATTTAACTTACAATCTATATCTTTTATCACAAAGTATTTTTTATTTAAAACTCATATAATTAAGTATCTACCTATCATCTTGGATGTTGTTAATGAATGAATACTATATCTCGCTACAGCTTAAAAGTTAGCATTTCTACTACATACATCAAAAGAAATAACTATACATAAATACTATAAACTTAATTATGTTAATACCCTTTTCCTTACATCCTATAAAAATATATTGGCATAAATCATGCTTATAATTTTTTATTTAAAGTAAACTAACACATTATAAATAATATACAAAAATCACTCAAATTTACTTTAAATTTGCTATATATAATATAAAATTAAGTATTCTTTTATTAATCTTTAAAAATTCATAATATTTTATAACACAAGATTATTACACCATTATCAGGAAAAAAACTGTCAACAATCAAACAAATCACTATAATAAATACCATAATTAACTATTGATCTACAAATCAAGCTAACATAAGTTAAAACATTTTTTAAAGGCCTGTTACCTAATTATTATGTTCATATAAATTATGCTCACACTACGTCCAAAAACTACAATATATACAAGCTTACATACAATATACTTAATATGTTTTGCAAGCTATATACTAAAAGTATTTTTTGATACAATTAATAACTTTATTATTATGAATACGTTAATTGTAATTTATACTGTATTTTATAAACAAGCATACACTATTATAACTTCCTCTATGATATTACAAGTTGTTAATCTATTAAAAAAAAACGAAATAGTTTGTTTTCCTACAGACACAGTATATGCATTAGCCTGCTCTGCGCAAAGCGAAGCTGCCATTAATAAAATATATCATATTAAAAATCGCCCCTCTAATAAACCAATATCACTACTCATGCAAGATATCAAACAAGTAAATATGTTCTCACGCCTTGAAGAACAAAACCTAAAAATTATACAACATCTTCCTCCAGGTAAGGTAACATTTGTATTACCAATACATAATCATCATTATTTACCAAAAAGTTTCTTCAAAAATACCATAGGCATTAGAATACCTACTCATCCTATTACATTAGCAATATTACATTCAATAGGTACCCCTATTATTGCAACAAGCGTGAATACAGCTGGTGCACATAGTGTATCAAAGGCAAGCAATATTCCAGATGCAATAAAAAAAAATATTTCAATAATAGTAAAAGATGATACGCTAGTAAGTGGTCTAGAATCAACTGTAATTGATTTAACATCATACAAAATATTACGACAAGGAATCGTTTCAGATCAAGAAATTTATAACATATTTCAAAGTGTACTATAAGTAATGAAGAGCATAATAGGACATAAAACAGCAAAAAAAACTCTTATCAATAACACTAATATAAATTCATGGTTAATATATGGTAAAAGAGGAATAGGAAAAGCCACTTTATTACACGCCTTTGCAAAACATCTAACGCAACACACAAACTTAGAAACACACCCAGATGTTATGATCATTAACAAAGGTGATGAACCTATCGGAATCGATGTAATAAGAAAAATGAAACAGTTCTTAAATCTTAGCTCTATATTATCTAATCACAAAATCGCAATTATTGATAGTATTGATGACTTAACTATCAACGCCATGAATGCTATGCTTAAAATTTTAGAAGAACCTCCAAATAATTCAATTATGCTTCTAATTAGTCATAATTTGTACAATATTCCAGTAACTATTAGATCTCGTTGTTTTATAATACATTTACATGATTTAAGTTACGATGAGACAGAACAGGTTATCAGCATCAATTTTCCTGGCATACAACTTAGTAATGAAATTATATACTTATATCTAGGCACCCCAGGAATGGTTACAAACAATATTAATGATGAAATCAACTTATATTATAATCTTATAGCAGTAATAAATAACAAAAATCTAAACCTTATAAACGATATTATTGAAACAACTGTGCCTTTACATAAAATAGAGCATATCCTACTCACTATAATTTCAGAAATAATAAAAAAAACAATAGGTATTACAACTGAATTAAATACCAAATTATTAAATCTCCCTACTCAACAAAATATCAGTTCTTTACTTAACGGGTACTCAAAAATACAAAACATAATATCTACATCAAAAAATATGTATCTAGAGAAAAAAGCTATTATGATTAATGTTATCAACATCATTACCAATATTATATCATAATAAAAAATATTCTACGTATATAATAAAAAGAAATATTTATACATTATAATAAAATATATTAACATCATTAATAATTTGACATCAAATTAGTACATTTATAGAAAAAAAAACACTACTTTTAATAATGCTTTAAATAATAACAATAAATTTAGTTGACTATACACAACAACTTAATATCCTAGGTCTATATTTACTTATATCAAAGTAGGAGTTTTAGCTATGAGCAAAGAGATGATAGTTAGAGCATTGATGTCAGGTCTAAACTTAACAAAAAAAGACTCAAGTAATGCTTACGATATTGTCATGTCAACAATAAAAAGTACGTTAGAGACAAGTCAGTCTATTCGCTTACATAATGTTGGTACATTGCACGTAATTCAATGTGCAGAAAAAAAATATCATAACCCAAAAACTGGAGATCTAGAAACACTTCCACCAAAGAAAAGAGTAAGGTTTAGATCTAGCAAAAAGTTACTCAGTATAATAAACAGTTGATAAATAAGTTTTACATTATCGTGTAATAATTTTTTTCATCTCCTGAACTGAATACCCAATGCCATGTATAATAGATTCAGAAATTAAGAAGTGCCCTATATTAAGTGCCGATATGTATGGTATCTGTGCTATTATAGCAGCACTTTCATAATTTAATCCATGGCCTGCATGGCATTCTATGCCTTGATTGTAGCTATAATAAGCAGCTTGCTCTATTTGGTGTAAATTTTTTGTTGTCATGTCATTACAATACAGTCCAGTATGTAGTTCAATAGTGCTTATAGATAGCTTTTTTGCATAGTCAATTTGTTCTATATCAGGTTCAATAAAAAGAGTAATTTGTATATTAATTGCATGCAATTTATCAATTATAGGTTTTATAATGTGATACACCTCTTTAAGATTTATTCCGCCCTCTGTTGTCATTTCTTCCCTCTTTTCAGGTACTAAACATACAGATTTTGGACGTACTAATTCTGCTATTCTTAACATTTCATTAGTTGCTGCTATTTCTAAATTTAAAGGAGCATTTAAGTTATTTTTTAATCTGAAAACATCTTTATCATTTATATGCCTACGATCTTCCCTTAAATGAACAGTTATAAAATCTGCTCCATGTTTTATAGCCAAATTAGCAACTTCTAAGACATCAGGGTAAATAGTGTTTCTAGTATTACGTAAAGTTGCTACATGATCAACATTAACCCCTAAAATAATATTTTTCATAATGCCTCAATTAATATTATACGTAATCTTATTAGACAGATTTTTATTATATAGTATACATAATTGTATTAAGTATAATAGCAATTAAATCAACTTTTCATTATATAGAAAACATTGTTATGCATATACTGCAATATTACACTTTTTAATTCTTGTTTAAATCATATCCCCTTATTTCAGTTGAGGATATATCATAGGTGACAGATCTCACAAAGCTCCATCCATAATGTAATTCTTTTAGTAATAAACTAACGTTTACATAACATCTACGCTGAGAATAAGCAAAATGAGATCTTAACGCATTATAAACATAATTTTTGCGCTCAAAAATTACTATCGGAATAAGCTGACAAAAATCCTTCCATCTATACCAATTATGAAAAGATAACAAATTATCTGACCCCATTAACCACACAAAACTCATATTATTGTATCTTCTTTTTAAATACGTCACTACATGATAGCTATAACAACTATCTACATAGATTACTTTTACTTTCTTACATTTATAAATAATTTTATTAATCAACAGTAACCGTTCTTCTAAACAATGTTTACTATTAAATTTTAACGGATTTTGCTTTGTTAATACCCACCATATTTCATTTAACTGCAAAATTCTAAGTAGCTTATTAGTAATATGCAAATGACCATAATGAGGAGGATCAAAGGAACCACCTAATATTCCTATTATCATACCTAATTCCTAAAATATATACTTTTACAGTAAATGTATTATACATATATACTTTTTACAGTAAATGTGTTACAATATTTATCATATAGGCACACAATATTTCAGGTATTAATTATGGCTATTAACAGTAGTGTAAAACCAAAAGCAATATTTATTCCACAAGAACAAGTATTTTCAATAATTAATGCAAAACAAGATACTGTCAGTAGGCAGATTCAGTATGTCACAAACAAACACATAACCCGGCAAATACAGACTTTAGAACAAACACTACAGCATAAACCTACAAATCAAGAAATCGACCAATATTTACAACAAAATAATGAAAAAATACGTAACAATATTAATCTATATTTTGAAAAGTACATTTATAAATTTTTAAAAGAAAATATAGGTTCGGAAAAAACAAATATACTTTTTACACATGCAAATAAAAATACCTGTATTAAAAAAAAGCCCCATATGATTTATGGACTATATAGACTTACATTAACAAATTCAACATTGGAAACAATATCAGCAATGGATAATCAAAATTTTACAAAGCTAGTTAAAACAATTGAATTTTACTCACATACAAAATCAGATTTTACTGAACAAGATGTACATAACATCAAAAGAAAAATATTTCAATATCAGGTAGATCATGCTAGTACACTTATAAAATGCAAAAACAAATTTCATGATATTACAGGAATAGATGTGTCAGATCTTCTAGGTTCATTAAAGAAAAAAATGAATTTTGGCCAACATGATGATATACACACTGATTTTCATTTTCTAAATATTATAAACACACCTTGTGATGCAGCAAAAACTCTATTTTTTGTATGTGTTTTTAGCGGCCTTCCAACTGTTGCAGCAGTTATATTTCCTTTATTATGCGTTGGGAAATTGGGTTATACGTTCGCAAAATATACAAAGGAAGATCCACAACAAGCAAGCATCCATAATTCCGCTAATATTAAACAAACATCTTATAATCACGTAGATCGCTTAACAAATAAAGAACGACAAAATACTGGTTCAAGATATATATAAAAATAAGACTATTTATATAGTAGTTGCTATAATATACCAACCTATCATTCTTTTTTTGTTATTAATAATATTCAAAAAGAATTTTACGTATCTTATAATTATTGAAGCAAACTATCATTTTGCTTGTTAAATAAATATTAGATATTGTAATTTTATTGAAATAGTAGTTAATGTAACACATAATTTTCACATATAGGAATTGAAATAAGATACTTAAAAATACTTTTTACCACCAATACATCTATAGTACAAAATTAACTATTTTAAAGTAAATGCTAAAATAGTAATTTCAACCCCTTAAAATAACCAGTAACATTTCTTATCACATATTACAAATACTAATGCCCTTTTTTTCAGAATCGTTAGCATATACTATGCTAACATAATTAATTGCAGTTTTTTTCCATACACATAATTTCAGATCAGAAATTGTCTTTATCTAAGCAATTTGGCTATCATATAACAATGTAAAATAAGATAACACAAAATATACGCATAAATTTATGCACAACATAATATATGCAAATACTACAAAGTTTTTTATTATCTTAACATTCTTATTAATAAATTAATATCATCATTTAATCTACTGTCAATACTTATAAGCTTTTCTATTTGCTTAACTGCATGAATCACAGTTGCATGATCTCTTCCACCAAAACTTTTACCTATATCTGGTAAACTTTTTTGTGTTAGCTTTTTTGCTAAATACATTGCAACTTGTCTTGGTCTTGCAAGAGTTCGTAATCTTCTTGTTGAATACATATCCGATATTTTTATATTAAAATATTCAGCAACTTTCTTTTGTATAGTATCAATTGTTATTGATCTATGATTTGCTCTTAAAAGATCCGATAAAATATCACTAGCTGACTCTAAAGTCACACTCCCACCTACTAACGAAGAATGTGCTACCACCTTATTTAACGCACCTTCTAATTCTCTAATATTAGATTTTATATTTTTTGCCAAAAATTCTAGCACTTGATTTGGAATACTAATCCCCATCTTTTCAATTTTTAATTGTAAAATTCCCAACCTTAATTCAAAAGTTGTTTCATTAATGTCAGCAACAAGACCCCATCCCAACCGAGATTTTATTCTATCTTCAACTCCATCCAAATCACTAGGAGACCTATCTGCAGATATAACTAACTGCTTATTTTGGTCTATTAATGCATTAAAAGTATGAAAAAATTCTTCTTGAGTACTATCTTTACCACTAATAAACTGCACATCATCAACCATTAGAATATCAACTGAACGAAATTGCTCTTTAAAAAGCATTATATCCTTACTTCTTAATGCAGTTACATATTGATACATAAACTTTTCTGCAGAAAGATATGCTATCTTTCTTTTAGAAGACAAACCTAAAACATACCAAGCAATAGCATGCATTAAATGTGTTTTTCCCAAACCTACGCCTCCATATAGAAAAAGTGGATTACTCCCAGGGATAGGAGCAGATGACTCGGCAACTCTCCTAGCAGCTGCAAATGCTAGTTCATTAGGCTTTCCAACAACAAAATTATCAAATGTAAACCTCGGATCTAATGGAGAGCTAAGATGATCATAGTTACTGTTAACTTCATGATCAGCTAACCCCTTATCTTGAGATTCACTAACTGAATGAGTAATACGACTACTATTATAGACATATATATCTATGGAGTAAACATTATGATTTTCTGCTTGCCAGTACTTTAAAATTTGATCTATATAGTGCACTAATATCCACTCCTTAATAAATCTAGTAGATACAGATAGTATTATTTTACCATTATCACTCCCAGAATATGTTAATGTACTCAGCCAACTATCATATACAGCGTTACCATATAAATGGCGTAACTTTCTCTGAATATTTTTCCAAATTATTTGGTTATCACTTTGTAGCTTTTCACTTACACAATCATAAATAACCCCAGCACTACCATCACTCATAACGCTAACCCAGAAAAAAAACTACAGTAAAAATACATTTAAAGTTATTAAAAATAACAAAAAGCTAAAGATAGAGTCCTTATTATATTACATAAATAACAAATCATCTATCAATTTTGCTATAGATTTTATAAAAAATAACATTTTCATAAAAATATACTTTATTACTACACCTATAACATATCTATATAATAATATATACGACATATTATTAATACAACTTTAAATTGTAAAAGGTGACACTCAAATAACTTAATAAACTAAATTATAATTAGACCTGTGTTTAAAATAACACACTACAGGTACTTCATATTTTATGTATACAAAGGAAATTTGCCTAAGATTCTCATTACACAGTAACTGCAATGATTATTTACTATATATTCTTATACTAGTATTCTAAATAACAGACAATCACTTATAGACTTACTCTTTAAACTTTTAAAACACCACTGTCCATATATCCTTACAAATAAGGATAAATTTTTTTAAATTATTTAGCATTATAATGGATATCAGGAGCATCTATCATTTTCATTCCTACAACATGATAACCACTATCAACATATAGGATTGCACCTGTAGTACCCCTTCCTAAATCACTTAATAAATATAAAGCTGCTCCTCCAACATCATCAAGCGTAGTATTACGCCTTAATGGCGAATTAAGTTTATTCCATGTTAAAATATAGTGAAAATCTCCTATCCCTGCAGAAGCTAAAGTTCTAACAGGACCTGCAGAAATTGCATTTACTCTTACCTGTCGTTTTCCTAAGTCAACTGCTAAATACTTTACGCTTGTCTCAAGAGCCGCTTTGCACACTCCCATAACATTATAGTGTGGAACAACTTTCTGAGAACCATAATAAGATAAAGTTAATATGCTACCACCATTAGGATTCATTAACTCTTCAACCTGCTTAGCAATAGCAGTTAATGAATAACAAGAAATGTGCATTGACATTAAAAAATTATCAAGTGAAGTATCTATATACCTACCTTTTAATTCATTCTTATCAGAAAAAGCCACAGCATGCACTACAAAATCTATGGTCCCCCAATTGTCTTTAAGCTCATTAAACATATTACACACTGAATCCATATCTCCAACATCACAAGGAAGTAACAACTCAGCCCCTATAGATTCAGCTAAAGGCTCTACTCTTTTTTTGAAGGTTTCAGATAAATACGTTAATGCTAACTTAGCTCCATGAGTAGATAAAGTCCTAGCTATACCCCAAGCTAAAGATTTATTATTAGCAATACCAATAACTAATCCTCTTTTACCTCTCATTAGATCACTAAGCACTAATTTCTCCTATAATGCATGTCTATCATATGACCTTAATTATATATGCGGGAGTGACGAGACTCGAACTCGCGACCTCAAGCGTGACAGGCTTGCGCTCTAACCAACTGAGCTACACCCCCTTTCATACCATATGACAAATCTATTAAGTAGCATGGTAATAACTTATAAAAATATTGTCAATAATGTTTTAAAACTATTTATATCTATAATATATACGTTAAATATTAACATCTAAGCTACATAAGTAATTGCTTTATCATGAGTCACTAATACCTTGCTGATACTAAATCAGCAATACATCAAAGATAAAAACAATCTTATATATTAACAATAAATATGCTGTTAATTTTAATTTCATATATTAATTTTTTAACACTTAATTATTGCAAGTTAATTACTACTTAACTCCCTAGCAACTAGCTTAGATATAAAATCAATATTTTTACATATAGAGAATCTACATTAAAACTTTCTCTTATACATAAAGCTAATTATATAAAAAAATCCCCACAAAAATAACTCATAATTGCATTTGTATTAAATTATACCCCGATATATAAGCCTATATATTACTCACACTAAGGTTATACCTTTATAACACACACTACCATATACTATATTAATTTCTTCTTAATAAGTGAATTTACTAACTGTGGATTAGCCTTACCCTTAGTTTCTTTCATAACCTGACCTACAAAATAACTAAATAACTTATGCTTACCTTGTTTATATTCATCAACCTTATCTAAATTATTTTTTAGTATGTTATCTATAATAGAAGAAATTATATCTTCATTTTTAATTTCCTGTAAACCTTGTTCCTCAATTATTAAAGATGGATCTTTACCTGTATCAAACATCAAGTTAAAAACTTGTTTTGCTATTTTCCCGGAAATAACATTATTTGATATTAGATGTAATAATTTAACTAAATCTTCAGCTTTTACTGGAGATGACTTAATAGGAATATTTGCCTTATTTAATTTACTAAAAAGCTCACCCATTATCCAAGAAGCAGCTAGCTTAAAATCTTGCTCTTCTTCTACTACTTTTTCAAAGTATTCAGCAGTATCTTTATCTGAAGATAAGATTTCCGCATCATAAAGTGATAAATCAAAATCTTTCATGTATCGAGCTTTTTTTTTATCTGGCAACTCCGGTAAAGATAATTTTATATTATTAATAAATTCATCACTAAGTTCTACAGGCAAAAGATCAGGCTCTGGAAAGTACCTATAGTCATGCGCATCTTCTTTATTTCTAATAACTTTTGTTTCTCCAGAATTTATATCAAACAACATAGTACTCTGTGTTATAATTCCTCCCGCATCCAAAATTTTTACTTGTCTATTACTTTCATACTCTATAGCCTGCATAACATAACGTATAGAATTCAAGTTTTTTATTTCAGACCTTACACCAAGGTTTTCTTCACCTACAGGACGAACTGACACATTAGCATCACAACGTAAAGAACCTTTTTCCATATCACCATCACAACTATCAATAAACCTTAAAATTAGACGTAATTTTTTCAAATACTCTGCTACTTCTTTTGAAGATCTAAAATCAGGTTCTGAAACAATCTCCATAAGAGCTATTCCAGCTCTGTTAAAATCTATATATGTATTATTTTGTTCATGTATACTTTTTCCTGCATCCTGCTCAAGGTGAATTCTAGATATCCTTATCTCCTTTTTTGCAGATTCTTCCAAAACAACTTTACCATTACTTACAATAGGATAATAAAATTGAGTAATTTGATACCCTGATGGCAAATCAGGATAAAAATAATTTTTTCTATCAAAAACTGAATATTTATTAATCTGGCATGATAGCGCAATACCCGTCTTAACTGCTTGTTCTATACAATAAGCATTAACTACAGGTAACATACCAGGCATCGCCACATCAAATAATGACACTTGAATATTTGGATCTTCGCAAAACTTTGTTGATGCCCCAGAAAACAATTTACTATTAGAGGTAACTTGAGCATGAACTTCAAGACCTATAATAACTTCCCAATTACAACTTTTTCCACGTATTATCATATATTTTCCTAATTATGTTAGTTTACAACTTTAACAAGGACAATATTTCTTTTGAGCAATTAATCCTCTTTTTGATTACGTAATTTTCATAATTATCATCTATTTTAGACAAGTCATAAATATAATTTACCATAATTCCCATAGAACTTTTTAAACCCTTCTCTGAATTATCAGCCATCCAATGCAATTTTTTAATTGATGCTCCGTTACTTAAATGGAAATGAGCCACAGGATCAGCAGCTTTGTTTTGATTCTTAATAACTATTAAATAATAAGCACATAACTTAAGAAACAGATTTTGTACTTCTACTGAAAATTCACTATAATCAGCATGAATATATGACATAACTTTTTCACTCTGAAGTGTAATATTCAATTTTTTAAAACATTCCTCAAGCTCAGTAACCTTGGTTAGCCACTGCAAAAAACCTGGTATAGGGGATAATGTTGCATAAGTTTTAATATTATGAAGTTCGCTAAGTAACTTACTAACAACACGTTTAATCAAAAAATTACCTAAATTAATACCTGATAATCCTACTTGAGTATTAGATATAGAATAAAAGATAGCAACCTTAGCATTATTTATATCTATTGCCGGAGCTGTCTCATCTAATAACATCTGTATATTACCTACTATATGATCAACAAGAGCTACTTCTACAAAAATTAAAGGCTCATCCGGCATTTTATAATGAAAAAAAGCAAAACACCTACGATCTGAATCTAGCCTATGACGTAAATCTTCCCAAGAGGAAATCGCATGCACTGCTTCATACATAATAAGCTTTTCCAACAAAGATGCAGGAGAATCCCACGTAATTTGACGCAAATCTAATAGCCCTACATCAAACCACGAAGATAATATATTTCTTAAATCTTTATCTAATGCAAAAAATGAATATCCTTGTTTTTTAAAAGCTATAACATCAGCTCTCATATCTACAAGAAATTTTAACCCCTCTGGTAAAGATATGAATTGTTTTAATATGCGAAACCTTGGAGACTGCAAAGCATTTAACAGCCAAAACTCTAACTCTTCTTTCAAATTATTATCAGTATTATTTCTATAAGCATCAATTTTTAAATCTATGTCCTCTTTACTAGAACTAAATTTATCATTTAATAACGTAAGAAATTTAGCCTTCCCAATTTTAGATAAATTAAGATACAAATTGCCAAGAGATATAGTATTATAACGAGCCTTAACCTCACCACCCTTTGGATTAACACACTCATTCATTTTAGTATAAAGATTATCCATATCTTGGATTTTTGTTAAATCTCTACCTATACTATTAACCCAAGATAAAACAGCATCTGCTACCTCACCCATTACTTTAAAAACACCGGTAATCGCTTTAGACTTTATTCTTTTAAAAGAGTACTCCATAAACTAACTTACAACCAAAAAATCATCTTCAACAAAATAAATATTGACTAGTAGATATTGACCTATTATATTGCAAAGTATTATATTGTAAACTCTTAAATAATCTATTATGTCCTCTATAGGTGTTAATAAAGTAATATTAATTGGTCATTTAGGAAAAGATCCTGATATAAGAGTAATGCAAAACGGCAAAGAAATGGCTAGTTTTTCCCTTGCAACATCTGAAACCTGGGTTGATAAGTCTACTGGTACTAGAACGGACAAAACCGAATGGCATAATATTGTAGTATTTAATGAAGGGCTAGTAAAAATTATAAAAAATTGTGTACGCAAAGGTTCTAAGGTATACATAGAAGGTTCATTAAAAACCAGGAAGTGGGTCGATCAAAGTAACGTAGATCGCTATACTACAGAAGTAGTGCTCCAAGGATTCAACTCTGCGTTTTACATGCTTGACTATAAAAACAGCTCTCAAGAAGGGTCTAATATCCCTAGCGAAAAGCAAAATAGCAGTGACTTGCAAAATGATGATTTTAGCAGTATTGAAGTTGATATGGATGACGAAATACCTTTTTAAAAAACAGCTTTTTTTACAATAAATAAAATAAAAAAGTTTAAATCTTTGCTATAAAAGTAAGTTTTTAATAGGTATCTTATGCACATTATATCATAAAAACCATTATTATTAAAATTAAACTTACCTAAATGCATAATTCAAGATAATAATATTTTGTTTATCACAAAAAACTTAGCACATTTTATACCATGCATTTCATAAAATGATAAAATACTACAATGTATAATAGCAACGATAAATAACTAAAAATCAAAAAAACACTTTATTATTTCTGAGAAAAATATCTCTTTTACAAAATCTAGAATTTAAACGTACTTAATTAACTAGGAGTACCATACTTACATAAGCATTACAACATATAAATTCTTAACTTTCTAAACAAGCATATATTACAAATATTCACAACTAAATTATAATCATTTTATAAATTTTACTTAAATCTAACCAATACCAGCCTGATATTTTAAAATTAATAACTTAGTCTTTGACTTGCACATTCAAGCTTTCCTTACAAGCAAACATACAAATAAACACCACAACAACCCAAAACATAATATAAAAAGCAGGAGCTGCCTGTACTTTTATCACATTCGATAACCATAAACAAATTGCCGGTGCAATCCCACCACTAATATGTGAAATATTATACACTACTGAAAAGCAAGTCTGCCTAACATTAACAGGAAATATAAAAATTACAATAGGAAATACTATTCCAAAATATACAGCATTCAAAAGCATAGCTGCAATACATGCAAAGAAAAAATTGTAAGACATTAAGTAAAAAGTTGGATATACAAATACCATGACTATCAATAGCGTTAATAATTGCAATGACCTGCTATTTTTAGTACCAATAAAATATGCAGCACAATAATTACCAATCATAAAAATGCCCATTAGTATAATGTAATACATAGTACTAACATTACGTGGAATATCTATATACACAAAAACTAAATAAAAGAGTGCTGAAGCTAAAGAAATAATACTATAAGCTAATAAACAACTTCTCTTATGAGAAATAAATGTTTCTATAATAGAAAAAGATTCAGGCTTTTCCGCTTTTGTATATTCTAAATATTGATAACTCTCCCGCATTAATTTACGTAAATATGGAATTAATAAACTTATTAAAAATGCGACAAAAAACGGTATCCTCCATCCATAAGATAGCATTTCATATTCCGTAAGAAAGTTCTTACATAAACTAATAACAAAATATGCTAACACACCTCCACACACTATAGCAATACCATGTAGAGCAGCTGCTATCGAAACTTTATCACGTTTCACATTTTCTGCAATAAGCACTAATCCTCCTACTTCTCCAGACATAGCTAATCCCTGAAGTAAACGTATTATTACAAGAATTACGGGAGAAATAATACCTATATTTTTAGGAGTTGGTAAAAGAATCATACAAATCATAGAAAACAAGAATAACCTCATTGACAACATCAAGGCAACTTTTCGCCCTTTTAAATCACCAATGTAACCAAATAACAGGGCACCAAAAGGCCTGACAACAAATGATATAGCAAAAGTTCCCAGAACCGCTAATAAATTCAAGTAATAACTGTGTGTATAGAAAAACACCTGCGCAAGAATTGTACTCAGCTGAGCATATACTATAAAGTCATAGCTTTCAATTATAGCACATAATAATACGGATATTGTAACTCTATTTCTTAACATTAAGCATAAAATAATAAAGAACTACTACAGCCTAACATAATCAAAAAAAGCTATCAAATCAACAATAAAATACATTTATGGTCTCCTATTTGCTAAAAACTTAGATATAACCCCCTTAAATTGATGGCATACTTTAAGTTATCTGTATTATTTTCATAATCCATTAACTAACAATATTTAAATTACATAATAATAATTACATTTAAACACTTATTTCCAAAATTAGAATATTAAATCAAAATTTAACAAGAAGCATGTAATCAAATTTGCCATGTTTCTTTTTATGAAAGTTCATAGTTTTTTTACTACCAAATCACTATGCTTAAAAAACTCTTTCATTGCTAAAATTTCATAAATAGCCCATTTGCAATAACACACTAATAATGCAAAACTTATTTTAAAGAAATCCCCCAATAATATCTAATATAAATTCTAAAATATATTTTCAGAATTTGCACATGATACGTACTAAAAAATACATAGATGATGTTTTTTTGTACTTTAAAATTCTGTTCTATTTATAAATAAGCACCAAAAAAGCTAATAATAACCCATAATACAAAATAGGAGTTGTTTGTATTTTTGTACATTTGATAACTACAAGCACCACAATATAAGTACTTCACCAATATTTCATAATATTACAAGTCATGAAGAAAACTTTCTAATATTTGTAAAAAATATAAAAAGCAGCAGAAAAAACTACATAATACATAAGCAATAAAAATTATAACTATAATACAATAACAGAAAAATTTATAAAACATTAAATAAAAGTTGAATATACAAATATTAATTATCGCTAATTAATTAACAATTGTGCTATTTTGCAGTTCTTAGTTCCAATTAAAATATGCATAACTATACAATACTTATCATTATAGTATATTAGTTCATTACTTTATTATAGCATTATATGTAAAAGTCTATATAACCAAATTTAATAAACTTAAACAATATTAAAAACTAGCAAAAACTTCCCTTATTACAAATAAGCATTCTTAAAATTAAACTAATAGGATAGTCCTATGATTATTTTGCTTTTATAATTATAAATTTTGACAAACTTTCTTTCATTAACTTACGAAACATGAAAGTAATAAACTAATTAAAAACACTATAAAAACAGTACTCTCCATCTATAGAAAAGCATTAGAAATGTATTTCATGTTCTGGCAGAAAGCTCCTATACAATATACTAACAACATTAACACATTATTTCTCCATACCAAGTAAAAGCTATGCATAGCGATATTACCAGAACTGTATTTTACTTTATACTTTCATAAAATAAATCCATCCATTCTTCCAGATATAATTAATCCTCTCCATACTACTAGAGTAGTAGTACCCTATATTTTTAGAGTTCTGTAAAGAAAGCTATGCAAAAAACAAATATCATACAATATAAAAAATACTCTCCTGCCATTTATATGGCTAATATAATAAAAATAGCATGACACCCAAATCTTACAAAACGATACAGAAAAAGTTTTAAAGCTATAAAATTCAGATAATTACTTATTTAGTAAAAAACACTTGTCCAATAATATCAAGATAAGCACATAATAATACATATACTATAACCTTATTTAATACGAATGTATAATTTCATTCCCTACATAATAAATACAAGCATCAATTACAATGTAAATAAACATACGCATAGCAGATAAGAAAAATATGTAGAATAAACTTAATAGCATATTCTAATACTTATATAAAAGTTAAACAATTGCCTATAAACATACTTTATAACCATATTATTGATAGTTCACTGATAATGCTTACCATCAAATATGCTAGCAATCAAACAAGTCCATATATAAAAACATATTAGTTTTTTATAATACAGCACCATATACCTGTATGAACTCACCAAATTTATTTAAACCTTTTACCGTAAGTTCATTAATGTTAAACTTTTTTTTAATTATTAATATTCGTTTTACATCTATCAAATATGATAAAAATTTCACTAATCGCTATCTGCAACGCTTACATTAAGCTTATTATCTTAACTTTATATTACACCTTCTCATTAAAAGCTCATAATCCTTATATCTTGATAAGTTACTGTTGCTTATAGCAGGAAAGAACGGTATTTCATCATGTAAATATGAATTCAAAAATTTGTTTAAATTTTCCGCTGTAGAATTCATTATGCTATAAAAATTTTTTATAGGAACTATCAGCATTTGTTCTGCGTCTATTTTCCAATACGCTAAATTAGAAATCTGTTTATTTGTACTATGCATTACAGACAATGCTTGTATTATTACTTGTGGAGCAAAACCATGTTGTATATCAACTTGTAAAGGAATACTTCCAGTTTTGTAATCAACAATTGCAATTCTTCCATCTTTTAAATATTCAACTCTATCGCATTTAGCAACTATACTAATATTAGAATTTATATTCCAAAAAAATTTTTTTTCTACTTCAATAAATTTAATTTTACTTTTCCTTTTAATATCAATATTAAAAAAATGATCAGCAATTTTTTTAAATTTTGGCCACCATATACTTTCAACATATATACAATTTCTATATAAACTTGCAAATTCGCACTCTGCAATCTTTAAAAGCAAATTATAATTACTATCAATACCAACTTGTGATAAATATTTCTGAAATATTACATGTACAACAGTACCAAAATCTTTAGATGATAATTGAACATTAATTTCCCGTATAGGAATAATATTCAAAATATTACGAACATAAAAAACATAAGGATTATGTATTAAATCATCTATAGATGTGGAAGTAATAACATTAAAAGTTTTTAACCTTACTTCTAGATTTGGATTATAGATAGAATTATTGCATGATTCGGTTTTTATGCTACAAAATGTATCACAATGTTTTTTATTATCGTTTATATAACAATCATACTCTTTAAGTAAGATCTTTAAGTATTTGATTAACAAAGGCTCTTCAGTAACCTTACCAAAAGATCTTACTGATCTAGTAATATAAACTTTTTTTGTGTATAATATGCTGTACAAAATATAATTAAAATATCCATCTTGTTCATCAGTTGATAATAGCCCCAATTTCCGACGCATAGAAGCATTTAAAAATGTACTATAGTTATAACAATATTCCCCTTCATTAAATCCTGCTAAAATTACTATTTTTTCACTCACCATATTAACATTAGATAATTTATTAAAAATATCACAAGAAAAATAATTACCTAAAATTAACTTTAAAACTTCCCTATATCTTTCCAAAGAATAGATTTTTATATCTTTTAGTACACTTTTAAAATAAACAAAAAATTCTTCTATCATAGCAATAGCACACCCTTTATTCTCACTTACCAAACAACGAACACATAGCATATGTGCAGCCAGTATATTATCAAGTGACTGATTACTCACTGTAACTAAAGGTAATAGTGCTACTGTAATTTTGCTACAAAAAGGGCTTAAAAAATCACAAACCTTCCCCATATTGTCAAAATTTACATCCATATTCTGTCTTACTACCTGTAACTCAAACTCTTCCAGAAACATATTATATTTATCTACTGTATAACCTAGCCTTACAAAAGGATGTTTAAGTAACGACAACAATGATAATGAATTATTAAATAAAACAGCATCTACTACATAAAGCAAAAACATAGGTATTAAATAACCATTATTGTTACCAACTTGTATATTATCAATATTTAATATTGAACTTATTCTTCTTGTTAAAGAATCGTTACTAACAAAAATTTGAGCATTTTCGTGTAATTTAATAAGATCATAAACTATATACGCTTCTTCTTCTTCCGATACACAAGTTATCAATTCAATATTACTAGAACTGGTACTGTGATTGTAATTTAATTCGTAAAATGCCATATTATAATTAAATAACTTTTCAATAATAATATTATCATTTCTATGTCCTAACTGTTTTATATCTTTTCTTGCAATTTTTAATTCATCAATTACGTTTTTTATAATATACTGATAGTGCTTTTTATCCAAAACTTGCCAGTTTTCTTCTGAAATATCAAGATTCACATACGGTAATATAATATCATTATCTATAAGTGTCCGTATCGCACATATAAAATATAAAAATAATTTACTACAATCTACTCCAGCCAAAATAACCTTACAATTTGAATCACGATTTTTCCACTGACATATTAATTCACTAATATAAAAGTTTATACTGCTTACAAAATCTACATCAACACTACATTCCAATTCCAACTTATGTGCTAAATAACAAAGAAACTTTGAAGCTTTTTGCCAATATTCTGAACTCTCTATAGCAAACAAATCTTTTAAAGACTCAAGTCGTACGCAATTAACTTGCATCTCATTCAATAAAGACAACAACTCATTACTTAAAGACACCGAATAATTATCATTATTTTCCTTGTTCCATAATTCTATAAATTGCATCAAAAGCAGTAATTTTCTCATTGGATCAATAGTACTTCCATATAGCATAATCAGCTTATTCTGAATTTCAGCAAATGACATAATAATAGTATTACTCATGTCATAATTTAATTTTAATAGTACAGCAGTAATAAATTCTACATCATATTCGTCTGGTACGATAATTATTGCATTATGTTGAGTTAAAATATGATGAGCTACCACATCTAAAAACGACTCGCTACAATGAACTGTAAATACTTGCGAATTAACCATTTTAAATACTTTGATTATAACTATGATATGTTCACTACTTAAGATCAACAACCTCATAAATCTATTTTACATATTTATCTCAAGTAAAAAATCAAAAACTATTTGCATAAATGATTTATATCATCATATTAAATTTTTTGGCACTAATAGCTCATCAATATATATCACTACTGGTGGCAGTTAAGTGTGAAATGCATTAATTATAAACTCAAGAAAAGTTAATGATGTCCCGTATATCTTAAATATATATATAAATATCTGGAAAAACAATATTACTTCATGCTCACCATGTAATAGAAAGCATTACCTATATATAGGAAAGCAACTAATTTAAAGAATGAAATTCTGCCTCAATACGCAATGTAATAGTAACAATTATGTTTTAAGTAAATTGATAATCTACTAAAATACTACAGAAAAATAATTATTTAAAATTAACTTTAAAACTTCCCTATATCTTTCCAATAACGTTTCTTAATTATAGTTCTAATTACAAATAAGTTATTAACAATTATTTAGTAATAAGCAAAAAATACAATACATTCGATAAATTTAGATAAAATCACACTATACCTTTTAATCTTAAGCTTAATAATTAAATAATATAATTATTTATAGTCTTAAAACATAATGCTCCAATACTATAACTATTAATATCTACAAGAAAATTAATAATTAGTGAACTCTCATTTCAAAACATCACAAATAATTCTTATAATATCATTGTAAATAAACAAGTTAAGCTTGTAACATAGCATAGATAATTATAAATAATTCATAAATACCTTTTAAACATATAGTATATTCAATAATTGCTTCGTTATCTTAATGTTATCATATGTGATACATTCACATCTTCTAGTACCAACATAACACAGCAAAAATAAAAGCATTTATAAATACCATATAGCTACTACTCTAGTATAAGATTAACTTTATTAAAAATAAATACTACTCAAAAATATTGTAACACCACACAAATCTTAAAAATCACTATGCTATTCATCAACAAATAAATCTAATTAATAAACATTATAGCTATTACTATAATTACATATTTGGGGCTATATCTAAAATATGAGCTGTCCTGTTAATAATACTACTCACTACAGGTGCTGCTACTACACCACCTGTTACTTTAGACCCATGAGGCTCGTCAATTAATACCATTATCATATACTTAGGATACGTTATTGGAAATGTTGCTATAAAAGAAGATATATTAACATCCCTTCTATATTTACCATCAATAATCTTTTCTGCAGACCCTGTTTTTCCCCCAACTAAATACCCATGAACATCTGCTTTTGCTCCTGTACCATGTTTAACTGCAAATCTTAGCAATTTTCTAAGTTCATGTGAAGTTTCTTGACTAACAATTCTCTTTTTGTTACCATTTGTTTTATTAAAAAGTAACGTTGCTTGGCTCATAATACCATTATTTACTAGTCCAGCAGCAGCTTGTATAATATGCAATGGTGTTACAGCAATGCCATACCCATAAGATACAGTTATCATTGTACTGTCATACCACTTTTTTGGAACTATAGGCATAGCTTTCTCCGGTATTTCTATACTTAAATTAGAAAACAAATGTAGCTTCTTTAGATACTCAATTTGAATATCTTTCCCCAATTGTGTAACAATTTTAGCCATACCTATATTTGAAGACTTAGCAAAAATTTCCTTAACAGTTAATATAGATTTATTAGATCGATACAAATCTTTAATCTTATATTTTCCAACACGAAAAGGATTTGATATGTCATATGTGTCATCCACTTTTATTTTTTTTGAATCTAGAGCACTGGCTATAGTAAATAATTTAAATATTGAACCTACTTCATATACTCCAACACTAACCCGATTAAATTTTTGAGTATTAACAGCTTTTGATTGATTATTAAGATCAAAATCAGGTAAACTTACCATAGATATAATTTCACCATTTCTAACATCCATAACAATTCCCAATCCACCTAAAGCTTGATATCTATTTATTTGACGAATCACTTCCTCTCTAACAATATTTTGCACTCTCATATCTACTGACAATTTCAGTTCACGACTATTTAAGTTAGTATTATCAATATAGTGTTCAATACCGGAAATTCCTTTGTTATCTGTATCAACATATCCTAATACATGAGAAAATAAATTACCTTGAGGATAAATACGTTTTTCTTCATAAATTAAATGAATCCCTGGAATTCCCAAAGATTTAATTTCCAATTCTTCCGCAGTACTAATATTACGATCTATCCACACAAATTTCTTTTTTGAAGTTAAAAGACGATATATACGTGAATACGTAGCATTTTTTAAAATTTTCACTATTTTTTGAGCAGTATTTTCAGGATCATAAATCTGACTTGCATTAGCAAATACTGATGCTGTCAGTAAATTAGTTGCTAAAATATTTCCGTTTCTATCTAATATTATAGGTCTACTATAAGTTTTTGTATTCTTTATATTATCACTAACACTTTCTTCATGTACTAACGCTAGACTTAGCATACGGATAATGATCATTATATAAAAAACAATAAACGGTATAGCAGAGTAAATTAAACGTGCCTTGCTTTTACATAACACCTTTTTCTTAATGTCAAAATTATCAAAAATATCCCTTTTTACCATAAATTTAAACGCTATCCTACAGTTCACAATTCAAGTATTACAAGAAAATATTGTAAAAAATAAAATTTGTCATTATATAAAAAATGTGTAATATAAATGTTATGCTATATAATACTAACATATGACATTTCCAAGTATTAGGTTACGACGTAAACGTCTACATAGGTGGTTACGTAATTTACTACAAGAAAATTCATTATCTATCAATGATTTAATATTTCCATTATTCGTGCATGATGAAGATAAGGAAGTAATACCAATAGAAGGATTAAATCAAATAAAGCGCTATTCTATTTCACAAATTATCAATATTGTACAAGAGGCTAAAAATTTAGGCATTAACGCTATTGCATTATTTCCTGTAGTGAATAATCAGCTAAAATGTGAAGAAGCACAAGAAGCATATAACCCAAATAACTTAATATGTAATACAATAAAAGCTATCAAAGACGTAGTTCCAAATATTGGTATCATTGCTGATGTCGCACTTGATCCTTATACTCCTTCCGGGCATGATGGAATTTTTATTAATGGAAAAGTAGACAACGATGCAACTATACCGGTTTTATGTAAGCAAGCTGCAATGTTAGCTGCAGCAGGATGTGATATAGTGGCACCATCAGATATGATGGATGGAAGAATTAAAGCAATAAGAGAGTTTTTGGATAATTGTTCCTTTCAAGATACATGCATTCTATCTTACGCTGTAAAATATTGTTCCAGTTTTTATAACCCTTTTCGTTATGCTGTAGGTTCTCGTAACACATCACAAACCATAGATAAAAGTACATACCAAGTAAATATAGCAAATGTTAACGAAGCACTTATCGAAATTCAAACGGACATTGATGAAGGTGCTGATATAATAATGATTAAACCAGGAATGCCATATTTAGATATTATTAATTCTGCTAGTAATTTATTTAAAGTACCAGTTTTCGCATATCAAGTTAGTGGAGAATATGCAATGATAAAAGCTGCAGCACAAAATGGATGGTTAGATTACGATCAAGCAATATATGAATCATTAATAGGCTTTAAACGTGCAGGAGCAAAAAGCATAATTACTTATGCTGCTCTAGAGTTAGCTAATATTATAAATTCTTAAAAGACTTATGGCTAAAATATCAGTTCTAATAGCACAGTTAAATTATAACCCAGAAGATTTAGATTACAATTATAAAAAAATACTAAATACATATATAGAAGCTCAACAATCTGCAGACCTAATATTATTTTCTCGATATGCAATGTCAGGATATATAGAAAATGAACCAATTTTGTCCGGTAATTTTCTTTACAATTGTACTCAATATATACAAAATTTAGCTTTACAAACAAAAAATCAAAAAGCATCTATAATTATCGGTAGTGTTATCAATAGGAATAACTTTTTACATGAAATTATCTATTTTATTCAAAATGGTAACATTAAGGAACTTACTTGTACCCCTATTCACTATCAAAATACTAACAATAATGTAATACTATACGTAAAGCAAATACGTGTATTACTATCATTCAATTGTAAAATAGATGATGATTTAAATGCACAGTTACTTCTAATTATGGATAACACTCCTTATAGACAATCACTTCATAAAAACTACAACGATATTTCTAGTAACAAACCTATAATATATATAAATTTAGTAGGAGGTTATGGGAATCGTGTATTTTATGGAGGATCATTTATTTATAATAAAAAATTTTTTTTTTCTTTAGGACTATGGAAAGAAAATAAACAACTCATTTACATACCTAACCTGCAAAGTAATGGCATAACCCACACAATTAGCAATAATTCTTCTTCACATTATCAAGCACTCATGCTTTCACTTAAAGATTATACATACAAAAATCACTTTACCAATGTGTTACTAGGTATGTCTGGTGGCATAGATTCATCATTAGTAGCTTCTATTGCATCAGATGCGCTAGGACCTAATAAAGTATATGGATTTATGTTACCCACACAATATACATCTAATAGTAGCATATATGCTGCTAAAGAATGTTCTGTCAATCTTGCAATAAATTACAAGACATTATATATAGAAAACATTTTTAAAAGTTCACTGATAAGTTTACAGGATATTTTTATAAATTTACAACAAGACATTACTGAAGAAAATCTTCAATCCAGAATTAGAGGATTAATCTTAATGGCAATTAGTAATAAATTCAAATTCTTATTACTTTCAACAGGTAATAAGTCCGAATTATTAACAGGCTACACAACTTTATATGGAGACATGTGTGGAGGATTTGCACCTATTAAAGATTTATATAAAACTCAGATTTACAAACTAGTTCATTGGCGAAATAACAATATTCCTGAAAATAGTTTATGTCAAAAAATTAACATAATTCCTAATATAATAATAAATAAACCTCCCTCTGCTGAGCTTAATTACAACCAAAAAGATCAAGATACACTACCTGAGTATTCTGTTTTAGATTCAATACTTGAGTTATTAGTTAATAAAAATTATTCTAAAGAAGAAGTCATAAATCAAGGATATAAAGAACAAGTTGTAAATTACATAATATCACTGGTACAAAAATCTTCTTTTAAGCATAAATTATCGGCAGTTGGTCCTTTAATATCATAATAAAACCTTATATTTCCTTAATAACTATCTAAAAATTTAGTATAAAGCCATAAATAATTAACTATTAGACTTAAACATGCTTTATATATCACTTATAATACAATTTAATATAAATAAGCTAAACCTTATGTTTATATTGGTAAATTACCCAATAAATTATATAATTAGCACTCTATTTACTCTCGTAACAGAAGATACATTTACACACATTAACTATGCAACAACTTATTCTAATAGTATTATTTTATGCATAGTATTGCATATTTCTCAAGAATATGCTATATTAATTTTTAAAAAATTAATCTTTTACAAAGAATAAGTAATATTACCTAATTCTCTCAAAGGATTCACCTTATGCACTTTTTATAACTAATAAATAATCCTCTCCCCCCCCCTATACAGATAACCAATAATTTATCAATTAGTATTAATAAATACTTAACAAAAAACAAATCCATGCATAAAAAAGTATTTAATAGTTCAAAAATAAACTTATCTCCTAATAATTTAGCATATTTCCTGACAAATAATGATTATATATAGATAGGTATTATTCTTCTATACGTATATTAACTTAACATATAATAAGTATTAATGCATTATATTATACATCTGTATGATAATTCATAAAACATCTTCTAAAATTAGATCTTTGTTTTTAGTAAGCTTTTGCATTAAATACTCTGCCCTATTTAAAATAGATTTTGGAAATCCTGCAAGTTTTGCAATATGTATACCATAAGATCTATTTGTAGATCCAGAAACAATCTCATGAAAAAATATTACCTTTCCTTCCCATTCTTCAACTCTCATACAAAAACACTGAAGGTTTTGTAAATAGCAATTTAACTTAGAAAGCTCATGATAATGTGTAGCAAAAATAGCCCTACTTTTATTAATATCATGTATATGTTCTGTAACTGCCCATGCTATTGACAATCCATCATATACTCCTGTACCACGACCTATTTCATCTAAGATCACTAGGGATTTATCTGTTGCTTGGTTCACTATTGATGCAGTTTCTGCCATCTCTACCATAAAAGTAGAATATCCAAGAGCAATATTATCAGAAGCACCAACCCTACTAAAAATCTTATCAATAATACCTATATGAGCATAATCAGCAGGTACAAATGAACCCATATGAGACAAAATTGCAATCAACGCATTTTGCCGTAAAAATGTACTTTTACCAGCCATATTAGGTCCTGTAATTAAGCACATTCTTCCTTCTCTTTTAAGGTTAATATCATTAGCTATAAAATGACTATTAACTTCAACTACAGGATGACGGCCTTTCCTTATATTAAATTCATAACTATCATCAATAATTGGCCTAACATAATTATTTTGTATAGCTAATTCTGAAAATGATGACAATAAATCTAGTTCTGCAATAACATAAGCAATAGAACTAATAACATGGGATTTTTCAACAACTTGTATACATATTTCACTAAAAATTTGAATTTCTAAATTTACTGCCTCATCATGAGCCATTGTTATTTTATACTCTAACTCTTTTAATTCATTAGTTATATACCTTATTCCACTAACCAAGCTTTGTTTATGTATAAATAATTCATCTTTTATATTATAAGTAGGAGAAACTTCTACATAATAACCTATTACATTGTTATGCAATATTTTTAAAGTATTAATTCCAGTTATTTTACGATATTTATCACACAATTTTTTAATCAACTCATTGCTATTATTTTCAATATATACTAATTCTAATAAACGCGAATTATAATTTGGATTAATAAATCCTCCATCTTTAACATTATTTACACTATTTTCAATCAAAGCTTCTGTCATTAACTTTAATAAATCTTCATATCCACTTAACTCATGAACGAACCTTTTAAACAAATTATTGTCTATCTTCTCTACTAATTTTGACAATTCATTAGCCGCACATAATGTTCTCTGCAAATTATATATATCTCTTGGCGAGCACTTAGAAAGCTTAACTCTAGTTAATATACGTTCTAAATCTGACACATAATGTAAAATCTTTCTTATACTTTTATTTAACTCTTGATTATTAACAAAAATTTCAACTACATCTAATCTTTGATTAATTGTATGTGAACATATCATTGGCGATGATAAATACCTTCTTAATAATCTACTACCAGATGAAGTAATTGTATAATCTATTACTGACAATAAAGATCCTTTCTTTTCACCAGATTGCGTACAAAATAACTCTAAATTCTGTAAAGCAGCGCCATCAATAAACATAAAATTTTGCCTTACATAAGCTTTAGGATATTCAAGTTTTGGTAAATTATTTTTCTGCGTTATTTTGACATATTCTAATAATGATCCACAAGCAGAAATTTCTTCTTCCAAAAAATTACCCAATCCTTTTAAAGTTTTGATCTCATATACATCACATAAAACACTACAAGCCTTATTAACACTGAAAAAGCTATTTGAATGACGAGTTAATAAAAACTTATGTTTCTTCAATATCTTTAATATATCTTCTGTAAGTGCCAATTGATCAGAAATCAAAAGCTCTTTTGGATTAATACGCATTAAATCACTTTCAAGGTTATCTAAGTTTGTAGCATGGAAGTAAAATAACCCTGTAGATAATTCCATCCAAGCAATAGCATATGCACTATTTACACAAACAACACAAGCTAAATAATTATTTTCATTAGCTTCCAACAATGAATCTTCTAGCACAGTACCAGGAGTTATTATTCTCACAACGTCACGCTTAACGAGTTCCTTATATCCCCTCCTTTTAGCTTCTTCTGCAGTCTCCAATTGTTCGCAAATAGCAACTTTATATCCTAATTTTACCAATTTACTTAAATAAGACTCACTACTATGAAATGGAACACCACACATTGGAACACTTGTACCCTTTTTTGTTAAAACTATATTAAGTACCTTTGATGCTTCTATTGCATCATCAAAAAATAGTTCATAAAAATCTCCTAATCGATAAAATAATAAACATTCTTGATACTGAGCCTTTAAAGCAATATACTGCTTTATTGTTGGAGTTGCATTTTTATAATCAATCACTGTTTACCTATAATTAATACTTTTCATGATATTGTATTAGTATGCTATGTGTTATAACACAAAGAGCAATGCATTTATAATGAATGATAGCCTACTTATTTTCATTGCATTTTAAATGCTTAATATTATAATCTAGTAGTTAATTAGGTATAATTATAATGGCTATAAATTTAAAAACAATGACAAAAAAGGTAAGTAGTACTTTAGGTTCTGTATTAAATGCTACGGGAGCAGTTATTGGCTCTTTGGGAACTCCTATTTATAGTAAAAAAAATATTGCAACAGTAGTGAATTATATAAGGCAAGTTCTTCCTGAACCTTTAAAATCTTATAACAAATATTTTGATGTACAAATTTTAAGTAGTCTTCATAAGAGAGGTTTTGCTCAAAACCAAGCAACTTTTCAAAATAAGGATGTAATATCTTTTAAAATACCTGAACATGCATTATCAAATCAAGGTGTACAGTTATTTGCTACTATTTTACAAAGCGATACAAAAAAAGCGACCCGCGCCCCATATGAATCATTCGATCCATTATATGCCGCATTAGAACGTATAGATGATAAAACAACAAGGGATGATTGCAGTAAATTACTACAAATTAAAACCATACTTGAAAATAAAGGTGGTTCAATAGATGTTGAACAAAACGGCACTTACAAGCAACATATTACCATGTATATAAATGTAGCAGGTAAAACAGAAAAAAATATAGAGGACGAATTATCACAAATTTTTGCCATACTTAGAATTAAAGATAAAAAGTTAGTTAAAAGTGTAGCTAAAAGATTATATCAAGAAGAACAACAACGCATAAGCTCACCAAGCAATAATAATACTTTATCTGAAAAAAAGCAATCTGATGAAGAACAGGATTCACTAAGTACAAAAAAGGATTCACAACAGCAAAGTTCAGAACAAGATGTAGTTTCTGGTGCATATCAGTCAAAAACTCATAGTCTATCACAGCAAGCCCCAGAAAATAATAATGCTGTATCAAATAGTTTAGAGCAGGATGTAGTTTCTGGTACACATCAGTCAAGAACTCATAGTCTACCACAACAAGCATCAGAAAATAATAATGCTTTATCAAATAGGGATTTCTGCTTGGCAAATCAAAGTAATTTATTTGCAAATACTTCTCAGTCACGCAGTATACCAGAATTGTGCAGCCGGCAGGAAGAATACCTGCATCATACCCGGGAAGATTTTTCACATCTTCACAAGCAGATATTACCTCTTACGCAAGGGCTTACGGGAATCTCTGAAGATACTAAAAGTTGCTCAACAGGTTTGTTAACTCCATCACCTGGCTCTACATCTAAGTTATCTTCTTCTCATAGTTTAAGTTAAAAGGTTATACCTCAGTGCAAAACATCAATTATAATAATAATAATGTTTTTGCAAAAATTATTAGAGGAGAGCTTCCTTGTAAAAAAGTTTATGAAGATGAATTTATATTATCATTTCATGATATAAATCCTGAAGCACCTATTCATATTTTAATAATTCCAAAAATCCAATGTATATCTTATGACGATTTTATGGAATCCTCTCCTGAAAATATTCTACATTTATTCAAAATAGTAAAAAAAATTACACATCAGTATAATTTACATAAAACTGGCTATAAATTAATTACAAATCATGGAAAAAAAAGTGGACAAATTATACCTCATTTTCACATACATCTATTAGGATATAAGTAAATCTGTTTATAAAAGTCCCTTTCTATAAAGCTTTTTTTTAGTTTATAGCATAAACTTAATATAGTAAATGCAACATAACTTATCTAAAAAATATTATTATTACAATAGCCAGTATTTCCTTATTGCGTTTTAATTTTTAATATAACATCATATGTTTAGTTTTTATATGTAACTACTAATAAATACACAAATAAAGTATATTACTTTAATATAAAGTATCAATTTCTTATCAAAAAAAAGAACCTTGTAAAAGTACTATAAGTATTAATTTCTAAAATAATTGCACATATTTCACCAATTTATACTTTATCTTATAAATTTCAACAATTTATGTATGTAATTTTTATATTAAAAAACATTCAATACAATATTAAGAAAAGTTATATATTCAAATGTAATAATATTAGTATTTCACTATCATAACTTTAAAGCATATATAACAATAATATGCTTTCAAATTACGATTTTTTTATTAACTTTTCATCCTATTATCTAACGCATCAAATATAAACCTAATAATATCTATATCAACATACACATAAATAACAGCCTAATATATTATAAAACATAGTAAATTAAGCACTATAATACTTTTAAGAGTTACATATAAAGATAACTCACTAAATCTCAAATTCATTACTCATAAAATTTATATATACATAATTAAACAATTTTTAATACTACAATTAATTAACTTAATTAGTTAAAAAAATATCAATTCCTTTTTATTAACTTAATAACTAATAATAATTTATAGCAAAAATTGCATAAATACAGGTTACACAACTTAACACCAAGCACTTAACCATACATCTAATAAATAGTGAATATCTCTTATTAAAGCTTTATAGCAAACTAGCTTAAAACAAAAAATTAACTCCATTGACAGCTATATTGATATGTAATAGGCTTGTGCTTAATAATAAATGTTTAGATAAGTATGAAATTACATGGTGTATTTACAGCACTAGTTACTCCTTTCAAAGAGGACCTATCTTTTGATGAAGAAAAATTTTCCAGTCTTATTGAATGGCAAATTAATGAAGGTGTTCATGGCCTTGTTCCATGCGGTACAACTGGTGAATATCCAACCTTAAGCTTTAAAGAATATTGTAATGTTATAACATTATGTATTGCAGTCACTAACAAACGAGTTCCTGTTATAGTAGGTACAAGTTCAAATTGTACACGTCAAGCAATCAAAAGAACTTTATTTGCGCAGTCGGTAAAAGCAGATGCTGCATTGGTAGTTATTCCATATTATAATAAACCTACTGAAGAAGGGGTGTATCAGCATTTTAAAGCAATACATGATGCAACTAATATTCCTATAGTTATTTATAATATACCAAAAAGGTCAGCTATTGATGTATCAGATTTTACACTTTCAAAAATTATAAATTTATCAAGAGTAATTGCAATCAAGGATGCAACAGGAGATATGAATAAGCCACTAAGTTTAAAGTCATTAATTAATAAAAAAGAGTTTTATTTTCTATCGGGTGATGATAGTACAGCATTAACTTTTAACGTTCATGGAGGTTCTGGATGTATATCTGTTATCTCGAATGTTGTTCCTAAATTATGCTCAAAAATGCAAAATGCTTTTTTATCTGGCAATTTTCATACAGCATCTCAAATTAATAATCAACTATTCAGCTTATCACAAGTATTGTTTTGCGAATCTAACCCTGTACCAACAAAATATGCCTTAAGTCTTATGAATAAAGTATTACCACAAGTACGTTTACCACTAGTAATGTTACAAGATGTAAACAAACTTAAAGTTAGTAATACACTCAAAGATTTAAAAGTAATAACTTAAGCTTATTAGCTTTAAAATATACTTACAACACAACATTCAAAATACATATAAGCTGAGCACAATGTTCAAGAAAATTGATGCTGCCAAATATACAATCTTGTGTATAAAATTATAGTAAATATTATCTTAAACAGATTTTACAATATATAAACACATTCTTACTATAGTAGATAGCACATAAAATATAAAAACAATCTATAATTTATAATAATTCAAACCTTATACTCTACATTTAATTAAAATTAAACACATGCTTTAACACAATAATTAAATATAATATCATTACAATATCAAAAATAATATTTTTTGCTTTACATAACCATGTAATAATCCTTATATTATAGGAGGCATAGCATTCTTGGCACTGCTAAAGGCACTTTTTAATACCCAAAAATCTTAACTCAATTCATACATACTCTCAAAGGACTTAAATATGGAAATACTAGAAATTCAAAACAATGTTAATACCCTTATATCTTCATGGCAAGAATTTCAAAAATCAACACAAGATAAAATGTCAGAGCTTGACAAAAAATATATTACAAATTCAGTACTAACTAAAAAATTAGAAATAATTGATAATGAATTTAACGAACAAAAAGATCGATTAGATAAGTTAGAAGTTATATCAAATCGCATAAATATTAATGATAAAAATCAAGAAAGTTTCGAATACAAGTCACTAAAAGAATATATCCATAAAGGACATACTACTACATTAACACAAAAAAACATTAATCATTCAGATTATGCATATTTTGTACCACGTGAAATTTCAATGCAAATTGATAACAATTTAGCTAAAAACTCAATCATGAGACAATTATGCTCTGTTGAAAAAATATCTAGCGATAGCTTAGAATGCTTCATTACAAACAATCAAGATACCTTTGTTGGCTGGAGAGATGATACTAAAGAAGAATCTATAAAAACAAACACACAAGCTCCTAAAATTAATAAGAAAGTTATATATTTATATGAATTATATGCTCAACCACAAATTACAAAAAAGCTTTTAGAAGATTCATCACTTGACATAGGAAGTTGGTTAATTAATTATCTAGTTGACGCCTTTAGCAGAACAGAAAATAAAGCCTTTATATCTGGAGATGGAATTCAAAAACCTTCTGGAATTATATCTTCAATATCTGATGAAGATAATGAAGATGCAGTACAATGCATTACATCTAATAAATTAGATAGTGAAGCAATTATTAAACTATACTATTCCTTAGATGAATACTTTGCTGCAAAAGCAACATTCATAATGCACCGAAGTGTTATACAAGAAATTAGATCCCTAAAGTCTTCTTCTGGTCAATATATATGGCAACCAGGATTATCTGCTAGTCACCCCGAAACTTTAATGGGTATCCCTATATATCAAACATCAGATATGCCATTAGTCACCTCAGAATTTCCAATAATTGCTATTGCTGATTTTAAAAGTGCTTACAAAATTGTAGAAAATCAAGATATTAAGATTTTACGTGATCCTTTTACTAATAAATCATGTGTAACATTTTACACAACAAAACGCGTAGGGGGAGATATAGTTAACAATGATGCTATTAAATTATTAAAAATTAAAAAAACAACATCATAAATATTCGTTATTCTCTTAATTAATAACAAATAAATTAACTTCATATTGTAATTTTAATTGCATATTCTCCTAATTACTTTTATAACACCAATTTTATTATTTAGATTATTATAAAACATGAGAGTACATTGTATATGCAAAAAATACTTTGTACTTACCATATCACTCTGTCAAATAAGTACTCACTATATGCTCATTCCAAATACGAAAGAAATGCATTTACTAACTTTATCAATAAAAATTTATTTACAAAATTCTTTAAATAAATTTTCAATACCATATTATATTTGCTTTAGTGAGTACTGTAAAAATTCGTAAATTTTTGTAAAAACACGCCATACATTAAACTAGCTAAGAATTCCTCATCAATTACCTATAATATTATTGTATTTCTTTACTATTATGAATTGTATCGGGTACAAACATAAAATATTATTATCACTTATGCTTAAGCATTGTTTTTAGTTATTAAATTAGCAAATTGCTTATATAAATTTTATAGATTCATAAAGCATACAAATTGACTCTTAAAAAAATAAGCTAATTTCATAATAAGTTATTCATCTAACAAAAGTGTCAAAATATGCTATACTACAAACAGCAAATATTTGCTTTCAAAAGAAGCCATTATACAATAAATTTACACGATTAAATCCACTTTTTTTCTTTAAATAAACTATCTCCACTCTATTATCATACTAAATACACACTTACATCCGATACCATAAGTAAAAATATAATACAACTATATAGTTAACTTACAAAATCGTAACAAGATAAACAAAAATATTAAATATTATAACTAAGTGTTATATTTACTCCTAACAAATTAACTCAATACTTTAGAAATGATATCCTGCTGTTGCTTTAAGTGAACATTTATGTAACCAGAAGCTGGGGCTGCTGATAAAGGACGTGCTATACATTCAGGACGATTATAACTAGCTTTCATATTTACTAAAATTCTTTCAAGATACGAATTAACAAAATTCCATCCTCCCATATTTACAGGCTCTTCCTGACACCATATTACCTTTACATTAGGATATTTTTTTAACTCTTCAGCAACCTGCTGTTCAGGAAAAGGATAATATTGTTCTAATCTAATTAAAACTATATCATTAATATTGCTTGTGTTTCTAGCATCATAAAGATCATAGTATATTTTACCACTGCAGATTATAACTTTTCGAACATTACTTACTTGACTAACTTCACCAATCACTGTACGAAACTTACCTTCAAAATCAGACAATCTAGAAACAGCCATTTTATGACGTAATAGAGATTTTGGAGTAAAAACAACAAGCGGTTTACGAAAATTTCTATGTAATTGTCTACGTAATACATGAAAATAGTTTGCAGGAGTTGTACAGTTTACAACCTGCATATTATCCTCTGCACATAACTGCAAATATCTTTCTATTCTTGCTGAACTATGTTCTGGCCCTTGTCCTTCATAGCCATGTGGTAATAATAGCACTAAACCACTTGACCTTAACCATTTAGTTTCGGCAGAAGAAATAAACTGATCAATAATAACCTGAGCTCCATTAGCAAAATCTCCAAACTGTCCTTCCCATAATACTAGCGTATGTGGAGAATCTAAGCTATAACCATAGTCAAACCCCATCACTGCAAATTCTGAAAGAGGACTATTAATAACTTCAAAATTTCCTTGCTCCATTCCTAAGTGATTTAAAGGAATATACTGTTCTTCTGTAACTTGATCAACTAACACTGCGTGTCTATGTGAAAAAGTACCACGCTCACAATCTTCCCCTGATAATCGAATATTAAAATTTTCTCCTAATAATGAAGCATATGCTAATATTTCACCCATGCCCCAATCTATATTATTACCTAATTCTACTGCGTGAAGACGGGCTGATAATAATCTTGATACTTTCGTATTAACTTGAAACCCACTAGGAATATTACTTAACGCTTGAGCAAGCAATAATAACTTATCTTTGCTCACCCCTGTATTTGCAGAAAACATACTATCATCATAATTGCAAGGAACAGGCCGATACAAATTATTCCAACAACCTTTAAACCAATCAGCTTCTTTAGGCGTATAATTCGCAACATTGTTAAAATCTTCGTCAAGCTTATCACGAAACTCCTTTTGTAATGAAGTCACATCTTCTACAGTTACAATATTACTACTTATTAATTTTTCAGAATAAACTTTCCCTACAGTTTTATGCCTAGAAATGAGGTTATACATCAATGGTTGAGTAAACATAGGCTCATCTCCCTCGTTATGTCCATAACGTCGATAGCAAACTATATCTATAACCACGTCTTTCTTAAAATTATTTCTATATTCCATAGCTAAATCTGTAACTAAATAAACTAGCTCTGGATCATCACCATTAACATGAAAAATAGGTATATTAATCATTTTTGCTATATCTGAACAGTAGCGAGAAGACCTAGCATTTTTAGGGCTTGTAGTAAACCCTACTTGATTATTCACTATAATGTGTATAGTACCCTGTATATCATAACCAGATAACTTACTTAAAGTACAACTTTCAGCAACTACACCCTGCCCAATAAAGGAAGCATCTCCATGCATTAAAACAGCCATTACAGATGATTTATTATTAATTTTATCCTGCTTTGCTTTAACTCTTCCCATAACAACAGGATTTACTGACTCCAAATGTGAAGGATTAGGAGACAATGATAAATGAATCGATTCATTACCCACTTTACGATCACAAGAGTATCCCATATGATATTTTACATCACCAGATACTTCTAAGTCACTAGGATAAGCAAAACCTCCATTAAACTCGTGCATCACAGCAATATAAGGCTTTTGCATTACCTTCGTTAATACAGTCAACCTACCCCGATGAGGCATACCTAATACAATTTCAGAAATGCCAAATCCTGCAGCTAAGCTAATAATTTTTTCAATAGCAGTAATTAAAACATCCCCTCCTTCTATAGAAAATCTCTTATATCCTGGATGCTTTACATGAAGAAATTGTTCAAAAACTTCTGCCTCAAGCAAATCCTTCAGTATCTTTCTTTTTTCCTGTGCTGTTATTAATTTTTTTTGTAAATTTTCAATTTTACCCTGAAGCCAATATCGCTCTTCATGATTCTCAACATGCATGAATTCAAATCCAATTTTATTGCAATAAATATTTGTAAGCTCATTAAGTATATCATTAAGTGAAGGATTGCTTAGTCCAAGAACATCATGAAAAACTTCATTCTTTACATTGCTTAAATCAATATATGTACTATAATCAAGGCTATGTTGAGTATTCATCCTTAAAGGGTCAAGATCCGCAGCAGTGTGACCATAAGTTCTAAAAAAATTTAATAATTCTAAAATTTTATAATAGCATTCTGTCGCTCTATCGCTTTCCTTAGTTTTGTAAGCAGGCTCCTTACTATCATTTTGTTTTAACATTAAATTAAAAGATGCTTTCCAATGTTGAGAAAGAGACTCATCACCTTGTTGATAACGTTGATACAATTCTTCAATAAAATCCACACTATCACTAAATAAATAACTTAAATCATTTTTTTTATTGTCTAACATGCATTAACCTTTTTTCATCGTTTAACATGCATTAACCTTTCAATATCAATATCACTCATACAAGATTTAATGCTATAATAATATTGTATTTTATAAAAATCAATTCTTTTAACTTACAAAAGATACAATGAAATACTAAATACACTACCTATCCATAATATATAAAACTACTATAATTAGAATATAATATACGCTAATACTTATTATAAGCATTGTAAATGCTACATCAACCCACAATACACAAATAATCCTATAATCTACAAAAGAAAACGCTTTATAAAGAACCTATCATAATTGAAAATACACATAGATATCTACAACCACATCAATATCATATAATTTTAAACACCCCAGTATCCTTCCTAGCAAAATCTTCAATAGCAATTTTGCAAACTTTAATTTCCTAGCAAAAAAACTTTCTCATATCCATTCAACATTACAGACTATCCATTTTTTTCCCTAAAAAATACTTTTTGTATTATATTAAACATTATAAAAATATTAAAAAGCTCTTACAATAATTCACATCAAAATATATAAATACACATTAAAATACATAATATATTACGCATATACTTTTATAATTATTAAAGCATACAATTCATTTATCAATATTATATATAATGCGTAGCTATAAAATATAATGCTTCCTCAATAAACTTTATATTAATATAATGACATAATAAACTTTGTATTAAAAAAAAGCTTTACAACATAATTTTATACCAACCAAACATATTATCTATACCTACTATCTATTTACATGAAGATCATAAGTAAAAAACTCAAATCACATCTTGCACAAAACATTATCACCATTGCACACTGCTGGCAAATCATACTAAAAGATAACTCAATCATAGGATTTACAGATCATGATAAAAGTTTAACTATTAACAATATCACATATCATGCAAAATCAGGAACACACATACATCCAATAAATTTTAACATTATATCTGAAGGACAAACTAAAATAGAAAGTGTAATTGATAGTGCTCTTATTAATGAATTAGATGTTATACACGGAAAATATAATTCATCAAAAGTAACAATATTTATTGTAAATTATGAAGATATATCCCAAGGCACTTTAATATTATTTACTGGAATGATACATAAAGTTATATTAAATAATGGAAAATTTATTGCAGAATTAAAAGGATTATCCGATATTTTATCACAAAATATTGTAGATGTATTTTCTCCACAATGCAGGGCACAATTTTGTGACAATCAATGCAAGATGAAAGAAGAAAAATTTACTATTACTAGTTCAATAACAAATATAATTCATAGCAATATGTTTGAAGATATAAATCTTCCATATAATGACAATTACTATAAATATGGATCTGTAACATTCTTAACTGGAAAAAACTCCAACATATCAATAGTAGTAATAAATAATAAAAATAAATATATTCAATTAGTAAAATCACCTCCATATTCCATGCACATAAGTGATACATACTCTATTATTGCAGGATGTGATAAAAACTATACAACATGTCATAATAAGTTTAACAATAGCAAAAACTTTCGTGGTGAACCACATATTCCAGATGTTAATACAATATACTAAGCTAGACTATAAAAACGTACCATCACATACATAAAAATCAACTACATAATAAACTTTGTAAAATGATGAATTTTATCACCCGCAAACATATTATCAAAACAGCACGAAAATGGATTGGTACACAATTTCATCATCAAGGAAGACTTAAAAAAAATGCTAAATGTCAAGGAGGATGTGATTGTTTAGGATTAATAATAGGAATTGCAAAAGAACTAAACATACAATCCAAAACTAATTTACCTTTACACTACTTTGATCAAGTAAATTATAGTTTGACCATAGAAGAAGATCTAGAAAAAAATACTATATATAATAAAATACAACATTTGCTAGTACACAAAGAAACATTATCTGCATTACCAGGCGACATATTATTAATAAAAATACACCACAATATTTGGCATTTTGCAATATTGAGTTATCATCATAAAATAATTCATACATCTACAACAATACAACAAGTAACAGAACACAAGCTGTTTCCTAAGTGGTATCACATGATTGCATACGTATTTTCATTTCCCTTTATTTATGAAGATCACACTAATTATCCAACACTTTATTATTATAACACTAAACATTAAGCAAATTAATAGGCTATAAAAGTCCTTTATTCTGCACAACAATAAGTTTCTTTTGTAGTTCGTATTGGACCTAGTTCTGAGTATAACTTTTCTGAGGCTTTTTCTCTAATATGACAAGTATTAAGGATAATGACATTTTATTATAAATAAATTTAATTATCTTCTCCTTACAAAACAAAACTAATTACCCTCAATACATAACACTAACACACTTCAATGCTACAATAGAACGTAAATTCTTTTCTTTTAATAAGATCATACAATTACAATACTAATATTTATATTACTACCCATTATATTTTAGTATCACATTAAAATAATTAACTTTATACTTATATTATAATAAAGCCTACATTCATTATTTAGTCATACTAAAAAATAGGTATACTACCAAAGTCAATATTATGTACTTATATAATCTACTTTAATCTATTTATAACAACATTTACATAAAATAATATGGATATATAATTCATATAAATATGTACACAATTGCTATGTCTTAACAAAGATAGTTAATACTTACTTAAACGTATTAAATTTTCACACATAACTATTTGCTACAACTTAAAATATTACCTATAAATATATCAATAGTGCATAACATAACATTTAGCTCTATAGCTATTATTTTAGTAACAATCTTTATTATAACGCTACCAACATAATTAATATTTGACTCACAAAAAGAGCATTTATGTTTAGTTTCATAGAACAAACATGCTAAAATAAAGCATTATGATAAACATTTAATCCTTAGCAATCTATCTTATATTAAATAAAATATCATAGTAAATAGCATTACATGTAAATCATAATATTTATTATAAAAAATAAAAATTTGTAACTAGTATATAATAATACTCATCACAAATAGTACAATTATTACTTTTATCTACTCTTCACGCATACATTTCCCAAGTCAAACAGGAGCTTTATGTCCACACTAGTATTATCTACTATTGAAAAAAACTTCGATAGCAACACAACAGGCACAATTGGCTCCTTTATAGGAGAAGCAATAGGTAACATTATAGGTGCAAATATAGATGCAGAAGCATTTCAATTTACAAAAGAATCCTATACCCAATCTGCTACACTAAAAAATTTAAATATTCAAACATCTGTATATGGAAAAATAATACCTATAATATATGGTACAATGCGCATAGCTGGTAATATAATATGGGCACAACCCATAAAAGAAGTTAGCCATGATGATATATACATAACAAATAATCCTACCTCTACTACTTCTTCTCATCATCTAATAAATTACAGTTATTATGCAACCTTAGCAATTGCTATATGTTCTGGTCCAGTAAAAAAAATATTAAAAATATGGGCTAATACAAAGCTACTAAATATTGATGAGATAAATTATCGATTTTATCATGGCACTGAAATACAAGAACCAGACCCTTTAATACTGTCTATTCAAAAGCATGCACCAGCATACCGAGGAATATCTTATATAGTAATAGAAGATTTTCCTCTAAAAAATTACAATAATTCAATTCCTAACTTTACATTTGAAATAATGTCATATCCCAATAATTTTTTCAATACAAATCATGTTACACAAAAAATTGAAAACATACATATTATTCCAGGATCTGGAGAATTTATATACGATACAAAAATACAAATGAAAATCCCTGTAGAAAAAATTGGAGAAGAATATATACCATATGGGATTGCTAATAGAATAAATCATAACAACAATTTTGGACAATCAGATGCTCTTACATCTTTAGATCAACTTAAAGAAGATCTACCAAATATAAAATGGGTATCCGTAGTAGTTAATTGGTATACAGATAGCCTAGATATAAAAAATTGCAATATATATCCTGCTGTAGAATTCAAAAACGATGCCAAAACAATCCCTGATGATTGGAACGTAGCTAACATTACTAGAAATAATGCAAAAATTATTTCTAAAAATGATGATAATTTAACATATGGAGGTACCGTCAATGATGCTTCATTAATAAGGTATATACATGAACTTAAAAAACGCGGATATAAAATATTATTATATCCTCTATTACTGATAGATACAAAAGAAAAAACTTCACGTAGTAGCCTAGGCGGCAACATCGAATATATTAATAATTTTTTTAAAAATCAATATAATCCCTTTATTATGCACTATTGTACACTAACTAAAGGCCTAATAGATGCCTTCATAATCGGATCAGAACTTGTTAATATTACTCAAATTGCAGATACAAACAACCTTTATCCAGGAATTGATGAGCTAATAGCACTAGCAAAATACGCTAAAAATATTCTAGGAGACTCAACAATAATAACTTATGCAGCAAATTATAATGAGTATCATTCGCATAATAAGTACTACAACATGGATAAACTATGGGCATCTCAATACATAGATGTAGTAGGGATAAATGCATATTTCCCTTTAACTGATGCTCCACAACCAATACAAGGATTTACTGTAAATGATATAATTCACGCTTGGAAAAGCGGTGAAGGATACGACTACTTCTATTTAAATAAGAAAAAAAAAATTTATACAAATAGTGAATTTAGCTGGAAAAACATTCTCTACTGGTGGAGTAATAATCATACTAACCCCAACGGTAATAAAACTTTATGGATTCCTAAAATGAAGAAAATATGGTTTACTGAATATGGATTTCCAAGCATAGATAATTGTACAAATCAACCAAATATTATACGTGATTATAATATCATTAACTATCATTACCCTACTATTTCAAATAAACATGTTGATTTTTCTGCTCAAAAAATTGCTATACAAGGTACTCTAGAAACTTGGAAATCATCTGAAATGATAGAAAAAATGTTTCTTTGGGGATGGGACGCAAGACCATATCCTAGTTTTCCTAATATGCAAGACAATTGGCATGATACAAAAAATTGGGAAACAGGATATTGGATAGAAGGGAAAATCACACTAATAACACTTGCAGATATTATACAAGATATACTATACAAAGTTAACTTAAGCAATGATTCATTCACTATTACAAATTTACACAATACTGTAGAAGGATATACTATTGCTTCATACCAATCAGTACAATCAATTCTTAAAGATTTACAAGATATTTATCGTTTTAACATTATAGAAGAAAACAATAAGCTCATTATTGCACAAGATAACCATCAGAATATAACAAAAATCCCCTTAGAAGATATTATACCTAATAAAAATAATTCTCAAAATGTTATCAGCATAATAAATAACACTGAGTTCATCAATAAAATAAACCTACTATATATTAGCAAGCAACCAAATTACCAAATAAAATTAAAATACTCTGAATTACAAAATAATTCCACAAATGCTACAAAAACCTTACACACCACATTAGTACTAGAAGACACCTATGCTCAAAGCATTACCGATAATATCTTGTATAGCATAGTCAATAAAAAGTGTATATTTAAATTTACATTACCTATAAAATATATTTTTTTAAGCACATCAGATATAATAGAAATTACAATAAACGACATATTATACTTGCTAAAAATCACAAATATTGAACTTAATAATTTATCCATATTTATTGAAGGATATACACCATACCTTATCAATAATAACATTTACTTAAAAACACACCTATCAATACTAACATCACATACTATTAATCACATCAGCAATATTGACCTAATGGTTCTAGACTTACCATGCATTAATAATACTACAGAAAACTCCTTATATTTTGCAGTTAATAGAACTGAACTTCATTGGAAAGGAGGTATCATCTATGCCAATAATTATAAAAATCAATATAATCCCATACTACACATAGTACATGAAACAATAACGGGAATTTCATTAAATACATTAGAAGTAGGCCCAGAAGCAATACCGGATGAACAAAACATTATAATTATATTACTTAAAACAGGAAATTTATATAATATAAGCAATTTATCATTACTAGATGGTAATAATACTGCATTACTTGGACAAGAAATAATACAATTCAAAAACGCACAATTAATAGAAACTAATAAATATAAACTTACTTATTTACTAAGAGGAAGATATGGTACAGAAAAGTATATATATCAACATAAAAGCGGTGAACATTTCATTCTCCTTCATAACCTTATTCATTTAAAAATGAACATGTCATTAATCAATAAACTATTATCATATAAGGCTGTATCATATGGACAAACAATTAGCGATGCAAAAGCAGTACAACATTTATATAATGCAAAAAGCTTAAAGCCTTTATCAGTAGTTCACGTAAACACATTCTTTGACGCAAACAAAAATTTACACATTAGTTGGATACGAAGAGCCCGCATTAATGCACAGTGGCTAGACAATATAGATGTGCCATTAGATGAACAATATGAAAAGTATGATATAGAAATTATCAACAATATAGGGAAAATTATACGTACATTTACAATAACAAATAAAACAACTTTTACATATGCTATATCACAAAAAATAAAAGATTTTGGGCATTCAAAATTCCAAATACAAATTAATATTTACCAATTATCAGCAATAGTAGGAAAAGGAGAAAGTAGCACTATACAATTATACTACTAACAACAAAGTTGTTACCAAAATTACAATCATTTAATATATGAACTATAAATATATTAAAATATAAAAACAAAATATTCAGTAATAGACAACACCAAAACTCTTAAAATTTCACTTAACATTTATACATACTATGGGTATTAATTACACTGCTACAGTATGTTACTGCCTTACTATCTTAATTTTATAAAATAGGAAATACAGCCAAAAATAATACAGCATTACAAAATCAATGATACTTATAAACAGTCATTGTATTTAATGTGAAGATATATATAATCATAATAAATTTTACATTAACAAGCAGTAACTTTAAAATATGCAAGGTTTATACATAAAATCGTATGGGTGTCAAATGAATGTATATGACTCCCTAATAATGCAAAACATTGTTAAACCTCTTGGCTTTACAGTAGTAACACAACCATTAGATGCAGATATCATTATCCTTAATACTTGCCATATTAGAGAAAAAGCCTCAGAAAAATTATACTCAGAACTAGGTCAAATACGAAAATTACAAAAGAAACCTATTATTGTTGTTGCCGGATGTGTAGCACAAGCTGAAGGAAAAGAAATTTTCGAAAGAGCACCATTCATTGATATAATAGTTGGCCCACAAAGCTTACATACACTTCCTGAGCTAATTATAAAAATTCAAAGAAGTAAAGGCCGTTACATCAATATAGAATTTCCTGTTATTTCTAAATTTGACTCACTACCAGTAAGTCAATACACAAAGGATCAAGGAATTTCTGCATTTATATCAGTGCAGGAAGGATGCGATAAATTTTGTACATTTTGTGTTGTACCTTATACGCGAGGTGCAGAATATTCCCGTACAGTAGAAGAAATACTGCAAGAAACAGAAGTTCTAGCTGATAATGGTGCACAAGAAATCACTTTAATAGGACAAAACGTCAATGCATATCATGGAACACACAAAGGTAACCCATGTGATTTAGGCATGCTTATTCAGCATATTGCAAAAATAAAAAATATCAAAAGAATAAGATACACAACATCTCATCCACGTGATATGCATACATCACTTTATGATGCACATAAATATGAACCAAAACTAATGCCTTTTGTCCATCTGCCAATACAATCTGGATCTAATAAAGTGCTACGCAAAATGAATAGAAAGCATACTTATGAAGAATACATTGATATTATAGAAACCTTAAAAAATTGTCGTAAAGATATTGCTTTTTCATCCGACTTTATAGTTGGTTTCCCAGAAGAAACAGAACAAGATTTTGAAGAAACAATAAAGCTAGTAAAAACAGTAACATTTGCACAAGCTTATAGCTTTAAGTATAGTCCAAGACCAGGTACACCTGGAGCAGAATATATAAATCAAGTACCAGAAAGTGAAAAAAGTAAGCGCTTATCAAGACTACAAAAATTACTTTTTCAACAACAATTATCTTTTAACAAGGAAACCGTTGGAAAAACTATTTCTGTACTTTTTGGCCAAAGAAAAGGTAAATTTAACAATCAAATAATAGGTAAAACTCCACATATGCAGTCTGTATATATTACAACAGAAACACCAGAATACTACTATAATAAGATCATTAATGTAAAAATACTAAATGGATATCAAAATAGCCTTGAAGGAGAAATTGTAAAATAACAGCATACTTATATTAATTGTAACATCGCATAACTTAATATAATATTAAACAGTCATGTACATAAATTAGCATTTTGGTTCCTAGCTAAAAATGAAGTACTAGCACTAGTTTATAAATATAATTATTAATATCAGATCCTTATTCAAAATATCTTTATCTACATTCAAACAACAAACACAAATAAGTAAATTTCTTAAATTGATTATTTTTAACATTTAATTTTTTTATTATACGTCATCACATAATCTGCATGATTTAAAATACACAACAGCTATGGTACGATTCAAACAACTACAAAACATAAAAAAAGCACCACAAAATAAATCAATGGTACCTTAAATAAGGTATTAAAAGATCACTTTTTAATATTATAAATAATATTGAATAAAGCACCTATAGCTTACTACTTTGTTCTTTTTAAAGATAACCTTAAATATATCATTAAATATCATAGTAAAATGCTTCAACATTCTCTTTATATTAATGAAAGCATTTAAATAAATGCTCAGTGTATATTTGATACTTAATATAAGTTACCTACTTAAAGATTATTTTATAATTATCTCGTAATCAATAATGTTCAAATTATCATTAACCCTTAATATAACTTATGTTAAGTAAATATAAATTTTAATGTTCTGCATGATATAAGCAATACTTTTGACTATATGAAATACTTAATCAATTTTTATGATAAAGTATACAATAACAAAAAAAATTACGTAACTAAAAAGAACTTCTTATATTTAGTGAAGTATTACGTATAGAAAAAAATGCTGCTATAATATATAATAATAATGATAATATTGAAAATATTAATATAATTAAAGATATATCATAATAAATAGCTAACATCATCACTACTAATATTATTAAACCACTCATTATACACATACATCCATTAATAATAGCGCAAGCAGTTGATATCTTATATAAACTTACAGCATTTGATCCAATAACAAATGCGATCATATGTCCACCCGAAGCAAATCCAAATAACCACGCAATACTATAATATATATATATTAAATATTGATTTTCAATTTTATAATTAATCATTAATAAAAAAATTAAGCTACAGCACTGTATTACACTAAATACTAAAAAGGTAAATTTTTTATCACGAAAATAATTAGAAATCCAACAAGAAACGGGGGATCCTATAGAAAACCCTACCCACATATATGATAAAGTAATTGCTAAAAATTCATTAGAATAAATATTAATCTTATACCACAAAAACGTACTACATGAAAAAAACATACCAAAAGAAATACTTCCTAATGCAGATATTAACCATATTGCTTTCACTATTGATACATCATAAATATTACATAAACATTGCCTAACAACATCATATAATATAACATTACGTTGACAATTATATCCTCTTGGATTACTTACCACACACAATGTTAAAATACACACTATGCCTTGCAATACTATATTACAAGTAGTCAGCAACCTAAAATTACTTATAGAGACCCAATGTAAAAACACAATAGCATTAAACATCGCATATGATAAACTATAAATCATTTGTGCTAAACCAAACATTACTCCATAATATGATGAAAAGAATCTTCTACTGACATAGCCGATACCAATAAAAGTAAAGGATGCACCAAAAGTTAAAAAAAATTGAGATAAAAACAGCATAACAAAAAATAAATTAGTACTGATAAATACTTGTAAAATCATTCCTATCAAAGAACAAAATGATGCTAATGCTATAGTAATTTTTATACCAAAATAATCTATCAATGATCCAGAAAAGAGCTGAAATATGGAAAAAAAAAGCATATGCACAAATAATAAATATGCAACTTTTAAATCACTGTAAAACACTACTTTTCCAAAGACAGCATAAAGCCACTCAAAACTACCTATGCAAACAAAGAATAATACTATTACTAACCAATTTACTAAAGATTTATTCATATAAACAATTTTTTCAAAATCGAAATAGAACTTCCTACTGTAAATATACTTTTATATATTAAAAATATTATCCAATAATAATCTTCATAATAAGTACAATTATTATAAAAATATATACAAAACTTATATTACGTTTTTTAGCATCATTGTATTTCAAATCCTGATAACTAATAATTACATCTAAGCTTCTATCTATTTTCTGAATCAATAGTGGAATATCTTGTACTGTTTTATATAAGCAGGAACTCTTCAACTTTTTTATGCATTTATTGCTATTATATTCACTACAATCTTTCATCCACAACTCAACTATCTGCCACACATTAACATGTGGAGACAATTGTCGACATAATCCCTCTACTAACACCATAGTTTTCTGTAACAATAAAAGTTGTGGTTGTACTTTCATATTAAAATCAGAAGTTACTTTAAATAGCTGAGCTAACAATTTAGCCATCGATATACTTTGTACATTTTTTCCAGCTATTGGCTCCCCTATTGCACAACAAGCAGTCACAAAGTTATCATATCTTTCAGAAACATATCCAGCTTTATAATGAATGTCAGCTACATATTTATAATCTCTACGCAAAAACCCCAATAATATTTCTGACACATACATACATGTCATTTCATCAAGTCTACCCATAATACCAAAATCTACAGCAATAATATTATTATTTTCATCTACCATTAGATTACCTGGATGCATATCAGCATGAAAAAACTTATCCCTATATACTTGATTACAAAAACAAAAAATTAAATTCTTGACAACATCATTATGGTTTTTTATTTTATCTACTTCATATATAGAGGTAGCATCTATCCACTCGGACGTTAAAACATGCTTCGTAGTTCTGCTCCAATCTATCTCTGGAACATAAAAATTATCACCACTTCTAATGTTTCTTTTCAGCTCTTCTGCGTTAGCTGCCTCAAAACGTAAATCTAGTTCTAATTTACAAATTTCAGAAAACATTTTCACAAGTTCTAAAATTTGAAATCTACGCAAACTTTTAAAATTATAAGTTAGATTTGCTAACCAAAACATTAATTTAATATCTGTATCAAACACTTTATCAATATTTGGTCTCAAAATCTTAACTGCTTTTATCTTACCGTCCGCAGTTATAGCTTTATGAACTTGAGCTATAGATGCTGCAGCTATTGGACTTCTACTTAAACTACAGAATATATTTTCTACTTTACAACAAAAATCATTTTCTATAACACTAACAGCTTCATAATATGAAAATGATGGTAACTTATCACATAAAAATAATAAATTTGACGCTATATCTTCTCCTACTATATCTACTCTAGCAGATAGTGACTGTCCAAATTTAATAAATACGGGTCCTAACTTCTGTAATACAATTTTAATCTTTTGACCTTGAGTTTTGCAGCGTATTGACTTTTTTGATAAAAAATAAGTGTAAGGCAATATATTATATCGCACTAATAAGATAAGTATCTTAAACAATCGTATTATGTTAACAACACTACTAAACATATGTTGGAAATAAATTTAGAAAATTTTTATTGCTAGTAATTTCACTAGGATAACCATCACAATAAATTTTATGATTAATACATATAACACGATTTGAATGCGACATGATACTACGTAAGTCATGAGATGTCATAATAATACTTAAATGATACATATCAACTAAATTATAAATTAATTTATAAAAAACATCTTTTGCATTTACATCCATACAACTCACTGGCTCGTCTAAAATTATTAAATCAGGTTCCATCATTAAACACCTTGCTAAAAGCACTAATTGTAATTCTCCTGTAGATATCTCAGATATTTGCCGTTTTAATATCTTTGCAATATTAACATGTTCTAAAATATTGTCTAAATTTTGTGTTTGCACCTTTTTAGAATAACTATTAAGCAAAAAGTATTCTATTGTCATCGGTATTAAATAGTTCATACTAAAGTGTTGTGGTAAATATCCTATTGTTAATTTCTTGCTATATTGCACTGAGCCATAATAATTCTTATATATTCCTATTAAAATACGAACCAATGAGGTCTTTCCTCCTCCATTAGGGCCTAATATAGTAACTATTTCACCTGATTTTATGGAAAAACTCACATCATCAATAACTTTTTCTTGTCCATAAAAAAATAACAAATTGTTAACAGTTAGGATATATTGATTGACTTGCATTTTGCTATATGTAACTTATTATAACATTTATAAATTTTTTATTAAATTTATGCATCATATATTTTTTTTTATTATTGCTTTATTACTACCTGTTACAGGATATACCACACATAAAATCACAGCAACTATAAATCCCATACATTCCCTAGTAAGTGCTGTTAGTTATGGAATTACAAAGCCTGCTTTGTTAATACAAAATGCCACACAAATACATAATTACATATTAAAACCATCAGATATATTAAAAATAAACTCTAGTGATATCATATTTTATATAGATGATAAGCTTGAACATTTTATACCAAAAATAAAAAACAAAATTCTTATTAAACTTTCAAGTTGCGTACCACTACTACCCGTACGAAATGTACCACATGTGTCAAACTATAATAAAGACCTACATATATGGTTAAGTCCTAGTAATGCAAAAAAAATAGTAAAAAGAATTTGTGATGTATTAACAGAATATGATCCACAAAATGCTTTTACGTATGCAAATAATACTAGTATAGTACTATCAAAAATTGATCAATTAAGTCACAACATTAATAATATACTCCGTAATGTAAAAGATCTTCCTTACGTTACCACACACGATGCATATCAATATTTTGAAAAGTACTTTGAGTTAAATTTTGCTGGATCTTTATCACCAAGTGATTCAACAAATATTAGTGCAAAAACATTAAGCAATATTACAAAGACAATTATCAAACATAATATCAAATGCATTTTTACTGAATCACAAACCAGCAAAAATAAGTATAAGATACTCAGTAAACATGCAAGTATACAAATACTTGATCTTCTAGGAAACAATAAGTATCAAGGAAAAGATGCATACTTTAAAATGATGCATAATCTTGCAATTACATTCAAACAATGCTTCCTGAAAAACAGCAATAATAGAATTTAAACTCTTTCTATTCTTCATATTAGCATTATAATACATAAAATAACCAAATACCATCTTATACCTAACTATATACAAAACTTTTAAATTCATATTACATACAAACAATCACTAATAAGCATTTCAAAACTTACTCCCAATACAATTAAACATAAATAATCATTCTTCAATCTATAGTATATCCTCAACATATTGCAACAATACATCCTATAATATAATTATAGTATTCCTAGTATTCACACTATTTATGGATATTAGAAAATCTAGATTCAGATCTGTTATGTGGAAAAATGATATAATTCACTATCTTCCTACTACATAATATTACTCAACGCTTTATATATATCTACTACTTTTATTTTTATTAAAAAATATTATGTATGAAATCTTAATATAATATTCTCAAAAGCATATGAATCATTTGATACTATGATATCACATATCTTGATGATAATGCTGCACTCAATGTTCCTTCATCAAGGTAGTCTATTTCTCCTCCAGCAGGAATACCGCATGCAAGTCTAGTAACCTTCACTCCAGAATCTTTAACAATTTGAGTTATATAATGAGATGTCACTTGCCCATCCATAGTATTACTAGTTGCAATTATTACTTCTCTAATATTATACTTTTTTATTCTATATATAATATTACCAAAATTTAAATTCTCAGGACCAACACCATAAAGAGCCGAAAGCACTCCCCCTAAAACATGGTACGTACCAAAGTATATTTTACCCTTTTCAAATGCCCAAAGATCATCTAATTCTTCTACAATACATAAAACCTGTTTATCACGTTTTACATCAGAGCAAATCGCACATGGTGATGCAACATCCATATTAAAACATATTTCACATTCCTTTATTTGCATTGCCAATTTCTCTATACTACGGGCCAAAGGCAACATTATATCCTTTTTATTTCTCAACAAATACAACACAAGCCTTCTAGAAGATGAAGGACCAAGGTTTGGTAACTTTGCAAATAAATAAATTAATTTATGAATATCCATATTATTAAAATAATACTCTACCTTTAGTATTTTCAGTGCTATTAATAATAAACAACCACATAAATCTATATTAATACACTCTTCAAAAACTTCAACGTAAGATTTATGCAGTACTCTCACCAATTCATTTTTATACATTAATTAAATGACTACTATTAAAGAAAAACATATTCTTTTGTAAGTCATTAATATTCTTATAATAAACACATAACAGCTATTCAAAAACTCAATTGCACATAACTATTAAAATAATAAGTAAGCACTACTTATTAATAATATAACATCCAAATACAAAACAGAGGCATCTTCTCCAATATTTTATAATTACAAATATTAACAATATTAGCAAATCACTAAAGAAAAAATATATAAATAAAGCTAATGATCTGATTCATCGTTTGTAGTAGATGTAATCTTAGGATCTTTTAGTTCACTTTTTAAATTACGAATGCCCTTTCCTAACTCACCCATAACTTGAGGTAACTTCCCTGCCCCAAAGAGTACTAAAATTATTATTAATATTAAAAAAATTTGCCATGGACCTAAAGTCATAAAAATTCCCTCCCTATAAACTACAACTTGAACAATAAAACTTGATCTATATTCAACGATACAAAAATATTATCACCTATTTTTGGTAATACTGCACCTGAAAATCTCATCCAATAAAGATTATCTTTACTGCCAACACACAGCATATTACAAAAAAATTTTACGAATTTTACGATTACTTTTACGCCAACACCATACTGCTGAGGAATTATTGCTTCAGGTCTAATACAAACCATAACATTATCTCCTTCATTAAAAGTAGTCGGGATTTTCCCTATTGATAAATGTACACTTTTGTTAACTACTTTAGAATAAAAGCAATTAACTTCACCAAAAAATTGAGCAAGTATATGATTTTTAGGGTTATAATAAACTTCACTAGCTGTACCAGATTGAACTATATATCCATCAGACATTACATAAATTTTATCAGCAACTTCTAATGCTTCCTCTGGATCATGCGTTACAAGTACAACAGTAATATTATGCTGCTTTAAAATTAATAATATATGCTTTCTGATCTTTAATTTCAACATTGTATCAAGATTTGAAAAAGGCTCATCAAATAACATAATATCTGGCTGCTGAGCAATTGCTCTGATTATAGTGATAAGCTGTTGTTGACCTCCAGATAACATATGCGGATATACATCTTTATAATGTTCCATATTTATAGATGCTAGCATTTCTAAAGCAATACTCACTTTTTGTGATCCTGAAACATCTCTAATAGCAAACATTACATTTTCAATAACAGTTTGATGAGGAAAAAGTGATGGATGTTGAAAAATTAAACCAATATTCCTATTCTCTGTTGGTACAAAAACTTTTTCATTTGCTATCACCTTATTATTAATACATATTGAACCACTTTGTAATTTCTCTAAACCCGATATTAACCTTAAAATTGTTGATTTTCCACAACCAGAAGGTCCAAGCAAGCAAATAACGTCTCCTTTTTTACAAGAAATATTAATGTTATCTAATAAAAATTTACTTTTCCTATATCTATGAGAAACATCACTTAATTGCAATCCAACCATCTATTACCATTTCAATTAATATGAACAATCAGCTATTTATTATAGCAAAAAATGCACACACTTTCAAAAAAGTTATAAACTACAAAAACACTATAAATAACAATAAACAACTTTCCAGCATAGAAAACAATTAAAGCTTAAAATATTTTAATACAATACCATTTAATCACTTTATTTGTTACTGTTACCTGCACTACTGATATTGGTGTAATAAAGTTACAAAAATGCTTTTAAGGTAGCGGATATACCAAAAACAAATCTTATCTTTAGATGAAACTATCATAATATTAAACGTAAAAAATACACACTTAATGAAAATCTACAGCATAACAAACACAAAAATCATAATATACACAACAATAATTCTAATCAAATCATTTAAATAATAACTAGCTATAACTAATATCTTAATTGTAACACATTTTTGCATAAGGCTAATACAATTAGCCTGAAATATATAATACTGTTTTTTCCTATAAATGCATTAGTAGTATTACCATCAAGTTTATATTGTATTTACATTTCAGCATTTTGATAGACATGTACCATAAGCGCTTTGCAAAATTTAGGCCATACTATCTTCAAATTAAGCTATTTAAAGCTAAACAAAGAAAACATAATTATATTTTTGGTCAATTTTTTCAAAACTTGTAATAATACCACCTTTATAAAGCTATAATAATATCAAACTAACTATATTAAATTAGCTGATTAATAATAACCCCAATATAAATCTTTTACAAGAATCATAAATATTTAGTTTATTATGTATTTTATAGTATACTTTACATTTTTATCACATAGTAGACATACTAAGCTTTTTTTTAGTAATACTAGTATTATTGATGCTTCATTAAAAAAAATGGCTTCCTCATCACCTTTATGAGAAAGGAATACGTAGTTATATAAAAGAGATAGTAAATAATGGAATAATTAATAGTTGGATTATATATATACAGCAAGTCAATTCTATAATAAATACAATTTTACACTATTCAGTTTACAAACTATAATATTATAAATATAAAATGTTCTTGGTACTTTATAATAAGCGTATAAGTAATGAAAAAACTTTTCCTTACATTGATAATAATTCTTATGCTACATGAAAATTCTTATGCACAAGATTACGGTAATTTAGTAAATGTTAACTTTATTCTAGGCTCTGTAAAAAAATCAAATATCGTTGCTGGAATAAAATTCACAATTAAAAAAGGATGGCATATTTATTATAAAGATCCGGGAGATATAGGATTACCAACAACATTTACTTGGACAAATAATATAAAAACCTTTAACTTACATTGGCCTAACCCTTCACAGCACATAGATAAAATTAATAATCAGAATTTTTACAGCAATATTTATACTGGAACTATAATATTTCCTATATCATTCACAACTCAAGATAATCAAATTATAGAATTAAAAATTAGTTATGCAGTATGCAAAAGTATATGTATACCTAAAAGTCATACATTAACACTTAACAAACTTCCAAAAGATTTTTCAGATCAAAAAACCCTCAACTTGATTAACAAATGGAAAAATCAGTAAATTAAAAACCAATTGTATCATCTACTTAAATATGATATAAGCTTACCACAGATGCATAAACTCACCATATGGATATATTATATCATTTTCCTTTGTGCCCTTTTTCAAGAAAGGTTCGTGTTTTTTTAAAAGAAAAAAAAATTAATTTTAGTCTTATTGAAGAAAATCCATGGAAAAAAAGAGAAGAATTTATAAAAATTAACCCTGTATGTCAAGTACCAGTACTTATTAATAACCAAAATATAATCATAGATAGTCAAGCAATATGCGAGTATATTGAAGAAACACATGATAATTCCGCACTACTTGGTGGGTCACCATATAAAAAGTCAGAGGTACGCAAATTAATTTCTTGGATTGACTACAAATTCTATCATGAAGTAACAAAATATGTAATTAGTGAAAAAATTGCCAAGTATTATATACAAAATAAAAGTCCAGATTCCAGATTTTTAAGAGCAGCTATGTACAATTTACAATCTCATATTAAATATATAGAACATTTAATTCACACAAATGGCTGGCTAGTATCACACGAATTTACACTTGCAGATATTACTTTATCTGCACATATTTCAGTATTAGATTACATTGATACCTTTCCATGGAATATTAGTAATACAGTTAAAGAATGGTACTCTTTAATAAAGTCCAGGTCATCATTTGCACCAATACTACATGATAAAATTTCAGGATTTACTCCACCTATGCATTATCCTCAATTAGATTTCTGACATTTATAATAACCTATTTTTACTAAAATTAAAATACATCTCCATTTATATCTTTAATAAATTTAAATTAATAACAGGACTTTTTTAGAAAAGCTATTATTTGTAAATAATACAAAAAACTCTTTTGAGAGATATTACCTAGAACACTACAAATCACTAATTTTTGCTATTCAATTATTAAGAATTTACTATAATATAGATAATGTATCAATCACTAATTATGCACAATAACAATATACCAGATGGATATTATATATATCATTACGATATTTTATACAGTACTAATGAAGAAGCAATTATTTTAGCAGAACGAGGAGCACATGATGGTACAGTAATTATTTCTGATGAACAAATTGCAGGAACTGGAAAATACGGAAGAAAGTGGCACTCTCCTAAAGGCAATTTTTATTGCAGTATTGTCATAACACAAAACATTGAACTTGCCCCACTACAGTTTATTACATCAATTGCTATCGAAAAAACTTTAAATCAAGTACTCAATCAAAAAATATGTCCTGACATAAGTTATAAATGGCCAAATGACATCTTAGTTAATAAAAAAAAGATATCCGGAACATTGATACATAAGAAAACTCCTTCCACAGGCTGGTCAATAGTAGGTATAGGAATAAATATGTATAATTCCCCGTCTTATGCAACTTCAATTATTGATCACAATCCTAATTATAGACTATCAAATTTACAATTTTTAAAACTATTTCTTAAACATTTTCACGCTTTAAGACAAAATTTTCTAAAAAACGGGTTTCAAAATATAAGAAAATTGTGGCTTAAAAAAGCTTATTTACTAGATCTTCCTATACAGATTAAGACATATGATCAAAAAATCTACAGTGGTATATTTTCAACAATAGATAAAGAAGGAAACATTATTATAAAAAATGATAGCGAAACCTTAAAAATTGGATATGGAGAAATCTTTTAAGTTACAAATATATAAAATTCATGAAAAGCATTTTACATTTATTATCCATTTCCTTCTATATAACAATATAAAAACTTAACTACACTCAAAATCATCATAATTATCATGATGTATTAACATGCATTATATAACTTTCTCAATGAATAAACTTACATAAAGCAAATCTTTTAACTTAATAATACAACAAAATTTGAGCAGCACTTAAAAGTTGATAAGCATAGCTATTTAATTTAATATTTTCATCTATAAATAATAAGTGCTATGCTATACACATCAAAAAAACTAACAAATCTATTTAGCTTTTTAGTAAAACATTAACTAAAAATAACAACCTTCATAAATAAAAAATAATTCCCAAAATTAGTAAGTTCTAGCTAAACAATAACACAATATAAATCCTAATATTTTTTCTACTGTTGTTTAATATCTTAATATATGTTACTATATACAATATAAAGTGTGTTTCCAAAATATATGCGAAAAAGATTTAACCCCCTTGAAGAAAAAATATTTAACGCTATAGAAGCAATTATCAATAAACAATTAGATCATGGCTTTTTTATAAACATGCTTGAAAAGTTAGTAACAAACAAGCCAAGAGATAGTCATAATATTGCTATATTGATTACAGATCAAGTATTAAGTATCGTAATTAACGAAAAATATGGGTACATACCTACTGAGACTTTTTCAAGTGTAACTAACTATTTAGACAAATTATTTATTGATAAACTTAGTTCCGGTATGCATCATGAACTAGTTAATTTATTTAAAGAGCTAGATAGACACGTAACCTTACATCCAACAGAATTTCAACTAAATAGCCTTAATGCATACATTAATTTTATTAATCAACATACAGATCCTACACAAATTAATGCATTAATTCGTTCTTCAGCAAAATTATTAAGAAAAAACAACCTTTGCATATTAACAAAAAAGTGGTTCTTAATGCGAGCATTGGCAAGAGCTATTATGAATGAACATGTTCTATATAATAATAATAAAGCACAACAAGAACTTACAGATGAATTTCATGCATATGACAACTTAGTATTTTATTTTCAACATCGTGATAAGATTCTAGATGAACAGTTAAAAGCTGAACAAAGTTTTAAAGAACATTATTCTATTCTTAATAAATTCTTAAAATTTACCACAAATGCTTTAAAAAAGTTTTCATATATGTTATCAATACATGCTGCATGTACACTTTCAATATTCATGGTACGTATTGTTTCCACAGCAAAATTCAATGATTTTTTAGAAAGAAATTCTTTATCACAATCTTGCCTAACTCACATTAGTTTTACTACCATTTCTTGCGCAGATTTTGATCTTGAAGCATATCCACAACATGGGACAGATACATCACTTACTATTATTCCTAGAATAATAGCATCAATATATTTTTTTTTCTCTATACCAAAAATTTTGTTCTTTCTTAGCAAAATACGTATAGCACCATTTTATAAACCTATCATCACACCTTATTCTGTTGCAGTTGGAATAAGACTGGTATCAAACATTGCACTCCAATGCATTGATACATTTCCTAGTCAAGGTTTTATAAAATGGTATGTACTCAGATCTTATACACCATCAGAAATAATAGAAAATTCTCAAAAAATAAAAATAGTCCATATTATGGCATTGCAATCAGGCTCAAAGCATTATAATACACAATTTATTTTACATCGGAAATATATTATCTCTGCGTTTATATGTTCAATTATATTTGAATATGTAAGCGCATCTATTTTTCCAAGCCTAAACATACTAACAAAATATATACGTTTATTAGCTACCATATTGCCATATATACATAATATAAATTCATATGGTGCTCCATATCATCCCTCAGTTTCAAAATATATAGCATTTGACATGATAAGATGCATGTCTTCTACTATTGCATTATCACTATTGGAAGTCATAGACAATGTAAAGTACTCAAATTTAATGTTAGCATGCCACGTTCTAGCTACACTATATTCGGACATAAAATGCGGCACAATAATGGAAGAATTATTTAATAATCAAGTCACAGTAACTTGTTTACAACATCTAAGAAATTCTAGAGAACTAGTAAATTATTATAGTACGTCTTTAAAATATGAAAATGAAACAGAAGAACAGCACGGCAATTCTGTAATAAATTATATTAATATACCAAATTCAACACAATGCAGCACAATAATGGAAGAGTTATCTAATAATCAAGTCATAGTAACTTGTTTACAACATCTAAAACATTCTAGAGAACCAGTAAATTATTATAGTACGTCTTTAAAATATGAAAATGAAACAGAAAAACAGCACACCAATTCTGTGATAAATTGTATTAATATATCAGATTCAGCACAAATACTACCACACAATACAGAAGAAGAACAGTATAATATACCCACATTATGTAGCACAAACATCACCATACAATCAAGATACCAATATCACAGATGATGATTGTGCTTTAATATTTGATGATATACATTATGCTAATACATTAGCTCCTCAAAACATGTACTATGATCATTTATATACTCTAGATACACCACTATAATATCCATTACACAAATTAACTTACAATCATATCGTCACATAACAACAATTACAGAATATAAAACTTTCAATATCCAAAATAGTAGCAAATTTAGATCACTTACAAAAATTATAAAACTTTCTTTTTCTATTGTAAAAAATTTAACATATGTTATTATTTAGTTAAAGTGTGTATATTTTAACCTTATGATAAAAAAGTTTAATCCCCTTGACAAAAAAGCATATAGTACCATACGCAATGTTATCAAACAAAAAATAAACCACGGCATTTTCATTAACACTTTTGAAAAAATATTTACAAATAAGCCAAAAGATAGTCATAGTATTGCTGTACTAATTACAGAAAAAGTATTAAATATTGCAATCAACGATACATATGGATACATACCTACTCAAAACTTTTTGAACGCATTAGAACATTTAGAAAGTGATTTCATTGCTCAACTTAGATCCGAAATGCAGCATGAGCTGGTTGAATTATTTTATGCGTTAGATCAATATGTTACATTACATCCATCCGAATTTAGATTAAATCAACTTAGCGAATATATGGACTTTGTTACAGAAAATGTACATCCTATGAATATTAATACATTAATTATATCTGCAAAAAAGTTATTAAAAAAAGATAATCTTTGTATATTAACAAAAAAATGGTTCTTAATGCGAGCATTAGCAACAGCTATTGTAAATTCCTATGACAACAATAATTACATTACCGAACAACAAAAGCTTTTTATTGAATTTAATGCATACAATAACTTAACAACTTATTTCCAGCAACGCGATAAAATTTTAGATGTACAGTTAAAAGCAAAAGAAGATTTTAAAGAAACACATCCCATAATAAATAAATTATTAGATGTAACTCAAAGCTTTTTTAATAAATTCCCATATATGCCACAAATGTACTCTATATGCATATTTACAATATTCACAATACGTGCTACTACTATAGCAAAATTTCAAGATTTTATCACAAGAAATAATAAAACAACCTGCTTTCTTCCAAACGCTAACTCTGAGTCTTATCAACGAAATGCATGTGAGAGTTTTGATTTTGATGAATACTTTCCAATGTACAGCGGCATAATTAATTCATCATCTGTTATTGTAACTACATCACTAGCAGTATTGTGTTTGTTTTTTAGTGTACCACAAATGTTGTTTGCTAAATCCTACTATAATTTTATAAAAGATAAAGTATCCAGAACAAGAACCAATGAGTCATCATACAATCCTTTTTTTATTACACTAATGCTAAGATGGGCTTCAAATGTTGTAATACAACTTGCTGCCTTAATACATAACAAATATTTTAATATGGTAGTGGTTTGGTATATAGTAAGAACTTTCGTACCATTAGGAATAATGGAAAATTCTCAAAAAACAAAAGAACTTTATGATACTCTACTTATAAGTAGCACAAAAACAAATAATCCACAATTTATTTTGCGTTGGAAATATGTAGTTCTATCATCTGCTGCTACGGTTATACTTGAATATACATCACAAGTTTGCAAATCTTTCGGGTATCAAGCAATATATTACATGATTGGAATGCCATTAAAATTTGCACGTGCACTTGCTATTGTAGTACCTTACTTAGTAAATAGACACTACAATAAGATTGAATACAACCCTTCAATGTCAAGGTATATGGCGCTAGACTTGATAAGAAGCCTATCTAGCCCTATAGTATTACCGTTGTTGGATAATATACAAACAACAAGGTATATCAGTTTAGTATCAGCATACGATATTCTATCTACAGTATATTCAGATACACAGTGTAGCATAATAATAAAAGAGGCACACAATAGTAAAGTTATAATGTATCATATAAAAAGCTTAACGACTAATAATACACCTATTTCTCCGAATACTCCTGCTCATGTACCTTCAGAGTTATTTTATATTAATCACCAACCATATAATTATCAAGAATTACCCCAAGATGAACACACAGTTGCTGATGAAAATACTAATAGTAATGCTCTTAACAGCAACAGAAAGCCCATTTATACAAAAAGCTGTCATTTACGTCATCATGGATCCCCCCCCCCTCTATCTTCTTTTTTAGAAAACACATACATCATGCATCCTGCATTAATGCATTATAACCCTGCAATAAATAATCGCTAAAACTTAATTATGTACTAAAGTTACAAATAATAAACTCATGCTAGTTCTTTAGTACAGAAAATTATATACACTCATTGCTTTACCTAAAATTATAAATTAGGAATAATATGTATAAAATTAAGAAATAGTTAATAATACTTATATTAAAACTCTTCCTATTACCAAGTAAGAAAATTGTGGCTTAAAAAAGCTTATTTACTAGATCTTCCTATACAGATTAAGACATATGATCAAAAAATCTACAGCGGTATATTTTCAATAATAGATAAAGAAGGAAACATTATTATAAAAAATGATAGCGAAACCTTAAAAATTGGATATGGAGAAATCTTTTAAGTTA